>NZ_AQXF01000001.1 GCF_000375545.1 Kordiimonas gwangyangensis DSM 19435 = JCM 12864
GGCTTAGAGCTCGATCGCCGCAGCGATTTCAGCAGCGGATACACCGACCACGAAGATGGTGTTACCGGTTGTCGTGCTCAGGAGCACACCTGCTTCACCGTTCAGGGTCGAGTCTTCCGCGTCAAGCTCAGCGAAGTTCGAGACCATGCCGTTCAGGTCGAGCGTGTCTTCGTCCACGTTGAAGTCGTAGACAACGTCGTTGCCGTGACCGGTCGTGAAGTCGAAGGTGTCCGCACCATCGCCGCCCCAGAGAGCGTCATCATCCGTGCCGCCAACGATGAAGTCATCGCCGTCGCCGCCGTTGATGGTGTCGTCGCCTGCGCCACCTGCGAGGGTGTCATCGCCTGCATCGCCGTTCACTTCGTCGTCGCCTGCGCCGCCGTCAACATCGTCGTTGCCTGCGCCACCGGATACCACGTCGTCGTTGGCACCGCCCATAACTTCGTCGTCGCCTGCGCCACCGTCGAGCGTGTCGTTGCCAGCATCGCCAGAGAGCGTGTCAACACCGTCACCGCCGTTGATCCAGTCGTCGTCGTCGTTACCGGAGAGGTCGTCGTTACCTGCGCCACCCCAGATCGTGTCGTCGCCTTCCTGGCCCCATACGGTGTCGTTGCCTGCGCCACCCCAGAGGGTGTCTTCGCCTGCTGCGCCGTATACGCTGTCTGCGCCGTCGCCGCCGTAGACTTCGTCATCACCGGCGTTACCGGATACAGCATCGTTGCCTTTGCCGCCGAAGATCAGGTCGTCGCCGTCACCACCACGCAGCGTGTCAAGACCGCTGTCTTTACCGCCGTAGATCGTGTCGTCGCCAGCGCCTGCAGTCACGTCGTCGTTGCCGTCGCCCGCACCGATCACATCGTCGCCGTTACCAGCTACGATCGTGTCGAGGCCTGCGCCTGCCCAAACAACCGAGTTGCCACCACCACCAACGGTGATGTCGTCGTTGCCGTCGCCACCGTATACGGTGTCGGAACCCGTGCCGGTATCAACCGTATCGTCGCCTGCACCAGCACCGATCTCGTCGTTGCCCGTACCGCCCGAAAGGCTGTCTGCACCTGCACCGCCCCACAGCTTGTCGTTGCCAGAACCGCCCATCAGGCTGTCTGCACCGTTGCCGCCGTTCAGCGTGTCGTCGCCGTTACCACCGGTCATCGTGTCGTCGCCATTGTTACCAATGAAGCGATCGTCGCCGTTGCCGCCGTTGAACGTTTCTGCGTCTGCGTCACCCGTGAGGGTCGAACCGCCTTCAGCAGCGTCATAGACCTGGTCTTCCGTAACCGTCGTCTCAACATCCATCGAAACCGTGATGTCGTCGTTCGCTACGTTTGCGAGCGTGATCGAGAAGCTGTCTTCAACGTCATCGTTCTCGTTCGCAAGGTCTTCGTCAGCCGTGAAGATAACGCTGTCGAGGTTGCCGTCGCTGTCGGTATCGATAACCGTTACAACGCCGTTGTTTACTGCAACCGTGTCACCGTTCGAATCAACTGCCGTGCCATCAACTTCCGTGATGCCCCACTCAGCGCCGTAGGTGCCCGTGGTCACGAGGTCAGAGTTGGCAGCGTCCCAAACCAGAACGTCGTCGTTGTAGTTCGAGCCAGTTGCATCGTCGCCTGCGTCTGCAGACAGCGTGTGCGTGTAGCCGAAGAACACGTCGTCGTCACCGGTGATGTCGATCGTGACGTTGTCAGCTTGAAGGATTTCTACGTTTGCGAGAACGTCGGTGTTGCCGTCGCCATCAGTGTCGATAACCGTACCGTTAGAGGTTACGTCAGATACCGAGTTGATTTCGTCGTCGATGATGAAGGTGTCATCACCAGCACCGCCGTCTACGCTGTCACGGCCAGAGCCGTCGTAGATTACGTCGTCGCCGTTACCAGCGTCGATCATTTCTACTGCAGAAGCAGAAGAAGCAAGACCCGGGTCCAGCGTGTCATCGCCTTCGCCACCGATCAGGGTGTCGTCGCCGTTACCGCCGGAGATGTCGTCAGCGTCGTCGCCGCCGTCTACCGTGTCGTTGCCGTCGCCGCCGGTCAGAACGTCTGCACCGCCAGCGCCATAAACTTCGTCGTTACCAGCGCCGCCGGAGACAGTATCGTCGCCAACGTTACCGGAAACTGTGTCATTGCCGTCGCCGCCGGAAACGCTGTCATTGCCATCGTCGCCAACTACGCGGTCATCGCCTGCACCGCCGGACAGAACGTCATCGTTCGCGCCGCCGTCTACAGTGTCGTTGCCATCGTCACCCGAAAGGGTATCGTTACCCGTACCACCCGAAATCTGGTCGTTACCGCCGGCACCCGTGTAGATGTCGTCAGCGTCCGTACCGAACATCGAGTCGTTACCGGTCGTACCGAACTCAATATTTGTAGCCATAGTGTTCCTCCTAAAAGCCCTTCGAGGTCCAATTCATGGGTGCATGTATCCACCCCCCAAGACACTCGCTAACTATATAAGTTGCACATTGTCAACCAGATACGCACCAAAACACCTGTTTCAGAGCAATACTGTGCAATTAAACCAAACGTTTTTACTCAATAACAAGTATTCACTCCCGTCACCGGGGGTCAGATGCACCTTATTTCGAATAGCGTGTCACAAAGGTTACAGATTATGCGACATTCTACACAAATTGTTCACACCTGATATCCTGCGGCATCAAAGTCGCAGGAGTACACCCGCCGACACAGCGATCTGATACAGTACACCCACCACATCTTTCGCAAGCTGGAAATCTTTGGTCTGCACGCGCGGCAGCACAAAAATCTCATCGCCTGGATTGATGGAGATGCGGCGACTATCAAGGTCACCCTTGTCCAGTTTATCGAAGGTGCCGTCGCGGTGCAGGATCAGCACGTTCGCGTCACCCTTTCCTTGTACGAAGCCACCTGCCATATCGATATAATCCTGTGTTGTGCGCTTCTCTTCAAACGCCATGGCGCTTGGGAACAGCACGTCACCATGCACCATTACAAGGTTGCTACGACGCGGGATGCGAATAATGTCGCCCGATTCCAGCAGAATTTCATCCCTGACCTGGCGCGAGCCACCAAGCGCAACCTGGCCACGCGGCTCAATGTTGCGGGCACGCTCCACCCATTGCAGCACCAGTTCCGCTTCGCGCTGGCGCAGTTGCGCCTCTTCATTGGTTTTGGAGCGCGCGGTCAGCACGCTGCTTTCAAGCGCCTGAAGCTGCGCCATCAACATTTCTTTCTGGCGCGCCTTCACACTGGGGCGGAAAAGCTGGATGGCATCCGCCTCCGCATTTGGCGACAGATCGATCTGGGACAGCACGTCAGAAAGCTTGGCACCATAAGGCAGGATATATTCCTGACGGCTCAGGTGCTCGCCTTCCACACGCACGGCAATGGTGCCGGGCATTTTATCCGACGTTGCTTCAATCACATCCCCGGCTTCAACAACCACACCATCAAGCTTGGAAAGCGAATAATAATCCACTTCCTCTTTGGTGCGGTTATTGCGGTGAATGCGGATATGGGTCGCCCGCGAGGTAGGGCGCGCCATGTCAAGAATATCGCTGACAGCAACGGGACTTTCAGCAAATTCAAACACAAACGGGTTCTGCACCATACCAAGCACACCAACCTGCGCCTTCACGCTTTTCACCAGCAAGGTATCACCGTCAAAAAGCTGAAGCGACGGCAACTGGCCGGCAAAGATGAAGTCATAGAGGTTGAAGCTTTTGATCTGCTCACCGTTCCGCAACAGTTCAAGCGAGATGTAGCTGCCGCGTGCGGGATCAATCCCGCCGGCAAGGTCAAGGAAGCGCAGAATACTGTCCGACGAGTGACCGGCATAAAGCCCCGGCTTCAGCACAAAGCCTGTCACAAAAACTTTTACCGGCTCGGCTTCCGCAAGAGCAGCGTATACACCCACGTTATTTTTGAAGACGGTCTGAACCGCTTCGGTCACCATTTCGTTCACATCGGCGTTGCGCACGCCGCGCACTTTCACCGGACCAACCTTGGGCAGGAAGATGTTGCCCTGATTATCCACCGGCACCGCACCCTGGAAGCTGAAACCACCCCAAAGCTGGATGTTGATCTGGTCACCTGTTGCCACCCGGTAGTCCGGGTTGAAGCCGGTGAACTGTTGCTGCGAGAACTGGCCGTCGAAAATCCAGTCACCGAACACGCGGTGCCCTTCAAGCGCCCGGGTTTCCCCGGTCGCCGCCGGGCGAGCTTCCTGGCTGACCGTGTTCATCTGGGCTGAGGCGTTGCCGGCCAGGAACAGAGCGGCTGCCAGGGTCAGCGCAAGCACAAAGCAGAAGTCTTTGAGCGCGCTCACGGAAAAGCGGAGTGCCTGTGAGGCTTCTTTGGCTGTGCTATACATCGCGGTGTTCCCTTACCGTCGCAATAATAAGTGCAGTGATGCCGTATGCGAGCGTCATAAATACAAAGATGGTCAGAAGCTGGTAGATCTTGCGCGGATAGGCTGCCTCATCTGGCAGCGTGGGCGCCTGCACGATCACAAGGTGCTTGAGCTTGCGGTATGCTTCCACCCGGGTCTGCTCCAGCGTTGCGAAAGCTGACTTGTATACCTGCGTGGCAAATTCAAGCCGCATTTCCAGTTCGCGGTAATCAAGGTTCACTTCGCCGATTGTCTTGCTGTCGGCCCCGGATCCACTGGTGCTCAGCTTGCCCTGTTCGGTGGCGAGCTGATCCTCGATTGCCTTGATACGGGCGCGGGCGGCCACAACTTCCGGCGCACTCTCATTGAGGTAGCTCATGAGCACCTTTTCCTCGGCGCGCAGGCGCACGAGTTCAGAGCGCATGCTGGTCATGACTTGCTGGAAAGCTTCACCTTCCGCCTTCGGGCTCAGCATCTGATACTGGGACTGGAAGGCAAGAAGCGCGCGTTCACGCTCTTCAAGGTCAGCACGGGCGCGGCTCAGTTCCCCTTCTACGAAACGGATTTCCTTGACGGCAATGTCCTGCCCCACCTTGTTGATGAAAGCTTCGCCCTCAAGAAGAATCTGGTTCGTCAGCTCGAGCGCATATTCAGGCGTAAAAGCTTCCGCCTTGATGGAGAGAATACCCGAATGGTCGTCAAGATCGAGCGTCACATGATCACGGTAATAGTCGAGGAAGTCCTCTTCGGTCGCGCTTGATGAAAGGCGCGAGATCATGTCCCATTCGTCCGACTGGTAATGTGCCTTGAGGCCGATCTTCTGATCGAGGGTCGTCAGAAGGTCGTGCGAATGGATGTAGCTTTGCAGGAGCGCAATATCCGATGTGGTGGTTGGTACACCCGTCAGCACTGACAGCGCGCTTAGCTCAGACGACTGCTGCATCTTTACCGATTTCACATAAACCTGCACCTCAGGCGCATAGCGGTTGGAGGCGATCAGCACAAAATACAGGAAACATATAAACCAGGCTGCGATAACCCAGAAGAACGGTTTCTGCGCCCGAAGGAATTCGGCCGCCTGATTGACCGGCTTAGTTGGTAAATTCACGAAAGCCCCCAAGCTTTATCTTGCTCTTCGTCAGCTGGTTCCACTCCAGCTTCCTCGGCAACAATATCTTTGTTTATTCCCCTGTATGCCTCAACGGCAACCTTCCGTTTGTCATACAACTGCCCGGAGCTTCCGTCCAGCACCAGAAAATACTTATAGGATGCGTCCACCTGCTGCGGGGCCTTGGTGGCAATAACAGCAGCAGATTGTTTCAGTTTTTCCTCAAGCTTGGCCTCATAGGCCTCGCCGTTTTCAACCTGATTGAAAAGTGGCTTGCCGTCAAACAGCATAATATCAAAAGAAAACGCAAGGCTGAGCGCCAGTGACAGGCGCCGCGTGTCAGGCTGATTGAGCTCGCTGGCTGGGTGCAGAAATTCACGACTATAGCCGGTCAGCTCCCGCACTTCGCGCTCAACACGGGCAAAATCCTTTTCGCCAACCACACGGCACAGGAACCTGATGTGCTGCGAAACCGTCATGCCGCGCTCGTACCGCATCTGGCCAAAGGGCCAGGAAATGGAACCATGGCGCCGGATGCGGCCGCGGTCCGGAAAATCGATGCCGCCGATCATATTGATGAGCGAAGTTTTGCCCGTGCCCGCGCCGCCCAGAATGGCAAGGTTCTCGCCTCGTGGCACCTCAAATGACAGGTCACGGAAAATGGTTTTCCGGCCACTCTTGCGCACATAAGACTTGGTAATGCCTTCGGCAGTAATCATGCCGCAATAATCCTGCGCCAACGCACCCGGTAGCTCGCCATGGCCAAAGCCCACAGGCAAATGAGCCAGGTGGTGGTATATTCAAGGTCAATCACAGGGCTGGTGTAGTGGGTAAACCAGCTTTCGCGAATCCATTCCATCACATGAACAAGCGGGTTGTAGGCAAGATAGCTGCGGTACGGTTCCGGCACCATGGTCATTGGGTAAAACACAGCCGACAAGAAAAGAAGCGGCAGGTTGATAAGCCCGGTGACCTTGTCCATTTCCTTCGCGAACGAGCCCGCCACACAGAAGATAATGCCAATGGCAAAGCCGAACAGCGTGATCATCACAAATCCGCCGAAGGTCTCAAGCATATGGTCTGGGATAGGGTCGTAGTCGAACCACGCAAGGCCAAGCATAATGATAACAAGCGCAAGAACTGCCGTCACCCCGGTCAGCAACACCCGCGCGACCATAAGGTCAAAAAGACCAACCTGCCGCAGCATGGAAAATGGCCCCATGGCACGCCCAGCCGTATTCACCGCTTGCAGGCTTTTGGTGAAAAGAACCTTGAACGGCAGGAAAGAAGCAAGAATGAAAAGGGGCGGTTCGATAAAACCAAACTCGCCACGGCCGCGGGCACCAAACAGCAACATGAAGACGATAATCATCAACATGGGCTCGAGAAGCGCCCACAAGACACCGAGCTTGTATTCGCCGAACCTGCGGTACATCTCGCGCACCGCAAGCGCAAACACGACACCCGACTGCACCGCGAAAGCAGACCGGACGTGCCGTCCTAACTGTCCTCGCTCACGCGTTGCCAATTATCAGTCTCCGTGTTTGTAGATCCCGGCGTAACGGCCGTTTTCGTCAACCGCCACAAGGAATTTCACCTCGTCGGCGCGCATCATGCTCTCTGCTTCGTCAACGATAACATTCTTACGGATAACCGAGAACTCTTTACTCATACACTGGTGTGCGGCAACTTCACGCACGCGGCGTGTCACGCGGAGCGCAACGCCGAGCTGGCCCTTGGTCACAACACCAATCGGCTTCTTGTCTTCGTCCACCACCACAGCAACACCCGCCGGGCCACCGGCCATTTCAGCCGCAAGCTCAAGGAGCACCATGCCTGGCGTTACCACCGGCACGCTGTTGGTGAGCATCACATCCTCGACCTTCATCAGCAGGCGACGGCCAAGCGATCCACCCGGATGGTAGCGAGCAAAATCCTTCGCGTGGAAATCACGGAGCTGCATCAGCGAAATCGCGAGCGCGTCACCAATGGCAACCGTCACAACGATCGAGGTCGTCGGCACAAGGTTGTTGGGGCACACTTCCTCAGCGATCGGAATTTCAAGCACAACATCGGACGCG
Organism: Kordiimonas gwangyangensis DSM 19435 = JCM 12864; assembly: GCF_000375545.1. Classification (GTDB taxonomy): domain Bacteria; phylum Pseudomonadota; class Alphaproteobacteria; order Sphingomonadales; family Kordiimonadaceae; genus Kordiimonas; species Kordiimonas gwangyangensis. Next base: position 7,558 of record NZ_AQXF01000001.1, read on the forward strand.
CGACCGAGCGTCGAAGACTTGGCGCCGGTGATGCCGATGATCTTGTTGCCAAAAGCCTTGAGGGACGGCAGCAACTGAACAATTTCCTGCGTCTCGCCTGAGTAGGAGATCAGGAGAAGCGTGTCGTCCGCCGTGACCATACCAAGGTCGCCATGCGATGCTTCAGCCGGATGCAAGAAGAAGGAAGGCGTGCCGGTCGAGGCCAGCGTCGCGGAAATCTTACGCGCTACGTGTCCCGACTTACCCATACCGATGACGATGATGTGGCCGCGGGTCTGCAGGGCAAGCCTGATAGCTTCGCGGTAGGAATTTTCGTCATAGGTCTGGGAAAGCCGCTCAAGGGCCTGACCCTGCTTCAGAAAACTGGAACCAATATTCTCAAGAGTATCTTTAAGATCCGCCTTCACGCTATTGGGAAGGTCAATAATATTCTCGCGAGATTTTGTCTCGTCCGCGGAGCTTTTCATATAAAATCCCCAAGCTCTTTTAGTATTTGTTATTGCCCGACCAGATTGCCAACGCGAAGCACTACAAGATACAAATGTGGCAATTTGGTGCTTTTAAGGTGTCACCGGAATAGCATGAAGAGGCTTTGCAGACCCCGCTTCGCACAACTCCGAAAACGGCGGCCTTTTACAGTTTATTAACTGACAGCGCAAGCCCGATACAACCGGTCGATACCCCCCTAAGCCCTGGTATTCTGTTTCATAGCAATGAAAACAATGCCTTGCAGACAACCAAGACCACTTCACAACATACTCGAAAAACAAAAATTCTTTCGCATAATCAGCGATATATGATTAAACACACTTTCCTCTAAGGTCAATTTTCCATATCAAATTTTACTTAATATTTTTTTTAGGTTTTCTGCATTCCTATCGCTTTTGATGCACCAACAGCACAGTTCCGAACGGTCACTGCCCCATCCAAAAGCGTTTGAAACGCGGGGTTGCTTTTGCTACGGCTGGCATGAACCTATGATGAACAGTCATTCACCAAACATTCACCCCAAGAGGCAGTATTCACCATGGCCGCAGGTACTGAAGCCGACACCGCGACCCGACCGGAGCTGCCACCGCGCCGCACGATACTGTTTCTCCAAGGCCTCGCCACCCCCTTCTTTGCCGAGCTTGGCGCCGCCCTTGTCGCACGTGGACACTCAGCCCACCGGCTGAACTTCTGCGGCGCAGACCATATCTTTCGCGGAAAGGACGAGGACGGGGTGAAACAGCACCGCTTCACCGACCGCCCCGGCGCCCTTGCCGACTTTTACCGTGATCTTGTTACGCGCGAGGGTATCGATACCCTTCTGCTGTTTGGCGATTGCCGTCCCATCCACCGCGAGGCGTGCGCGGTCGCGGAAGAGCTTGGCCTCACGGTTTATGTGTTCGATGAAGGGTACATCCGCCCCGGCAATGTGACGATGGAGGCAGGCGGCAGCAACGGCTTCTCCCATATGCCCGGCACTACGGCAGGCGTGAGCGAGCTATATAGGAACGCACCAGCGCTGGACCACGCAGACCACCCACCGGTGGGAACAGACATGCGCCGCCGCGCGCTCATGGATATCGCGGGTCACGGCGCCAACATGGTGATGAAGCGCGCGTTCCCGCACTATCGCGGCCACCGCCCAGCGCCGTTGAGCGCGGAAGCAAAGGGCTGGTTCCTGCGCATCCTGCGGACTTTTAAATACAAGCGCACCGACCAACGGACCACCGCACACTTTGAACTGACGGACGAGCCCTTTTTCCTCGTGCCGCTGCAGCTTAACAGCGACTATCAGATCCGCATGCATTCGCACTATGACGGCATCATGCCTTTTATCAGCGAGGTGATCAGTTCTTTCGCAGCAAACGCAGGCGCGGACCAAACGCTGTTCTTCAAGAACCACCCGCTCGATAACGGACTGATTGATTACCGCAGCCTGATCGCTGGCCAAGTGAAAGCGCTGGGGCTTGAAGGCCGCGTGTTCTTTGCCTCCGGTGGTGACCTGGATGCCATGATCAGCCGCGCCCGCGGCGTGGTGCTGATCAACAGCACCGTGGGCTATGCCACCCTTCGCCTCGGCACGCCCATGAAGGTGATGGGCAAGGCGCTTTATGACATGCAGGGCCTCACTGACCAGCGCCCGCTTGACGGTTTCTGGCAAAACCCGATGCCGCCCCAACAAAGGCTTGCGAATGAATTCCTCACCGTTGTAAGGACATATACGCAAATTCGGGGTGACTTCTTCTCTGACGTAGGCATCAAGCTCGCGATCAGCGAAGCGATCAAGGTCATTGAGGGCGAGACACCCCGCCTGCCCGCCGACTGACCGGCCACGCTATCGGCCGCAAGTGGGCGGCAACAATCTTGATAGGCGACAAAACGGCCGTGCTCAGTGTCCTGACAGTATTCACCGTTCTCGTGGTGCCCTTTGTGCTTGAGGCTATGATCCGCATCGGCTTCAAGCGTCAGCCGCTCAAGCGCCATGCGCTTTTTTATGTGCTAACGCCTGTTGTCTCCACACTCGTGTACCTCACCTTCGCCGCTGTGCTCGGGCATCCGATCATCGCACTTGTCGGCTGGTTCTTCGTCTATGGCGGGCTGACGCCGGTCTCCAACATCAAGAACCGAATTCTGGGTGAACCGCTTGTCGCCCCGGATCTGGAGACCACACGCCACCTGCTGATCTACCCGGAATTTTACGTGGATTATGTCGGCCGTGTGCGTTTTGTCTCGATCCTCGTGGGCTTCGCGGCCTCCATCGCCGCCAGCTTCATTTTCGAGACCTCGTTCGCAAGCTATCAGCCGTGGCTGTCGCCCTGGATTGCTGGCCCGCTTCTCGCCGCCGCCTGGGTCGGGTTCATGATCCTTCTGGCCAAGGGCGCGTCGCGCATCCTCACCCACCGCCGGGCGGCGAAACTGGGTATCACTTTTGACATCAATCGAGACACCGCCCGCTTCGGCTTCTTCCCGCTGATCGCGCTTTATGCCGTGCTGCTGCTTGATAAAAGCCAGCCGGTCGCGCCGGATAACAGCCGCCCGCCGCTCAAGCACTCGGGCGACGTGCAGCCCGACATCATCGCGCTGCAAGCTGAAAGCTATTTCGATATCGACCGGCTTTACCAGAGGATCGAAGGCTTTGAGGATCATCGCTGGGACGCGCTGGGCGCCCTCCGCACCGCTGGTGCCGCCACCGGCACGCTTGAGGTACCCGCGTGGGGCGCGAACACGATGAAAAGCGAGTTTGCTTTCCTCACCGGCATCGCGAACCACACTTTGGGCATTGACCGCATCAACCCCTACCAGCGTGCCGCCTATACGGGTGTTGAGACCATCGCCACGCGCTTGCGCGCTCAAGGCTACCGCACCATCTGCGTGCACCCGGCGAAGAAGGAATTTTTCCGCCGCAGTACCGTAATCCCACTGCTCGGCTTTGATGAATTTATCGGCCTTGAAGCCTTCGATGACAGTGACCGGCTTGGCCCCTATGTCGCGGACGCCGCCCTTGGCGCACGCATGCAGGCGGTGATCGACAGCCACAAGAAGGCAAGCGAGCAACCGCTTTTTGTGTTTGCCATCACGATCGAAAGCCACGGCCCATGGGACGCCGGCCGCCTGAGCCGCTGGCTGGACGAGGAAGCGCTGACAGAGGCCTGCCCAAGCGCAGACCGTTCCTTCGCGCTATACCGCAAACATATGGATAATGCCCTTGCGCTCTTTAAAGCACTTGGCCCCGATGCAGTCACCGCAGGCGACATCCGCCCCCGTGTGCTGGCGCTTTATGGTGACCACCAGCCCGCGCTGAGGGACCTGTTTGACCGCCACGGTTTCACCGATGAAACGGTGGATTATATCCTGTGGCACAGCCACGCTCATGCGGGCGACCATGGCCGCCTGCGCGTGGAAGGACTGGCGGACAGCCTGCTTGCCCTCGCCGGTTTCCGCCACTAATCTCAGCTTTGCAGTAGCCCTACAATCTCTTCCCGCGCGCGGCGCGTTTCGGGCATATCGAGCATCACCCAGCAGTGGAACATGTCCGGGTATTGCCGGTAGGAGAATTGCACGCCAGCCGCGGCAAGCTTGTCAGCGAACGCTTTGGCATCCGGCAGCAGAATGTCGCGCGTGCCGATGAGGATGTCGGTTTTGGGCAGGCCTTCAAGTTTGCCGAACGTGGGACTCACGCGCGCATCGCGCACATCCACGTCACCCGCATAACATTTGCCCGCCTCAATCAGGCCAACGCGGGTCAGCCACGGGTCGGCTTCCTCAAGCGCGGCAATGCCCGGGTTTTCCATCGTCACATCCACCCATGGGCTCACAAGCACAAGCTGGTGCGCGCTGAACGTACCCGCTTGTGCGATTTCTGTTTGCGCGAGCGCCACGGCAAGCCCCGCGCCCGCACTGTCGCCAACCACACGGATGCGCAGGCCGTTCACCCGCGCCTCAAGCGCCTTATAGGCCTTGCGCGTGAAGGACAGCACCTCCTCCACCTTGTGTTCAGGCGCCAGCGGGTAGATGGGCACCATCACCTCCGAATGCGTGCGGGCGGCAAGCTGCGCGATAAATTCCCACTGCTGCGGCAATATCTCACCCACATAGGCCCCGCCATGCAGGTAAAACAGATACTGCCGAACGCTGGTGCTTTTTTCCTTGAGCGAGATCACAGGGAAACCGTCAATCTCTTCACGTTTGACGGTGAAGTGGGAGGCAAGTTCCTTGGGCGGTTCAAAATTGTCGCTGGCGCGCCGCTTCTTCACATCTTCATAAAAGGCCTCGACAGTCGCGCGGTTGCGCTTTTTGCCCATCAGCCCCAACATCATCACCCAAAAGCGGTATTTCAAACTCGCCATACATCCCCCACAAAAGAAATTCCCACCTATAGTTGCCGCCACTTCACGTCACGCGCAAGTAATTCCGCCCGTAGTTTCACATGCCAATTTTAAATTTACAGTAAACGCCTGAGGTGACACACTTGTACAAGTTCGCGGCAAGGTTGGGGAGAATACGCGCATGCTAACTCATTTCGTGTCCGTAATGTTTTTAACACTCGCTGCCCTGACGCTCGCACCGCGCGCCATGGCCAGCAATATTCCCTTCACCCTCACCGAGGACGGTTACATCACCGTGCCGCTCGAGATTGGCGGGGTGGAGGCGCCGTGTTTCATTCTTGATACCGCGACACGCCGTTTTGGTGTCACCAACCAGATGGCGAACCGGCACTGGGCCGAACGGGTGTTTGAAGGTACGCTCAACCATATCTCCTCCGGCGGCAAGCTGCGGCTACCGCTCGCGAAACTGCACCGCATCCGCTTTGGCGACCACGAGATCGAAACCGGCTACGCCGCCATTTTCCCCGACCGCGCGGAGGCGGGCGTAATCTCCTGCGGGCTTGTGGGCTTTGACGCCTACCATGGTTATGTCATGCGTCTGAATGGGCCCGAGAAGCGGTTGGAGCTCACCGCGCACTCCGGCAACCTTGCCCGCGCGGGCTGGCGCATCATCACGGCCGAATACAACAACCAGGGCGCGCTGATGATCGATACCAGCTATCAAGGCCAGCAGGTCACCGTCATGCTCACCACTGGCCTCAAACATTCGATGATGGATTTTGCCACCGCGCGCCGCCTGATGCCGGAACATTTTAAAACTGACCCCAACAACCCGCGCAATGTGCTCGTCACGGACCCCCATGACACCATTCCATCAAACATCGGCCTCGTCGCGCGTGAACGCACCTATGAGACCCTGCTGCTCACGGACTTTCATGTGGGCGGCTGGGCGCTTGGCGATGTGGAAGTGGCGGTCGCGCCCCTGCCCGTGCGCGACCAGACAGGCTATATTGACGCCCCGCTCATCATGCTCGGCGCGGATATCCTCGCACACAAGGACTTCGCCCTCGACACCCGCGCCCACCAGCTATGGGTACCACCAGCTGAGGGTATTCAGCACACCGCAAGCCAGTAATTCCGCCACTCCCAGCCCGTTTGTCAGCCCCGCTGAATTCTAAAATTTTAGCAGCTTTGGCTTATCGGGCACGTAATTTCGACCACGCTTGGTAGGCAAAGGAGCCTTTGCCTACCCGCTTATCATTGAGATAGGAATTGGTTTCGCCCGAATTGATCTCGGTTTGCGCTGCCCTCTCGCGCCAGCTTTCCGCGAGCGCGGAGAGTTCCATTTTAAGGTCTGGACCAGAGTACACAGGCCCTGTGTCATAATCGAAATCCGTCGGGACGACGCCATGCTTCTCCAGCAGGAGCCAAACCTCCTGCCTGGCTTGGCTGAGCTCTGCTACGTCTGGTTCGTCTGCATGAAGAAAGACACCCCATATCATCGGCAACTCGAAGTCGGACCAATGGCGGTCTTCCGGATGTTCGGAGATACTCAATACGCGCCGGAGTAAGATAGACGCTTCGGCATAGTTTCGGGGCTGCCGAAGGTTGGGATACCTATACACGGAACCAAAGGCAAAAAGCGCAAACAGATAGAGCGCTATTAACCCGGCCATAGCCCACACAAAAGTACCAACACCACCTAGCCAGTAGGCGACAACTGCAACCAATATTATGATGAGAAATACCCGCATATGCCCCCGGCTGTATTGCTCTCATTCTTGTAGGCTTTGGCACACAAATCAAGCGCGCCGCACCTCCCGAAGATAAACCGGTAGGTCGGTAGGAATGGGCTTCAAGGGGATCTGGTTCAGCATGTCGCCCACGAACCCTCGGTGATACTGCGTGTGGGTTGCGAGGTGGAGCAGCATTTCCGCCCGTGTCATCGCGCCCTGCCCGCCGTCGACAAAGTCGAATGTAACCAGTTCATCAAGCGCCTCGTCGCTCACGCCTTCCGCATAGTCCACATACCATGCGTCGAGCGCCTGCTGCTTTTGCCACAGCTCCGCGAGGGGTGGGCACTCCGCTGTGTTGCGCCCGGTGTAGCCGTGTGTGCCGCCCGTCAGGTGCGCGCGGAAGATATCATCAATCACATACACATGGTTGAGGGTAAAGGCGATGGAACGGAAGTGTGTCTTGCGCTCCCGCGTTACCTCTTCCGCTGGCGCACGCGTCACCACCTCATAGGTGCGCGCATTGGCCCAGGCGCGGTAGCGCGTCATCATCACCACAGTGTCTTTAAGGCTCATTCTTCTCTCCTCGCTATCAATACAAAAAGGCCGGGGAGAACCCCGGCCTTTCCTATATTGCTTGATGCCCTCACGGCTTAGGCTTTCCCGTTGCCGTTGGCGCTTAGGTACCCATTCTTCTCCAGATAGGCGATGATCTGGTCGGCGCAGTCTTCTGCGCTCATCTCCGCCGTTTTTACGTGGATGTCCGGGTTTGCGGGTGCCTCGTACGGGCTGTCGTAGCCGGTGAAGTTCTTGATCTCGCCCGCCTTGGCTTTCTTATAAAGGCCTTTGGGGTCGCGGGTCGCGCAGACTTCAATCGGCGTGTCCACAAACACTTCAACAAACTCGCCGTCCTCGACGAGGCCACGCACCATGTCGCGCTCCGCCCGGAACGGCGAGATAAAGCTGGTCATGACCATGAGGCCCGCGTCGATCATCAGTTTCGACACTTCGCCCACACGGCGGATGTTCTCCACCCGGTCGGCGTCGGTGAAGCCGAGGTCGTGGTTGAGGCCGTGGCGGACGTTATCACCATCCAGCACATAGGTGTGACGACCCCGGGCGAACAGGCGCTTCTCTATGATGTTTGCAATCGTCGACTTGCCCGAACCGGAAAGGCCGGTGAACCACAGAACCGCCGGACGCTGGTGCTTCAGTTCAGCGCGCGCGGCTTTGTTCACATCGAGCGCCTGCCAGTGGATGTTCGACGCACGGCGGAGCGCAAAGTCGATCATGCCCACGCCAACGGTGTTGTTGGTCAGCCGGTCGATGATGATAAACGCACCCGTTTCACGGTTGACCGCATAGGGGTCAAACGCGATGCGGCGGTCGAGCGAGATGTTGCACACACCAATCTCATTGAGCTCAAGCTGCTTGGCGGCGGTATGTTCCATGGTGTTGACATTGACCTTGTACTTAAGGTCCGTCACCTGGCCCGGCACCAGCTTGTTCGCGGTTTTGAAAATATAGGGGCGGCCCGGCAGCATCTGCTCCGGCGACATCCAGATGATCTTGGCTTCGAACTGGTCTGCCACTTCACACGGATGGTCCTTGCCCGCGATCACATCCCCGCGGGAGATATCGATCTCATCCTCAAGCGTGATGGTCACAGCTTCGCCCGCCACGCCTTCATCCAGATCGCCATCATAAGTGACGATGGATTTAACGCGGCTGACCTCAGCGCTTGGCAGCACCTTGATCTCATCGCCCGGCTTGACGGTACCGGCAGCGATGGTGCCTGAGAAACCACGGAAGTCGAGGTTCGGGCGATTCACCCACTGGACCGGCAGGCGGAAGGGCGCAGACGCTGCCTGATCATCCACCTGAACGGTCTCAAGGTGCGCCATAAGGGTCGGGCCCTCATACCACGGAGTCCTCTCCGACTTGGTGAGGATATTGTCGCCACGCAGGGCCGAAAGCGGAATGGGCGTGATATCGCTGAAGCCGAAGTCTTTCGCAAACTCGCGGTACTCGGCCTCAATGGCGTTCAGAACCTTCTGGTCATAGTCCACAAGGTCCATCTTGTTCACGGCAAGCACAATGTGCTTGATGCCGAGAAGCGAGGCGATGAAGCTGTGGCGACGGGTTTGGGTGAGCACACCCTTGCGCGCGTCGATGAGCAGGATCGCGAGATCCGCGGTCGAGGCGCCCGTTGCCATATTGCGGGTATATTGCTCGTGGCCCGGCGTGTCAGCGACGATGAACTTGCGCTTGTCCGTTGAGAAGAAGCGGTAAGCAACGTCAATGGTGATACCCTGCTCACGCTCAGCAGCCAAGCCGTCCACCAGAAGCGCGAAGTCAATCTCCTGCCCCTGTGTGCCCATCTTTTTGCTGTCATTCTCAAGCGCCGAAAGCTGGTCCTCGAAAATCAGCTTGCTATCATACAGCAGGCGACCAATGAGCGTTGACTTGCCATCATCCACGCTGCCGCAGGTGATGAAACGCAGCATGGATTTTTCTTCCTGCGCCTTGAGGTATGCCGTGATGTCTTCGGCAATGAGGTCAGACTGGTGGCTCATTAGAAATACCCCTCTTGCTTTTTCTTCTCCATCGAGGCGGCGCTGTCATGGTCGATCACACGGCCCTGACGCTCGCTCGATTTGGTGAGCAGCATTTCCTGGATAATGTCTTCAAGCGTATCGGCGGTACTTTCCACCGCACCTGTCAGCGGGTAGCAGCCAAGCGTGCGGAAGCGCACCATCTTCATCTCGGGCGTCTCGCCGTCACGGAGCGGCATACGGTCGTCATCCACCATGATGAGCTGGCCGTCGCGCTTCACAACCGGGCGCTCTTTCGCGAGGTAAAGCGGCACGATCGGGATATTCTCGAGATGGATATATTGCCAGATGTCGAGTTCCGTCCAGTTCGAGAGCGGGAAGACGCGGATGCTCTCCCCCTTCGCTTTGCGGGTATTGTAGATGTTCCACAGTTCCGGACGCTGGTTCTTCGGGTCCCAGCGGTGCTGAGCGGAGCGGAAGGAGAAAATACGTTCCTTGGCGCGGGATTTTTCCTCGTCGCGCCGCGCGCCACCGAAGGCTGCGTCAAAACCGTATTTGTCCAGCGCCTGCTTGAGCGCCTGCGTTTTCATCACATCGGTATGGTAGGCAGAACCGTGGGTGAAGGGGCCAATGCCTTCCTTCACGCCTTCCTCGTTGGTGTGCACAATGAGCTCAAGACCAAGTTCTTTCGTGAGATTGTCCCGAAACTCAATCATCTCGCGGAACTTCCACGTGGTGTCCACGTGCATCACGGGGAACGGCGGCAGGCTTGGGTAGAAAGCCTTCATCGCCAGGTGAAGCATCACCGCACTGTCTTTACCGATGGAATAGAGCATCACCGGGTTTTCGGCCTCTGCCGCAACCTCGCGCATGATCTGGATGCTTTCCGCTTCCAGGCGCTTCAGGTGAGTAAGCGTTTTTGTCATGAAATCCGCACCAATGTTAAAATTCTTTGGGCCCTTTAAACCTCAGGGTTTTAAAGATGGGAGGGGTTTAGCGCAAGGAGAAGAGTATTGGGAAATTATTTTTTCTTCTCCACGCCATGAGACGAAGTTTATTGGAAAAATAATCCAATATATTTAGCCTCACAAAACACTCCACACCGAAAGGGCGAAAAATCGCCGTCTAGAATCCAAAAGTAGGCTGCGGTGTATGCCAGCCCTCGCCGTAGCGTGCCTCGCTCACCGCTGCCGGGTCCTTGGGCGCCGGGAACATCTCACCCTTGAACTCCAGTTCGCCAATCGGCAGGAAGATGTCAGCGTTCACTTCCCGGATGGCAAGGCGGTCATGGGGCCAGTAAATTGTGCCGTCCTTGTGGCCGAGCACAAAAATATCGATCGTCACGGTGGACTGGTTGTAGTGAATAAGCGGCGTTTTATGGAGCGCAGCCTTGCACTTCACCCCATTCTCGATGAGGTAGGCGGCGATGCGGTCCCGCTCCGGCACCAGATCATCCGGCCCCGCGCCTTCCACAATCACGGCGGTATCAAGGTCATCATCATGGGGGATAAACCCCTTCTCCCGGATCGCACCCAGAAGCGTGCCATAAAGAAGGAAGGGTTTCAGCCCAAGCTCGGCCATACGGTCGCGGAAGACCACAAGGTCGGCGACCATTTTGTCTTCGTCCTGTTCGGACAGCGGCACATGCATGCCGTGTTTGGTGAAAAGCAGCCGCTGCGCGTAGGAGACCTGTGCGCCCGCCGCGCGCGAACCCGCCACAACTTCCTTCACCATATCCGCGTCATGGCGAATGGTTTGCACAAAGGGGCGAGAGAGCGGACGGCAGCGGAAAAGCGTATAGAGCCGCGCCATCATGCGGGCGTAGCCCACCGGCCACGCATCACCGACCAGCAGGTCAATCAAAGGCCGTACGCCCATGATTGCGCGGTAAGCGGCACCGTGGTCATAAACCGTGCGCCACACCTTCCCGTCATCGCTGACCGACAGTTCCGTGAACATGGTGCCATTGGCGCGGGCCTGATTCAGGTTCCAGAAGGTGATGCGGTCAAAGCGGGCCTGCTGCCCAAGGTCAATGACCCGGCCACCAATTTGACCAAACAGGTTGATGGCGAAGGAGGCCTCGTCAGCAAACCCCTCGGTCCAGTGATCGTTCTTGATATCCGCGCGCTCAGCCATATGCACAAGCGCGTCGCCTTCGTGGAGGCTAAGGCCGCCGATACCGTCGCCCACGGTATTGAACGTGCGCACTCGAACATAACGCGCAGCGCACGAGCCAATATGGGCGGTGACACCGTCTTCCGCCGAGTAGCCGAAGTCCCTGACACCGTCGAGCACCAGATTGCAGGCATCGAGAAGGGCACTTGCACTGTCAGCCTGAAGGGACTGCGCACCCTTCCCCGCAAGGGCAACCCGCAGGCGCGACGCTGCACGCCTCACCATGCCGGGCAAACCCTCACGGCCCACTGACGTGGTGGCCGCCGCGTCACCTAACAGGGTGAGCGCTCGGATGATGTGCCCGTCAAACGCGTGCTGGCTTCCTTCCGGGCAGGCTTTGCGAAGGGGCGCAAGCGCTGCAAGCGCATCCTCAATACGGCCGCGAATTTTCAGTTTTGGCTTCACGGCCGTATCATGCAGCACGGTCACGGTGCCGTCCGCCGCCAGCGCCTGGAACTGCAGGGGCTGCACCGGCGTGTGGGCCGCACCGGGGCTCCGGTAAAAATAAATGTGGCAGACCGTCACCTCCGCCGGGAAATCGGCACGCCACCAAGGCGCCTCTTCCCTAAGGGTGTGGATATTCTGCGTCAGGCGTGCGCCGGTCACTGCTGCGCCCGCATCCGTCATGCGGCCAAAGAAGCTGCTTTGGCTGCATACCGCCAGTTTGGAGACATCCTGAAGGCCGGGCTTGCCCGCAACCGTGCCGATAAAGGTGACGGAGCAGAAGCGCAGCACTTCATCGCGCTCGCTCATACCTCGGATGACAAAACTGTCGTAGCGTGTCGGCACGCTGATGCTGATGGGCACAAGGTTGTGGCCGCGTGCCGCCAGCGCGCCCGGCAGCAGCGTCTTCACCTCGCGCAAGTTCGCCTTGCGGATGAAGCGCTTCACCTTGCGTTCTGTCGCTGCCTGCACATCTGCGCCCTCTACTGCTGCGCTGGCTTTGTCTGCCGTCATTTGATCAACCCGTTCGCCCATTGGCAAAAAAAAAGCGGCAAAAAAATGCGCTCACCCTGACAAATCTGTCGTTTCGGGCAAGCGCGCCTCTACCTTTAAAATGACATTCTCGTTTACATTATATGGCACATTCATTACAAGCTGTGTGAATAAACACAGCACTAGAACGTGTATTTTTCGAGGATATCGAGTTCATCATGAAACGTATTATTACGTTCGGCACCTATGATTTGTTGCATGTCGGCCATGTGCGGCTTCTCAAGCGCGCGGCGGCTCTTGGTAACCATCTGATTGTCGGTGTCTCGAGCGATGAACTGAACATCTCCAAAAAAGGTCGTGCGCCAGTTTATTCCACCACGGAACGTATGGAAATCGTGCGCTCCCTCGCCTGCGTGGATGATGTGTTTGTCGAGCATTCGCTTGAAGCGAAGGGCGACTATATCCTTGAACACAAAGCAGATGCGCTTGTGATGGGCGATGACTGGGAAGGCCGGTTCGACATGTTCAAGGACCTGTGCGAAGTGATTTACCTGCCCCGCACCGAAGGTATTTCCACCACCTACCTGATCAGCAGCATCTCTGACCGCAAGGCCGTCACAGGCGGCATCTGATCGGGCGTCACCCGGCCCAGGACAAGGCCGGGCTTGCAACCCTTTAAGCTATTCGGCTTTCAAAACCTCATTCACATCGACAATCTCAAGATCACTTGTGACGCCGAGATACCGCTCGTAATAGGGCTTGTGTGACGAACCTACGATCGCCAGCACCCTGCCCTTCGGGCCGAGAACTTCGCGAATATTTGCAGCCATGCGCATGTTGCGCGTTTCCCAGTAGGCGAGATATTTGCGGCCTGCGCCGTAAGGCCCCTTCGCCCCCGCCTGCGCGCCAAAATCCCCGGCAACAGCAAACCGCGCCTCCTCGGCCGCATTGCTGGCGCGGTACCATTCAATCACATCCATGTCCGGGTCTGACTTCACACGTTCGTTCCAGCTGTCATAAGCTTCGCGGCGCTTATGGGCGAATTCATTGTCCCACGCCGCCATGATTTCCGGATCATATAGCTTGTCGTCGACCGGGCCCGTGGCGCGGTCACCGGTGTGGTCATCAACCGGGTATACCCGCTCGTGCGACAGCTTCGCGGCTAGTGTGGCACCGATGATGATATTCTCATTCTTGCGCGCGACGCGGCGGTCAAGCTCATCCTTCAGCGCTTCAGTCAGCCCATCCCCGGCCGTGCGCTCATCAGCGCCAAGCCTTAACCACTGCACCGCAGCGGAAGCCGGGTTGCCACTGGCAAGGAACAAGAGCGCCAAGCGGCGACGTTCAGGTGCGGGCCTGTCGGCGGCGGGCATGGCAAGCGTTACTTCTATTTCCGCCTCAGCTTCCGCGCCGGTCATGCCGAGGGCAGCGCGGGCGGCTGTGGGGTCATAACAATAGCCGTCTGCCGTGCCTTCATGGGCAAAGGCATAGGTGCGCAAATAGTCGCACTGCGCGCCGGAAAGGCTTTCAATCACGATACGGTCCGGCGCCCATGCCTCAAGCTTGTCCAGCAGCGGGCTAAAGCGGGTGCGGTCAAAACTGTCAGGCAGGCCTGAAAGGTGTGTGGTGCCAAGCACCAGCAGTTGGCTGCGGTCGCCCCGCTCACGCGCGGCGGCATCGGCGATATAGACCGCCTTGGCAGCCTCGGTTACCGCGTTCACGGGCTTCGGGTCTGTGGGCACGTCAGCCGCAAGCATAAGCGCGGCAGACACAAAAAGACTTGTGATCATGGGTTCTCTCTCGCTGTATAGTGCGGCCTTGTGGCTCGCTTTCTTGTGCCACGATTATTGAACGGCCCGTCCCGCAATGCAAACAGGAAATTATTCACACGGCACGGCGGATACGCAGCCCTGATAGCGCTTGCCGACCACGGTCAGATTGACTTATGCGCGTCAACGGGCTAGGTCCTTTCGCGAAGATCATTCAGGAAGATTACCCTTAATGTCGAAGCATCATTTCACCCTTGGCACACCCAACCATACCGGCCCGAAAACCATTGTAATTATGGGTGTCGCCCGCGGCGGTACATCGCTTGTGGCTGGCACGGTGCGCGAGATGGGCATCAACCTTGGGGCGCGACTTGGTGAAAACCATGAGGACCCGCAGTTCCTGCCGACCGAGTTTGACCACCTGCGCGCGGTGATCGCAAAGCGCAATGCCGAGCTTGATACCTGGGGCTGGAAGATGCCCCACAGCATCGACTATATCGCCGACCTGCAGCATGAGCTGAGGAACCCGCATTTCATTTTTGTGTGGCGCAATTCGCTTGCTGCCGCCATCAGCCAAACCAAGCACAGCGACGCCGACATCTATGAAGGTATTCATTTTGCCGCGCACCGCCTGATGCATATGAAAGAGGCGATCGACAAGGTGGAATACCCGTCGCTTCTCATCAACTACGAGCAAGCGATCGCGGACAAGGACGGTTTCATCGACACCTTGGCCGAGTTTCTCGACATCCAAGTTGATGATGAGATGCGCGGCAACTGCCATGCCTTCATCGACCCTGACACCGGCTATAAACAGATTTCCCAAACCTATTATGAAGCCTGGCGCATCAGCACCCGCCATAAGCTCGATCACCTTATCGCGCCGCGCCGGCTGAGGGACCTTGAAATCAACGACAAAGACCTCTGTGTCGATGTTCGGGGGCCGGCGCCCGCGTTCATCTTCAATGTTGAAGAAGAGTTTTTCCCGGAAGAGTTTGTCGTGCATTTCAACAACCGCACGCAGCAAAACAGCTTCACCAAACTGCTGTTCGACTATGACGGCCAGTTTTCCCACAATATGGCGGCCAAGGTTGATGCCATCCCCGGCGTGAACCGCTTTCAGGTGAAGACAAATGGCAAGCTGCGGCGCATTGCCGTGATCCCGTCCGTCTCTGAGGAAGGCATTGCCGACCTCCGCTACGTGCAACTGATGCAGGCGGGCTAAGCCGCACAAATCCCGCACAGGTTTCGCACAGGTTTCGCTCACTTCCCGCACACTTCCCAAGCACTGGGCGTGCGGGCTCTCCCTTAGCGGATAAGTGCCTCAATGAGGAAACGCAGCTTGCGGAACAGGCTGCTGATGCGGGACGGTTTCTTGCCGCCTGTGGCCGCGGCTTCGCGGGCGATAGCGTCCACAATCGCTTCGGGCGAGGTGGAAAGCCCCTCCGGCCAGCTGACATAACGCCCGTAAACACACAGCAAGCCGTATACCAAGCCGTCAAGTGGCAGCCTGCGGCCACGGCGCTCGGGCGTGCCCAGCCGGTCCGTTGTCAGGCCCCAGCCTGAATAGAACGGCATGCCATAGCAAGTGACTGCCACCCCGCGAATGAGCGCCTCGAACCCTGTGAGGCTCGTCATCACATGCACCTCATCCACCGCTTCGATACAGTCGATGATATCTGCTGTCACAATCGTTTCGTTTGCGCAATCATCAAGCACCGCCGCAGATACCGCGCCTTCACGGTTGCCTGTCACCACGTCCGGGTGCGGTTTGAAGACGATATAAGCATCCGCATTATTTGCCCGAACTGCCTCAAGTAGCGCCGTGTTACTCATCATATCCGGTGAGCCGTAAGCGAGGGAGGCATCACCCTCCACCTGCCCCGGCACAAGGATGACCTTGCGGCCCCCGGCTCGGGTGCGGAAATCAAGCGTGCCACGTTCACCCACATTATATTTGCTGACGCGCGAGGCCAGGATCGCCTGCCTGAGCGCGGCACCGCGCGCAAGCTCCGCCTCATCAAAACTGTGGTGCGCGAGGAAATGCTCAAGATCGCTTGGGCTCGTGGCGTCATAATAAATGCCGCGGCGGTCCAGCACGAGGGAGGACGGGCGGCGGAGGTCCGCGCCAAGACCCACGGAACGCAGGAAACCATCTTCGAGATGCCACACCGGGATATGGTCCGGCACGTCATCGAGCCTGAGGTCATTCTTGCGCCCCCAGGAGAGCACACAGTCCGTATCCTCAAAAGTAAACTTGCCGATATCCGCCGCCTTGATATGGGTCACGGGGCCAGCGGCCGGGCCAAAGAAACGGCCAACAAACTTGCGTTTCCAGAAGGAGAAACCAACAGCCACCGCGCGTTTGCCGCGTGGGCGGCGCATCTGGCGTTCAGCCACCAGAAGGTCGATGATGCGTTCCATCTCCACCCGCTCGCCCGAGAAGGGGTCAACATAGCGGCTATAGACAATGAACGCGGCAGCGAACAGTTCCTCAAGCGTGCGGTTCGCGATGCGTGCTTCACAGAGCTGGCGGTCATGCGTGAGGCCCCAGCCCGCATAAAACGGCAGGCCAAAACAGCTGACCTTCTTGCCCGCGATCAGCCCTTCAAGGCCCATCTGCGAGGTGACCACATACACATGGTCCACCCGCTCAATCAGCGCGAGCGGTGCAACATCGTCCGCCACAAACAGCACGCGGTCATGCTGGCGTTCGATATCAAAGTGGCCCTGCTTCTTGCCCGCAAGCACATCAGGGTGGATTTTCACCAGCACGAGCGAGGTTGGGTTTTCCTCAAGCGCGGCCTTCAGCATATCGGCGAACATGGCGTCAGACGCCATGCCGTAGGTGATGGACTTGTCACCAAACGTCTGGTCCACCAGCAGCACCTTCGGTCCCTTGAAGGTTGAAAGCTTGGCTTCAAGCGCCGGCGGCAGGTCAAACGGCGCGTGGTTATATTTCGAGAGCCGCCACTTGCGGATACGCGCCATGGCCGCGCGGGCACGGGACAGGAGCTCAGGCGTTACCCAATCATCGCGATTGAGGAGCGCTTCAAGGTCTGACGGCGTGTGGGCATCATAATAGATGCCCGTATGGTCCACCACGAGCGAGAGGCGGCGTTTATCCCGGCTTGGGTGGCTAAGGTAGCCAAGGAAGCCGTCCTCAAGCCGCCAATACTCAAGCTCATGTTTTTTCGCGTAGTTGCGTGCGGCTTCCGTATTGTCTTTCTGGCCCCAGCCGACAATCACATCACCTTCGCGCGCGCCTTTCAGGCCACGCTTGATCGGGCGGCCAAGCAGCGCCTGCATACCAAAGCCGGTCGCGATACCGTTTGATGTGGTCAGCGCGCGGCGATTGTCCGGCATATCGGTCATGCTGTCGCCCCCATCAATGCGCGCACGGCTTCAAGGTCATCCGGCGTGTCCACCCCGTGGGGCGGTGCTTCCGCGATTTCCACCACCTGAATGGCAAGGCCGTTATAAAGCGCGCGCAGCTGCTCAAGCGCTTCTGCTTCCTCCAAGGGTGCAGGCGGCAGGGCCGTAAGCGCCTTCAGGGTCGAGACCCGGTAAGCATAAATGCCGATATGGCGCTGGTAATTGAAGGCCGCGGTATCTGGTAGGTCCGCGCCGCGCAGGTGCGGGATCGGGCTGCGCGAGAAATAGTGCGCAAGGCCACTGGCGTCCGTCACTACCTTGACGATGTTGGGGTTGAGCACATCGGCACCCACATGAATGCGTGTGCTGGCCGTCGCCATGGCGGCGCCGTTCGCTGAAGCCAGCGCATTCCCCACCACGCCAATGAGCGCGGGCGGCATCAAGGGTTCGTCACCCTGCACATTGACCACAATCTCATCATCGGCCCAGCCAAGAAGGCTCGCCACCTCCGCAATACGGTCAGTGCCGGAGGCATGGTCAGGCCGGGTCATCACCGCCTGCCCGCCGTTGGCTTTAACAGCATCCACAATGCGTTCATCATCCGCGGCAACACAAACATCAGCAGCACCCAAAGCTTCCGCCGCGCGGTCCCACACGTGCGCAATCATCGGTTTGCCGCAGATATCAGCAAGCGGCTTGCCCGGCAGCCGGGTGGAAGCATAACGCGCGGGGATCACAATTTTCATTGCACGAGTATCCGTGTTTCGCCATCAGCCGCGGCCAGCAGGCTGCTGCCCAGCATCGCGGCGATATGCTCACACGCGTCGCGCACGGCACCCATGCCGCCGGTGTGTTCGCTGATATAGTCCGCCACGGCTTTCACGTCCGCCACCGCGTTTGCGGGCGCGAGGGCGTAGCCCGCTGCCTTCATGGCACCAAGGTCGATGATATCGTCCCCCATGAAGGCAACATCTTCGAGCGGGAGTTCAAGCTCAGCCGCCAGTTCGGCGAGCGCGGTTACCTTGTCCGCGCAGCGCAGGCGGCGGTGCGTGATGCCGAGGTCATCAAGGCGTTTTTCAAGCGCGGCACTTTTGCGGCCAGAGATAATGGCAATCTCGACACCGAGCTTATGAAGGAGCTTCATGCCAAGGCCATCATGGGCGTGGAAGGCTTTCATCTCCTCACCGTGGGCGGTGTAGTAAAGCGTGCCGTCTGTGAGCACACCATCCACATCAAGGGCAAGCAGGCGAATGGCCATGGTTCCTACTCCGTCACCAGTGGCGGGAAGCTCTTGGTCAGCTCATCAATCGCCTTCATCTGCGCGAGGTAGCCTTCAAGCTTGTCGAGCGGCAGGGCGCACGGGCCGTCACAGAGCGCTTCATCCGGGTTCGGGTGTGCCTCGATAAACAGCCCCGCGATACCAAGCGCCATGCCGGAACGTGCGAGTGCCGCCGCCTGCGCGCGCCTGCCGCCAGCGCTGTCTGCTTGCCCGCCGGGGCGCTGCAGCGCGTGTGTGGCGTCAAACACCACGGGCGCGAAGGCTTTCATCACGTCCATGCCCAGCATGTCGACGATCAGGTTGTTATAACCAAAGCAGCTACCGCGTTCACACAGCATCACGTCGGTTTTGCCGCTCTCGGCAAATTTCTTGAGGATATGGCGCATCTCTTCAGGTGCGAGGAATTGTGGCTTTTTCACATTGACCACAGCGTCTGTTGCGGCCATGGCCTGCACAAGGTCTGTCTGGCGCGCGAGGAAGGCGGGAAGCTGGATCACATCCGCCACTTCCGCCGTGGGCGCTGCCTGATGCGGCTCATGCACGTCGGTAATCACCGGCACGCCGAACTGGGATTTGAGGTCCGCGAGGATTTGAAGGCCACGGTCAAGCCCGGGCCCCCGGAAACTATGGATGCTGGAGCGGTTCGCCTTATCGAACGACGCCTTGAACACATATGGGATGTCCAGCTTTTTGGTGACAGCGACAAAATGCTCAACCACCTCGAACGCGAGGTCGCGACTTTCGAGCACATTCAAACCACCAAAAAGGACAAAGGGGGCGTCGTTCGCCACCCGGATTGAGCCGCCAATGCTAACGGAGCGAACCATAACTTTCCCCGGTACCGGTTAGTTTGCAGAATGTGACAATGGCTACCCCGACAGGGCCAAAAGCGCAAGGGAATGATTGGTCGCAGCAAGCCTTTTAAAGGCTTGCACGCACACGCTGTGACCTTAACGGAACAGCGCCAGAATGGCGGACGGTGTCTGGTTCGCGATGGCGAGTGCCTGAAGGCCAAGCTGTTGCTTCACTTGCAGCGCCTGCAGGTTTGCGGCTTCGCGCGCGAGGTCCGCGTCCACAAGGTTGCCGATGCCCACCTCAATGGTGTCCGACAGCTTGGTCACGAAAGACTGCTGTACCTCGATGCGCTTGGCACCGGCGCCGAGCGTGGAAAGCGAGGCGTTCACATTGTCGATCGCCGCGGTAATCATGTCCACGACTGAGGAAGCGCCGGAGGCTGTATCGATCGTTTGCCCCGCGCTGATGGAAATGTTCGAACCGCCGAGCGAGAGGTCCTGCGCCGCGATAACGAGCGAGTTGCTGGCTGTTGCATTCGTGATGGCGCTGATATCGCGCCCGCCGGATTTGACCGCGTTCACACCGTTAAACTCAGCGTTCTCGATGATGGAGGTAATCTGGTCACGGAGCTGGGCAAAATCGCGGCTCAGCGACTGGCGGCTTGCGGTATCAAGCCCTGTGTCCTTGGCGGCCACGGCTTTTTGCTTCATCTCGATCAGAAGGTCGGACACGGCCTCAGCCGCTGCAATCGCCACATCAAGGGACGAGCTCGCGCGGTCCAGCGATGAGGACACGGCGCTAAGCCCCGCCACGTCGCCGCGCAGGCGCTGCGCAATGGCGTAGGTTGCCGCGTCATCCTTGGCGGAAGATACCTTGAGGCCAGTGTTGATGCGTGTCTGAACCCGTTCAAGTTCCTTGTTGGTCTTGTACAGGTTCTGGAGCGCGAGGAACGCGCTTCTGTTTGTGTTCACGGAAAAAGCCATGAGCCTTCTGCCTTTTTACACCCAAAATTCTATCGTGTGCATGCTCGCGCGCTTCTGCACGCAGCCGGTACAACTGTCACCCAGTGCATATACTACCATATATTGCCATTGTGGCAGAAGTGGGAAATTGAGGCGGCCTCAGGCACCCGCCACATTCGCGAGGGGGTCGGGCCTGCGGAACTGTTCCTCGATCTTGCAATCAAGCTCCACCTCGACGCTCGCCTCGGCGACTAGGGCGATCATCAGCTGGTGTTCGGGCACAAAGTTGAAATAGATCATCGCATTTTCCCGCCCTGCCGGTGTGGGCGCGGCGAGCTTGGGCGGGCGCGCGGTGAGGTCCACCCTGATGTTGCGCAGATACGGCATCAGCTTGCCGTCTTCCATTTTCACAAAGGCCTCACGAATAGACCACAGCGTGAAAAAGAGCATGCGGCCAATCTCGTCCGACATGGCGCTCAAGAGCGCCCAGTCTTCCACCGGGAAGCGGCGTTCGGCCACACGGCGCCAGTCCACGCTCGGGTCAATCTGCTGGATATCGATACCGATGGCTGAAGTCTCGGAGACCACAACGGCCGCAATGCCTGCTTCCGCGGCACCTGTGTGCGAGACAGAGAAGAAAGGCGGCTCGTCATCCTCGAACCCCTCAATGCGCACGCGGCCCGCGCCTTCCTGCACAAGCGGCACGGCAGGGGCCAGCAGGCCCATATACTCACCCAGCTTGTAGCGCAGCATCTGGCGTGCGGTCACAAACGACGGGCGCGCGCCTTCATGCATGCCCGCCAAGCGCTCATGCTCAGCAGCCGAGAGCACATCCTGACCGCCGAGCGCCATGTCTGCCGCCCGTATGGTAAGGGTTACCTTTTCCGGCTTGTTGCCAGTCTCTGCCACTATTATCGCCCGAACCTGCTGCCTGTTTCGCTGATTCTGCCATATATATGAGGCACTTGCCAAGGATCAAGCGCAAAGGGCAGACATCAAGCCTGCCCTTCGCGATCTTAAAAGACGTAATTGATGCTCGCGAGGTCACCGACCGTGAGCCCGACAAGGAACAAACTGTCACCACCGCCAGTGTTGATCAGCACACCCGTTTCACCGTGCACGGTTATCTCTGTTGCGGCGGCCTGCACATCTGCTGCACTGGTGAAATCTGTCCACGTCCACGTGAGATCTAGGATGTCGTCATCGGCACTCAAGTCGCTGATCACATCATCACCGTGACTGTCGTAGAAGGTGAAACGGTCAACGCCGTCACCACCGATGAGCGTGTCGTTACCGCTGCCACCAAAGATGCTGTCATTGCCAGTACCGCCGACAAGCCTGTCATCGCCTGCATCACCGGCGAGGGTATCATTCCCTGTGCCGCCATAGAGGATATCATTGCCGTCGCCACCTTCGGCCCGATCATTGTCATCCCCGCCGTATAGCGTATCGTTGCCACTGTCGCCCATCAGGCTGTCATTGCCTGTGCCGCCGAAGATATTGTCGGCGCCTTCGCCGCCATCGAGTGTATCGGCCGAGACACCGGCAGCACCTTTGCCGCCATAGATGATATCGTTACCGCCAAAGCCATAGATCTCGTCGCGGCCAGTTCCACCACCAAGCGTATCCCGCGCACCGCCACCATAGACATCATCATTGCCATCACCGGCCCAGATCACATCTTTGCCGTCGGCGGCGCTGGTAACGAGTTCCCACTTATCGACAGCAGCGTTATTCCGGTCATACCATGTTGCACCAACGATGGTATCGTCGCCCGCCCCGCCATATATGGTGTCCGCGCCGTAGGCATCTACGTTGCGCGATGAAAATTCGCGAAGAATGGCGTATATGCTATCCATACCGACGAAAACACTGCCTTCTGCGGTACCGTCACCCACGAGGACATCATTGCCATCACCGCCGCCAATTATATCATCACCGCCCCCGCCACGGACAGCGTCATTGCCGTCCCCAGCTGCAAAGATGGTATCATTCCCATCGCCGCCTTCTGCAACATCGCTACCGTTGCCCATTGTGATGAAGTCGTTGCCGTCAAGGCCCAACAGGCTGTCATACCCGTCGCCGCCTACAAGTTTGTCGTCGCCAGCACCCGCAAATACCACATCGCTGCCTGATGTCCCTGTGAACGTATCGCGGCCGGAGGTGCCGTAAAAGTCCGTCCCTCCGTTGAAATTGAGCGCAGTCCTTTCGGCGGGCATTTCGACGATGCGGTAGGTCGCATGCCCGACAAGAACGGTTTCGAAACTATGTCCCTCTCCCCCAATCGTGACCGTTGCACTTTCACGAGTGGCAACATCTATGATTGTCAGGAGGGTATTACCGTCCACTATGGTGCTTTCCAGCTCCAGACCCTCGTACATCCCGCCGCCGCGGAAATAGATATAATCCCTGATGCCGAAATTGAGGTAGACATCCCCATCTGCCTGCCTGAGGTTTTGCGCCCACAGGCAATCGCTATCATTGTCCACACCGAGGTCTACAGTTTCTTCGGTGCGCCGATCCCCGACATATGCCAAATCGGCACCTGGCCCAAGGCCATATTCGACCGGCCCACCATAGAGTCCGTTATACCCTACACTGTCATTTCCTGGACCTGCGATGACAACAACGCCCTCGGCAACGTCCTCGAGCCAAATTCGATCATTCCCTGCGCCCCCGATGAGGGTGTCCTGCCCATAACCACCAGTCAAACGGTCATCGCCGTCGCCACCATCCAGATAGTCACCGCCGTCCGATGCTCCCCCACCGTTGGCGCTCATGCTATCGTTGCCCGCACCGCCATAAAGCGTATCCGGCGATGCACCGCCATTGAGACGATCGTCACCTTCGTCGCCGTAAAGTATGTCGGAACCCTCATCGCCCGAGAGGGTGTCGGCCCCGGCACCACCCTGCAATGTATCGTTGCCTGCGTCGCCTGAGATTGAATCAGCTGTATCTGCGCCCTGAAGGAGGTCATCCCCGTCGGTGCCTGTGATGGTCGCCATAAATCCCCCAATCGGATGTAGATATAAAGTTGATACCCGTCATAGCGCCATGGTTGCATGCCTTCAAGCCTGGATGCGTGTCACATATAAAAACGCCCCGCCGGGTAGGCGAGGCGTTTTGGGTTTCGCATTTGACGCGCGTCAGAAGACGTAATCGATGCTCGCGAGGCCGTTCACGGTGAAGCCGATGAGGAATACGCTGTCACCGCCGCCGGTGTTGATGAGCACGCCGTCAACACCGTCAACTGTGGTGGCGCTTGCGGCGGCTTGCACGTCAGCAGCGCTGGTGAAATCCGTCACGGTGTTCGCGAGCACGAGGATATCCTCGCTCGAGGTAAAGTCGTTGATGATGTCGTCACCATGGCCTGCGCCGAAGGCGAAACGGTCTGTGCCAGCACCACCCGAAAGCACATCATCGCCCGAGCCACCAAAAATCTGGTCATTGCCAGCACCGCCCGAGATGATGTCGTTATCATCACCGCCATAAAGCGTGTCGTTGCCGGCATCACCCACGAGGCTGTCGTCACCCGCACCGCCATAGACCGCGTCATTGCCCGCGCCGCCGTCCAGCGTATCGGCTGACTGGCTGGCCGAACCGGTACCGCCATAGATGACATCATTGCCGCCAAAGGCGTGGATTTCGTCACCGCCGACACCGCCACCAAGCGTGTCGCGTGCGCCGCCGCCATAAACCTCATCCGCGCCCGTACCAGCCCAGATGACATTGCCGCCGTCCGCACCGCTCGTAACAACTTCTGACTTGGCGACAATACGGTCGCCGTTGTCGTTCCATGATGCACCCACGATGGTGTCATCACCGCTGCCGCCATAAAGCGTATCAGACCCGACTTCACCAACCGTGTTTGAGCCGAAAATTGTGGCCGTGGTGCCGTCACCGATGATCAGGTCGTTACCGTCGGCACCACCAATCACATCATTGCCGCCGTCACCGCGCACAGTGTCGTCACCGTCGCCGCCAGCGAACATGCTGTCGTTGCCGTCACCGCCTGAGACAATGTCATCTCCGCCACCACCCGTCAGGCGGTTATCGGCATCATTGCCGATCAGCCGGTCATTGCCTGCGCCGCCAATGGCGTTCTCAATCGTGATCTCCGGCGGGGTGAAGACTGTATCTGACTTGAAGAAGTTGCGCGTGTCGGTATAGAGCGTGATGGTGGAGCCGACATCCGACCATGTGCCGGGCGTAAGGTCGAGCGTGACACCGCTGCTGACAGCGCTGGCGTCATAAGTATCCGTGCCGCCCGTATCCCAAATGGTTTCAAAATACGGCTTGGCTGCGGTGAAGGTATAGACGGTGTTGCCCGCCTCCTTCTCGATCGCGCCATAGAGATACTGCAGCGCGAGGATGTCGTAATACATGTACGTTGTGGGATAGTAGGACGCGCCCAGCACATCCGGGTTCCCGCCAATCGTATTGTAGGACATCACCGTATAGTCGAGGCCGTCATACTCAGACGGCATGATAACGCCCGAGCCATCCTCATCGAACGGGTGCTTGAGGCCCATGGCGTGGCCAAGCTCGTGAATAACCACAAGGTGGAAATAGGAACCATAACCACCTGAGTCGAGATTTTCGCTCAAGAGCCAGATATCACCTGACTTTGCCGTGGCTGAGGGTGTGTATGCCCACGCTGCCGCATCGTCGTCCGACAGGCCCGTCCAGGCGATGCGGATGGTACCCGCCGCGTTGCCGGTCTCCTGCACTTCGTCGAAGGTGACCGCCGCGAAACTTTCAATCTCCGACAGCGCATCGCGGAACAGCAATTCCTGGTTTGCGGTCAGATAGGAAATACCGTTCCATGGTTCGCCGTCACCGCCGTCGGCGCCGTAGCCCACATTGTCCGCGGTCGACCAGCTGCTGCCGGAACCCGGTATGCTGAAGGTGACATGGGTGGTCGCGGCCCCCTCCACATTCTGGTAGCGGAACAGGTCAAGAAGCGCGTCCACTTCCGTTACGCCCGTAACGTCCACATTATCCACCACCGGGGCGGAGGTCACTGTGGGCGCATCGGCGCTATATTCGGAAAGTGTCATGGTGTAGGTGCCGGTCTCGGTCTCCCACGCACCAGCAGAGACATAATAGGTGCCGCTTGTGCTGGGTGTGAACACCAGTTGGCTGTTACGGTTGCCCGCGCCGTCATCATCGCTGCGGCCAAGGGATGTGCCGTTTGCACTATAAAGACCCTTGATGAAGGGATCGACAAGCGTACCCTGCCCGACCGTTGAGCCCAGCATCTGGATGGAATAGGTCACCCCCGCCTGCAGGGTTACCGCCACCCAGTCCTCATCCCCGACGGTTTCAATCTCGCCAGAATAGGATCCACCAAAAGACAGCGTCGCTGTCGTGTTCGTATTGTTCGGAATATCTACCACGTTACTTCCTCAAATCCGACGCAACAGCCCCCGCGTTGCCACCACCAATTAACCACCTATAAGGCAATTTATCCAATCCCCAAACTAATCGCTAACGGGTTTATATTTTGTTGCCAAGTGCGACAAAATTTAGGTCATTGCCACCGCCCACCACAGGGCACAAAAAAAGCGCCGCCCAGGCGGGCGGCGTCAGTTGCTCTTAAGGGGGATGACCAAGCCTCACCGGACTTGGTGACGTATCAGAACGTCACGTCCATGCCATAGAGGTCATCCCAGGTTATGCCGGTGAGGAAAATGCTGTCTGTTGCTGTGGTTTCAATCATCAGACCGAAAGTGCCGTCTACCACTGCCTCATAGGAATAGTAGGCGAGGTCGTCCCAGTCCTGAATGTCATTGAAGCCGTCAAGGATCAGGCGGTCATCCCAGATATCGAAGTCCTCGATAAAGTCGAAGCCATGCCCTTCCTGGAAGATGAAATAGTCTTCGCCAGAGCCACCATAGAGGATGTCATCCCCCGCACCGCCCCAGATATCATCGTGGCCAGCGCCGCCATAGATAATGTCATGGCCGTAGCCTTCGGCGCCATTGTCGCCCCAAAGTGTGTCGTTGCCGGTGCCGCCATAAAGGATGTCGTCATCCTCGCCACCGACGACCGCGTCGCCTTGCGTGCCGCCATAGATGGTATCGTCACCCCAGCCGCCGTTCAGGAAGTCGGTGCCGGTGCCGCCGCCCAGCATGTCGTCGTCGTCACCGCCGTAGATATCGTCCCAGCCGGAACCGCCCCAGATATAGTCTTCGCCATATCCGCCATCGATGGTGTCATCGCCGGAGCCGCCATAGATATCGTCCCAGCCGCCACGGCCGTAGATTTCATCATGGCCTTCGCCGCCACCGATGGTGTCGTTCACGTTGCCGCCAACCACAAGGTCGTCGCCGCTACCGGCCCAGATTTCGTTTTCCCAGTAGAAGGGGCCGACAACCGAATTATAGACACTGACATCAGCCGATACATCTTCGCCTAGGTCGTACCAGCCGTTGTCATCCACAAGGCCGTCATCCCAGCCGCCACCAAGGATGGTGTCGTTGCCCGAGCCGCCCAGCAGCAGGTCAGAGCCTTCCGCCCATGGGCCATCCGGCACAATGGCAACAAAGAAGTTGTCATCACCGTACCAGTCGATGTCGTAGTAGTAGCCGTCATCCATGCCGCCGCCGATGATGAAGTCATCACCCGCACCGCCCATCAGGGTGTCGTTGCCGCTGCCGCCCAGCAGGAAGTCGTGGCCGAAGCCTTCAGCCCGGAAGAAACTATTCTCGCCAGAGCCGTTAAAAACATAGTTACCGTCAATTAGATTGTAGAAAGCCATTTTATCCCCCGCAGATCATGTCTCGGTTTTTGTCTGTGAGGCTACATTGGCAGCACACGGCTGAACCGAAAATGAACACGATTGTAAGGAAACCGCCACAAGTGGAAATAATGCGCTTGTGGCGGAAAAGCGCGTCAGCGGCGGCGCATGGCCGCCCGGTCCGCGTCGGTGCCGATATATTCTTCCACGTCAACAACCCGCTTGAGTTCATCGACCATGCGTTCAAGTTTGATGCGGTTATCCATGCCGCGGCAGCCGGTATACCAGTGAAGCGTACCCGAAAGTGCTTCTGACTTCACCTCGACCGTGATGGTGGGGTGGTCGGTCGTCGCCATCTTGCAGGCTTCGCTGCCCCGGTCATAAAAGCCCTTGAGCGTGTCGAAATCATGGGCCTTCAAGGTTTCAATGGCGTCAAGGAATGTGCCCACGCTGCGGAAACCGAGGCTTTGCCCACTTTCCTTGGTGAACCGGTTGCCATGGAAGGTCACCTGCCCGTCGCCGCGCAGCGTGAAATCATAGACAGGGCACGCGCCAAAACACGGACCTTCGGTGATTTTCACATATTCCATCGGGCTTGGGTCACGCGGCAGGTCACTCACGGGTGTATCGTCACCGGTGGTGCCGCCACAGGCCGCGAGGCCAAGGAAAAGGCAAGCGGCAATCGCATTTCTGGCTGCAGTGATCATGGCATCTCCTTTCCCCATAAATAACACTTTGGGGCTAGAAACCAATGAAATGATTCAGCTTTTGACCAGAATGGCTATATGCCGCTTACCCGCACCGGCGTCACGCAACTGCGCGCACCTCAGCTTCCGGCGTGCCGTATCCGAGGTCGACAAAATGCACAAAATACATCTCGCCGCCCACAATGGGGCTGCTATCCCCCAGCATGCCGCGCGTGTAGTTGCTGTCTTCAAAGTCCGTGGCAGACAGGAGAAGCCGCCCCTTGTCGCTTTCAACCGGCAGGTAAAGCGTTTCGTGCTTGAGTTCAACGCCTGACGCTTTGCGCAATTTGCGCCCGACGTGAATACCGCAAGGTTGGTCAAGCGCCGCCAGCGCTTTTTCGTCCGCCAGGTTCACGTCCTGCATCAGCGCCATATTCTGGCTGCCAGCGCCAACCATGTTACGGCCCCAAAGGTGGTCGATCGCGGTGCCAGACTGCACAACCACGAGGCCGCCCGCGCCGTCTTTTCTAAGCGCCATGAAACAGGATGCCACCGCACCAAGGCGCGAAAGCGTGAAATCGCGCCGATCAGGCAGAGCATCGGGTGAGTAAAATTCTGTCCAGATGGCAGCAAGACGCGCTGCCCCTCCCCCGAGGTTCTTCTGCAACTTCAATAGCAAACTCCATACATTTTCTGAGCCGGTCTGCAGCAAGACCCCCATCCTGCGGCACCACCATGAGTGCACATATACCGGCAGCGTCGGCGCTTATGTCATTTCTGGACCCGAGAGTCCAGCGACCGCTAAAATTTTAGGAAAACCGCGCTTATGCCATTTGACCAATGTCACGGACTGCGTGATAAAAACCATGAATAAGCACACCTGCATTAACGGAAATTTTGCATGCTGGCGCATATGACTGGGGCCAACCAAAGTGCGTGTTTATGTGCATGACAGCACATAATGCTGTCGCTATAGTTTCCGACACGCAGTGACAGAAGCCAGAAACAAGCAAGCCAGAATAGCCATGCCTGAAAACACCCGAAAAGAGCCGATCCCAGCCGAAAACGCCGAGACCGAAGCAAATAACACGGTCGAAAACAGCGGCGAAGCACAGGACGTGGATACCGTCGAGGCCGGTGGTGCACCCTCCAAATACATTCTTGTGGTTGAGGACAACCCGGTGATGAGCAGCATCATCGGGAAGCTGCTGTCGCGCTTTGATGTGGGCTATGATTTTGCAAAAAACGGCAAGGAGGCCATCGCTGCCGCGTCGAACGCGGACTATGACCTTATCCTGATGGATATCATGATGCCGAAAATGGGTGGGGTAACGGCCACACGCGAAATCCGCAAAATTTCCGAGCACTATGAAAATGCGCCCATCATTGCGGTGACCGCGCGGGTCTCTGACCGGGATGTGGAAGAATATCTGGCGGAAGGCATGTCAGGCGTCATCAAGAAGCCGATCAACAAGGTGAACCTGTCGGGCGTGCTGCTTGAATTCCTCGACCTTGGTGAGGAAACCGGCGACACCGGGGCTGAGACTGCGTCGGACATTTATGACGAAGATGACCTTGATGCCCTCAACTGGGAGACCTTCAACGAATACCGCGCCCTTCTGGGCGACAAATTCGCGGGTTTCCTGAAGGACTATCTGACCGCAGGCCCCGACATGCTGGCCGAGATTTCAAGCGTGGTGATGGAGGATGACGCCTCCCAGATCCAGTTCCTTGCCCACAAGCTCAAATCCACCGCACAGGTGTTTGGTGCCGACAGCGTGGCCGACCTCGCGGCCCGGCTTGAGATCATGGGCAAACACGGTGACACCCTTCAAGCGCCCGCTGTTTTCAACGAACTGCACATCGCCTATGAGCGCACACAGCGCGTGCTGCGCAAAAAATATGTAATCATGCAGAATATGGGCTAACGCCTGAGCGCGGCGATGCGCCTGCGCGCCTCGGCTTCGTCAAACTCCACGGGAATCCTGGCCTGTCCGTGGCGGTCAACAGCGCCCCACTGCCCGCCCACCATTCTCCGGTGTTCGCCACCGGGTGCAACAACACAGCCGATGCACACAAGGGCCAAGCCATTCCAGAAAGGTTCAGCAAAAGTAAAACGGGCTGGCACAGCAACGCGCAGGCATTCATCAAGAAACCCAACCAAATCGCCGTCAATATACCGTCTGCGCCCTTCCACCAGATAGTCCGGGCCATTGTCATAATGGAAAGCCCGGAAAAGCTGCGTGCCTGTTGCGTCGATATAGTATCCGTCAGCATAGGCATATGGCTTGCCGTCAAAATCCATAGCTAACGTGTATTTAGGGGAAAGCAGGACCGAGCCGTCACCTGCCGAAAAACCATAGCTCTCGCCACCCTCGATGACATACATGGCTTCACCCTGCACACAGGTTCCAGCCTCGCCAAGCGGAATGGGGGAAGGCATCACGGCGTTATGAAACCAAGCCTACTTTGCGAGAGCCCCTCTGAGAGCATCAAACGAGCCGCCAGGAAAAATCGCGACCCAAGCCATCGGTACCAGTAACAAGACAAACAGTTTGAGCTGCCAGCTTCGGCGCCAGAACGACACCCCCAGGATAAGTGCAACGGTACCGACCATACCCGCCATCAACATCCTGCCATTTGAGGCCACCTTCGAGAAGGAGCGGGCGACCGGCGTTGCTGCCGCCTGTGTAGCGCCGCTCCACCTCCGCCTTCAAATGGCTGAACTGTTCGTCCGTCAGCGGGGCATCGCCTGCCTCGGAATACAGCACACCCGAGGGTGCGCCGCCGTTCTGGATGAGCGCGAGGTTCCAGCGGCTGCCTTCATTGAAGGCATCGACGGAAAGTGCTGCGGCTTCCAATGGTGCCATGCCGTACCAGTCAGAGAGCGGGTTGAAGGTTTTCCAGTGCAGGACCGAGCGCGCGCCGTAGCGCTGGGTTTTGCCTGCCACCTTCTGCTCAAAGCCCGATGGCAGGCCGTCCTGCCCCTCAAGCACATTCACCGTGTCGGGCCGCATGAGCCACAGTTCCTTCGGCGCGCGGCCATCCGGGCCCACGGCGAGGGCATATGCGTTGCCCGCAATCAGGTGATAGCCAACGAGGTTATAAATGAAATTCTCCCCCCGCACCCGCGGGTTTGGCCGCGCGAGCAAGGAGAGGACCGGGTGATCCGACAGCATGTCATCACCCCGGTAAAGCCGCATCGGCACACTGGCGCAGGCGCGGGCGACAAGCCCCACCGCGCGGTAGGCAATGACATTCTGGCGGTAACCTTCGTCCGACAGCCGGTCATAGCGGTGCGGGGTGGCAACCGCCTGCCCCGGCCCGACGCGGGAGAATACCGGGCGATTGGCGGACTTCGCCGTCACCGGTGCCGGGCGGGCAGGTTTGAATTTGTCCCAAAAGGCCATGGTCATAGGGTCCTTATCCGTGGTGGTGTGGCGCGTGTGAGCATCAGGTTTGTGAGCGCCCAGACAAGCGCATCCATGCGGTCGGGGCTTGCCGCCCCCTCGCCCGTATAGGTCGCCATCTGGTCTTCAAGCGCGGGATATGCGCCCGCGTGGTGCACAAGGCCGCGTTCATAAAGGGCGGCCACCGGTTCCGCGCGGGCGTGTTTGCCGCGCGATGCGTGCACTGCCGTGACCGCCACGCTTTCATCCACCTGGGCAATAAGCCCCGGCACCAGCGCGCCGCCCTGGTTCACTTCCACCACGATGCGGTCGGCCTGAAGCCGGTGATAAAGCGTGACGGCCCGGCGCGCCCAGCCAAGGGGGGAAAGCCCCCTCGCGCTTTCGTCCGCGACCACATAGGCGTGGCCGCTGTGATCCGATGCGAGGCCTGCGGCCACAATGCCGCATTCATCAGCGTCCGCGCCCGCACTCATAGGCGGGTCAACACCGATGACGATGCGGCCAAGCTCAGGCGCGCGGCGCACACGGGTTTCCTCAATGAGCGTGCGGGACCACAAGGCCCCCGGCACGTCTTCCAGAATTTCAGCCAGCAGTTCCTGCCGCCCGAGGCGCGTGCCGTCATAGCGGCTGATCACCTCGTCGGCGAAGGCGGGGGCGAGGTTGGCCATATTGTCGTAGGTCGAGCCTTTGGTGACATGGGTGCCCTCGGCCATCATGATGGCCTTCAGGAGCGCTTGCGGCTTTGGCGTGGTGGTGATCACCACACGCGGGTCCGCGCCCAGCCGCAAGCCAAATTGCAGGTTGTCCCACGTGGCTTCGCCCTCGCGCCAGGCGCACAGCTCATCACACCATGCGGCATCATGCTGGGGGCCGCGCAAGCGCTCCGGCTCCTCCGCGCTATAAAGGTAAGCGCAGGCACCGTTGGGCCAGCTCAGCCGTTTTTTACTCGGTTCATAATGCGGGCGGTTCCATGGCGGCGAGATGGCCAAAAGGCCGCTTTCGCCCTCCACCATCACCGCCCTTGCGTCATGGAGCGTGGGACCAATGAGCGCGGCGCGGCTTACCCGCCCGGCCTCAACCTCGCCGCGCAGCCACTCAGCGCCCGTGCGGGTTTTGCCAAAACCGCGCCCGGCGAGGATCAGCCAGCGCCGCCAGTCAGTGGTTGGTGCAAGCTGGTTTGCCCGCGCCCAGAAGGCCCAGTCATACAGCAGCACCGCCGCCTCACGGTCCGTGAGGCCTTCAATGAACTCAGCCTTTTTCGCGGGGCCGAGTGAGCGCACAAAGTTTGCTGAATAGTGCATCCCGTGCGCCTTTCAATTTGTCGTCTTCCACGGCCCCCTCTTCCGCCTTGCCGCCATATTTGGCTGGCTGGCGGGATTTGAGGAGGAACATGAGAAGGCTGTCTGATTTTTCGGTCACCTCACCCACAAGGGTACCGCCGCGGTAAACGGGTTTCTTGGTGCCCATCAGCGCGCGGCGCACGGCTTCCACTTCCACCGGGTCGTCGCCCGCTTCTTCTTGCGCGCGCCAAAGTGCTGCGAAATGCACATCTTTCAAACGCCAGTCATAAACTGTGCGGCGGCCAATGCCGGCGATCGCAGCGGCCTCAGCCACGCTCGCGCCGTCATAAAGCGCATGCAGGAACGCTTCCTTGCGCGCTGCCCGCTCAGTGGCTTTCACGGTCGCATTGGTGTCAGCCCCGTCAGGCATGGCGTATCCCAAATGAAAGGCGCCGCGAGGCTGGTGCGTCGCGGCGTGCATGATGATGAATTCGTGTGCAGTCTTGTGCTTGGGAGATGGCGGCGCGTCCCTGCGCCCAATTCCCCATTTGATGGATATAACTATGCCAAAACCCCGATTAGGGTGCAAGCTTTAATTTACGTTTTTCGTAATTTATTTCTCAAACTCGGCCGGGGCGCGGGTTTCTGCGGTGTTGGTGGTTTCCGCATGCGCCTTCAGCGTGGCGCGGAAATCCTGGATCGCGCGGTCATCCAGCCATTCTTCATAGAAGGTGCGGTGCGCTTCCTTGAGGTTACCTGCAAGGCGGTTCACATCCGCGATCACCTGCGCACCAAATTCGGTTTTCGAACAGCCGACATAATTCATCAAAAGGTCCGGCTCTCCCGCGATTGGTAGGGTGGTGAACTCGTCACCGCGCTCGAGAATATTGAACCGGTAGGTGGCTTCAAACGCGAAGGCAAAGCCATAGTCGATACGGCCATGCAGCAGCAATGCGGCAAAACGCGGGTTTGGCAGCTCCACCTTGCCTTCGGCCTTGGTGCGGCTATCCACATAAGCGTTGATGCGCGGACTATAGACCCGGTCCACCTCCACGCCGAACATCAGGTCACGGGCGGCAAACAGCCGGTCCAGCTCCACCTCGCGCGCGGGGTTCAGGATGGGTTCAAACTTCGGAAGGTTTTCTTTCAGCAGCACAAGCCGGTTCGGCAGCACCTCAATGACGGGGTCGGAGAAATAGGCGTATTCCTCACGCTCCGGCGTTTTGAAAAGGCCCAGGTGGCAGGCATTTTTGCGCGCCTTCAACTCGCCATGCACGCGCGAAAGCGAGGAGAAAACCTTGAGGTGGTTATAGTCCGGCATCTGGGCATGGAGGTACGATAACGCCTTGTCGGCAAAGCCTTGTCCTGCACGCGGGCCATCGGTGATGTGAACAGGCGGGAAGCTCTGGTAGTACCAGCGGATGATCGGCTTGTCGCGGTGTTCGTGCGCAAGGGTGGGCAGGCTCAGCCCCAGAAAGGCGATACTCCCCATTAATGCTCGGCAAAACTGCCTTATTATCACCACGTCGGTCCAAATCCCAGCAACGCCGGAACAGTGGGTAACCACAGTGCCGGCACTTCACCTACAGGTCCGGGCCCCCACCGCGAAATCCTGCTTCGCGGCCCAAGAAAGCCGCGCCATACAAGCATTAGACATGATACAGGGCACAATCAAGCGTGGCTACAGCCATATAAACGAAAGTTTGGCGCAAGGCGTGAAATGCCGCGCGGTGACGGTCGAATAAAAAGAAAAGCCCGCCTCAGGCGTTGAACCTTGAGACGGGCCTATTCGGTCACTATGGCTAGGGCCATGGTGCATTACGGACATGGCGGAAGCAAGTCTTTTTTTATTAATTTTTCTGATGTTTCCCTTAGTCTTTGAGATAGCTGCCCTTACGGAAACGTGAGGCTGCGAACGGCGCATGAGCGTTCCGTCACACTTGACCTATTGCATATTTATGTAATATATTGCGCAATAAATTACATAAATAGAAATGGCAGCACAATGAAACCACATGAGTTCAAGGAATTACTGGATCACGACCCCGCCTTCATGGGCAAAATGGCGGTCGATTTTGCGACCCTGATCGCGCGGCAGGCCGAAGCGGTCTATGAAGCGCGGGCCATGGGCTTCCCGGTGATCGTATCGTCAACCCTGTTGTATCTGGTCGAGGCCGGCCCCGCATCACTGACCGAGATTGCCGCCGGACTGGACCATTCACACCAGCTGGTGAAGCAGCGCACGGACATGCTGCAAAAACTTGGCCTTGTGCGCACAGAGCGTGACCCGAACGACGGCCGCCGTACCCTATTCCACCTGACAGCAACCGGGACGACGGAAGGCGAGCGGCTGTTGGCCTACCGCGCCGAGGCAGCGCGGGTATTCACCGCCCTTTCCACTGAGCTGGGTGTGGACCTCGCCACTATATTGCCGCGTGCCCGCATGGCGCTTGAGGCAACCCCACTGGCGGCGCGTTTTGGCATGGGCGGCGATCAGACTGCGCAGGTGCAATCATGAGAGGCGGTCAAATGCGGTGCACACTTATTGCACTCGGCCTGCTTGCCCTCGCGCCTATAGCCCACGCGGATGATACGGCACTCACACCACCTGAGCTGATGACCAAAATCGCTACGCTCATCGAGGATCAATTTGTGGATGAGGATATCGCCCATGCTTCCGCGCCCAAGGTGCGCGCGCTTGCGGGCAGCTATGATGACCATGGCAGCCCTGAAGCCTTGGCCGACGCCATCACCCGCGACCTGCGCGCGGTGACCGGCGACAGCCATATCGGCGTAACATACGACCCCGCGGCGGTCAGCCGGTTCCGCGCCCGTGAAGCCGCCACCCATGACGATGCCGCGCGGGAGCGTGACACGGCCAACAAGGCACGCAAGGCGGCCGAGGCCGCGGCGGACAATTTTGGCATTCGCGCCGTCAGCCTCATGCCCGGCGGTGTGGGTTACCTGCGGCTTGATGAGTTTTACGGCCAGGTGACAGAAAGCGAAGATATGTTCGCCCATGTCATGACCCTTCTTGGCCCCGCTAAGGCCATCATCCTTGACCTCAGGCACAATGGCGGCGGCAACAGCCGCCTGCTGCCGCTGTTCCTGGGCTATTTCCTTGGGCCCGATGCGGTCACGTTTGCGACACGGCATGAACGCTGGAAGGGTGACGCAGCCCCCCTTGTCACCCGCACCGACATGGCGGGCGCGCGCCATCACGGCAAACCACTTTATATCCTCACGAGCGGTCTTACTTACAGCCTTGCCGAACATGTGACCTACCACTTGCGCGCGCTCGCGGGTGCGACCGTGGTAGGTGAACGCACCTTTGGTGGCGGCAACGGCTGGGACCCTGTGGTGCTGGATGACCGCTTTTACCTGCGCCTACCACGCCTTGCCTTCACGAACGCGAAAACCGGCACGCTTTATACCGAACATGTGGGCATCAGCCCGGATGTCGCTGCGACCGCAGCCGCCGCACAGGACACAGCCTACCGCGCCGCCCTGACCAGACTTGCGGCAAGTCCTGATGTGGAGACTGAGGCGTGTGACGCCGCCGAATGGGCGCTGGCTGCCCTGCCCCCGGCAGCGGGCGAGGCCACCACCCCCGGTGATGACGCTGTGGACTTTGGCCGCTTTGGCGACTTCGCCTTGCAGGGAACAAAGGACAGCTTGTGGCTTTCCTTCCGTGGTGCGCCTTACGTGCGACTGAGCCGCGCGGCGGACGGCGCATGGCTTGACGACCGTTCCATCCCGCGGCTGATCAGCCTTGAAGGCCGAGCTCCCCATGCGGCCATCACGGTCCGGCCCTATGATGGTGAGGCAGTCCGCATCCCGCTGAGCGGTAGCAATGAGAGGTGAAAGCCCGCCGGCCTACTCGCGCGGCGGCAGGGAAGGCGGCACACCGAAACCGAGGTCAAGGTACCGTACATCGACAATCTGGGCATTCCCAAGCCCGGTCGCGCCGAACCCGCGCACGTGGCGCTCCGCGCTTTTGGCGTGGTTTGTCGCCATATAGCTGACACCCATGATATAGCGCGCGGTGCCGTCATCGTCCGCCAGTGGGGCGGCAAGGGTGTGAAGGTCGTAGGTCAGGCCGTCCGAACCCACGACATGGCGGGTCACTCGCCCGGCGCAAGGCTGCGCACGGTAAGCGAAGATGAAGCGTTCATAAAACGGCCAGGTGCTGGGGTGAAGCTGGTCAAAATAATTGGTGCCGGTGAGGCGGAAATTGGTGCTGTCCTCGAGCGCCGAACCCATGAGGCGGATCTCGATATCGAACTTGCCGTTTACCCGGCCAAGAAAGACATGCGGCATCAGCGCGGGCGCGAGCGATGGTCCAACATCCCGACGGAACGGTATCTTGCCTTCCTCGCGCGGCATGGCGTGCCATAGCTCGAGGAACTTCCTGAAAATCTTGTCGCCAGTTGGCATACACCCTCGCCCAACCTGACCCCCGGGTCTCGCCGGACCCCTCCGGCAGCGGGAGGATACATATTTTTTTGGAAAGGCAGAAGGTGAATTGAGTTTGGTCACGTAAAAAGATCACGGGGCCACGTAAAAAGATCAGGAAAAGCTTTAGGGCTTCCGTGAAATTAACCCTTTTCAGGATAGTACCGTTTCGGTATAGTCCGGCCCATAGGGGCATTTGGGAGCGATAAATGAAAAAACACTGTGCAAACGCGCAGCCCCGCCAGGGTGCGATTTGCCTCCTAGGGATGGCTGCGTTTTTCGGCATCATCGGTGTCGCATTTTACTGGAGCATCGCCGCTACCATGTAGGGTGGTAGGTAAGGCAGATCTTCAGGATCACCAGAGACAGACCAAAGGGCCCCATGGGGCCCTTGTTCATTTCTGCCCCGCGCATTTCTCCCCTTTTAACCCGGCCACCGCCCACCCATATATATTCGTGCGCGTTTCATGCCTGATCCTGCGCGCGGGTCCGATTGGCCTTTACGCGCGCATGAGCCACGCGGCATGATGGACGTCAAGAAGAAGCGGCCCTTGATGCCGCCCTCCCCATCAAAGAAGACAGCTGTGACGGACCGGAACCATGCTTGATACTGCACGCCCCGATTTTGAGACCAAGGCCCGGCTGACGGACCTTATCGCCCGCCACGCCCATACACCGGGCAAGGTGGAAGGCGCCATCCCCGGCGTGGAGTTTTACCGCGCGGAAGAGCCGACCGAATGCCGCCCCGTGGTTTATAAGCCGTGCATCATCATTGTGGCGCAGGGCAGCAAGTGCGGCCTGTTGGGCGACAACCGCTACGAATACAATGCCTATAACTATCTGGTGCTTTCCGTGCCGCTGCCGCTTGTGGCGCGGGTGGAAGAAGCCAGCCCCGAGAACCCCTTCCTCTCCATGTGCATATCGGTGGACCCCGTGATGCTGGGTGACCTGCTGATCGACCTTGATGAGGATGACCTCTGCCTCGACGATGGCGGCTATGGTGAGACCACGGTTGCGATGGAACAGGCGATCCATGCCGCGCCCCTGTCGGACCATATCGCCGGTGCCGCCGTGCGGCTGATTGAAGCCATGGACCATGAGACCGAGCGCAAGGTGCTCGCGCGCCAGATCATGCGCGAAATCCTTTACCGGGTGCTGGTGGGGGAACGTGGTGCCTGCCTGCGGGCCGCCGCGCGCCGGGGCGGCAAGTTCCACCAGCTGGCGGAAGTGCTGCGCACCCTGCATACGGACTATACCCGCTCCTTCTCGGTCGGTGACATGGCGTCCATCGCGGGTATGAGCGCCACGGCCTTTCATTCGAACTTCAAGGCCATCACGTCGATGACGCCGCTCCAATACCTCAAGAACATTCGCCTGCATCAGGCACGCAACATGATGCTGCATGATGGGCTGAATGCTTCCACCGCCGCATTCCGTGTGGGTTATGCAAGCCCGTTCCAGTTCAGCCGGGAATACAAGCGCCTGTTTGGCGCGCCGCCCAGCCGCGAGATCAGGAACGCCCAGCCCGAATATGTGTATTAGCGCATAGCGCGCTCAGGACTTGAGCGTGCGTTCCGGCAGCGGCGGGATATCCTCGGGGATGCCGTAGCCAAGGTCTTCATAGTGGAAGCCGGTGATTTCAGACACATCCTTGACCGGTGGGTCATAGTGCGTGAGGCGCAGATCCGCGCGCACTGAGGTCATGCCGATCATGTAACGCAGGCGGCCGTCCCGGTCAGCGAACGGCAGGCACTTGCTTTGCAGCTCATGTTTGTCCCCGTTCGAGAGTGCGACGATACGGCGGAAGAAACCGCCACACGGTACGCTCATGATATTCGCGCTGGCTTCACGGAAAAACTCGCGCTCCCCCTCCTGCACCAGATCAAGATAGTTCTGGCCTGTGGGGCTCATGCGCAGCACTTGCTCAATCGCGGTGCCCGCAAGCCGCACATAGAGATCATCCTTCGAGCGAAACTCGATGATGAAAATGAAGGGCAGCAGGTCCTTGATTTCAGACGGGTTGAAAGCCGTGCGTTTGGGTACGCCACCCGCATCAGCCGCGAGGCGCTTGTAGTAGTTCTGGAAGACCGCGAAGTGGTCCGCTCTCGGCAGGGCAAAATCAACCATGGGTTAACTTTCAGCCGGAGAGTGTTAATAACTGGTGAAAATTATCGTACTGGGTAAATCATTTTTATCTTTTTCACCCATCGCCCCAAAAAAGTCGCGTTTCCCACCTTAAACAAAAGCTTAGCCGAGGGCTGACCTTGGCTCGTCCCGGCGCTTTTTGCTTGTTCCGGCATGCGCGCGGCAGTAGCGTTTTCAGTGTTCCAAATTAACCATATGGCGTTTGGCCATCTCTCATGATGGGGGGAGACAATGGCGACGGACGAGAAACTGACAGCCAACTGCCCGGACTGCGGGCAAGCGGTGCGGTTCCCCGGTAATCGTGGACATATCAAATTCAATTGCCCGGGCTGCGGCGGCGGGCTTGAGTGGTCACCTGACGGCAAGCATATCCCCCAAGATGGGGATATTGAAGTCGCACCGGCGGCCGATACCACCGCCAGCTTCTATGACGCAGTGAAGGCCAGCCTGCCGCCTGCAGATCAGGGCGCAGCACCGGCTGCACCCCCAAGCGCACCGGCAAGGCCAAAAACCGCCGCGCCAAAGCTTGAACCGCCACGCAAGATGGCCCTCCTTTATATCGCGGGCTGTGTACTCGCGGGCCTTGCCACTGAAAAGCTGAACCAGACGGCGGGGGAGGACACCCTGCTGAACATCGCCTTTTTCGGCTGTGTGGCGCTTACCTACTATCTGGCGTTCCGCGCGGTGCGCATCGCAACCCGTTTCGGCGTAGGCCGCTCCGTCACCACCCTCATCATCATCTCGCTCACCATACCGTTCATTATCACCGCGGTGACATCATTCAAGCTGCCATCCTAAGACGGCCCCTCGCTCGAGGATACCGTATTCGAAGGCCGCAGCGCCGCCAACACCACCCCGTCCCAGATGGACGAACTGATGGAGGACTGGTGATGACCCGGCTACTGATCGCGCTCATACTCTCGCTCACCTCCCTCACCGCGAATGCGGCGGGGCCGATGAGCACCAGCAAAAGCTTCGACATTCGCCACAAAACCCTCGACCGCATTATCCAGAGCAATTCCAGCCTTGAGATCAGCGGCACCTTCAAGGTGTGGTTCCTGCTTGGTGAGCCGGTGGTGAACTGCACCGCGTCGTGGAACAACCCCGGCATCAGCCAGGTGGTGCTGGATAGCGGCACCCGCGTGCTGGCCGAACCGGGCGAGGAGGACCTGTGGAAGCTGATGCTGATGGCGCAGTTCCCGAACACGAACAAGGAAGCCAGACGGCTGCATAATGGCGGCGGCGCGCACCTTAGCCTGTTTTGTGACGCAGGCGTTGTGGCGCAAAACGGCCGGGGCGGTTTCAACGTGGCGGGCAGCCCCTCGTGGGACAAGTTCATTTGCGCGACACCGAACAAGATAGACACCAATTACACCTTCGATGTTGAGCGGCGGGAAGAAGACCTCTGCACGTCCGTTGGCGGTGAATGGCTGCCGTCGGCTGCGGCGAAACAGGTCGCGCTCGCGGGCATCAAAATCGAGGACGTGATGGTGCACAGCTTCGAGCTCAGCAACGGCGACACCCTGCGCCGGGCCGAGAAACATCTGTGGCGCATGAAGTCCTATGAGCACAAAGAGGCCAAGGCCGCCAGCATCATGGAGCGCATCCGCGCCACGGGGGACAGAGGTACCTATGTCGCCAATGACCTGCAGCGCCGCTTCTATGGCGCGAAGGAGCGCGACAGCCGCCTGAGCGCCGAGGGCCTCAGGAAAATGGACGACTATATCGAAGCCGCCTATGCCGAGCTCGAGGCGCTGCAAACAGGTGCCCGCGCAGAAGTAGCCGCAAGCTGGGAAGCGCGCGACAAGGCACTGGTGGCCAATCAGCTTGAGCGTGTAGCGAAGGTAGACACCGCGATCAAACAGCGCGACGCCGAGGTGGACGCCTATGTGGCGATGCTGGACGAACGCGCGAAGAATGCACCTGCAGGGCCACAAAACCCGCTTGAGAACTATATCAAACCCAGCCAGAGCCTGACCGCCTACCGCGGGCGGGAAACCCAGTATGACTATGGCCTCAAGGACCAGTCCGGCCGGTTTGTGCTTGAAGCACGCTTTAAAAACATCCGCCCCTTTGGGGAAGCAAAAGGCGGCTATTTCGACCTCTATGAAGTGCAGGACAACCGCGACCTCGCACATGACCTCGACCTTGGCGGCGTGAGGTATGGCTCACGCAAGGTCACATGGGTCGCGGGGCCGGACGGCAAACGCCTCACCCCCCGCTTCCCCGCGTCGCATCTTGCGCGCATTGGGCTGTTTGAGGCGTCAGGCGGTATGCTAGCCTTTATTGTTGAGGGCCATTTGCCAATCATCTATTCCCTGCCCGAGGAACGCGTGGTGCTGAACCCCTTCACCAACCGACCCTCAGGCGCGGAGGTGAATTCGCAGCCCCTCGCCATGATGAACGGCGGCACCCTTGACCGCACCAGCAAACTCGCCGACCCGCAATATTATGTGCGCAAGATCGGCGACCGGTTCTACGCCTATTCAAAGCCTTGGGGCAGCCAATACAACAGGCCCAAACCCGTATGCCAAAGCACACATGGTAATGGCACCACCGAGCCGGGGATTTACCCCACCTACGTCTATGACATATTGGCCGAACGGTACCTGACGGTAGAGGAGTTTCCCTGCGTCTCGAACTGAGGCGGCAGCAGCAGCCGGTTTTGCTTGTACGGGCGTAGAGTGAAGCGTAGATTTTTAATGTTCCAGACTACACATAGCTCGTTTTGCCGGCCCCCGCGTGGGCCAGCCTCAAAGATGGGGGAGGTTTTATGGCGGAAGGTTCACCGAATACACCCAGTGGCGGCATGATCACATGCCCGCGCTGCAACCATGCGCACACGCCGCCCGCCCGCGGCAGCTTTGTTGCCGTCCGCTGCGACGGCTGCGGCGTGAAGCTTGGCTGGCGGCGCCGCACGCCCGACAAGGTTGAAGTGCTGGCGGAGGCCGAGCCGAAGCCGGAGCCAAAACCCGAACCCCAGCCAAAAGCGCAAGCGGCAGCCCCCGGTGGCGGCCTGATGAAAATCATCAACTGCCCTGACTGTGGCAAACAGTTGCGCTTCCCGACCGACCGCGGGCATATCCGCTTCAATTGCAGCGGTTGCGGCAGCCAGCTTGAATGGTCGCCCCCCGCCGCGGACAGCAGTGCGGCACGTCGCCAGAGCTACGGCATTTTCGGCGGTGTGACGGCGCAGCCTGCAGCGCAGGCGCAAGCGAATCCCCAACCAACGCCCCAGCAAACCCCTAAGGCCCAGCCACGCCCGCAGCCACAGGCCGCGCACTCCCCCATCAGCCCCGAAGGGCCGGAACCTCGCAGCGCCGGATTTTATTGGCTGCTGCTGGCCGCCGGTGCCGCCTACGGTGCCAATTGGTGCTTTACCGCCGCGATTGAGGATGAAATCTGGGCCCCTGTTGCCATTATCCTGAGCCTTCTTGTGCCCTATTTTGTCTTTGGCGCGGTCAAGCGCATCACCCGTTTCTCGGCCAAGGCTTCGGCCACCGTCACCTTCTTCCTGATCCTCGGCCTTCCCTACGGTGTGGTCATACTGCGGGAGCACGGCATGCTGGATGAGCTCGGTACACTCACCGCCAGCACCGGCGATGAAGACAGCCATTTTAAGGGCCGCACGGCAAAGAATACATCCCAGAAAGAGATGAACGAGCTGATGGAGGGCTGGGAATGAAAGCGTTACTCACGGGCCTTTTGGTCCTTCTAACGCTCTGCCTGCCAGCCCATGCCGCGCCGGGTACGGGGGCCAAAAAAGCGTTCGAGATCAGCCACCAGATGGTCGACGTACGTGACGTACGCCTGCAGCCATACGCCAGACTCAAGCTGCGCGGCAATTTCAATATCCGCTACCTGATGGGCGAACCGGTGGTGGGCTGCACGGCGCTTTGGCTCAACCCCGGTGTCAGCCAGGTGGAGACAGAGGGCGGCAACCGCGTCCTCGCTGAAGTGGGGGAGGAAGACCTTTATAACCTGAT
The DNA here is from genome assembly GCF_000375545.1 of Kordiimonas gwangyangensis DSM 19435 = JCM 12864. Lineage (GTDB taxonomy): Bacteria > Pseudomonadota > Alphaproteobacteria > Sphingomonadales > Kordiimonadaceae > Kordiimonas > Kordiimonas gwangyangensis. The sequence goes on from NZ_AQXF01000001.1 coordinate 50,655, forward strand.
GCTCGTGGCGCAGTTCCCGAACCCACTGAAGGGGGCCGCACGGCACACAAATGGTGGCGGCGCTTTCATCAGTGTTTTCTGTGACGCGGGCATTGTGGCACAAAACGGCAAGAACGGTTTCAATGTGTCCGGCAGCCCGAACTGGGACGAGTTCCTGTGCGCCACGCCATACCGCCTCGACACCAGCCGCATGAACGCCATCAACCGGCAGGAGCGCGATCTGTGCGCCTCCGTTCGCGGCACATGGCTCACGCGCGAGGAAGCCCGGAAAGTCGCCGCCGGGAATATCGAGATCACAGACGTGCAGGTGCACGGGTTCGAGATCAACAACAGCGACACCTTGCGCCGGGCCGAGAAAATGGCATGGCGCAAAACCTCTTTCGCGCGTACCAAAACCAAGTTCAAGGGCGTGATGACCCGGCTTTATGACACGCTGCCGCAAAGCAGTTGGGTCAGGTTCACTGGCCTCGGGGCCGAAGCGCAGGCGCTTGAGCGCCGGGTGGTGGGCACCCCCTCGGCCGCGGACGTGAAAACCTATGACACCCTTCTTGAGCGCGCGCTGGCGGAACTTGATACCGCCCGCAAGGGCGAACGCGACGCCATGCAGGAAAGCTGGCAGGCTGAGGACCGGGAGATGATCGGCAATCAGCTGACACGCGTGCGCGGGGTGGACGAGACCCTGAGCAGGATGGACAGCGCCATGGCCCGCTATGAGGCTGACCTGCGCGAGGCCGCGAAGGACGCGCCCCAATTGCCCGACCCCAAGGAACGGGTGGACCCGATGGCAAAATATGCCGTCGCGGAACACAGGTACATAGTTGGACCCGAAGGCGAAGGGCTTGGCTACAGGACCGGCGGCTGGGCTGTCCGGCCCGAACAGTACACCACTTATGCGCCCCTTCAGGGCCGCAGCGGAAAAAAATATGACATCTATGTGAAACGGTTCGATTATTTCGCCGAGCGAAACTACTACAGCATCCTCGACAGCAACCTGCGCCCGCTCGGCAAAGAGCGATTTTACACTGGAAGCTGGCATCATTTCTCCGAGAAGGCGGGCCTGACAACATTCATGGACACTGCAAAAGACCAGAGAAGCGTCACCTTGCAAATCTATTCCTTCGGTGAAAACCGCGTGGTGGTCGACCGCACCCTCCGGCCCGGTGACGACACTTTTGCCATCAACAGGATCGGCAGCCACCAGTTTATCGACAGCCCGAAAGAGGCTGTACTCAGCGGGCGACATATTATTTACATGGCGCCGCGCGCAGACTGGATTTCGCACAATAAAATGGGCTTCATCCAAGAACAGTGCAAAGCCTTGACCGAGAAGGGTGAGGTAAACGGCGTGTACCCCATCATCGCCTATGACGCGGATGAGCTCCGCCTGTTGCCGATATCCGAACATCCGTGTGTACCCAACCCGAGCCCGCAGTAGCAAAGGCGCTCGCGCGACGGGACAGCGGCAAAAGATTCCGCCTTTCATAGGTTTATGACGCGATCATGCGGCAAATATTGCCGCATGGGGCAAAAAATTCCACATCAGGTCGAGACTATATCAAGCACACCAAATTGGTGTATGCCGCAGCGCTCTGCGAAAAAGATAAAATTTTAACGATCCCTTAAAACTGGCCTATTTCATGCACATAGGGACTTGGTGCAAAAGGCACCGCCTGGACAGAAGGTCAGGCACAACTGAAAGATGGGGGAGACATCAGAACGATGTTTTCGGTGAACACAAATCAGGGCGCGTTCGCAGCGCTCCAGAACCTGAACGCGACCGGGCGTTCGCTCGAGATCACGCAGTCGCGCGTGAATACGGGCCTCAAGGTTTCTTCCGCAAAAGACAATGCTGCCATTTACGCCATCGCGCAAAACATGCGTGGGGACGTGGCAGGCTACCGTGCGGTCAACAATTCGCTTTCTCGTGCACAATCCGAACTTGATGTCGCCATCGCGGGCGCCGAAGCCATTTCCGACCTTCTGATTGAAATGAAGGAAAAGGCCGTTGCCGCCAAGGACAGCGGGCTTGATACCGCCAGCCGCGCGGCGCTCAATAAGGATTTCCAGCAGCTGGCCGCGCAGGTCACCACGATTAGCGAGAACGCAACCTTCAACGGCAAGAACCTGCTGGCCGGTGACACGCTTTCCGCCATCACTGACAGCACAGGCACCAGCTCAGGCGCGATTACCACAAGCGGCAACACGCTCACGCTGTCGTCGCTCAGCCTTGATACGGCGGATATCTCGTCTGCGGGCGCGGGCGGTGCCAACACGCTGATCGGCACCGGCACGGCCAACCGCTTTGATGACGGCGTGGCGCTTGATGCCATGAACAACTATATGGCTGCCAACTTTGCCAGCGTCTACAATGACGGCACAGCCTACAACCAGTCGACCGGCGAATTTATCGGCGCAAACCAGCTCACCAACGCGGTTGCCGCGTCAAACGCCATTGATGCCGAGTTCGGCTCCGACACCTCAGGCAACACCGTCGGGCCGGGCATGGCGCTCTATCTGTTCAGCGGCACACTGTATGTGGAAGGCTCGGGCGCCAGCGCGACCTTCTCAAGCTCGCCCACATCGTCAAGCGGCGGTGCGTCCGCTGCCGTGGACGCCGTTGAGACCGCGATCAGCACGGTGAATGATATGCTCTCGAACCTTGGCGCGACATCAAACCGGCTCGCGATCCAGCAGCAGTTTGCTGGCAAGCTCAGTGACAGCCTTGAAGTGGGCATCGGCAGCCTTGTGGATGCAGACATGGCGCGCGAAAGCGCCAACCTGCAGGCGTTCCAGACCAAACAACAACTGGGCCTTCAAGCCCTTGGTATCGCGAACCAGGCACCACAAAGCGTGCTGTCGCTGTTCCGCTAACACGCGGAGAAAAGACGAGAATTATACGAGACCGGGGGGTCGTGTAAAAATCAGGAGAGTTTATTTCGGTGAGGCTCACGCACAGAAAGTGCGGTCCTTATCTCTCCACAGAAGGGGTGCCGCGCTTGGCGTGGCGCCCCCTCTTGCTTTTGCCCTGCAGTTACCACCGACCATCTGAACGGTTGCACCCGCGATCGCTATGGCGCGGGTCGGGCACATCTGGTGCTTCGGCGAAGGCGGACTGCGCCGCTTCATCATGCCGTAGAGCGACCACAAGGCGCAGGCGCGTTACCGGGTTCGCATATTCCCCGCGCAACAGCGTGCTGTCATCCAGCTGCATTTTCACGTCCTCGGCCACGAGGGTAAGTGTGAAGCCGCGCAGCCGGTAATGCCGCTCAAGCCCGTATTCCGGATACTGCACGCAGTCGCCAACAAAGGCGCGACTGTCAAAATACCCACGGGACAGGAGCGGATGTACCGGTGCCGGGTCAAGGAGCGAACGGCCGTGTGAGCTATCGCCCTCATAAAGTGCGCAGGTCAGCGGCGGCAACGCCCATGACTGGTCATCAGGCTTGTCGGCAATTTGGATGAGGTCTTCCGCGGCACCGCGGCAGACAAGGCGGTAATGCACCTGCCCCGCAGCGTCAGCGAGCGGAAGCTCGTAGGTCATGCCCGCGCCCGTAAGGTCCAGATCAGCGGCGGTGGTGAATTCGGTGATAACCGGCCACGGCCCGTCCCCGGCGATTGCAGGGACGGCACCTGAAAGCGTGGCGCAAAGAAGCAGAAACGGTAGGGCGTGCCTTAGCTTCTTACCACTCAACATAGCCGCAGAAGAGCTTCTGGTCGGAGCGGGTGGCGCGGTAGACGAGCTGGATGCCCTGCCCGCCGCCGCTTCTGGGGCGGATCATCTGTTCCACCATGAAAATCAGCCGCTTGCCCACATTGCCGGTGGCCGCGTCAAGCTTGATGGTATATTCGCTCGTCGGCTTCGACGGATTTTTGGGTGAGAATGTACCGGTCCAGCTTTGCGTATCCTCATGGTATTTCATGAAGGCTGTCTCGGTCGTGGTGTCGATGGTGCAGCTGGTGGCATCGTCGAGCGAGCTCAGGTACGCCTTATAATTCGTCATCGTGGGGTCAGCGCAAAACGCGATCGCCGGGGCCGCCTGTTCGCGGATCAGCTGTTCCTCAAAGCCCTTCAGCTTGTTCTGAACCTTCATCACCTTGATGTGGCGTTCAATGTCCTTCACCTCGGGCGTGGTGCACATGGGGTGGTCTTTCCACTCCTCCGCCGTGCGGCTTGAGAACATGCGCAGCAGCATGTCGTTCACGCGCTTGTCGCTTTTCCGCGCCGCCACGCGGGAGACAAAAAACGCACAGTTCATGTCGAAATCCTGCCCCACATAGGTGCAGGAGGCAGACAAGCTCGCCGGATATTCACTGCGCTGGAGCGCCAGTTCTGAAATGGCCGGCGGCTCAGCCCGTTTGACAGCCGCACCGGTCTGCGCCGACACCGGCAGCGCGAACGCCAGCATCGCAAAAACTACACCCAACACCTTCATCTGAATTACCCCACCCTTTAGTTTCAGCGTTTCGCTCAGAACGCCCGCACCCGTCGGTACAGGCGTACCCTAGCTGCCCCTCTCACCTTTTGTCATAGCCCATTCTGGCTATAGATGCCATTTTATTAAATCTGTAAAAAAATTAGGCTGGCGAGCCAGCGCAGGCCCGCCTCGAAGCGCCGTTTGAAGGTCCAGCGGGAGAGGTTAAGCCCTGTCGCGCGCCTGACTTTCGCCCATGGAATGCGCCCGCCGGTCTCCCCGTCCTGGAAGTGGCAGGCGTAAAAGAGGATACGGCGGTCTTCCACGTCTGGCAGCAGCAGCAATAGGTCAAGCGTTGGCTGCATGGCGTCAATCTCCGCCGCGGTCGGGCGCGCCCGCATGCGTGCCTGAAAGCTGGTCAGGCCCGCTGTCGCATAAGTGCCGCCGTCGGCCAGCATCTCCGGCCACAGGCTGCCGCGCATACGGCTGAACGCGCTTTCACGGTCCGGCAGGCGGCGCAGGGTCCATGTGGCGGCCACGAAGCGTGCCTCGAGAACCGGCAACAGCGCCGCCTTGTCTGGCCGGGCGCTAAACTCCCGCGCCAGCGCCTTTGCTGTGAACCTGAGCGCCAAGCGTCCGCTTGTCAGTGTCTCACTGCCCGCTGCACTCATCTTGCTGTTTTCCATCATGGCTGTCCTCTCTCGCTCATAGCTTCAAACCTGCCCCATCAGGGGCGCCGCCAACCCCACGCGGCGGCATACTCATTCATCACCGCATCGGGGATACGGTGGTTGATGCTGCACCGGGGGTCTGGCCCCAGGCTTGTGGCCTCAAAGACCGGGTGGTCGCGGCCTATGACCCAATTGGCGCTCACGTAGTCACCCCTGAAGCGGCTCGTGGCGTCACCAAGGAAGGCCCGCCAGTCGGCCACGCTGTCGCGGTCGAACACCCGTTTGGGCGGGGCGGCGGGGTGGGCACTCGCGTGCGCCTTGCCGCGGGATACCGCGCCCAAGCGGGCGTCGCGGGCCTCCAGCACCGCCGCGCCATAGTAGGCGAGGCTTTTGGGCGCCCGGCCCACCCGGCCCTCTTCCCGTGCCCGCAAGCGTGCGATGGTGGGCAGCATGTCTGCCACCTCGTCAGCGCCGGCAGCTTGCCAGCTGGCGACCACAGCGGCGTCCCCTGATTTGCCTTCATCAAGCCCGGCAGCCGCAGCAAGCCGGGCGAGAAGCGCGTCGTCTAACCCACCGTCCGGCGCTCCTGCTTCCGCCTTTGGTTCTGGAGTCTGGTTTTGGCTTTTGGTTGGCACGCCCGCGCCAAGCCCATCGCCAAGCCCATCGCCATCCCCATCGCTAGCCCCAACGCTAGCGGGCTGGCTCACTTTGGCAGACCTGACCGCCTTGGCGCGGCCACCCTTGGCACCGTTGGCGCGGTTTTTGGCCACCCGCGCCTCAACGCCCCGGTACACCTCGGTCAGTTTCTTCTGCCGCCACTGGCCCCCGGTTGTATCAAAAAATTCGGCCAGTACCGGGCGCAGTTTTTTCCAGCGCGGTCGGGTCACGCCCACAATGCGCGCCAGCGTTCGGTCACAGTCCTTCAGCGCGCAGCCGCGGGTGCGCCAGGCACACATCAGCAATAGCAGGTAAGCGCCATGCTCCTCCGCCGTCAGGTGACGGGTGTCAGCGAGATAGGCGTCCGTGAAAAGGGGGAGCGCGGGGAATTCAGCCAAGGCGATATGCCCCCGTGGCGGACGGGGTGGCTCTCCGCACAAAGGCCGCACACATGCCGCACAGTCTTTGCACACAGGTGCGTGCCAGCGCACGACCCTGCGCCCGCGGCTCACTCCCCTGCTCAATTTTTCGGCCATGGCCACCCGCAACGCGCCGGGTTTTGCCCTTTGGCACAATTCTGTTTGACTCGATCATGTTTATATGATTACGTTATTCGTAACTTAATGCAAGGAAAATTACACTTAACGTAACTCAACCCGGGTTATGCCCGTGTAATACAGGAAGCAACATGCCGAAACAGGATTGGATCAGAGCCACCCTCAAGGAACGCTCCCTCAAACTGAAGGACGTGGCAGCCGCGCTCAAAATCCCGCCGCCACGGGTGACCGACATTCTGGGCGGCAAGCGCGGCGTACAGGCGGACGAGGTGGAACGCCTTGCCGATATGCTGGGCCTCAGCCCGCGCTCGCTGCTCCGCAGCCTCGAGGACGGCAAACGCACCATCGTGCCGGGGGACGAAGGCGCGCCGCCGGTACCGCTCGCGGGCATGCTCTATGGTGATGGCACCCTTGCGCCCCTTGAGGAAGACTTCCCCTACAGCGAAGTTGCGGCCCCGCCCGGTGCCGCCACCAGCGAAGGACTGGCCTGCTATGTGATGGCAGACGGCACCATGGGCAGCCTGGTGCGAAAAGGCAGCCTTGTGATCACCGCTGACCCGCGCCAGCATTATGCGCCCATTGTGCCGGGGCAGGTGTTTGTGCTGGCCCTTGGGGACGGGCGGCAGGTGATGCGCCAATATGTGAAAACCGCCGGCGGGCAGGATATGCTGCGCGGTGGGGCGGACGCGGTGGAACCCTCTGAAAGTTATAGCTTTTCGCTGCTGCCCGAAGCGCTGGCGGGTGCGTCTAAAGGGCGGCTTGGTGTCGGGGATATCACCGGTGTGGTGATGTGGGTTCACACGCCCATGCTCAAGGAAGCCTGACGCGCCTCACTCGTCCGCTGCCGTACCCTCGCGGGCACGGATGGCACCGTTGACCATGGATACGAACCGCTCATTGCGCGCGGTGCGTTTGCAGCGGATACGCATGTCGATGGTGACATAGGGCTCGTCCGACAGGCGGCGGACTTTGGGGGCCAGATCCGGCTCATTTGATAGCGCCAGCTCCCCAAGCGGGATCGCCTCCACCCGGCCGGAAAGCAGCATGGCAATGAGGCTCTGGAAATTGGGGGCGAAGGTGCGCTCAGCCGCGCCAAAAATGACTTTGCCAGTCATCATGTCAGCACCGTCAATGGTGCCGAAGGTTCTGATATCCTCATGCTTCTGCACCGGACTGTCTGCCAGCACATAAATCCAGAACGGGCTGGCGTAGAATACGTCAGAGACCACGTCGGGCTCACCCTCACCATTGCGGGGTGCCACGATACAGTCGTCACGGCTGGCGCCATATTGGCTGATCGCGCGCTTGAGCGGCAGGTAACGTACCACCACCGGCTGTTCAAGCTGAGCCAGCAGCCTCGACAGGACACGCTCTGCCGGAATATCGGCAACTTCCTTGCCCGTGAAACTGTCGGCACCGCCCTTATAGTAGCTGATGGGGCGATAGAGGAGGATGGTTTCCTCAGCATCACTGTCCTCAGCCTGCATGGCAGCCAGGGCCGGTGACACAAGTGCCGCCAATCCTATTCCACCAACCAGCCATGCCCGGATGCGAGCCAGCATGAACCCTTCCCAATACGCCAAATGTAGCAATGCCTCAGAAAGTGTTACCATAACGCACAGTGGTTACCATTCGTTTAACGCCATAATTTACATATTTCGTAATTTATTACTTGACCACTGATTACGTTATTCGTAACTTTATCTCACCAACACCGGTGGACACGGTGGGGTGAGGAGCAAGGCGATCAAGGGACGGTAAGGCCATTTGGCCCACACCTCCCCGCCCGGAAGACAAGGGCTGGCGCCACCGCCATAGGGTGCTGGCCCCTCTCCAAATCCCCGAGGAATGGCCAGGCTGCCGCCCCCAGGCACAGGCCAGCCCCCTCGCGGTTACGGCGCACGGTCGCGCCGTATCACCCCACTGCACCATCTGGTGATGGTATCCGCGAACCACCCTCCCCGCCGCGCCAGCGCACTTGGCCGGTCAGGCGAGAGGGGCGGATGAAGATGCAGCCAACTGCGGCATCCCGGCGGGTGGGGCCCTCCTCCCACCCCACCCGTTTCGGGACGCACGAGTGCGAAGGAGCCGCCATGCGCGACCAGACCGCCTTCAGGCAAGCCGAGCTCGCGGCAGGGAAAGCAGGCAGGCGGCACCACTGGCGGCTGGCGGACATGATGGCGGACACGGTGACAGACCTGATGCTGAAAGGCTGGTTTATGCGGTTTTTCATGGAAGGGGAGCGCCTGCCCATATGCCCGCGCCGGCGTATGTTATGGCTTGTTGAAGTGCGCGCGGGCTTCAGCGGAAGCCGCGACAGCCTCGGCACACTCATGGCCAGCGCGGCCATCCGGCGGGAGGCGCTCAGGCTCAAACGTTTGAAAAGCGTGCGGCGCAAACTGGAAGGCCGAAAGCGCATCGGCGGGGCATACAGCCATGACGGTCATAGCGAGGTGGCAGGTATGCCGGTAAGCGAGGCCGGTGAAACCCCGCAGCACCGAAGTTAGATACAATTTTATCATCCCCATTCCCAAATTCCGCTGCCCGCGCGTCATAGGAAACACAGGACTAAAACCAGTGTCGGCTTTTCCCCCTTTTTAGCCGCACCCGGTGCACCCCTGCTGGTACTTTTCGGGCCCTGATTCTCCCACCCTTTGGACGGAGCCCGATAAACTCCGGCACCAGTGGGGATGTGGCGGGCCGAGCGATCGGCTGGTGAAAAAGCCGGGGGTGACATGGGATCCTCGTCCCGCGAAACCCTCGGCTTACCCGTGCCGCATTAGTGGAATATTTTCCCAAGCCACTACATCTTTGGTTTAGCAGCGTCACATATTTGTGATTGTGTTCAAACATCCCTTTGCAAGCGCGAAAACATTACGACATACTGCAGACCGGGTCGGCAATTACCCCATCATCGCAACGCCGGCCCGATTGGCGCTTGCGCGCGCGAAAGCAATGGCGCCAGGGGGCTTGGGCCCGGAACAGCCCAGCCCCCGAGCGATGAGGGGCCAAAACCCCATATCCCGGAATATGGTTAATTTTAACGATTGGCACCCGCTGGCCACCGCAAAGGCGGCGCGCCCTCCCCACACCCTTTTGGCATGGGGAGGTGAAAATGATTATTCAATCATTAGTAGCATTTGCGTGTGAAGCCATCAGGTCGACCTCCATGGTATATGCCCGCTTGCAACAGGCGTAGAGCACCCATGTTTCAATGATGCCCGCAAGCGCATAAGCGATGGTCTGGACCCAGCCGCTGGTGAAGAAATAACACATGGCGACCATGATGACCGCCGCCTCCGCGCCGAGGAAGACGGTCATGATCAGCGCGCCAAAGGCGGCCGATGGGCTGATGCGGCGCGGCGCGGCGTTTGTCTGTTCTTGAGTGGTGGTTGCTACAGTCATTTCAAATCCCTCCAAAAAGGATGTCGTGCCCGGTGGGCAATATATGGTTGAGACCGAAAGCGGGTGCGGCAGGGCGCGTGCTTTCGCGGTCAAGGACGATGATTTCCGATTGGGTTTCCCGCGCGTGCAGGGACACGGTTTCAAGGCTGCCGTCTTCCACGGGGCGGAAGTGCAGCGCAGTGCGGCCAATGCCGGAATCAAAGGCATGCCGCCGCACGCGCGAGAGCGAGCAGCGCAGCAGGAACCTGGACGCGGCAAACCGCATGCGTCCCATGGCACGGACGGCTGACCGCCCGCGCGCCCTATCCGGCACGCGGTAAAGCACATGCGCGTGCGGCGACAGGCCAAGCGCGGCCACAAGCGGCATGACACCTTCAAGCATGCGCCGTGGTTTGAGCGCCAGGAGCACATGATGCACGAGCCGGCGTTCACTGCCCGCCAGCAGCACAGCACCGCGGTAAGCTGTCAGCACCCGGTCAAGAATGCTGGGGCCGAAGACGGGGGCCTCCACCGTACTTTCGCGTTTGCCCAGTACCACAACATCCGCGGCCACAAGATCCGCCCATTCCACCACCCGGTCCGAAATACGGCCATGGGTCATGACATGGGAGCGGAAGTTCGGGCGCACGCTGTCCGGCAGGCGGTGCAACATGGCGGTGATATTCTCCTCCGCTGTTTGCGAAGGGGTGGGGCCAAAGCGGCGCAACTCCGGCAGCGGCACCAGGGGAGCCACATGCAGGATATGCAGCATGGCACCGGTTTGGCGGGCCAACTGCACCGCGCGGTGAAAGGCGGTTTCGCACCGGGCCGTCAGATCGGTCGCGAGCAGGATGTTTCTCATACGCGCCTCCCGCGGCTTGAAGCCATCCGGCAGTGCGACACGCGGGACACACGGCACCCGCTTATCAGGATAGAGGTCATGGCAATCCCCATGATCGAAAGGAACGGGGTACTGCGGCATATGCCATCACCCTCAAACGGGCGTCAGGCGGCCATCAGTACAGCGACAGTCTTTCAAACAGGGGTAATGGGGGGTGCGCGCGGGTGGCGCGAGGTCAGCGCAAGGCTTTGCGCCGTGCTGTCAGACGGGTTGCCGACGGCTGCCGCCAAACGCGCGGCAAAATCAAAGTCCTGCGCGGCAGGCAGGGTGGCAACGTCAAAGCCCGGTTCGCCGGTACTTTCCTCCGGCTCCATGCCGTTCAGGTTAGACAGGTCCCGACTGGGGGCGGACTGCTGCTGGCGCGCGAGGAATTTGGTGGTGGCGTTCAGCACGTCGATCGCGCGCTGCTCAGGGCTTGTGGGCGCCCTCAGGCCCGCATCATAGTGTAGCGCAGGGGTGTCGTAGGGTTTGGCAAGCGAAACAAATGCCATCAGCATCATCACCACAAGGGTCATGATGAAACCGGGACGGCCACTTTCTGTCTGCTGGTGCGTTTGCACGGTTACCCTGACAACTGCCTGCGCCTGATTGCGCCTTCCAAATATAACACTTCGCACGGCGACTACAACGGCCCGTGTGCGCGGCGATAGGCGAAGCGCTGCTGGGCGACTGAAAAAATCAAAGCGGCACCGGGGGGATGCCGCCTCGAGAAAAAGAAACGCCTGCGGGTGCTTTGCCCGCCCTATCCTCGCCCTTTTGTCGCCACTCGGGCATCGCCGGGTCTCGTGTTTGCTGTGCTCGCGTCACAGCTTGGTGCTTGGTGATTCTGACCGTAGCGACAAAGCGCCGCACCACCTACGCCCATGCGACAGACCGCACCGGCGCTGCGGTAAACGGAAGGTTATAGATGAAACTGTTTTGAGCATGCCGCGCGGCCCGCTAGGCTCTGGGCAGATTTACCCGCTACCGCACTGAGGCAAGGCTTGCTCGACACCCTCACACATATCCCCAATTTTGTCTGGACCCTGCCGCTCAGTATCATTCTGGCCGTGATCCTGCACCGGTCCGCCGCGCGTGAACCGGTGAGCACGACAGACGGCTGGACCACGCTGAGCCACGGCGGTGCCGCCAAGCTCCTCAGCATCATAGGCGTGGTTTTAGGCATCTTGCTCATCGCCTATGGGGTGGAGACAGTGCTCGGCTACAGCGGTTGGCCTGACGGGGTGATCGCGCTCTCGTGCGGCTTCCTCGCTTTCATCATGATCTCGTCTTACTGGGCGGTGTTTCGCCGCAGCCTTGCCTACAAGCGGGACGGCATCATGGCGGGCAAGGGCCACCACAGCCGCTTCATTCCCTGGGCGGAGGTCAGCGCATTCAAACGCGGTTTCTTCCGTGGCCCTCACCTCCGGCTCAAGGACGGTGAGGTGATCAAGGTGTCGCCGGTGCTGATCGGCTATAACGGTTTTGTCCGGACGCTTGCGCGGCAGCATGTGCGAGGGGCAGACAGGGAACTGGCAAAAACGGGCGGCGACAACACTGGCACCAGCGCTGATTACTGGCTCGACGATTAAGGCTCGGCCACTTCCCCGCCGCCGTGGCGCGGCAGGAAACGGTCTTCCACGCCCAGCGCGCGGTATAGCGCCACCAGTTGCGCACGTGTAGCGGGTTTGGCGAGCGTGGCGTTGACCGTGTTCACAAACACCTGGTTCTCCGCCGTCTTGTGGCATACCACACCAACACCGATACGCAGGATGGCGAGGTTCGGGTTATAGGGCGGCAGCTCTTCGCCAAGCGACTTGAAGACAAAAATATTATCCGGCAGCGAGCCGGACATATGGTCCACCCGGCCTGCTATCAACATGCGGGCCTTGGTGGTTTCGTCCGTCGTCGGCACAAAGGTGGCGTTATAGTCGGCAAGGAAATTCGGCAGCGCTGACCCATTGGGGTAGGCCACCATCTTGCCGTCCAGATGCTCGAAACTGCCAAGCGGGTCATGCGCGGGACGGCTGAAAATATGGCTTTCCACAAACACGAGCGGCAGGGTTTCCACATAGTCGTCGGCGTTTTCAATGTCGCCGCCACGGGAGAGATGCTCGATACGCGCGGGGTAAAGACAGCTGCGCTCATTCTTGGCGAATTCCATTTTCGCGCGTTTATAGGGCAGCGGCTGATAGGGCTTGTCCGTCCCGCTGGCCTTCAGCGCAAAATGGATGAGGTCGTTATAAAAGCCGGTACCATCAAGCGCGAGGGTCATTCCCCAACCGCTACCAAAGACGGCGTTTTCCGGCTCCTGCGAGGCAGCGGGCGCGTGTGTGCTCAAGGCGCCTGCCAGCGCCATTGCCACAACAGATGATAACACCCTGCCCTTCAATAAAGTTCGCCTCGGTTTGGGGTGTGCACCCCTGATGGTTGGACTGGAACATACCCGCGCGGCACACCCACCACCCGGTTTAACGGGCTTTTCTTAATAATTGGTGTTGCCGGCCTTGCCAGAGCCAAGCCCCGTGGGCCGCGGATGCGCACGCGCCACGCTACCGCCTGCGGCCGGTGCAATATCATTCAGATTATGCTCGTCAATTGCGCCGTGGCCAGGCCGCGCAGGCACGTGCCAGATACCGGCATCCTCAAGCCGCACCTGATAGTCGCGGTTGGCGGCCAGGGTTTTTGCCCGGCTATTGAGCGCTTCAACAAAAGCCTCAGTCGCCGGTGACCGGTGACACACAAAGCCGATGTTACTTTCAAGGAACACAAGTTCATTATCGAACGCAGGCAGTGGCTCACTGAGCGCATCAAACACCAGCACAGCATCCGGCAGCATGGCGGTGATATAATCGACCCGCGCGGTCAACAGCATGCGGGCCTTATCGGTCTCATCAAACACGCTGATTACATCGGCGCCCGTGTCCGCCAGCACCATCTGCATCACAGAGCCTGACGGCACGGCAATGGTGCGACCCTTGAGGTCAGCGAGGTTTGAGGGCGCATGTTCGCCCCGGCGGGCAAAAATATGGGTCCGGGCGCGGAACAGCGGGTTGGTTTCAACAAGCGTGCTGGCATCTTGCACATGTTCGCCCGCGGTCAGCACGCCAATGGCGCTCGGGTAAATGCAGCTGCTCTCGCTATCAAGGAAACGCGCCTTCGCCCGGCGGTAGGGCATCAACTGGTAGTGGGCGGTGCTTTCCATACCGTCAAGCAGATCGGCCGCCAGCTCATTATAAAAGCCAGAACCATCCTGTGCGAGGGTCATGCCCCACACGGTCCCGAATATGGTTACCCTGTCATGCTCGCGCGCTGCACCCGGCGCTGCCTCAGAGACTGACTCTGGGGCCGCCTGCGGTGTTTCCGCCTTTGCTTCCATAAAAGCAAGGCCAAGGAACAAAAGCGCGGTCACCCCCGATCCCACGGCAAAAATCTTACGCAACACTATATACACCCAACACTATTCAACGGGTTACCCAACACTCTGCGGCTCCCCGATCCCCCCGGACCCAAGGCCGCCCCCGTTGTGCCTGAAGGGGTGAAGCTATTCACGAACGTGTGATCGCGCAACGGAAAAGGCGGAAGAATGGGACATTTTTCCCCATTTTCCGCCTTTTTTACCCATTATTCCCGCGTTGGATAGGAAACACAGCCCCCGCGCGTATCAGCCGCCCTTGCCCGAATTTCGTGACAACGATTGCAAACGCAACATTATTTCGCGGCGCAAAAGAGACCTGAGAATCAGCCCTAAGCCGCGAGGCTCGCGCGGTAATGCGCCAGCAGCATGCGGTGCAGCCCTTCAGCCCCCGCCCGTGGCCCACCATGGATCAGGCGTTCCCGCGCCAGCGAGAAGGCCTCATGGAAGGCACGCACCACACGGTCCGCATCCGCGGCATGCAGCGCGTCATCATGGGTCACAAGGTAGGCGGCCAGCTTCTCAAGCGCCATATCGAAGCGCGCGCCAAGTCGGCCCGGTCCATGGTCAGGGTTCATCTTGTGCGCAAGCTCCAGCGCGCGAATAAGCCCGCCCCGGCGTTCACACAGCCGCATAAAGAGGCTGACCACAATACCCGGCACATCCGCGACCAGCGCCGGCGCGCCGTCACATTCGCCCATAAGCGCAAAGAAGGTTTGCTCCACCTCCTCCGAGAGGCGGTCATCAAGGCAGTGCAGCAAGGCGTCTTTGTCGGAAAAGCGGTTATAGAAGGAACCGACGGACGCCTTCGCGCTGCGCACAATGTCCTGTACTGACAGGTCATGCCAGTGGCGACCATCGAGCAGGTCCTCCGCCGCATCCAGGAAGCGCAGGAAAGACCGCGCGCTGCGTTTCTGCGCTGGCACATGCGCCCAGCGGCCATAAAGCCACGGCCCGCCCGGCGTGCCCGGCAGCGCCGCACGGGCGCCCATCGCCCGGCCATGCCCATGCCCGGCATTTGATGACATTCCCCCTGCAGGAATGCCCGATGTCATTGCAGCCATAAATATCCTCCCGGCCAATTGGCCTTGGGCCGGTTTGCCCACGCGGATATGCCCCATCCGCCGAACGCACCCGTGTCCCGAGTTGCCCCAACATGCGCCAGCGCCCCGGCACGCAGGCAAGGCCGCAAAATCTGCCGCCCACACCCGCTACCAAAAGGCCGCACGCATGCACCTCTCATCACCGCCACATGAACGATGGCAGCGCCACCGCCAGACACCCCTGTCCAGCGATATCAAATATAATCAAAACTTTAGTGATAATAATAGAATCAGAATTATAATTCGTTTTCAAATGAAAATTGCATGAAAATCCAAGGTTGCTGAAATGTGAAAAGAGGGTGATGTTGTCGCGTGTCACAAATCACCGGATTCCGCGTCACAGTTTCCGGATAGCTCAACCACCTGAAATTTTTGGAAAGCCCTGCACCATTTTGAGGCGCATCAAATTGGGGCATTTCTTTATGAATGTTGCCTAGGGGAAAATATAATTCCCCCGCACATGCCCACGCCGGCCGCAGGCCCCTGCTTCACGACCAAGGCGAAATCTCCATCGCCACCTGTCTCCCGACAAACCGGACTTGGGACCAGTCGTCGAAGAGATTGCTCGCGCGCCATTTTCAGTGCCATTGCTTGCCCCCATCTAGGGGCTGATGCTCCCCCCTGAATGGGGCTTGTTCAACCATGCTGGTTTTTGGTTTCCTGTGACCTCCTCAAGACACGATCGAAATTGATGCCCGCAGCCGGGCTGGAGAGGCCATGCAGATGATCGGTACGGCACCAGAGTGTATCCATTTTGGCCCGTTTTCGCTGTGGCCGAGAGGCCGAAAGCTCAAGCGTGGAGAGGAAGCGGTTGAGCTGGGTGGGCGCGCCCTCGGTGTTCTGATCGCCCTCCTTGAAGAGCCGGGTGTGGTGCAGTCCCATGAAACCCTGACATCGAAAGTCTGGCAGCGCCGCTGGCTTGACGACAGCAACCTGCGTGTTGCCATTGCGCAGGTTCGGCGCGCGCTGGATGACAAGGCAAACCGCTATATCGTGAATGTGCCGGGGCAAGGCTACTATTTCGCAGCCGAGGCCGAGGTCCTTACCGTGCCACGATCTCAGGTGGACACGGACGCTGGACGGTGGGACGAAATTGACCCTATAGTGGGCGAAGACCCTGAGGATGTTCCTGTCCCCGAGCCAGAGGCCCCCATGCATAAAGCGCAGGCAAGTGCAGACAGTCCGATTACCGTCCTGATCGTGGACGACCATGTGCTGCTGCGCGAGGGTGTTCGCGCTGTCATTTCCGCGCAGGATGACATTCATGTGGCGGGCGAAGCTGAAAGCGGGCGCTCCGCCATTGATGCCTACCGCGCCCTCAAGCCGGACGTGGTGCTGATGGACCTGCAGATGCCGGACATGAACGGCCTCGATGCCATCACCGAGCTGCGGCGCACCGATCCTGATGCCAAGATCATTGTGCTCACCACCTACACCGGCGATGGGCGCGCGCTCAAGGCCTTGCGCGCAGGCGCCATGGGTTACCTTGTGAAAGCGAGCCTCAGGAACGAGCTTCTGGGCGCCATCCGGTCGGTCTTCCACGGCGGCAAACATCTGGACGCGGCCATTGCGTCCGATATCGCGCTGCATGTGCTGGATGAGGCGCTGACGGAGCGTGAGGTCGATGTGCTTTCGCTTGCCGCGTGGGGCAACACCAACAAGCAGATTGCCCGCAAACTCGATATCTCCGAAGAGACGGTGAAGGGCTATATGAAGGTGGCCTTCTCCAAGCTGGGCGCCACCGACCGCACCCACGCTGTCACAATCGCCGCCAAGCGCGGCCTGATTGAACTTTAGGCCCCGCGCTGTGCGCCGTATCCTGTTCGCCATGTTTATTGCTGCCGCGGTTTTGGTGCTGGACGGCAGCCCTGTTCAGGCCCTGCCGACCACGGCACGGCTGGCCCAGTTGCACCACCGCCAGTGGACCATCGAACATGGCGCGCCAGCGGATGTCTGGGCGCTTGATCAGGGGCCTGACGGCTACCTCTGGCTTGGGACCGGGGCGGGGCTTTACCGGTTCGACGGGTCGGAGTTTGAACGCATCGAGCCCGAGGGGGGCGACCGGTTCCCCTCCATCGACATTACGGCGCTCTATGCGGCACCGTCCGGCGATATATGGCTTGGCTATTCGCCCGGCGGCATTTCCCGGCTGCGGCATGGTGTGCTTGAGAACTTCGAGGTCGACAATAGCGCCGCCACATGGATGGTGCTGCGCATTGTCGAGGACCAGAAAGGCACTGTCTGGGCCGCGACCGACCGCGGTCTCATGCGTTTTGACGGCAGCGCGTGGGAGATTGTCGGCGAGGCATGGAGTTATACCGGGCAAAGCGCAACATGGGTTGATGTGGCACAGGACGGCTCGCTCTGGGTGGCCGACGGCGAGGGTATTGTTTACCTTGAGCCGGGCGCGACACAGTTCAAGGCCCTGCCCGTGCGGGCCGGGCGCGCCGTTTTTGCCGAAGGGCCAGACGGCACGCTGTGGGTGCTGGATTCCTACCACGGGCTGTTCGCGATCTCGGTTGACAGCCGGGAACTTCTGCACGAACAGCGCGGCGAAACGCCAGCCAAGCGGTTTGACCCCAACTATATGATGGTAGACAAGGACGGCGCGGTCTGGGGCAGCGACCTGACCCGTGGCGGCATTTTCCGTATCGCAAACCCTTCTGACGTTCAGGGCGCGGGGCCTGACGCTTTCCTCAGCGCGGTGGAAACCTTCACCCTTGCAGACGGCCTTTCCTCCAATATCTCCGTGCCGCTTCTCGAAGATGGCGAGGGGCAGGTCTGGGCGGGCACCAACCTGGGCCTCGATAGCCTGAGCCGGCAGTTTTTTGTGACCGAACCGCGGGTGCCAGCGACATCACGCTATGGATACAGCGCGCTTTTTTCACCCCATGGGGACTATATCCTCGACAGCACCACTCTGTACCGACTGAGCCCCGACAGGGATATCACCACTGTTGCAGCCATGCCGCCGCAACTCACAAACGGAATGACCGACAGCAAGGGCACGGTCTGGGTTGGCACACGGCAGGGGCTGTGGCGGTATAGCAGTGGGCCTGCCTTCACACAGGTGGACCTGCCCGAAGGCGCCGAGAATTTGCGTGTTGGCCCACTTGCGGAAGACCGTGAAGGCAATATCTGGGTGATCATCCGCCGCCTTGGCGTGTTTCGCCTGGTGGGCGGACGCTGGGACCGGGTCTCGCTACCGGCTGAAGTGCTGGACGCCATTCCAAACAGCCTGTTCGCTGACCCGCGCGGCGCGATATGGCTTGGCCTCAGGGACGGGCGTTTGCTGATGATCGACGGCGTGAAACGGCAGCTTTTTAACGCCGCCGCGGGCCTTGATATCGGTGAGGTACTGGGCGTGTACAATGTTGCAGGCCACCTGCATGCCGTGGGTGCCTTTGGCATCGCACGTCTTGAGGGGGACCGTTTCCGCACTCTTTCCAGCAAACAGATTGCGGCGGCGAACGGCGTAACCGGCCTCGCCCGCACCGAGGACGGCCAAGTCTGGATGAATACCATCTCCGGCGTGGTGCGGCTGAGCGAAGAAGAGCTGGACCGGGCATTCAAGGACCCCGGCTACCGCCCTGGCTTGGAACTGTTTACCGCGCGGGACGGACTGCCGGGCGTGGCCCAGCAATCCACCTTGCAGACTGTCAATCTCTCCGCCGATGGCCGCATCTGGTTCATCACCAACCACGGCCTCGCATGGCATGACCTGAGTTATGAGGTGATTGCGCCTTCGCTTACGCCCGTGCGCCTCAAGTCCCTCAGCGCCAACGGTACAGTGCTGGAGCCGACTGAGGGCATGATACTGCCCGCCAATACAACGCGGCTGTCGCTGTCCTATCAGGCGCTGAACCTTGTCTCGCCTGACCGTACACAATTCCGCTATATGCTCGGCGGCGCAGACGAACGCTGGGTCGAGGTAGACACCGCGCGGGTGATCCAGTTCTCCAACCTCAAACCCGGTGATTACACCATTCGCATCGAGGCAAGCAGCGAGCCGGGCACATGGCTTGGTCCAACGACGGAACTGACCTTCCGTATTCCGCCGACATTCATTCAGTCACCCTGGTTTGTGCTGACCTGCGCCGCAGTCCTATTGTGCCTTGGCTTTATCGGATACCTCTATCACCTTCGGCAGGTGGCGGAACGGATCAAGACCCGCATGGAAGAGCGGCTGAATGAGCGCGAACGCATTGCCCGCGAACTGCACGACACCTTGCTGCAGGGCTTTCAGGGGCTTGTGCTCCGGTTCCAAAGTGTGCTGGACAAGCTGCCTTCAGGCAGCGAGAACCGGGACGCACTGGAAGCCGCGCTCGAACGCGCGGATGACGTGTTGCAGGAAGGCCGGGACAAGGTCCGCCGGCTGCGCTCAGGCTCCGACCCGGTTGACCTGATTGCTGTCTTGAAGGCCACTGTGGCCAATATCCTTGGCGATCAACTCCCGTGGTACATCGAGACCGAGGGTGTGCCACGTTCTGTCTATGCGCAGGTGGCGGAGGAAATCGCACCCTTCTGTGGGGAAGCGGCAGCAAATGCCCTCCAGCATGCCCACGCGAGCGAGCTGAGGCTGCACATCAATTTCGGCAAGCTTCGGCTTGAAATTTCCGTCATTGATGATGGCATCGGCATGCCCGCTGACGTAATGGCGAAGGGAAGCCTTGACGGTCACTATGGCCTCGTGGGCTTGCGTGAACGCGCGTGCAAGCTGGGCGGCGATATGGATATAACAAACAACAGACCAAGCGGCACGGCAGTATGCCTCCGCCTTCCCGCAAAAACCGCCTATACACGGCACGGAGAGTAGATTTGCCAACCGACCTTCTGTTTTACCTTGCCGCTATTCCCGCCGTTGTGTTGACCGGGGTGTCCAAAAGCGGTTTTGGCGGTATCGCCCTGCTCGCCGTCCCCCTGATGTCGCTTGTGATGTCACCGGTGGAAGCGGCGGCCATCATGCTGCCGCTCCTACTTTTGATGGACCTGTTTGGTGTTCTGGCATGGCGGCGGCAGGCAAACTGGCGCCACCTTGGTGTGCTGCTGCCCGGGGCGGCCGTTGGTGTGCTCGTCGGCATGTTCACCGCAAGCTATGTGGCGGAGGATTTTATCCGCCTGTTGGTTGGGGTGATTGCTGTTGGTTTTTGCGCGTACCGCTGGTGGCCACGCCGCACACAGCATGCGGACGCACACCTTGAAAAACCGCCGCACCCCTCCGGTGTGTTCTGGGGTGCTGTTGCGGGCTATACCAGTTATGTTGCCCACGCGGGCTCACCGCCCTATCACGCCTATATCCTGCCCAAGAACCTCGACAAAAAAACCTTTGCTGCCACCGGGGTCTGGTTCTTCGCGCTCGTCAACCTCGCCAAATTGCCCGCCTATATGTATGCCGGGCAACTGACATCAAATTCGCTCTATCTGTCGCTGATACTGGCGCCGCTTGTGCCTGTCGGCTTCTGGCTTGGCCTTTGGCTCAATCGCGTGGTGCCGCATGCGATTTTTTACCGCGTCATCTATGCCGCGGTATTCCTCTCTGGCCTTAAACTCATCGGTGATGTGCTGGTCTGGTAGGGGTGGCCGCCCCCACGAATGGGGGGTGTGAAGGCGGCCGGGGTAGGCAGGCGAGAGCCAGACGGGTTTGCCTGCCTGGGGGTAGTCCCTTCAAGCCCGCGCGAACGCGAGCAGGTCTTCGTTGATGCGGTCCTTGTGGGTGACCGGCAGACCGTGGTCACCACCTTCGTAAACCTTCAGTGTCGCGCCCTTTACAAGCGTCGCCGCGACCCGCGCGGTAATATCGATGGGTACAATCTGGTCATCGTCGCCGTGGATGATGAGGGTGGGCACATCCACTCGCTTCAGGTCATCGGTGAAGTCAGTTTCGGAGAAAGCCTTGATGCAGTCATACTGCCCCTTCAGCCCGCCCATCATGCCCTGAAGCCAGAAGCTGTCACGGGTGCCCTGGCTTACTGTCGCACCTTCCCGGTTGGCACCGAAGAAAGGGGTGGTGATATCCTTGTAGAACTGCGACCGGTCCGCCTGAACACCCGCACGGATGCCGTCAAACACCTTCATCGGCAGGGCGTTCGGATAGCGGCCCGACTGCGCCATCGTGGGGGTAACCGCCCCCATCAGCACCAGCTTTGCCACCCGTTTTGTACCATGCCTGCCAATATAGCGCGTGATCTCCCCGCCGCCCGTTGAATGGCCGACAAGGATGATATCCTTGAGGTCCAGCGCTTCGATCACGGCGGCAAGGTCGTCGGCATATTGGTCCATAGTGTTACCATGCCACGGCTGGGAGGACCGGCCATGCCCGCGCCGGTCGTGGGCGATGGCGCGGAAGCCGTTTTCCGCCATGAACATCATCTGGTCGTCCCAGGCGTCAGCCGTCAGCGGCCAGCCGTGGCTGAACACAACAGGCTGCCCGCTACCCCAGTCCTTGACGAAGATTGAGGTGCCATCTGCCATGGTCACAGTGCTGGATGGTGCCTTTGCACTTTTCATAGATGCATCCGCTGGTGCGCTGACCATGGTGGCGGCTGGTAGCGCCGCCGCTACCGCGACAGTGCCAAGCAGCAGGTCGCGACGGGATGATGTGGATACATTGTTTGGTGTATCTTTTGTCATGATGATTTCCTTCAGGCTTTGTAATAGCCGGGATAGTGATGAACGGGAGACCAGTCCGGTTTGAGGGCTGGCAAAGCTGGCGCCAGGGCGCTGAACTCATCCGCGCCATACACCACGCGGCCACCGGTGATCGTAAGCACTGCCTCGATCCCGCGGATTGCTTCCTCTCCGACACTGAAATAGTCGTCGCTCAGCACCGCGAGGTCGGCATACTGGCCCGGCACCAGCTGGCCTTTCACCTCCTGCTCGCCGGAGAAATAGGCGCTGCCACGGGTATAAAGCGTGAGGGCTTCGTCGCGGCTCAGGCGGTTCTCATCGCTCGCGATCCGCGTGCCGCCGACCGTTTTGCCTGACACCATCCAGTAAAGCGAAGACCATGGGTGATAGCTGGCGACCCGTGTGCCGTCCGTGCCTGCGCCGATGGGCATGCCGGAATTCAGAAGCGCGCGCAGCGGCGGCGCATTGCTTGCGGCCTCACGGCCATAACGCTCGAGGAAATATTCACCGCCATATGCCATGCGCGCCTGCACGGCGACCGCACCGCCCAGTGCTTTTGTACGGGCGATGGTGGCCGGGATATAGGTTTCCCCATGGTCGAACGCCCAGCGCAGGCCGGTGAAGCCAGCCCTACCCGCAAGGATCTCTGCCCGGTGTACCGCTTCAAAGACATCCAGCATCGCATTCGCGCTCTGGTCATAGGTGGCATGAATGCGGAAGGGCCAACGGTTGCGCACCAGGTGCCGCACCACGGCATGCAGGTCTTTGTCCCAGCCGTCGCTTGAGGTAAAATCCGGGCGCGGTGAGAGGAAGTTTTCATAGTCGCTTGCCTTGTAGGCCAGCAGTTCGCCGACACCTTCAAGCACATAGCCGTTGGCCATCGACGCGCTGTTGCTGTCGGCACCGTAAAGTGTGGTCCAGCTCTCAAAATCGGCCAGTTCCTTGCCGGGACGCTGCGGGAACAGGAAATAGGAGATGCGGATCGGCATGGCGCCTGCGCTCGCGAGCCCGGCCGTGCCCTGATAATCATCAGGGAAACTGTGACCACCGCCGCCAGCGTCAATCGCGCTTGTGAGACCAAACCGGTTCAGCTCGCGGTACCAGTGCTGGGTGGAGATCACCTGCTCATCCGTGCTTAAGGGCGGTAGCTTGCCGATGGTCTGATAGAGAAGCGTCGGGTATGGCTCAGCCATGATGCGCCCGGTGAGGCGACCGTCTGGCCCTTGCTCATAGCGGGTGCCATCTGGCGTTTTGGTGGACGACGTTATGCCTAATGCCTTAAGCCCCGCGCTGTTCAGGTAGCCTTGCGAATAGAGGAGACTGACAAACACCGGCACATCACCGGCAGCGCGGTCCAGCTCCTCCGGCGTGGGCAGGCGTTTCTCGCGGAACTGGAACTCGCTCCAGCCCCCAACCACACGGACCCACTGGCCCTTAGGTGTGCGTTTGGCCTGCTCTGCAATCATGTTCAGGCCCTGTTCAAGGCTTGGCACCCCGTCCCAGCGCAGCTCGGCGGCATAGAAGCGCCCGCCGCGCACCGCGTGCAGGTGGCTGTCGTTCAGCCCCGGAATGACCGTGCGGCCTTTAAGGTCAAGCACATGGGTGTTGTTGCCAATATGCGCCCGCATTTCGCTGTCGCTGCCGACGGCAAGGATGCGGTCATCCTTGATGGCAAGCGCGGTGACGAAAGGCTTGTGCGGCGCGAGGGTAGCGATCTTGCCACCAAGAAGGACAGTGTCCGCACTTTGGCCCTGCCGGGCCCACAGGCGTGCGGGCAACATCAGGGCTGCGCCGCCTGCGAGGGCTGTGGAGGTTCCGGCTTTCAGGAACAGCCGGCGGTTCATGGAATTGTTGGTCATTTTAGCGCCTCTTCACATTGCAGTAAGGGCGGTGCCGGGCAGAAGCGCCCGGCACCGAAGGGCTGTCTAGTGACCCTCTTTCGCGCCAAACATTTCCTTGGCGTAGATGATGCCGAGGCCATAGCCACCGCCATGCTGTTTCGCGATGCCGGTTACCACGTCGTAGGTTTCGCCGCGGGCCCAGTCGCGCTGCAGTTCAAGCATGTACTGAAGCCAGGTAATCGGGTGTGCGCCAGCCTGCACCATGCGCTGGACGGCCATATTGTGTGCGTCTTCCGATACACCGCCGGAAGCGTCGGTCACGAAATAGACCTCGTAGCCTTGCTCAATGGCCGACAGCACGGGGCCTACGCCACAGACTTCGGTCCAGAGTGCGGCAATAACGATCTTCTTCTTGCCAAGCTTGTTCACTTCATCGGTGATGCGTTTGTCTTCCCACGTGTTCATGGTGGTGCGGTCGATCGGGCTTTGGTTCGGGAACACGTCTTTCAGTTCCGGGAACATCGGGCCGGAGAAGCTTTTTTCCGCAACCGTAGTCAGGATGGTCGGCACGTTGAAGGCCTTGGCGGCTTTTGCGAGGCCTGTCACGTTGTTGCGCAGTTCCACAATGTCGATCGACTTGGTGGCGAAGGCCATCTGCGGTTGGTGGTCAATCAGGATAACCGTGTGGTTGGTCGGGCTCAGCATGCTGTCAGCCGGTACCGGTTTGGCCTTTTGCGCCATCGCGCCTGTGGTGATCATCATCGCGGCGGCTGCCGTCGCGGCGATGTTCATGAGTTTCTTGAAGCTGGTCATAGTCTGGTTCCGTTTCTTGAGTTGAGAGGGCGACGGGTGCCAACGTCCCGTTGCATTCACTATGGTCCCGGCGTTGGCCCGGGTGGTGTGAAACGCTGTGAAGCTTTGTGAATCCGCGGCCATGTCAGAAATCCAGCCTTGCGGTCAGCTCTATGAAAGTGATGGCGCGGGCGTCCGGCTTTACGTGGCGGACAAAGGCCCCCGGCGCGCTCCTTGTCGCGACCGCGCCAAGGAAAACTCCGCCTCTGGTCGTGAACTCGAAATTAATCGATGTGGCAGTGTCGACATAGCGCGGGGCGCTCCTGTCGGCGGCGAGGATTTGGCTGCCGTTCGGCGCATAAACCCCATCCGCACGACTAAAGCGCCAGAACATGTTCACGTCCATGGTGACGGTCAGCCGCTCCGCCAGTTCAAGTGTCAGATAGGGGTTGAGGTTATAAAAGTTCCGCGGCCCCAGATGCGCGAGGTCCGAGAAATAACTCCCCCGCGGGAACAGGGCGTTGAAGGCTGTCAGCTTGTTGTCGGTGCCATCGCGGTCACCGCTCGCGATATTGGCGGAGAGCGCGATGCGCGGGCTGAACGTGGTGTCACGAAAGGCGCGGCCAGCCGTGGCGGCAACTGTCCATGCGGCAATGGTGGCCTCGCCTTGGCGGCCGAACTGATAGACGGCTTCCCCGTCCCAGTCCCATATGCCGGTGTCACCAAACAGGCGGGCGCCGATACTGTGGCGAACCTCGGTCGCGCTGCGCACATCCCGCGCACTTCCCGCACGGTAGCCCAGGTAATAGACATCAATACCCGTGCCGGGCGCGCTTGCGATTGTAGCGTATGTGCCCCAAAGCGCCTTGCCCTTGCCGATGCCGTCGTCAAACACGCCGGGGTCGTTTTCAACCTCAAAGCCCGCGAGGGTTTTTATGGTGATACCGGGGGCTGAAAGCCGCAGCACCGCGCCGTCGAAGCGGCGTTTGACATTGGTGCCGTCGCGGGTGGCGACAAGGCGGCCGGAGCCCAGTTTCCATTCGTCCCGCCCGAGCCGCAGGCTCACGCTATCCGAGAGGCTGAGGTCCAGCCAGGCGCGGTGCAGGTCAAGGCGGTTCTCGTCCACCGGGCTGGTGCCGAAAGCGGCGCCATGGTCATAGGCGGCGGCCAGCTCAAAGCCCGCGCCCCACGTGGTGCCGCTGTGCTCAGCGCCCAGATGGTAGCGGTGGGTCACATACCAGTCCGCGCCCTCATGCTCTGTGCCCCAAAGCGCATTCTGCTGCATCGTGGCCCGTGCCCGCACATGGCCAAACACGTCAGCATGAGCAGCAGGTGCAAGCCCCATCAGGGCGGCAAGGGCGGCAGAGCAATATGAAGGCAGTGGCTTCGACATGGGACGAGCTTTCCTGTTCGCGGAAGTCACCCATTGTCGGGCGGACTTTCGCGCTCTGTGCGTTAAGGCTTGTGAATTCGTGTGAGCGGAAGGGGAGAGGGAGGGGAGGAAACCCTCTCCCCGCGCCGCGCTCGGGCGTTAGTGGGCCGCTGTAATATCAAAGAGCAGGAACTCAGCGTTTGCCTGCGCCGCGACCGTGACTTCGTCCATATCCTCAAGCGCGGCACCGTCCCCGGCCTTGAGGGTCTTGCCCTCGACCGTGACCGTGCCGTGCACCACCTGCACCCAGATCAGGCGGTCAGGTGTGGTGGCGTGGGTGACGCTTGCACCCGCCTCCAGTAGGCCACCATAAAGCTTCACATCCTGATGGATGGTGACCGACCCCTCTGCCCCGTCCGGGCTGCCGATCAGCTTCAGCGCATTCTGGCGTTTTTTGGGGTCAAAGAACTTCTGCTCATAGGAGGGTTTCAGGCCTTCTTTTGCCGGTTCGATCCAGATTTGCAGGAAGTGCACTTTTTCACCGCGGGAATGATTGTATTCGCTGTGGCGAATGCCGGTACCCGCGCTCATGCGCTGGACTTCACCGGGGCGGATCACCGAACCTGTGCCAATCGAATCCTTATGTTCAAGCGCGCCACTGATCACGTAGGAGATAATCTCCATGTCGCGGTGGCCGTGCGGGGCAAAGCCCTGGCCCGGATGAACCCGGTCTTCATTGATAACGCGCAGCGGGCCAAAGCCCATGAAGCGCTGGTCATAATAGTGACCGAAGGAAAAGGTGTGGTGACTATCGAGCCAGCCATGGTTGGCGTGGCCGCGTTCTTCGCTGTGTCGTACTTTGATCATGTTTTTTACTCCTGAGTGGGGTGTCTCTGTTGAACTCAAGATAACCCTCTCTTTTTCAGGAGACAATTTGCATAACTCACGACATACTGTCGCCAAAATGGATACAATAAAGAGGCAAGGTCATGGGCAAGTTCAGCCATATCCGGGCATTCCTTGGTGTTGTGGAGCACGGCAGCTTTGCAGAAGCCGCGCGGCAGGCCGGGCTTTCACGCTCTCAGGTCAACAAGGCTGTTATTGCGCTTGAGGAGGAACTGGGGGTCCAGCTTCTGGTGCGTACAACGCGCAAGGTCAGCCCAACCTCAAGCGGGGAGGCCTTCTACACACATGCCGCCCGCATCCTTGCCGACCTTGAGGTTGCGGAACGCGCGGTCCGGGAAGACACGGAGGAACCCAGAGGCACGCTCAGGCTCAACGCGCCAATGTCCTTTGGTGCGCTGCACTTGGGGCCGGCACTCGCGGATTTCATGAAAGCCTACCCTGACCTGAAGGTTGAGCTGTCGCTCAATGACCGTTTTGTTGATGTGGTTGAGGAAGGCTATGACGCCACGCTACGGATCGCCGAACTGCGGGAAGACAGTGCGCTGATTGAGCACCCGATCACCCTCGTGCGCCGCTACCTTGTGGCCTCACCGGGTTTCATAAAATCACATGGCCCTATTGAACGCGCGGAGCAGCTCAAGTCGCTCCCGTGCCTGCACTATGGTGCGCTTGGGCGCGGCCATGTCTGGCGCCTGCTTGATGACGGCAAAGCCATTACCGTGGATGTCAACGGCGTCATGTCGGCCAACAATGGTGAGGTACTAACGGAGGCCGCGAAGGCAGGCCTTGGCATCGCCATGCTGCCCACCTTTATCGTTGGCCCGGCAATGCAGTCAGGCGCGCTTGTGCGTGTGCTCCCAAACCTTGTGCCGCCTGACATCCACCTCACCATCCTTTACCCGCCAAACAGGCACCTGACGCCCAAAATAAAATATCTGATCGAGTTTTTGTATAAGCGGTTTGGCGAGCGGCCTTATTGGGACCTCATTGAATAGGGCCCGACTACACAGGGCGTTCCCATATGGGTGCGCCGGTGCAAAAACAGATGACCGAGGCATGTGGCGTGATACTAAAATTTAAAGAATGCCGGACAGAATTTTGTCCGGCATTCTGTGACGCGAATTTTCCGAAAAGGCAGATATCTCTGATATCTGGCAGAGGCTAATTCATTGTTTTATAAGGGTCTGGAATCCGGCGTTTTCTGGAACGCGACAGATGTTGTCGCGCGTCACAAATCACCGGATTCTGCGTCACAGTTTCCGGATAGCGAGATCACCTGAATTTTTTGGAAAGCCCTGCACCATTTTGAGGCGCATGAAATTGGGGGGATGTTGTGGCGTGCCTGCCGCTGTCGATTGCCATTGCAAAATGCTCAGGCAGAACCCGCGGCTGATCTCAGCTGGCCAGATGGTGAATTAACCTGCCTGCACCGCGGCACACCAGCCCATGAAAGCTTCGTGGGTTGCAGGCCATGCCGGCAAAGCCATCATGCGATCAAACCATTTACTCACATGGGCATAGGGCGCGAGGTCATAATTGATGAGCAAGGCGAGACTGACAAAACCAGCGCCAAAATAGTCCGCGAGGCTGATGTCGGGGCCACAAACAAAGGCACCGGTTGCCGCGAGTTTCCCGTCCAGTATGTGCAGCTTTTCCTCGGCGCGCGACAAGGCGCGCTGAAGCGCCACTTTCTGCTGTTCCGGGTCAGGCCAATGATAAATGTCGATCACCTGCGTGTAGACATATCCGTGCCCGAAATCGCGGTAGAAACCAGTGTTGAACCAATCCATTGCTTCATTCACCCGGGCGCGGGCCTGAAGACCTGGGGGATATGCCGGGCTACCTGTCAGATCTGCCAGATATTTGAGGATGGCGGACGATTCCGTCAGCACAAAATCATCATGTTCAAGCACCGGGACAGCGTGGTTCGGGTTCAGCGCCACAAAGTCAGGCTGCATATGGTCACCGTCCTGAAGGCTGAGGGGCTTGTATTCAATTTCCAGCCCTTCCTCACGGGCAAATAGCACAATGGCACGGCAAGTTGTTGAGGCAGGATCAAAATGAAGACGCAGCATGGCGGCACATCCTTGACGGGGAACAACGATGATCTAAAGTTCGCGTTTGAGGGTAAAGTCAAACCATGCCTGACAACTGGCGGCAAGACAATCAACACGATGAGGCAAGACCCGGGCATGACACCAAGGCCGGAAAATTTCGACTGGAATGACCTGAAGTTCCTGCTTGCCGTTGCCGAAGCGGGCTCAACCTTGGCCGCCGCACGCACCCTGAAGGTAGACCAGACCACAGTGGCGCGCAGGATTGCCGCGCTCGAAGCTGCCTTTGGCCTGCCACTGATGGAGCGCCGCCAGTCGGGTTATGTTCCCACCGAAGACGGCCAGATGGCGCTCGACCATGCCCGGCGCATGGCGGCGGTGGCAACTGACCTCGCCGGTCAGGTCGACCAGCAACGCAGAACCCTGCAGGGTGTCATTCGGCTGACACTGACGGAATCGGTTGCGAACCAGATGATTACCCCGGCGCTTTCAACCTTCTACGAACAATACCCCGACATCCGTATTGAGATGCTGATTGACGACCGGCGGCTTGATCTCGTCAAGGGCGAGGCTGACATTGCCATTCGTGCCGGACGTGTGCCGGACACAGCAGGCCTCGCCGTGAGGCAGCTGTTCAGTTCTTCATGGTCACTATACTGCAGCGCCGCCTATGCGGCACGCAAAGGGATGCCTTTGAGTGAAGCAGACCTGAAGGGGCATGCGCTTGTCCTGTGTGAAGGCACCATCGGCCATATGCCGGCGATGGAATGGCTCAAGGCCGCAGCGCCGGATGCTGTCATTGGCAATGTCTCGTCAAGCCTTGCCAACGCCATTGTCGCGATTCAGGCGGGGCTTGGCGTGGGGGCGTTGCCGAACACCTTGGGGGTCGGTGCACCTGACCTCGTAAGGGCCTTCGGCCCCATTCCGGGCTCGGACTATGACTTCTTCCTGCTGATCCGGGAAAACGTGCGCCACCTGCCGCGCATACGCGCCTTTATCGACTTTTTCTCAGCCCACATTGTCTCCGCGTTTCACCGTCAGCCTACCCACGCCTAGTCCCTTACGAAGTGCCAGCGCACAGTCAACTCACCCGCAACGGTTTCGCCCTGGATAGTGGTTTCCTGTTTGCTCGTCACTTCCCCCTTGAAGGTCCGGGCGTCGCCCGCCTCACCGGCAAATGGCCCGTTGAACATGGGGAATACATCGGAATATGTCTCAAGCACCGCCCGCTCCGGCTTGAGGCCCGGCACGCAAGCTGAACGGTCACTATAGCCGCTCATCACCAAGGTCGGGGAAAGCACATGACGGAAGCCGGAATTATGGTCAGCTGTCAGGTCCACGGTCACCATCCAGGGATAATGGCTTTCGTCCGCTTCGAAGTTGCCTTCCCAGTGGACGGCATCCGTGCAGTCCCCTTTGGTGGTGCTGGTGAAGCTATAGTCTGCATCTGTCGGTATCAGGTTCAGGTAGACCATGCCGGACGCGTCGTCATTGTATGAATCCGTGATAAGGCCCGCGATCTTGTAGGTCGCATTCGCCCTGATCTTCACTTGCTTGTGCCCGCGTGAGCCTGCCGTACCCTCTTCGCTTTCGCCCGCGAATTGCCAGCTCAGTTCACCGCGCCAGCCACTACCCGGCACGACGGTGATTTCCCCCACAAGGGTCAGGCCTCTTTCGCCCTCGACCTCGGCGGAGATGGCAACCGGGTTGCGTTTCGGCGCTGTGTAGGGTGCGGTGTAATAAACGTGCGCACCGCTGCCTGAAATGGTGCCAACCTTGCTGTTGCCACCAAGGATGCCATTGACCTTCCATTTCACCGCTTTCACGTCAGGCGTGGTCAATGGCGTGAGGAGGTCCGACGTCGTTAGTGGGGTCAGAAGGCAATCCGGGTCAGTGTCGGTCTCGGTGCAACCGCTGACCGGGTTGAACATCACCACAATCTCTGTCTGAAGGCCGGTTGGCAGGTTGCTCTCCTGCACCTGCATGTAGAATTGCTCGGCCCGGTCAGGGTCTACCGCGTGCACAGGTAGTGCACAAAGCGCAGCAACCGATAGAAGGGTGGCAAAACGCATCAGGCTGCCACCCCAAGCTCGTCAATCAGGCTTTGCCATTCGTGTGACGGCAAGGTCGGCCTTGCAGCCTGTTCGAGCACCTGCAGGAACGCGGGCTCGGGTGCACTTTCCTGCATGCCACGCAGCATCATGAGCCGCTCCTGCGGGTCAACGGCGGGCAGGATCAACCGCATATAATCAATCATGCGCATCGGCGGGATCGCAGTCACGATGCGGACATGAACCTCCATCAGTTCGGCGTCGCTCATATGCTGCCACATCGCTGCCATGGCGGCCGTTTCCTCACGCTCCATATGGCGGAGGTCGTCGGCCATGAAATGCGTGAACATGAGATAGAGCTGGTAGCCGAGCGCGGGGCGTTCAGCCGGTGCGGCAATGGCCATCTTCGCGATCAGCGCATTCAGCCTCTCGAAACTCGCCAGGTGATCCGCGTGATCATGCTCAAGCATTGCCAGCACATCAGGCGCAACCGCCACAAGGCAAGGGTGCATGCTGGCGTCTTCATGGTCGAGATGCTCGCGGCAAAGCACAAGATGCACACGCAGGTCGCCAAGCATCCCCGATGTCGCCTTGTCATCCAGCCAATTCACGGCACCAAGCCGGTGCAGTATCTGGCAGTGTCCAAGCCGCAGGCCCTTGTGGATCGGCATGTAAAGGTTCGGTCTCGCTGTAGTCATGGGTTTGGTCCCTCTGATTTTTTGATCAGCGGCTTTTAAGGCAGCTTGCTCGGCGGGACCAGCAGGAGAAACGCAGTATCGTTCTGCAAAAACGCAGAATGATACTGCGAAATCGCGCCTTGTTCGGGCTCAGCGATTTACCGATTTTCAGGCCAACAAAAACAATTAGACAGCGAAGAAAAAATCATGACAGACCTCCTGAGGGTTAACCTCGCAGCCTGTGCTCTGTTTATCGCCGGAGCGCAGGCTTCTCCCCTTTTGGCTGACTGCTGGACGGGGGACAGAGAAAGCTACGCCAGTGATGAACTGGTTCCCGCGGCAAGGAAGGGCTCGCTGGCCGCAGACGTTGCTGCCATCGGCGCAGCGCTCAAGTCTGACCGCAAGCTGGCGGCAATAGACGGCTACCGCCTGCAGCTCAACAGCTTCATCGGCTTTCCCGCCGGTGACGACAACAGCCCCAACTATGCAGAAGTCTGGGTGGGCTTTCACGGCACTGATGTCTGGCTGGCAGGTTGCGACATTGACCAGGACGCGGCAGACGCCGCCCCCGATGCTGCTGTGCGTATCACCATCAATGACATGAACGCGATCCTCGCGGTCGCCGACGCGCCGGAGGACACAGCGCTCGCGCCGTTCCCGGAGCCAGTCTCAACCAGCACCAACCACGGCCAACCGGTTTATGACCAGCGCCTGCTCCTCATAGCGCCCTCGGGGCAAGCTGTGCTCAAACCCTATCTGTTGCGCGACCATCTTGATGAATGGAAAACGCGACTGCAGGAAATCGCAGACAATGGCGGCGGCGACTTTGCCAAACCGGAGCTGGACGCTATCAATGCCCATGAAAAAGGAGAGGGCGCCGCGGACCTCGATCGCCAGACTGCCTTCACGTCCGAGATGAAACCCGAAGGGGCCATGTGGGCCTATGGGCTGGCGAGCGGCGACGGAACACGCCCGCGGGTCTATCTGAGCCCGGCCCTCAAACAGGCCAAGCCCATGACCGCACGGTTCATGACCGTGTCCATTGATCTCTACAAGGATGATCCAGCGCTTCATCAGGCGCTGACCGAATGGCTGCATGAGCGCGACTTCACCTTCCTGAAGGAGCGGCTGAAATGAAGATTCTACGCACTTTGGCCCTGTGTGGCATCCTGTTCTCCTGCCCACTTTCCGCACAGGAAACAGCACAGCAACACCCCCTCCTGACCACAGAAGCTGGCGCCCGCGTGCATTCTTTCAGCACCGAATTTGGCTCTGGCTGGGAAGCTTCCAACCTTGTTCTCTCCAAGGATGCCTTTGCCGCCGACGGCAAGCCGCTTGAGAACAAGGTCTGGAGCTCTGCCACCAACGCGCCATTCCCGCACTGGATACTGTTCGCGTTTGATGAGCCCCAGTCGTTCGAGACCTTTGTGTTCGACAACTGGCTGGAGGACGAAGAGAGCCACCCCGGCATTTCAGCACGCGGCATTGAACTCTGGATCGGGGATAAACCGGACAGCCTCACCAAAGCTGCCGCCTTTGAACTGGCGCGCAATGAGACCGGGCAATCCGTGCGTATCGAACCGGCAACCGGCCAATACCTGAAGCTCGTGATCACCAGCAACTGGGGCCACCCCTGGTATACCGAGCTAGGCTATACCCGCGCCCTCAGCGCAGAGAAGCCGGCTGACGATATCGCCTCCCGCCTGAAGGCTGACGGCCGGGCGGACCTGTATGGCCTCTATTTCGATTTTGGCAGCGCGCGCCTGCGCGCCGAGAGCAAACCGATACTGGAAGAGATCCTGGCACTCTACCGGACAGAACCAAGCCGCCAATATGTGGTGGAGGGCCATACGGATTCGGTCGGC
This sequence comes from Kordiimonas gwangyangensis DSM 19435 = JCM 12864, assembly GCF_000375545.1. Lineage (GTDB taxonomy): Bacteria > Pseudomonadota > Alphaproteobacteria > Sphingomonadales > Kordiimonadaceae > Kordiimonas > Kordiimonas gwangyangensis. The sequence goes on from NZ_AQXF01000001.1 coordinate 83,919, forward strand.
GACCCTGACTATAACCGCCGCTTGTCGCTCGAGCGCGCGCAAGCGGTTGTCGCGGCCCTTGTCCACATGGGCGTAGCGCCGGACCGCTTTGAGGCACAAGGCTTTGGGGCCGACAGCCCGGTCGCTGATAACACCACGGATGAGGGCCGCGCCAAGAACCGCCGGGTAACCTTGAGGGTGCTGGCGTCACCCGCAAGCAGTGAAACAAACCAAACGCCGTAACACATAAAAACAGTAAAGCGAGGATATATAAAATCATGGTTTCCAAACGATTTTCCCACACTCTTGTTGCCAGTGCATGCCTTGGCATGGCCGCAACAACGACCGCATCCGCCGATGTCACGCTCGTGTTCGAGCGAGGCGACCATTCCGTCATGCAGGTCGCGGTGGCCGGGCCGCAGGTCCGTATCGACATGGCTGGAGATGAAGCAGAAGGCGAGGACCCGACATGGATGCTCTATGACGCAGACACGCCTGCCTTCACCTTTGTTTTCCCCGAGGACGAAGCATACCGGCACCTGCAAGGCGCCAGCCTCGCAGCCATGCAGGGGATGGGAGAAAAGCCGAGTGCCGCAGCCAGCCAGCTGAAAGCACGCTGGACCGAAACGGGTAAAACACCCGCTGGTGTCAACTGCCGCTGGGCTGAGCTTTCCTTCGCTTCGGTGACTGTCGCGGCACTCTGCCTCGCGGACGAAGATGAACTCAATCTCGATGAAGATGAAGTCGCTGCCGTCCGCGCTGCCATGTCCTTTGGCAACACGATCGGCGACCTCAGCAAACATGGCATCAAAGGCTTCCCGGTGATCATGAAGGATGACGAGGGCATCACAACCACGCTCAAATCCATCTCCCATGACGACATTCCCGCGGCCCGCTTCATTGTTCCGGCGGAATATGACCGCCTGGACACCGGCTTTTAGGCAAATGGGAAGGAGCAAGACCATGAAAGCAAAATTGATTGCTGCCGTGATGCTGGGAACCCTGCCAATTGCAGGTGCAGCGGCAACCGACCTGCCGGACGCGAGCGCGATGGATGCATTGATGCAGCGTGGCTTTGATGCCTTTGGCCCAACAGGCATGGCCGTTGCCTATGTCAGGGATGGCGAGACTGTTCTGGCCAAAGGCTACGGTGTGCTTGAAGCAGGCAAGAAAAACGCGGTGAATGAGGACACCCTGTTTGAGGTGGGCTCGCTCACCAAGGCGTTCACGGCGGCCGCGCTGGCGACCCTTGTGGACGAAGGCCGCATCGGCTGGGATGACCCTGTCATCAAATACCTGCCTGAATTCATGATGCATGACCCTTGGGTAACGCGTGAATTTACCATCCGCGACGCGCTGACCCACCGCAGCGGCCTCGGCCCCGGCGCGGGTGACCTGCTCTTCTGGCCCGACAACAAAAGCTCGGTGCAGGACATCATCCGCGCCCTGCGCCACCTGAAGCCGGTCTCCGGTTTCAGGAGCGAATTTGCATACGACAACCTGATGTATGTCGTGGCTGGACACATTGTTGAAGTGGTTTCGGGCAAGTCTTGGGAAGAGTTTGTGGAGACACGGCTATTAAAACCCATCGGCATGAAGGGCTGCCGCGCGACCCATGAGCGCATAAAAGGCACACGCAATATTGCCCTGCCCCACGCTCGCACGGGCGACAAGGTCGCCGCAACCAACTTCGACCCGGTCAGCCCCGTGCGCATGGCAGGCGGCATCATGTGCAACGTTTCCGGCCTTGCGGAGTGGGCCAAAGTTCTACTGAACGACGGCAAGACAGCGTCTGGGGACACCATTTTGGCGTCCAGCACAGTGCGCGAAATGTGGTCCCCTGTCACCCCGGTCCGCTTTGGTGATGGCGAGCGGCAATTCGAAGGCACACACTTCAAGAGTTATGCCCTCGGCTGGTCGGTGCAGGACTATTGGGGAGACTATGTGGTCACCCATAACGGTGCCACCCGCGGCAGCCTTGCGGACATTTCCCTTCTGCCCGACCTCAACTCAGCCGTCATTGTCCTGAGCAACGATGTCACGCCCACGGTATTCGCCCTGCATCAGGCCAGCCTGATGGCAATTGCCGGCGACAACGCGCATGACATGATCGCTGTCATCCAGGAAATGGCGGGTGGCCAAGGCGGACCGGAGCCAGCAGTCGAAGAAGCGACTGAAGAAGCACCAGCACGCTCGCCTGAACTGCCGCTCTCCGCTTTCGTGGGCACCTATCAGGACCCATGGTACGGGGCTGTGACTGTCACGGAGGAAGACAAAGGGCTTGTGCTGTCGTTCAGCCGGTCGAAACTGATGCGAGGCGCACTTCGCTATCACGGCAACGGCACCTTCGTTGTGCAGTGGTTCGACCGCAGCCTGAATGCCGACGCCTACATTACCTTCGCGGTTGACACGGATGGCTCAGTCACCGGTGCGCGCATGAAAGCAGTCTCGCCACAAACGGATTTCTCCTATGATTTCCATGACCTGGACCTGAAAAAACAGCGCCCGGCAGAATAACAGCACGCCCGGTAGCAACGGTGTTTGCTGCCGGGCGTGCGACGCCCACCTACCCGAGGGACAGAAGAATTGTGCCTCGGGACAGTACGGCAAACCCATCATCAATTTCGCAGGATATCGCTTTTCACCATCAGGCGTTTCACCTATGAAATGCCTATGAGCCACGATCGCCCCTCGCTTCCCATTGATGATGTGCTGCCGCAGCTTGAAACTGCGCTCAGGGACAGTGCGTTTGCGGTTCTGGTGGCGGCACCGGGTGCCGGTAAAACCACGCGGGTGCCGCTTGCGCTCCTGCGCGCCGACTGGCGGGCGGATGGGCGTATCATCATGCTCGAGCCCCGGCGCATTGCCGCGCGGGCGGCGGCCCACTTCATGGCCAAGTCGCTGGGGGAAGAGGTGGGCGGCACGGTCGGCTACCGGGTGCGGCTTGATACCCGCGTTGGCAAAAACACGCGGGTCGAGGTGGTGACCGAGGGTGTGTTCACCCGCATGATCCTTGATGACCCGGAACTGAACGGCGTTGCAGCAGTTATCTTTGACGAGTTTCACGAGCGCAGCCTGGACGGTGACCTTGGCCTTGCGCTTGCGCTCGACACCGCCATTTTGCGGCCGGACCTGCGTATCCTTGTCATGTCAGCCACGCTTGATAGCGCGCGCATGTCCGACCTGCTTGCGGGCGCGCCGACTGTTATGAGCGAAGGCCGCGCATACCCGGTCGAAACCCGCTATGTACCCGCAAAACCCGACAGCCATATTGAAGACCATGTGGTCGCGACCGTGCTGATGGCGCTGAGGGAGGAGCATGGCTCCGCCCTCGTATTTTTGCCGGGTGAGGCGGAAATCCGCCGCGTTGCGGAACGGCTGGGCAAACAGGTGGACGACACCACCGATATCGCGCCGCTATATGGCCGCCTCAGCCCACAGGAGCAGGACCGCGCGATTGCGCCTGCGCGGGCGGGCCGCCGCAAAGTGGTGCTGGCAACCACGATCGCACAAACATCGCTCACGATTGAGGGCATCCGCATCGTGGTCGACAGTGGGCTCGCCCGCGTGCCGGTTTATGAAGCGGCAACCGCGCTCACCCGGCTGGAGACACGCAAAATTTCCCAAGCCGCCGCCACGCAGCGGCAGGGCCGCGCGGGCCGCACCGAGGCCGGTGTATGCTACCGGCTGTGGAACAAGGGCCAAACGGCGGCGATGCCAGCCTTTGATACGCCGGAAATTCTGGCCGCTGACCTCACCCCGCTGGCGCTCAACCTCGCGGCATGGGGCGTTAGTGACCCTGCGCAGATGCAGTTCATCGACCAGCCCCCCGCACCCGCATGGGCGGAGGCAACTGCCCTCCTCCAGAAGCTGGACGCCACCGATAGCCGTGGGCAGATCACTGCTGAGGGCCGCGCACTTGCGGCATTCCCCCTGCATCCCCGCCTCGCGCATATGATCCACCGCGCGGGCGAGAGCGGGTGCGCGCAAGAAGCCGCAGAGCTTGCAGCGCTGGTGTCAGAGCATGGGCTGGGCGGTGACGCCATAGACCTTGAAGAGCGGTTGCGCCGTTTCCTCGCCGACGGTAGCCCGCGTGCGAAGGACGCGAAGGCGCTTGCCGCGCGCTGGGCAAAACTGGCGGCCAGCACAGGGCGTGAGCGCCACCCCATCAGCACCGGCCAAATGCTCGCCTACGCCTACCCGGACCGGCTGGCGCAGGCAGCGGGCAAACCCGGCCGGTACCGGCTGACGGGCGGTCGCGCGGCAACCCTGCCGGAGACAGACGCCCTCGCGCGGCAAAAATTCCTTGTGGTGACAGACATCACAGGCCAGGCGGCGAACGGGCGCATCCGCGCCGCAGCCGCCATAGACATTCAGGAAATTGAAGCGGGTTTTGGGCCGCACATCACGGAAGAAACCCGCCTTGAGTTTGACCGCACGTCAGCGAGCGTGCGCGCGCGCCGTGTGCGGGCCATCGGGCAGGTTATTCTGGCGGAGGCCACCGCGAAGGTTGACGATATGGACGCGGCGGCAGAGCTGCTGTGCGGCGGCATCGAGGACCTTGGCCTTGATGTGCTGCCGTGGAGCAAGGGGCAGCTCGCGCTCCGGTCGCGGGTGACATACCTCCATGAAAACCTTGGTGAGCCATGGCCGGACCTCAGCGACCGCGCGCTGCAAGACGATGTCGAAAGCTGGCTGTTGCCGTGCCTGTCAGGCGTGACGGCCATTGCCAAAATCACGCCTGACATGCTTGAAGGCGCACTCGCAACCCTTTTGCCATGGGAGCTGAGATCACAGGTTGATGACCTGCTGCCTTCCCATTTCGAGGCACCGACAGGCTCACGCATTCCCATCAATTATGGGCATGAAACAGGCCCGGCGATTGAGGTGCGCGTGCAGGAACTGTTTGGTCTCACCAAACACCCGGCGATCATGGGCGGCAAGATACCGCTGCTGCTCATCCTGCTGTCGCCCGCGCACCGGCCTATCCAGATGACCCGTGATTTGCCGGGCTTCTGGCAGGGCTCATGGGCCGCGGTCGCGAAGGACATGAAAGGCCGCTACCCCCGCCATTTCTGGCCGGAAGATCCGTCGGTCGCAGCCGCCACCGCGCGCGCCAAACCACGCGGCACCTAGCCTGAATACCGTCGCGTTTTGCGGCTCGATCACATGCCCGCGAGCATTCGGATCAGCGCCCCAAACCCTCGCTCCATCGCACAGGGCTGGACGGATTACATTTTCTCTTGCGACAAGGCTTGGTTTAAAGTGCTGGGGCATGGCCTCCGCACTTCGGGGGAATTACGTCTACGGATCAGGGGCCTATATGACACCACCACCGCACCATTCAGGTGGCACGCGCCAGCGTTTGCGCATGAGCATGCGCGCGAGCAGCTTGAGCATGCTCGCCGTGCTCTCAGCTGGTGCAGCACTGGGGGAAGAGGTGGCAACAGGCAGCCTTGAGGAAATCAGCGTTACGGCCGCGCGCAGCGAGGACCGTGCCCTGCAGCCCGCCACAACCCTGAATGAAGAGCAGATCGAACGCCTGCTGCCGACCGACTTTACCGAGGTGTTCCGCTCCGTCATGGGTGTGGGCATTCGCACCAATTCGCGAGGCGAGGCAGTGCTGCGCCTGCGTGGGTCGGAGGAGCGGCAATCGCAGGTGTTCATTGACGGCGCGCCCATCAGTGTACCGTGGGACGGCAGGCCCGACCTCTCCCTGTTTCCCGCCAGTTTCATCAGGAATGTCAGCGTCATCAAAAGCGCGGCGCCGATTGAATTTGGCGCAAACGCTGTGCTCGGCGTGGTGGATATCTCCACACTTGAAAGTGGCGGGCCGGCCCGCGTGAACGCGCGCAGCGAATTTGGCAGCCATGGCTCCTACCTTGTGGAAGGCGAAGTATATGTGCCCACGGGCGACCTCGGCCTGCAGTTTGGTGCCAACCATTTCAGCCGCGATGCACTAACGGTCGCGAGCCGGGACCCTATCCCGTTCGACCCGCTTGAAGGCGAAGGCCGCACCAACACCGACCTCACGAGCACAAGCTTTTTTGCTGCCGCCGCGCTCGAAAAAGACTGGGGCACTTTCCGCCTGTCCGCCATTGATATCGATGCCGACAAGGGCATCGCAGCGGCTGCGCACATTGACCCCGATGACGGCAGCCCCCGCTTCTGGCGCTACCCGGACTGGCATATGACGCAGCTTAGCCTCGCCGGTGATATCGCGCTTGGGGACGATACGGGCCTCAGGCTCAACGCATGGCACCAGCGGTTCGAGCAGCAAATCGTCTCCTACAGTGACATCAGTTATTCGGTGGCCGAGGACAGGCAGGACGACCGTGACCGCACGTATGGTGGGCGCATGGTGCTGTCGCATGACTGGCAGGCGGTCACCACACGGCTTGTGACCTCCCTGCAGGAAAGCACGCACACGCAGTCAGAAACTGACCTCATCGCGGGTGAGGCTGGCACGCCGGAGCAGTTCCGCCAGCGGCTCTTCAGTATTGGTGGCGAAGTTGATATCCCCATGAGTGAGAAGATAAAAAGCTCCCTCTCCCTCGCCTATGACCGTGCGTCCACACCGCTTACCGGCGGGCGGCCATCGCAGCCCGCCATCTCCAACTGGGCGGCGAGCGGTGCGACCGCATGGCAGGCGTCAGACGAGCTGACCATCACCGCCACCCTTGGCCTGCGCACCCGCTTCCCGACCATGCGGGAGCTGTACGGCACCGCGCTTGGCCGGTTCCTCCTCAACCCGGACCTGAAGCCCGAGACCGCCATGGTGGGGGACGTGACGTTCGCCTGGACACCAGCGAGCCTGCCGCTTGAGCTGACCATCACCCCCTGGTTCACGCGCATTGATGACACGCTGTCGCAGCGCAATGTGCGTGTGGACGGTGTGTCGCTTCGGCAGCGCTATAATTTGGACGGCTCCCGCGGGCTTGGCATTGAAGCCGCTGCCGTGTGGCACGCGTCCGAGGCCATCACCCTTGAGGCCAGCGCCTTCTGGCAGGACCTGAAGGCGGAGCTGGACGAGAACGGCAACCGCCCCACGCTCTATCAGCGCCCCAAAGGCCAACTGCTGCTGGCGGCCAACTATAGCTTCACGAGCGGGGCCAGCGTGCGCGCGGAAGTAAACCACACCGGCCACGCCTTTGACGAGAATGAGGACGGCAGCGTTGCGCGCCTCAGCGGCTCAACCGAGCTGAACCTCAAGTTTTATGTGCCGGTGAAACACACCAGTTACGGTGTCTGGCAGCTTTATGGTGCCGTCAATAACATCACCGATACGGTGGTGCTGCCACAGCTTGGCTTGCCCGACGCAGGGCGCGCTTTCAAGCTTGGCATCCGCCTCACCGGCGACTGAACAGCCGCGCACCTCGCGAATATGTGAAGTGCGCATGAGGGAAAAACTGCCACGATATGCCCCACATTTTCCGGGGCCTGTTGGGGCACCGCCAGCCACTGACAGGAGGCTGGCAAAACAAGCGGGCAATGCAGCGTTCACGGGAGGGCGCAACTGCCGCTTGACTGTCGCAACGTTACAGACCGGAGCCAACAAAAGGGGGAAACCTATGAAATTCGGGATAAATATTGCACTTGCGATCATGCTGGCCACCACGCCAGCCATGAGCGCCGACAATGACAAAGGCAAGGACAAGCCGATGTCGGCCAAAACGTTTGACGGCCTCAAGGTCCGGAATATCGGCCCGGCCTATATGTCAGGCCGCGTGGCGGATATCGCCGTTGACCAGACCAACCCAAACATCTGGTATGTGGGCATCGGCTCTGGCGGTGTTTGGAAAACCGTGAACGCCGGTACCACCTGGAAACCGATTTTTGACAATGAAGCCGTCTACTCCATCGGCGATGTCACCATCGACCCGAGCAACCCGAACATCATCTGGGTTGGCACCGGCGAAAATAACGCGGGCCGCCACATCGCCTTTGGGGACGGTGTCTACAAGTCCATGGACGGTGGCAAGACCTGGAAGAACATGGGCCTGAAGGCGTCCGAGCATATCGGCGACATCATTGTACACCCGACAGATTCGAACACCGTCTGGGTATCGGCCCAAGGTCCGCTGTGGTCAAAGGGTGGCGAACGTGGCCTTTTCAAAACCACAGACGGTGGCAAAACCTGGCGCAACGTGCTTCCCGGTGATGAATGGACCGGCGTTGGCTCGGTCGCCATCGACCCCGAAAACCCTGACAAGCTGTATGCCGCCACATGGCAGCGCCAGCGTACCATCGCAGCACTTGTGAACACCGGGCCGGGTTCCGCGCTCCATACCTCCGACGACGGTGGTGAGACATGGACGAAGATGACAAACGGCCTGCCCAAGGAAGACATGGGCAAATCCAGCATCGTTGTCTCGCCGATGAACCCGAATGTGGTTTATGCAGCCATCGAGCTCAATGAACGCAAGGGCGGTTTCTGGCGCTCGGAAGACAAGGGCGCAAGCTGGGTGAAAATGTCCGACAAGGTGGCAGGCGGCACTGGCCCGCACTACTATCAGGAAATCTTCGCTGACCCGCACACGTTCGACACCATTTATATGTCCAATAACGCGAGCGCGGTGTCGAAAGACGGTGGCAAGACATGGACCACCATGAACCTCAAGAACCGCCACGTGGATGACCATGCCTTCGCCTTCCACCCGACGGACCCTGATTTCATCCTCGTCGGCTCGGACGGTGGGCTTTATGAAAGCCGGGACGACATGGCCACATGGCGTTTCATGCAGGGCATTTCCGTCACCCAGTTCTACAAGATCGCGGTGGATGACGACCTGCCCTTCTATAATGTTTATGGCGGCACGCAGGACAACTCCACCCAGGGCGGGCCAAGCCGCACCAAACGCGCAGACGGCATCAAGAACTCCGACTGGTTCCTTGTGCTCGGCGCGGACGGCCACCAGCCGGCGACCGAACCGGGTAACCCGGACATCCTTTATGCACAGTGGCAAAAGGGCAGCCTGACCCGGCATGACCGCAAACTGCGCGAAAGCACCTTCATCCAGCCGCAACCGAAGCCCGGTGACCCGGCGGAGCGTTTCAACTGGGATGCGCCGATCAACGTATCGCACCACGACCCGAAACGGCTTTACCACGCATCGCAGCGCCTGTGGCGGTCGGATGACCGTGGTGACAGCTGGACCGCGATCTCGGGTGACCTGACGCGGAACGGCAACCGCCTGCACATGCCGATGATGGACCGTACCTGGAGCCGTGAAGCGGGCTGGGACCTTTACGCCATGTCCGACTTCCACACCATCGCGAACGTGGCGGAAAGCCCGGTGGACGAGAACATCCTTTATGTCGGTACCGATGACGGCCTTATTCAGGTAACGTCCGACGGCGGCAAGAACTGGACGCGCTATGAGATCGGCAAGATCAAAGGCGTGCCGGCGAATGCCTATGTGAACGACATCCGCGCTGACCGTTTTGACGCTGACACGGTTTATGCCGCGCTCGATAACCACAAGGAAGGCGACTACAAGCCTTACCTGATCAAGAGCACGAACCGCGGCAAGTCGTGGCAGCTGATGACAAACGGCCTTGGCGAGAAGAACCTCGTGTGGCGCATCACGCAGGACCATGTGAACAAGGACCTGATGTTCCTCGGCACCGAATTCGGCCTGTATTTCACGGTTGATGGCGGTAAGGAGTGGATTGAGTTGACGGGCGGTGTGCCCACCATCTCCTTCCGCGATGTGCGCATCCAGCGCCGTGAGAACGACCTTGTGGCAGGCAGCTTCGGCCGTGGTATCTTCATCCTTGATGACTATACCCCGCTTCGCAGCATTGATGCCGCGGCACTCGAGAAAGAAGCCCTTCTGTTCGCAGACCCTGAAACCCTGCTTTATGTGGAAGATGAACTCCATAGCGACAGCCAGGGTGACGACCAGTGGGTGGCCGACAACCCGCCCTATGGTACCCTCATCACCTACTACCTCAAGGACAGCATCAAATCCGCGAAGGAAAAGCGGGTTGAAGCTGACAAGAAGGCAGTGAAGGACGGCAAGGCTGTACTGTTCCCGGCGTGGGACGTGCTGGAGGCTGAGCGCCGCGAAGAAGAGCCCGCGGTCTTTGTCACCATCCGTGGCGCGGCGGGCAATGTGGTGCGCCATGTGGCAGCTGCCAACAAAAAAGGTGTGCACCGTGTGGCATGGGACCTTCACCACATGCTGAAGGAACCGGTCACCAACGAGCCGCGGCCTGACTGGATGGGTGAAGCACGCGGCCCGATGGCGCTGCCGGGCCAGTATAGTGCGACGCTGAACGTGCGCGAAAACGGCAGCATCCGTGAGCTTGCGGCCCCGGTAACCTTCACGGTCACCAAGGGTATCGAGAAGACGATCGAGAAAGCCACACCGGCTGAAATCCTTGCGTTCCAGCAGAAGGTGACCAAGGCGGAAGCCGCTGTAACCGCAGCCAGCCTCACGATCGGCGACCTGCAGAAGCAGCTCGAAGGCTACCGCACCGCGCTTGACCGCACGTCTGACCGCGCAGGGCTTGAGGCACAGTTTGCTGCAATCCGTGCGGAGCTCTTCAGCCTTGATGAAGCGCTTGACGGCAAACGCGCGCAGGACCAGATGGGCGCCACACCAGCAACCATCTCCAGCCGCGTGGGCTTCGCCAAGTTCAGCAGCTCCACCCGCTATGGCCCGACACCACAAAGCCATGAGCAATTGGGCTATGCGCTGGAAGCCTTCGAAGGTGTGAAAGCACGGCTTGAAACCCTGATGGGCACCACCATCCCGGCGTTCGAGCAGGCACTTCTGGACGCGGGCGCACCGTGGGTACGCGGCGCAGCAACCCTGCCAGACGCCGACTAAGCTGGGGCGTAGAACTGGCCATTCAATCAAGAACCACCGGGTACGCCCGGTGGTTCTTTTCTTTTGGGGTGTGCCGGTTACTTGGTGGAGCAGCCTTACTGCTTCGGCCTCAAATCTTCAATGAAACCCGCATCAATCCAGAACAGGTCAGACTGCGGGCCACCTTGGCCGTCCGCCGGCGTAACCACGCGGTTAAAAATAAGGTATTTGCCGTCCGGCGTGATGTGCGGCCCACCCTCTTCCGCGGCGGTGTTTACCCTGTCACCAAGGTTGATGGCCTCGCCCCATGTGCCGTCCGGCTGCCGGAAGCTGATATAAAGATCGGACCCGCCGTAACCGCTCTCGCGCTCACCATCCCACATGATGTAGCTTTCATCAGGCGCGATAAAAGGGTGCGCGTTCCATGTGCCGGTGTTGATCTCCGGCCCGAAGGGTTTTGGCTCCTGCCGCTCGCCGTCCACCACCTCAGAATAGCGCAACATGCCGTTGCCGTTTGTGCCCACCTCGTCAAAGGCATAAGTGCCGCGCGCGGAGACCGACATGGTCATGATGCGAATGTCGTTATAGGGCGCACCAAGGTCGCGCATCTCGGACCAGCCGTCCGCCGTGCGCACCTTGTAGCGCTTGCCATAGTGCAAGGTCTCGCCGTCCGGCGCAAAGAAGGGCATCCGCGCCTCGCCCGGCAGCGCAACCTCGCGCCAGCCCGTGTCAGTGCGTTCAAACTTCAGGGCTTTCCGCTTGGTCTCGCCGTCCACCTGTCGCCAGCGCTGCACGTAAAATGTATTCATATCGGGGGCGAAACGACCAGCGTCGCCCCACTCCGGCGTGGTAACAACGCCGGGCGCAAATACCTGCGCTTTATTACCCGGCGGCGTTTGACCGAGGTAAGGCCCGTCACCAAGCGCATGCCCACCATTCGCATGAACGCCCGCACTGGCGGAAAGGATGGCTGCAACAGCCAAGGATATGGATTTCATGTCACCCCCTGTTTTCATTTTTCAGTCCCCTTGCATCAAGGCATAGGCCGCGCGATTTACAACGCGCCTGAGGTGAAACGTTCTATGGTCGGGACAAAATGATATACTATAACAATTTATCAACCCACCCCACATGCTGCGCACCCCGTCGCACGCACCTTGAAGAATGTGCTGTCCGCTTTATGATCAGACCCAAAGGCTTGGGGCCTATAAAGGGGAGTATAACATGATCAAACATATGAGGGCGCTTGTGGGCGCCGGGCTAATGCTTGCGGGCGCTGGCACCGCCTATGCGGAGGATGCGAAGATGAGTGAGCTGAGGGGCGATAACCGGGGGGACCGCGTGGTCGGTAACCCGTGGGTAACCAGAAGCGCAGTTTTGGGCCGTCACGGCATGGCCGCAACATCGCACCCGCTCGCGAGCCAGGTGGCGATTGATATCCTCAAGAAAGGTGGCACGGCTGTTGATGCAGCCATCGCCGCCAACGCCGCCATTGGATTGATGGAGCCCACAGGCTCCGGCATCGGTGGCGACCTGTTCGCCATCGTGTGGGACCCCAAGACCAAAAAGCTATACGGCCTCAACGCTTCAGGCCGCGCGCCCATGGGGCAGGATCTTGCGGCGCTTAAGGCCCGCATTGGCGCGGACGCAGACATCATCCCCAACTGGGGCAGCCTGTCTGTCACCGTGCCGGGTGCGGTGGACGGCTGGTTCAGCCTGCATGAAAAATTCGGCAAGCTTGATATGGCCGAGAACCTCGCACCCGCGATTGCTTACGCGCGCGAAGGTTTCCCGGTCACGCAAGTTGTCGCCTACTATATGGGCCGCAGCCAAGCCGCGTTCGAGAAACTGCATGCCGACGGCGTGATCGAGGAGATCGACAACTACCGCAAGGTTTACCTCATCGATGGTGAAGCACCAGAAGAAGGTGACATCTTCAAGAACCCGGCACTGGCAAACACCTATGAGAAACTGGCCAAGGGCGGCCGCGACGCTTTCTATAAAGGCGAGCTCGCGGATGTGATGGACGCCTATTTCAAGCGCATCGGCGGGCCGCTCCGGAAGGCGGATTTTGAAGCCCACCACAGCGACTGGATTGAGCCGGTATCAGTGAACTACCGCGGTTATGACATCTGGGAACTGCCGCCAAACGGCCAAGGCATTGCGGCCCTCCAGATGCTGAATATCCTTGAAGGCTATGACCTCGCCTCCCTCGGCCAGAACTCTGCCGAGACACTTCACCTGATGGTCGAAGCCAAGAAGCTGGCGTTCGAGGACCGCGCCAAATTCTATGCCGACCCCGACTTCACCGACATTCCGCTTGATGGCCTGCTGTCGAAGGAATATGCGGCTGAGCGCCGCAAGCTGATCAACCCCGACAAGGCGATGGCGGAGGTTGACCACGGCGACCCGAAACTGAGGAAGGGCGACACCATCTATATGACCGTGGCGGACGAAAGCGGCATGATGGTCTCCCTCATTCAAAGCAACTACCGCGGCATGGGGTCCGGCCTGTCGCCCGACGGCCTTGGTTTCATCTTCCAGGACCGTGGCGCACAGTTTGCGCTCACGGAAGGGCATGCCAACGTTTACGCGCCCGGCAAACGCCCGTTCCATACCATCATTCCGGCCTTCATGACCAAGGACGGCCAGCCGCTCATGAGCTTTGGCCTGATGGGCGGTGCCATGCAGCCGCAGGGCCATACGCAGATTGTGGTCAATATGGTGGACTTTGGCCTCACGGTACAGGACGCCGGTGACGCCGCCCGCTTCCACCATGACGGCTCGACCGAGCCCACATGGGAAGCCCGCATGAAAGACGGCGGCATCCTTGAGCTTGAAAGCGGTATGCGGCCAGAAGTCGTTGCCGCCCTTCAGGCCAAGGGCCACAAGATCCGCATCACGTCCGGCCCGTTCGGTGGCTATCAGGCCATCTACCGCGACCCTGAAACCGGGGTCTATTGGGGTGCCAGTGAAATGCGCAAGGACGGCGCTGCCATCGGCTACTAGGCCCCATCAAGCCGCCACATCAAACAAGGGCGCTGCCGCTCAGGCGACAGCGCTTTCCAGTAGCGTGAGCGTGCGTTTGCCGCCATCAATGCGGGCGCGGGCACCAAGCGGAAGCGTGGCATTGTCCTTGATGTGGCCAAACTGCGCGCCGGACCATACCGGGATGCCGAGCGCACCGAAATGCTGTTCGAACACTTCGCCAAGGGTGAAGCCACCATAGGGTTCGCTCTCATCCGGCCCGCAGTCGGTAAAACCGCCGAGCACGATGCCCTTGAGGCCCTTCAGGTAACCGCCGAGCGCGATCTGGGTGATCATGCGGTCGACCCTGTAAATCTTCTCGCCAATGTCCTCAAGGCACAGGATCGCACCGTCAAGGTTCGGGAAATAGGGTGACCCCATGAGGGAAACAAACACCGTCAGGTTGCCGCCCGCAAGCCAGCCCTCCGCCGTACCGGGCACAATGGTCTGGCTACGGTTCTTGCGCGGCACCAAGGTGCCGTCGTTCTTTGGCTCGGTGCGGTACTCAAGCTTTTTGCCGTCAAACAGCAGCTTCGTCATCATCTCGGCCTCGAACTCATACCACGCCGAGCCCGCGTTGGGGCCGAGATAGCTGACCATGCCCACTTTGGCGGCGAAGGCGGTGTGAAGCGCGGTGATATCGCTATAGCCGATCAGCACCTTCGGGTTTGCACGGATGATGGCATAGTCCAGCAGCGGCAACAGCCGCGCCGCGCCCCAGCCGCCGCGCAGGCAGAAGATGCCGTCCACCTCAGGGTCCTCAAACGCCGCCATCAGGTCGGCGGCGCGGTCAGCGTCGGTGCCCGCGAGGTAACCGTGCCGGTCCATCGCGTGCGGGAACACCTTGGCCTTCAGGCCCAGAACCTCAAGGCTTTCGATGGATAGCTGCAGCGTGAATTTCTCCCACGTCACGCCGGAAGGGGCGACAATGGCAACCGTGTCCCCGCGCTTCAGGCGTTTCGGCTTGATGGTGGATGGCAGCAACGCCTTGTCAGCCGCCTGCGCGCTACCTGCCGTGCCGCCCACTGTGCTCGCCAGTGCAGCTACCGCCGCCAGCCCCGCACCCTTCAGAAAATCCCGCCGTTCAACCATTGCCATCATACTCCCTGCAGTCAAAGCGCCCGTTTGGTTGCCTTCAATTCAAAGGAATAAAATATTATCACACATTATAAATCAAGCATCATGCAGCAACTATCGCGATAAAAATGGCAGAAAACATGGAGAACTACCGAATATAATATTCCATATTTTGATCAAGATCGCCGTTCTCCAAAAAATCTTGTCATGGGTGTCAACCTTTTGGGCTGCGGCGCGGTATTGTTTCTGAAAGCCCGGCACGAGACCGGGCCAGCAACAGAACGCTGAAAGGAAAACACAATGTTTATCATGGTTGCAGCAACGCTTGCGGTCATCGTCCTTGGGGCCATCCTCATCTTCATCGCCCGCGCGGTGAAAGGGTACCGGCAGTCAGCGGCAGCGCAAGGCTACGCCACACTTGGCGACTACCTGCGCGCCGCCCCGCGCAGCGACGCGGAGAAGCGCGAAGCGGTAGAGATGGCGATGCAGGGTGTGGTGCTTTGTGTGCTCGGGTTTGTGTTCCCGCCGCTTCTGCTCATCGGGATCTTCCCGCTGTATTACGGCGGCCGGAAGGTGGGCTACAGCACCATGGGCCTCGGCTTCATGGACGACACGGGCCACACCGGCGCCTGATATGGAAACGTGGCAGCCATCAAGCACGCACAGCGAGGTTGGAACGGCAGGGCAACAGCCCTGCCCGACCGACCGCGCGCTGATACAGGCGGTGCTGGGCGGCAACCACCAGGCCTTTGGCACATTGGTGAACCTATATGAACGCCGTATCTTCGCCCTGTGCCTGATGGTAACCAAAAATCACGCCGAGGCGGAGGAAGTGGCGCAGGACACCTTTGTGCGCGCTTACGCAAACCTCGCCCGGTTCGACACCTCCCGCGCTTTCTACCCTTGGCTTGCCACCATTGCGGTGCGCGTTGCCAACAGCAGGCTACGTAAACAGGCACAGGACATGCACCGCGACACGGCCTATGTGGACGAGCCCACCCATAGCACCTCAGCGCCCGACACCCCGCTTGCGGCGATGATGCGGCAGGAAGCCAGTGAAGATATATGGGCGCGGGTGAGCGCGCTGCCGGAAGCGCAGCGCACCGCCACTTTCCTCTTCTACCGCGACGACATGAGCATTGTGGAAGTGGCCACCGCGCTTGGCGTCACCGCAGGCACCGTGAAAACGCTGCTGCACCGGGCGCGGCTGCGCCTGCGCGGGGAACTGACTGAGCTTCCCGCCCCAGAACACAAGGAGCAAACACCATGATGACCTGCGAGCAGATGACCGCACTGATGAACAGCCATGCTGACATGGCGGGCAACAGCGAGGCGGCAAAGCACATGGAAATCTGCCCCGCCTGCCGGGAAGCCTACACAGCCCATATGACCCTTGCCGCTGACCTTAAAGCGCTTGAGCTGCCGGAAAGCCCTGAGGGGTTTGAGGCTGCCGTTGCCGCCCGTATTGCCGCGATGGCTGTGGGCACGCCCGCACAGGTGTGCGAAAAGCGTGCGAAATCTGTGCGGTGGCCCTGGCTTGCCGCAAGCCTTGGCACCGCCGTCACGCTTGCCGCCACAGTGGGCATGATGCTGAACGGTACCTGGCAAGCCGCGCTTGTACCCGAAAGCCTGGTGAGCAGCCGCCTGACCCAGTTTAGCGAGATCGCAACCCTTGGCGCAGATGGCTCGGCCATGGTGATCGGCATGCTGCTGGTGACCGCCGCTTTCCTGCGCCTCAGCACAGGCAACCAATTGGGAAGGAGTAGCACCGACCAACAAAACTGACTGACCGACTAAAAACAACAACCCGCCCCATGCAGGCAACAAGCCGGGAGAAACCGGCACGCCACAGGCCAAAAGCCAAACATGGGCAAAACGATAGCGAGAGAAAAAATGAATACACCCCGCGTGGCCGGCATCACTGTCGGCACCCTGTTCCTGTGCCAGATGCTGGTGGGCATCTATATCAACTTTTCCCTGTTGCAGCCGCTGACAGGCGAACCCGGCTTCCTGCACACAGGCGCCGCCGGTAGCGTCACCTTCGGCATTGCCGCCCTTGCGGCGCTAGCGAGCGCGAGCGTGAACCTGATTGTAGCCTCAATCAGCTACCGGATTTTCAATGCGACCAGCCCCGTACTTGCCCTGCTGGCCGTTGCCTTCGCCGCCGTGGGCCTGACCTTGACGGCAGTGGAATATACCCGCGTGCTCGAGCTGGTGTCCTATAGCCAGCAGTATCAAGCCGCAACGCCTGAGACAAAAGCGCTGCTTGAAACCCTGAAGCCGGTGGTGGCTGCCAGCCGCAACTGGGCGCATTTCATGGCCATCGGCACCTCGGGCTTCAGCCTGTTCATCTTTTACCTGATGCTGTTCCGCGCCTCGGTCGCCCCGCGCCTCCTCACCGGTTACGGTGTGCTGGCGGCGGCCACGCAGGTTTGCGCGGTGTCGCAGGCTTTCATTGGCAACAGTATCCCGCTGCCCATGCTGATGCCGCTTGCGATCGCGCAGCTTATCCTGCCGCTTTATTTCATCGTCCGCGGCCTTGGTGCGCGGGCGGGCGTCCGCGCCTGAACCCTTCAATAAAAAAGGCGACCCGAGGGTCGCCTTTCTTGCATCTGGATGGGTATCAAACCTAAACGGTGATCTGCATCGCCGCGAGGTCGGTGAGCGACAGGCCGATGAGGAACACGCTCTCCCCACTGCCGAGGTCGATGAGGAGACCGCTTTCGCCGTCCACCGTGGTATTGCTTGCTGCGGCTTCCACCGCCGCCACATCGGCAAAACCACGCGCGGCAAGGTGCAGGATGTCATCGTCCACGCTGAAGTCGGTAACAGTGTCATTGCCTGCCGCGGCACCAAAGGCGAAGGTGTCAGCCCCGTCACCGCCGGTGAGAATGTCATCACCCGCGCCTGCCCACAGCCGGTCATCGCCGGTGCCGCCGTCCACCATGTCGTCGCCCGCGCCGCCATAAAGCACGTCATCGCCAGCGCCACCCATCACCACGTCATCATCGTCATTGCCATAAAGCGTGTCATCGCCGCCAAGGCCCTTGAGCGTGTCGGCGCCGCTGCTGCCGCCGATAACGTCGCTTCCGCCCGAGCCTGCGGCGACATCATCGCCCGCGCCCGCCCAGATGAAGTTGTTATTACCGTCGGTTTCAACTTCTTCGCCGTCGTCGTAAGCGCCGTTGTCGGTCACAAGGTCATCGTCCCAACCGCCGCCAAGGATGGTGTCATCCCCCGCGCCGCCATAAATGGTGTCAGAGCCGGTCTCGTTCGGGTCACCGTTCACATTCAGGGTTTGCTGGGTGCTGCCGTCGCTGGCGCCGTCACCCACGATGAAGTCATTGCCGTCACCGCCCGAGATATGGTCATTGCCCTGGCCGCCAACCATGATGTCGTTGCCCGATGAACCGCCAAGCATGTCACCGCCGGACGAGCCCGCGACGGTGCTGCCGGTCTCACTGGCCACATCAAGCACCGGAATTTCGACAAAGGCCGAACCGACATAGCCATCAGTATCGGTTGCCGAAACACGGATGGTGAGCGAGGAAGCATCCTCATAATCAAGGTAGGTGCCGACAGCGAGGTAAAGCTTGTCGCCTTCAACGCGGAAGCGGCTGTCGTTCACCGAATAGCTGACCGCGTCGCCCTGCGGGTCGGTCGCGCTAAGGGTGCCCACAAACACGCCGGACTGGTTTTCCGTCACGCCGCCTGTCGCCAGTTCAATATCATAGGGCGCGTTGACTTCCTCGGCCCCGACGATGGTGATGGTGATGTCCTGCGTTGTGCCGTCAGCCGACGATACGGTCAGCGTGTCACCGAGCGTGTCACCGGCGCCAAGCGCCTGCACGTCGGTGTTGCTTTCATCAAGGTCATAGACCCAGTCACCGTTCGCGGCGATGGTGAGCGTGCCGTAGGTGCCGGTGTCGGTGTTGGCATCAAAGCTGTCTTCGCCTGCGTCTACGTCCGCAACCGTGGCCGTGCCGCCGATCGTGTCGCTGTCTTCACCAATGTTGGCGCTCAGGGTGCCGCCAAAGGTAGGCAGGTCATTCACTGGTGTGATATCGATATTGGCCGTGGCGCCAACCGTGTCGAACTGGTCATCAATGGTGACGGTCAACTGCCCCGCGTCGTCGCCGTTATCATTGTTGGCGCCCTGATACTGAATGACTGAAGCGTCACTGAGGTAGGCTTCCAGTTCATCCGCGTTACCGACGAGGGTGATCTCTGTGCTGCTGACAAGCGTTTCGGTCACACCGCTCGCGGCACCATCTGCCACCGATACAAAAGTGCCGGTGTCGATGCTCAGGGTAACCGTCAGTTCGTCATCATTGTCATCAGTCAGATCAAGCGTGGTAAGCGAGAAGTTGGAGACAACGTCTTCGGTGACCGTAATATCCGTCGGGATGGTGTTGACCACAGGAACTTCGTTCGGCACCGGCGCGCTCACGACAATATTGTCCATGATCGGTGTCGCAGCACCAGTGTACACAAGGCTTACTTCATCCACGTTTCGGTACTGCGTGGCATCGAACGTCACGGTGCCATAGGGCCGAGCGCTGCCCGAGGAACTGTCCCCGCCATAGGTATAGGTGATGCCGTTTGACGAGCTCGAGGTGTTCAGGTTGAAGGTGGCGGAACCGACCTCGCCATCATCCATCAGGACTGTGATGGTAACGTCCACGCTATAGCCCGCGAGGTTGTTACCAAGCTCAAAGGATTCGAGGCGGAAATGATCACCGTCCGACTGCTCAAAATTATAGACGGTGTGGTCGGATGTCAGGCCATTGTAGTTCAGGAAGATGATCCGGTCACCCGACCCGTCATTCGAGAGCCCATTGGTGAAGGTACCGCCGTTCGAATTGCCTGCAATGGCAATCTGGGCTTGCGTGCCTTGGGTGAAATTCCAATCCGTGGTGCTGTCGTTGTTGAAATGGTCCGTGTTGCTGACGATCTGCGCGGTGATGCCATCAAAGTCTTCGTTCGAAGCCGGAAGTGTGTGTGGATAGCGTTCCATGGCTGCGCCCGTAAATGGCGATGCAGTGCCAAGGTTCCACGTACCGCCAAGCGCGCCCGCGCCCACTGGTCGGTCGCTTGCAAACACTGTCGCACCCGTAAGCGCGCCAAGTGTCTCGGTGAAGGTTTTACCAACTGCATCCGCGCCAACCGAACAGGCCCACAGCGCGAGCCGCGCACCAGATGCCATGACATCCTTGAGCGCGGCCGCGAAAGTGCTGCCGTCCTCAAGGCTTGCCGCGTCAATACGCGCACCGCCAAGGTGCAGCGCACCCGGCTCACCGTGGGTCACAATATGAAGGGCGTCAGCGCGGCCCGCGTGCTTCAGTTGTGCAGCCAAGGCCTCAATGCCAGCGGTGCCCACACGGAACACCTCGGTACCATACCCAAGGCCTTCAAGAAGAATATGCGAATCCTCAACCTTATCGTCTACCAGCACGACAGTGCGTTCCTGCGCCTGCACCGCCGCTGCGCGATCAGCGGTTGCCAGCATCGGCGAGGTGTTGAGCATGTTATGGTGAGTGTCGGTCGTGCGGGAATAATGTTTCGTCATTGCCTGGTCCTGTATGACTGCCAGCCAGTTGAAATTGGCTGTAGAAGCCCCGAACGCAGACACTGCAAACAACCGCACAGGGCAAGAATTAAGTGGAATTTTTGCCCGGACATTGCGCCCGGACCGCCACTTCCCCCATCGGAAGCGCAATTCGATCAGTACTAACCAAATTGGTTAATTTTTCAATAGTAACTCCTTAAAATTTTAAGAGAATTTCCCATTACCCTCCATAGCCGCAGCTTCTCCGGGCGTCCGGTTGGTGGCAGATTTTCACCTCGTCACACGCTTTTTCCAGCGGTCACTTCCGCCACAAAGCCGGTGAGCAAGCGGTCCAGGAATTTGAGGGTGGTGGCATCGGTGACGCGGCCGTCCTCAACCATGTCCTGTGCGCGGCCCACCACAACTTCCGGCGCGGTATAGACGCGCGACAGGGTGGCCATGAAAACATTCTTGAGGTGCTGCTGCGCCCGCACGCCGCCAGTGCCTGCCATGGATGCGCTGAGTAGCGCTACATGTTTATCCTTCAGGACCGACTTGTAGCCAGGCCGTGAAGCCCAGTCGATCGCATTCTTGAGCACGCCGGGCACGCTATAATTATATTCGGGCGTTGCAATCAGCAGCGCATCAGCCGCGGCGATATCCGCCTTGAAGGATTGCACCACACTGGGGCCACCATCCACATCCGCGTCCTCGTTATAAAAGGGCAGTGCGCTGATATCGGTGAGGGTGATCTCCACCCCCTCAGGCGCGCGCTCCGCCATCGTGCGCAGGATTGCTGTGTTGAAAGAACTGTCCCGGAGGCTTCCGGAGATAGCCATAATCTTCATCATGTCCTCCTCAAAATTGCATGGCGCGGCCCTATCGCCGCGCCCAAGCCATCACTTTAAGTGACGAATGTGGAGGAAATTGTACGCGCGATGCCAGTCCACATCAAACGGGCTGGCAATTTTTCACGCGGCGGCCACGGCTTCGGCCACCAGCCCGTCTGCGCGGTGGCGAATGGCCTCAAGGCTGTCGGTCACCAGAATCTGGCCGTCCCGGTAAACGGGGCGCAGCATATTGGGGCCGCGCAGGTCCTCAGCCCGCACGGTTTCAAAGTCAGCGGTCAGCGCCAGCACACCGCGCTTCGACTGTTTGCCCATGTCGGTCACCGGTTCCTTGAACACGTCACGCCATTCGCCGTCCACCTCGATGGCCGAACATTTCATGGCGAACTGCTGCGTGTCCCGCGTGACCTGCTGCAATAGGCCCGAGCCCATGCCGAACACGATATTCTCTGCTGACAGGCCCTTCTCCGCCATGCGGGTCAGGATGGTGTCCACCATGGTGGGGGTGATGCCGTCCCCCTGCAGCACACGCACATAATCGGGCAGCACGCGGAAGCCTTTGGTGTTGGTGCTGAAGCCAAAACGGTCCATCAGGTGTTCGATCACCTCAATCGGTGTATCCACGGGGTCGCCGCTGTCCGGGCGCACCACAAGGCGCGAGCCGGCCTTGGCGTTCTCAAGCACCTGATCCTTGAGCGAGCCACCAAAGAGGTTATCAACCGCACCAAAGATATCGTAGCTGTCCGCGACAATAGAGATGATGTTCGATCCCTTGAACTGCTTCAGCATATTGGCGTAGGCCGCCTCTTCCCCGTCGCGGGTCCAGCTGGTCATGGTGCTGTGTTCCGCCGCCGGGACCGAGAAAGCCGCCATCGGTTCACGGTAATACTGCTTGGCCGCCAGCAGCGCACCCATGGTGTCAGTACCGCGGAAGTTCACAAGGTGGGCGAGCCCGCCCAGCGCCGCGCTTTCCTCCGACGACACACCGCGCGCACCAAAATCATGCAGCATGAACTGCGCGATGGGTTCGGCGTCATGGTCTGACGTCCGTGCGAGGTGCGCCAGCATCACCTGTTTGGCGAAAAAGCTGTTGGTCGCCACTGTGGTGGGGTACCAGATCGCGCGCAGCAGCGAGGTTTCAATAAAGCTCGTGAGCCAGAAGCAGGCGGGGTCGGTGTTGCGCACCTGCACAAGCACATTGTGCGTGTCCACCACGCTGCCCTCGGGCACCGCTTCAATTTCAAGCGGCAGGAAACCACCGTGCGCATGCACGATATGCTCCCACCCCTGCCGGTTGAAGGGTACGCCGTGCTGCTGGCAAATCCAGGCGGCGTTATCCACATCTTCAAGCGTGACAGGGTTTTTCAGCATCTTGTAAAGCCAGGCCTGCAAACCGAAAAAGAGCGTCTGCTCATGTTTGCCGCCGCGGCTTTCCACATAGCTGTTCACCACCGTGGTGCCCGCAGGATACTGCAGGTAGTGGCTATGTTTATAGCTGTCGGTATCGAGAATGATATTGGTCATGAGATCCTCCTTGACCCTAGTGCCGGCCGTCTGTCTGCCGGGCTTTCGTCATGCCAGCGTATCCCGCAGCATGGTCTGGATAATATGGAAATGGTCCTCGAACAGGCGGTCGCTCTCCAGGTCCGCGATCGGGACCCAGCGGGCTTTCTCCGCGTCGTCCGCGCCCTTGATGCGCGGCAGGCCCTTCTCGTCACCCACCAGTTCAATCAAGAAGGCGGTGGTGATGGTGCGGCCGCGTGAAGAGCGGTAAGGGTCATCAAACACTTCCCGCGCCTTGATGGAGCCATAGAGCACCGGCGCAGGCACCGATATTTTGGTTTCCTCCCGCAGTTCGCGGATGGCGGCGTCGCGCAGTTTCTCGTGCGGGTCAACAAAGCCGCCCGGCAGTGCCCACAGGCCCTTGCCCGGCGCAGCGCGGCGCTTGACCAGCAGGATATGCCCGCTTTGCACCACCACTGCATCCACGGTCACGAAGGTGGGAATATAGGGCGTGTTTTTCCACGCCGCGTGATAGTCGTCCGTCACCGCCTGCTCATGCTGGAGTGCGCGGTGCGCGGGCGAGCCGAAAAATTCCGCGAGCCACGCGGTGGTGCTGTCCGCCGCACCAAGGGCGCGGAAAGTGTCAGCGTCAAAGCTGCCGTCGAGGCGCAGGAAGGTCTGGCGAATGGTGGTGGCGTCCATCTTGTGGGACTGCTGCACATTCACGCTGCCCCACTGCGGGAACATCTTGAGGTAATAGCTGGTGTGGTCCTTGGCGTGGCCAATCAGGCCGATGCGGGTTTCACCCGTCACCTGATACTGGCAGGCAATGCCCTGCACGCTCATCTGCACATTTCGTATCCAGCTTTGTTCGGCATACGGCAGGTCCAGCAGCGGGGTGCAATGGATGCGGCCCTGTTCTTCAGCGGTGAAATCGTCGCGGATCATGCTCGCGCGCTCTTCCCAGCTGAAGGGGTTGCGGATCGAACGCGCTTCCCGCGCGGACCCGATAAGCACAATAACGTGACGCGCGCGCTTCAGCGCTTCATCAATCACGGTTCTGTGGCCAATATGAAAGGGTTGGAAACGCCCGATGAACACGAGGAAATCATACTCGTATTCCGACCGGACTTTGGCACGGAGGCCCAAGGTCTGAGTATTCATTGCCGCAAACTCCTTGCTGGCGATTGTGTGCAAGCGGTCTGTCCGCTCACATAGATAGTGTTACAGTAACAATTTCATAAAATCAAGCTTTTTGTTAAAATCGCTTGACCCCGGACCATGGTCCGGGCTGCACACTCATGCCACCATACATCCCACCGCCACAAACCGGGAGGCTTTTGATGAACAAACTGGCCGCCGCCTTCGAACACGAGATGGCAAGCGCCCGCGCGCTGTACCTGCACGGCGCATATGATAGCGCCTTCTATCATCTTGAGCGTGCCCACATCCTTGGCCAGAAGCACCTGATCCGCCACTGGCGGTCGCACTGGTGGATGCTGAAAGTCGGCCTGCGCCGCCATGACGGGCGCGAAATACGCGGGCAGTTGCTGCGGCTCGTGGCCACCCTGCCGGGCTATGTGTTCGGCTGGGTGCCGGTGGGCAATACCGGCGGCGCCAATGTGTCGGCCATCAAGCCCATGCCCATTCCCGCTGACCTGCAGGCAATTTTGGACACGGGCAAATAAACTTCTAAAAAAGTAGCAAATTGCCCTATTGCTGCCCTATTTCAGCATCAGTCAAGCCCTTGAAGCGGCTTGATAAAAAACAAAACCGCCTGAAAATAACGACTGACAGCAATAGGGGATATCCGACTTTCCGGTGTCTCATGTCCCGAACACTCTGCCTCGCATTTTGGCTTTGGCAGAAATTGAGGGGTATTTGACCTTACCGAATTTGTCGGGCGCATGTATTTTCCGAATATGACGAACGAACACGATATCTGCCAAACACCGCGCCGGGTTGCGATGATCGCCTATGAGGATGCTCATATCCTTGATGTGGTCGGCCCCTTGGAGGTGTTGTCGGGCACCAAGCTTTTCCTGCCGCAAGGCGCCGCTCCCTATGAGATCAGCATCATAGCGGACAGGGCTGGCCCCGTGCACACATCAGGCGGGTTTTCCCTGAATGCCGACCATAGCTTCAGGGACGCCATGGCCTTCGCGGATGACGTGGACACCCTGATGATTGCAGGCGGCCACGGCACTTTGGACGCGATGAAAAACGAAGCACTGATGGCCTTTGCAGCCGCAGCCGCCAAAGGTGCGCGGCGCATCATCTCCATCTGCACGGGTGCGATGGTCCTGGCGGAGCTTGGCCTCCTTGACGGTCGCCGCGCCACCACGCACTGGTGGTGGTGCCCGGTGATGGCGCAGAAATACCCCAAGGTGCAAGTGGACGCCGACGCGATTTATGTGCGCGATGGCCGCATCTGGACCTCCGCTGGTGTAACGACGGGCATGGACCTCGCCCTCGCGCTGGTGGATGCGGACTGGGGCCATGACGTGGCGCTGCAGGTGGCGCGCTATAACGTGATGTATATGGTGCGCCCGGGCGGGCAATCGCAGTTCAGTGCGCACCTTGTGGCAAGCAAGGCGGAGGACGCCTCCATCGCCAAGGTGCTAGACTATATTCTGAATAACCTCAGGGAACCGCTTTCGGTGACCCAGCTTGCGGCTTGGGCCTGCATGTCGGAGCGCTCATTCGCACGCAAATTCGCGGACGAGACAGACATGACACCGGCACAATATGTGGAAGCCGCCCGCTTCCAGGCAGCCCGCGTGGCGCTTGAACAGACAAGCGCACCAGTGGAACAGATTGCGCGCACTGTGGGGTTCATGAACCCCGAGCGCATGCGCCGGGTGTTTATCAAGCACCTCGGCATTTCAGCCTCCGACTACCGGGCAAGGTTCAGCCTTGGCCTTGTAGACGGCAATAATAACTAGCGAGAGACACAAACAAACACGACAGCAACCGGCGCATAAGCGCCAAAAAGGTGAAAACACCACGGCATCCCGGACCCTGATCCGGCCCGAGACATGACAAAAAGGAAACGGTTATGGAACGCAGGCACTTTCTGCGAACGGCTTCGCTCGTTCAAAAAACGGTCAAACAAACCCTTGTGGCAACATGCAGCCTGATGGCGCTGACGACCGCGGCAGCAAACGCTGACGCCGGTGACGGCAACTGGTATTTCTTTGGCGACAGCAATGTGGGCCAAGGCAACTTCAGCGCCATCGTTGGCTCACGCGGTGAAGACTTTTACCCGAACTCCTCCAATAACGGGTTTGAGCGGGATTCGAACGGCCTTATCTGGGCGGAACTGATGGGCCGCGACGTGGACATCATCCTCGACCCTGACCTCGATAGCGGCAACATCAATTTCGGCATCTCCGGCGCGCACATGACCCGTGGCGGTGACCTTGTACCCTTTGGTGTCGAGACCGGCGTGCTGGTACAAACCGAAACCTTCCGTGACCTCGTCGCGCAAGACGCGCTCTCGGTCGGTAGCGAGGATGTTGCCTTCATGATCGCAGGCGCCAATGATTTCTTCGACCGGCTGGATGCAGGCGAGGACGCAGGCACCATCATCGCCGATGTGGCGGACGCTGCCGCCACCAACATCGCCAACCTGCGTGATGCGGGCATCAAAACGGTGATCATCTCCGAAGTGCAGCCGCTTCAGTATGCGACCTATTTCCGTGGTGATGACGAGACCAAAGCCGAACTGGCGGAGATGGTAAACGCCGCCAACGAGGCCATGTTCGCGGCGATTGACGCTTTAGGCGTGCGCGATGACGTGAATGTGGTCACGCTCAAATATGAAAACCTCAAGCAGTATCTGACCGCGAATGCCGCTGAGCTTGGCTTCGATGAGGTGGACGTTCCCTGCTATGACGGCGAAGCTGGCACCCTGTGCGCGGACGACCTTGAAGGCCAGAACCGCTACCTCTACCTTGATGACCTGCACATGACCGAGAAGGGCCATGCCCTCGTCGCCCGCTGGTGGCGCGCCACCCTTGACGGCGCGAATGGCAACGCCTCCCGCCAGACCGCCCGCATGCCGGACGTCATCCAGTATAGCCATGAAGCTGTGCTTAACCGCCTCGGCAACGGCCAGCGCCGCATGTCCGGTGACCGTGACGGCCTGTTCGCTGACGTGATTTACGAGACCCCGGACCTGATGGGCATGGGCCGCGACGCGGACATTGACCTCACGCTCAAAGGCGGCGTGATCGGCGCGGAAAGCGGGCTTGGCGATCACTGGCATGTGGGTGGTGCGCTCAGCTTCACCAAGGCGGACGCGGATGTGCTCACGGGTGGTGAGTTCAAAACCAAAACCAAAGCGCTGCACGCGTGGGCAGGGTACCAGATCGCCCCGCTATCGCTCGGCGTTATCGGTACATACGGCGAAACAGATGTGGAAGACATCACCCGCGTGACCGGCGTGCCGCTTTACACCACCGCGCAAAACGATACCTCGGGCGAGTTCTGGGATATCGGGGCGTCCGTTGCCACGAACTTCCATATCGGCAAATTCAGCGTGAAGGCGGAAGGTGCATACCACTACGGCAAGGTGGAGCTTGAGGGTTACACGGAGACCGGCGCAACCGGCCTCGCACTCACCTACGCGGACCAGACGAAGAAAAGCCAGTGGCTTGACTTCAAGGCAGACGTGCGCGGCCCTGAAATTCGCCTCGGCCACAAGAAGGACATGAGCCTCACCCCGCTTGTAGGCGCACACCTGCGCCGCGCCCTTGGCGACAGCGGCCATGACGTAACGTCCCAGCTCACGGGTAACACCGCAAACCCGGTGACCATCAGCACCGCAGGCTTCGCCCGCGACCGGCTGAGCGCCATCGCAGGCCTTGAATTCAAGGTCGCGGAAAGCTGGGCCATCACGGGTCGCTACAGCCGCACCTGGGCGGATGACATCAACAAAGGTGACGCGTTCAACGTCTCGCTCCGTGTCGCTTTCTAGGTAAGCGACACACCACGGCAAAGGCGGTCGGCTCCCTCTTCCCTCCCCCTGAAGAAAGGCCGCCTTTGCCGTCCCTGCCAAATGGTAAAATTCCTCCTGTTACAGCGATGGTAAAACGCCCGAATTTGCGTTAGAAAACCTGCAACTGGCGCTCAAGTCGCCGATGCCAAGGGAGTTTTATCATGAAAAACATCGTTATTACCGGGGCCGCCGGCGCGCTCGGGACCGCGGTTGTTGCCGCGCTCAATACCCCTAAAAACACCGTTGTGGCACTGGATGCCGCGGCCAAACGGCCCGCGCACCTGCCAGAAGATGTGCACTACCTTGGCGGTTTTGACCTCACGAACCCGGACACTGCGAAGGACGCAGCCAAAGCCGTGAAAGACATTTTCCGGCATGTGGATGTGCTCATCAACATCGCGGGTACTTTCGCGTGGGAAGAAGTGGCCACCGGTTCGCCCGACACATGGCAGCGCATGTTCAGCATAAACGTGATGACGGCCTTCAACACCACGCAGGCGCTGCTGCCCGCTTTCACTGACGGCGGCTCCATCGTTTATAT
The DNA here is from genome assembly GCF_000375545.1 of Kordiimonas gwangyangensis DSM 19435 = JCM 12864. GTDB lineage: Bacteria > Pseudomonadota > Alphaproteobacteria > Sphingomonadales > Kordiimonadaceae > Kordiimonas > Kordiimonas gwangyangensis. The sequence continues at coordinate 112,261 of NZ_AQXF01000001.1, forward strand.
CGGTGCGGCGGCTGCACAGCCCGCAGGCCACGGCATGGGCGCTTATGCGGCATCCAAATCCAGCGTGCGCGCGCTGATGGAAAGCGTGGCGGATGAGCTCAAGAGCAAAAAAATCCGCGCGAACGCTGTGCTGCCGCGCATCATCGACACGCCCGCCAACCGCAAGGACATGCCGGACGCAGACTATAGCGAATGGACGAGCGCGGACGCGATCGCCGACACCATCGCCTTCCTCGCATCCGACCGCAGCCGCGCCATCAACGGCGCCAGCGTGCCAGTGACAAACGGCGCCTAAGCCGGTTAGTATATAGGCTGGGGCCATGGGCCCCGGCCATGACATCCATAAACCGAAGGGGGCGGTAGATGAGATATGTCCTGACAGTCTGGACACTGCTTTTTGCAGCACTACTGAGCGGCATCGTCGCTGCTGATGATGCGCCGATGATCACCTATGAAAGCGTGGGGCGCAGCTTCTATGCTGAGCAACCGGAGGCCGGTTCCAAGCGTCTTCAGGACCTAGCCGCAACCATCAAGGCGGCAGCCGAGGATGATGGCACGCTCAGGCAGGAGCTGATTGCAAACAAAGACGAACTCCCGCCGCCTATTCTCTATCTGCTTGCTGAACTGACATTCCCGCATGACCCGGCTGAGGCGGTACAGTGGTACTGGCTGGGCCATATCCGCGCACGTCTGGATGCAGTGCTATGTGCGGATACCACTGCGGCACAAGGCGTGCTTTACCTGCCCGGTTTTGCGCGGTCGGTATATGCATATACGCAAGCCAACCCAAAAGAAGCCGGTGAAATTGGCCTTCAGGTAATGGCGCGGGATGATCTCAAAGCCAGCAAGGCATCGCCGATGTGGATTTGCGCACACGGTGTGAAGGCCATGAACAAGGCCGTGCAGAAACACTTGGGCGCAAACCCGGCAATTCCGGCACCCAAGGAAACACCATGGCTCAACGAGAAAGAAAAAGTCGTTGAGCTTTATGCCCAAATTCTGGATGGCAGCCGCGAGATGTTTGAAAAGCTCACGCAGCCCACTGACGAACAGCTGACCATGAAGCTTATGGACGCACCCACTGTGCCAGGCACCGAGGGGCGCAACATTCGTAATGTCTTCTGGTCACTTCAGGATGACATCCTGCTCATTGAGGAATTCAAGTTCACGGAGCCTGCTCACCTTTTGCTCGCAACCGGTGACGGCGTTGAAACGCTGCAGACCGACCTTTATGCCTCGACTTTCTGCCTTGCCGGCAACTTCATGTCCTACCAGCCAAACGACGAGGTGAAGGTGCAGCCATACACCCACAAAGGGCCAAGGGAACTGCGTATCAAGGAAGGCAGCTTCAAAGGCAAGGGCCGCATCTACAGCATTGAATATTCTGACCGCGACGTTTCACGCGGCGGTTTCCACATGCGCCCGGCTGAGACCCCAATCTTCTCCCGTATCGGCCAAAGCTCGCTCACCTGCCAGTGGATCAAGACCCCGGACGACGGCAACGTTCCTCTGAACGCCAATTACCTGATGGACCTGGGCGACGGGCGCGGCTACCTGGAATCGGTCGATGGCGGCACCTATCTGCACACCTCGCTTGACGGCAAAGCGGTTCAGATTTCAGACACAAAGTTCCCACTGCGCTGCATGAAATACGTGCCGTTCCTTGATGCGATTCAAATGGTCGCTTGCCCGCAGTTCTATGTGGGCAGGAATGGTGATGCCATAAACCGGGACCTGATGAATGTCTCGCTCTTGCGCTTGACGGGCGGTGAGCCCGAGATTGAAACCCGGCCCTTTAGTGAAATACCCGGCGAGCGCGGCGCGACACAAACACTGCTGACCAAACGCGGTGTCGTCAGGCTGATGCCGCGCCGCAATACAGTGGTAGGCGACAAACCGGGCGGGCTTTACCTTCTGGAGAACAACGACTGGGTGAAGATTTGGGAGGGCTATCCGCTTACGGGGGATGTCAGCGCGACCGGGTGCAAAATCGCTTTCACAAGCGTTTCGCACCCTAATCGCATGTACCAGCCCAAAGAAGTCAGAACCATTGACCTCTGTGAAAGCTGGGAAGAACGCTAACCCGGGTTATTCGGTGCAGGCACCGCCGTCTGGCCAGCCGGTCCAGCCGCGACCTTTGACCGCGCGGCCCGGTTTGGCACCGGTGTGTTCGCCGCCCTTCACCACCTGCTCACCGTTGATGAACACGTCCCGCACGCCCGTGGAATACTGGTGCGGTTTTTCATAGGTTGAATGGTCCTGAATGGTGGCCGCGTCAAACACCACAATGTCGGCATATTGGCCTTCGGCAAGTGTGCCCCGGTCCTTGATTCCAAGGTTACCTGCCGGGAATGCAGTCAGGCGGTGCACCGCGCTTTCAAGCGTGGTTGCGCCTTCGTCGCGCACATATTTGCCAAGCAGGCGGGCGAAATTACCGTAGGCGCGCGGGTGCGTGGCGGATTTGAGGAACACACCTTCGGTCGCTGGCGCACCGCCGTCTGAGCCGAAGCTCATCCACGGCAGGCCAACGGCGCGTTTCACATTCTCTTCCTTCATCAGGAAATAGGCCACACCCACGCGGCTGCCATCCTCAATCACGAGGTCCATCGCTGTTTCTTCCGGGCTGGTGCCGCGTTCAGCGGCGACCTCGGCCAGTGTCATGCCGGTGTATTTTTTCAGCTCCGGGTTCTTGAAACCCATCAGGAGCGCTTTGTCGGCCCCGCCAGCGTCGGCATAAAGGTTCTCCCAACCGTCGCCGGGGTGTTTCATCTCTTCCGCGACACGGGCACGGATTTCCGGGTCCTGCAGTCGTTCGCGCCATTTCTCATAGCCGCCCGCTTGCACCCATGTGGGCATGGCCGCATCAAGGCCGGTGGCGCCGGCCGCATAGGTATACATGTCAGCGGTGATTTTCAGGCCCTCGGCCCGCGCCGCTTCAACGCGCTCAATCGCGCCGTCGATCTTGTCCCAGTTGTCCTTACCGCCTTGTTTGAAGTGGTAAATCTCGGCTGGTGCGCCGCTTTCGCGCGAAATGGTGATCAGCTCATCAATCGCCTCCAGGAGCTTTCCGCCTTCCGAGCGCATATGGCTGATATACATGCCGCCGCATTTGGCGGCTTCTGTCGTCAGCGCGATCAGCTCGTCAGTTTCAGCGAAGGTGCCGGGTGCGTAAATCAGCGACGAGCCAACGCCCATCGCGCCGTCCTTCATGGCGGCGCGCACAAGCGCGCGCATGGCGTCAAGCTGTTCGGGCGTCGGGTCAACATCGTCTTCGCCCAGTTCATGCACGCGGATGGTCTCAGCGCCCACGAAGGATGCGATGTTGGGGCTGATGCCCTTCATTTCCATATGCGCGAAATATTCACCCAGCGATGTCCACTCAATGGGGAATTTGATATCGCCCTGCAGGTCAATGTAGGTTTGTTTCATAGCGTCGTTGAGCGGCCCCATGGAAGAGCCTTCGCCCATCACCTCAAGGGTGACGCCCTGCAGCACGTCAGACATGCCGCGGCCATCCTCCATCAGGCTGAACGGTGCCCAAGACAGCATATTGATAAAACCGGGTGTCACGGTCATGCCGGTGGCATCCAGTTCACGCAAGGCTTTCGCGTCGCTGGTGCCGCGCGTTACTGCAACGATACGGTCACCGTCAACGACCACGTCGCCCGTAAATCCCGGTGTGCCGGTGCCGTCCACAATGGTGCCACCGCGGATAATAAGTTCATGTACAGCTGGTGCGGCAGGCTCATCCTTTTTTTCGCATGCGACAAGTGCTGTTGTCAGCATCGCGACAGACAGCAGGTGTTTGAAAGATTTCATCTTTTCCCCCTTGATCGGTTGGTGATCCCGCCGCCTTGACCATAGGCCAGAAAGAGGGTGCTGTATAGCGTGGATTGGGTTGAAAAACCGGCCGAAAATCCCTACATATGTTGCAGGCGCAATAAGAACTGAAAAAATAAAGTTGGAGAGAAGGACAATGAACCCGATGCGGAAGCATTTGGCTCGCCTTTGCGCGCCGATGGCTGGCATTTTCATGCTGGCTGCAACCCCCACCCTCGCCTTTGCTGATGCGCCCACCGGTGCACCCATCAAGGCAAGCGAAAACAACACGCAGGACTGCAAGCTCCGCCTTGTCGGTCGCCCGCCATACAAGCGCAATCTGCGCATGTGTGACGAAGCACCTGCCGTCAAGCTGATGGCGGAAGATGACCAGTGCACGACGGAAGACCAGCAGAACCGTAGCCGTCCGCCCTATAAGCGCGACTGCGCACAGTTGGCTGACTAACGCCCTGCAAGTTGACTGAAAGCAGGCAGACATGCGGGGCGAGGGAATACATCCCACCCGCCCCGCGTGCCTACTCTTCACCATGCCAACTTCTAGGTCGCTCAGGCCGCCTTGCGCATGTCCGCCATCGTGCGGTCAAGGCTTTCCACCAGCACATTTGCGAGCGTATCAACCTCCTGCCGGGTGATAATGAGCGGCGGGCTTGCCACCATTGACTGGCCCACAGCCCGCATGATCAGCCCCCCTTCAAGGCAGTGGTCACGGCAGCGCACCGCCACGGCCTCCGCGGGATCATACAGCTCACCCGTCGTCTTGTTCTTCACCAGTTGCACACCGGCAAGCAAGCCCTCACCCCGGACTTCCGCCACCAGCGGATGGTCAGCGAGCGCATCTTCAAGCCGGGCGCGGAAATAGGGCGCGATGTCATCGCGCACGCGCTCGATGATCTTCTCGTCCTTCATGAGCTGGATGTTGGCAAGCGCCACAGCGCAGGAAACCGGATGGCCCGAATAGGTAAAGCCGTGCGAGAAGACGCCGCCCTTATAAAGCGTGTTATGGACCCGGTCGCTGATCGCCACCGCCGCGATGGGCAGGTAGCCGGATGACAGCCCTTTCGCCATGGGCATGAGGTCAGGCTCAATGCCGTAGAACTGGCTGCCGAACCATTCACCAAGGCGGCCAAAACCGCAGATCACTTCATCCGCCACCAGAAGCACATCGTATTTTTTACAGATGCGCTGGATTTCCGGCCAGTAGGTTGAGGGTGGCTCAATCACGCCGCCCGCGCCCTGAACCGGCTCCGCCACAAAAGCAGCGACACGGTCAGCACCGAGCGCGAGGATCTTGTCCTCAAGCGCGCGGGCGGCCTTGAGGCCAAATTCCTCCGGCGTCATATCACGGCCATTCGCCCACCAGTGCGGGTGCATGATGTGCTCAAAATTCGGCAGGGTTGAATTGCCCATGTCATGCATGGCCTGCATGCCGCCAAGTGCAGTGGCCGCCAGCGTGCTGCCATGGTAGCCAAGCGTGCGGCCAATAAAAATGTTCTTCTCCGGCTGGCCCTCGGTGGCCCAGAAATGGCGCACGATGCGGATGATGCTGTCATTCGCCTCAGAACCCGAATTGGTGAAGAAGAAATGGTTGAGGCCCGCTGGTGTCAGTTCCGCCAGCACGCGCGAAAGTTCGATCTGCGGCGGCGTCGCGCTTTGGAAGAAGACGTTATAGTAGGCCAGTTCGCTCATCTGCGCGTGAGAAGCCTCAATCAGCGCCTTGCGGCCATAGCCCACATTCACGCACCAAAGGCCGGCCATACCGTCAAGGATTTTGCGGCCATCTGCGTCCCATACGTGGGAGCCTTCGGCGCGGGTCACCACAAGGGGGGCTTTCGCGTCAAAATACTTGGGGTCGGTGAAAGGGTGCAGGTGGTGCGCCACATCGAGCGCCTGCCACTCCTTCGAATTTCTCTCCACTTTCGGCATGTGCCGCTCCCTTCTCTTTTCCTTATTTGCCCTGATGGTATGTGTGCGGGGGGTGTGCGCGGAAGGTGCGAAGCAGGCATAAGGCGGTGACCAGAACGCACCGCGCCCGTGCCTAGCTGCCTACGCGGTCCAGGTTCGCCTGCATCAGCTTGGCAATATGGCGGCTGCCCGCGCTGTCCTGTGCCCGAAGGCCAGCGATGATGCTGGCCATGTCCCCGCGCGCCTTTTCCTGATTGAGGCGGGCGATACCCTCAATGTGCGTGACCTCAAAATGGAAGGCCTGCACCATGGTGAGGTAACGTTCCATCTGCGCTTCACTGAGGCTTGCCATCGACCATGCTTCCTCACCGGGCGCGAGCGGGGTGATGGCCTCGAGATGGTCGGTGGTACGCGCGAGGATGAGGGCAGTCTCTCCCGCGTCCAACACGGGCACAAAACGCCCCCTGACCGTTACGGATACGTAACTATATGTGGCCGCCGTATTGTTGACCCTGAACCAGCGCGGGGAAATATAAGCCCCCGGGCTTTCAAAGCGCAGCAGCGCATCCGCGCCCGCGCGAATAACCGCCGCCAGCGTATTGCGCCCGGCGATATGGCCCGACAGGCCCCGCCCCGCGCCCACAGTGCCGCGCGCATGAATGAAGGGCGCGGTCGTCACATGCATGTCGCCGTCATGCGTGGTGAACACCTGCGCCACGGGGTGCGCGGCGATATAGTCATATAGCGCGCCCTCATCCGCGAATTCATAGTGCGCGGGCACAAAGCCCTGTCTGCCCACATCATCCCACGTACGCGCAAGCGCTGTTGGCTCATTGTCACCACTACCCATATTCAAGCCCTTTCCCTGACCAGTTTGCATGAACATGCCAAGGCCCATGCGGCGGCGGGAGAGGCCAAGCACGCGCCGGGTGGTGATGCCGGTGCACCGGGTGTGGTTTTTTTTTGCGCTTGACGATTTTAGACCACTGGTCTAATTTACAAAAAACGGCCCGAGAAAACGACAGCGACCCTATGGCAAATAAAGCCAATCCCACAGAGAGAGCAGAAGCCGCCCGCAGGCGGCTTCTGGCGCTGTCGGCGGAGAAGGCAGCCAAACTATTGGACCCCGCCACCGAAGAATTCAGCACCCATGGTTACACCGGCGCGTCCCTCAACCGCATTCTGGCGAGCGCGGGCATGAGCAAGGGACAGGCCTACTATTATGTGACCGGCAAGGCGGACCTTTACCTCGCCGCCTGCGAACGCGCGTTCGCCCCGATTGCCGAGGTTGCGGGCCCTGTGCCGGGCACCCTGCCTGACGCCGCCACCTTCTGGCTTGAAGTGATGGGCCTGATTGAAAAAATGTCAGTGCTTGGACAGGAGACCGGCCCCATATCGGACCTTGGCCGCACCGTGTACGAGAGCCCGGAAAGTGAGGCGGCGCTTGCCCCCCTCATCAAGCGGGTTGAGGCCTACCTGACCGACTGGATCAAACTTGGCCAGCGTTCAGGTGCCGTGCGTACTGACCTGCCGGACGAGCTGTTGCAAACATCCCTTCTGGGACTTCTGAGTGTAATGGACCGCTGGTTCAGCAAAAACTGCGAGGACTATTCGCGGCCGCAGCTTGAAGCCATGAACCGCGCCGCCTTCCAGATGCTGCGCGCCGCCGCCAGCCCGCCGGACGTGAGCAATGCTTGAACAGGTAGACGACAACATCTGGATTGCCGAGGGCACCTGCGTGGACTTCCATGGCCTGCCCTATCCCACCCGCAGCGTGGTGGTGCGCCTGTCAGGCGGGAGGCTTTGGATATGGTCACCCATCGCGCTGACAACCGAGCTTCAGGCCGCGGTTGAGGCGCTGGGCACCGTGGGCTGGCTCATCAGCCCCAATAAAATCCACCACCTGTTTCTTGGTGACTGGAAAGCCGCTTACCCCGGCGCGGAGATTTGGGGCCCACGCTCCACGGCGGAAAAACGAACTGACCTGCCGTTCACCGGCACGCTGGATGATGGCATGCCGGAAGCATGGCACGGCACGTTTGAGATGGCGCACATGCAAGGCTCACTCGTCATGGACGAGTTGGTGTTCTTCCACCAGCCCAGCCGCACCACCATCCTTGCCGACCTGTCGGAAAACTTCAGTGACGACTTCCTGCGCAAGAACTGGAAACCATGGCAGCGCTGGCTGGCGCGCGTTGCGGGCGTGGTGGAAGGCAAGGCCAAAACCCCACTCGACTGGCGCATGAGCTTCTGGCAGCGCAGCAAAGCCCGCCGCGCGCGGGACGTGATTTTAAGCTGGCAGACAGAGCGCGTGATCATGGCGCACGGCACCTGGCAGCGTGAAGGCGGCCAGGCGTTCCTGAGGCGCGTACTGTCGTGGCTCGACTAAGCCGAAGCCGCCGCTTCATCCGTGATGATCGCATGTGCGCGCACAGGGAAGGTGCCCATGCCCTTCACCTTGGGCGGTGCGGCGAAGAAGCTGAACCCCTCAAGCGGTAGTGCATCAAGCCCGGTCATATGTTCCACAATCGGGATACCGGCACCGAGTAGCGTGGTATGCACCGGGCGTGTGCCACCTGACGTATCGTCGATATTCAGGCTTTCGATGCCCACCAGCGCCGCGCCTTGGTCACGCAGGTATTTGGCCGCCGCTTCGGTGAGGAACGGGTGGCCCTCATAATATTGGTCCGTGCGCCAGTGGCGGGACCAGCCGGTTTCAACCAGCACCGCGCGGCCTTTCACATCGGTCGCGGCAAAGCTCATCCAGTCGATCGCGCGGCCTTCCATGCCGGAAAGACGCACCACCACGCCCGGCAGGCCGGAGACCCGGTGCACGCCAACGGCGGCAAGGTCGTCACCGTCCTTGAAGCGGTGAAACGGGGTGTCGATATAGGTGCCGGTGTTGCTGACCATATCAATACGGCCGAAGTGAAACTCCGTCCCCTCCTCATAAAGCCCGGCAGACTGCGCGTGGCTCATATGGTCGCAAATGTGCGGCGCGGGAATGCCTTTGTAGGTGACCATACCGTCTTCAATAGTATGGCTGAGGTCAATATGGCGCGGGCGGGCTTTCGTTTGTGTGCCCACGGCCTCGCCGCGTTTGTGCGCTTCCTCAATGATGCGTTTGTTGAGGATACGCACCTCCCTCACCATCAACAGGCGCAGGTCCGCAATGATATAGGCGGCAAGCGCGTCGTCACTGATGTCGTCACCATCAATATCAAGGCGGAAACCTTGCCCCTGAATGCCGCCGCCGTTTGAAAAATCCACCTCAAAGTCGAAACAAACCCGCTTGTCTGTCATGCCCTGTCTCCATGGCTTTTGTGTTGTTTTTGGTTTTGCTAGTGCGCGCATAATGTCGCTTTTTCTTGAACTGGTTCCCGCACCCAACGGCAGACGAACACCACACCCGCTTGCCGGGCGGCGAGGTATCGAAAAAATACATCTGGCAGCCGGGGCAGCGGCGAAGGCGCGCCCGCGCCTCAGGCTGCAGGCGCAAAATGGCGTCCGCCGCGACACCGGACAGCAGCGCGTCGACCGGTTTTTCCGCGGTGTGCGTCATGCCATCATCAGTAAACTGGGGCCGGAACGGTGTTTGCCTTGCAGCCGCGTTGATAATCTCGGCATCACCCTTCTCAGGGCCGCGGCCTTCCATCGCCGCCCCAAGGGAGCGCCATATGGCCTCCCTCAGCGTACGCGCGCCTTCAAGCGCGGCGACACTTGGTGCGCCGCCGATCTCATAGCCCGCGAGGCTCGCCCAAGTGGCCAGGTCCGCTGGCTCGCCCAGCAAATCAACACACGGACCCTGGCGGTACGCCACGGTGTCAACGAAGTTTAGGGCAAGGGTGCCGCCTTTGAATTCAAACGTTCTCATACGGCACTAGTTATACTAGTGCCGTTTATAACACAAGTGCGTTATAAAGTCGGAAAATGTGATCAAATGAAAGGTTGGTAGCAATTTGTTAACGTTCACTATTGAACAATTGGCGCGCTCGGGCCAAAAACCCGGCGGCGGAAGTTGGGGCTCCGCAACATCTAACCTTGCCGGAGGCAGGATTTTTATGGTTTCAGGTGCAGCGAAACGGCTTATCGCCGCTGCTCTACTTGCCTGCGCGACTCATAGTGCGCACGGCGACGATGCCCCCATTCGCCTATATACCCACGGTGATACCTACCCCGCGCAGTGGAGCGAAAAGGGCGGCATTTCAGGCATTGCCATCGATGTTGCCACCTGCGCGTTCGGGAATCTCGGGCAGGATGTCGTGTTTGAACTGGCGCCACTTTCCCGCGCGACAGAGCTGATGAGCACGCAGGACCACGCGGTGTGGTACCCAAGCATCCTCGCCGGTGACGAAGAACGCATGGCACGCCTTGTGGGCCCGGTCTCGCAAGTGGAACTGATGTGGTATTTCCCCAAGACTGCGAAATACAAACCGTCTGACGAAGGTTTCCGTGAGCACGCCAAAGTCACGGCCTATACCGGCTCCCGCACCGAGGTGATGCTCAAGAACGAAGGCTACAGCCTTGTGCCGGGCAGCGCGGACCATATGCGCCTTGTGCACCTGCTGATATCCGGTACCGTTGATGCCGTGCTGGCGGTCGACTTCCGCTGGAAGCTGCCGACGGCCACCAACAGGCTGGTGGCCAAACACATGGACCTCGCGCTCTACAAGTCTTTCCCGGTCGCCTATCAGGTGTCGCGCCCGCTGGCGGAGCGTGAGCCCGATTTTATCGAACGTTTTCAGGATGCGGTTGATACCTGCAAGGTAACCGCCAACGCCGAAGGCGCGGAAGACCGGACACCGGCACACTGACCGATCGGCGACAGCGCCACAGAATAGCAGAAAGCCCGACACCATATGGTGCCGGGCTTTCCTTTCGCCGGATACTGGCGGGATTATCAGGCGAAATAGTTGAACCCGATGAGGTTCCAAGCTTGGTAGAACGTCAGGATCCAGACTGCGGCAAGCGCCACAATGGTGTGGCGAACGCGCGCCCACACCCCTTCGAAGAGGCCATCACGCCAGACAAGGAAGGTGGTGTACAGGTGGTAAAGCGTCGCAAGTACTGCGATGATCGGGAAGACAAACGCGAACTTGAGTGTGCCGGGGATCGAGTAGAAGAGCGGCTGCATTCCGCCAGCCAGCGTTATCCCGATAAAGACAAAGAACAGGATGTTCGCCGCCGATACCAGAAGGGTTGCGCGGTAAGCGTTTTTGGCCTGCCCTTCAAGCCCGCGGTAGCGCGACCACTGAAGCGCGAGGCGGATAAACACAAAGACAAACACCGTCAGGCACACGCCGAGCACGAGGCTGATATAGCCCTTGGTCTCATAGAATTTGGCCGGGTAGAACTTCATCACACCGATGCCGTCCATCACGTAGCCGGTAATCTCGCCCTTGTCGTTTTCCGTGAAGATGATCTGGTCATTGTCATCCACCTGACGGAAGACATTCTTGTCCACCTCCACATAGCGGGTCTCACCAATCAACAAGGTGTTATCAGGCATGACAGCCACATCGGTGCTGCCAAGGCCGCGCAGAATGCTTTCCACCTTGGTATAGCTGCTGCGCGAGGTCACATAGCTGCCAGCATATTTCTGGCCGCGTGTCTGGAAGTCGGCTGGTGGTTCTACATAGGGCAGCTCTTGCGGGAAAAACTCGTCATAGAAGTTTTCCACAAATGCCTGATGCACAGGGCCCGCACCGGGGCCTGAGAAGCTTGAGAACAGCATGAAGTCATTCGGGATCGAAAGCCCGAAGTGCGAAATGAAAATGGTGGTGCCGCCGTCGTGGCCGAAGTTCTCGAACGCCGGGCCGCCAAAATCACGCTTGATGAAACCAAGGCCCATGCCGCGCGCACGCGGGTCGTGGGCGAAACCTTCGGTCAGCATCTGCTGGAGGGTCTCTTCTTTCAGAATACGGGCACCGTTATATTCGCCACCATTCAGCAGTGCGCGGGCGAAGTTGGCCATATCTGCCGCAGACACGGCGGACGCACCGGCCGGGCCGAAGTTGGCGATGATCTCATACGGCGTTTCCTTGTATTTGCCGGCGCCGTAGGTGTAGGCCTTCGCCATATAGGGCTCCAGATCCGCTGGCAGCGGCTCCACAAAGGTGGAATGGGTCATGCCAAGCGGGCCAAAAATGTGTTTTTGCACATAGTCGTTGAAATTCTCGCCCGACACGTTGGCCACGATCAGGCCTGCAAGGGCGGTTGCCCAGTTGGAATAGGCCACACGCGTTCCCGGCGCGACCACCCGTGTTGGCTGGTATTTCTCCAGCGCTTCTGCGAGCGGCATGATCACATCGGGGTCGTTGTTGATGAGGTAGCCGAGGGCGCCATCCTCAAAACCCGCCGTGTGGGTCATGATATGGCGCAGCGTGACCGGCTGGCCGGGGAAGGTATCCTTCACCTTGAACTGGGTGACATATTCATTCACGTCCGTGTCGATATCCAGTTTGCCTTGTTCGGCAAGCTGCATGACGGAAATCCAGGTAAACAGTTTCGAGATGGAACCCGGGCGGAACATGCTGGTTGCCGCGTCCACCGGAATGCGCTTTTCAACGTCGATGTAGCCATAGCCCTTCTGGAAGATGACCTTGCCGTCTTTCATCACGGCCACAACGCCGGACGGGCTGTGTTCTTTCTGCATGAGCGGCTTTACAACGCCGTCCACAAAGGCTTCCACTTGGGCTGCATCTGTAACGTCTGGCGTGTCGGCGCCCGCAGTGCCCACGCCTATCATGGTGGCAAGGCCAAGCGTTGCCGCCCACCTGCCGAATGTATTCTGTCCCCACTTGAACATTATTATTCTCCCTCCTTCAATTGCCCGCTTTGGGCAAGTGTCCCCTCACCCACGTTCCGGTGGGTAAATTCCAGTATAGCGCCCTCGCCGGCGACCGTCCGGTCCAGAAGCGGCGCCCCTTCGCCCTTCAGGTAACGGTCAAAAAACGCCAGCACATAGTCGTTCATCACGTCGTTCATGGCGCGCGCATCCACCGGGCCGAACATGCCAAGGTGCTGCGCCACCGGCATCAGGAATGCGAAGTCGCTATAGTTCATGTGTTTGGCGTCTGCGACGGTCAGACTGTATATCGGCCCCACTGCCTGCCGGTAGACAAATTCATTGACCTTGAACTTGGTCGCCTTGCCGCTGTGTGGTGGCTCAAGGAACAGGTTACCGTCCGAGTTCATCAGCATGAACGGGCTTTTTAGGGCGAACTTCATGTCATGTTCGCCAAATTGCATGCCGTCCATATTGATGCCCGCCTTGCAGCGTGCGTCTTCAAGGCACAGCATGCCCGCCGCCGCCCCGCCATAGGACATACCAAACACACCAAGGTTGGCCACGTCCATGCTTGCGTACAGCGGGTCAAACGCACCAATGGTTTCCGCCTGCAGGCGGTCGAGCACAAAATCAGTATCATCCAGCCAGAGCTTGAGGCCTGTGGCGAAGCTTTCCTGCGCCTTCATGAAGGTCTGAAGCTCTTGGAGGTGCGCGGCATAGTCTGGCGCAGTCACGAGGCGCACGAGGATGGCTTCCAGCTCTGCCGTCTTCTCCGGCGTCAGTTCGTCGAACTGGAAACCAACCGGATTGAAGGAGGCTGACTTGCCGGCATTGAGGCGTACCCAAGCGTTCTGGTGTGGGTGCTCAATGGAGAACACCACATAGCCGTGGCTTGCCAGATGTTCCATCAGCAGCACGTTTTGCGCCCCGATGGAGCCAAAGCCGTGGTTGAACACCAGCACAGGGAACCGGCCGCGGCCAGCCGTCAAGGGTGCGACGGGCGCATTACCATAGCTATGGCCCTTCATGTCGGCGAGATAGTCGAAAAACTCAAGCGGCAGGCCAAGGTTGTCCCCCATCAGGTGGCCGCCCTGGTCCACATCCGGCACAAAGGGAAGCGGGGTTGCGTCAGCCCCCACCGTCGCCGGGTACCACACCTGCACCGGCAGCTCCCGCGCGGTACCGGTGACGATGTCGAGCCGTTCGTCGTCCGTCAGCACGGTGCGGGTATAACCAACGCCGTATTGGCCCGAAGGCGCTGGTGGTTCAAACACCGGGAAGCTGAGCGGCAAGATCACCGCGACAGCTGCCAGCAGCGACGTGAGCACGATATAGCCGCCAAAGAGTGTCTTGCGGCGCCAATTGTTAGGCTTCGGGTATTCCATGCGGAAGAAGGTGACAAACGGCAGGATGAGCGCCAGGAGTGCACCGGGCACCAGCGGCCCGCGCGGTGTGCCGAAAGTTGAGACAGCCACAAAACCCGCGAATGCGAGGCCGGACGCAATAAACGCCGCCTGACCAAACTGCTTTTTCGGCAGGAAGCTGAGCACAAGCGCGATGAGCAGGATACCGTAGACGATGAATTCAAATGGTCCCGTCATGCCACACTCCCTCAGCCCGCCGTGTTGCGCTGGATAAATTCAATAACCGGCGCAGCAATTGGTGTATCCGCGTCCAGCACGGGTGCGCTTTCACCCTTCAGGTAACGGTCGAAGAAGGCGAGCACATAGGTGTCCACCACACCGCCAACGGCCGTGGGCGACACGCTACCAAAGAACGCCTCACCCTTGCCCGCAGGCATCAGGTGCGCGAGGTCACAGAAGTTCATGTGTTTGGCGTCGCCGACCGTCAGGCTGTAGACCGGGCCTTCAGCCTCGTGGAAAACAAAATCATTGGCTTCAAAGTTCACCGGTACGCCGCGGCCGGTTTCACCCGTGTAATAATTCTGGTCCGAGTTCAGCATCATGAACGGCACCTTGATGGGGAACTTCATGTCATGTTCGCCGAACTGCACACCGACCATATTGATGCCTGCCTTGCAGCGGCTGTCATGCAAGCACACCATGCCCGCCGTGGCCCCACCGTACGACATACCGAACACACCAAGGTTGCCCATGTCCATGGCAGCATAAAGCGACGCAAAAGCGGGGATGCTTTTGGCTTCAAGCTGGTCGATGACAAAGTCGGTATCATCAATCCAGAGGCTGATGCCTTTCACATAACTTTGCTGACCAAGGATGAATTCGCGCGCGAGGCTCAGGTAGCTCTCGTAATCCTCGGCCTTGTGCATGCCAATGAGCGCTTCCTCAAGCGCTTTGCCCTTCTCCGGGGTCATGTCCGGGTCACGGAAGGCGGCAGGACTGAAGGTGGCGGAAGCGCCGCCGCCGAGGTTCACCCACGCGGCCTGGAAGGGGTGGTCGATCGCGAAAATGATGTAGCCATGGCTCGCCAGATGTTCCATCAGTTGCGCGTTCTCGGCACTGAAGAGGCCGAAGGCGTGACTGTAAACCAGCACCGGGAAGCGCTTGTCAGCGATGACAGGCGCGCCCGCAAAACTGTGGCCCTTGATGGCTTCCACATAGTCAAAACTGTCAAGCGGGAGGCCGAGGTTCATGGCCATCATCTGCGCGGCTTGCGCGGGCTCCGGCACCAGTGGCAGCGGCTCGGCACCCGCGGGCACTGTGGCCGGGTACCATGCTTGCACCGCAAGCGCGCGGTGGTCCGACGTATCCTCGGTTGAGGGTTCGCCCCGGCTTTCGTCCACCAGTACCGCGCGGCTGTAGCCTACGCCGTAAGGCCCGGTGGGTGCCGGCGGTGCAAAGGGCGCGTCAGACGCGCCCACTGCAGCTGTTAGCGAGAGGGCGACAGCAAGACCGCCAAACCAGTTTTTGATTGTCAGTCCTGTCATGTCGCCCCCGGCAATTTTTATGCGACCCAGATGTCGCCCAGCACCCGCTTGAAGTTCTCACCCAGCACAAGGCGAACATGATCCGCCGAGTAACCGCGTGCGAGCATGCGGTCGGTGAGGTCAAAGATGCGTTTCGGATGATCGAAGCCGTCAGCGTCGATCTTGCCGCGGAAGCCATAGCTGGATTTATACCCCGCCTTGAGCGCGCTGTAGGCGGGCTCGGGGATATCATCATAGCCGTTCATGTCCATGTCGGACCCGACGCCCACATGCTCGATGCCCACAAGCTTGGCGACATAGTCGATATGGTCAATCAGGTTCTCAATGGTGGTGGGTTCCTTGGCGGAGAGGAAGTTCCTGACACCAGTGATACCCATCACGCTACCCGCCTTGCCCATGGCCTTGATCGCCTCATCGGACTTGCAGCGCACATGACCTTCAGCCAGCGCCCGCACGTTCGAGTGGGTTATCAGAACCGGCTTGGTGGAAAGCTCAAATGCGTCGAGCGTTGTCTTGTCACCGCAGTGGGACACATCCACAGCCATGCCCAGCTCGTTCATGCGCGCCACAACCGCCGCGCCGAAGTCGCTGATGCCGCCGTCCACCCGGTCGGTGGAGCCGGAGCCAATGAGGTTCTGGCTGTTGTAGGTAAGCTGGCTGATACGCTGGCCCATATAGTAGAACTGATTCACATCATCTACGCTACGGAAATGGTCCGAGTTCTGGATGCCAAGGATATAACCGATGCGCTCACCCTTCTTGAGGGTCTTCAGGTCCTCGATGCTATCGATACGCTGAAGATGCTCCGGATACTCTGCCGCATAGGCATTCATCCGCGCGATGAAAGGGGCGGCATCCTCCGCCCCGAGGCCCACCGCAGGGTGGAATACATCCACCCCTGAGGCCAGCAGCAGATCCAGCTCTTCCCGACTGACGGCAAGACCGTCAGAGATTTTCGGGTTCGGGCTGAACGCCGCTGTCATCATGTGTTTGAACGGCGACAGGATCGACAGCATGTCGAACACCTGCACGGAGTTCACCACATCCAGAACCTTGGTGCTGTAGGCCGTGTCAGCCGCGAACACCTTGAAGGAACCGAAGTTCACCATGGGCATGGCAACTGCCGCTGCACCCGCACCTGCCACACCGCGAAGGAAAGACCGGCGATTAAACTTTGACTGTGTCATTGTCTTGCGTCCTTTCTTTTGCGCTTAGAAGTGCTGGAAGCCAAGGATGTTCCAGTACCAGTAGAACACCACCATGAAGAGCCCGGCGAGCGCCACGAGCGTATAGTGAACGCGCCGCCCCTTGCGCCAGTAGCCTTCGCGCCATGCCTGCACCGCGTGATAGAGCACACCGATAGTCAGGAGGCTTGCGATGATCGGCAGCACGAGGTTGAGGTCGAAGACGAACGGAATGTCCTGGAACAGCTCCATCTTGTAGACCGCCATGATCAGGCCAAGGAAGATGAAGAACAGCAGGTTCGCGCCCGCCATGCCCATCGAGAGACGGATGGCCATGCGCTCCGGCGCGTCCATGGTCTTGTATTCCTTGCGGCGGTAACACCAGCCGAGGAATACGGTGATAAAGAGGATGAAGGACACAAGCGGCAGCAGCATCTTGAAGAGGCCGCTTTCAAAGGCCGGGGCCCGGCTTGCGTTCATGAAGGGCAGGCCGTCGATGTAGAGATCGACAATCTCACCATTCTCATTCTCGCCAAAGGCGATCATGTGCGGGCCGTCCACCTGACGGAACAGGTTTTCACCCACTTCCACATATTGTTTCGGACCACCAAAGCCCGCGAAGATGAGCGTACCCTCGCCCGACGGCGCAACCTCAAGCCCGCTGCCCATTAGGCCCATGGCTTTCTCGATCGTGGTCTGGTTATGACGCCAGAATTTGTAGGTACCGGCATATTTGGCCGCGCGTTCGTCAAAGTCGGCCGGCGGCGTGATGGCCGGAAGCTCGACCGGGTAATAATGGTCGTAGAAGGTTTCCACGAAAGTATCGCGGCCCTTGGTATCCGACGACGTGGCGTAGGAGATGAAGATGCCAAGGTTTTCTGCCTGGTCCAGCACCAGATTGGTATGGAACTGGAAGGTGTCGCCGCCATGGCCGATCAAGCGGTGACCGTTGACATATTCCTCATAAAAACCATGCGCCATGCCGCCAAGGCGATCATCACCCTGGAACAACACTGAATGCATCTGCGCCGTGGTTTCCGGCGACAGGATGCTGTTGCCGTCAAGCGAACCGCTGTTCAGGTGCGCGAGCATGAATTTCGCCATATCGGTAGCTGAAGACGCCATGGCGCCCGCCGGGCCAAAACCGGTGATCAGCTCATAGGGCTGTGCCACCTGTTTGCCAGCCTCGTTGAGGTAGCCCATGGTCTGGCCAGAAGCGAGGTTTTCCGGCAGCGGCTCACGGAAGGTGGAGTGCACCATGCCGAGCGGTTCATAGATGTTTTTCTCGACATATTCGTTGAACGGCATGCCGGAGACATTGGCAACAATCAGCCCCGCAAGCGCGGTGGCATAGTTCGAATAGGACGAATATTTGCCCGGCGGGTTGATACGCGCCGGCACATAGGTTGCCATCGCGTCCCGGAGCTGGGTGATGTTGTTGAGGTCATAATTGATGAGGTAACCAAGCGCGCCTTCCTCAAACCCCGCAGTATGGGTGAGGACATGGCGCATGGTGATCGGCTCGTCATAGGTGTCCGGAATCTGGAACGTCTTGAGGTAGGTGTTTACGTCGGCATCAAGGTCGATGTTGCCGCGCTCGACCTGCTGCATGACCGATGTCCAGGTAAAGAGCTTGGAGGTGGAGCCGATACGGAAAAGCGATGTTTCAGGGTCGACCGGGACATCCTTGTCGATATCCTGATAGCCGTAGCCACGGGCAAAAATCAGCTCGCCGTCCTTGACGATAGACACGGTCACGCCAGAGATATCGAGCGTCTTGCGGTGGCTTTCCACCATGCCGTCGATAAAGGCGTCAAGACCTTCATAACCACCGGGCGCGGCGTCCGGCATTGTGGCCGCAACGTCCGCCTGAACCGCAGCATCGGGCTGGGCCGTATCGTCTTGTGCATGGGCGGCGAAGCCCACACCCATCATCAGCACTGCCATCAGCGCCATCAGTTTCCGTATCATTTTCCTCACTCCCACGTTTTATGAGGCGGTCATCGCCTCGCTGTCTTTCAGTTTTGTTTTATTATCCCCACAGCGCCCGGTTCGGAACTTCCACGATCCCGCCGGTGCCGTAAAACAGGCCATCCTCAACATCGTGCGCCAGCAGAAGCGGGCCGTCGATATCAACAAAATGGCAGAACTGGCCGATAACATAAGCAGGCGCCATCGAAAGCGATGAGCCGGTCATGTTACCCACCATCAGGGCTTTTTTGTCGCGAAGCGCAAGGTTCGCGAGCATGAGGCCAGCCGTCAGGCCGCCGCATTTATCAAGCTTGATGTTGATCACATCATAGCGTTTTGCCGCCGCTTCATATTCGCTGGCGTCAAGGCAACTTTCATCGGCACCCAGCCACACAGGCGACCGGTAGCCGTCCAGCTCCTCATCCGTGCCGCGCTTGAGCGGCTGTTCGATCATGGCGATGCCAAGCTTTTCGCACGCCGGGGCATATTCCTTGAGTTCCTCAATGGTCCAGCCCTGGTTCACGTCGATCACGAGCGTTGCATCAGGCCGCGCAGCGCGAATTGCCTCCAGCTTGCCAACCGGATTGTCGTTATCCAGCTTGATCTTGAGGTTCGGGTATTTCGAATAGCTGGCGGCCGTGGCTGCCATTTTCTCAGCGGAGCCAATGCCAACCGTGCATACGGTCTTGAGCGTTTTGGGCGTCATGTTCAGGCGTTCCCAAACACTCACGCCGGAGCGTTTGGCCTGCAGGTCCCAGAAGGCGCAATCAAGCGCGTTCCGCGCACCGCCCGGTGGCAGCAGGCGCTGGATGGTGTCGAAATCCACCCCGCGCTCCACTTCCGGCTTCACCTCAACCAGCTGGTCGTACATGACGTCCGCTGTGTCGTTCAGGTAATAAACACCAACACCTTCGCCCCGGCCTTTGACACCGTCTGCCTCAAGGGTAACCCTCACTGTATCAGTGTCATTGAAGGTATAGCCCGTGATGACAAACGGTGCCGCGAGCGGGAAACTTACTCTCTCTACAATCATGCGCATGTTCAGGCGCTCCGTGCACTAGGGTTGCGCGAAGCCATGACAGCGGAAATTTGGGCGATGATGCTGTCTGTGCCACCTTGGAGGGGGTCAACACAAGGAAGGCCAATCCGGGAGGATAGTTCAGCCAAATAGGCTTCGCGCTCGTCCGCCTTGAGGCGAGACGTGTTCACACTCACACCAACGCAGGTGATATCCGGGTTTACCAGTTCACCGATCGCGATGGTGCGCTCAATTACTTGTTCAATGCTCGGCAGGGGGAAGTCCTCCCAACCGGAAATATGGGTGCGTCCCGCTTCGTGGCAGACCACAAAAACATCAGGCTGCGAACCGATGAGAAGACCCATGGTCACCGACGAATAGCCCGGGTGGAAAATACCGCCCTGCCCTTCGATCACATCCCAGTGGTCATCCGTATTATCGGGCGACAGCAGCTCGGCGGCACCTGAAAGGAAGTCAGACACCACGCTATCGATCGGCAGGCCGCTGCCCGCGATCATGATACCGGTCTGACCAGAGGCACGGAAATCAGCGTTCCAGCCAAGGCGCTTCATGTCTTTTTCCATCTGGAGCGCGGTATATTTTTTGCCAACCGCACAGTCAGTGCCCACCATCAGCACACGCTTGCCGGTGCGTTTGCGGCCCGTGCCAACCGGCAGGCGCTTCGGTGGTACGCGAACGTCAATGAGTTTCGCGCCGGACTTGGCGGCAGCCGCGGTGAGACGGTCAATATCGCTGAGGCGCGTATGCACGCCAGCCACAATATCAAGGCCCAGAAGCACAGCTTCCTCAAGCACGTCAATCCATTCGTCAGGGATGCTGCCACCCACTGTTGCGGTGCCGATCACAAGCGACTGGATGCCTGCGGCTTTCGCTTCCGCGACCGACATTTGCGGCAAGCCGAGGTCGAGGTCACCACCAGCGAGATTGAGCTGACCTTTACAAAGCTCCTTCCGCCACTCCACGAGCCCTGCGCCGGTTTTCGCGTAGGTCAACCTTGTCTCGCTACCGAGGAAAATGAGGTATGGCGCCCTTAACTCGATCGTTTTCATAATCATCAGTCCTTATGTTCAGCGCTTGTCTGCGTGGTAGCCAGGACCACGAAGCACTTGGCCGGGGGTTGCACCCGTATGTGAACCAGCGTCGAGCACAAGTCGGCCGTTCACGAGTACATAATCAATACCAGTGGGTTTTGCGGTGGGGTTGTCCCAGTCCGCCACGTCCTTGATCTCATCGAGGTCAAAGACGGTAATGTCGGCCTTCAGTCCTTCCCGGATCAGGCCGCGGTCCATCAACCCCATGCGGGCTGCGGACCAAGAAGTCATTTTACGGATAGCGTCAGGCAGGCTCAGCACCGCGTCGTCACGCACATATTTGGCAATAATGCGCGGGAACGTACCGTAGGACCGCGGGTGCGGCAGGCCAAGGGCGTCAAAATCGCCTTCCTTGAGCGCACTTGCCGCGTCACTGCCGATGCTGACCCAAGGGGTTTGCATGGCAAGGCGCACGTCATCCTCGCTCATCATGAAATAGAGCGCGAACGGGCGTTCCGGGTATGCGGCAAGCATGATATCCCAGGCCACATCAGCCGGGTCACGGCCAAGGGCTTTGCCAATGGCCTCAAAATTCTGGCCATGGAATTTGGCATAGTCCGCGAGGTGCGAGTTCGCCAGCACCACATTCTTCCAGCCGCCCGAGGCATAGACCATATTGGTCCAGCTGTCTGTGGGGCCAGCTGCAAGCTCGGCCTTCAGTTTTGTACGGGTCTCTGGATCACGAAGGCGCTCCAGCGCTTTTTCAACACCGTCAGCGTACACCCAGTTCGGGGCAGAGATTTCAAGGCCGGTGCCACCTGCCACATAGGGGTAGATGTCCGCGGCCACATTCACGCCGCGGGCGCGGGCAGCGTCCACAAGGGCGATGGCAGAAGCCATATCCTTGCCCCAGTTCGGGTAATAGGCCGCTTTCATGTGGAAGATTTCCACACCTGCGCCGCCTTCTTCACCGATACGGATAGCTTCCGTCACCGCGTCCAGAAACTCAGCGCTTTCCCCGCGGATATGGCTGGCATAAAGCCCACCCTTTGACCCTGCCACTTTGGCAAGTTCAATCAGTTCATCGGTGCGGTGATAGGCTGACGGCGGGTAGATAAGCGCCGTTGTGATGCCCATGGCGCCACCATCCATCGCGATACTCACCAGCTTTTTCATTTCTTCAAGCTGGGCAGGCGTGACAGGAACATCCTCTTCGCCCACGACGGCCATGCGGGCCTGTGTCGCGCTATAATAGGTGCCGAAATTGACCGAGATGCCCTGCGTCTCAAGCTGGTTGAAATAGCCCGCGATCTCAGCGGCTTCCACAGGCGTGCCGCCTTCGCCGCCAATGAGCGTGGTGACACCCATATTGATCTTGTTGGGCGCAAGGCCAACCTTGAGGAGCGCTTCGCCAGACTGGTCCATCATGTCGATCCAGCCGGGGCTGACGTACCGGTCCGTCGCGTCAATCTCACGCGTGCCTTTGCCGGGCACCTCACCCACCTTGACGATATAGCCATCCTTGATGGCCACATCAGCGGGCACCCATGGATTACCGGCACCATCCAGCACACGACCGTGGCGGATCACCACATCATAGGCTGCATCATCGGCCTGCGCAGTGATGGACGCGAGGGCAATAAGGCTGGCAGCTGCAAAACGTTTTATCATGGTGTTACCTCCGCGCGGTAGGCACGCCATACACCGTAAGTCAGGAGCGGCAGCACAAGCACCGCGATGAACACAAGGGTCAGCATGCCGTAGCCGCTGGCGATCAGTTCAATCATGCCGAACCAGGTGCCGGCGATGATGGCGATGGCGAGAATGCCGACCGCAACAAGTGGGCGCATGAACTGCGGCATCTCGCGGCCTACTTCCTCAAAGTTGGCTTGCAGCCGTTCGTTCACGGCATGGAGAAGCGCGGTACCGGTTTCCACAAAGGTGCCGAACACCACAATCTGGAACAGAAGGCCAAGGGCCGGAATTTCAAGCGCACTCATCAGCATGGCGGCAGGCACAGGGGCCGCGCCGATCTCGGGGTAAAGCGCCATCATGGCGATGAAAAACAGGACAGCCGGGATAACCGCAATGGCGCCTGCGAACAGGCCAGAACCAACGGCTTCACGACGGGATGCCTGGCCGCGCACTGCGAACAGCACGGCGGGTAGCACCGCAAGGTTATAGCCGGAATAGAGCACTCCACCCTTAAGCCAGCCTTCGCCCACAGCGGTACCTTCATAAACGCCGGAGATGGCATCGCCAAAGTGCATGAACGCAAGGACAAAAAGCGCGGCATAAGTGACGTAGAGAAGGAAGGACCATAAGGCGAGCACCTTCTTGATAGCCTCCGAGCCATAGAAAGTGAGCACAGCGATCAGTCCCATCAGCCCCAAGGTGCCGACAATGGACGGCAGCCCGAAGCTCGCAGCCGTCAGTTCGCCCGCAGCGGACCCAATGACCGAGAGGATGAGGAGGAGAAGGATAATGAAAGCGACTTCAAAAATCACCCATCCCCTCCCCAGCAGCTCCCGGCAAAAGTGCCGGTAATCATAGGCACCGGTCACGCGCGCGAACTCAAAACCTGCGGCAAGTACAAGGCCAAACACAAGGCCCGCCACCAGAAGGCCGAACACTCCACCGAGGGGGCCTGAGGTGAAGAAAAACTCCACCAGCTCACGCCCCGTGGCGTAACCGCCGCCAATCACAACGGATTGGAACACAAAACCCGGCAGCAGATATTTACGGAAGAAATCCATGCTCTGTCTCAAGCCCCGCCGCCGTTATTTCTTCACCGGGTTGCGCACGGGCTTGCCCGGCAGTACGTCGGTTTGCATCTCGCCGTCGTCCACGAGCACAGTGCCGTTCACGATGACATAATCAAAACCGACGGAGGGTTGAGCAGGCATGGCGTAGGTTGCCTTGTCCGCGACGGTCGCGAGGTCAAAGACCACGATGTCGGCGTCAGCACCCTTCTGAATGCGGCCCTTCTGTTTCATGGAAGGCACAGCATCCTCAAGGATTTTGGCCGGGCCGTAGGAAAGTTTGTAGATGGCCTCAAGCACACTGACTTCCTGCCGCTCGCGCACATAAGTGCCGAGGAAGCGGGAGAAGGTGCCGGCCGAGCGCGGGTGGCTCCAGGCATTTTCTGGCACCGGCCAGGTGTGCTGTTCGACCATTTTGCCGTCCACCAGCCAGTTACCGCCATCAGACGCGATCACGCCGCCCGGGAACAGGACCGACATATCCAGATACTCACGGTCCTTGGGGTCATCGAGCTCAAGGAAGTGGATCACAGTTTGCGTTTCCGGCTTCTCGGTCTGGTAATATTTCAGCTCTTCTTCTGTCAGGCGCTTGCCGCCCACGTCGAAGTTCGAGGCGTCCACACCGCCCACACGTTCGCGCCAGCGGTCACCGCGGAACATGGCCGCGCCGATACCGGTGGAACCCGCGCCATAGGGGTAGGCTTCGGTCGTGACCTTCAGGCCCTGCGCTTGCGCGGTTTTGATCATCGGGGCAATCAGCTCGATATCCCGCAGGCTCATGGAATTGAGGTGCACAATATGGGTATGTGCGCCGGTACCTGCCGCAGCTGTTACCACCTCGGCCATGCCCTCGAACGAGCTCTTGGGCTCCAGCATGGAAAGGTAACGCGCGTGGGTGAAGGTGGGCACACCGCGCTCAGCGGCCAGTTTATTGACGGCGAAAAATTCCTTGTGGCCCGTGCCCGGCGCATAGCCGATCAGGATGCCAACGCCAAGACCGCCTTCATCAAGGCCCTTGTTCACATAAGCGAGGATTTCCTCTAGCTGCTCGGGTGTTGCCACCTCTTCCTGCCAGTTGGTTTTGGCAAAAGCCTCGAAGAACCACTCAACATCGTCCTTCGGTTTGAGGTCGAGGAACGTGGCGATACGCGCATTGGCCCAATTGACCGAAGCGCCGTAGTTGATCGGGCGGCCTTCCTTGGCCGAACGCTCGTAATAATCTGCAATCGGCAGCATGCCGGCTTCAAGCTCAAGCCCTGTGGTCACGCCGTCGAGCGCCTGAATGCGGGCGGAGAGAATGTCCTGCCCATGCGCGTGCATATCGATAAAGCCGGGGCTGACCACGCGGCCTGTGGCGTCAATCACGCGGGCGCCGTCAAGCGCACCTTCGGACACTGCCATGATCTTGCCGTCAGAGATGCCCACATTGCGCACATCATCAAGGCCGGTTTCCGGGTCAACCACGCGGCCACCCTTGATCACGAGCTCATAGCTTTCCGCCATAACAGCGTTCATGGTGCCCAGTGTGATGACACAGGCGGCGGCAATACGGCCCAATTGGCGTGTGAATTTGTGCATGATCGTCCTCCCCGACGGTTCCCGCATGACAGCAGGTTTTTGCGTTAGTGTGAAGGGCCGTAGCCCTTCACCGTTCTGCTCAGAAAAGGCCGGGGTGCCGTTACTCATACAGGGCACCCCGGCAGTCGCACTGAGCAGAGTTTAAAAGTCTACCTTGATGTTCGCGCCGACTGTGCGCGGACGCTCAAAGATGCCGTTGCTGTCGCTGGAGCCGCCACCAAGGATGGTGTCCGACCGCGTTTGCAGCGCACGCTTGTTGAACAGGTTGGTGGCGTAAAGCCCAAGCGTTACGTTGCCGTTGGTGAACGACAGGTTGGCATCCACGAGGGTGCGGGCTTCCACTTCAACCGGATAGGTGGAGGTGGATGCGCCGTAGCTCGACATGAACTTGCCGGTGTAGCGCACGCCAAAGCCTGCATTACCGCTCCAGCTGTCTGTCACGTCGAACATATAGTCAGCGAGGATTGAGCCCTTCCATTTCGGCAGGTCAGGGATCTGTTCGCCTTCAACACCACCGAAGCCCGGCTCGTCCGAGTTCAGCTTCGAACGGGAGTAAGCCACGTTTGCCGTCAGCGACAGGCCAGTGGTCGGACGCAGGAGGAACGAACCCTCGAAACCATGCGCCTTGAGGCCGTCGGACGCGTTGCCGCCCGTGTTCACACCCGAGAAGGACGTGAAGGACTGGAAGTTGGACCAGTCAATGCGCCACACAGCAACGTCGTAACCAAATACGCCGTCTTCGGTGGAGCCTTTAACACCTACTTCGTAACTCCAGGCGTTATCCGGGTCGATCATCGGCGGAGCGAGGTTGTCACCCGTTGCCGGATCGAGGATCGGCAGGTTCGCCGAAGCCGGACGGTAACCGCTTGCTACACGAGTGTAGAGCGAGAGATTGTCCGTCGGACGGTAGCGCGCGGAGAAGAGATACGTATCAACCGTATCCTTGATGGGGTCGCTGGTGAAGTCTGCGGTACCAAGCAAAAGGCCTGTCGACACATAGGAAAGTGTCGTCTTGCTTTTGCTCAGGCGCATGCCCGCGGTCACATCGAACTTCTCGTTGAAATAATAGGTCACGTCGCCGAAGCCCGCGAATTCCTTATAGTCAGACGGGAAGGAGATGGTCAGCAGGTCGAACGCCGGTGTGGCGATCACATCCTGGTTGTTCTGCGAGGTTTCGTCGGAATAGTAGAGACCGGCGATCCACTCGAAGTTACCCATGCGTTCAGACGTCAGGCGCACTTCCTGTACGAACTTCTTGGAGCCTGCGAGCAGGTCAAGAAGCACGCTGGTGGTGGTGCCTGGCGCGCGACCATCGAAGAAGTCAATCGCTGGGCCATAAGCTGCCGTCAGGTCGCTGACGCCACCAAACTTGTATTCCACGTGGCTTGACGTTGCGGTCAAGGTAACGCTGTCGAAGTCATAGTTGATGCTGCCGGACATGATCTCATAGTCGAGATAGTTTTCACCCGGCGCGCTGATGGTGGTGTAACCGTCGATCAGCGACTCGTCAGACGTATAGGTCGCAAGCTGGACACCGCTGTCGATACCATAATCGGTTTCCTGCTTCATGTATTTGAGGCGGATGCTGAGCGCTTCCGTCGGCGTGAACAGGAGGTCAGCTGCGTAGCCAAGGTTCTCGGAACCGTCCACATCCTCTTCAACGAGATTGCCGGTCGCCGGGTCCATCTGGTCCACATAGCCGCCTGCATCCTGCCAGAAGCCGGATACGGTGATGCCAAGCTTGTCCTTGATCAGCGGAACGCTGACGCGGCCATTGTAAACCTGGCTGATTTCGCCGTCCTTGGTGGTGGCGATATCGGCACCTGCGGTCACGCGCAGCTCCTGAAGCGCCGGATCGCGCGAGATATAGCGCATCATGCCGCCCACAGACGTGGCACCATAAAGCGTACCCTGCGGGCCCTTGATCACCTCAACGCGTTCCACGTCCATCAGCATGGCGTCAAACATGACCGTGCTGCCACCGGCAAAGGTGGTGTTGGTGGAGATGGGCGTATCGTCAAGATAGACACCAAACACCGGAATGGCCGAAGACTGCGGTACACCGCGGGCAGAGATATTACCAAAGCCCTTGGTACCGATGTCCGTGAAGGTCACGCCCGGTGTATAGTTCAGAATTTCACCAACCTGCTTGAGACCCTTGGCGGTAAAGTCACCCGGATCAATGGCGGTAACCGCCGCAGGTACGTCCTGCAGGCTTTGCTCACGGCGGCCTGCGGTTACGATGATCTCTTCCAGCACCATTTCACCATCGGTATCAGCAGACTGGGCGAACGCCCCGGTCGAACCGACACTTGCGGTAACAGCGGCCAAAGAGACGGCACTCAGTATTGAAGACTTCCGGAAAATGCTTCTAGGCATTCTCACCTCCCTGTAATTCCCACAATGCGCTCCCCGCGCCGGACTTTTATCCTGTTCTTACTGATTCGATCCTATAACTGCCTTAATGTGCATTACAAGCATTTTTTGGCTGCCTTAATTTATATTAGACCTGAATTAAGCTGTGATTAACGAGATTGTTGCGTTGAAATCACAGTTTAAACAGTCTAAATGTGAAGAAAGGCTGCATAAGACAGCCTTGCCGCGAGGCATGAGGGACAACGGTTCAAGGGCGAAGAATGACAATAGAAGACCTGCAAAACAGCGACGCGCGCAAAGCGGCAGAGCTGATCATGGATGCGATCGTGACGCAGAAACTGGCGCCAAGCCAGAAGGTGTCCGAGAATATCTTCAGTGATATGTTCGGCATCAGCCGCACAATCTCGAGAAACCTGATCGAACGTCTGATCGCGAAGCAGTTCCTTGTGTCTGTCTCGCCGCGGGTGACGATTGTGGCGCCGCTCACGCTTCTCGACATCAAACAGAACTTCACACTGCGGAAGGTGCTGTTGCCTGCGATCTTTTCGCTCACCGCCGCGAACGTGGACTTCGCGCGCCTGCGTGAACTTAATAAAGAGATTGAGGCGATGCAGCCGATTCTCGACGACGACACGGCCCTCGCCCTTCTGAAGAAGAACAAGGACCTGAACCTGCTGCTATGTGAAAACGCGGGCTACCCACTGATGATGGATTGGGCACGCCAGCTCGAGGATACCGCCATGCGCATTTACTGGCTGTACCTCAAAACCCAGAAGCGCTTCCCCTATTCACCGGACCAGCAGGGCATGACCATCGACGTAATGAAAACGGACGAACCGCACCGAATCAAAACCGTCATTCACGACATCCTGTCACAAACCGAGGAACGCATCCTCAACACCATTTTCTCGAACGAGCAATTCTACACCCAGGACCTGAAGGTCTGACCCTTATCGTAAGGGCTGCATTTTTCGCGTAAAATGAGATAGTCTTCCACCAATAGGGGGAGACTATCCATGAAACTTGATGACCGAACAGTTGCCACGTTTGCGGAGAGCCTGCCCGACATTGGCAGCACAGACGAGCTGCTGGACCGCATGGGCGCCGAAATGGGCGACAGCTCGCGCCGAAGGCTGTTCCTGCTTGCTGCGCGCCTGCAGCAACTGATGGAAGACGTGCGCACCGCGCCACCGCTACCCTTCCTGCCCACGCAAATTACTTATGGCTTCATCCCGCTTAACGAGCGAACACAACAGGTAGTGTCAGATATCCCATCCGGTGTCGGTTCACTGGACCGTTTCACCTTCGGTATTGATGTGCGGTTTCGCACTCCGCCCGGCGTCCTGGATGAAGATTTACAGCGCGTAGTGAACGCCATCCCGATTGCAGGCTTGGCTTTCCCGGTTATCGCCAGCGCGGGCACCATCAGCCACGACGGCATGCCACCCCTGCCCGGACACCCAAGCGGTACCGGCACAGGCACCTGCTGGACCCGCGCCGACAACCCGCAAAAGCAGGGCTGGGACTATGGCATCATGACAGCGCGCCATGTGACAAGTCGGCTTGCTCAAGGCACCCCCATCCAGTTGACGCCCAGCCAACACCACGCATCGCCCGTGGCGGGATATCTGGCAGACGCAGGCGAATGCGGAATTGACGCAGCCATTATCGGGCTGGACCCCTTGGAATGGCCCAGCAACCTCGCCCGCCTTCCCATGGCCGGCCCTTATCAACATCCCCTTGCGCCGGGTGACGACCTGACCATCGATAGCAGGTATATGAGCGGTACGCCCGCCAAAGTTCTGAGCCACAACCCGCTGCCGCACTATCAAGGCGCGATGGTACCCCAACGGCTGATCATGGATGAACACGGTCAGCGCGGCGATAGTGGCGGCTTGGTTCGTGAAGCGCGAACCGGTGCAGGCGTTGGCCTGTATTGCGGCAAAATCCCGGGAGGGCAAGGCCAGCATGTGGGCGTTTGTCAGGATCTGTTTCAAGCCAGCCGGTTCCTTGAAGCCAAACTATATATCTAACTGGAAGGAGACCCTTGATGAGTGAGCAAGCAACGAGCGACGACACGCTCTCCTTTGTGCCTGCGGTCGCGGTTCAGAAGGCCCGACATGTACGCAGCGCAGAAGAAGGTGCCGAACTTCAGGCAGGCACACCCTTCCTTGACCGGGTAACCGAGAAGATCAGCGTTTCGGCGCTTGAGAGCAACCTGCAAGATGTTTCCGACAAGCTTGCGCGCGCAGTCGAGGGAATCCGCAGCAGTCCAGTTGGAAAACTGAAACTGGATACTGTTTCTGTAGGGCTATCGCTGGGCGGTGGCGGCTCAATCATGATCGCGTCTGTCGAAGCGGGCGCCAGCTTCACGCTCACCTTCAAGGTGGATGACGACTGACCCCTTGGGCACGCAATGCCTGTAAAGAAAAAGGCAGCATTCGTATGAGGAAGTCGAATGCTGCCGAAAGTGGTGGGGGTTGAGGCGTGCCGCCACCGGGCCATGGGGAAGGAACCGGACAGCAGGCACAAGGGGGCTTGTTGGAAGGAGATGCCTCTCCCCCATTCCATGCGCACGTGTGAACCACGTATCTCTGTTGTTGATCGTGTCTAGTGTTTGGTCTTCCGGCCCTGCCCAGCCCGGTCCTGCACCGTGTGGAAGAAGGACCACACGGCATCAACAGTCGGGTACGGCACTGCTTCCACACCGAACTTGGCCGGGTATTCCACACCGCCACCTGAAATCAGGTGCCCGTTGCCCTTGAGCGTGACAAGGCGCACTTCCGTATCGCCAACGCCCTGCCAAACGCTGATGTCCGCGCCGTCCATGCCGCTATCCACGAGGCTGTTTGGCCCTGCCGTGCGTTTGCCTGCAAGGTAAGCCGCACTTTCGCCCGCTGACATCACGGCACCGAGCGATAGGTCACCCAGCATCACCTTGCCGCCGCCATAAGGGTTCACCGGGTCATCGGTGCCGGTGATGAGGAGCGCGTTTACCGGGGCCTTCAGGCTGCCACACAGGCTGTCTTCTTCCTCTGGCACCTGAGCGGATAGCAGCGCGACCGCATCAGGCGCGTCCGCACCCGCTTCCGCCGCCAGCCGGTACGCCATATGGCCACCGCCAGAGAACCCAACCACATAAAGCGGCAGGTCACCGAAGCGGCCCTCAAGCTCATGCGACAGTGCGGTGAGGAAAGCCACATCATCAATGCCTTCCTGCTTGGCCGGGTTGACTGCCGGTTTGCGGCAGCCGTTCCAGCTGCCTTTATAGGCGTCGGCATAGACCACAACCCAGCCGTCCTCCCGCGCGTGGGTTTCAAGTGCGCGGGCTGTCAGCCTGCGCACCCGGTCCCCATTCCCGCGGGAGCCATGAAGGGCAAACACAATTGCGGGTGCATCCCCGAGCTTTTCCGGCACAAACAGCTGGTAGCTGCGCGCGCCTTCCGGCCTTGCGAGAGTGGCAGCCTCAAGGGCCACGTCGTCCTCGGCATATGTTACACTGACG
This sequence comes from Kordiimonas gwangyangensis DSM 19435 = JCM 12864, assembly GCF_000375545.1. Taxonomy (GTDB): domain Bacteria; phylum Pseudomonadota; class Alphaproteobacteria; order Sphingomonadales; family Kordiimonadaceae; genus Kordiimonas; species Kordiimonas gwangyangensis. The sequence goes on from NZ_AQXF01000001.1 coordinate 143,147, forward strand.
CTGGAAATTGCAGCCATCAGCACAGCACAGAGGTGATGCAAACGCATAAAGTATCAACCTTTCCTGAAGGGGTTTGGCAAAAGGGAGGGCGTGGTTAATCTGTAGGCCCGGTATTTGTCGCCGAACTCTGCCACAAGGTCCCGTTCCTCGTAAACCAGCCCGATGAAAATATAGGCTGTAAAACCGACAACCATGGCGAACACGCTGGATGTCATGGTGGGGATGCACCACAGGCCAATCAGAAGTCCGGTCATCAGCGGGTGACGCACAAAGCGGTAGAGGAACGGCGTGCGGAACTCGCCGCCTGTCTCACGTTCCTGCCCGCGAAGGGCGGCAATGCCTTCCGCAAGGCCGGTAAAGTCAAGGTAATCCAGCTCCATCGTTGATGCCATCAGCAGCAGCCAGCCAAACACGTGCCCGGCCCACATCAGCGTGCGCAAGCCTTCGCCTTCCACATGCCAGATAACGCCCGGCAGCGGCTGCCAGAACAGCATGATGAAGATGAGAAGCGCGCTCGAGGAGAACACATAAAGGATACGCATGCCGCCCTTGGGGAAGACACGCGCGATGGCGGCCTTCACACTTTTGCGGGCCATCAGGCTGTGCTGCAGCCCAAAAAGCGCGATCAGCGCCATGTTGATGAACACAGCATAGACGATGCCGTCCAGCACATGTTCATTCGGCGTAAGGGCCACAAGCGGCAAGGCGCCGGTGACGGCTTCGTGCCAGCCCCAGTTACCCAGGAAACTGACAAAAAGGCCAAAACAGCCAATAAACAGGCCATACGCCACAAGCGAAAACAGGAAGAGCGTGAAGCCCGCAATGCGGCCCTGCCCTTCATAGGGTGTTTGAATATCGGTCATCTCAAATGTCCGTCGTTTAAGGTTGTGGCGGGTTTTTCGGGGTTGGCGGGGTTACAGAAGGTTTGCGATACGGTCTGCAACCCGGCCGGTGTTGTTGTCCACGCTGGCGGTCGGATGGGGTACGCGCGCCAGCATGGACTTGAGCTCAGCCGCCAGGCGGCCCGCGCTCAAATCCTGATAGTCAAGCCGCCGACCAAGGCCATAACGCTTGAGGCGGTGGTGCACATGCACCTGCTGTTCAAAGTGGTTCTGAAGCGGCACATAGACGAAAGGTTTGCCAAGGGCTGTCAGTTCCATGCCGGTGGTCAGCCCACCCTGCACGACAGCCATATCACACGCCGCCACATAGGATACAAAGTCCGGCAGGAAGCGGTGGATATCCACGCCGTCAACCTTGGGCAGGCTGCCCACGTCAACCCGCGGACCCGCGACGATGACAAAACGCACACCGGGCAGTGCGGCCCGCAGGTCCCGCGCGCCGTCCATCAAGCGGCGGAGGAAAGCACTGCCCGCCATGGTGCCGCCCACGGCCACAAGGCACAGTTTCTCTTGCCCGCTATAGCCCAGCTTCTGTTTCCAGAACGCGGTGTCAGCATAGGCGCCCGCATCAAAGCCGGAGACATAACCACCAAACTCGAAGTGGCCGCGCGTCCAGTCCCGCACGCTTGGTAGGCCCTTGCCCATCGGCGCATCCACAAGGTCAGCCTCGTCCCCAATATAGATAGCGGCGTCGCGCAGCTTCTTGTTGCCTTCAACAAGGGTGATCATCTCAGCGTTATAATCATTCGCGAGGCGGGCTTCGGTGGCGTCTGTCATATGCATGGGCAGCACGCCAACAAAGTCTGTCATCCAGGCCAGCTTCGCGGTCTTGAGGCTTGGGTGCTCGTGCCAGAAACGGTCCAGCTCCCACGCTTCATCGGCAATCACGAGGTCATAGGCCTCACTCTCTAGGTGACGCTGGAGGCGAAGGAAATTATTCACCAAAAGCGTGTCCATGTTCTGCAGCGCCTTGAACGCATCAAGGTCATGCTCGCCCATGTCGGCTTCAAGCCGGGCAGTCTCCGCCTCCATCGTCCGGGATAGCGGATGCACCGCCTCGCCCGCGCCTTCAAGGAAACGGATGGCCGGGTCTTGTGTCACCCAGTCGACCTCAAGGTCGCTGTGCCGGTCACGGAGCGCGGTTGCGATCGCAAGGTCGCGCCGCACGTGGCCAAGCCCGATGGCGGACGACAGATAGAGCGCACGTTTCGCACGCTTATTGCGCACTTTCCGCACAGTTTCATGGGGTATTTGCACAGGCTGCAGGATGCCGTGTTCACTCAGGAAGTCCTCCAGCATACGGTTTACTTCCACCGGGTAGCGGCTGCAGGGCACATGCCCCACCCCTTCCATGCGAACAAGCGGGACGCCGAGGATTTCTGCCACCAGCGCGCCCTTTTCAACCGGCACCACCATGTCATCCGCGCCGTGGATTACCGTCACCGGGCACGCCACCTTGCGGTAGATATCCTCCCCTTCCCGCGCTATGTCCGGCATCAGGGTGGAGACTTTGATGATCACCTCAGCGTCTGTCGCATCCGACCAGCTGACACCGTCCGTGATCAGCTTTTCGCTATGTTTGTCCGACAGCGCCTTATAGGCGAAGAACTCAGCGAAGTCCTTGAAATGGTTGCGGATATAATGAACGTTGTATTTTTCCCAGTCGTGGTATTCGTCCCGCACCGCCATCATGCTTTCGGGCGTTACGGCCGGGTTTTCGGGGCCGAAAGGGGCCGTGGGCGCCATGATAAAGGCGGCCGCTGTCATCTCCGGGTAGTAGGCCGCGAACAGCGCCGCCATATGCCCACCGCGCGACACCCCGGTCGCAACAACTTTCTCAATCCCAAGTGCATTGAGGATCGCTTTGCCGTCCTCGACCATCTCGGGCACGCTGTAGGCCTCATGCGCTTCCGGGCGGCTGGAATGCCCGCAACCGCGCGCGTCATAGGTCACCACGCGGCATCGGGTCGCGAAATAGTCCACCTGCGCGCGGTAGACGCGGCTGTCCACAATCTGGAAGCACGGCAGGAACAGAAGGGTCACATCCCCTTCGCCCATCACGCGGTAGCCAATCCGGTGCCCGTCGCGCTCAAGGAAGCGCGGCTCGGTTTTCAGCATCAAACTCATGACATTTACGCCTTTGTCTCGTAGGCCTCGATAAGCTGGCCAATTTTTTCCAAGGCGGGCCACACTGCCATGCGGTGCGCATCAAGCCCCATCAGCAGGAAGGCTTCCCCGCCGATGAAAATAGCGCCCACAAGGGTAACAATTTCTGTTGGACTGAAGGGGCCATAGCCCCCGACAAGCTCTTCGGCTTCTTCAGCCACATCGGTCAGCACCTGCTGCCAAGTGCCGATCACCTCGCGCATGTCCTCAAGGAGCTCCGGGTCAGACCAGCTTGCCGCCATCATTTCATGCAGCAGGCGCACGTAGCCGGACGCCATATCTTCCTCGAGGAATTCCACAGCTTTTTTCCAGCGCGCGGACAGTGGCCTGTCCTCCGCATACATGATGCGTTGCCGGTCAATCAGCCGGTCGTTCTCGGCTTTGAGGAGCGCGAGCACCATGCCGGACTTGGAGCCGAAGTGATAGTGGATCTGGCTAAGCGGCACGCCCGCCGCTTCCGCCACTTTACGGGTGGAGAGATTGGCAAAGCCCACCTCCAGCAGGCAGGTTTTTGCTGCCGCGAGCAGGGACGCCCGCGCGGCTTCCGCCTTTGCGCTGCGTTCTTCCGCCTTGACTGCCCCACCATTTGACTTGCCGGAAGGGAGGTGCGTAGCCCCGCCAGACATCTGCGCCCGCCCTTCCGGCAATTCCCCATTTTCAGGGGAATGCTTGGCAATACGGTGCGCGTCCTCAAGCCCAACCGGGCTTTCAGGTCCTCTCGCTTTTCTATCAAGCTCAGTCGCCACCGCATCATCCTTGTTTTTATCCGACTCATATTTTCGGTCGGTCGACCGATTTAATGTCAAAAACTGCCCATTCGGTCAAGAATAATTTATGCCTGAGCAGCCAAAAACGGCAGCAATGCTCACTTTTGCGAAAGAAATCCGATACTTAGTCTATTCAGACAATGTGTTTTTCTGGCGTGACATGGCAGGCAGGTATAGTCTGAACACTTGGCTGAAGGGCTCGAATCCATGACGAAACGTGTTGCGTCACATGCGCTTGTGCTGCCCTTCCTCATGCTCGCGGGTCTCTGGACAGCGGCAAGCGCAGCCGATCGGTGCGACGAGATTGTCGCGACCGGCCACCCTGATTATGTTCCGTTTTCCTGGAAAAGCGGCGACAGCCTTGATGGCGCGTCCGTCGATATCGCGAAACTTATTGCCCACAAGCTTGGCAAGCCCATACGTGTTGTGCATTCCGGTTCATGGAAGCGCGCGCAGGCGGCAGTCTTCACTGGCGAGGTTGACCTGCTGCTCGCCCTCTATTTCACTGAGGCGCGGGCCGAACGGCTTTACTATACCAGCCCGGTCACCAGCGAACCTGTGGTCGCCATCACCCTCACAGACACCGATCTCCACTACCGCAAGCGCGAAGACCTTGAAGGTTTCCAGGGCGGCAAGGTGATTGGTGACTCGTTCGGTGACGAGCTTGATGCCTATGCGAGCAAGTCCCTGAAGCTTCATACCGTACCGACGGTTGAACACCTGCTTAACCTACTCGACCACAAGCGCATCCAGTATGCGGTGCACGGCCTGTACCCCGTGCTGGTGACAGCCCACAAGATGGGCATGGGCGCACGGGTGCGCACACTTATCCCGCCGCTGACGCAGGAGACATCCTATATGGCCATCTCCAAACGCTCACCGTGCGTGGCACTTCTTGAGACCATCTCGGCAGAGGTGGAGAGCATGCGCGCAACGGGCGTGGTGGACAGTTTCCTCAAAAGCAATTGGGATAAATGGGCCCGCTCCGAGAATACTGGCGTGGCACCGCCGCCCCTACCCAAACTGCCGGAGGCTGAGGACGAGGGTCAGCCCGAAAAACCCTAAAACTCAAACGCTAGTTCCACACCCACGGTGCGTCCTTCGCGCCGCACTTCGCTGATGGTGCCGAAAAAGTCCCTGAGACTTGAACTGACCGAACGGTCGTCCAAAAGGTTTTCCCCGTAAAGCGCCACGCGCCAGCCGCCACCTGAGGCAATACCCAGCTTGGCCGACAGCATGTCCCGCGCGCCAATATGGCCAAAGGGCACCGTGCCACCACCCAGCAGTTGCTGCGCCTTGATGTTATCGGGCGTGATGAAATATCCGCCCGCGTGGCTGAAGCTCAGGTGCACAAAGGCGTCAAGCCTGTCCGACAGCGCAGTGCTGTAATCAAGCGCGAAGCCAGCTTCAAACTCAGGCGCTTCAAGCCGGTTGCCGGACACGTCACTGCCGCCAATGCCGCCGCTTGCGAAATCCCGGTATTGGGCGTCGAGGACCGCGCCCCATGCTCGCAGGTCAAGCCCTTCGGTGGGCGCGAGGCGCGTTTCAAGCTCCAATCCCTTGGTGCGTACCTTTGCGGCATTTGCGATCACGATAGCCGTACGCCCACCGCCCAAGTCACGGAACTGGTTGACCTGAAAGTCATCATAATCCACCCAGAAAGCCGTGGCTGAGAACCAGAGCGTGCCGCCCATGACCGCACCCTTGAGGCCAGCCTCATAACTGCGCGCGCTTTCCTTATCGAACTCAATCCCGCCGGGGAAAATGCCCGCGTTTACAAAATCAAGGTTATAGCCGCCGCTTTTGAAACCTTCGGCGTAGCGCGCGAAACCACTGATCTCGTCCGACAGCGCATAGGTTAGGCTGACGGTGGGGGAGAAATCTTCATCCGCCCGCTTCACATCCACCAGCCCGGTGGCGAGACCGAAGGCAGGCGCGGCGGAGCCGTCGATCATCCAGTCGGCGGATTTTTCATCACGGGACCAGCGCAGGCCCACGCTCGCAGTCAATTGCTCGCTTACGTCATAGTCCGCACTTGCGAACAGCCCCCACGCCGTGGTGTCAACCCGGCCCACGTTGCTGACCTTGCTGCCCGGCACCATGCCAAGGGCCATGGCATCCCCACCCGCAATGGCGTCGCGGTCCGTCAGCGCCTTCTGGTCAAGGAAGGAAGCCCCCAGCACATAGCGGAACGCATCACCCACCGGCGACGCATAGCGCAGCTCCTGTGTGAAATGGCTATAGTCTTCTTCATAATCCACGTGGAGAAGATCAGCGGGCGAATAATCGGTATCGTTTTTCATCGCGGCATCGGTGGCGCGAAGCCCGGTGAGGGAAGTGAGCGTGCCACCGTTTGCAAGCGTCCACTCAAGGTCCAGCCCCGTGCCCACGGCCTCAAGGCTTTGCGCGGGCGAAGTGTTGAACATCACCTCGCCATACGCAGGCGCGAAGCTATCGGGCGCAACACCAAAGGTGTCAGAGAGTGGGTCGCCAATCAGCGCACGCTCATTCGCCGCGCTACGGTCAAGGCTGAGGTTCGCTTCAAAGGCAGGCCCGCGGTAGCGCGCCTGCGCACGCACAGCGTTGCGGTCATGGTTGCCGAGCGTTTCGCCAGTCACCAGATTGTCCGTCAGGCCGTCCCGCTTCTGCAGGCCCGCGGAAAGGCTGACCGCCCAGCGCTCATAGAGTGGCAGCGAGACAAAACCTTGCAGCGCGAGGGTATCATGGCTGCCGTAACGTGCCCGGCCCTTCACCACCCGCTCATCCCCCGGCCGTTTGGACTTGAGGTTTATGGCCCCCGCGATGGCGTTACGGCCAAAATAGGTGCCCTGTGGTCCGCGCAGCACTTCCACCTGCTCAAGGTCCAGAAGGTTCTGGTTAAGACCATAGGACGGGCCGAGGTAAATACCGTCCAGATACAGGCTCACACGCTCATCAAAGCCGATGTTACGGCTATAGGAGCCCACGCCGCGCATGGTGATGGTGCTGTTATAGAGAAAATCGGAGAAGATGGTGAGGTTGGGTACTGCCTCCGCAAGGTCAGGCAGCGCGGTGAGGTTGCTGTCCTCAATCCAGCGTTCACCAACCACGCTTACGGAAACCGGCGTGTCGGTCAGCCGTCCGTCGCGCTTTTGGGCGCTGACGATGATTTCCTCAACGCCGCCGTCCGCGCCATAGCTGGGCGCACTTGCGAGCAAGGCTAAAAGCCCAAGCGAAAAATATGAGATACGGCGGATGCTGGCCTGATCCGTCATGCTGCCCCCTGCCATGTCGGTACCGGTGATCGTGCTTACTGAAGTGCACCGCCGGGGCGTGGTCTCACCCCGGCGGCATGCGCTATCTTATTTGTATTTATCAAACCATGCGAGGATGTTTTCAACCTTCGCGATCAGGCGGGACGGTTTGCCGGCAATGCCGTGCGGGCTTTCCGGCACGCGTACCATGATGGTGTCCACTTTCCGGAGCTTGAGCGCCTGATAGAACTGCTCAGTCTCCGAGATCGGAGTGCGGCGGTCAGCTTCACCGATGATCAGCATGGTTGGCGTGGTCACATTACCCACAAGCGAAAGCGGCGAGCGTTTCCAGTAGTGTTCCACATTGTCCCACGGCATGCCGGGAAACTGGAACGGGATCTGGCCCAGGTAGCTGTCTGCGGTCAGCACTTTCGAAATCCAGTTGATCACCGGCTTCGCCACCGCTGCCGCGCGGAAACGGTCCGTCAGGCCAATGGCATAGGCGCTGGCGATGCCACCCGCGCTGCCGCCGGTGATGTAAAGCTGGTCACCGTCCGCAATGCCTTTTTCAATCAGCGCATCGATGCCCGACATATGGTCAGCGAAGTCATATTCGCTTGAATATTTGTTCTGCAGCAGGAGCGCAAAACGCTCACCATAGGACGTGCTGCCCCGGTGGTTGTCGTAGAACACCACATAACCTTCAGCGGCAAAACGCTGCATCTCGGCCGAGAAGTGCGGGCCATAGCTCAGGTGCGGGCCGCCGTGAATTTCAAGGATGGTCGGGTATTTCTTGCCTTCCTCATAGCCCGGCGGGGTCAGGTACCAGCCCTGAATTTCCTCACCGTCGATGGAGGATTTGTAAATAACCTCATGCACCTTGCCGAGGTCCTTGTGGCCAAGCGCATCCTCATTGAGTGCGGTCAACTGGCGCGGCATGGCCTTGCCGCCGCGGGCGACATAAAGGTCGGCCGGGCGCTGGTCGCTGCCCTTGGTGAAGGCCACGGTGCCACCAGCGGCGTCATAGTCCCCGCTTGAATAGGGGCGACCAAGCGACGTGCCGCCAAGGCCCATGGCCACAGTGCGGTGCCCGCCTGAAAGCGTCACGTAGCCAACCTGGTCCACACCGCGTACGGTCATCTGGTAGTAAAGGCCCTTGCCCTTGTCGTCCCACTTCGGGGAACCAACCGAGTTATCGATATCCGCTGAGAGGTTCTTGTCGTCCGTGCCATCAAGCTTCATCACATGCAGGTAATCGTTCCGGTACGCGAGCTTCTGGTCATCCATCTTGAGGTAAGCGATCAGCTTGCCGTCAGGCGACACAGCCGGGCTGAACTCAGCGCCCGGTGCGCTCGTGATTTGGCGCATGGAACCATCGAGCGAGAAGGCATAAAGGTCGCTTTCCCGGCCTTCATATTCCCAGTTGTCGCTGCGGTTGGCAGATACGATGATTTCCTTACCGTCCGGCGTGAACGAGAGCGGGCCACGGTGGTTATAATTCCCGTCCGATATCTGGCGTGCGGTACCGCCAAGCGCTGGCACCACAAAAATATGGGTATAGGCAGGCTCAAGAATGCCGCGACCATCAGCCTGATAGCGGGCTTTCGTCACATATTTCACCGAAGGTGACCATTTGGCACCCTTGGGTGCGGACGGCATTTTCACCTTCAGCGGTTTGTCCTTCTCAGGCACGCTCATGGTAAACGCAATGGTCTCCCCGTCCGGCGACCAGGTGATGCCCGAGGGGCTTGATTGCAGGTTGGTCACCAGCGCGGTTTGCCCTGTGTCCATCCAGCGCACAAACAGCTGGGTCTTGCCTTCCTCGTTTGAAAGATACGCGAGGCGTTTGCCGTCCGGCGACCATGAGGGGCTATAATAAGCATGTGTGCCGGAGAGGAGCGGGCGGTGATCTTCCCCGTCAGATGACACGATCCAGAGGTTCGACCGCGTGCTGTCGGTCATGATATCGTTCGAGCGGCGCACGTATACGACCCACTTGCCGTCCGGCGACACGGCCGGGCTTGCGGCATATTCAAGCTCGAACACGTCCAGTGCTTCAAATTTCTTGCTGGCTGCCGCCACTGCGGGCTTGGCATCTGCCGCCGCGTCCTGCGCGGATACAGGCAGCGCAGCCATCACAGCCAAAAGCGCCACGCTCGCGCATGTTTTACCTAAATATTTCATTGTATTAACTCCCTAGCAGTCTGATCGTTCGACTGGCAGGCCCATCGCCCCTTTGGCCTGCACCCTTTGGTAAATGAAGGCGACACTGTGATATGGAACCGCTATCATGCCAAGGTAAAAACGGTAATGTGAACCATATCTGCGACAGGGAGAATGAACATGGCTTTCAAGGACCACTTCTCGCGCGACAGTGCCGCCTACCGCGACAACCGTCCGCGCTATGATGTTGAGCTTGTGGACATCCTCGCCTCCCCCCTCAAGGGGCGCGGGCTTGCCGTGGATGTGGGCTGCGGCAACGGCCAGCTTTCCACCCTGCTCGCTGAACGCTTCGACCATGTGATTGCAGCCGACGGCAGCGAAAGCCAGATCGCAGCCGCGGACAAACGGCCCAATATCGACTACCGCGTTGCCACCGCCGAAACGCTTGAGCTTGAGGACGGCAGCGCCGACCTCATCACCGTCATGCAGGCCGCACACTGGTTCGACCGCGACACGTTCTATAAGGTCGCGGACCGTGCGCTGAAACCGGGTGGTGCGCTTGCGCTTGTCGGTTACGGCCTGTCCCAAATCACGCCGGAGATTGATGCCGCGGTCTATGATTTTTATGAAGGTGTCGTGGGCCAATACTGGCCGCCCGAGCGCGTGCATATGGACACCGCCTATGCCGACTTCACCTTCCCTTATGATGAGATGACCCCCGGCAGCTATACCATGCGCATCAACTGGACCTGCGCGCAGTTCTACGGCTATCTGGACACCTGGTCCGCCGTGGGGCGCGCCACCAAGGCGCTGGGCCACAACCCGCTGCATGACTTTGCACCAAAACTGAAAGCCGTGTGGGGTGAGACTGAGGTGCGCACCGTTAATTGGCCCATGTTCATGCGCTATGGGCTGAAGCCTGCCGCATAAGGTTTTCCGTTAACCATTTTGCGCTATCCTCACATCACGGATTGAGGAAATACGGGTTTATGAGTATCCACCGCGTGCTGACATTATTGGCGGGCTTGGCCCTTTTCGCGCATATTGCCGCCCCGGCAAAAAGCGCGGATACACCCGCCCGTTTCCCGGTATTTGCGACCGACTGGGGCTTAACCCTGAAGGGGGACGGCACCGGTTTTTATAATGACCTCGCACGCTATATCCTTGAGGGTACGTCGGACGCAGGCACCTATACAATCCTGCCCTACCGCCGCGCCAAATCCGCCTTCCTGCACGCAAAGGAAGCATGCCTCTACCCCAGCAACGTCCAGCTTCTACTGGATGGTGGGGAGATCAGTGATGCTTCCGGGCTAATTGAAACCCACGCCTTCCTGCGCGTGAAAGTATTCCTGTTTGCCAAACCCGGCACGCAGCCACCCGCCACACTGAAAGATGTGAACGACAAGGCGGTGGCATACGCCATGGGCTCCCGCGTGCCCTATTTCCTGCGTCATGCCACGGCTGATTATATCGCGGTCGCCGATGAAGTCGCGAAGGCACAGATGCTGCTTTCGGGCCGGGTGGACCTGATGTCCGCCGCGATGCCCGACGCCAAATTTGTGTTCGACAAACTGGGCGCGCCGCTACCGCCGCACAATACCGACTATATGCTGAACGACACCGCCGTGCGTATCACATGCCATGACAGCGAGGCCACCCGTGCCTATGTCGCGCGGCTGAACGCACGCATTGACGGCCTGATCGCCTCCGGCGCGCTCAAGTCTTTCATGGAAAGTTATGGCCTCGACGGCGCGGTCTATACGCCGGTGGCTGAATAGCCAAGCTTACCAGCCGCCACCACCGCCGCCGCCACCACCGCCGCCCGAGAAGCCACCACCGCCCGAGAAGCCGGATGACCCGCTTGAGGATGGCGGACTTGCCGCCGCCGCAATGCTGGAATTAACGGTGCTCGCGATCGCGCCGCCGATGGCACCATAGGCAAAATGCCGCCCGATGCCATAGCCGTGCCGGTGCCTGCCATGATACCAGCCGGGCTGGTATTCATCCTGCCCCTGCCGTGTGGCGGCGGCCTTCAGCACATCATCAAACTGGTCACCCCAACGGTTTTCCACCCCAAGCGCGATAGCGTAGGGCAACAACTCCTCGAAATGCTCAGGCGTGCGTTCGGGCGGGTTATGGAAGTTCATGCGGTCCTTCTCCGCCACGCTCATATAAAGCTTCAGGCCTTCAATCTCGTCATGCACAGACTGGCCAAACGGCGTGCGCGCGGGCATCAGCACCGCAAACACAATCGCCGCGACCATGCACAGGATGACCGGCAGCACCATGAAGGGCGCAAAATAGGCATCACCCTGCATCATGGCAGCCGCAAGGATCAGCAGGAGGCCAAGCGCAAACCCCGCTGCGGTCACGATGCCTGCACGCTCTGCCCGTTCGCCTTTCTTTATTGCCGACGTACCCCACCAAGCCACAAGCCCGGTAAGGGCGAGGCCCGCAAGCCCCACCAGCAGGTATCCGCTGGACGCCACCATGGCGACAATACCGGCAAAGGCGACCGCGAAGGTTGAGACAGCAACCCCGCTGTTGCGCTGGAAATAATGTTTCTCACCGCGTTCGACCGCGAAAAAGAAGCGCTTGAGGGCCAGCGCGAATGACTTGTTATAGGCACCTCCAATGGTGAAGGCGTCGTCCCGGCCCAAGAGATGATCGGCAATCGCCTGCTCGCCTGCGGAAAGTGCGATATCACCGCGGCCCGTGCGGCGGAAGGTAACCGTATCTCCCGGGTTTTCCTCGATGATCAGATAGCCTTTTGCGGCCATGGAGACGATGGCGGCAGTGAACACCGTTTCGTCCGTGCCCATCTTCTGCACAAAACGGCACAGCGCGGGCGACATGGGTTTGCCGTCTGCGCCCTTTGGTGGGCCATATTGCGCCACAACGGGACGACCGACCGGGTCCTTGCCCACTGCCTGCCAGGCTTTGTAGCCATAGAGGAAGGTGATCAGCACGGTCAGCGCACCAACGGCCATCCAGCCGTTATCCCGCACGAGGCGCGTGGCTTTCTCAGTCGCGGTCGGGCGGGTGATGATGCCAGCCTGCCATTCCATCAACACCGTCAGGCCCGATTTGGGGCCAAGGCCACGGGTGAGCGTTACCTCAATCTCATTCGCTGCCCGGCGCACAATATCCGCATTCTGCGCACTGGAACCGTAGCCGCCTGTGTAGGCTTCTACCCGGCCCAGCACCGCGCCTTCGGGCAGGGTCACTGTTGTGCGGCCAGCGTCAATCGGGAAGGCCCAGCCATTGCCGGTCACGTTGAAATAAAGCTCGTCCGTCGCGTCAAGGAAGGTGATCTGGTGCGTGGTCTCGTACGTGATGGTGTAGGTATGTTCGCCTCGACTCACGGTACGGTTCGCATCACCAATGCGCACACGTTTGCCGTTCTGGTAATCGGATACCTGATAGGGCACCGGCCCGCCATCAAGCCACACGCCCACCACGTTAAAGCCGAACGACACCCAGTTGCCGCGCCGGTCTTTATATTCGGTCGGAAAATCGCGGAAGATGCCGCGTTTGATCTCGCGCCCCTCCACATTCACGGTGATGTCTTCGGTCACACGCAGGGTGCCGTTTGCCTTCACCTCGATATCACTATCAAAATTGGTGATGGTCTCGGCGGCTATGGCGCCCGCAGTCATGCACAACATGATTGCGAGTGTGGTCAATGTCGTCAGGAACTTCATTCCCATCCCCCGGTCGCTCTAATAGTGGTTGCGGTTGCGGTGATGCGCCCCGGCGCTAGAACTGCACCTTGGGTGCGGTCTTGACCGCGGCTTCTTCCGCTTCATCAAGCTCAAAGAATTCCGCGCGGTCAAAGCCAAACATATTGGCCACCACGTTAGACGGAAACTCCTGCACGGCCATATTGAGTTCACGCACGTTGCCGTTATAGAAGCGGCGCGATTTCTGGATATGATCCTCAAGTGCGGCAAGTTCACGCGACAGGTTGTTGAAGTTGGTGTCGGCCTTCAGCTCGGGGTACGCTTCGCTCACCGCCATTAGGCGGCCGAGCGCCTGGGTGAACATATTCTCGGACACCGCCTGCTGTTCCGGGCTGCCGGTTGAGGCGACCGCAGCAGCGCGCGCTTCAATCACGCGAGAAAGGGTCTCTTTCTCATGGCTCGCGTAGCCTTTCACGGTTTCCACAAGGTTGGGCACAAGGTCATAGCGGCGTTTCATCTGCACGCTGATGTCCGACCATGCCTCGTTCTTGCGCACCCGCAGGCCAACAAGCTTGTTGTAAACGCTGATGGCATAGAGCACGAACAGAATGACAATGCCAAGGATCACGTAAATCGCTGTCATAGGATATCCCCCACCTATGGGCCCTTTGGGGCCGTTTGGGCAGCGTGCGCCTCTACCTTTCGGAGAGTGCGAGTTTTGCTGCCAGTCCTAAAAATATGGTGCCTGCAATGCGGTTCATCAAGACTTGCGCACGCGGCGAGCCCATCAGCACACTGCCGATTTTACCCGCGAGAAGCGCAACGCTTGAGAACACAATAATGGTCACAATGAAAAATATAAGCGCGAGGGAGAGCATCTGAAGCGTGGTGTCACCCGCGCTCGCGTCAACAAACTGCGGCAAGAAAGCCAGGAAAAATATGGATACTTTCGGGTTCGTAACGTTCATGATGATGCCGCGGCGATAGTATTGCACGAGCCCGCGCACCTGTGCGTCTTTTGCTTCAATCGTATCCGGCTTGGCGCGGAACGCCCCGATGGCGAGGTAGACAAGATACGCCGCGCCAATGATCTTGAGGATGGTGAAGGCCAGTTCCGACACGGCAATCAGCGCCGCGAGGCCCAGCACCACCGCCGCAGTGTGCACAATCAGCCCGGTCGCAAGCCCAAAGGTCACCGCCACCCCGGCCTTTGGGCCCCGAATGGCGCTTTGGGTAAGCACAAAAATATTGTCCGGCCCCGGCGCAAAGGCGAGTACAACAGACGCAAGGGTGAAGGCAAGCATGGTATCGACAGTTGGCATGATGTTCCCTTCTCTCTTGCCACTACCCCAACGGAAAGTGCGCTCGCAAATGACCCGAGACCCGAGATTTCTGGTAGGCTTTCGGAACCGGGATAATGAAGTGCTCAACCTCACCTGTTTGCACAAACTTTGATCGGAGCAGGCACGCATACTCCAACATATATTGCCGATTTTCAAACCGAATGCTGCGCTCAGTTATCAAACAGCCGACGGCCGCTTTCAAGAAATCAAAACTCTCTTCATATTCTCGCAGGTTGAAATGATTTGCGCTGGCAAGCATCAGAGCCTGAACATCGGCCCTCCCGTAGCGAGGCATCAAGGCGAGAAGACGGTTGCTTGTCGCAAAGTCGCGCCTTGCACTTGCATTGACTGCACGACTAAACAAGCGGATGGATTTCCATTTATTTACACATGCTCGCCAGATGCTTTTTTGATCAGCCATTGTTCATATTTCTCTCGATAGCAGAAATAACTTCAACTTCTGACATTGGGGTCGCGAGGCGCGCCTATGAAAATATAAGCGCGCCTGATTTTTTTGCTTATTCCGCAGGAGGAGCCGACTTTGCCGGAGCCTTCTTCGTCATCTTTGAACTTGACTGGACATCACCTACCGCCCCGTTTGCAACAGCGCCGCTGCTCATGTTTTTGAAGCTTTCGGTGAGGCCATTGAAGTCGCCCGCCTTCAGGCCCACTTCTGCCATCAGGCTGTCGATCAGCGGTGCCTGCGCGCGGTATTTGAGCGCAGAGGAGACCACTTTGTCAGCGAGGTTACCGTCGCCGCCGCCGACATGAGCACCGTCAGCGCTGGCAGCCGTAATGCCGTTCAGGCCTTCAAGCTGGATGATCTTGATGTCATCAATGGCTTCCATCGGCTTCGCGCTTTCGCGGATGATGGCTTCGAGGTTTTCAATGAGCTTCAGTTTGACAGCCATGTTGATCTGCTCGTTCGAGAGCAGGTTCGCGGCTTCGTTGAGCGCCTTGTTACCGGTCGCTTCAACCGCATAGCGGATCTCCGCGGCGGCAGCGCGCAGTTTCTCTGCCTCTGCCTCGGCTTCGGCGGCGATGCGGGCCTTGTCGGCCTCACCGCGGGCTTTTTCACGCAGCGCTTCTGCGATATCGCTCGCGGCTGTTTTCTCTGCCGCAGCCGCAATCTTGATAGCTAAGGCCTCACGCTCGGCTTCCTTCGCGGCTTCGATAAGCTCAATCTGCTTCTGACGGTCGGCAACCTCGGTCGCGCGGGCCGTTGCCACCTGCTCTTCGGCTTTCACCGCGATGGCGCGGGCAGCATCGGCCTCAGCCGCGGCTTCGGACTGTTGCTTCGACTTCACGCTGATGGCGATATCGCGTTCCTGTTCGGCAAGCTCAACGGCCTTGCGGCGCTCAATATCCTGCGTTTCAACGGCACGGTTCTTGGCGATGTCCTTCTCCTGGACCAGGCGCTCTTTCTCGATCCGCTCTTCTTCAACCGCGCGCTCGGCAATGATTTTCGCCTGCTCCGCGTCCCGCTGGCGGTCTGCCTGCTGTTTGGCGATCTCGGCCGCTTGCTCCGCCCGGCGGATTTCAACTTCACGCTGCTGTTCAAGCCGCGCGTATTCTTCCTGCTTGTCGATCTCAAGCGTTTCCTTGGCCGCATGGAGGTTCTTGTTCTTGATCTGAACCGCTGTGTCCTGCTCGATATCGTTGCGGATTTTTTTGCGCTGTTCGATTTCTTCCGTGAGACGGGTCAAACCTTCAGCGTCGAACGCGTTGTTCGGGTTGAAAAATTCCATACCAGTCTGGTCAAGCCCGGTAAGCGACACGGTCTCAAGCTCAAGACCGTTCTTGAGCAGGTCTTCGGACACCGCCTGCTGCACCTTTTGCACAAATTCCACGCGCTTCTCATGCAGTTCCTCCATCGACATTTCTGCCGCGACCGAACGCAGGGCATCAACGAACTTACCTTCAACAAGGTCCTTGAGCTTCTCCGGCTGCATGGTGCGGGAGCCGAGGGTTTGCGCAGCGTTCGCGATGGCATCTGCCGTTGGCTGCACACGCACATAAAATTCTGCCACCACGTCAACCCGCATACGGTCACGGGTGATGAGCGCCTGCTCGTTGGCGCGGTGTACTGGCAAGCGCAGGGTGTTCATGTTCACCGGGATCACTTCATGAAGCACAGGGAACACAAGCGCGCCCCCGTTCATGATGACTTTCTGGCCGCCAAAGCCCGTGCGCACAAAGGAAATTTCCTTGCTGGCGCGAGTGTAAAGGCGAGCGAAGATCAGCCCGATGGTGAGGAGGCCGACAACGGCGATGCCGGCATATATTGCAATAATGGTAAGGTTTTGTGGCATGTATGCCCCCTTCTGTTATTCCCCAACGAACTGAGGAGGGTTACAATTCTGTCTTTGCTTCAGCAGGCACAGGTGTCCTGTTAGGCGTGCCTGCCCGTGTCTGACATTGCGCGGCGGCCATTCGGCCATGCCGTCAATTTTGCTTGTCATCGGTGATCGCGTAGAAGGTGCTACCAACTTGGCAAATAATGAGCACCTGCGTCCCTTGCGGGAAACTCTCATCATCATTGTCGGGCTCCACCATTACATAGTGGCTTTGCCCATATTTATCCTTAAGACGCGCCTGTGCAGGATTTCCTCGGGACGCAACACCAAGTGTTACATGGGCTGTCCTGCCAATAAAACTTGTGGCGGAAACGGCCTCAGTCTCGTCCTTGGGCATGATACGCCCGAGCACGCCAGCAAACAGGCGTATGCCGGGCAAGCACAGGAAGATGGCCAGGGGTGCCGCCACCAGGGCAGGCAACATAAAACCAGCAAGACCGGCCAGCAGTTGCTGCATCAAAAGGCCGGTGATCGCGAAGCTGGTAAGAAAGGCGATCAGCACCGCAATGACCGGTACCTCTCGGATCCGCAGCCAGGTCAGGAATTCCCCGAAGGCGCCATGGTCACCCAGTTCGCCGGTTTCCACGTCGAGGTCGACGTCCGGCATCAGGTTGTCGAGCAGACTTGAGAAGGCAAAGCCCACCAGCATGCCCACACCCTCAATTGCCGCGATCAACAGCATGATCAGAAGTGCGACCGCAAAGGGTATATTGGCGTCGGAGAACATAAAGTCGGTCATGGTAGCCCCCATGGTTCAGTGTATGTGACGGGAAAGTGGCCTGCCGGATGGAAACGGATGCACCCGGCAGGCAGCGCGACCCCCGTCTACGCGCTTTTTTCCTTCATCGCTTTCAGGCGTTTCTCGATCTCGCTCTGGCGCGCGAGGTCCTTAAGCTCTGCCATCTGTGCCGCGTCCTTCATGCCTCCACCAAGCATATCAGCGGCGTGGCCCGATGCGCGGTCAAACGCAGCTGCTGCACGGTCAACTGACTTGTTGATCTCATGGCTGGCAGACGGATTGCCAGCCGCGTCAATCACCGAATTCTCCGGCATTTCGGCGATGCGGGCGCGGTAGGCTTTCAGTTCTTCCAGCATCTCTGCGCGTTTGCCCTTGAGGGCATCAACATAGCCTTCCAGCTCCTTCTCACGCTCGGCCGCGTCAGCGATAGTCTGTTCCAGCACGGGCACCTGGGCTTCAAGGTCCATCTGACGACTGATCGCCGCCGATGCGAGATCGTCCCGGCCTTTTGAAACCGCAACCTCGATCTGCTCCAAAAGTTCTTCGTGCTTGCCGCTGTTGTCGGCGAGTTTCTTGGATGCAAGGTGCCGTTCCGCCGTCGCCTTGCCCATCTCGGCACGCACTTCAGCAATCGCGCCTTCCACTTCACGGATAGCTTGTTCCATCACCATTTCCGGTGACATGTTCTCAACAGCGTCGAGCGCTGCGTTGACACTGCCTGCAATCAGGCGGCTGACACGTGATGCTATGTTGCTCATGATACTACTCCCCAGTTGAAGGGTTGGCTTTGATGATGTCGAGAAGCTCCATAAGAGGCTCCGTCGTTTTACGCATGATACTGGGATCAAGGCACGGCGCTTCGCGGGTCACGCTCAAGCGCGCAAACTGGTCCAGAAGGTCCCTGATCCGGGTCGCGACCGAGGTTTCAAGATCGCGCAGGCTTTCAAAAACTGGTGGGTCGCCGTCAACATCCGCGGCTTCAAGCTCAGCAAGAATGCGAGGCAGAGCGACAATGAGCGACCTTAGAAGTGCGGAGCGTTTGCCCTGTTCCTGTTCAAGGTAGTCAAGCGCCTGCTTGAGTGGTGCGAGCGTGTCTTCCGTCTGCTCAACCACGCCCTCGAAGGTTTCTCCCCGCTCGGCTTCGATGCGGGCCTGGCTCACCAGATGCCGCACCTTTTCGCTCATCGTTACCGCGTCACCTGCTTTGAGGGACGCGATATAGGCCGCATCCTCTCGCGACAAGCGTACGCTTAACGGTACCGACTTCGCCCCCATGGCGTATCCCCCTTTTGTTTTGGCCGAATCACCATCAGACATTCGCCTAATGAGTGAAATAAACTAACCTATGCTAGATGTATGCATTTGCATACATCATTTCAAGGGCAAGAATCCGAATTTTGCAGAAGGCAATTCAGCGCATCCGCCAGAAGGCGCATTCACCCTGGCAAAAGGCATCTCCACGATGGGTCAGAGGATTGGCAAAGGAATCAGGCTTCTTCGTCCCGGGTGCGCGGTGTGCTGTCGGTGAAGGCCCAGCGCAGGAAGCTGCCGATAATAAGGAAAAGGCACAGACCGAACATGCCGCCCGCCACCGAGAGATAAATTCCGCTGCCGATAAACAGCACCGCGACGACAAGCTTGAGGAAAGCGTCGCAGCTCCAGTCCAGCCATTTAAACAAATGTTCAGTCATAGTGTTCCCCGTCCCGCAGGCGAATATAGCGCGTGGTTGCCAAAAAAAAAGCCCCACGGTGGGGACCGTGGGGCAGAGGGGCGCACCGTATAAGGGGAGAAACGGTGCTTAGGGTAGAAAGAACCGGCTAAAGGTTCAGGGGCAAAAACTGTGTAAGCAATGGAATAACAAATACTTCTGACCGCGGAATATGGCGGTGGGCTGCGAGGGGCGGGCCGATGTCAGCCAAACCCGCACCCCGCAGAATTTTTTAGCGCGCGAGCGCGCCCTGTGCCTGGCGCCAGCCAGCAACAATCACGGTTTCGCCGGTCATATCGAAAATGTCCGCGTCGAGATCTAGAAGCGTGGATGCACTGGTGCCGACTTGCGGAAATTCCACCGTATAGACACGTTTCCGTAGCTTGTTCACACCAATGATCGCACCTGTCGCGCCCTTTTTAAGGCCGAACTGCATCTCATCGCGTGGCAACATAACATCATGAAACTTTTGCATTTTTCCAAACTCCTTATGCGGCCTTGTAGAAGCGCCGCTTGGGTGAATACGACAGCACATCCCTTTCCCCATGCTTGAACAGCATGAAGAGGTCGGCATCACCGTCGAAACCGTAAAAATCAGGGTCGATATGAAGCTGAAACCCGCCAGTGAAGGTGAGGAGGAAGCAATCATCCGCTTCCGCATACTCAACCGCCATCAAGGTTTCCCCCTCGAGTTTCGAGAGGATATGGGTCGCCCGGGCGTTGTCGCTTTCACGCCGCCAAAGGAGGCGCGCGTCGTCGAGGTAAAGATCCCAGTCGCAGCTATAAACCCACAGGTGCCATTCCCATTGCGGTTCACCCGTGACCGCGTCATCTGCGCAGGATTGCCCGAGATCGAGCGTGATAAAGCCGCCAAAGCCCCGCCGCGCACGGGCCACCTTCAGCGGCAATGCCTCTCGGAAACTAGCGAACCTTTCATCGCCGGTCTCTCCCGGCCGTATATTAACAAGTGCTGACATCGTCTTGTCCTTCGTTTTCAACTGTGCCCGGTCATCTCGGGCGGTGATGCGCCAATCCTAGCGCGGGTATTTTGCAACTTTGTGAGCCGTAGCCTGTTCCCCCGGGGGTGACGGGCTTTTCGCCCTGTCTGCCCCGGGGGAACCGTCCGGGGGGTCCAACTCGTCCTCGCTTTTCTCACTCGAAACTTGTCGTACTCGGGTCTGTCTTTTTTCTGGCCCAGGCTTTTATCTGGGCCTAAACGAAAAACCCCTCCGGAGCGCTTGCTTCGGAGGGGTTCCCTGAACCTTTATTCTCTTTTGGCCTTACTTATCGGCTCTAGAGTTTCCCTCCCTCTGGCATGGCAAGCATCTGACGGACGCGAATAAACTTCGCGCCTTTCACGGATGCTGTTGCAATATTCCAAAGGGTATACATCGGTCTCAAATCCTGCGTTCGCCCACTACGGGCTTCGTCACTGTTTTCCGAAATACGGGAGGGTCGCGCAACTGTCAACAAGAAATCTGCACGGAATGGTAATTTAATTTCAAGTTCAGGAAATAAAAAGTTAATTCAGACTGAAGGGCGCGCGCCAAATTGGCAACTTGGGCTGTCGGCGACACAAATTTTGTGTATGATTGTGCACGAAGTGGCGCGGAGATTCACCCATGAGACACCAGCGTCTGAGCAACCTGATCCTGAGTGCGGCGGTCCTCGCTTTCGCCGTCCTGCCCGCACACGCGGATGGGCCGATCACCGAGCCAACCCATATTTTCGCGACCGACTGGGGCCTTACCCTAAAGGGTGACGGCACAGGGTTTTACAACGACCTCGCACAACTTATCTTCTCGCCCGATATTGGGCCGATCGACTATGAAATCCTGCCCTACCGGCGCGCCAAACGGCACTTTTTCGAGGAGGCAGGCGCCTGCTTCTATCCAAGCTCAATGGAGTATCTGACCACCACAGGCGATATGGTGAACGCGCCGGACTTCATCGAGAGCGGCAGCATGCTCAATAACCGTATCCACTTGTTCGCGGCCCCCGGCAAACCTGCGCCGCGCACCAAGGAAGATGTGAACGGCAAACGGGTGGCCTATGCCATGGGGTCTAAAATCCCCTATGCTTTACAAGGCACTACGGCGCTTTTCATTGCCGTGGCTGATGAAGTAGACAAGGCGGAAATGCTGCTGACAGGCCGGGTGGATATCATCTCCGCCGCGATGCCGGATGTGAAATTTGTGTTCGACAGCCTGGGCGCAGAGATTGCGCCCTATGACCCGGATTTTGTCATCGCGGGATCAGGCATTGGCATCGTGTGCCACAACACGCCGGAGAATGCGCTTTTCCTCACCCAGCTTGACCGCCGCAAGGTCATGCTGCAGCAAACCGGTAAGCTCAAAAGATTCCTTGAGGAACGCGGTCTGTCGGCGATGGAGTATATTACCGAGGACTAGGCGCTCAGGCACTGATTTTAACCGTCCTGCCCCTCATCGGCCTGCCAAAATTTGACCGTAACCTCAGTGCCTGCGCGCCTGAGCGATGCATAGAGGCGGGAAATGAGCGCCCCGTGGCAGCGGTAAGCCAGCATGGGTGGGATCGGCGCCATGTCCGGTCCGGCTTTCTTGAAATCCACCGGGTTCTTGAAGCGGATGAGCGTGACATCGGCCCGGCCCTCAGCCTTGGCGGCGGCGCGGGTAAGGCGGCTTTCCACCTCCCGCTCGATATCGCGCATCAGGCCTGCGACGCCGTCCGGGATGTCATCTTGGCCTACCATCCAGGTCTTGAGCGTGGCTTCCGGCACAAGCGTCAGCATGGACACATCCTTGGGCGTGAGATGCAGTCCCTCCATGAGAGTGATGAATTCTGCTGGCCTCATATAGCTTTACCTCCCTTCCGGCGGCACGGCTTCGGCACGCAGGCGCGGCCGCCGCTTACCCAAACGTCCGTCAATCAGCATAAGCCCAAACGCGATCAGTAGCAGTCCAATTCCGTGCGCTGGCTCAAAAACTTCGCCAAGGAAACTGACCCCAAGCGATGTGGCAACAACGGGGATCAGAAGTGTGACGAGCGACGCGTTGGTGGCACCGGCCTCCGCAATCAGACGAAAATACAGGAGATAAGCAAAGGCGGTCGAAAGCGTGGCGAGCGATACAAGCGCCGCAATCACATGCCAGGACGGCACCGGCAGCAGATAGGCCTTGTCATAGATGAGGGTGACCGGCAGCAGGATAATCGCCGCAGTGCCAGCTTGCCCCAGCGCCATCTGCACCGGCTTTATGCCAAGGCGCACAAAACGCCGCCCGATGACAACGGCAATGGAATAGCTGAACGCCGCACCAAGGATCGCCACCTGCCCCGCAACACCAGACAACATGCCTTCAAGGGCATAGGGGCCAACAATGAACACAACGCCGGAGAAACCAACCAGCACACCCGCAAGTCGGTTGAGGCTAAGCCGTTCGCCGCTCACGAAAAAATGCGCCATGAACACGGTGAAAAGCGGCATGGTGGCATTGAGGATGGAGGCAAGGCTTGAGGTAATATGGGTTTGGCCCCACACAATCAGCGTGGCGGGGATGATGTTATTGAAAATCGCCATCAGTACAAAGGCTAGCAAAACCAATGCTTTATCGGACCTCCCTTTGAAGGGCGGCGCGATGCCTGCAACGCGCAGGTAGCCATAAAGCACAAGGGCGGCGAGCCCGACACGGATGTTTACAATGGTTACGGGCGGCAGTTCAGTAACCGCAATTTCAATGGCAAAAAAGGACGCGCCCCAAAGCACGGCCAGGAAACCGAGCATTGACCATTCCTTCAGGCCCATCTGCACGGGGGCGGGCGTATCAGCCGTCATATTTTCATCCTCTGCCGTCGCATAAGCGTTTGATTTATGGTATTATTACAGCGTGGCCGGAAAGCCTGCACCCTGTTTCTTGCGGCCAAATTCTCCGCACGCACACTGTGCGGAAAGTGTGCGGGATATGCGCGGAAACTGCGCACTGCTTTTAGCCCGTTTTTTCACCCGATAACGGGTCCTGCGCCCGGCACGCCGCCTTGATCTGATCATCGCTCAAATGGTCGATCTGTATCATGAAGGGCAGCTCAAAATCGAAAGCGACAATCTCTGACTTGTGGGCATTCATCCATTTCATGATGCCGCGCAGCACCCTCGCGCGCGCCTCAGCGTCCGCCCCTTCCCCCGCAATGCCGGGGGTGATGATACTGGCCGCAAGCGTCAGGCGCGGGCGCGGCGAGGCCAGAATTTCAGCGAGGCGGGCGTGATACTCATGCTCCACCTCGCCGCGCTCGGCCCAGGCGTCCCCAAGGCGGGCGCGGTCGAGCGCGAGCCGCGCCTGATAGCCAGCCACCGTGGCTTCGGAGATCGCAAAATCCATCTCGCCAATGAAGGCGCCTTCAAGCCGGTCCTTCTCAATGCCGGAGCGCTTGAGCATATGGATAAGGCTTTGGCAGGCCTGCCATTCCAGCCGGGACCTGAGGCCGGGCAAGAACACAATCTCATGCGACAGCACAAGCGGCAGGTCAGCCTTGGCCGCTTCCTGCAGTTCGCGTCCTCGGGCCACAGCATCAACGCCCTTGGCACCGCAGCGCGCCCAAAGCGCGGCGCCAGTCATGGCGGTTTGCCCACTACCAGCCGTTCGCACCACGGTACCCTCGTCATCCGACCAGCCGGAGGGCGCCGCCGCGCGTTCGCCCAGAATGAAGGCGTCATAGCCCTTGGCGGTCATGAAGGCGACGTGTTCGGTCTCCACCGACGTGCTGATGCCATAACCGCTGACCTCATTTTCTTCCCGCCCGATCACATGGCCGAGCAGCAGGTCACGCCCGCCGTCAGCCCAGTGCAGTCGGGTGCCGAATGTGGTGGCGAGGTACGTGGTGAAGGCCTCGCGCTCATAGGCGCGGCCGCCCGTGGCGGCAGGCACTTGGGCCACAAAAGCGGCCGCCAACTTGTCAAAACTGTTGCTCAGCATTGCGCTGCCCCGGCCATGGGCACGCTCGCGGTAGTTATCCGCGATGGCAGCCTCAAGTCCCTTGAGGAAATCGGCATAGGCAACCACGCGCACCACATCAGGCTCCGCCAGAAACGCCTTGCGCCCGCGGGACGGGTGCTCCTTCGCGATATAAGCGGCGGCTGACGCCAGATGAAGCCGCGCAAGCGCGAGCACAATGCGCCGCCTGCGGTCTGTATCGAGGGTGGAACCAAGCCAGCCGCCGATGTCAGCCTTCAGCGCTTTATAAGCTTCCGCCACATCGCCCGTCCCCTCTTCCACACCGGGGATCAGCGCGCGCACCGCATGAAGGATGGTGTCACCGTCGCCAAGCCGGACGGAGAAGTCGAGCAGCATCATCGCTGTCTCGGTCGAGCTTGGGTTATCGTCCAGATGCGACCTAAGGGTTTGGGCATTGATGGCAAGCGCCCGGCGCGCCAGTTGTGCCGTGGGGCTATCGTAAGCCTCGATCATGCTGTTGGCGTACAGAAGCGTATAGCGGTGTTTGGCGTCATCCTCCGTCGCTTTTTCAAGCGCGGCGAGCGCGACCGGAACCGCCTTCCGTGGCTCGCCCGACAGCACCAGCGCACGCGCCTCAAGCGCCGCCGCGTCAGCAGCCGGCAAGCCATATTGTTTGGCGGCTGCCGCCCAGCGTGTGGCGGCCTCAGCGTCCCGGTCGATCCGGACAGCGATATCGGCAAGGAAGGCGGCAGCTTCGGCGCGGGCGCTGAGGCGCGCGTTGCCATCTGTCGCCACCGCTTCCATCTGGCGCACGGCTTCATCAACCTCAAATTTGGCAAAAGCGGCAAGGCCAGCGTCATAGCGCGCGTCAGCAAACGCGCCCGCATGGCCGAGAGAAAGCGCGAGGAACAACAGTGCCATCAGCCTGATTTGCCGCAAATTCCCCTCCCGCACGCGCCGTTAAAATTCCAGTTGATGAGTTGTAGCAAAGAAAGCGCAGATGCCAAACGCTCGTTTCACATTGCTATGCCTCATGGTGCAAATCTCTGTCCGTCGCACCAATCGTGCGGTTCGCCGCAAATCGCGGCTTGACGCCGAGTCGCAGCGTTACTACTGAGGAAGGAACGCCTTTTTTGTGGCCGGTGCCTTCCATGCAGGGATGGCGGCACCAGCATGGCCACCGGGCGGACAAGCGTATTGCACATGTGTGAGTATTTCACTGCCGAGGGGTCGGCAGGGCGCTGAGGGGTATTTTATGACGAGGGCACGGCTTTTTGCCACGCTGAGCGTAGTCGCGCTCATGACTTCCGATGTATTGGCGAGCGCGAACAGCGCCGACGATGCCGCGACCGAAAGCCCGCAGGAAACAGCGGACGCAACACCCGCCGGTGAAGGCCTGGGTGAGTTTTTCGACGCCACATTCTTTGACCCCTACGCCCCCCAGAACGCCTATGACATGATCCAGCGCCTGCCCGGCTTTGTATATAGCACCGGGTCAGAAGCGCGCGGCTTTGGCGGCACCGCCGGTAATGTGCTGATTGACGGGGCGCGCCCGACCTCCAAATCCGGCGGCCTGACGGAAGCCTTGCGCCGCATTCCGGCGACCCAGGTGATGCGTATTGAACTGCAGCGCGGCGCTGATATCAGCGCCGAAGCGGCGGGCCAAAGCGTGGTTGCCAATGTGGTGCGCTATCAGGGCAAAAGCAGCGGCACCTGGACGGTGGAGATGCGCCGCGTGGGGCCGAACAAGGTGCTGCCCATGCTGGACGCTACCTTCGCCACCAAGCTGATGGGCTGGGACACCAGCTTCCAGCTGGACACTTTCCTGATATCAAACAGCCGCGACGCGGACATCAGCCGCCGCGACGCTGACGGCAGGCTGATCAAACTGACGATCGAGGACCGGCAGGAAGAAGAACGTTTTGGCGCGCTTTCGTTTGATGCCGGGCGCAATGCCTTTGGTGGCCGCCTGCAACTGAACGGCCGCATGAAAGTGAAGTACCGCACCGAGGACACCGACCGCCCCGGCTATGATGACGGCGACCTGAGCGGCGATCCGGATGATCGTTTCTTCAACGGCTATACCCATGAGGAATATGGCGGCGAGCTCGGCGCTGACTGGGCGCGCACGTACGGAAGCGGCTGGAAATGGCGGCTAATTGCCCTCGGCACCTTTGAGGACGACACCAAAACCGACGATTTCTTCCTCGAGGCACCTTACGAGACCCTCGTCGAAGACGGGGAGATCGTGCAGGAAGCGCGCACAAGCGAAACCATTTTCCGCACCACCTATGGCCGCACCGATGGCGGCATTCGGCCCGAATTTGGCGTTGAAGGAGCCTACAATACGCTCGATAGTACCCTCGCCGTTGTGGTGCTGGACGGCAGTGGTGCCACCATCAAGGAGATGGACCCCACCACCACGCATGTCGAGGAGGTGCGGGCCGAAACCTTTGGCACCCTTGTGTGGCAAGCCACCGGCGCACTGACCGCCGACATTGGTGCGAAGGCCGAAATCTCCCGCATTTCAACAAGCACGGGCGACGCACAAACCTTCAAATTCCTCAAACCGTCTGCCGGTATCACCCTCGCGGTGAATGAGCAGATGCAGGTGAGCGTGAAGGCGGAACGCTCCGTCGGCCAGCTCGATTTCTCCGACTTCGCGGCATCGGCCAACGCGGTCGATGACCGGGAGTTTGCCGGCAACCCCAATTTAAAGCCAGACCGCACCGACAGGCTTGAAGCCAAGGTGGACTATACCTTTGGCGAGCGCGGCGCGCTGTCGACCACCGTGTTTTACGAGTGGAAGGACGACGTGCTCGAACAAACCGTGCTGCCGTCAGGCGGTGAGGGCCTCGCGAACGCGGGCAGCGCACGGCGTTGGGGCATGAACGCAAACGCCAACCTGCCACTTGATTTTGTGATTGAGGGTGGGCTTCTGGAAGTTGACGTTTACCTCAAGGATTCCGAATTCCTTGACCCCATGACCGGTGACATTCGTTACCTGCATGATTTCCGCCCATCGGAGGTTTATATCGACTTCCGCCACGACATTCCGGAAACCAACTGGGCGTGGGGCCTTGAATATAATTCCGCCAACCACTGGAACGGCTATTACACCAACGAGCATGAGGACTACCGGTCCAACAACCGGTACGGCGCCTTTGTGGAGACCACCCAGTTCTTTGGCGTGAAAACCAGCCTGATCCTATACGATATGTTCGGTGGTCACTTCGACCGCATGCGCGAACTATATGCCCCGAACCGGGCGGGCGCTTCCATCGGAACCGAACTGTCGGAACGCACCCGCGACACCGGCGTGCGGTTTGTGGTCAGCGGCCAGTTCTAAAAACACAAGCCTCTAAAAAGGAAGAACCCGTGCGCCAAGGGGGGTGACGCACGGGCTATGGCCGGGGTATTCAGGGGGAGGAATGGGGTTCCCCGGCACGACTATAGATAGGTCTGCAATGTGGCGCTTTTAAGGGGGTGCGACACTTTGTTCACGACTTGTTGACCGGCCCCGCGCGCGGGGCGCGGACAGCCGCCAAAACCGCCGCCACAAGAATGCACAGTGCGCCGAGCCAGACCATGCTTTCAGGCACCTCACCAAAAAGGATTACCCCCGCCAAAGTGGCGACCAGAAGGCGCAGGAAATCGACCGGCAGCACCACCGTAGCGTCCGCGGACGTGAAGGCGCGGGCCATGGCCGCCTGCGCCAGCACAAAGCCAAGCCCCATCAGCGCCATCAGCGCAAAATCATGGGCTGTCGGCCAAACCCAGTGGTCAAGCGCGCCATAGAGGCTGACGGGCACGAGCAGCAGAAACTGGGATGCCACCATGGCAGGCAGCGCCTCCGTGCGCGATAGCACCTTGACGGTAACAAAGGCCGCCGCCGTCAGCACCGCGCCCAGAAGCGCTGCCGCAATGCCAAAGGTGAAACCGCCCGCCCAGGCGGGCTGCACCACGATCATCATGCCGGTGAAACCAAGGGCGAGGGCCAACACATGCAGCCTTTGCACCCGCTCCCCCAACACCAGAACGGCCATCAGGCCAGACAGCAGGGGCGCGAGGTAAGTGATGGCCACAACGGTGGCAAGCGGCGCGTTTGTAAGCGCATAAAAAAGGCTGTAGACACCGCCGCAGGCAATCAGCCCCCGCAGGCCATGCAGCCATGGCCGCTTGGTCGCGAACACCATGCTGCCATGCCGCCAAAGAAGCGGCAGCACAGCAAGCAGGCCGAAAAAGTTACGATAAAACACCAGAAGTTCAGGGGCGTAGCGGTCTGAAAGCAGACGGACAAGCACCCAGACGAGCGACTGGAAAACGGCATAGGTGGCCATATAGGCCACCCCGCGCAAATTCCCCTGCCCGCCCATCACCATAGGGCTGGCTGTCATGGCACTAGTGCTTATTGGCGCGGTCCAGCGCGGTCACACGCCAGTTGAAAATATCGCTGACCAGCAGGCCGCCGCCCGGCCGTGGGCTGACACCGTGCAGCGATACATATTGCCCAAGCTCCTTGCCCGCCTCGCCGGTGCTGCCAAGGATTTCCCCCTCGTCCGACAGCCACACCAGTTTCTCCGCCCGTGCGTCAGTCATCAGGAAACCACCTTCGGGGTTGATGGCAAGCGTGTAGGGGTAACCCACGTGGGTCCATTCGGCCTTGAAGGTGCCGTCTAGGTCAAAAAGCTGGATGCGCCTGTTCTCCCGGTCGGTGACATAAAGTGTGTCGTCCTTCACCACCACGGAATGCGGGAAGTTGAACTGGCCCGGTTCGCTGCCCTTCTCGCCAAAGGTTTTGATGACATTGCCATCCACGCCAAACTTGACGATGCGGAAATTGCCGCCGTCCGCCACATAAAGGTTGCCGCCTGCGTCAAACGCGACATCGTTCGGCTTGTCGAGGAACATATAGTTATAGTCGCGGTCGAACCAGCCGGGGCTCGCATAGTCCCGCCGGCCGTAAACGCGCAAGAGCTCACCTTCCGGGCTGAACTTGAGCACCAGATGATTGCCGCTGTCGGTGGTCCAGATATTGCCGTCCGCATCTTCCCTGAGGCCATGAGGGTTTTTGAAAAGGCCATGGCCGATCTCATAGTCAAACCTGCCATCCGCCTTGAATTTGAGAAGCGCGTGGTCGCTACGGTTGAACACATAGATAGGACCGGGCTTGCCTGCCTTGGTGCTGGTTTGCAGCACGGCGGGCACCTCAATCAGGAACCAGCCTTCCGGCATTTGCAATTTCGGGGTTGAGGCCACCCAGTGCGCGCCTTCCGCCTGAGTGGGCGTGACTGCCGCCACCAGAGAGAGGGTGAAGATACCTGCTGCCGAAATCAGTTTTCTGAATGTCATTTGACGCATCCTTTTGTGCATGGTGATTGCGCAGAAGATTGCGTAGCGTTATCGATAATTCAAATACCGTATTTTTATCTATATGATAGATTTATCTGATCATATTTGGATACTGCCATGGACCTGAAACAGCTTCGATATTTCGCCGCCATCATCGATGAAGGCGGCATGCGCCGCGCGGCTGATGGCCTGCACGTAAGCCAGCCTGCGCTGACGGCAGCCGTGAAACAGCTTGAGGACACGCTGGGTGTCAGCCTGTTTGCCCGCGCGGGCCGCACGTTAGAGCCCACGCGCGAAGGCTACCGGCTTTATGCCCATGCCCGTGCGCTGCTGGCGGGCGCGGAAAAAGCCCGGTCCGAAATGCGGGCGCTTGCGAACCTTGAGGTGGCGGAACTGTCGCTCGCGGCCACCAGCATGGTGGCGAACCATGTGCTGCCCGCCCCGCTTGGGGATTTCCTCGCCGCGCACAGCGGTGTCTCCCTCTCCCTCATGCAGATGGGTGGGCCGGCGGTTGAAAGCGCGCTCAAACTTGGCGAGGTAGAGATCGGCTTCGCGATGCACGACCTTGACGCAAGTTTTGAGCAAGTCCCGGTGTTTGAGAGCCAGATTGCCGTGTGCATGCGCGCGGACCATGCGCGCGCCGGACAGAAGGACATCAGCTGGGACGAGCTGCTGCAGGAGCGTGTGGCAACACTGCCACGTGGTTACACCCTCCATGCCCGCTTGCTGATGGAAGCGCGGCGGCACGCGCGGGCGGCGAACATTGTGCTCGCAAGTGACGCCATGGGCCTCTTGGCCAAAACCGTGGAGGCTGGCACCGCCGTCGGCCTTTTGATGGAAGCGGCGAAACCTTTGGGTGATCACATCGTGGCCCTCCCGATCCGTGAGAATGAGGGGCGGCATTTCACCATCAACGCCTGCTGGCGGCGCGACATGCCGCTCTCGGTAGCGGCCCGTGCCCTCATCGACTTTCTTGCGGAAAAATGACACCAAGCCACTGTTTTATAACGATTAAAAATTTCACCCCCCGCCTCTTGAACAGCGAAAATGGCTTCCTAGATATTTTTTGCCGGTGCCTCAAAGGGCCGGCGGCAGAATTGCCAAAGTGAACATTGCTCAAAGGAGGATGTTAGCTATGAGCAGATATGATTTTTCCCCGCTTTTCCGTTCCACCATCGGCTTCGACCGCATGGCCAACCTGCTTGATGCCGCGATGAAGACGGCAGATAGCGATATCAGCTATCCACCCTATGACATCGTGCAAGCGGACGACGACCGCTACCGCATCACCCTGAGCCTCGCCGGCTTTACGGAGGATGACCTGACGGTCGAACAGCAGGACCGTTCGCTGGTTGTCACGGGCAGGAAAAAAGAGCGCAAGGAAGACAGCACCTTCCTGCACCGCGGTATCGCGACGCGCGATTTCCGGCGCGAGTTCCAGCTCGCCGACCATGTGAGCGTGACGGGCGCCAACCTCTCGAACGGGCTTCTGACCATCGACCTCATGCGCGAGGTACCGGAGGAGATGAAACCTCGCCGGATTGAAATCCGCGAAGGCACGCCTGACGGCCTGATCGGCAAGGCGAAAAAACTGCTCTCGGACAAGAGCCAGAAAGCGGCCTGATAACAGCAGCTGAAAGAAAAAGGCCCGCCAAATATAGGCGGGCCTTTGTGTTATTCTGAATTCTACCGGCGTCTAACTACGCATTTCGTCCACGAAGTCATTCACCTTGGCCTGTAGGTCGGTCACCATGGTCAGAAGCTCGATGGTGGCTTCGTCCACCGAGCTCATGGTCACCGCATTGGCGCGGGCGGCAAGGCCCACACCGTCAATGCTTTCAGACACTTTGGCCGTCATGTCAGACGCGACGGAAGCCGCGCGGCCGATCTCGTGCGTGGCAGCGGTTTGTTGCTCGACCGCGGCGGAAATGCTGGCGGAGATTTCATCGATGGTCGAGATACGCTTCGTGACACCGCGCACTGATTCGATTGCGGCACGAGTGGCGTCCTGCATTTCTTCGATCTGCTCCTCAATCTCGCGCGTTGCACTCGCTGTCTGGTTCGCAAGCGACTTCACTTCGCTTGCTACCACAGCAAAGCCCTTGCCCGCGTCCCCTGCACGCGCGGCCTCAATGGTGGCGTTAAGGGCAAGAAGGTTCGTTTGCTCCGCGATATCATTGATGAGCTTGACGACGGCACCCACACGCTGAGCCACGCCGTCCAGCGTGTCTACCGTATGCACGGCCGAGTTTGCGGCCTCAGTCGCCGTGCGGGTGGATGAGGAAGCGTCCTGAACGCGGTTGTTGATTTCCGCGATGGAGGCAGCCATTTCCTCCGCCGCTGAGGCAACGGTTTGCACGCTCGTGCCCGCTTCCTGTGAGTTTTCCACACTTTCGGACGATTTGGCCGCGGTCTCGTTGGCGGACGCCCCCACCATGCGGGATGATTCTTTGAGGATTTCAGTGCGTTCAATCACCTGCGCGATAATGCCGGACACCATCTCTTCAAAATGGTCCGCCATGGCACGGCGCGCGCGGCGCTGCTCGACCTGAATACGGTCTTCTTCCTCGCGGCGCTGGGCTTCACGTTCGATCTGCTCCTGCTGTTTTTCAAGCTCGCGCTGGGCTTCACGTTCCTTGCGCTGGCTCTCAGCCTCGCGGGCTTCTGCTTCCATGCGCTGGCGATCAACAAGTGCATCCCGGAAGCCCTCAAGCGCGCGGGCGAAGCGGCCGATTTCCTTGTCAAAGTCAGTATAGGGAACTTCTGCTTCAAGGTTGCCTTCCCCAAGGTCGCCCATGGTGCTAATGAGCCGGTTGATGGGTTTGGACAGGCTCTGCACAATGGCGATGCCAAGTACCGTCACCAGCACAAGCGCCAACACTGCCTGCATCAGCATGGCCGTTTCCTTGGCTGCGATGCGTTCATACTGCTGCTCCGCGCTGGTCTCAAGCTTGCGGAACAGCGTGCTTTCAACCTCCCGCATCAGCTCAATTCGCTTGGTGGAGGACGCGAACCATTCTGTACCGCTGAAGCCAACATCCAGGGGGCCAACACCCGCACCCATCAACGCTTCTCGTTTGGCGAGGAATTCGTTGACAGCACTGCCCGCGACCACCCGGTCAAAGCTTTTGGCCACTTCCGTCCCGCCATAGCGGCGCATCTGGGCGACATAGCTTTCCTGTGAGTTAATCAGACCAATAAAACGCTGGTAAAGCGCCGCATTGAACTGCTTGCCACCCACGGCAGCCGCGCCCACAGCACGCTCAAGCCCCGAGGCTTCTTTGGCGCGGGAGAGTGCGTTGATGGTCACCAGTTCCTGCCCGAGCCAGGCGGCAACGGTATTGGCGGCGATATTATCGATCGAGCCCAAGCCAGCCTCAATGATGCCGGTATAATAAGCAGCCATTTGCGGCACGGTTACCTTCAGGTCGTCAACCCGGCCGCGGAAATCACCGAGGGCTTTGGCCTCACCCGCAAAGGCCTGCACTGGCCCAAGCACGGCATCAGACATGCGCTGAATGTCCTCTGACGCGAGCGTGGCTTTCAGTGTCGTGAGCGCGCTGTCCACCGTTTTGCGCTGCTCTTCAAGCGCACTGGCGAAGTTCACCCCGCCCTGTGAGCCGATAAAACCCGCCGAGAGGCCACGTTCGACCTGAAGCTCGTGGATGAATTCGCTGATATCCTCGCCCACCACGGTCAGGTCGGCTGCGACATCGGCTTCACGGCGTTCGGCTTCCAGCACCAGATATTCGCCGATAATGAACCACACCATGAAGGCAAGCGGAACCAGCCCGAAGACAAGAAGGCGGGACCGAATACTGAATGCACTAAGAAACTTGATCACGTTCATCTCCACTCACCCCAAATCGTGCGTTTAGATCAGCGAAACCTTTAGCGTGGCCTGTAACTATCGCCTGTAGTACCTGAAAACTTTCGAAAGCGAGCATGCTTCGTATTTCACCGCCAAATTCACACGGCCAACACACTCACCAAGGGTGGGCGTGCCCTAAGGTGCTGTGCAAACTGTGAAATTTCGGTTAATTGGAAATCACTTTCGCGCGTAAGCACGAATCTTTACAGTCGTTTGCGGTGACGCCCGTTTCATTAATCTGTTTTAAACGAATGTTTATTACCGTAGGCGTCTTGGGGAAGGGCCGGACATGCGGCCAGTAATCAGTTCTGTTTCGATTTTGCTTTGCCACACGAAGGAGGGGACCCATGATCCTTACTCACACCAAAGCACTATTGATTGGCGCCACATTCGCCGCGGCCATATCAGCTCCCACTTATGCAGATGAAGATGAGCTCCAGTCATGGGGCGTGAAGGTTTATGACCGTTTTGCCGCCGGGCAGCGTTACCCGCGCCAGGCTGTGGAACAAAAGCTTGAAGGCACTGTGAAGGTGCAGGTGACGGTCGCGAAATCCGGCTCCATCGTCGGTTTCGCCATCAACCGGTCATCAGGGCATGAGGTGCTGGACGCCGAAGTGCTGAACATTCTTGACCGGATCAACCCACTGCCACCGCTGCCGGAAGGCAAGGATATTTATGTCTTCAAGGTGCCGCTTCGCTTCCAGATGGACGATACGGCAACAACCATGGAGGCAAACGTTGAAGTCGCTGGCCCCGCCGCCACATGGAAAGATTGGCAACGTGACGTGCAGCGCACCCTTGCCCGCAATCAGGGTTACCCGACCCAGCTGATTGAGGAAGGCATCGAAGGCACCGTGAAGGTGCGTGTGAATGTGGGCGCGGACGGCACCATCATGGGCCAAAGAGTTGTCGAGAGTTCCGGCAGCGACATTCTGGACGATGAAGCCATCGACCTGATGCGCCGTATCAGTTTCCCGCCACTACCTGAGGGCCGGGACAGTATCGCACTGACCATCCCCCTCAATTACCGCCTGGCGAGCAACAGCCGCCGCGGATAGTCCGAGCCACGACAGATGCTCTTCCGTCAAGAGAAGAGAAAAGCCCGACGGGAAACCGCCGGGCTTTTGATTTTTTTTGGCCTATCCGCAGGCGCTTATGCGGCGCGCGACAGCTTCTGGAAACGCTTCAGGTGATAATCGGTGTCACCAAAATAATGGTCAATCATCACAAGGCGCTTGGCCACGTGCGCGAGCAACAGTTCCCACGTCACGCCGATACCGCCGTGCATCTGCACAGCTTCTTCGGCCACCATGCGACCAATGCGGCCCACGAGGGCTTTAGCAGCAGAAAGGTGTTTCTCCCGCTCGTCACTTTCGAGCTTTGATGCTGCAAGCAGCACGATGGAGCGCGCCTGTTCGATCTCGAGGCACATGTCCACCATGCGGTGCTGGAGAACCTGGAACTTGCCGATTGGCACACCGAACTGGGTGCGCGTGCGCAGGTATTCAAGCGTGGCATCGCGCGCGTTTTCCATCGCACCCAGGCTTTCCGCACAGAGTGCAAAGGTTGCGCGGGCGATAGCGCGGGACGTTGCGTCTTCCGCAGCCTGACCCTCAAGAAGGATATCGTCCGCCGAAACCGCTACACCCTCAAACTGCACTTCAGCAGCCGAGAACCCGTCATGGGTTTTGTAGTTGCGGAGGCTCACACCAGCGGCGTCGCGGGATACAAGCACAAGCGCACGACCATTTGGACCTTTGGCAGAGACAATGAGTGTATCCGCCTGTCCACCGTTAATCACAACAGACTTGGCGCCCGAAAGCTTGAAGCCGCTGCCGTCAGCCGTGAGCGCAGTTTCCACCACGTCAGCGTTATAGCGGGCGCCCGGCTCATAATGCGCGAAGGCAAGAAGGTGCTCACCCGCGACTACGTTATCCAGAAGCGCCGGGCCACGGCCCTTGGCATCTTCTTCCGCGAGCAGGCCAGCACCCAGCACAGCGGTTGCGAGGAAAGGCTCCACCACGATACCGCGACCCAGTTCTTCCATCACCACCATGATGTCGATGCCGGTGCCGCCAAGGCCGCCAACACGCTCCGGCAATACCGCCGCCACAAGGCCAAGCTCCGCCAGCTCACCCCAGATCTCAGCCGAATAACCGGCTTCGGATTTGATGATCTTGTCGCGGGTTTCAAAGTCATACTTCTGGCGCACGAAACGCGCGACCATGTCCTTGAGGAGGGTATGATCTTCACTCAGATTAAAATCCATGATGCAAACCCCTTCCCTTAAAGCCCAAGGATCATCTTGGAGATGATGTTGCGCTGAATCTCGTTCGAGCCGCCATAAATGGAATATTTGCGGCGGTTGAAATAGTGACCGGCATAGGAGTTGGCGCCCTCTGGGCCAATCGGCTCCTCATTCGCGCCCGGCAATTCAAGCTCTGGCATGAACGGCAGCGCGTATGGGCCAACCGCACGGCGCAGAAGGTCGCTGATTTCCTGACGGATCACCGAACCCTTGATCTTGAGCATGGAGCTTTCCGCGCCCGGCGCACCCCCGGCCTGCGCTTGCGCCAGCACCCGCAGGTTCGTCAGTTCCATGGCCATCAGGTCCAGTTCCACATTGGCGATACGCTCGGCAAAGGCCGGGTCGTCAATGAGCTTGGTGCCGTCGCCCGCATCCGTCTCGGCCGCGATGCGCTTGAGTTTCTTGAGGCCTTCCTTGGCCGCCGCCACACCGGCGATGCCCACACGTTCGTGCTGCAGCAGGTATTTGGCGTAGGTCCAACCTTTGTTTTCTTCACCCACGAGATTCTCGACCGGGACTTTCACGTCCTGGAAGAAGACCTCGTTCACCTCATGGCCGCCCTCGATCGTGATGATCGGGCGCATTTCAACGCCGGGAGTGTTGAGGTCAATAAGAAGGAAGCTGATGCCTTCCTGCGGCTTGCCCTGATTGGACGTGCGCACAAGGCAGAAGATCCAGTCCGCATACTGGCCCATGGTGGTCCAGGTTTTCTGGCCGTTCACGATATAATGGTCGCCCTCACGCACGGCTTTGGTCTTGAGGCTCGCGAGGTCGGAACCGGAGCCCGGCTCGGAATAACCCTGACACCACCAGTCATCGCAGTTGAGGATACGCGGCAGGTAATGTGCTTTCTGTTCTTCCGAACCGAAAGCGATCAGCACTGGCCCAAGCATGTTAAGGCCGAAAGGCGGCAGCTCGGGCGCGCCCGCTTTCACGCACTCTTCCTCAAAAATATGCTTCTGGAACGGGGTAAAGCCGGAGCCACCATATTCCTTCGGCCAGCTGTGCACCGACCAGCCCTTTTCATTCAGGATGCGCTGCCAGGTGATATAGTCTTCCCGCGCAGGCATGCGACCCGCTTTCACAGCTTTCGAGATATGGGCCGGCAGTTTTTCTGCCAGAAACGAACGCACTTCCTCACGGAAGGCTTTGTCTTCTTCGGTATAGTCGAGACGCATTGTACCAATCCAACAGTTGTTAGCCTTGTTCATGGCTCAAACTAGGCCGACGAACGCGGGCTTCAAGGCTTGGCAGCAAGGAATCTTGGCGGAAACCACACTCGCAATAAGCGCAGGCTTTAGAACGGCCCAAAAAGCGGTGAAAAACAAATATTCATCAAGCCATTGCGCACACCGCACAGAATTAAGGCTAAAGCCTCTAGTATTCGAAAATCAATTAACAAAGAAACCACGTTATTTACTAATCATTAACCATAACTGTATAAAATTTTACATTATTCGTTTAGAATAGTTTTATTCAAATAAATAAACTAGATTTTCTTTCCTGAATTCGGTATGAATTACTTGGGGCGACGATTCGAGGTCGAGTAATCTGACCGCCCGACCAATCGACAACCGAAGGTATATGATGCCAACCCGGTTTATGGATATTTTGTTGGTTGACGACAGCCGCGCAGACCGCCGTTTCATTACGCGCGAGCTGAAGCGCTGCGGCAGCCCGTACCATGTTGATACCGCCGAGACGGTCGCTGGCGCGCGCGAGATGCTGAGCCACAAGCATTACGACTGCGTGCTGCTGGACTATAACCTCCCGGATTCTGACGGCCTCGCGCTCATGGAAGGCATGCACCATATGCCCGGCAACGGCCACACCGGCGTTGTGATGATCACCGGCGAAGGCAATGAGAAGATTGCCGCGCAGGCCATCAAGCTTGGTGCCAACGAATATATCTCCAAAAAGCAGATGGACGGCCGCCGCCTCTCCGTCGCGCTCGACCGCGCGATTGAACATTCGCGGGCGCGCCGCACGCGCGACCACCAGCGGCTGGTGATGGAAAACTTCGCCTCAAGCGCCGCGCATGACCTTGCGAACCCGCTCTCGGGGCTGATCGGTTTCCTGACCCTCGCACAGCAATCGTTCGAGAAGGGCACTACCGAGCGTGTGCCCGAGTTTCTCGAGAACGCCATGACCTCCGCGCTTTATATGAAGCAGTTGGTGATGGACCTGTTGCACTATGCCCGCACCGGCACATCAGCCGATGATCCGGAAGTGGTGAATGTTGCTGACAGTGTGCGCACCGCGCTAAACGTGCTCGCGGAAGCGATTGAAAAGTCGGGCGCGATCATCCGTGTCGGTGATCTTCCAACGGTTGAGGCCTACCCCACCGAACTGGTGCAATTGTTCCAGAACCTCATTGGCAACA
Source organism: Kordiimonas gwangyangensis DSM 19435 = JCM 12864 (assembly GCF_000375545.1). Lineage (GTDB taxonomy): Bacteria > Pseudomonadota > Alphaproteobacteria > Sphingomonadales > Kordiimonadaceae > Kordiimonas > Kordiimonas gwangyangensis. The sequence goes on from NZ_AQXF01000001.1 coordinate 181,048, forward strand.
GCATCAAATACGCAGGCGACAAAACGCCTGAGATTGATATCTCCGCCACGCAGGAGGGCGACCATTTCATCATCACCGTGGCGGACAACGGCGTCGGCATCCCGGAAAATTCGCGCCGCGCCATCTTCACACCGCTTCTCAGGCTTTATAACGAGGGCGTGGAAGGCTCGGGCCTCGGCCTTGCCATCTGCACCAAGATCATGGACCTGCACCACGGCGAAATCTGGTGTGACGAGCGCGAAGGTGGCGGCAGCTACTTCCGCTTCACCCTGCGCCCAAGGCTTGAAGACTAGAATTCTGAGCACCTACCAAGGCAAAAGAAAGGGCCCGACCAAATATGGCGGGCCCTTTTCTTCAAGCGCATGCTCACAGGGTCAAGCAGGCAGTTCCGCCGCCTTGAACCAGAACTCGGACAGCGACTGCATGGCCGTCACAAAGCCATCGAGGTCATGCGGCTTCTTGAGGTAGCTGTTGGCACCAAGGTCGTAACAGTCCTGCACGTCACGCTCATCATCTGATGTGCTGAGGATCACCACCGGGATTTTGCGGAATTCGTCGCTATGCTTGATGGTGCGCAGCACCTCACGCCCGTCAACACCCGGCAGGTTCAGATCCAGTAGCACGAGGGACGGACGCTGGGCGCCGTCCGGCCGTTTGGACAGCAGCAGGTAATTGATGGCACGGCGGCCATCGGCGCAGTGCTCAACAGGGTTTTCAACACCGGCTTTCTTGAAGGCGCGTTTGGTTACGCGCACATCGGCGGGGCTGTCTTCGACCAGAAGGATCAATCCGTCACTCATTACTGTTGCTCTCTTCCTCGGCGATTAGGGGCAGGCGGATTATAAACTCGGTCCCCTTGCCTTCTTCGCTTTCAAACGTGATCGTACCGTCGTGATGCTCGACCACTCGTTTTACAATCGCAAGGCCCGCGCCGGTACCCCCACCATACGCGCCGGTACCGTGCAGGCGGCGGAACATATCAAACACTTTCGTGCGGTGTTCCGGCGCGATGCCAATACCGTTATCCTTCACCCTGAATTCTATATGTCGGGCGCTAGCTTCGCCAGTGATCTCGACAATTTTATCTTCCTGCTCGTTATATTTTATCCCGTTGGTGATGAGATTGCGGAAAATGGTCGTCAGGCACACCGCTGACATACGGCCTGCGGGTAAAGCGCCTTTCACCGTCACCGCTGCATTTTGTTCCTTGATGAACGGGTCGATCTCCTCAAGCACCGCTGAAATGGCCTGATGCGGCGTGCAGCGATCCGCTTTCTCCAACCGGCGTTCGATACGGGAATATTCGCGCAGGTCGTCGATCAGATGCTCCATCCGCACCGACAGTTCGGCGATGGTTTTCAGGTCTTCCTGATATTCTTCGTCCAGTTCCTCAAGACAGTCTTCAAGGAGGATGGAGGCCAGGTTATGCACCCCGCGCACCGGCTCCTTGAGGTCGTGCGCCGCGATATAGACAAACTGATCGAGCGCCTCGTTGGAGCGCGCGAGCTTCTCGTTAAGAAGCTTCTGCGCCTCACGCGCTTGCTTGGCTTCCGTTACGTCCTGCGCCACGACAGCCGCGCCCGTAACCACACCACGCAAGTTGCGAATGGGGGAGAAGGACATGCTGATATCTGCCTCATGCCCGTCCGGGTGTTTGTAGCGCAGCTCATGATGCCGCACGGAATGACCTTTCTCCACGCTATCCAGGATAGCCGCGATGCCACCCTTCTTGCCATCCTTGCCCGGCAGCAAGATGGAGGCTGGCCAACCGATCGCCTTTTCCTGCCCCATACCAAAAATGGTTTCAGCCCCCGGTGTCCAGGTCTCGATTGTGCCCATCATATCGACACTGAAAATACCGTCATCCACGGCCTCGATGGTAGCGATGAGGCGACGGCGTTCACTCGCCACCTTCACCCGTTCCGACACATCAACGATGGTGGCGATCACCACAAGTTCAGGGTCGTCCTCAACCGCCGTCAGGCCGATCTCGACCGGAAAATGGCTGCCATCCTTGCGCTCGGCATATAGTTCGCGCCCCTGCCCCATGGGCCGGGATTTCATGTCGGAATAGAAGACCGCCCGGTGGCTTGGGTGCCGTTCGCGCACATTGGCGGGCACCAGTATCTCGACCGGCTGTCCAATAAGCTCGGCCTCCGAATAGCCGAACAGGCCGGTAGCCGCCGGGTTCACGAGCTTGATGCGGCCATAACCATCCACCCCAATCACCGCGGGGGAGATTTTGCCAAGCACCAGTTCAAGCCGGGCGGTTTTCTGTTCAAGCTCGCGTGTGCGCTCCGCCACCTGCCGTTCAAGCTGCTTTTGCGACGGGATGGCCACCGCCACAGGGATAAGCCGCCACACGGCAACCGCCGTGAAAAACGACACAATCGCCGTGGCGATTTTCGCAATACCCGACAGGCCATAGGTGCCGTGCCAGACCGTGATGATGCTGAAGATATGGGTGACGCCGCACAGGAAGATAAAGGCGGAGAACAGGTAGAAGACGTTGCTGAACTTGATATCGTCACGCTTCTTGAGAAAAGCCACAAGGCTAAGCGGAATACTGAAGTAGGATATGGCAATCAGCGCGTCTGACAGCACGTGAGTCCAGAGCACTTCTGGCGCCCACATATAGCAATAGCCGTGCGGCATGAACTGGTCGGAAAAGAGATTTTCAATCAGGCTCATAAACCTTCCCGCTGCGCTCAGGCGCTACCCTGATCCGAATATTTTTCTATAGCGTAAACAGGTTAGTAACTATCAGGCGATTAAGCTCTCGGCGCAACAGGCAATTGGTTCAGGGGCACCCACAACATGTTTTTCCGGTACGCGAGTGTCGCATCAGCTGCACTCCTCACTTCGTCATTTCCTGCACAGTCCGCAGCGGCAGATGAAAGCCTTTTTGGCAGCAGCAAACTCCTGGCCACGCCCGGCGTGATACAGGTTGAAGGCGCCGGCGGCGCCGGCCTTTCCACATGGGCGATGATCTCAGGCTACGGCTCCAACCGTGAGATTGGCGCGAGTGCCCACCACACCTATGTAACGACCGATGATTTTACCCTGAACGCAACCGGCGTGACCGTGGGCTTCTTCGACCGGGTGGAACTTTCCTTCACCCGCCAGTGGTTCGACACCGGTGACGCAGGTGGGCGCCTCGGCCTCGGTGAAGGCTTCAACTTCAACCAGGATATTGTGGGTGCAAAAGTCCGCCTGTTTGGTGACGCCGTTTACGCGCAGGACACATGGCTGCCGCAGGTATCCGCCGGTATTCAATATAAGAAAGCCAGCGAAGGCGCGATTGTACGTGCCGTGGGTGCCGAGGATGACGATGGGTTCGACTACTACCTCACCGCCAGCAAGATCTTCCTTGATAAAAGCCTTGTTGTCTCCGCCGCTGCACGGCTGACGGAAGCCAACCAGTTTGGCCTGCTCGGCTTTGGTGGCCCGAACGGTGGCCATAGCGTGCAGTTTGAGGGCTCCGCCGTTTACCTGCTGTCACAGGATTTTGCTGTTGGTTTCGACTATCGCACCAAGCCGGATAATCTGGCCTTCGCGGAAGAAGACGACGCCATGGCGGCCTATGTGGTGTGGCTACCCAGCAAACATGTGACCGTCACCGGCGCGCTCACTGACCTTGGCGATATCGCGCTTCAGGGCGGCCAGCAAGGCTTCTATCTTTCCCTCCAGCTCGGGTTCTAGACCATGAAAGTTTTCAAACACCTTGTGCTCGCAGGCATGATTGCCGCCACCCCGGCCGCCACCACACAAACCGCGATGGCCGACAGCCTTTTCGAGGACCTGGGCGGCATGACGAAGATCGAGCGCATCACCTCGCGGCTTCTTGACCTCACGTTCACTGACCCGCGCACAGCACCCCAGTTCAAGCAAACCAAGCGCGACCGGCTGGAAAAATTGCTCAATGACCAGTTCTGCGAGCTGACGGGCGGCCCCTGCAAATACAAGGGCGTGAACATGAAAAAGTCGCACATCAAGCTGGGCATCACCGAGCGGGAGTTCAACGCGATGGTGGAACAGCTGCAGGCCGCGATGGATGCGGAAGATGTGCCCTACCACACCCAGAACCGGTTCCTTGCCCTGCTTGCCCCCATGAAGCGGGACATTGTAGAGCGCTAAGCCTAGACCGCTTCGCGGATAGCCTCAGCGCCGCTGTAGGGCAGGCTCGGCAGTTCGATCGTCACCTTGGTGCCCTGCCATTTGACGGAACTGATCTTCATACTGCCGCCCAGCAGCACGCAGAATTTATCCACCAGCGGCAAGCCAAGGCCCGTTCCCTCATAGGTGCGGGCCATGCGGCGGTCAACCTGTACGAAGGGCTTCATCGCAAGCGACAACTCCTTCTCGGTCATGCCAACGCCGCTATCTGACACAATCAGCGCAAATCCGCCTGCCTTCAGCGAAGCTGATACGCTGACCTCACCCGCCTTGGGCGTGAATTTCACCGCGTTCGAGAGGATATTGAGCACCACCTGCTTGGTCATGCGGCGGTCAGAGCACACATGCCCCACCTCGCAAGCAAGGCGAATGCTCAACTCCTTCTCCTCAATCGTGCGCCGATGGAAGGCAACACATTCGTCAATCACTTCATCAAGATCAAAAATGCTGGGCTCGGCGATCATTTTGCCAGCCTCGAGCCGCGACATATCAAGAATGTCGTTGATGATGCTGAGAAGATGCCGTCCGCTATTGGCGACAATATCCAGATATTCCTCGTACTTCTCTTCCGGGCAATTGCGGTTCGTTTGCAGCATCTCGGTGAAGCCGATAACGGCATTGAGGGGCGTCCTCAGTTCATGGCCCATGGTAGCCAGAAACTCGGCTTTTGACCGGCTGGCTTCTTCCGCCCGCAGCGCAAGATTGCGCATCTCATTCACGAGGCTTTTAAGCTCTTCCTCTGCCGCTTCGCGCCGCCGAACCTCAAGCGCGACCGTGTGCACAGCGGGAAGCCACTTCGCAACGCCAATACCCATCAGGATGATGCCAGGGAAATAGATGAAAGGCAGCCATACCCCTTCAAGCTTGGGTTGGCCGATCAGCCAGCGATAAACCGGCTGGCCCCATGGCATTTCCTCGGAATAGTCGACAAACGCAGCGAACGCGATCGTGACCGCGCCCCAAAAAATGGAGTGATAGCCATTGTCAACTTCTGAAAAGGCCTTGCGCCGGTAGAATAGGAAAATTGGCAGGCTTGCAATACTGAGGAAAAGCAGCAGTGTTGGATGCCATACATATGCAAGCATAGTTTCCCGACCAAGTTGGACCCCCAAGAATCAACTATGCGGAAATTTGGTAAAATTTTTCTTTCTTTTGTCAGGCTGCGCCATTCTTTTCCGAAAATACCGGCAAATGCCGGATGCGGGGACCGCCAGCGCGCGCAAGCGCGGACAGCACGGCAGGTGCTGTGACGGGGATGGACATTTCGCCCATGCCCGCCGGGTCTTTGTCGCTATCGATGATCTCCACAATAATCTCTGCAGGCGCGTCCATCATGCGCAGCATGGGGTAGGTATCGAAATTCTGTGTTTGCACCTGCCCGCCCGCGACAATGATCTCCTGCCCGAACGCGGCGGAGATGCCGTCATTGATGCCGCCTTCCGCCTGCTTCACCACACCTTCCGGGTTAATGACCGTGCCAATATCAACGGCACAGTAAACCCGGTGTACCTTGAAGCCGCCGCCGGACAGCTTCTCAACTTCCGCAACTTGTGCGCAGTAGCCACCAAAGGTGAAATGCCCGGCAATGCCCCGCGCAAACCCCTTGGGCATGGCCTTGCCCCAGCCCGCCATTTTAGCCACACGCTTCAGCACACCGGCCATGCGGCCCGTGTCAAAAACCGGGCCGCCATGCTGCGCGTAGGCTAGTTCCTGCGCGTCACCGAGTATCCTCAGGCGCATCTCAAGGGGGTCCATGTCCAGCTCAAGCGCGGCTTCGTCAAGGAAGGATTGCACAGCAAACGCGTTGGCTACGTGAGCGGGCGCGCGCCAACTGCCGCGCGGCATGCCCGACTTGGCGGGGAAATACTCATGGCGCAGGTTCGGCACAAGGCCCGCGGGGAAATCGTCGGTATAGAGCTCGGCTGTATACATCTCCTCCTCCGGTACACCGTCACGGCGATAGTATTTGGAGGCACTGGCCAGCCGGTGCTGCCAGCTGACCATGGTGCCGCGCTCATCAAAGCCTGCGATGATTTCATGGTGCCCGGCGGGGCGGTAAAGGTCGTGGCTCAGGTCATCTTCCCGTGTCCAGACCACCTTAACCGGCAAGCCGCATTCTTTTGAAACATAAACCGCCTCACCCACATGGTCGCTGGCGAGCCGCCGGCCAAAGCCGCCACCAAGGCGGGTGACCTCGACCTCAATCGCGCTACGGTTAATGCCGGTGAGGTCCGACGCGAGCCGGGATGCGCCCGATGGGTTCTGCATCGGGCCAATGATCTTGATACTGTCTGCCATCACATGGGCAATGCAGTTTTGCACCTCAAGCTGCGCGTGGGAGACAAAGGGCTGCCGGTAGCGGCGGCTGATCACCTTGGCATTCCGTTTCGCGGCGTCCACGTCGCCGTCACTGCGCACCACCTGCCCGGTCGGGCCATCAAGCAGCGCGGTGCACTGGGCGTCAAACCCCTCGGTGCTCTCATCAGCATAAGGGCCTTTGTCCCAGTCAATCACCAGCGCGTCGCGGCCCTTTTTCGCGGCCCAGAAATTCTCCGCCACCACAGCAACGCCCGCGGCCAGATAGGTATACATCTTGTCGGTGTCCGGGCGCGGCAGCACCACCACATCCAGCACGCCGGGCACCTTGCGCGTGGCCGCGTCATCAAGCGATTTCACCATGCCGTCAAGGTAGGGTGAGCGCGCGATGAGCACGGTCTTGGCACCCGGATAGTGGGCATCAAGGCCGTAAACCGCGCGGCCCGTAACCACATCCTTGTTGCCCAAGTGTTTTTGCGCCTTGCCGACGATCGACCAGTCTTCGCGCGCCACAAGCGTGGGCTTGAAGTCCGCGGGCAGTTGCACCTTGGCCGCATCCATCACCAGCATGGCGAAAGGCAGCGTCTCGCCTGTCTCGGTATTTGTCACCACGGATGCCTTGGCTGCTAATTTGTTCGGCGTAGTGCGCCAGCGCTCGGCCGCGGCCTGCAGGAACAGCGCGCGTGTGGTCGCACCCAGTTCGCGCACACCACCCCAGGCACGCGGTATGCTGGTGGAGCCACCGGCAAACTGCGGCACCACAGCCCATGTTAGGTTGCCGTCGTCGCCCTTCTTCAACCAAAGCGGCATGGTCACGGCCTCAACGCGGGCAAAGTCCGCGCCCATTTCCTCAGCGAACATCATGGGGATGGCGGTCAGCACCCCCTGGCCCATTTCGGGGCTGGGGCAGTAAATCCTGATACTGCCATCGGGGCCGACCTGCACCATGGGGGTGATGCTGCCCTCCCCCATCTCGGCATCGCTTGCGCGGGCGAGCTTTATAGTGGGGCCGATCATCATCAGGCCACCCAGTGCGGCGGTATAGCGAATGAAACCCCTGCGGCTGATGCCTGCTGTCATGATCCCCTCCCCGTTCAAGGACGCCCGCGCGTGGGCAAGGCATTTGCGGATACTATAACAGTTTTAAGCCCGATGCGCGCGTCAGCTTATCGCAAAGCACACGCAGGCTGGCGCAAAAGGGGCCCTAGAAAATACTGGTGTGGGTGAGCGAGGTGAACATCTCAAGCGCCGCCGTACCCACATAGGAGTTGCCGAAAGCGTCAAGCTCCGGCGCCCAGACGCAGACCGACATCTTGCCCGGCACCACTGCCAGAATGCCGCCGCCCACGCCGCTTTTCGCCGGCAGGCCCACGCGGTAGGCGAAGCTGCCCACGCTGTCATACATACCGCATGTCAGCATCACCGCATTGATACGCTTGGCCTGGCTTTTGGAAATGACCGAGGTTTCATGCACCGGCGAATAGCCACCGGCGGCGAGCGGCAGGCCCGCCAGCGCCAGGTCAGCACAGCTCATGGCCATGGCGCACTGGTAACAGTAGGTGGCCAGAAGCTCCTCCACATCCATATGCACATTGCCGTAACCGCGCATCAGGTGCGCCATGGCGCGGTTGAGGCTGGCGTGCTCAAGCTCCGAATTGGCGACCACCATGTCGGCGTCCACCGTGTCGTTCATGGCAAGGAAGCTCAGGTAATTGCGGATGCGCGCCTTGGTGTCCCCCTTCAGGCTCATGAGAAGGTCAAGGGTCGCGAGCGCGCCGGGGTTGATGAAGGGGTTCCTTGGCACGCCGTGTTCCATCTCAAGCTTGATCATGGAATTGAAGCGGTCGCCCGAAGGTTCCTTGCCCACGCGGGTCCAGACCATGTCACCAAAATGGCTCATCACCAGTTGCAGCACAAAAAGCTTGGAGATGGACTGGATGGAAAAAGGCTCATCCGCGTCGCCGGTCTTGTAGCTTTTGCCGTCCACCGTGTGCACGGCCATGCCGAACTTGCGCGCGTCCACGCCAGCAAGCGCGGGGATATAGTCCGCCACCTTGCCTTTGCCAAACTTCGGCTCCACCGCCTCGCGGATATAATCCAGCACTGCCTGGTAATCCATTGCCACCGGTCAACTCTCCTCTGGCCTACCTCTATGACGCTTACGCCGCCCTTGCCGGGAATTCAAGCCATGGTGAATGCTTGTATTTTTGTGGTCGCTCACCACATTTTAGCCCAAAGTTTCTGTGAAACAGGCGCGCCTGCGCCGTCAGCCCTTAGCCAAAGTCAAGGCAGCCATGCGCCTGGTGCGGCCAAATGGCGCTAGGCTTGGCGGGCAATTTATGGCACACAGGCACGCAGAAAAAGAGGGTAGGCTAACCCGCTATGGCGTAGGCAATCATGCCGCCACGGCGCAAAAGGCACAATGCAATGCAGACTGTTTTGGAAAACGATATCGCCAGCACGCGTGACGTGGCTGAGGAAGCACTGGTCAAGAAAGGTGCGCACCCTGAAGCGGCGGACTTCCCCCTGAAGGAAGCACGCAAGCTGGTGCGTGACCTGTGGCAGCCCAATGTGCGCCTGTACTGGACCGATTTCCTCCTCTCCAACACGCTGGGTTGGGGCGCGCTTGTTGTCGCCGCCATGACGGCCTTGGGCTCCACCCTGCAGGTCCTTGCCTTCATCGTAGCCACCCTTGCGCTGTACCGCGCGGTGATCTTCACGCACGAACTGGCGCACCTGCGCCGCGGCACCTTCCAGTGGTTCCGCCGCGTGTGGAACGTCACCTGTGGTTTCCCGATGCAGGTGCCTGCCTATTCCTATGCCGATGTGCATATCGACCACCACAAGCCGCAGATTTACGGCACCGAGGAAGACGGCGAATACCTGCCGTTCGCTGTGGACGAGCCGTGGAAAATTGTCGCCTTTGTCGCGCAAGCCTTCCTTGTGCCGGGCCTTCTGTTCCTGCGCTCCATCGTGCTTGTACCGCTGATGGTGGTGAGCAAGGGCATCCGCCACTATGTGTGGAAACGCCTGAGCTCGCTCGTGATCGATTACCGCTACCTGCGCCCCGAACCGCGCCCGGGCCAGGCAACTGACTGGCTGCTGGAGGACGTGTTCACCGCCATATACGCCTACGCTGCACTTGTGCTGACGGTAATGGGCATCCTGCCGCTTGAAATTGTTGCCACTTGGTACGCGGTGACCGTGGCCATTTTCCTCCTCAATGCACTGCGCACACTTGCCGCACACGCTTACCGCAATGGTGGCCGTGAACGCATGACCCAGCAGGAAGAATTCCTCGACAGTGTGGACGTGCCGGGCAACCGCTATATCACGCCGCTCTGGGCGCCTGTGGGCCTCAGGTTCCACGCCACGCACCACCTGTTCCCGGGCATGCCCTACCACAACCTTGAAATCGCGCATGAAAGGTTGAAGGCTGAGCTGCCGGACAACCGGCTCTACCTCGCCGCCACGCGCAAGAACCTTGGTGTGGCTGTGGCCCAGCTTTGGCGCGAAGCCAAGGAAGCCAAACGCGCTGCCTAATCGTCCAGCATGGAAAGAAGCTTGAGCACCGTGTTCCAGTTGCGGGACGTGGGCGTGGTGCCGAGCTTTTTGGCTGTCAGCAGTGCTGAGAAGTCAGAGCGTGCCGAGCCTTCACGGTAATAGACATAAAGCGCGTTTCCCTTAAGGGTGATATCCTCCGGTCCGTCATAGCCGTCGATAAGCGCCTCTATCCTCGCCTCATCCGGCGTGTGCAGCAGATAGGCGATGTGCAACAGCTTCGGCTCGCGCCCCTCGGTGGGCTCAAGCGCGTCGGTCACATACGGGCAAGCTGCCGCTTCCGCGCGGAAGGTGGCTTCGTCCCGGATGATGAATTCGGTATGGAAACCAAACGCTTTTTCACACAAAGCTTCAAGCCGGGCTGCCATATCAGCCGGCGCCTCACTCGCCCCTTCAAAGACGATATTGCCGGACTGCACATAGGTTTGCACACCCGAGAAACCCGCTTTCTCGACGACGACCTTGAGGTCCGCCATTTTCATTTTGCGGTTGCCGCCAACATTGATGCCGCGCAGGAGCGCCACGTATTTTGCCATTGGTTTTCTCCCTGCCGCCACAGTGCCGATTGCCCGCGCCACGCACAAATAAAAAAAGCCCACCCCGCAGGGACACGGGGTGGGTCTCCAAAGTTTGGCGGCACTCCCTAAAACGCGAGGTAGGGAAACGGAAGTGCCGCACTGGGCTTTAAGCGAGGAACGGGCCTGGCCCGCGGGGGTTCGCTTAAGTAGGAGCTTGTGTGCCGGGACGGGCCGTGAGGCCTAGTCCCAGCCGCAGACCTTGCGGCCTTTGACCGCTGCCGGGCGGGCATTACAGCGTGCACGCCATGCCTGCACATTGGGGAAATCATCAAGCCCGACATGCGCGGTCGCGTCATAAAACTCTTCAAGGCAATTCACCCATGGGAAGGTGGCCATGTCTGCGATGGTATATTCGTCCACCAGATAGTCGCGGCCTTCAAGGCGCGCTTCAAGCACACCAAGCAGGCGCTTGACCTCTTTGGTGTAGCGCTCGACCGGGTACGGGTGGTCACAGTTGGCGCGGGCAAATTTGTAAAAATGACCAAGCTGGCCGAACATCGGCCCGACACCCGCCATCTGGAAGAAGAGCCACTGGATGGTCTCGGCGCGTTTGCGCGGGTCGGTGGGCAGGAACTTGCCGGAGCGTTCGGCCAGGTGCAGCAGGATAGCGCCTGACTCCATCACGCTCAAAGGCTCGGTATCGCCCGCATCCTCACCGCCGATGGGGCCATTGGGGTCCACAATCGCGGGGATTTTGGAGTTGGGGTTGATGGCGACAAAGTCCGGCTTGAACTGGTCACCCTCACCGATCTCGATACGGTGCGCCTCATAGGGCAGGCCCATTTCCTCGAGCGCAATGGAGACCTTCTGGCCGTTCGGTGTGGCGAGTGTGTAAAGCTGGATGGGCTTGAGATTGGCTGTCATGGTGCGGCATTCCCTTTTGTCGCGCTGTCATCATCAAAATTCGGTTTATAAAGCTGCCCGGCCTTCTTGGCCTTGATGGGGCAATTTCTAGAATATTTGTCATTCTCGCTGCCCTAACCCGGGCTGTCTTGCCCAAAGCATATGGGAAGCCCCTCACCCGCTTTGAATGCGCAAGTCTGTGCAAAACATGCCTGATCCTGCACGGGCATATTTCTTACCAGCCCTTGACTCGTTACCCAAATTACCCTAAATGATACCTCAGGGTATCAATATGGTATTTAAGCTACCCAAAAAGGAACCTGTAATGACCAAAGCGAAAAACATATCACCGGCCCAGATGATTGACAGCTTCCTGCGGCGTGTCGGGCTTGGTGTGGCGGCTGTTGGCGTGACCTATGGCCTTTCGGCGCTTGAGGTGGTTTTGCCGCCCAAGGAGGCCGGCTATGTGGACACCGCACAGCTTGTGCTGTCCATCCTTGTGGTGCTGACAATATTCCCCGCCTTTGTGAAATTCATGCTGGCGCGCAAGCGCGGCGTTTGCAAAAGCGCGGAAGACAACAGCTATATGGCGCAGATGTTCAAAGAGGCGGCGCATCATGCGTTCTCCGCTACTTTCATCACGCTCATCATCCTTGAAGTCGTGTCCAAGGCTATAAAACCCGCCATGCCCGTACACTTCTTCATCGATATCGCACTTTTCATCAGCCTGAGTTTCTTCGCCGCCATGTTCTTCAAACTGACCGGCGCCGACGATGAAGAGGACGACTGGGAGGATGCGGGCGAATGAGCGACGAACTGGAAAACCGCATCCGCGTCTTCCGTGCCGAACACCGCATGAGCCAAGGCGAACTGGCGGACGCCATCGGCGTCAGCCGCAAGACAATCAGCACCATCGAGGTGGGACGTTTCATCCCCTCCACCGTGATCGCACTCAAACTTGCGCAGCATTTCGGTGTGCCAGTCGAAGAGATTTTCAGCCTGAGGAACGACGGCTAAACCCGGGCCACGACAGCGAGCCCAAAACGATAAACATGAAAGGAAACATCATGAAAACCGACAGCAAACAAACCGTATTCCACGCCATCCTTTGGGCCGCCGCCATGATCGGCACCGCCATCCTGTTGCGCGGCAGCGAGAACAAGGAAAGCGTGTTCCTGATGCTGCTTGTGCTTTCAAGCACAAGCGTGCTGGCGAACGGCAGCGTGCGCAATGAATGGCGTTGCCTGAAGGCCAAATTCAGCGGCAAGGGCAAATAATGAAACGTTTCATCATAGGCCTGATGGTGCTTGTGTGGGCGACCGCCCCCGCGAGCGCCGACCCCGCGCCTGCGGATATTGCCGGGGACTGGATTGGCACGCTGCAAACGCCGGGCGGCAAGCTGTCGCTGGTGCTGACCATCACTGAGGACAAGGATGGCAGCTTGGCCGCCGTGCTTGAAAGCCCCGACCAAGCGCCGGGCCAGAAAATCCCGGTCACTAGTGTTAGCGTGACTGACGGCGTGCTCGAGTTCACCTCCCGCGCCATTGGCGCCACCTACAAGGGCACATGGACGGGCAAGGCATGGCAGGGTGATTTCAACCAAGGCATGGCTTTGCCGCTTGAGTTCAAACGGGGCGAGCTCGCACCAAAACCTGTGCTCAAAGGCCTCGACGGTGAATGGACGGCGGAGATTGTGCGCAACGGCCAAACCATAGGTTTTGCGCTAACGGTCGAGACCACCGAGCGCGGCACAAGCGCCACTTTTGCCGTGCCCGCCATGATGGCATACGGTCTGCCGGTCGCTGACCTCAGCCTTGACGGTGATGCTTTCAGTTTCAGCGTTCCGGCTGTTGCAAGCAGCTTTACCGGCACATTTAGCGGGGCAGATGCGCCCATCGCAGGCATTTGGCAGCGGAAGGGGCAGGAAGCGCTTGAGACCGCTTTCATCCGCACCAGCGACAAGGCTGCAGAAGTGAAGCGCCCGCAAATGCCACAGGAACCTTTCCCTTACAGAAGCGTCGACGTGAGCATGCCGAACGCGGCGGCAAAAGGCGTAACCCTTTCAGGTACACTCACTCTTCCCGAGGGTGATGGCCCCTTTCCCGCAGCCATCCTGATTTCCGGCTCGGGCCCGCAGGACCGGGATGAGACACTGCTGGGCCACAAACCGTTCGCCGTGCTGGCCGACTATCTGACCCGCCAGGGCATTGCCGTGCTGCGCTACGATGACCGCGGCTTTGGCCGCTCCACCGGAGATTATGGGACCTCGACCTCAGCGGACTTCGCGACTGACGCCAACGCGGCCTTCGCCTTCCTTGCGGCGCGCGAGGATATCAAAGCGGGCGCCATCGGCTTCATCGGCCATAGCGAAGGTGGCCTTGTGGCCCCGATCGCTGCCAAGGCAAACGATGCCCTTGGCTATATTGTGTTCCTTGCAGGCCCCGGTGTGCCCACGCGTGAGCTGCTTGTAACCCAGCGCCGGGTGATCAGTATGTCGAACGGCGCGAGCGAAGCCGATGTCACGCGCGTGGCGGAGCAGTCCGAAAGCGTGCTCGATGCAGTTGCCACCGCAAGCAGCACCGAGGACGCGCACGCAAAGCTTGAGGTTCTGCTGACGCCTGAGGTGATGCAAGCCATGGGTATGCCGCCGGAGCGCAAGCAGGCCGCCATCAGCCAGCTGACAAACAACTGGTTCAGATATTTCCTGAAGCATGACCCTGTGCCGTACCTGCGCGCACTTGAGATGCCTGTGCTTGCGCTCAATGGCTCCCTCGACCAACAGGTGGACGCCGCTGACAATCTGGCAGGTATGCGCGCTGCGTTTGCAGAACACCGTGATGCAACGGTGGTTGAGCTACCGGGCCTCAATCACATGTTCCAGACCGCCAAGACCGGCGGCCTTGATGAATATATGGCGATTGAGGAGACCTTCAGTCCCAAGGCGATGGAGATGATTGCCGCGTGGATTAACGCACGCTTCTGAAGCGTCACGGCATAAGATAAAGGCGGGGCTCACCCCGCCTTTTTTTTCGGCGTCAAGCCGCCAGCACGTCCCGCGCGGCCTTGAGCGCCTTGTCGGCATCCGCCTTGTGCTGGTGCCGATTAAGGGCGTCAGCGAGGGCGGTGATACAAAGCTCAACATTCTCCTGCCGGGCTGAGGTGCCCATCAGACCGATACGCCAGATTTTACCCGCAAGCGGGCCAAGCCCCGCGCCGATTTCAAGGTCGTACGCTTCCAGAAGGTGCTTGCGCACACTGGCTTCATCCACGCCCGCAGGGACCTTCACCGCATTCAACTGCGGTAGGCGGTGTTCTTCATCGACCACAAATTCAATGCCCATGCTCTCAAGGCCTGCGGCGAGCGCTTTGTGCATTTTGGCGTGGCGATTAAAGCTCTCGTTCAGCCCTTCCTCAAAGATCATCACCAATGCTTCATGAAGGCCGTAAAGCGGGTTCACGGGTGCGGTGTGGTGGTAAGAGCGGCCACCGGTGCCGTCCCAATATGCCATCACGAGCGAGAGGTCGAGGAACCAGCTCGCCACCGGGGTGGAGCGGGAGCGAACACGCTCAAGCGCTGCTTCCGAGAAGGAGACAGGCGACAAGCCCGGCGTGCACGACAGGCATTTCTGGCTGCCGGTATAAACCGCATCCACACCCCAGGCGTCAATCTCCACCGGGATGCCGCCAACACTTGTGACCGCATCCATGATGGTCAGGCAGTCATGTTTTTTCGCAATGTCGCACAAGGCGGCGGCGTCCGCGCGTACGCCTGTTGAGGTTTCCGCGTGAACGAAGGCGAGAATACCTGCCTCCGGGTGGTCCGCGAGCACGCTGTCGACTACGTCAAGGTCCGGGGCTTTGCCCCACTCCACGTCGACCATCACAGGTGTGCCGCCCGCGCGCACAACATTTTCGCGCATGCGTTCACCGAACACACCGTTGCGGATCACAACAACCGTGTCGCCTTCCTCGATGAGGTTGACAAAACAGGTTTCCATACCGGCGGAACCGGGGGCGGAGACCGGGAAAGTCAGGGCGTTTTCAGTACGGAACAGTGCCCGCAAGCCGCCTTTGATCTCCTCCATCATGCCCTGGAAGGCAGGATCGAGGTGACCAAGGGTGGGGCGCGCCATGGCCGCCAGGATACGTTCATGCACATCACTTGGGCCCGGGCCCATCAACGTGCGTTTCGGGGGCATGAATGATTTCATTGCGTGCTCCTCGTTTATTCCGGAACTTTCGGGAACGAATGTGAAATGCCTGTGACACAGAACAGCAAGAATAAGGCACAGGCGGTGAACTAGGCGCCTTCGTGCATATTTCTAGCCCGAAAATTCTGACCTGCGCAATCGCGCATTCAGGAATAGGTGAGGAAGGGGGCACAATTGGGGCCGTCTGGCCCGTGCCTGTATGGCCGCGAAACGACCACGACCATACAGGGAACAGAGTGTTATCAGGCTGCTTCGCGCCAGTGCGGCGGATAGGTGCGGTCGTAGCCGTGCACTGCCTCAATGCGTTTCATGAACGCCGCAAGGTGGCCGTATTTCTCGCGGAGCGGCAGGAAACCAACTTTATGGTCAGCGGTCAGTCTGGGACCAACACGTTCGAGTAGCGCCAGAAGGGGGTAGAGCGTCATGTCTGCCGCGCTGATAGCGTCAACGGCGAGATAGTCACTTTCCGCGAGCCAGCCTTCAACGATATCCAGCTCGTTCTCCAGTCGGGAGAGATCCCTCTGAATTTCGGCTTCGCGGCCCTTGGCCTCACCACGGAAAATCAGCCCCAGGCTTGCCGTCAGCGCCTGACCAAAATAGTTTTCAACTTCTGCCATGCGCTGCCACACCAGTGCACTTTCCTTATTGTCGCGGCCGAAGATGGGCGTATCCGGGTAAGCGCGGTCAAGATAGGCGAGAATGGCTGTGGATTCGTAGATCGTCAGGTCGCCATCCACCAGCACCGGTACTTTTGCGCGTGGGTTACGCGCCAGATGTTCCGCCGTCTTGGTGTCGCCTTTCGAGAAATGCAGCTCCACAGCCTTATAGTCGATGCCTTTGACTTCCATCGCGAGCATAACACGCCACGAAAACGGGCTGCCGCTGCCAAAATAACAGGTGATTGCCATAACTGTCCTCCGCTTGATCTGAATGGGAGATACATATCTCGGCAACCGGGTGCGTATTTAAAGGCAAGAAAAATGGAACGGCAGCATCCAAATTTGCACCACGCGCTGAACAGCCATGTATCCGGCGTGCAGTTTACGCGATAACGCGGGCAATCTCGAAGCGGAGTTTATCGATCTCGATGGGTTTACTGACAAAACCGTTCACGCCTGCTTTGAAGAAGGCTTCGCGCTGCTCCATCATGGCATCAGCCGTGAGCGCGATGATTGGAATCTCGGCCCGCGCGTCCGTGCGTTCGCGCACCATTTTGGTGGCTTCCATGCCCGAGAGTTTGGGCATCTGGTTGTCCATCAGCACAAGGTCGAAATGCTGGTCTGTATCAAGTAGTGCAAGGGCTTTTTCGCCGTCGTCAGCAAGCACCACCTCATGCCCCAAGGTCTTGAGCATTTTGGTGATCAGCATCTGGTTGATGACAACATCTTCCGCCAGCAGGATGCGCAGCTTGCGCTCGCTCTTTGCAAGAGCATCCATGCTATTCTTGGGCACTTCGCACACTTCGCGCAGCTCAACGGGGATGCGGAACCAGAATGTGCTGCCTTCACCAATCGCGCTTTCCACGCCGATCTGTCCACCCATCAGGGTCACAAGCTGCTGGCTGATGGCAAGGCCAAGGCCGGTGCCGCCCGCACGTTTCTCCACCGCATTTTTAAGCTGGCTGAAACGGCGGAACAGCCGCTCAAGATCCGCCTCAGATATGCCGGCCCCGGTGTCCGAAATACGCACCTCAAGCGAATGGCTGCCAGCAGCCTCATTCAGCGACACACGAATTGTGACCATGCCGCCTTCGGTGAATTTGATGGCGTTACCGACGAGATTGTTGATCACCTGCCTCAGGCGTACTTCATCCGCCACGATGCAGGCATCACACCCTTCACCCATTTCAAGCACCAGCCTGTTGGATTTATCGCCTGCCACTGGCTTCATCAGGATGTGAATATCCCGGAGCATGCGTGCGAGCAGGAAGGGCGCCGGATGCACCGCAAGCTTACCGGCTTCAAGTTTCGAGAAATCAAGGATATCATTGATGATATTCAGGAGCGCCTGTGCGCTTGAAAGCGACGCCTGCATAAGCTCGCTCTTCTCATCCTCGTCCTTGGAACTCATGAGCAGATTGAGGCCGCTGATCACGCCGTTCATCGGCGTCCTGATTTCGTGGCTCATGTTCGATAGGAATTCAGACTTTGCGTCATTGGCCGAATTGGCCTTCGCCATGGCTTCCGTCATGCGCGCATGCTTGTGCGCGAGAATGCGGGATGTCAGCTTCAATTGTTCGGCAATCTGGCCAAATTCATCCTGCCCGTGGATATCAAAATTAATGTCGCCCTCCTCGGACGATAGCTTGCGCGATGCCGCCATCAGTTTGACGAGCCGGCGGTCAATCTTGAGCCAGGTGAGGACCAGCATAACAAGCGTGAGCGCAAACAGCGTCACACCCATGATGGTCACAAGGTGCAGCGATGCGTCTTGGATTTCTTCCGCAAGTGACGCCGTGCTTTGCACATAAACGAGCCCGTTTTTGGTCATGCGACCGTCTTCGAGGAAACCGAGGCCAGCATAGCCGGTAATGGTTTTATTGGCTGCGTCCCGCACTTCGACGATTTGGCCCGTGAGCAGTGCGCGGCGGTATTGCTTCGCGTCCGCCCCGTGACCAAGCACCGAGAGATTTTGACCAATTTGGGAGGCGTCCGATGAGAAACGCACCACACCCGCATCATCCAATACGGCGAGCGCCAAAACTGACGGATCATCAGCGGTAATGAAAATATCCTGGCTGACGCTGAATTTGTTACCTTGCGACAGCAGGGTATTGTAGCGCCCTTGCATGTCAGATATCACGCGGCTGAAGGAAGCTTCGGTCAGATCATAGGCGCGCTCTTCCGCCTCTGGCTTCGCAACAAAAACATAGATGACAGCGGTAACGAGCGCTGCGACAAGAAAGCCGAACGGGACAAAATACCGAATTGGTATGTCATTCAGTGTCGAGCCAAAAAGGCGCACATATGTCTCCCACAGTCCCCTACGAAGCGGTCATGACACGCTAGCGGTCCTTCAATATTGCCGCAACCAGTAAACATATCGTTGCCATGGTTGCCATTTATTAAGCTGCCGGTAACATTAATTCAGTTAAAGCTGTAAATGTGTCCCTTTCAGGCAAAGCAAGGTCAGGCATTCCAATTATGATAAAGCGCTTCTCAGCTGCTCTCCTTCTCTCATCCGCGCTGTCCGCGCAGGTATTCGCAACAGTCACGATTGCGGTACCGACGCTTTCCGGCCATTTCAATGAGCAAGTAGACGGCCGCAGTGCCGCCGCCATTCGCGCAGTTTATGCCGAATGCGGTGAGAAGGTGAAGTTTGAGCAATTCCGCTGGGGCCAGCACTGGCTTGAGTTCGAGGACAATAAACGCTTCGATGCTGTCGCCCTCGTGTGGGACGACGCTGGCGTGAGTGGTTTTCCGTCCGACAGCTATATCCATAGCCGCAACGGCGTCGCCTACCGCGCAGACCGTGGCTTTGACATCAAGTCGATCGATGACCTTGAAGGCCTGCGCATTCTCGGCTTTGGCGGGGCGACCACCATGTTCCCGAGCCTCGCTGCAGCCATGCCAAAACTCGGCAGCTATTGGGAAGCACCACCTGGCTTCGCCACCACGCAGGCCCTTGTGAACGGTGACGCAGATGCCTTTATCACCGACGGCCTGATCTTCGCGATCGACTATATGGGGCGCGCAACGAAAACCGGCGGCGAATATGGCGATGACCACTGGCCGCGCATGAAGTTCACCGCGCTTTTTGATGCAAATGGCGACCGCATGAACTTCCGTGACCAGAAAAAGCGCGACGAGTTCAACGCCTGCCTCGCCCGCGCGCAGCAAAATGGCTCAATCGCCAAAGCGACTGAGCCATATGTAACGCCCTATAAGGACATCGTAGGCGACCAGGTGCCGGACTATTAAGCCACGCGGTACCCCCTTCGCCCGACATGACATTAGTTGGGTGTATCGCCACCTGGCGCCTCGGCCTCTTCCGGCTCTTCAGGCTCACCGGCATATTCCTCAACTTCCACATTGGCCTTGCGCGAGGATTTTTTCTTGCGGATTTCACCAATGTATTTGAGCACATGCGGCGGTACCTTGCCCCAACCTGCAGCAGCTGCCGCGCCTGAGGACGCGAAGTCCGACCATTCAGGCCCACCCATCGCCGTCTGCAGTGCAGCGGAGTTGGAGGCATTGGGGTTCACATCGTTGGGCACGCCTTCAAAGAGGTCGGCGATATAATAATCGTCCGTCGTCATCGATAGCTCAGCCGCGTTATGGACATGGGAGGCATAATAAGGGTCTGCAAATTCAACAAGATGCCGCTTCAACCCCTCTTCCCCGTCCGGGAACAGCATAAGGTTTTCGGCATAATAGCTGGAGATATAGACCTGGTCGCCCTTGAGGCGCGTGCCACGGTTCGAGTTGATGAATTCGGCCGCATTGTCCGCCAAAAGCTCATAAACATTCTCGGCCGTGTAGGCTTCGCGCCGAATGTTCGGGCCACCGACATAACCCTGCCATAACCCATACATTACAAGTGGATCCTGCCATTTCTCAAAAAGAATGTCATAGCGAATGTCATCAAGTGACAGCTTGCGCCCGGCAACGCGCAGGATCTTCTGTTTGCGCAGTTTCGCCATCACCTTGCGGATTTCCTGTTCGGGGTAGCGCTCCGCCAGTTCCGACATCACGGTAACATTATAAAGGTTCAGCCAGTAAGCCAGTTGCTGGCGTTTGGTCCATTCTGCCATCGGCACGGCGCCGGGCAGCGCCTCAAGTTCACGCCTCAACTGGAAAAGGGCTTTGAGGTTATTACCTTCAAACGCTGGAAAATAAAGCCGGTTACCTTCAAGTCGCGTGCTTGAGGTGTTGACCTTCACGATCAAACGCCCGGCTTCAGGCTTGGGCCTTGGCGCCGCCTTACGGTCAGAGCGTCCGGCATCAAACACGGTTGAGCGCAGAATATAGCTCAGGTCATCATAAGTGATGTCCACCTGCTCCTGCTCGGCGTGGGCGGCGAAAGGTTCGGGCACTCCGGCACGGGCAGACGGCATGGCGATAAGCGCCACGGCAATGCCAATCACGGATGAAACGGCAAGCCCCCTCAAGGCCGCTTGCAGGCGGGATTTATCTTCGACTTCCATCTGTATCCTCACGTCTCTTGCTGGTCTCGGGCAATTGGATGCGCTTTTTATTATTCTGTGCGTAGTAAAACGCACTTTTTGCTTTCATTCAATGCTTCAAAGTAAAGGAAATCATTCCGGCACAGGTGCTTCTGTTTTCTCACTTCCTTCATACTCTTCAACATTCACATTGCCTTCGCGGGCCTCGTTGCGTTCACGGACCTTGCCGAGATATTCCATCACATGTCCGGGTGCTGCGCTGAAGTACTGCCTGTCCATGGTAGCCGACATCCACTCCGCAACATCCGCATTTGATGAGCCGGTCAGCGCTTCCACAATCGCGGCAGAGTTCCCGGCATTGGGGTTCAGGTCACGCTCATACCCCTGAAAAAGGTCTGCTATATAATAGTCACGCGTGCTCGCGACGACTGTCCGCGCCGCAGCAAAACGAGGGGCATAATCTGCATCGGCAAGTGATACGATATGCGCTTTAAGCTCGTCGGGGCCGCCCGGAAAAAGCTCCAGATTCTCGCGGTAAATTTCGGCCACACGGAGGATGTCACCATCCATTCGCGCACCACGGTTGGAATTGATAAATTCCACGGCATTTTCGCGCAACTGGTCCCAGACAGTATCCGCCCTGTAGGCCTCAGACCTAATGTTTGCGCTGCCCACAAAGCCGTGAAACAACTCATACATCACGAGGGGGTCCTGCCAGTTTGCCAGAATGATGTCATGGTGGATATTGTTGAGGGAAAGGCGCACACCGGCGACCTTCAGCGCCGGTTGGTCAAGAAGGCCAGAACGACTACCGCCACCATACAGGAGGCTCCTCAGTTCCTGCTCTGGATAGTGCTCCGCCAGCAGCTCCACAAGCTTGATATTGTATAGGTTCAGCCAATAGGCCAGTTGCTGGTTTTTGGTCCACTCCACCAGGGGAACAGCTCCCGGCATAGCTTCGAGCTCGGCCCTGATATGTTTGAGCGTGACAAGATTTTGCCCTTTGAAGGCCGGGAAATAAAGGCGGTTACCCTCGAACCGAGTACTCGATGTATTGCCTTTAACAATGCGGCGGCCAATACCCGGGGCAGGTGGCGCCGCATGCGTTCTGTCCGACCGGCCACCCTCAAAAACGGTGGTACGCAACACATAAGACCAGTCGTCGTAATTTATGCTCACCGCTTCTTGCGCCGCGGCCTGATGTAGGAACTGGTCAAACGGCACCTCAGATGCCTGTGCGGCAAACGGCGCCGCACACATTATGCCCAGTGCTAAAATTGAATGTTTGAGTGCCATACCTCGCCCCCCGGTTCAGATGATATGCAGGGAGCAAGGATGCACCAATAACTACACCATAGGAAGTATTTTATTCCCTATATGGTTGCCTTAAGCCCTCAGGCGTGTGGCACTTCAACCACCTTCACATCACCCGGCAGCGCACGCCCACCGGCCATGAGCCCTGTGATATGGCCATCATCACCGACCGAGAGCGCCACATGAATTTCACTGACCGAGGACGGTGCCATATAGCGGCCCTGTTCAATGGTGAGCGCCGGCCCCGTTGCGCCCAACCGGTCATGGAGCAGGCAGGCAAGCGGCCCGGCGGCCATGCCGGTCGCCGATTCTTCCGGGATGCCGTAACGCGGGGCGAACATGCGCGTGCTTGCGTCTGCGCTGTCCGCCTCGAGCGTAAAGACATAATAGCCTATGAGGTCGAGTGTATCGCTGATCGCTTCAATCTTGGCCTGCACTGGTGTGATGGCGGCCAGAGTTGCGGCGCAGCGCACCCCAACGAGCATGAAGCTGTTGCCGGTGTTCACCACCACAGGTGCGTGGCCATCCAGCAAATCCGCGCCTTCAAGGCCAAGCGACGCGAGAACTTCACCGGTGGTCACGCCCTTCCAGTCCGGCGCATCAAGATAGCGCGGCGCGAGTTGTTCCATAAAGGCCTGCCCATCCTTGATCACCACCTTGCGGGGGCCATCGACCGTGTGCTTGATGGTTTCACCGTCCGCAACAATGCCCTTTGCGGCCATATGCGAAAAGGCGGCGACCGTGGCATGCCCACAGTCCGCAATACGCCGGTTCGGTGTAAAGAAATCGAGCTGGAAACCACCATCAGCATGGCTTGATACAAAGGCAGTTTCGGAATAGCCCACTGCTGCCGCCAGCGCCTGCATCTCCGCTTCCTGCAGCCCATCCGCGCCCAGCACCACACCGGCAGGGTTGCCGCCAGCGGCGTTTTTCACAAAGGCGTTTACGACGCCAATTTCAATCTCTTGCTTTTTCATCTCATGAACTTTCTTCATTTATCAGTGTCATGCCGGCGGGATAAAACCCATATAGGGCCATGAAACCAGATGAAACAGCGGCGCTCTTTTCTTATATTCATGCAAATTTTCATGAATGTATGGCTTTCCGCCCTCCCCGCCACCTGCACAACCTGCATGCGCATCACACTTTTTTGCGAGCCATTCGCAGAATCTTCATTGCAATTGCGAATTATTCTTATTATTAGCACTCCCAATCAGGGAGTATATTTATGACCATTC
Source organism: Kordiimonas gwangyangensis DSM 19435 = JCM 12864 (assembly GCF_000375545.1). Classification (GTDB taxonomy): domain Bacteria; phylum Pseudomonadota; class Alphaproteobacteria; order Sphingomonadales; family Kordiimonadaceae; genus Kordiimonas; species Kordiimonas gwangyangensis. The sequence continues at coordinate 204,410 of NZ_AQXF01000001.1, forward strand.
ATTCACCACAGAATTTCCTGCGCTCGGCCAGTGTCGCTGCGCTTATCGCTGCCGCCTTCCCCATTACGGCCCAAGCCCAATCCTCAGAAAGCTATGACGCGAGCGACGACGACGTTGAGGAAATCGTCGTCACCGGGCGCGCACAGGCGCTTTACCGCGTATCGGAAACCGGCGTTGCCCGCGGCGCGGGTGACCCGATGGACATCCCACAGGCGGTGACCATCATCAACGAAGCGCTGATTGCCGACCAGGGCGCGCGCGACATGACGGACCTCTACCGCAACATCGCGGGTATCACGACCTTCAGCTACTCGGGCGTAACCTTCCGTGGCTTCCGGCAGGATCAGGTGTTTTATGACGGCCTGCGCGGCAACCCGTTCATTGCCTTCTCGGTGCCCAAGCTGTTCAACATCAAACGTGTTGAAGTGCTGAAGGGCCCGGCCGGCATGCTCTATGGCCCGGGTGAGCCGGGTGGCCTGATCAACTATGTGACCAAGACACCGACCGATGAGCTTGAAGCACAGGCCGCAGTTACCGCAGGCAATTATAACCGTTACGGTGCGTCGGGTGATGTGTCTGGCCCGCTCAACAAGTCCGGCACCATCCTTGGCCGTGTGGGCGCGTTCTACGAGACCATGGACCCGTTCCGCAACAACACGGAAGACCAGTCCCTGATCCTTGATGCGGGCCTCACATTCAAGATGGGCGAGACCGCACGCCTCATCACACAGGTCACCCACTATGACCAGGACATGCAGGGCGCCCGCCTGCGCGGTGTACCGACGGACGACGAAGGCAACTTCCTCACAGACATCAGCTGGAACGCGAACGAGGCGACCGACTTCCTTGACCTCAAGGCAACCGTTTATCAGGCGCGCTTCCAGGCCGAACCAGCCGAGGGTGTGACGACCGAGTTTGGCGTGCGCTACTTCGATGCGCTTGAACGCCAGCAGTACCATGAGCCGCGCGGCCTGATCGATACTGATGATGACGGCGTGATGGACAGCTCGCTCCGTGAACTTCGCGACCAGCAACGCAAGACCGACGGTTTCACTGTCTCGGGTATGGCAACCTATGCCCACACCATTGGCGGCATGGAAAACAAGATTCTCGTGGGCGGTGACTGGTACCGCGAGAACGCGAACTTCTGGGCGCATACGGTGGGCCGCAACGATGTGCCGATCCTCGCGCTCGACAACCCGGTGTACGGCCTTTCAGGCGCCGACTTCTATGACCTTGATGCCCTGCCCCTCCGCGAAACAGACAGCCAGAGCACCAAATACGGCTTCTATATTCAGGACCAGTTGAGCCTGACGGAACAGTTCACGCTTGTGGGCGGCCTCCGGTACGACAGCTACAAGGACGAAGACACCATTGGCGGCGCAAACTATGACGACAATGAAATCTCCTTCCGCGCGGGCCTGATTTATCAGCCGCAGGAAGATATTTCGCTCTACGCCAGCTGGTCCGAAAGCTTTGAACCGCAATCGATCAGCAGCCAGGACCCCCTCGCCGGGGGGCCGTTCAACCCGATCACGGGTGAGCAGATCGAAGCCGGCATCAAGGTAGCACTTCTGGATGGCCGCCTGCAGGCCAGTGCCGCCGCCTATCAGATCAAACGCCAGAACCTTCTGCAGCTTGACCCGAATGGCGACAGCACAGACGGCGTGGATGACATGGCTCCCATCGGTGAAGTCACTGCCAAGGGCTTCGACATTGAGCTCGCCGCAGACCTGACAGACTATTGGGTACTGACCGCCAACTATGGCTATAACGACACCAAAATCACCGGCACGGTTGAAGGCCAGTCTCTCTCGAACGCGGTCGGTGACCGTTTCGCGAACGCACCCAAACACCAGGCCGGCCTTTGGACACGCTATGAGTTTGCCCCCATCAATACCACCTTCGCTTTCGGTGCGGAATATGTGTCGAAGCGGGTAAGTATCGACGGCCAGTCCGTGAAGGCTTATACGATTTTCGATACGTCGGTGATCCATCAGTTGACGGACCGTGTTTCGGTCATGCTGCGGGTGGATAATATCTTCAACAAGGAATATGCAGCGTCTGGCTTTATTGCGCGGGACGGCCATTTCCCTGGTGAACCACGCACCGCCTTTATCGAACTTAAGTGGAAGCTTTAGGGAACTGAAATGGGCCAGTCTGTGTCCGGCAAAAGCGTGAAAAAACGGTCGTGGTGGTGGGTTGTCCACCACTGGGCCGGCTTGAAGGTGAGCCTGTTTCTCACCTTCGTGCTCGCCACCGGCACGCTTGCGACCCTGTCGCACGAAATAGACTGGCTCCTGTTCCCTGAAATGCGGGCATCGCAGCAAGATGCGCCCCCCGCAAGCTGGGGGCAGATGTATGCAAGCATCCAGACAACTGTGCCGAACGCCCGCATTGAACGCATCAGTGCTCCATATGACTTTTTCTTCGCCGCAGAAGCCATCGCCGTCGATACTGAGGGCGAACGCTTCCGCGTGCATGTAAATCCCTATACGGCCGAGGTGCAAGGCACCAGCCAGTGGTTCAACACTCAGCGCCTGTTCCGCGAACTGCACCGCCATTTGATGGTGCCGGTTAAATATGGCCTGCCCTTTGTGGGCATCCTGTCCATTCCCATGCTGGCATCGCTGATCACCGCCTTCTGGGTCTATAAAAAATGGTGGCGCGGTTTCTTCCGCCTGCCACGCCTGCGCCTGCCGGGCCGAGGCAAAAGGGTCGGTGACGCCCGCCGTTTCACCGGTGACCTGCACCGCTTCGCCGGCCTATGGAGCCTGTGGTTCATTGCGCTGATTGGCATAACCGGGCTTTGGTATCTGGTGGAATGGGGCGGCGGCGGCGCACCTGCTGCGCTAAGGCCTATCCGCCCCGTTGCCGAAGCTAATGTGGACGGTAGCACCCTTGACCAGATCATCGCAGATGCAAAGGCCGCCTACCCCGCGCTTGAGGTTACCTCGGTTTATTTTCCTGCTGGCAAACGCGGCGGCGTAGTGGTGATGGGGCAAGGCGAGGCTGTGCTCGTGCGCGAACGCGCCAACGCGGTGCTGATGGATGCGGAATCAGGCGAGGTTGTACAAATCCAGAAGGGTGAGGACCTCAGTGTGCATCAGCGCATTTCCGAAGGCGCGGACCCACTTCACTTCGGCACTTGGGCGCAGGGCCACCCTTACAGTCTCGCGGTGCGACTTTTCTGGTTTCTCGCGGGCGCGGTGCTTACGGGCCTTGCCGTTACCGGCGTGATGATCTTCTCCATGCGCCTCCGGCCCGCAGACCGGCCAGCCCATGCCACAAACCCAAGCATGATAGGGGATATGTGGCGCGGCATGGGGCGGTTCCGGTTGCCCGCCCTTGCGCTCACGCTGCTGGGCATTGTGATGGCGGCCTATAATATTGCGGCCGCCATCTAGCCAAGTTTTCTATTCGACCACGATTTCCCGCGCGCGGATCTGCGCTGCAAAGTCCTGGCAGCGGGCTGCCAGCTCGTCCGTGCGTTCCGCCAGTTGCCGCGTGGATGCGAAGGTGGACGCAACCGACTTACCGACACCGGACACAACCGTGCTGATGCTGTTCACCTGATCGGCGGCGGTCGAGGTTTCCCCGCTTGCGGTTTGGGCGGCGCGGGCAATCTCCCGCGTGGCGGCATCCTGCTCCTCAACAGCGGCGGATATGCCAACTGAATTCTCGGAGATTTTCTCGATATCTGTGGCGACACGCTCAATCAGCTTTACCACTTGCGCACTGATTTCCTGCATGGCGGATAGCTGCTCGGCGATCTGCTGCGTGGCACTGCCTGATTGGTTGGCGAGGCTTTTGACCTCACTTGCCACCACAGCAAAGCCCTTGCCCGCTTCGCCCGCGCGCGCCGCCTCAATCGTGGCGTTGAGCGCAAGCAGATTAGTCTGCGCTGCAATATCGCTGATGATGTCGATAATACTTGTCACCTTGTCAGCATATTCCGCCATCCGGTGGATGGTTTCCTTGCTGGTGGTGACATGCTCGAGCGCCTTGCCTGCGATATCCCGGCTGCGGGATACTTGCTGGCTGATCTCACTCACTGACGCCGCCATCTGTTCGGCACTGGCGGCAACCGCGCTTGCGTTTGCGTTCACATTATTGGTGGCATTGACCGCTGCATCGACCATGCCGTGCGCCTGATTTGCGGCACTATCAAGCTCGGCCCCTTCACGCTCAAGTACGCTAGTGGATTCGATGATATCGCCCGCAAGGGAGCCGATCACATCCTCAAACTCATCCGCAAGCGCATTCAACTGCGCACGGGCATCCGCAATATTGCGGGCTCGGGCTGCATTGCGCTGCTCACGCAGTTGGTCATTTTCCGCCGCGACGGCACGGGCTTCCTCAAGCGCTCTATCAGACGCGGCTTTGGCTTCCTCTGCGGTGCGCATGGCATCTTCTGCATGACGTGCCTGTGCGATTGCTTCTGCCTGCGCATTGTCCGCTTCTTCAAACGACCGCGCGAGACGGAAGGAAAGCCACATCAGCACGATGGTCTCAAACACCACGATAACCGCATGCAGCACGACGCGCAGGAAGCTGGCCCCTTCCGGGAACACCCATGCAGGCATAACAAAGTTGAGGAGCAAGTGGTGAACCGCTGTAACACCAGCCGCCACAATAATGGCGCGCCAGTCAAACAGCGCGGTGCCCATCGCCAGGGCTGCGAAGAAATACATGTGCATGTCGATCTGCCACGGATGGCCGCGAAAGACAAACACAAGCACCGCTGCCTGCAGCACGTAGCCTGCCGCAATCATGTAGCGGACCGGCGCCGCAATACCTTGCGCGCGGTACAGACCGTACCCTGCCCCCGCAATAATAAGTGATAGAAGGGCGCTGATGATGGTGCCCTCTGCACCGATTACAAAGCCAAGCACCAAAACGAGCGGCACATGCAGTAACTGACCAAGAGCCAAGGCGCCAACGGCGCTTGAGCGCAATTTATCAAGTGAATTCATATCCCTACTCCAAATCCATACCATCGGCGGCAGCAAAAGCACCACTACGCCGGACACGAGGTGCGCAACCCGCTGCGCCGTATGGGTTCACAACCATGAGGGCACCACTCGCCATCAGGCGCGCAGGCAAGTTGCCGTCATCACTTGCGACCAGAAACGACCCCGGCAAACGACCCGGCCCAACCAGCAGCGCATCCGCCCTGATGATCGCGCCAATATGGCTATCTTCCGTTTCAAGCGGATTAAAAAGCACCAGTACAGGACCGCGCTCCGGCGGCATCAGGCTGAGCACCGTGATGACGACCAGAACAAACGCGGTCAGCACAAAAGTGGGATAAAAATCCCTCATCTATCGAATCCAATCCTGCACAGACCGCTGAACCTTCCCGCGCGGCAGCCTGTATGGTCAGACTCGACCCCGCTCCAGTTATACGGCAACTTTGGTTAACGGATTGGAAATAGAGACAAGGCGGGACATTTAGCCTTCTGCCACATGGAGTATGTGGCCAAGCTTCTTGCGACACTGGGCGCGCAGGAAGGCGGCCATGGTACGGTATAGTTGCCGCTGCGGCGCCGATGGCCGCCAGGCCAGCACCACCTCCCTGTCGGTCGGTGTTTCGTCAAGCTCAAGCACCTCGACATCGTTCCGTGGCCCGATCTCGGACCGCACATAAAGCGCGGGCAGGAACGCGAGGCCAATGCCGGTGCCAATCATCTGCCGCACCGTATCAAGGCTTGTGCCTTCATAGTCGCGCATCAGGCGGGCACCATAGCGGTTGGCAATGGCCTGCATCTGCTCGAACAGCCGGTGGCGTTCTTCAATTGCAAGCAAACGCTCGCCAGCGATGTCTTCCGGCCGCACCTTGCCCTGTGCCGCCAGTGGATGCTCGGGTGGTGCGCACAGAAGGAAAGGCTCACCAAACAGCAGATCTTCGGTAATCCCCGTCACCTCGAGCGGCCGTGTGGTAAGGATCAGGTCGTATCGTCCATCCAGAAGTCCGTTCTCGAGATCGCGCGGCGGTTCTTCCCGCACATATAGCCTGAGGGACGGATACTCGCTGTGAATGTCAGAAATCACATCGGGCAGGAAATAGGGACCGAGCGTTGACGGCACGCCGAGCCGGTGAATGCCCGAAGCGCTGTCGAGCGAGAAGCGCGCGATATCGCGGATGGCATGCACTTCTTCCAAGGTTCGTTCCGCATGCGGAAGGATTGCGCGCCCAGCTGCGGTTGGAAAGGCACCGGTACGAGACCGTTCGAGAAGGATAAGCCCGAGTGCATCTTCAAGTGCTGAGACCTGCGCGGTGATGGTGGGCTGAGACACGCCAAGGCGCTGCGCAGCCTTGCGAAAACTCTTGGCCACACAGATGGCATGGAAATACTGCAACTGCTTGAAGGTCGGGTGCCCGACAGCCATGACTTTTCCGCCCTGATCATGTGATAGCTTTTATCTATCACAAAACACGAAATTCATACAATTGTTTTTATCACCTCCGCCTCCTAAATCCCGGCGATGGGCAAGGCGCACCTCCCCAAGTTTGTGCGCATGTTTGCCAAAACAACATGATGGAGAGGGTTATATGAAGAAGATTGTTGAAGGTGTTCTGCGTTTCAAGGAAGAGGTTTACCCCCAACACCTCGGCCTTTTCAAAGAGCTTTCCTCGGGCCAGAGCCCGGAAGTTCTGATGATCACCTGCGCTGACAGCCGCGTTGACCCAGGCATGATTACCCAAGCTTATCCTGGTGAGCTGTTCATTTGCCGTAACGCGGGCAATATCGTACCGCCGCACAGCAACCACACCGGCGGCATGACCGCGTCGATCGAATATGCTGTTGGCGTTCTCAAGGTCAGCGAAATCGTCGTTTGTGGCCACACCGATTGTGGCGCCATGAAAGGCGTTATGAACCTCGAGCCGCTGAAAGAAAGCCTGCCGCATGTGTGCAACTGGCTGTCCCATTCGAAGGCCGCTGTGCATGTGGCACGCGAAAAAACCTCCGAGGATGACAACACCGAGTTCCTCAAGTCGGTGACCGAGCAGAACGTTCTGCTGCAGCTTCAGCACCTGAAGACGCACCCGCTTGTAGCAGCTGGCATTGCCGCTGGCCGTATCCGCCTGCACGGCTGGATTTACGACATCGAACACGGCGAAATCCTCGCATACGACGAGAAAGAGGACGCATTTGCGCCCCTCGCTGAAACCCTGAAAGCGGACGCCGCGGCAGCTTAAGCGCCGCGCTTCCCTCAAACAGATTGTCCCTATCGGGCAGTAAAGGATAGTCATGAGCTTTATCAACACATCGAACCTGCGCGGAGACGTGATGGGCGGCCTGACGGCCGGTATCGTCGCACTTCCTCTCGCGCTCGCCTTCGGTGAGGCATCAGGCGCAGGGCCCATTGCGGGCCTTTATGGTGCAATCATTGTTGGCTTTTTCGCCGCCCTCTTTGGCGGCACCGGCAGCCAGATCTCAGGCCCCACGGGTCCGATGGTCGTGGTTTTTGCTGGCGTTTTCGCAAGCCTATCCGGTAACCCGGCGCTCGTGTTCGCGGCTGTGGTGCTGGCAGGCCTTCTCCAGATCCTCTTCGGTATCTTCAAGTTCGGGCAGTTTATCCGGCTTGTCCCGTATCCTGTTGTGTCGGGCTTCATGTCCGGCATCGGGGTGATCATCATCGCGCTTCAGATGGCACGGCTGTTTGGGCATGAGCCGGAGGGCAGTGGTACCATCCCTGCGCTCACCGCCGTCCCAAGCGCGGTGATGAATCCCAACCTTGTTGCGCTCGGCATCGGCCTGATGACGCTTGCGATCGTCTTCTTCTGGCCGAAGAAGATTGGCAAATACCTGCCAGCACCGCTTGCAGCGCTGACGGTTGCCACCATTGTAAGCGTGATCATCTCCGGTGCACCGATCCTTGGTGACGTGCCAACCGGCCTGCCGTCCTTCATCATGCCGACGTTCACGGGCGACACCTTCTTCATCGTTCTTGAAGCGGCGTTCCTTCTTGCCCTTCTGGGTGCCATTGACAGCCTTCTCACATCCCTGGTGGCTGACAACATGACCCGCACGCGGCACGATTCGAACAAGGAACTTATCGGCCAGGGTATCGGCAACTCCATCGCTGGTCTCTTTGGCGGCGTACCGGGCGCTGGTGCCACCATGCGGACGGTTGTGAACATCCGCTCCGGCGGTCAGTTCAAGATTTCCGGCATGGTTCACGGCCTTGTGCTTCTGGCGGTTGCGCTGGTGCTTGCACCTGTGGCGTCCTTGATCCCGCACGCAGCACTTGCTGGTATCCTCGTGAAAGTTGGCTACGACATCATCGACTGGTCCTACCTCAAGCGTGCCCACAAAGGCCCGCGCTGGGATCTGGCCCTGATGGCTGTTGTACTTGGCCTGACGGTATTCGTGGACCTCATCACCGCAGTTGCTGTGGGTGTTGTGCTGGCGGCGCTTGCCTTCATCAAGCAACTTTCCGAAGTGCAGCTCAAGAACTTCAATGTTGCGTCAAGCGACATCCCGAACCCGCTTGAGCGTGAACTTCTGGCCCGCGGCGGCGACAAGATCACGCTGTTTGACTTCGGTGGCCCACTCAGCTTCGGCGCCGCAGCTGACCTCGGTCACCACGTGCGTGAGCGCGCTGACGGCGAAACCAAGGTACTGATCCTTGATTTCTCCCGCGTGCCGTTCCTCGATCTCTCGGCTGCCAAGGCTGTTGAAACCATCATCGAGGACGCAACCGACGCCGGCAAAACCCTCTATATCGCCGGTGTCAATGACGCGGTACGCAGTGTTCTCAAAGGGCTTGATGTCACGAAGGACCTGCCGGGCGACCATTGGCGTGATAACCGCCAGGACGCGCTTGAACGCGCGCTCAAAGACATCGGCAAGTCAAGTGAAGTCGATACCAACCAGCTGCCCATGGAGGCCCACGTTGCGCCTGCTCGATAAGAGCTGGGCCTCCTGAACGGGAAAACCACCCCGCCCAACCGGGGTGGTTTTTCTTTTACCCGCACGCTTCTTAAAATCAGGTAAATCCGCGCGACCCGCCAGTCATAGATGCGCGGAACCTGTGCGAGAAGTGTGCGGGCTTTGTGCGGGACATGCGCCTGTTCCGCGCAAGAAAAAAGCCACTCCGCCCAACCCGGAGTGGCTTTTGATTTTTGGCGCCCATGGGCGTGAGGAAGAACGCCCTAGAACCCCAGGTTGGCCCCCGAATAAAGACCGAGTACTGCTAAAATAGGACCCCAGTAGGTAACCGGGATGAAAAGGACTGACGGGCTTTTGCCTTCATACGCCCCTGCCATGCTCTCTATCTGACCACGCAGGCTTGTTGCTGCCGCCGGACCCTCAAGGGAGTACCGCAGCTGAAGACCATCCGAATATAATTTGAGTTCAAAGCCGAGATAGGAAATCACCGGCGCTGCCATCAGAAAATATACTGGCACCGAAACAAGCCCTGATGCCGGAAAAACCAGGAAGCCGATGGCAAATACCACAAAGGCTACCGAACCCAGACCGCTCCAGAACATGATGATTTCTCTCTAGTACCGAGGTCAGTTCCCATACTGACCGTTGACCCCGCCTGGCCGGACCCGAAGCAATCTGCTTTGGAACGAGTTAGCCCCCGCCAGACATTCGTGCTGTCATCCGGTGCTTTGGCCTGAAGGTGTTGTGCCGTGTGGCCAAATTCCCTGCACCTGACACGATGCACTTTGACGTGCCGCCCCGTAAAGTTTCGACTCGTTGATGGGCCTGCACGCATAAATTTCGCATAAAGAAGTTATTAACCATAAGCTGAAAGCCGCAGTTTCCCTAGCATTCACTAAAATTTTAGCGACCCAGCGGGCACCAAACCTTCAGCGCGTGAAGGCAAGAATACCGTCTTGATGTTTCATTTATGATTTTCCGATTTCGGCCAATCGCGCGCTGACGCGGTCGGGATTACCGTCAGCTCATCGATTGGAAATGAGTGAATGAATGAAACGAGGGGACGATGCCCTACAAATCTACAAGCGAGCTACCGGACGGGGTGAAAGACAACCTGCCAAAGCACGCACAGGAAATTTACAAGGAAGCGTTCAACAGCGCTTGGGACGATTACAAGGATGCGAGCGACCGCCGAGGCGACGAGAGCCGCGAAGAAGTATCACACAAGGTGGCATGGTCAGCCGTGAAACAGAAATACGAGAAGACAAATGGCAACTGGCAGCGCAAGTAGACGTATAACCGAGCAGCACCCGCATTACGGGGGCCTTCCGAAACCGCAGCCCAAGGCTGGTACGGACCTGCTGCTGTTCACTGGCAAACGACCTAAATGGGCCATCATCGGTGCCCTCAAGGTCATGACCATGGACTGGCAGGACTTTTAAGGAGCCAAGGCAATGGATGTGAAAAAAAAGATTTTGCAGCACCTCGAAAAGGAAGGCGATGACGCCAGGCACAAGGACGGCGATGCCCTTATCGATGAGATTGAAGCCAAATACGACGCCCCGCGTGAGGTGATTGAACAAACCGTCGCCGACTGGATGGCTGGCGAAAAGCTGAAGCACGGTTCGCACTGAATACCAAAGCACTGACCCCAAGGAAATGGCGGACTTTCTGATCAAAAGCTTCCTGCGCGGCCTTAGAAGCTGAGGGACGCTGTCAGCCACATTCTTTTGGTGTCGCGTGCGAAGCTCTTGGCTTCATAGAAGGCGGCTTTTGCAGACAGGCTGACAGACTTACTGATTTTCTTCGAGATGAGGAAATCCCATTCGCTGCCATAATGGCTACTGCCGCTTGCGGCACGGAAGTCATGGTAAGCCACGCGAAAGGTAAGGCCTGCAAGCGCACCCTCGCCTGGCACCTTGAACGTGGCACCCACTTCCAGGTCTCTGAGGCCTGCGGCGGGCGTGGTCAAAAACTTGTCGGCCCAGCCGTTGAATTTATGGAGGGTAGCAAGTGGCGTTTTGAAGCTGATGCCACCGTCCGACCCGAGTTCCTCAAGCGCGGCATCCAGCTTGATCGCCCCCCTGCCAAAGCTGGCACCCAGCCGCCAATAGTCGGCGCTATAGTCAAGCGGGTTATCGCCATGGTCTTTCTGCCGCGCGTATTCCGCCTCATAGCCCACGGTCATCTTGTCCGCGAACTTCTGCTCACCCGCGAAGCGCACGCCATAGGTGGCGCTCGAGAGCCCGAGCGTACTGATATCATTGAAGTCGAACAGATAGGCATAGGCCGACAGCTTGCCCACAGAGAGCCCGCTATAGTCGGCTGTTACGAAGTGCAACTTGCTATCAAGCGTGCCGAGCGGATGTTCGTGCCCGAAAATGCGGTTCACCTGCCAGACAAAGCTGTAATCCGCCTTCAGGCTCGGCAGCGGGGTGAGGCTCGCGCTCACCGCGTCATAGGTCTGGTCATTCTGACGGAAGCCGACGGTGCCAATGAAACGCTGGTTGCCGTGATTGATGCCCTGTCTGCCGAACTTGAGCGCCACCACCGCCGAACGGTAAGCGAGGTAGGCTTGATTGAGTTCAGTCGTCTCAGGGTCTGCGACCACGGGGAAGTGCGTCTTGCCGTTTGTGGTGCTGTTGTATGACTGGCCCCCCACCGGCGTGATATTCTCCGCCTCGATGAATGCGCTGAAACCGCGGTAGCTTGCGGTGCCATACGATAGCCGGGTGAGTAGCGTGGAAGCGGTAGCATCGCGCGTGAAGGCGTCATCCTCCACCAGCTCAAGCCGGTAACGAAAATCGAGGCTGGCATCGCCTTTCTGAAAAAGCTCGGAAAGATCGTCCACATCTTCCGCAAAAGCGGAACATGCTGTGACAGGCCCCATCACCAGACCGACAATCGTTTTGCGGATACATCTCTTCACGTGCACTCTCCCGCCCCTTCTGGGCCGTTTTACAGATGTACACTACGAGACAGCGTGCCGGTTCTTCCGTTCCCATCTCGCCCAATGCCTTGCGATAACGGTAGGACGAAATTCCTAAAAATTTATTGATGATATGATTTCATTCCCAATCACGGGAACTGTTAGAAATTATTAACTATAAAGAGGGAATTGAATGGTGGTCGGTATTGGGTTCGAACCAACGACCTCATCGATGTCAACGATGCGCTCTACCAACTGAGCTAACCGACCGTACCATTTCAAGGGCCGCGCCCCGGCGTGCTGCCGTTTTGGGCGGGACGGGTGCGTGTTTACACCGCAGGCACAAAGCACGCAAGACCATTTTTTTATGCATGGCCCGGTAGCCGTTCACCTAGAACGGACGGCCGAGATACATGAAGGCGGAGAACTGGTCATTCGCCTGCCCGCGCGTGTAACCCGAGCCAAGATAAAGCGGACCAAACGGCGTGTCCGCGCCCACAAAGACGCTGCCGCCATAGCGCAGCGTACTGAGGCTGATATCGTCCGCATTGTTCCATGTGTTGCCCGCCTCAAGCGAGAAACCGGCATAAACCGGCACACCAAATAACGAGGACACCCCGCCGTCATTGAGCTGCCGGTAATAGACAAAAGCACCAACACCGTAATATTTGCCGCTGATCTGGTTTGCGCTCAGCCCTGAGAGGTTAAGGAAGCCGCCGAGGGAAAAGTTATCCGCCTCTGTTTCGTCGCCACCAAATGCGAAGCCCCCGTTCACCAGCGCGGTGAATGTGTTACGGCCGGAGGAAATGGTCTGAGTATAGAGCCCCTCGAGCGTGTTCACCGTCGATTCCCCGCCAAGGATGGTGCGGCCGTCCTTATAGTCCAGATAGAACTGGTTGCCGAAGTGGGGGAAGTTCACATCGTCGAGTGTGTCGGTTTCAAGCCGGGCGAAGAAGTTGGTGGAATGGATGGAGAAAGCCGGGAACACCAGTTCCGGCGTTTTGATTTTGGCGCGGGCGATCTGCCGCTCCGCCCCCACGGTCAGGCGGCCAATGTTCGAGAGGTTGCGGCCAATACCGGCAACCACCTTCGCGTCCGTCACGCGGGCATCAGCCACTGTGATGCCGCGGTCATTGGTGATGCCGCGCACTACGCTGGCCACCGCGACACCGCCGGTGACAAAATAGCGCTGCAACAGGTCGATGGGTTGGTAAATCTCGGTCCCGATGCCCATCTCGTCGCCCACTTGCGCGCGCACGCGCCATTCGGCACCCAGGTCATTCAGCCCAAGGGCTGTGTAGCTGGCGGCAAGATTATAATTATTGTTGCCGGAGAAATCGTCGCTCAGCGACATGCCGAATTTGACGAACTTCTTGCCCACGGCGCGCTCCGCCGCTTCAACGCGGATGCCGATATCGCCTTCGTCTTCCACCAACTGGTATTCAACGCGGTCAAAATAGCCGGTGCCGTATATGCGGGTCAGGTCGTCCGACAGACGGGCTTCATTCAGCTCCTGCCCCTCTTTCTGGCGAATGAGGGAACGTACATATTGTGTCGGCAGGCTTGAACTGTTTTGCACTGTGATGAAATCAATCACCGGCACATGGCTGATGGGTTTGCGTGCCGCCTTGTGGGCCGCCCAGGCTTCATCATCAAGCGCGAGCACCTTGAGCGCCTCGGCCGCGTTATCGGCCGCCTTTTCACCTTCCGGCACCGCAGACATGGTGCGGTGAAAATCGGTCAAACCGATTTCAACCACATCAGGGCGCAGGAGGAAATCCTGCGCGGTCATCAGGTCAAGCTGCGCCTGCCGCCCTTTGAGCGTGAGGAGCGAGAGAAGCTGGCTGAACACCTTGGGCACCGAGGTGATCTCATCCCGCTCCGCGAGCGGGGTGCCGATGTCTACGAGGATGACGATATCAGCCCCCATGTCGCGCACCACGCTGACCGGCATATTGTTCACGAGGCCACCATCCACCAGCAACTGCCCCTCACGGTTCAGTGGCGGAAAAAGGCCGGGCACTGACATGCTGGCCAGCACGGCGGAGGCGATATCGCCGTCACCCATCACCACCTCGGCCCCGCTTTCAAGGTCGGTCGCGACGGCGCGGAACGGGATGGGCAGGTCATCAAAATCACGTACGTGGCTCACGCGCGAGAGGAAGCGCCGCAGCATCAGCCGTAGCTGGTTACCGCGCACAAGGCCCGCAGGCAGAGATAGGCCGTCCGGCCCCACGGTGAATTCGAAATCAAGCGCGGTTTCCTCGTCGTCGAGCTTACGCTGGTAACTGCGGCCGGAGCGCGGCGCACGGTCACTGAGGAGGTTGTTCCAGTCCATCTGGCTGAGCGCGATTTCAAGCTCATGCGCATCATACCCTGCCGCATAGAAGGAGCCCACAATGGCACCGAAACTGGTGCCCGCGATATAGTCGACCGGCACCTGCAGTTCCTCAAGCACCTTCAGCACGCCGATGTGGGCACCGCCGCGCGCGCCGCCACCGGCGAGCACAAGGCCAATGCGTGGCCGCTCCCGCTCCTGCTGTTCGGCCTTGCTGTCTGGTGTGTCGCCCTCAGGGGAATGTGCGGCTTCATCCGCAAAAGCGGTGCCTGCCGCAAGCAAGCAAAGAAGCGCAAACGCACTGACAAGGAAGGCCCGCAAATATCCGGGTGCCGCAACCATACTATCCCCCGAGGAAGTCCGTGTTTCCAAAATCACCTTCGGCGCAAGCCCTTAGGGCTGTCGTTTTTCTTTTCTTAGCACGGAGGCTCCGGCTGTCACACTGCTTTCACGTGGGCGTGCCTTATTGACCGCCATCACACAAACTTGACGGTGACAGGGTCAGAGAAAGGCGCTAGCGTATGCGCATGACCAAGGATTTGGACATACCGGGCCCATCAAGCCTGGCGGCCACAAGCGAGGGCACGCCACCGGCCTATATACTCAAATCCCCGAAAGGCGCACCAAAGCCCTTCATTTTTGCCGCACCACACAGCGGCCGGCATTACCCGCAAGGCATGATTGACGCCGCCAGAATTGGCGCGCATAGCCTGCGCATGTCGGAAGATGCCTTTGTCGACCACCTGATGGATACGGTGCCCAACCACGGCGCCAGCCTCCTTGTGGCCACCCACGCCCGCGCGTTCCTTGACCTTAACCGTGGTGAGATGGAGCTGGACCCCGAGATGTTCAACCCGCCCCTTGATGAGCGGCTTCTGGATATCAGCCACCGGGTGAAAGCCGGGCTTGGCATCATCCCCAAACTGGTGGCTGAGGGGCTGTCGATCTACAAAAATCAACTCCCCGCGCGGGAGGCCTTCCGCCGTATTGATGGTGTGTACAAGCCATACCATAACAAACTGCAAGATCTGCTGGACGCGCGCCAGCGCCAGTTTGGTTATGCGGTGCTGATTGACTGCCATTCCATGCCCTCTGAGGCGCAAGGCGCACGGCGGCGTGGCCGACCAACTGGCCCTGATATTGTGCTTGGTGACTGCTGGGGTGCATCCTGCGCGCGGGAGCTGACGTCGCTGGCCGAAGAACTGCTGATCCGCGCCGGTTTCAGCGTGCGGCGCAACGTGCCCTATTCGGGTGGTTTCTCGACGCAGAATTACGGCAGCCCCAACCGGGGCATTCACGCGCTGCAGATTGAACTGAGCCGTGGCCTCTATATGAATGAAGAAACGCTGGAACCCCGCAACGAGTTTGCGGAAGTGAAAGAACGGCTCGGCTGGTTCAGTGAAATGCTGATCCACGACTTCGCACGCTTCCTGCCCCAGCATGAGCGCAGCAACCTGCCACGGGCGGCTGAATAACTCCCTCACGTCACTAAGTTTTTCATGAGTGCGGATGAGCGTCAGCTTCGGCTTCTCTGTGCCTGTTACAGGTAGGATCAAATCATAGTTTGGCTATTCATTTTTGTTACAACAAACACGAGAATTTTCCGTCGGATCGCGATTAAACTTAGGTTTATCGAAGCGCATATTATTTCAATAAAGACTCTGTATGGAAATTTAATTTCACATGAAACCGCTTTTCATATCATGTGTTTCAAAAAGCACAGTTTGAAATATCTGAAAGCGGGATTGTCAAAAAAACGCAATTTTCCGAATTTTTTGTTCCCAAGCCCCGCGGGCTATTCGTCTTTGGGGGTATCGAGTGCGTTCACCGCTGACCGGGGGGTCACGGGAAAAACACCTGATACCATACCAAAACACACGGAGGGGTTCTGTGGATATCATGAAAAAACTGCTGCTTGGCACGTCTTGCGTTGCTGTAGCTGCATCCTTCACGGGCGCAACGTTCGCTCAGGAGGAAGCCGATACCAGTACTGATACACTGGCAATTGAAGAAGTTGTCGTAACCGGTTCGCGTCGTGCAGCGCGGTCGGCCGCCGACACACCGGCACCCGTTGACGTTATCAGCGGGGACGATTTTGCCAACCAGGGCGACGGCGATATGTCGAACCTGCTGCGCACGGTCGTGCCTTCCTATAACGTCAACACGCAGCCGATTTCGGACGCGGCAACGCTTGTTCGCCCGGCCAACCTGCGTGGCCTCGCGCCTGACCAGACACTCGTTCTGCTGAACGGTAAACGTCGCCACCGTGCGGCGGTTATCGCCTTCCTTGGCGGCGGCCTGTCTGACGGCGCCCAAGGCCCGGACATCGGCGTTATCCCGGCAATCGCACTGAAGCGCGTTGAAGTGCTGCGCGACGGCGCTGCCGCACAGTATGGTTCGGACGCCATCGCAGGCGTGATGAACTTCGTGCTGCGCGACGACAACGAAGGCGGTTCGCTTGAAGCCAAATACGGCTCGACATATGAGGGCGACGGTGACCAGCTTCAGTTCGCAGGCAACATCGGCCTGCCGGTCACCGACAGCGGTTTCGTGAACTTCTCGGCTGAATGGCGTCAGCAAGACCCGACCAGCCGCAGCGTACAGCGTACCGACGCGCAGGGCCTCATTGACGCCGGCAACACCGACGTTCGTGAACCCTATGCCCAGATCTGGGGCCAGCCTGAAGTGCGGAACGACTGGAAAGTCTTCATGAACTTCGGCATCGAGACCGGTGACAACTCTGAAGTTTACGCATTCGGTAACTATGCCGAGCGTGAAGTTGAAGGCGGCTTCTTCTACCGTAACCCGAACACCCGTGGCGGCGTGAACTCGAACGACGGCGGCACCACCCGCCTCGTGGGTGACCTTGCGCCAGATGACGGCGTGACCTGCCCGGGCGGCTACAACTTCAACGAAGGCGAAGCCACCACAGGCACGATCCCGAACCCGCTTGTGATCGGTTCTGCCGGTGAAGCAGCGGCGCTTGCAGCCATCAATGCTGACCCGAACTGCTTTATCTTCAACGAGATGTTCCCGGGCGGCTTCACGCCGCAGTTCGGTGGCAAGCTCAATGATATCGCTGGTGCCATGGGCTTCCGCGGTGAGATGGACAACGGCATGACCTACGACGTGAGCGTTCATGCAGGCCGCAACCAGGCTGACTTCTTCATCTCGAACACCATCAACCCGAGCCTCGGCCCGTCAACGCCGACCGAATTCCAGCTTGGTTCCTACATTCAGCTTGAGAAAAACTTCAACGCAGACGTTTCCTACCCGCTTGAAGTTGGTTTCTACTCACCGCTGAACGTGGCTGCTGGTTTCGAGTGGCGTGAAGAGCAGTTCGAAGTACGCACCGGCCAGCCGGAATCCTTCGATATCGGCATTCTCGCTCAGCCTTTCGAGCGTGAAAACGCGGATGGCGAAGTGATCAGCTTCAACCAGGGCTTCGGCCTCGGCTCCAACGGCTTCTCCGGCTTTGGCCCGCAGATCGCTGGCACATGGGACCGTTCGAACATCGCGCTTTACCTCGACCTCGAGGCTGACGTGACCGAAGACCTCATCCTTGGTGCAGCGCTACGCTGGGAAGACTTCTCGGACTTTGGTTCCACCACCAACTTCAAACTGTCCGCACTTTATAAAGTGACGGATGAGTTCCGCCTCCGCGGTTCCTACTCCACCGGCTTCCGTGCACCAACCGTTGGTCAACAGCAAGTGATCAACGTATCGACGGTGTTCGAGCAGACCGAAAACGGTCTCCAGCTCGCACAGCGTGGTACGATCCCGCCGACCAACCCGGTTGCTATCAGTAAAGGCGCGGATGCGCTTGGTCCGGAAGAATCGAAGAGCTTCACCCTTGGTTTCGTCGCTGACCTCGGCGCCGCGAACATCACGGTTGACTACTTCAACATTGAAGTGACCGACCGTATCACGCAGTCTGCGAGCATCACGCTCACCCAGGCAGAGCGTGACGCGCTTGTCGATTCCGGCGTTTCCTTCGCGGCTGACCTCGCTGCCTTCCGCTTCTTCGTGAACGACTTCGACACCCGCACCCAGGGCGTGGACGTTGTGGCCACTATTCCGCTGAACTTCACGGATGACGGCCAGACGAACC
Organism: Kordiimonas gwangyangensis DSM 19435 = JCM 12864; assembly: GCF_000375545.1. Taxonomy (GTDB): domain Bacteria; phylum Pseudomonadota; class Alphaproteobacteria; order Sphingomonadales; family Kordiimonadaceae; genus Kordiimonas; species Kordiimonas gwangyangensis. Next base: position 222,688 of record NZ_AQXF01000001.1, read on the forward strand.
TGTCGTTCGCGGGTAACTACACGAAGACGAAAGTAACCGACTTCAACCCGACGACGCTTGATGGCTGTCGTGTGCAGCTGCTTGAAGAAAACCTGCCGAACTGGCGTGGTAACGCAACGCTGACGCACTCCACCGACAAGTGGCGTGTACTGGCGCGCGGTAACTACTATGGCAGCTACTTCGAAGCACACCTTGACGCGTGTGACCTGCCGATCAACGCAGGCTCTGAAGTCACGTTCGACCTCGAATTCGGTTACAATGTGATGGAGAACCTCGAGCTGGTCGTGGGTGCCAACAACCTCTTCGACGCATACCCGGACACCAACCCGTGGGGCGGCGAAGCAGGTGCGGCTTATCCGGTGACCTCACCGATGGGCTTCAACGGCGGCTTCTACTACGCCCGCGCGCGCTTCTCTTTCTAAGCACGTTTCCCAACAGGCACTCTGGGGCGCTCCGGCGCCCCTTTTTTATTGCACAAATCCCGCACAGCCTTCGCACGGTGGTCGCGCAGTGGCCGCACATCCAAAAAACTGTGGCTGAGGGGGTGTACATCACCGCCCGTTCGGTCAAAACTGCACGGATCACAGGGGGCGTTCGCGGATCACAGACAGTCCGTATTGCCGTCTTTTCCGCTCAAATGACCTCGACAGGCCGATGACAAATACCGACCAGATAGATTTCCGCACCGTAACACCCGTCCATATTCCGATTTCGCTCAAGACCGGCACAGATCAGGCGTCCGCCGAATATCAGGCCCTGATGGCGCGGGTGACCGCCATCCTGGACCCTTCCGGCAATGGGGGTAGCACGGGACCGACTGCACAAGCCGACTATGAGGTGATAGAGCGCGACACGCGCGACATTCGCCTTTTCACCTGGCAGGCTGATGCGGACGGGGCGACCCTCAGGCTCCATGTCTTCCCGAATAGCGTGGGCATTGCAGAAGCGCATTTTTCGCTGCCCTTCAGCACCGATGCAGCCGCACTCGCCAAAACGGCGCAGGAAAAAGCCCGCGCGGTCATCAAAAGTGCTTATCCGGCCTTTCTGGCAGAACTACGCACGGTGGCAGCGGCAAGCGCGCAAAGCTGCCTCCGGTTCGAGGATTTGCAGGACCATGAGCCCAAAATCTATTGGACCTCGCGCTTCATTCATGCGGACGACGATGCCCTTAGGCGCAAGGACTGGCAGGAGCTGGTCAGCAAGTGGCTGGAACACACCTACCGCCCGTCAGACGCAGGGGAGCTGATCGCGGGCAAACGCGCTTTTTCCATGACATGGCTGAACTATGTGGTGCGGCACGCCGCAGACCTGCCCGCCTGCACGGACAGCATGGTGCTGGCGCAGTATTATTACACTGCGCAGGACAGCTGTAACGCGCAGCTCAAGGAAGCGATCGACGTTGCCTATAATGGCGGGCGTGTGAGTGATGCCGAGAAAAAGCTGGCGCATAGCCGGGTCACCACGCGGCTCCACCAGATTGACTACCACGAACACCTGAAATACCTGAGCCGCCGCAAACGCGAGATGGTGGAAGATATCCTTGAGTGCTGGAACTTCGACGACATTGTCAAAAACGGCCAACGTATGATCGAGGTCTGCTCCGCCCGGCTTGAGGAAGCCGAGAACAGGCGCCGCGAACGCAGTTCAGTGCTGACCGACCTGTTGCTCGTCACCTTGAGCTTTTTTGCGGTGTTCGAGCTCTCGCTCTACCTCACCGAATTCAGCCGCGAGATGATGTCGCGCCCCGCGCTTGATTATAATGACGAAAACACCTCCATCTTCCTGCGCTTCATTGCAGAGATTGACGCCGACGTGATGTTCAGCCTCGGCTTCGGGCTGACGCTCGTTCTTGTCCTTCTTTACCGGCACGCAAAAAGGCGCTGACCATGACCCATTTCCCCAAAACCCGGCTGCTCATTGCCACCCTTTTTGCATTTGTATCTTCCGCAGGTCACGCAGCGGATGAGCGCGTCACCGTGGTCACCGATATCTGGCCGCCTTATATCAGTGCCAAGGGTGACGAGCCTGGCTCCGCCGCACGCATGCTTGAACTGCTGCTCTACCTTGAAGGCGTGGAGGCCGACTGGCGCTACCTGCCCTACGAGCTTTCGCTCGCGCAGGTGTCCGCAAAAGAGGAATTGCTCTCCTTCCCCTATTTCCGGTCGCCCGAGCGGGAAGAGAAGGTTCTGTTCTCCGCACCCATTTTCAGCGTCACCAGCCACCTTTATTATAACCGCCAATACACGCCCGATGCGGCGGTCGCTGACCTGAAACCGCAAACCGCGCGAAAGGGCCGCGTTGCGGGCTATAGCTACGGCAGCAAAATCGACACGCTGCTCGTGGATGCCAAGCTCTACACGTCAGAGCGGGACGCATTGACCGCGCTTTTCAATCATGAGATTGACCTGCTGCCCATGACAGAGGGCGTCATGACCGCGCTTCTCCTCAGCCACTATCCGGACCGGCTGCAACTGATCCGCCCCCTACCTGACATGACAGATACTTCAAGCCTGCATGTGATCGCGGCCAAAACACCGGCGGGGGAACAGGCCATCGCAAAGGTGAACCGCGCGCTTGAGAAAGCCGCAAGCCTGGGCCTTGATAGCCTGCAACCGGCGAACCCCAGCTTGCCTGTGGCCGTTGATGTTGCCGTGCTCGTGTCAGCGGAAGGCTACCCCGCCATCCTTGGTGAGGTGCGGGGCACAAACGGCGCCGCTGAATATTATACCTTGCCACAAGGCACAAAGGTGCTGGTCACGGAATGGAGCGAAAAGATCAGGATGCCGTCCGCGACCGACCGCATATATAAAAACATGATGGATGTCAGCCGTGTGGTGGTGCTGAACGGCCCACACACAGGCAAGGAGCTGCTGGTGCGCAACATGCACATTGAACTGCAATGACTATGCTTGTGACTGTGCTCGGCTGGTTTGGCACGGTGCTTTACCTTGCCAATCACGCCTATATTTCCCTGAACGCGGAGTGGCGCCAACGCGTCTATTATACCGGCAACCTGCTTGCCGCGGTCGCGCTTGTTATCAGCTCGGCCTTCACCCAGTCATGGCAGGCGATCGTCATCAATGGCTTTTGGGCGATTATCAGCTTTTGCCTCTTGCGCGACGTGAAGTTTGATCATCTCAGTTGCGGCCCGCGCTTTTTCCACAGCGTGATGGCGCTATTTGCCCTTGCGATTGCGGGCGCGTTCTGGACAGACGGCGGGCTGGGCATTACCGTGATGGGCTGGTCTTCGGCCTTCGCCTTTTCCGCTGTCTATCTGATGTTCAGCGCAGGCAGAATGCTGCTCAGGCATTATCTGCTCTGGAACCTTTATGCCAGCACGGCCATGCTGCCGCAGCTGTGGCTTGACGCAAACTGGCCGGTGTTCACACTTGAGGTATGCTGGGGGATTATTTCGCTTTACGGTGCGGTGCGGCGCTTCCGTGAGATCCACTTGATCAGCTAGCCGCCTGTGTGCGGCATGTGTGCAAAGACTGCGCAAAAAAAGAGGCCACGCTTTCGCGTGGCCCAGGCTCAGGGAGGAAACGCCCACGGAGGGCATTAGCGGGGCTACCCGCTACAGACAAAGATAATTGCTTGGGCTGCAATTTCCAAGTGTAGGGTAGCTCACGAAACCTTGAGATTCAGTTAATCGAACCTAACCCCATGTAAAGAATAGCTTTTATCAAGCGTTTTCTGAGCAAAAAAATCTACCGATTTCAGCGATATGAGTCGCGCCAGACTACTCAGGCTAGGGAATCCCGCGCGCGAATCAAATTAGAGTCGCTTTTCAAGAAACAGTCACAATCGTGCAATGCAAATGTCACCATGCGCGCGCATAAAGCGAGGCATGAAAAAGGTAGCAGAAAACTTGCTTCTTCAGGTGCTTCCCTCATCGGGCGAGCCCCTTTTCCTCCGGGATATCTCCCCAGAACCCTTCGGGCGAAAGGCACCCTCCCAGCCTTCCTCACCCGGAGGGGCTCCCACTCCCGGCTCCCGTGAACATTCCGATATTCCGAAAAAAGCGCGTCATTACCGCGCTGTTTTTATATCGGATACACACCTCGGCACTCGTGCCGCGCGGGTCGACCTGCTGCTTGACTTCCTCAAGTCCGTCAGTTGCGACAAGCTGTTCCTTGTGGGCGACATCATCGACGGTTGGCAACTGAAGCGCACCTGGTACTGGGATACCACGCATAACGACGTGATCCGCCGTGTGCTCAAGATGGCCAAACAGGGTACGGAAGTCATCTATATCCCCGGCAACCATGATGAAGCCCTGCGCGGGTTCGAGGGCCACAATATGGCTGGTGTCGAACTGGTGCCGGACATGGTTTACGAGGCCGCCAACGGCAAAAAATACTGGGTCCTGCACGGCGACCAGTTTGACGGCGTTGTGAAATACGCCAAATGGCTCGCCCACGTTGGTGACCGTGCCTATGTGATGCTCCTGAAGCTCAACACCTGGGTGAACTGGATGCGGCGCAAGATGGGCTATAGCTACTGGTCGCTGTCCAAATACCTCAAACAGAAGGTCAAGAACGCGGTTGAATATATCGGCCGGTTCGAGGAAGCCGTGGCGGGCGAAGCACGTCGCCGCGGTGTGGACGGCGTGATCTGCGGCCACATCCACCACGCTGAACGCCGCTTCTTTGACGGTATCGACTATATGAACGATGGCGACTGGGTCGAAAGTTGCACCGCGCTTGTGGAATATGACGACGGCCGGTTTGAAATCCTGCACTGGGCCGACGAAGTGGCCGCGCGCGAGGAAAAGAAAAACCGCGGCAAGGGCAAAGGCAAGAAGGGCCGCAAGGAAAAGGCGCCCAAGGGCCCCCACGCACCCGCCCCTGTGGCGGCAGAATAGCCCGGATGCCTATGCCGGACCGGCCGCTGAAAATCTGCATCGTCTCGGACGCCTGGCACCCACAGGTGAACGGTGTGGTGCGTACGCTTGATACGCTCAAGCACCACCTGAAGGCACGCGGGCATAAAGTCTATATGTTGACGCCCAAGCTGTTTCGCACCGTGCCGTGCCCGAGCTATCCTGAAATCCGCCTCAGCCTCAACATCCCGTTTCGTCTTGGCGCGATCATGAAACGCTGGGGCGCGGATGCTGTGCATATCGCAACTGAAGGCCCGCTTGGCTGGGCGGCACGGCGCTGGTGCATCAAGAACGGCCAGCCGTTCACCACCGCCTATCACACCGCCTTCCCCGAATATATCGAAGCACGGGTGCCGCTGATTAAAGCTGACTGGCTATACCCCGTCTTCCGTCGCTTCCACGGCAAAAGCGACGGGGTACTTGTCGCCACGCCTACTGTGCGTGCGCTGCTGCGCGAAAAAGGCTTCCGCCGCATCGTGAACTGGACCCGCGGTGTGGACACCACGCAGTTTTCACCCGACCAGCCAAAAGCCTGGGACTATTCCGGCCCCGTCCAGCTTTATGTTGGCCGTGTTGCGGTTGAGAAGAATATTGAGGCATTCCTGCGCACCACCGTGCCCGGCACCAAAGTGGTGGTGGGGGACGGGCCCGCGCTCAAACGCCTACGGGCCGAGTATGCTGACGTGAAGTTTCTTGGCGCCAAATTCGGGCAGGAACTGGCAGCCGCCTACGCCAGCGCGGACGTTTTTGTGTTCCCGTCCAAGACGGATACCTTCGGCCTTGTCATGATTGAGGCCCTCGCCTGCGGTACGCCCGTTGCCGCATACCCGGTGCAAGGCCCGCTCGATGTAGTTGGTCGCATGGGGAAAGGACCAAACGGCGACTGGCCGCAACCCATCGCGGCGCTTGATGATGACCTGAGCGTAGCGACAGACCGGGCGCTATCGTGCGAACGGCGGGAATGCGCGGCCTTCGCCCTTACCTACGATTGGGATACAGTCACCGACCAATTCCTGAATGCGCTATCGCTACCCGCTGACGCGCATGATAATGCTGCACACATGGATGATGCAGCCACGCTCGCGCGCCACAGCATACCCCACACCAAACTTCAATAGGAACACCGACCAAAGTGCTGGTCAGCGAAGGTGCAAGGTTCTTCCGCCTCACTTTCCATGTATAGTGCGGCGGCCAAACATATCACGCCCGCAAGCCACACAAGGGCCAGAAGGCGGAAGCTGAAATCAATGGCTTTGTCTGCGTCATAAGTCATGTTCCAAGCGATATCAAACCAGCAGCTCAGGTCCAGCACGCTGCGGCAACCTGCCCCGATTATGCGCTCATCTGCCAAAATCGAGCATCAAATATTTACGTTTATCGTAATTTCATGTAAACTCCCCTTCGACATTGAGAAGGAGTGGATGCGTGGACAATATCAAAAGAAGTGTCGGCAATGCGGGGCAAAATGACGTTGAAGATGTGGCTCTCGTCGAACTCGCTCTTTTCACCGCCAAGAGGGCAAATGGTCAGGCCTACTACCCCTATGGCCAGTTCACCGGCGACGGCAGGCGGCGCGAATCTCTGGAAGCGCTGATGGCGTTCCAAGTGGACCAGAGGCTTGAGCCAAACGGCTCACTACGGCCAGGCGATGCCACGTTCGCGGCCCTTCGGCGCAAGGTGCCGGATAAAGTACGCAGGTCGGCCCCCATTCGTGGCTCGTCGCTAATCCCAAGCCTGAGCGACGGGGTCAAGCGGGCGGCACGAGAGGTGATTTTCGACATCTCCCGCAAGGCACCCCTGCCGCCTCTCAATAACCGCCCGGATATCGCCATGGAGCTGCAGTCTATCCTTATCGGCACAGGTGGCCGCGCGCTGACGCCCATTAGCGCCATAGATATAGAGGTGACCACTGGCGGCTTTTTCACCGCAAAACTTTCCTTCCGGAAGCTGACAAGCTGGGACAACCGCCCCCATAGCGTGCTTGAAAAAGCCTACCTGATTGCAGTGAACCAAGGCCTTGCCCGCGCCCAGCACTGGACCGGCCTAAGCGGCAACAGAACCTCAACCCGCCGCGCCTTTGACGCCCTCAAAGGCATAGGCCCCGCAGACCATTTTCGCATTGCCCCCTACCTTCAGGAGCGGGGCATCAGCGCGCGGCCAACCCATATGGTGTCAAAAGCATGTGTCGCCGCCCTCGCTTATCATGAGGGGCGAAAGCGCAGCAATTCTGATCGTCCAAGCTTGAATAAGCGCGAGAGAGGACGGTTAATTGATGTCATAAGACGGGTAGAACCCACTTTAGCTCAGGCGCTGACGCAAAAGAAAAGCCCAAGCCTCGCATGTTATTCCTCCGGCCCCGTCGGGCCCAGCCACGGCAGTGTGGAGGCTTTATTTGACAGTGACATGCGCAACCTGAAGATCGAGGTCAGCCAATTCAAATACCTTGGGTCGGGGTTCGAGGACGATGACATGAGCTTCAAGATCAACGCTCGCATCTTTACGGCCACCTTGATCAAGGAAGACTATGGCAATTGGACGCTCGGAGATATTGAACTAAATACCCCCGTCGCCAAGGGACGCTTAGATTTTTACCATGGCGAGGTGGAATTCAAGCTAGGGCTCTTTCTCGAATTTTCCCCAAAGGAAGCAAAGACATTCGCTGTCAGGGCCGAACATGCCTTTCTGACTTTCCGGATTCTGGAGCGCGGGATGCAGGAGTGCCAGTAGGTATCGAAAGGAGCAGCGCCCAAAACTAGCGCGGCACCCCACCCCTTACAGGAAGGCCATCTCGCCGATACATGCGGTATAGTGTTGCGTTTGCACCTGCGTGCACAAACACGAGTAACCACATTGCGACCGGGGTCATAATGGCGTCAGTCCAGTACAGAACTTCCTGAATGAAGGCGGGATCATAACCGGACTGGTCCATAACGAGTTCATGCACGCGGTATCTTGCCCCGATAACCGGGATTCGGAACACATACACCATCCAATTGGGTATCAACTCAAAATCAGTAAAAAGCGCGAGTTCCGGAGCCATCAGTTTCAACACACCCGCCACGCAGCAAGCCGTGATACTTGTGAGCACCGCAATAATCGCGGCGGCAAGCACAAAGACAATGAGATTAGCAAGCATCGTTTTACGCGCTATCCCTCGGCCTGCCTGAAAGCTATCCATAATACTATCCCGCGCGGCACCGATTGATGCTGCGGTCAGCGCCGACCCCCACATACCGAGAACAAAGACTGCCATAAGTGCGAGCAAGGGGAGCGGCAGCTCAAACCCTTCGCCGCGCCAGCCCTGCCCAAGAATACTGAGAAGCAAGATTGCCGCCCCGACAAAAAGCAGCAAAACAAGCCCAAGCTGGACCAAGCGCAGCACGAACCGCTCTAAAGCCCGGCGCACCGGTTTTGCGAACAGCGTTAACTTACTTTCATCAGGGAGCAGCAGGGTACGTTGCCACGCGACGGCAAGAAACATCAGCAGGCCAACATTCACCAGCAAATTTGCAAAGGACAAAACCGCCAATAGCAATTCATACGGCACACGCTGATCTGCGAGGGGAGAGTGGTCATAGAGCCAGTACAGTACCGAACTAAAGGGATAGATCGCCAGCGCAGGCCAGATTAGCCGTAGCATACGATCATCAAGTTTGAAGACCGGGCCAAACGCCCCTTTCAGTACCGTGCTCAGCATAAATATCGTTCCCCCTTTGTTCACGAATTTAGCCTGCGCGTGTAAAAATGCAATCCTTCATTTTTACCATTCTGTAACATGAAGCCTTTAAGCTTGCCGGAAAGCCGAAACGCGCGTATAAGGCGCGCAAAGTTTTTAAGCGCAAAAGCCCGCGGCCTCCCCCGCAGGGGCTTTTTTTATATGATGATGGCAGCACAAGCGCACGGGCGCAGGGCAGCCACCCCAGGACAGCAAACATGAGCAAAGACATTCGCAACATCGCGATCATCGCGCACGTTGACCATGGCAAAACCACTCTGGTGGACAACCTTTTCCGCCAATCCGGCACGGTACGCGACAACCAGCGCGTTGCCGAACGCGCGATGGACAGTGGCGACCTCGAGCGTGAGCGTGGCATCACCATTCTCGCGAAATGCACGAGCGTGATGTGGCAGAACACCCGCGTCAACATCGTGGACACTCCCGGCCACGCCGACTTCGGCGGCGAGGTTGAGCGTATCCTCTCGATGGTGGACGGTGTGGTTCTGCTCGTTGACGCCGCAGAAGGCCCGATGCCGCAAACCAAATTCGTGACCATGAAGGCGCTGGCCCTCGGCCTGAAGCCGATCGTGGTTGTGAACAAGGTGGACAAGCCGGACGGGGACCCGGACGCAGCGACCGACGCTTGCTTCGACCTGTTCGTGAACCTTGGCGCGAACGAAGACCAGCTCGACTTCCCGATCCTTTATGCTTCGGGCCGTGATGGCTGGTGTGTACGCAGCCTTGATGATCCGCGCGAAAACCTGCACCCGCTTTTCGAGACCGTGCTTGAGCATGTTGAGCCGCCAGCCCCGCTGCGTAAAGGCAATGCCGACAAGCCGTTCTCCATGCTCGCGACCATGCTGGACCGTGACAACTTCCTCGGCCGTGTACTGACGGGCCGTATCGAGACCGGCCGTGTGAAAGTGGGCGACCCGATCAAGGCGCTGCGCGCGAGCGGCAAAATGGTTGAGCAAGGCCGCATCTCCAAGCTGCTGTCGTTCCGTGGGCTGGAGCGTGTACCGGTTGAAGAAGCACAAGCAGGTGACATTGTTGCCATCGCTGGCCTCGCTGACGCCACCGTTGCTGATACCATTTGTGTACCTGAAGTGACTGAGCCGCTGCATGCGCTGCCGGTTGACCCACCAACCCTCGCAATGACGTTTGCTGTGAATGACAGCCCGCTCGCGGGCCGTGAAGGCAAGCTCGTGACATCCCGCGTGATCCGTGACCGCCTGCTCCGCGAAGCTGAGGGCAACGTGGCCATCAAGATCACCGAGACCGAAAGCAAGGACGCTTTTGAAGTTGCTGGCCGTGGTGAACTTCAGCTTGGCGTTCTCATCGAGACCATGCGCCGCGAGGGCTTCGAGCTTGCAATCAGCCGCCCACGCGTTCTGTTCAAGAAAGCCGAAGACGGTAGCCGCCTTGAGCCATACGAGACCGTACAGGTTGACGTGGACGAAGCGTACCAAGGTGTCGTGGTTGAGAAAATGTCGCTCCGCAAAGCTGAGCTGACGGGCATGGTACCGTCGGGCGGCGGCAAGGTTCGCCTCACATTTGACGCACCGGCACGTGGCCTTATCGGCTACCACGGTGAGTTCCTGACCGACACGCGCGGTACCGGCATCATGAACCGCACCTATGACCGCTACGACGCCTACAAAGGCCCGATCGCGGGTCGTCAGCGCGGCGTTCTGATCGCAACCGGCGCCGGCAAGGCCGTGGCTTATGCGCTCTGGAACCTGGAAGAGCGCGGCTTCATCATGATCGAGCCGGGTGACGAGACCTACGAAGGCATGATCATCGGCGAACACAGCCGTGATAACGACCTTGACGTGAACGTGCAGAAAGCCAAGCAGCTCACCAACATCCGCGCCGCAGGCAAGGATGACGCCGTGAAGCTGACAACGCCGAAGAAGCTGCCGCTTGAAGAAGCCCTTGCCTACATCAACGACGACGAGCTCGTTGAAGTAACGCCGGAGAGCATCCGCCTGCGTAAACGCTTCCTGCTGCCGCACGAGCGTAAACGCGCTGCAAAAGCTGCTGAATAAACTAAAGACATCAAACTTTAGTTATAAATTCCAAAGCCCCGGCCCCGCCGGGGCTTTTTGTATTGGGCACGCAGCGAATCATGTTATGCTCCCTATAGATGAACAATTTAAACCTTTTGGGGAGGTTAGCCTTGTTTCACCGCACACGTATTGCCCGCATCATTTCCGTCAGCGCAATCACCCTCGCGCTCACGAGCATCAATGCCACCGCAGCCAGCACAGGCGCCTATTTCATGGCAGACCCAACGCCGGCGGCTGAGAAAGCGGACGACTTTGCCTACCCTTACTGGGACTATATCCTGCGCACGACCGTGATCAGCCCTGGTATGTCAGACCGCACCAGCAACCCTGTGACCATAAAGGTAGACAATTCCCGCTTCCATTGGGGTAACAAGAATCCGACCGCGATTGAGGGCAACCGCATCTACCTTGGTGCCTTTGAGGGCGAAAACCTCAACACTCTCATCCAGATCCGCGAGCGGATGGAGGGCCTGCCCATCACCAATCCGATGGACACATGGACACCGGATGAGAGGCTCGCCTACTGGCTCAACCTCTACAACATTGCGATGGTGGAACAACTTGCGAAACACTATCCCAAACGCATCCTCAAGGACCTTCTTTATGGCGAAGAAGCGCTTCTCGACCAAAAGGTGCTTAAGGTGGGCGGTGTGCCCCTGTCACTGAACGACATCCACCACCGTATCGTGCTGGCGAAGTGGGACAACCCGCTTGTGATGTATGGCTTCTTCCACGGCTACGTGGGCAGCCCCAACATCCGGCGCGAAGCCTACAAGCCTGAAACCGTCTGGAGCCAGTTGCACCAGAATGCGGTTGAGTTCATAAACTCCAACCGTGGGGCAAAGGTGCGTGGCGGCAAGCTGCGCGTCTCGGAGCTATACCGCATTAATGCCGCCCTATTCCCGAACTTCGACCGCGACGTCAAAAAACACGTCATCGAGTATCTGCAGCCTGGTTACGCCGCGCTGGCAGAAAACAGCCGCTCGGTCGTAGCAGAGACTGACGACTATTACACCACGGACATTGAAATGGGTATCACCTTCGATCACCAGAAGGGCGATGACATGTTGGAGGACACAGCCCTCGCGCTCCTTGGCCGCGAAACTCTCAGCGTCGCCGTACGGAACGGCTGGCCCAGCCACGTGGGGGTTTACATGCGGGAGGTAAACCGCAAGCATGAACGCGAATTCCGCCGCAACCCATCTGCTAACACCAATGTCACAGTGGATGAACTGCCGCAGGACAGCGGCACCGACAGCGAGAATTAACGGCTCGTCGCAGCCGCGCCACAGCTCACAGATGCCCGGTTTACATGCGCCATCTTTATTTTTAAAAAATTAGGTGTTATAGTCTTGTAATACACCTAAGGCTCACAATATTTGAGTTACCGGCAACGACCGGTGAAAAAATAAAACAAACCGGCAACGTCCGGAACGACAACGACAAGCGAGATGAAAAATGCAACAGCAAGCACCCCTCCGTGTTTATGGCATCACCAAAGTTGAATATGCGCGCATGGTACGCGAAGCAGAAGCCCGCGCTGCAGTAAGCACCGGCGAAGGTTTCTTCACCCGCCTGCGCAAGCGCTTCAGCTAAGACGCTAGCCTGAAAACAAAGCCCATCAGCAGCGTGAGAGTGTCACGCTGCACAGCTTTTTATTGCCCTGAAGGCCGGTCCCTGAGCCAATTCTCCAGCGCGATGGAGACAGACACTTCCGTGTGTCCGTTCGCAAACTCCTGCTCGAGGCTCGGGGTCACTGCTGATCCATATAAGGATCGGACACAGTAGTCTGGCGTTACTTCCAGCTCCACCACGTGAACCACGCCACCCCACTGGAGCTTGTCACCGCCAATCACAGAGAGCACAGCCTGCCGCGGGATAACAAACGGCCCGTCAGCGGTCGCCCACACCAGATGATCGGCGTGTATCTCAAGTGCATGCGGGCATTTGAAGCGTGGCTTCAGAAAATAATGATTTATGGGAAGGAAAAGGAACAAGATGATCAGAAGGCCAAACACGGCGGCTACTGTACCAATCCGCTCCTGCCCCGTGAAAATTGCCCAACCGACAATCCCCACGAGCGTCGCAATCCCAAGATAAAACGATGCCCTCAGCAGCCGTGCCTTGCGCATGTCAAAATCAATGATAATCGGATAGTCCATATATCAGCCCAGCTTGAAATAGTTACGGATGGCGAGGAGCGCGAAGAAGAGCAGAACCGCAGATGCGATGTTCTGAAAGAAGGCCGTGAGCTTCACAAACCACGGTACATTTGCGATGCCGCCAAACAGGACGTCCACCGACACGCCGTAAGTGTCGGACGCATAGCCAATGAGCGGCAGGCTGTTGAGCACGCTATAGGACACAAGGTCGAACCAGCTTTCACCGTCTGAATTCATCTCAGCAAATGTCCAGTCAATCTGACTGAAATAGACCATCCCGCATACCACAATAAGCCCAAGCAGCCACAGCACAGGCCTAATGACGCTCAGCCCGCAACCACTGAACAACTCAAACAGGTTGATCATGGTAATTTCAGGCCATGTGCTAGCTTCGTGCCCGCGACGGCACAGTAGTTCTGCGCGGAAGAAACGTTTTTCTGCGAGGTGGTGGTGACCGGCTGCAGCCAATTCCTGCAACCGGCGAAGTTTCGATGCTGCATCCGCGTCTTTGGTTTGACTATCCTCTGAAAACAGTACCCGTATGTTTTTAATAGGACTCCAGTTCGGATAGTAGGGAGCAACAGGAACTGCTACTTCTGTATATCCCAAATTCGGTGGAATCTTAAAATGCGTGCCTTTGAAGTCAGGCACCGTCATACTGTTTTGGCCCATTTTTGTAAGTATATATTTTTCTTGGGCTGCCACCGGCTGCGCCCTTAGCGCCAAAGACTTCGAAGTGGTATTCCCCTTTCCAAACATGACACCGTCAAAGTTTGCATAACCGCCGAACGTTGTGTTGGCAAAAGTTGCAACTCCAAGAAACTGAGAGTCGTTAAAATTTACGGCCATCTCGACAGAACAGTCTGTCCAGTCTGCCTCACCCATGAACAACGCACTGCTGAAATTCAGCCTTCCCATAAATCTACTTGATATGTGGGCACACCGATCGAAGACCACCCCCTCAAAGGATGCGGAGCTTTGAAAGACACACATACTGAACGAGGCGTCTCCAGTAAACAGCGCCTTCGTAAAGGTTGCCTCAACGGTAAAATTTGAGCGAAGGAAAATAGCCGATCGCTTAAACCTTGCCTGTGTAAAAAGAGCCTCAGACGTGAAGCTAGCAGTGAAATTGGTGCCTCCGTGAAATTTGGCCTTCTCAAAGAGCGCTATACCGTTAAATATTGTATTTTGAACAAAATTGCAGACACCTCTAAATTCGGAGCGCGAAAAATCTACTCTTCGTTGAAAACTTGCTTGATTGAAGAACGCTTCTTTGTGGAAAAATGTTCGTTGGGAGAAGTCCGCTATTCCATGGAATTTTGAGCCATGAAAATGGGTTGTCCCGTTAAAGTGAGATTGAGAAAACATCGCATNACGTAAGAATTTTGCGCCGTTGAAGGATGCGGTACCATGAAAACTTGTCTTTCCCGCCTCAAATCTACCCTGAACAGTCATATGCGCAAAATCTGCAGATCGCCAAAACACTGCGTCGGCGAAAAAAGTATCGCCTCCAAATTCAGTTTTCTCAAAGCTGACGTCTTGGCAGAACACTGCTGCTTCAAAGTACGTATCGCCAACAAAGTTGGCACACCCAAATGAGACCCTGAATGGGAATACAAACCCGGAAAACACCCCGTTTCGAATATTGTAGCGATTTCTCCCATCCCCCTCAAACTCAACCAGATTTTCGGTGGTTTTGAGACGTACTTCAATACACCGATCTTTTTCCGTTCGTGTTAGCCAACGCGCATTTTTAAGTTCGGCCCACTGGACCCATTCATTCCAACGTTCGCTTCCCTCTGCCAGCTTGCCTTTGTAGGATTCATTATTGTACCTAAGCATGCTAGGATCGTGCAGTTCCACTCCAAAGCTGTCTTGTGTCAAGCCACGCAAAATCTCCGGCACATTGTCCGCATAGACAATCGGCTTGCCGGTTGCTGCATCAACATACTCCGGCTCACTGTTTGTATTTTTTTCCGCCATACCCCCACCCTCTCCTTGCACACCCGATCACTATGCCGCTCATGGTCGCGTGGCTGCAACCATTTGTGTGCATGCTATCCCCTCAATCTTGCTACAAATATTGACGCGAGGCGCCTTCCGTGCGCACATAGCCGCGGGTGGGCGAGATGGGAAAAGGACGAGGTATGGCAGAGCGTAAGCTGCAGGTGTTTTTTTATGGCGGCTACATGAACATGAAAACGCTTGAGGAAGCGGGGGTCGCCAAGCGCGCCTTTGCACCCGCGAGCGTACATGGGTACGAGCTTGTCATCCAGCCGCATGCCAACCTTGTCGAAGCCGGTGACGGCGTTGTTTACGGCATCCTCGCCAACATGACCCATGCAGAGCTTGAAAAGCTTTATGGCGACAACATCAACCAGCGCCTTGGCGTGCCCTATTTCCCGGAAGCCATGCTGGTCTATACCCGCGGCGGTAAAATCACGCCGGCCATGGTCTATATCGCCCATGACATGAAGCCCGGTTTCGCCGACAACACCTATGTGGATTCGATCCTGAAGCCTGCGGAAACATACGGTTTCCCCAAATGGTATGTGGAGCGTATCGCTTCCTTCAAATCGTAAGGCGCCCGAGCACTCACCAAGAAAAAGGCCCGCACTGAGCGGGCCTTTTCTGTTTTGATAGGTGCGGGGGCGTGCTAGCCGCGCATACGCTCAAGGAAGCGGTTCACCGCGCTTTCAAGTCGGCTGGCCTGTTCCGTGAGCTCGCCCGAGTTTTCATTCACCACTTGCGCCGCGCCTGAGCTTTTGTGCGTCATCTCCTGTACGCGGCCCACATTCTGGCCGAGAGTGGCCGTGCCCTGGCTCGCATTCTGCACGCTGCGGCCGATCTCACCGGTGGAGGCTTCCTGCTCAACCACCGCGGCGGCAATCATGCTTGAGATCTCGCTCACCTGATTGATGGTTTTGCGAATGTCGTTCACCGCGTCCACTGTCTCGCGGGTAGCGAGTTGCATCGCGTTGACCTGCTCCTCAATCTCCTGCGTCGCACGCGCTGTCTGGTTCGCGAGGGATTTGACCTCGCTGGCCACCACGGCAAAGCCCTTGCCTGCTTCGCCCGCACGCGCCGCCTCAATCGTGGCGTTGAGCGCGAGCAGGTTGGTCTGCTCCGCGATATCGTTGATGAGGTGGATCACTTCCGCAATACGCTCCGACGCGCTGGAGAGCGAGCTGACGCGCCCTTCCGCAGCTTGCGCAACCGTGATCGCGTTGGTGGTGATGGTGTTTGCCTGCTCCACCTGCGTGCGGATTTCGCCGATGGCACCTGTGAGACCCTCGGCGGCGTCCGCCACGGTGATCATATCCTGGCTGGTGGCGTCGGTCGCGCTGGCGGCGGCGTTTACCTCAAGTGAGGTTTGTTCAATCGCTTCGCTCATGGTGTTGGCGGCCATCTGCAGCTCAACCACCGCGCCCGAAAGCGACTGGATCACGCTTGAGACTTCCTGTTCAAAGCTAGACGCCATATCAAGCTGCATACGGCGGCGCTCTTCGGCCATCTCACGGTCGCGGGCGATCTCTTCCTCGCGTTTGCGGCGTTCCTCTTCGTGCTGCTGCTCCTCGAACGCGCGTTCTTCCGCTTCACGCAGCTTGCGGGCTTCCTCAGCCTCCTCACGCAGGCGGGCAGCTTCAAGCGCCTTCTGGCGCATCACCTCAGCCGCTTTTGCCATGGCGGCAATGCCGTCCTTATGGTCGCGGTCCGAGATTTCCTTGTCGTAATTACCGTCCGACAGGCCGCCAAGCTCGGCTTGCAGCACCCGCAAGGGACGCATGATGCTGGCGGTGATGGAGACCGCGAGCGCAAGGATAAGCGCCACCATTATGGCCGTGATGATCCACACAAATTGCTGGTCAGCCGCGAACTGCGCTTCGCTTACGTTGCCTGCCTGCAACTCCTGCAGCAGTACGGTGTATTCAAAGATGATCAGCGCCATGCCGATAAAAGAGAGTACCGTCAACGCCCAAATGCGTACGTTGACCTTAAAGTTACGCAACAGATTAATCATACCTGACCTAATGCCCCATCACTGCCAAAAGCGGCCCCTTATCCGCTCCTTAGCATAAGGAAAGCTGCGGGCTGAACAAAAAAACGCGTGCCGGACACTATGTCCCACATGTGTCTTGTCTTGAAAGGCGTGCGCTGCACTCCCACATATCAAGAACAAAACAAATAAAGAAACGACAACGCGAGGAAATAGGAGGAACTGATGCGCCTCATACTGGCCATTATATTCCCGCCCCTGGTATTCTTTACCATCAACAGGCCCTTCCAGGGTCTCATGAACCTGATCCTGTGGATCACCTTCATTGGCTGGCCTGTGGCCGCGATCTGGGCCGTTTATGCCCTGAGCCAATACCGGAATGACGAGCTTCGGCGCGAGTTTGACGATGAACGCCGCTATGGCCGTTACAGCCGCTACTAGGAGGGTGATATCATGATCTCGACCATTCTGATTGGTGCCCTTGTGGGCTTCCTGACCGGGCACATCATGCGCGGCGAAGGATTTGGTGCCATTGGCAACATCATCCTTGGCATCTTTGGCGGCATCGTTGGCCATTTCATCTTCGGGATTGCGGGGCTCGGGCCTTCAAACCTTTTGGGTGACATCATTGCCGGTGTGGTTGGCGCGTCGATCCTTGTGATCGCATTTGGCGAAACACGGCGCAGGCGCCACCGCTAGGTTTAAGCTGGTTCAGTGATGAGACGCGCGGGGCTGAAGTTCCGCGCATCCACACCCGCACGCACCAGATAGTCCGGCATAGCTGTGCCGAGCACAAAGCTTGCGAGCATATCGGTCCATGCAGGCGAAGTCTGGATACCGTAACCGCCTTGGCCCACGTTCCAGAAGAAACTGGGTTCATCCACCGCGCTGCCCACCACCGGCAGGCGGTCTGGCCCGAAGGTGCGCAGGCCCGCCCATTTGGCGTCAATCCGGCTTACTTTGCTCTGTGTCGCGGTTTCAAAAAACTGTACGGCGCGGGCAACATCTTCAAGCTCGGGCTGCGCGTCGCAAGGCGCGCTTGGCACCTCATCCGCCGGGGTCACGAGATAGCCATCACCTTCTGGCTTGAAGTAAAACTCTTCATCCATGTCCAGCACCACCGGGCCCTGCCGGTCAAACGGCTGGCCTTCAGGTTTGGGCACCGTGACGATTGTACGCCTGAGCGGCAATAGCCCCACCGGCATAACGCCCGAACGTTTGGCGACATCATCCCCCCAGGCACCCGCCGAGTTGATGATGGCGCGCGCTTTCACCGGCCCTTGCCGGGTTTTCACATGCCAGCGCGCACCGTCATATGCCGCGGTCTCGAACCGCGCATCCAGCATCAATGTGGCACCAAGGGCTTTCGCCGCGCGTAGGTATCCCTGATGCAGCGCCGCCACATCAAGGTCACCACAGTCGGGGTCATCAATACCGCCCATCAGGCTGCTTGTATCCACATGCGGTGCGCGGGCTTTTACCTCATCCACGCTCATGTAGCGCACGCCGGGTAGTGCTGCACGCAGTTCATTATACAGCCGGTCAGCCGCTGCTTTCTGGTCCGCGCGGTAGATGTGGATGGCACCTAACCGGGTCAGGAGCGGAACGTCCGTGAACCCCTCTGGCGGTGACATCAGGAACGCTTTTGATGCGGTCGTCAGCGGTTGCACCTTTGGCCCGCCATAGGTCTCCGCATAAAAGGCAGCGGAGCGGCCGGTGGTGTGATAGCCCGCCTGCGGTTCCATATCGAGCATGATCACGCGGCCATGCGGCGCCAGCCGGTATGCGGCGCCTGCGCCCGCAATCCCTGCGCCGATGATCAAAAAATCACACTCAAACATGCTGGTTCCCGTTGCTCATCACAGCGCAATATGTGATCTAAAGTGGCCGCGCATGCAAGGCGTGGCCACATGAAAATTTGAAGCCCGGCACAAAAGCCGGACTTGTGAGTAAAAACCTAAGGGGACAAACCGTGACGCCAGACCTTCCAAGCCAAGAGATCGAAACTTTGAAGGCCTTCGCGCTTGAACTGGCGGATGCCGCCGCCGAGGTTACGCTCTCCTACTTCAAGAAGCCGATCTCCATCGACGACAAAGACAAGGGCACAGGCTTTGACCCCGTGACCAAGGCAGACCAGGGGGCGGAGAGAGCCATCCGGGCGCTGATTGACGCGCGCTACCCTGACCACGGCATTTTTGGCGAAGAGTATGGCATCAAGGACGCGAATGGCCCATTTGAATGGGTGCTGGACCCCGTGGACGGTACGCGCGCCTTCATCTCTGGCCTGCCGACATGGGGTACGCTCATTGCACTTCGCTACAAGGGTGTGCCGATCATCGGCGTAGTGGACCAACCCTATATTCGCGAGCGTTACCTTGGTTGGCCGGGTGGTGCGAGCCTCAATGGCGAGCCGATCAAAACCCGCCCCTGCCCGACACTTGATACCGCCACTATCTCCACCACCGATTTCGCGCTGTTCAAGGACCATGAGCGCGGCGCGTTCGAAGAACTGCGCAAAGGCTCCCGCCTCATTCGGTACGGGCTTGACTGCTACGCCTATGCGGTGATGTCCGCGGGGCACATGGACCTTGTGATCGAAAGTGGCCTCAAGCCCTATGACATGATGGCGCTTATTCCTGTCATTCGCGGCGCGGGCGGCAGCGCCACCAACTGGGAAGGTGACGCACCGGGCGACTGCGGCCGCCTGCTGGCGGTCGGCGACCCGGCGCTTGTGCCTGTCGTGCTCGATATCCTCAAGGACACCAAACCAAAGCTGGACCGCGCGCCCTAGGCACGCGGCTACTTCGCCGGCGCGACAAACGGGCCGAAGTCAGGCCCGTTTTCAAGGTCGATAAACTCAGCGATGGCTTTCCAGAGCTCGGCACGGATTTCGTCCGTCTCTTTCAGGATTTCGTGCATCGCCCCCTTCACCACCACAAGGCGGCAGTGCGGCATGCGTGCGGCAAGGGCAGTCTGGCCTTCATTGTCTACAATACGGTCGTTTTCCGCCTGCAGCATCAAAACCGGTGTCTTGATCGCTTCCGGGTAGCCAGGGGCGTTCAGCTTCTCGCACGACTTCAGCGCTTCTGAAAGCCAGCGGTACGTGGCACCGCCAACAGCAAGCCGTGCGTCCTTGTTCTTGATGAAAAAGTCCTCGTCACAGAAACGCTCATCATCGTGCGTCAGTTTCTTGCGCCAGCCCCAGCGGCCCTCCTTGAAGGCTGTATGGCCGGGGATATAGGCCGCACCTTGCCCAAGCGCCCGCATCACAGCGGGCAGGCCATTCACGAAAAAGGCCGGTAGCGGTTTGGTGTAAATTTTCACCATCGGCGCCACGGTAATGGCCGCTTCAACATAATCCGGATGGTCGTGCAGGAAGCGGAGAATCACATGACTGCCTGCCGAGTGGCCCATCAGAATGAAGGGCTTTGGCATCTTGTTTATGAGCTTTTTGTCAAAAAAAGCGCGCACGTCCGAGATATGCGTATCGAAAGTTTTGACAAAATGTTTGTTGCGGTTGGGGTGCGGCCGGAACGACATGCCCTGCCCGCGCAGGTCCATCGCGGCACAGGCAAAGCCCATCTGGTTAAAGAGGTGCACATCCTCGAGGAACTTTTCGATAAACTCGGTACGGCCCGGCATGAAAATAATCGTGCCCTTGGGTTCAATCACCTTGCTGGCCGGAAAGCGTGCATAGCGGATTGATTCGCCATCATCGGCCTCAAACTGGCCGAAAACCGCGTCTTCCGGCACGTCACGCCGGTGTTGCTTGGCATAAGCCATGAAGGCAGGGCCCGGCATCGCCGCCCCGGATGCTGCTTCCATTTCGGTCGCTTTCATGCTGGCCATTGTAACCTTATGTCCTCGCTTAGTGTTCAAATCCCCAAATGGGAGCCTAGCCACCAATTATCCCCCGAGACAAGGCGAAAATTTGGCGCACCCGACATCTTTTAAAGTGGCGCACCACCCTGCCTGCGCTCATGGGAACATGCAGTTTTGTTAAAATTGCCGCCATTCATTTACGGATTTTCAAACTCAAGGCGCGAAGATCGGCCTCAGGCAAAATTCAGGCAACCAGACCATGAAACACAGGTTACAGCAGTATACCCGTCGGACGGGTGCGTCTTTAGGGCGCATAATTCGGGACGAAAGTGGCAGCCTTCTTCCCATGGTGGCCGGTAGCATGTTGATGCTTACCGGTGCGGCAGGCATGGCCATCGACGGCGCGCGCATGTTCTATGTGAAAGACGTGCTGCAAAAGTCGCTCGACAGCGCCGGCCTCGCCGCAGGCCATGCGATGACGGTATCCGACATGGAAAATGACGCGCGCGAGTTTTTCAACGCCAACGTCGGCTCCATCGACGGTGTGGTGACCACCAGCAATATGACCGTCGACATCAGCCCCGACAATGAACTGATCACCCTGACCGCAAGTGCAACGGTTGAAGCCACCTTCATGCGCCTGTTCGGGTACGAATCAATCACCGTCAGTGCCAGCACCGAAGTGAGCCGTGAAACCCGCGGCATGGAACTTGTGCTGGTGATGGACAACACAGGCTCCATGCGCACCGACAATAAAATCGGCACCATGAAACAGGCCGCGACCGACCTTATAAATGTTGTATTCGGCGATGATGAGACCAACACCAACCTGTGGGCGGGTGTGGTGCCCTATATCACCCACGTGAATGTGGGCAACACCAACTACAACTGGCTGTCCGAAACCGGCAAGGACCGGGTGGACAATGAATATTATGGCACTGAGTGGAAGGGCTGCCTGCGCGCCCGCGCCGACGGCGAAGACGAAACCGACACGCCGCCGAGCGAGATTCCGTTCGAACCTTTCTATTGGGCCGATACCGACCCCTACTGGCAGTACCACAAGAAACGTGGCTGGTATCAGGTCGACCGGGACAACAACTGGATCGATGACGACACGGGCACCGTCACCATCAGTGAAGTGAACGCCTCAAGCGCGCTTGGCCCGAACCGCGGCTGCGCAAGCGAGATCACCCCTCTTGTGGCCGAGAAAAGCAAGATCCTCGCCGCCATCGATGTGATGGAGCCCTGGAGCTTCGGCGGCACCGCCGCAAACTACGGCCTCGTGTGGGGGTGGCGTGTAGTCAGCCCACGCTGGCAGGGCATGTGGGCCGGCAGCCCGCCCGGCCTGCCGCTGGCACATGACACGCCTTATATGGACAAGGTCATTGTGATGCTGACGGACGGTGTCAATGAGCTCATCAGCCAGGACGCGGAGCTTGGCGGGTCTGACTATACCGCCTTCGGCCGCCTTGATGAATTTGGCTATTCGAGCATCAGCGCAGCGCGTGACGAGTTTGACGCCCGCTTTGACCGTATCTGCCAGAACATCAAGCAGGATGAGATCATCATCTATACAATTACCTTCGGCTCGACGCCGGACGCCAACACCCAGGACGCTTACCGTACCTGTGCCTCGAACCCGGCGTTCTATTTCCATGCGCCGACCGCGGAATCGCTGACCGATGCCTTCAATGAAATCGGTCGTCAGCTCTCGAACCTGAGGCTGTCCCGCTGATGCGTGCCCTCGGGCTCATAAAACGCCTGTGGCGCGACCGGGACGGTGTCTCGGCTGTGGAGGCCGCGATCGGCCTCCCCATCCTCCTGACACTCCTGATTGGTGTGCTGGAGATCTCCTATCTCATCTTCCTTTCTGTCTCGCTTGAGAACGCGGTCCTGCGCGCATCACGCTTCGGTATCACCGGTGGTGCCGAGGAAGGGGTTACCCGGGAAGAGCTGGTTCGTTCCATCATCGCCGAGCAGACCTTCGGCCAGGTAGATATGAACGAGATCGAGATAGAGACACTTGTTTACGAACAATTTGGCGATATCGGCGAGGCCGAGCCCTATACGGACGAGAACGGCAGCGGCAATTATGAATCCGGGGAACCCTTCTCGGACGTGAACGGCAATGGTGTCTGGGACGATGACATGGCGGTCGCCGGCCTTGGCGACGCGGGGGACATTGTACTCTACCGTGTGCGCTATGCAGCACCAAGCCTGAGCGGCGTCATGAACTGGGCGACGCGGCGGATCAATATTTCAGCGACTGTGGCGGTACGGAATGAGCCTTTTTAACAGCCTCAAATCCTCAACCCTGCTCTCGCGCTTCAGGCGGGACGAAAGCGGCTCGATCCTTGTTGAGCTCGCGGTTTCCATCCCGCTGTTCCTCACCCTGCTCACCGGCGTGGTCGAGGTTGGCAATTACCTGCTGATGACGCTGAAGGTCCAGCATACCGTTATTTCCGTATCCGACCTTGTGACGCGGGACGAGGACATCACCGAAGGCGTGATGGCTGATATCTTTCAGGC
Source organism: Kordiimonas gwangyangensis DSM 19435 = JCM 12864 (assembly GCF_000375545.1). Classification (GTDB taxonomy): domain Bacteria; phylum Pseudomonadota; class Alphaproteobacteria; order Sphingomonadales; family Kordiimonadaceae; genus Kordiimonas; species Kordiimonas gwangyangensis. Next base: position 245,867 of record NZ_AQXF01000001.1, read on the forward strand.
GGTGCCACAAATCATGGCCCCGTTCCCGACCGGCGAGCGTTCGGTCGCCATCGTTTCAGCCATCAGTCAGAACGCCGATACACCCGCGTCCATCTTCTGGCAGCGGGCCGGTGGAGGCTCCTATGACGCCGCCAGCACGTTCGGCGCTGAGGGTGACCCGGTGGAACTGCCCGCGGGCCTCACCCTCCGCGACAATGAAACCATTCTCGCGACCGAGGTTTATTACCGCTACGAGCCGCTGGTCTTTGATTTCATCCTGCCGAAAACCATCCGCAAGGTAGCCTACTTCCGCCCGCGCATCGGCTCCCTTCAGGAAATCGAACCCTGATAGCGCCTGCCCTGGGCCTTGGTGGCCCACCGTTTCCCCATCTGAACATTCTTATTTCGCCCCTGTGGCATTGAGACTCGCCCCGCACAGCTTTCGCACAGGCTTTGCACACCCCCAGAACCCATATTGCTCGCCCCTGCGGACGCGCTCAAAAGCCTACATTTGTGAGGGTTTTGGCGTGACCGGCGGGAGAATCGCCTCACGCCACATGAGAGAATCGCCCCTATCTGGTGTGCATGAGGGCTGGAGAATCGCTCATTTTTGGTCGAAAGCCGGTTAAACTTATTAAAGTTTAGCCCGAAAAGCACCGGCGCGAGACCGCAACTTCATCGAAATTTGCGTATAAAACTGCACATAAATCGCCCCATTTTAACCATTTCGCGCCCGCCTGCCGCCCACCCGCGCCGGGATTCTCTGAATAAAAACATGGCTTTAAAAAACTATGTAAAATTTGAAACAAATTCGCCATTCATTTTATGTTAAGTATTTGTTTTAAAACACATTTTTCTGCTTTCCGTTAACTTTTTATTTAGCCCCCCAGCGCTATAACGAGGACATCCAAACTTGGCAGCTGGAGAAAAACCAATGTTTAAACTTCTGAATAAAATCCGTCGTAACGAGGAAGGCGCTACCGCCATCGAGTATGGCCTTATCGCAGCCCTCATCGCTATCGCTCTCATCGGTGCTCTGCAAACCCTCGGTGGCGCGCTCGACACCAAATTCGGTGAGATCGAAACCGCTGTAGACACAGCAGGCGACGCACCGGCTGGTTAATCCGCAAGGCGGACTTAAACAGCAAAGCGCAAGCTTATCAAAAGCCGTCGGGGGACGTGTTTTCCGGCGGCTTTTTTACTGAAACACGGATCTCGAACCAGATCTCAGGCAACAAAATGCAGGCAGCAACTTTAGTGGAGACAGGCGCCTATATCGCGCTTGCAGGCATTCTGGTCAGTGCCGCCATCAGCGACCTTCGCGACCGGCGCATTGCCAACCGCCTGCCTCTCATGATCGCGGCCCTGTTTGTGGTGGCAGCCACAGCAAGGATCGTGACCGGGGATGCAGTCACCGCCGCCCTCCTCTGGCCGCTTGTAACCGGGCTCACCGTCTTCCTTATTGGCCTCGCGGCTTTCGCCACAGGCACGATGGGAGGGGGTGATGTGAAGCTCCTGGCGGCAACGGCCCTGATGGCCGGTCCAGCGCTTGCAGTGCCCATGGTCCTTTATACCGCGATTGCGGGCGGCTTTGTGGCTCTCACACTTCTGGTGTGGCAGCGCACGTCCAAAAGCACCTCCCCCAACGCGTTCAAGGTACCTTACGGTGTGGCCATCATGGCCGGTGGCCTCTGGGTTTGTGTTCACAAAGTTTCCGCAGTTTCAGCCTGAGTGATGAAAGTTCTGGCCTCGTGCCCTTTGGTGGGGAACCCACGGCACAGGCAGTTTGGAAACCGGGAGGGGCATAATGAACCCCAGAAGTCTGATCCTTATTGTCCTCGCCGCCGTTGGCGTGCTCGCGGTTGTCATGCTGACCCGCAGCTACCTTGGCGGTCTGGAGCGCCAGCAGGGCGCGGAAGTCGCGGTCAAGCGCATTGAAAGCGGCAAGGTAATGGTCGCCGCCCGCACCTTGAGCGTTGGCACCATCCTCAAGCCCGAAGACGTGCGCTGGCAGGCATGGCCCGAGGACGGCATCAATGAAGCTTATTTTTCCTCGCACAAAGTGGGTGACGAAGCCCCTGCCACGCCCAAGGGGCTTGCTGGCAAGGTTGTGCGCACCCCGCTTGCGGCAGGTGAACCCGTAACGCGTGCGTCGCTTGTCAGCCAGGGTGAGCGCGGTTTCCTCGCCGCCATCCTGTCGCCCGGCATGCGCGCCGTAACAGTGCAACTGTCTCCCACGTCCGGTCTTGGCGGTTTTGTGTTCCCCGGTGACCGCGTGGACGTGATCCTCAATCACACCATCGAGAAATCCCGCGAAGAGAAATACAATCTCGCGGAAACCGTATTCCAGAATGTACGCGTTCTGGGTGTTGACCAGAAAAGCGACACCGTGGCCGGTGAAGTGCGGATCGCAAAAACCGCAACGCTTGAGGTTACCCCGAAGATGGCCGAGAAAATGGTGATGCTCGATAGCATCGGCAATCTCTCCCTTATCCTGCGTAGCCTGTCGGCAAGCGGTGACGGTATGACCGCCGACCCGGACAGCCCGCCAGTGGGCGAGACCTCATCTCACACCACCGCGAATGAGATCAGCAAGTTCCTGCCCGCCCTCGGCAAAAAAGAGAGCGATGGCCCAACGGTGCGCGTCACCCGCGGCGGCGAAAGCACTTTCGTGGCGGTTGAAGAAATCGAGAAGGACGGCAAAAAATGAAGGCTCGTATCCACCATATCCTTGCCGCCGCCATTATCGGTTTCGGCACATTCATGGGCCAGGGCGCATCCGCCGCTGACTTCATGAAGGAACACGGTGCCAGCGTGCTGAACGCCGACGGCAAGAACCTCACCATCGAGGTCAACAAAGGCACGCTTATCCGCCTTGACCGTCCGGCGACCGAAGTTTTCATCGCAAACCCGGAAGTGGCTGACGTTCAGGTAAAATCGAACCGCGTTGTCTATATCTTCGGCAAAACGCAGGGGGAGACCACCTTCTACGCGCTTGATGAAAACGACAACACCATCTATGGCGCCACCGTGCAGGTAACGCGCAACCTTGGTGCGCTCCGCCAGGCGTATGAGCGCATGCTGCCGGGCACCCCGATTGAGATCACCACCGTCGGCCAGCTCATCGTGCTTCAAGGCACGGTTGGCGCGCCCGATGAAGCCGCGCTGGCCGAACGCCTTGCGCACACCGTGCTTGGCACGCAGGACGTGATGAACAGCATCGCCATCCTGCAGCCCACACAAGTGAACCTGCGCGTCCGCATCGCGGAAGTTTCCCGCACTGTGCTCAAGTCCCTTGGAGTGTCGTGGGAAGGTTTTGCGACGAGCGGCAGCTCGGTCTTTGGTCTACTGCAAACGCGCAACGTATCTGACATCATCCTCAATGAGGCAACAGGCTTGCCGCAGCGTGTGTTCAACACCGTGCAGGATGCCTCCAGCATTGTGGGCAACATCGGCGGCAGCGGGCTTGATATCAACTGGGCCATCGACGCGATGGACCGGGAAGGCTTCCTGCGCGTGCTTGCGGAACCGAACCTGACGGCGCTTACCGGCCAGTCGGCCAATTTCCTTGCGGGCGGCGAGTTTCCGGTGCCGGTACCAAGCCGTGACGGCCTTGGCATTGAATACCGCGAGTTTGGCGTGAAGCTTGATTTTACCCCTACTGTCCTCAACTCCGGCCGCATTTCCATGCACGTAAAACCGGAAGTGAGTGATCTCTCGAGCGCGGGCGCAATCCGGGTGGAGGGCATCAGCGTGCCGTCCATCAGCACCCGCCGCGCAGAAACCACGATTGAACTTGGCTCCGGCCAGTCGTTCGCGATCGCTGGCCTTTTGCAGAACAACATCGTGCAAGACGCGGACAAATTCCCCGGCCTTGGCGATATTCCGATCCTCGGTGCGCTCTTCAAGTCGGAGAAATTCCGCCGCGAGGAGACCGAACTGCTGATCGTGGTAACACCCTATGTTGTGCGCCCGGTATCGGACCACAAAATGGTGCTGCCGACCGACAAATACATCGCACCGGGCGACATGGACCGGTTCCTCAATGGCAAACGCTGGGTCCCGACCGAAGCGCAGGCCGCCACCACGCTTGATACCACCGAAGGTGCTTCCATGAAGAAGCGCGCCGGTTTCCAGCTTGATTAAGGGAAGGACAGGACCATGACGCACACTTCAAAAACTTTTGCAGCCGCACTCCTGAAGCCAGCCCTTCTTGGAATTGCGCTCCTCTCCACCACCGCATGCGTGCACGACCAGATCGCGAACCCGGTCTCGGGCGAGGTGGTCAACAGGAACGCGGTTACCATGGTGCGCCTCGCGCATATGATCCAGGCAGAGGATGACGGCACGGACACGCCGTCCGCAGCGGTTGCAGCCAACCTGCATGCCTTCCTCGCAAGTGTTGATGCAGGCTATGGCGACATTGTGATGATCGACAGCGGTGCATCACCGGCCCGCACCGCAGCCATCGCCAAAATGATCAAGGCACGCGGCCTTGTGTATGGCGGGGAAGCGCCGCTTGGCGAAACCCCGGCCATTGGCGATATCGCGCTTTATGTGGAACGCTATGTGGTCACCACGCCCAACTGCGGCGTATGGCCGAACGAGCCAACCAACAACACCCGCAACAATGCCAGCAGCTATTATGGCTGCGCCAATACCGCAAACCTCGGCCTTATGGTCGCGGACCCGCGTGACCTTGTGGCAGGCAGGAACGGCGGCAACTCAACAGGCGCAGCTGTCGCGGCAATCTATTCGCCCAAGGCAAAAGCCAAAGGCCCGGCTGTCACCGTATCCTTCGCGGATATGCCGGTGACAACGGGGGCTGGCAGCACGGGCGGCGGCGCAGGTGGCGGTGATGCCGCACCAACAGGCAAATAAGGGGAGCTATCATGATTGCGACCTCAAAATTGACAGCGTCCGACCAGCGCGAAACCTACGCAGCCTTCATCTGCGATGAAATGTCGGCGCAGATTCTGCTGCCCGTAATATCGGAACGCGGCTGGAACCCGGACATGATCTTCTCAGGCGGTGTTGTGTCTGCTGTGCGCGCGCTTGGCGGCATGCCCTGCCCTGAATTCCTGATTGTCGATCTCTCGGACAGTGACGACCCACGCGCCGACATGCAGTCCCTTGCGGACGTATGTGAACCCGGCACAGTGGTGCTCGCGCTCGGCACCCTCAATGACGTGACCTTGTACCGCGACCTTCTGCACGCCGGTGTGCACGACTATCTCGTGAAACCGCTGACGGCAGAGATGCTGCGCGACGCGATCCGCACCGCGGAAGAAGCGCTCGCCTACGAAGAAGAAGTCGAAGACACGTCGCCCAAGAACGACACCCGCCAGCTTGTATGCCTTGGCGTGCGTGGCGGGATCGGCACCAGCACCATGGTGGCCAACATCGCCTGGATGATGGCAGACCAGGGCAAAAAGACCGCGCTTCTGGACCTTGATCTCTTTTTCGGCACATCCGCCATGCAGTTCGACCTTGAGCCGGGCCGTGGCCTATCGGACGCGCTTGATAACCCGCGCCGGGTTGATGGCCTCTTTCTTGAGCGCGCTGTGGTCAAACCCCATGACAAACTCTCGATCCTCGGCTGTGAAGCCCCGATCGGTGGTCTCAGTGACCCGGCTGAGGGTGCGCTTGAGCAGCTTGTTGATGCGCTTGGTGAAAACTTCGACTGCGTTGTGGTAGATGTACCGCGCCAGATGCTCGGCACCCATGTGGATGTGCTGCGCTCCGCCACCGATATCGTTCTGCTCACTGACTATTCGCTGACCGCCGCGCGGGACTGCATCCGCCTGCTCGCGCACATCAAACAGATTGCACCGCAGGCTGACATCTATGTGGCCGCCGGCAAGGTGGGCATGGTGCCAAACGAGGTGAGCGAGCAGGATTTCGAGAACTCGATCGAACGTCCGGTTGATGCTAAAATCCCGTTTGACATCAAAACCATGATGACCGCCACACAGGCAGGCGAAGTAGTGGTCGCAAACGCGCCCGGCGCCAAGCTGTCGCAGGCCTACCTCGATCTTCTGCGCAAGGTCACGTCCGATGACAGCATCGGCAAGGAAAAGACCTCTTGGTTCGGTAAACTGTTCAGCCGCTAAGGCAAGGTGAAGATGAAAGCAGGTTTCGGCAAAAAGAAGCAGGGTCTCAAGCGTCAAAGCACTGGCTTTGGCAGCACTGCTGGCGGTTTTGGCCGCAGCAGCGCCGCCCCTGCCCTTGATCACGACCCGGCGGGCTCCGCCCCCTTCGCAGCCAACGAACAGTCGGGCGTTAGCGCGGCTGACCTTGTTGACCGGCTGGCGGAGAAAGGCGAGGAAGCGCTCAAATCCCACTTCACGGCGGATGAACTGCGCATGTCCACCAAGGGTGAGGTATCGAAAAAGATCGATGCCCTGATTGGTGAACTTCTGGCCGAGAGCGGCGAAAGCCTCTCAGGCGCGGAACAGAAAGACCTCGCCACCTATCTCCTTAATGAGGCCGAAGCCACCATCGGGCCGATTGGCGACACCAGTGATAGCGGCACCACGGCAAAAAAAGACAAAGACAAAAACACCCTCTTTGAAGCGCGGGACCGTATTCAGGTCCTGCTGATGGACCATATCGACCCCGGTGCGGCGGCGGAACTACCGCGCGCTGAACTGGCGGACCAGGTGGGCGAAGTGGTTGGCGAGCTGCTGGTACAGGAAAAGATCAACCTGAACCTGACTGAGCAGCGCGACCTCGTTACCCTGCTACTGGATGACATGCTGGGCCTTGGCCCGCTTGAGCCCCTGCTCGCGGACGATGAAATCTCGGACATCATGGTCAACGGCCCCAAGCAGGTCTATGTGGAGAAGAAGGGCCGCCTGACGCTGACGGACGTGCATTTCCGTGACAATCAGCACCTGATGAACGTGGCGCAGCGTATTGTGACCGCCGTAGGCCGCCGGGTGGACGAAAGCTCCCCCATCTGTGACGCCCGCCTTGCGGACGGTAGCCGGGTGAACGTGATTGCACCGCCGCTCGCCATCGACGGTGCGTCCATCTCCATCCGGAAGTTCACGCAGGATAAAATCACCCTCGACCGCATGCTTGAGTTCGGCTCCATCACGCCACCGCTTGCAAAGCTGCTCAAGATCGCGGGCGCCTGCCGGCTCAATATCCTGATCTCGGGCGGTACGGGCTCGGGTAAAACCACCATGCTGAACGCGCTGTCGCGTATGATCGACAAGGGCGAAAGGGTTGTGACGATCGAGGATGCGGCGGAACTGCAATTGCAGCAGCCGCACGTGGTACGCCTTGAAACCCGCCCGCCAAACCTTGAAGGCCAGGGCGAGGTGACAATGCGTGACCTCGTCAAAAACGCGCTTCGCATGCGCCCGGACCGTATCATCCTTGGTGAGATCCGGGGTGGTGAAGCGATCGACATGCTGCAAGCCATGAACACGGGCCACGACGGCTCCATGGGGACCATTCACGCCAACCGGCCGCGCGAGGCGCTGACCCGGCTTGAGAACATGGTCAACATGGCAGGCCTGCACCTGCCTGCAAAAGCCATCCGTGAACAGATTTCCGCCTCGCTTGACCTCATCGTACAGGTGCAGCGTATGCGCGACGGTGGCCGCCGCACCACCCACGTGACCGAAGTGGTGGGCATGGAAGGTGATGTGATCACCACGCAAGACCTGTTCAAGTTCGAATTTACGGGTGAGGACGAGAGCGGCCGCCTGGTCGGTGACTTCAAGTCCACCGGTGTTCGCCCGCACTTCCTCACCAAGGCGGAATACTTCGGTCTCGACCGCGCACTGATGGAGGCCATGAATGGATAACACCAATCTTGATGTGGTTCTGGCCGTTGGCGGCATCGCTGTGTTTGTGGTGCTGGTGGTTGTCATCGTGCTCTCGAACGCGCTCAGCAAGGGCCGCAAGGAAACACGGCAGAAATTGGAGCGTTTCAAAGCACGCTTTGAAGCCAAGTCCAGCCTGAAGGGCGAAGGCGCGCGTTCCATCCGTGTGAACCAGCAACAGTCCGGCCTTGTGGCCAGCCTTTCGGAATTGCTGCCACGCCGTGACCAGATCAAACGTCGCCTCTCACAAGCGGGGCTCGGCACTGACCTCTCGCGCTATACCGTCATCTCGCTTGGGCTTGCTGTCTTTGCGCTTATTGGCCTGCTCGCCATGGGGGCGGGGCTTGTGCTCGCGCTTTTCATGGCGATCATCGCGGGTGTGGGCCTGCCGCATATGTGGGTCTCGAACCGCATCACCGCGCGCACCACCAAATTCACCAAACAGTTCCCTGAAGCCATGGACCTTATGGTGCGCGGCCTTAAGTCCGGCCTGCCGGTGAACGAATGCATCATGAACGTGGCGAAGGAACTGCCCGCGCCCACGGGTGTGGAATTCCAACGCATCTCGGACGCCATGCGCCTCGGCAAGCAGCTTGAGGAAGCGCTGTGGGAAACCGCGGACCGGCTCAACACACCCGATTTCAAATTCTTCGTCATCTCGCTCGTCGTACAGCGCGAAACCGGTGGTAACCTTGGTGAGACGCTTGGCAACCTCGCCACCATTCTGCGCCAGCGGCAGGCGATGAAACTGAAGGTGAAAGCGCTGTCATCGGAAGCGAAGGCAAGTGCGTGGATCGTGGGCTCCCTGCCCTTCATCATGCTCGGCGTTATCATGATGATGAACTACGACTATGGCATCATCCTCTTCACCGAACCCAAGGCCATGATGGCCGGTATCGGGGCGCTGGTGTGGATGTCCATCGGGGTGTTCATCATGTCCCGCATGACCAAGTTTGAGGTATAGGCATGCAGGCAATTGAAGACATGCTCGGTATCGCGGTTGTTGACCTCCTGTCGTTTGCGGCGGGGCTGGTGGCGCTTCTGGTGATGTTCGCCGTTTATCAGGCGGCACTTGTGCGCGACCCGATGAAAGGCCGTGTGAAGTCGCTGCAAGGCCGGCGTGATGCGCTCAAGGCCGGTCTCATGACCACGTCCAAGCGCCGTTCGCCAGTCAAGAAAGTGGACAGTGTTGGCGCGCTCCGTGCGCTTGCGGACAAATTCCAGCTCCTGCAGAAGGAGCAGACAGCCAAAGTCTCCCAAAAGCTGACCCAGGCGGGCCTGCGCTCGTCCGACGCTGTGGTGATCTATCAGGTGGCGCGGCTCACACTCCCGCTTATCATGGGCCTTGTGGCGGTGATGCTGTTCTATGGCCTTGGTTTCATGCCGGGGCATGAGAAGATGCACTCGGTCTATTCAGCCGCCGCCGTTTTCCTCGGCCTCAAGCTGCCGGACATCTACATCGCCAACATCAAACAGAAACGCACAGACGCGCTCCGTAAGGGCCTGCCGGACGCGCTCGACCTTCTGGTGGTCTGCGCCGAAGCCGGCCTCACGCTCGATGCCGCGCTCAACCGTGTCGCCAAGGAACTGGGCCGCGCCTGCCCTGAACTGGCTGACGAATTTACCCTTACCTCCATCGAGCTTGGCTTCCTGCCTGAACGGCGGCAAGCGCTCATCAACCTCTCGGAACGGGTGGACCTGCCCGCGCTTCGCGGTGTGGTCACCACGCTCATCCAGAGTGAACGTTACGGTACACCGCTCGCGTCCTCACTGCGTGTCCTCTCAAATGAATTCCGGAACGAGCGGCTGATGAAGGCGGAAGAAAAGGCAGCGCGCCTGCCTGCTACGCTGACCGTACCGCTCATTCTTTTCATCCTGCCTGCGCTCTTTGTGGTGCTGATCGGCCCTGCTGCCTGCAAGGTAGCGGACGACTTCATCGGCAAGGGCTAGCTTCAGATCGTCGGCGGCATTTCCGGCCCGGAAATTTTCCAAGTGCTGCCAGCACACCGCCACTGACCCCGGTGTCAGTGGCGGTTTTATTTACCTGTCATCAAAATGTAGCGAATCACCCTCTCGGGAACGTGAATAGGCGTTCAACGAACGCTAAACCTTGTGTCGAAAACTGCCAAAAATCGCTTATTTTGTTGCGCTGCACCCAGCTTTTTTGGCTATTTTCCAACAGTTTGGGGGAATGTGATCAGACAGGCATTGACCGCGAGGCCGATATTTGGTTTCTTAATGGAGCGAGAGGGCACGACTCGTTCGTGCTCACTCCTATTGCGGTGTGCGTGACTGCCGCCGCACTATCCTCGCTGTCGTGACTCGGGCCGGGTTTTTACCCGGCCATTTTTTTGCGCAAATTCCGCACACGTTTCGCACACATCATGCACAGTGTGCGGATACACAGAACTCACAGACAAATCGGATACAAAAGGAAAAGGCGGTCCCGGCGAACCGGAACCGCGCTTTAACAGACTGCCGAAATGTGACGAGAATTAGGCGGCAGCCTGAAACTTGGGTGAAAACGACCATCCTTGGCAGTACTGGTTTGCAGGCAAATGCTCTGCTCGTTTTCTGTTGCCCCTATCATGCCGCCTGACGTAATATCGATCCAACAAATAGATTTGAATATTATAATCGGGTCGTTCGATGAGCTTTCCTCCTACCCTCAAACAGCTTCGCTATCTTGTTGCGCTGCACCGCACCAATCATTTTGGCAAAGCGGCAGACGCCTGCCACGTGACACAGTCTACCTTGTCCGCCGGCCTGCAGGAGCTTGAAAACCTCCTCGGTACCCAGCTTGTGGAACGCACCAAAAGGAGCGTGATGTTCACCGCCCTTGGGGAAGAGGTGGTCAGGCGTGCGCTGGTGATCCTGAATGACGTGGATGACTTGACCGACATGGCGGCGGCGGCGAAAGACCCACTCAAAGGCATTGTACGGCTTGGGATTATCCCCACCATTGCACCGTTCCTGCTGCCGAAGATCATGCCCGAAATCCGCAACGCGCTCCCGGACCTTGAGCTACACCTGCGGGAAGATAAATCCGCCGAACTGTGCGAGCTGATTAAAACCGGCGAGCTTGACCTTGTGCTGTTCGCACTACCGTTCGCTTGTGGTGACGTGGCTGAAATGCCGCTTTTCCATGACCCCTTCCTGGTCGCTTTCCCGGCTGGCGAGGGGCCCGAGAACGGCATCAACAGCACCGAGCTTGATGAAAGCCGCCTGATGCTGCTTGAGGAAGGGCATTGCCTGAGGGAACATGCCCTTGAAGCCTGCCAACTGCTTGGCCGCGGTGCGCGGCGTGAGCTTTCGGGCACCAGCCTCAATACCATCGTGCAAATGGTTGCGGCCGGGCACGGCATCACGCTCCTGCCCGGCATGGCAGTCGAAGCGGGCCTTGCGGAAGGGGCCGGCGTTCATGTAGTGCCATTCAAGGACATGGTGCCCACGCGCACCATCGGCCTGATCTGGCGCAAGACCAACCCGCGCGCCAAAACCTTTGAGGCGCTTGGCAATGTGATCAAGAAGGTGATGCACCACCACGGCGAGAACCTTGCCTGTGCTTCCTGAGGGACACAACTATGTCTGCCAACTATGGTGTTTGTATTTATCGCCGCGGCATTGAAAGCGGCACGCTTGACGCGGAATGGCTGGAACCCGGCATGGCAGCGCCGTGCCGTGGCTGCGCCGTTGGTGGCCCTGCCGACAGTGTTGAAGGCAGCTACAAGGTTACCTATTTCTGTGCAGAGGGTGGTGTTGCCGCGCAGTTTGACCTCACGATCGAACGCAATGGGAAAGCCTATCTGTTGAGCTGGAGCAAGAAGGGCCAAACCGCATGCACTGGTATTGGCATACCCCTCCCCGATGGCGGTATTGCGCTGGCCTATCACGCAATCTGACGAGCGAAAGCCCTAAACCCGTGGGCTTGCTTTGGCGACGCCACGCCAGAAGCCAAGCATCTCTTCTACCCGGTCGCCAGAATAATATTCTTCCCGCGCGACCATGCCGCCCTGCCAATATTGCACATGAATGCCGTTCACCGCGCCCGTACCATAATCGTCGTGCGCGAAGCGGCTGCGGTTGTGCAGCACTGAAATGCCGCGCCCGGCATCAGCATGCACAAGGTCGACAATGCCTTCAAAGCTGGAGCAGGTATCAAGGAAGTTGGCCTGACGTTCCCGCGCTTCCTGCGGGCCCTCGGCAAAGAGAAAATCATTTTCAAAAAAACGGGCGTCGTGCCGATAAAATTCTTCGAGCACAGGCAGGACCTCGCCGTGATTGAGCATACGAACAATGCGCTCAATCCGGGCCGCAAAATCGCTTCCGGGCATTGTGGCTCCCCATAATGCAGCGCACACCGCTCCCTGCCCCAAAGCGACGGCACTTCATAAAAAATAATCCACCCCTCTTGTCAGGACAAATGGCACGGGGTTGCCCCTCCAAAGTTTCGGGCAAAAAAATGCCCGCTGCCAGCGAGGGGATAGGAGGACACGCCGAGGCAGCGGGCACAGCGTCCTATATGGACGTGCGAGGAAATCACGACGGGAAAGAAACGCCAGAGGGCGGTTCAGGGAGTGGGCACCCTCAGATCGGGGGAGGGGCGCTTCTTTCCCGTGACTTGATACGGTAAAGATGGCACCACTGGATCAATTGGTCCAATTGATTAAAATTCTGATTGTGATCGCCTCTAGCGATCATGAGTGCTTTGGAAAACCCACTCTTCCACCACGGCATCGCGGTGTGGCGAATGGAAGCTGTCTTCGCCGATGCGTTCAAACTCGCACTTCTCAAGCACGCGGATCGATGCAGGGTGATCTTTTGCCACGCAGGCATGGAGCCCGCCTTCAAATTCAGGTGCGCCCATCAACCACGCGCTCAGTGCGCGCTCCGCCAGCCCTTTCCCCCGGTAAGCTGCCCCAAGCCAGTAACTGACCTCCCAGCGACCCTCACGCGTAAAAGCACCAATGTAACCCGCCACCGCGCCTTCATAGAGGATGACAGTGAAATGCGCGCCCTTGGCGATATAGCCTTCAATGCGCGCCTGCATCTCCGCCGGGCTGTTGTCCCGCTTGCCGCCACCAGCCTGATAGAAGGCATCCTCGTCAAGGAAGGTATGAAGCACGTCAAAGTCAGCGGCCAGATGGGGGCGCAAGCGAATATCGTCACGGTAGGCGCACTTGAAAAGCGGCATGTCACCTTCACGCCCCATGGAATGCACCACACTTTCGCCCACGCGCACAAAGCCAACCTTTTCCAGCACGCGGCCAGAGGCCGGGTTGTCCTGCGCGTAACCGGCATAAATGGGGCCCGCAATGCCGTGGTCACGCACAAGATCCACCGCCAACTGTGCAGCCTTCGTGGCTAAGCCCTGTCCCCGGAAGTCCTTGCCGATGGCATAGCCAATTTCAACCTCGTCATCGCGGAAGAAATAGGCAGCGTCACCCACCAGCACGTCGCCCTGATAGACACCGCGATGTGCACCTGTGCCCTCACGCTCCATGGCGCGGCGGCTTTTGATGCGTTCCTCCGCCCATTCGGGCGTAATGGGATGCGGCACCGTGCCTGCCATGACCGCGATGGAACTGTCATTCATCAGCTCGAAGAATGCCTGGAAGTCCTCGTCCGGTACCGGCCTAAGCTCGATGCTCATGGTCTTGCTTTCAAATTATTTTGACGTGTTGGAATTATGTGAAACTATCCCAGTGTTTGGTGCGCAAAGCAATTGGGGAAAGGACATTTCATGCTCAAACTGATTGAAGGCAAAAAGCTTTTCATTCCGGTTGCCCTGATCCTCTACGGCTTTGTTTTCAGCCAGCTTGACGCCGCAGGCGGTTATGTGGCTGGCCTGCCGCGCGTGATGGCGCCGACCGCAGACATGGCTTTTGCGCTGTTCTTTTTTGCTTTCACCGCCTCATCGCTGATGCGCCTTGCCCCTGGCCCCGGCCCCAGATACCTGATGCGCAACCGCCGCTATATCGGGCTGTCCTTTGCGCTGGTGCATTTCACCCATGCGGTGCTGGTGCTTTCCAACCTTGCGCTGACGGATGCCACCCGCCCGCTTGGCGTGCTGGCCGTGGGTGCACTGGCCTATGTGTTCCTTGGCCTGATGGCGCTGACCAGCAACAACGCGTCTGTGCGCAAGCTGGGCGCCAAGCGCTGGAAACGCCTGCACAAGGTGGGCAGCTACTATATCTGGGCGATCTTTACCGTCACGTCGCTTGGCCGGGTGCCGGAGAGCGGCGCCAGCTTCGCAACGCTTTGGATCCCCACCCTCTGTGTGCTCGCCCTTCTCCTGCGCATCGCGGCATACCAGAAAGGCAAACGCAAACAGCAGGCGACCGCCGCTTAGACGGCCGCCCCGGCCTTTATTTCACCAGCGCATCCAGAAGCGCCTGCCGCATGGCGGGGAAGTTTGTTTTGTCGGTTACCGCCCCACCATAGGCCGCGCCCGTGGCCGGATTATAGAGTGCAAGCGTGCCCCAGAAGCCTGAGTGCTCATAATAGGTAACATCGCCGAGCTGCCGCACAAATATGCCAAGCCGGTATGGGCTGTCTGACGGCAAGCCGTCAGCAGACAACATCACTTCAAGCGTGCCTGCTTTCTTGAATACCTCGCCTGAGAAAAGCGCTTGGAAAAAACGCGCCATGTCACGCGGTGAGCTGACAATGCCACCACCACCGTAAAGGTCCAAGGACGCGCTCCAGCCGTAGGTGTCCATGCCTTCAAACATCTGGTGCGCACGGCGGTCAGCGATACCCTCGCCTGCTTCCATGATTTCCCAGTAGGTATCCGGCAGGCCAATGGCATCAAGGCCAAGGTAGGCACGCGCAGCCGCGGCGAGGCTCATGCCTGCCTGCTTCTCGATGATATGGCCGAGGAGGACATATCCGGTGTCGGAATAGAAAAACCGTTCGCCCGGCGTGCCCACAGGGTCTGTCCAATCCACAAGGCCTCGCAGGTCCTCTTCCCGCGTCCACATATGGCTGGTGTCCTTCAGGATGGTGTCAAAAAAATCCTGGGTTTGTGCGTGGTCTGCCATGCCAGAGGTGTGCGACATCAATTGCCTTACTGTGATGACGTTCGCGTCATAGCCGTCCTCGGCCAACGTGGTGGCATAGGCCGGGTCAATATAGCGCGCGATGGGGGCTTCAAGATCGAGCTTGCCGTCTTCCCAGAGCCTGAGCGCGGTCGCGGCCACGTAGGTTTTGGTCACACTTGCGATGCGGAGCGGCGTAGTGGCGTTTAGAACCCCTTGCCCAAAGCTCATCTCGTCACCACTTGCGGTTACGCCATAGAGCGCTACATCAGTCGCCTGAAGGTTTGCTTCCACTGTCTTGGATAGCGGCGGCCAGTCTGCCGCAATTGCAAAGTTTGGTGCCAGCACCGCGAGGCTGATGAAGGCTGAAAAAATGATTGTGCGCATGAGCGCCCTCCCTGTCTGATATTATTATGAAAAAGCCGGGACCAAAGGCCCCGGCTTCCGTGTTTTACCCAAGCACGTCATGTGCCTTTTTATTTTACGTATGCCGGCGAACGCGGCAGGTCGATGTAGCGGTCGCGCAGTTTGGTCTGGCGGCTCACGAGCGGCACTTCCTCACCACGGATGAACACTGCATCCGGGCTTGTCATCACCTCGAGCGGGTCACCATCCCACACCACAACGTCTGCGTCCTTGCCTGCTTCAAGCGTGCCGTAGCTGTCGGCAATACCGAAGATTTCAGCCGGGTTGACGGTTAGTGCATCAACAGCGGCTTCCCACGGCATGCCCATGGCAACCGCGTTACCCGCGTTTTGAGGCACAAGGCGCGTGTTGTTGGTGTCTGGCGGCAGGAATGCCACTTTCACACCCGCTGCATGCAGCCGCGCGGCAGCCGCACCAGTGGTGCCGAGGCTGTCGAAGTCTTCCGCGAGGTTGCGGAGCGGGTTGAGCACAACCGGGATACCAGCTGCAGCCAACTCATCCGCTACCATCCATGCTTCCGCGCCTGAGGTTACGACAACCTTGATGCCAAAGCGCTCTTTTAGCTTGATGACATTGAGGATGTCCGCCTTGCGTTCAACCTCGACAAGCAGCGGGATTTCGCCCGCAAACAGCCGGTCAAACGCCGCTTTGGCGCTATCGTACTTCGGCTTCTTGTCTTTTTTGTCATCGTCTTTCTTGTCGTCCCCGTTCGGGCGTGATTCTTCAAGCTTGGTGATGACCGTGTCCCAAAGGGCAGCACGGCTGCCGCCGTTCTTCTCAGCTGAACCTTCGTCCATGTCGAGACTAAGCACCGCATGCTCTTTGACGATCATGTTGTCACCGGCAAGCGCGATAACCGCACTTTGCCCGCGCCACATGTCCTTCGTCGAGCTGAAACCGGTCACCGCACGGGTCACACCCTCAATGCGGGTTTCAGGGATGAAGGTCGTCGCCGGGTTGAAAGCGTAGGTCACTTCGAGGCCAGCACCGTTCTTGGCGTCCGACGCGCGGGCATCGTTGATGCCGCCCGACAGGCTGACTTCCGTCAGGCCAAGTTCGGTACCAGAGGCCATGAAGCCTGCAGTCACCCATTTGCCGGAAGCATCGACCGTGCGGTAACCCGCCGGCACATCGCCGCCAGAGGTGACAGACTGCACCTTGCCGTCATGGATCAGGATGGTGGCGTTTTCCACCTTGCCCTTGCCGCCCATGGTGAAGGCGGTGCCGCCTGTGATGGCGACATCTTCGGCATTAGCGCCCGCGGCAGCCATTGCGAGGAGGGACGCACCCATAAGCGTTTTCATGATGCTCATTTCACGTCTCCTTCACCGGGTTGGCCAAGTTCGAAGTCCATGACCGGCTGGCGGCTCGGGTCGTTGCGGTCAAAGATCACCGCGCCGTCCACGAAGGTAACATCAGCTTTGGTATAGACACTGAACGGATCACCGGACCATAGAACGATGTCTGCGTCTTTGCCCGGCTCAATGGTGCCAACTTTGTCGGCGATGCCGAGCGATTTGGCGGGGTTGAGCGACAGCCACTGCCATGCCTCTTCCTTGGAGATATCCACACCGGCCTTGCGGCCATCAGCAAGCGCCTTGGCAGCTTCCTGATTGAGGCGCTGGATGCCATAAGCATCGTCCGAGTGGACGATGGCGCATGCGCCAGCCTTGTGCACAAACGGGATATTCTCGCGGATGCCGTCATAGGCTTCCATCTTGAAGCCATGCCAGTCAGCCCACATCGCGCTGCATACGCCGTCCTCAGCCAGTTTGTCAGCAATCTTGTAGCTTTCAACCGCATGCTGGAAGGAGGTGATCTTGTAGCCGAACTCTTTCATGACATCGAGCATGGTGCCCATGTCATCTGCGCGGTAGCAGTGCATGTGTACGAGGATTTCGCCGTCAAGCACGCCTGCAAGCGTTTCAAGGTTCAGGTCACGTGCCGGTGGGGTCGCGTCGATACCGGCTTTATAGTCACGCTCATACTTGGCCCAGGCACGCTGATAGGCTTGTGCGTCAGACCACGCCTGACGGTAGCCAGCCACGTTACCCATACGGGTGTGCGGGCGGAACTCAGGGCTATTCTTGCCACTGCCGTAAACCCGTTTCGGGTTTTCGCCACAGGCCATTTTCATGCCGTAAGGCGCGCCCGGGAACTTCATGTCCTGTGCGACACGGCCCGGCACGTTCTTGAGCGTGACCGAACGGCCACCCACAAGGTTCGCGGAACCCGGCAGAAGCTGGAGCGCGGTTACACCGCCAGCAGCCGCACGGATGAAACCGCCATCTTGCGGCCAGTTGGAGTGTTCGACCCACGCGTCAGCCGTGACCGGCTCACCCACTTCGTTGCCGTCCGAATGTGACTGCACACCGGGGCTCGGGTACACACCAAGGTGGCTGTGTACGTCGATGATGCCGGGTGTTACCCAGCGCCCTTCGGCGTTGATTACAGTCGCGCCCTCAGGCGCCGCAATGTCCTTGCCGACAGCCTTGATCTTGCCGCCTTCAACAAGCACGGAACCGCCATCGATACGGCCGCCCTTGCCATCAAGGATGGTAGCGTTGGTGATGAAAGTGATACCGCTTTCAAGCGGTGTGTAGCTTGACGGGAACGGGTCTTTGTTGATCTCAACAAATGCGCCCTGTTCCTCTGCGCCTGGCTGGCATGCTGCAAGCGATAGCCCCATCGCCGCAACGGCAAGCCCACGCCGAACCAGACTGGTCCGCGAGCGTGCTGTCCTCATTGTATATGTCTCCCTTTTTCGCCCCCCAAGAGGCGGTAACGCCGGGGAGCGTATCAGCCGGTCTAACCAGAGTCATTAAAAAGGCGCGTGGTAACGGCTTCGTGCGACCAGCCGTTCTTCTGGTGCGATAAACGGTTGTTGGTCAATTGTTCGCGAACCAGGCGGTGCCGTCATCATGGCGACATGCATGATTTCTTCGCGGATGGTTATCAGGGTTTGTCCGCCATGCGCTTCAAATTTCACCACCACCGCAGAAGCGGCGACATGCCGGCCCGCTACATAGGTGTCGCAGCGGTAGCTTATGCGCGCATTGTGTCGCACATCACAATAGGTGATGTCGAGAAGCTGCAAGCCTTGGGGCGTGCGCAGCATGATGCTTTCGTGCGCACCGGTTTTAACCCCGCCGCCATCGACGGCACAGATGGCCCCCTTGGGCGCAAACCACTGCGCCTTCACCTCAGGCTTCAACCAGGCACTGAAGACGCGTTCAATAGGCGCGTCTAGGACACGCTCTAGCGTGACGCTTTCAAAATTTGGCTGCGGCATTATCTCTCCCCCGTGGTCGGGCCGCCCGGATGGGGTCGAGCGGCCCAGCGTGATCAGTCAAAGGCGTTGGCTTTGTTGCCTTCGCAATTAACCATCCACGGAATGCCAAACTTGTCTTTGAACATGCCAAAGGCCTCAGCCCAGTCGGTGGGACCGAAGGGCATGAACACCATGCCGCCCGCGGAAAGCGCCTCAAAAACGCGCTTGGCTTCCTCAGGGCTATCGACCTGAAGCGAACAGGCGGTGCCTGCGGCTGCCTCAAACATGCCCGGCGGGCAATCGGACGCCATCAGCACAAGATCACCCGCCACAAGGCGCATGTGTGCCATCAGGTGCGCACATTTAGACATGTCCATGCCTTCAGCGCAGCCCGCAGGATTATCATCCGGTTCCGGCGCGGGCATGTCGCCATAGGTGACTGCTGCTTCTATTTCACCACCGATGCAAGCCTGGTAGAATTCCATCGCCTCGCGGCAGGTGCCGTCGAAATTCAGATACGGATTGAGTTTCATCTGTCGTCCCTTTTTTCTTGATTGACTGTCGTGGACCCGGGTTTCGCGCGCCCTTGATCGAAAACACTTTGATTGTGAATTATTTCACTTACGTTGATATCAACGTTATTGACTTGAGGGTTGATATCAACATAATTAAAACATGTCAAAGAAAGATTTTTTGCCGTTAGAGATCACCCACTTGGTACGCGACCATTGCCTTTGCATGCACCTGCAGCGGGCAGCGCGAGCGATGGCCCGTCATTTTGATGATGCGCTTAGACCTCATGGCCTCACGAGCGGGCAATTCTCGCTCCTGATGTCGCTGAACCGGCCGGATGCACCCACGATCACCTCTGTCGCGAACCTGCTTGCGATGGACCGCACCACTTTGACGGCGAATATCAAGCCACTCGAACGACGTGGTTTGCTGACGGTAACAATCCCGGAAAGCGATAAACGCAGCCGCTGCCTGTCGCTGACCGACGAAGGACGCACCCTGCTGGCAGAGGCTTTCCCCACATGGGAAGCGACCCACAAGGAGGTCGATGATATGATCGGAAATTCCGATGCGCACCGCTTGCGGGCCAACCTTGTTAAACTGTCATAAACTTTGCACATGCAATATGCTTGAACAGACGGCGCGCCGCTGACGGCTTCCGCGTGGGCAAGACAAAATGTGTGACAGTTGGTGAACGACAGGCAACGCAAGAACATGGCGACAAGGCAAAATGCATTTCGGTGCATATGGGCAAGCTTGTTGCTCATGCTCGCCCCCCTTTCCGCCAATGCCGAATGCAGCAAAACCTTTGACCTCGGCATGCTGGCATTCCCGCCCTATATCGATTTTGATGCGTCTGGCACCGCCCATGGCCTTGATGTTGATATTTTGCGAGGCGCGATGGACCTTGCAGGTTGCACCTTCACTTTGCATGAAGTCCCGTTCAAGCGCGCGCTGCGCGACGTGAAGCTGGGTGATCTCGACGGCATGCCCAGCGTATCCAAAACGCCTGAGCGCGAAGAAGCCACCTATTTCACCACGGCAATGCGCCGCGAGGTGGTGGGCGGCTTTATTCGGAACACCGACAAGAAAGCCAGTGAAATCCCGTCGCTCGACGCACTCATCGCATCAGACCTCAAGGTCGGTGTGGTACTTGGCGGCTGGTACGGTGCCGAGTTTGCGAATGCAATGGAAACCAATCCCGCATTCCATGCCCGCATTGAGGCCAGCAGCGACTTCGTTACGCTCTTCCGCTGGCTGGAAGCCGGCATTGTGGATGTTGCCGTCGTCGACCTGCTGAGCGGCTATCACGTCAGCAAGGACGCCGGCTTGCAAACGCATATCGCGCCCCTGGCCTTTCGTATAAACGTCAACACCCTGCATCTTATGCTAAGCCGTGCAACGACGACCAACGCAGACCTTGAAGCAATTGATGATGCGCTGGCGCGGTACCGCAAGACCGATGCATACAGAGCACTTATCCTGAGTTACGGCCCTGAAAACCTGACCCGCGAGCTGGCCGCCGGGCAGGACTAGACGTTTTTTATCGTATCGCGAACGGGTATGTGGCACACTATATACCTGTATGAGGTGATGGTGTGGCGTTCAATGGACTAAAAGTTCTGACCTACCTTGGTGTGTCTCTACTCGGTATTGGCACGGCGAAGGCCTGCGACAATGAACTCAATGTCGTCTATTTCAATTCCGAACCCTATCATTATGAAGCGGCTGACGGACAGCTCACCGGGCTCGATGTCGAAATTCTCGAAGAGACGCTAAAAGCTGCAGGGTGTACATGGCGCTACACCAAGATGCCGCTCAAGCGTTCGCTCTCCGCCATCAGCTCGGGCCTTGCAGATGTTGCCATGGGTGCCTCAGCCACGCCCGAGCGCGAAAAATATGCATACTTCACATCACCCTACCGGCACGAACTAATGGTCATGTTCGTGCGAAAGGGTGAAACCACAAGCGTGCCGCAAACAATCGTGAGCCTCGCGGACCTGGCCGCTGCAAAGGTGCGGATTGGGGCACACCTGGGCAGCTGGTACGGGTATGAGTATGCACGCCTGCATGAACGTAGCGCCGACTTCCGCATGCAGGTGCTGCAATCAGTGGATTATGAAAATCTATACCGCGCCCTGTTTTCTGACCGTGTGGATGTGGTGATTGACGACATTTTCAACGGGCACGCCATTCTGAAACGGCAGGACCTGCTCTCAAGCGCCGACATTCACCCCCATGTGGTCAATGATGGCATGACCCACTTCATGCTCAGTCGAAAGTCCGTGCCCGGGAAAACCGTTGAGCAGATCGACGCCGCAATCGGTGCGTTCCAGCACAGCCCCACCTACCGCAAGATCATCTCGCACTATGTGCCGGAAGAGTACCTTAGCCGCTATCCGCTTCTGAGCGCATCGCCGGCCATCAACCCGGAGCACAGCGACAGCGGCCCACAAAGCCTCAAGGCCAGATAAAGAAAAAACCCCCGAAGCCTGCGCCCCGGGGGTTTGGTTTTTGTGCGATACGGTGCGCGTTAGTGCACGCCGTGCATGCCTTTACGCAGGATTGGCGTCAGCAGCAGGATGAAGACACCCACACCGCCGGACAGATAACCAATCGTGGTGTAGACATCCATCGTCGCAACGATATCAAGCACACCAGAGTCTGCACCGTGGCCGCTTGAACCCGTGAGCGAGCTGATCCAGCCTGCCACATAGTTACCAAGGGCCGTGAACAGGAACCACGTCCCCATCAGCATGCCAACGATCTTGGAGACCGAAAGCTTGGTCACCATCGACAGGCCAACCGGGCTAAGACAGAGCTCAGCAAGCGTGAGCGACAGGTAAATGAACACCAGCCAGATGAAGCTTTTGCTCGTGCTGTCGTCAAGGCTCATGCCCCATGAGAAGACGATATAGCCAAGGCCGATCAGCAGCATGGCGATACCGAACTTGCCGGGTGTTGACGGCTCGAGCTTCTTGTTGGCAAGCGCCACCCAAAGCCACGCCATCACGGGCGCGAGCAGCACGATGAAGAGCGGGTTCATGAGCTGAACCTGGCTCGCCAGCACATTCATGCCCAGCACATCAAGGTTGAACTGTTGGTCCGCGAGCAGCGTCAGGCTTGCAGCTTGCTGTTCAAACAGCGCCCAGAATACCGACTGGATCGCGATCAGGAAGCAGGCAACCATCAGGCGGTCACGCTCCACCTTCGTGCAGGAGCGGAAGGCGTAAACGAGGATCAGCGCAATCATCACGAAGCCCGAAGCGCCCAGAAGCTGGCCTACAAAGGTCTGATATTGCATCAGGATCCAACTTGCCACCACCATCAGGATACCACCGAGATAGATGGTGTGTTCCTTGTTGAGACCGATTGGCGAACGCTCTTTCAGCACTTCAGGGTTTGGCGGCTCAGCGCGGCCATCAAGCAGCTTCTGGCCACCGAGGAACACGAGAAGGCCAAACAGCATGCCGATACCGGCGAGGCCGAAGCCATAGTTCCAGCCATAGGTTTCACCCACATAACCAACGAGACCGGTGGAGATGAGCGAGCCCATGTTGATACCCATGTAGAAGATGGAGAAACCACCATCTCGGCGCGGATCTTTCGGGCCATAAAGCGCACCCACAATTGTGGAGATATTCGCTTTCAGGAAGCCAACGCCAGCGATGATAAGCGCGAGCGCGAGGAAGAATATGTTCAGGTAGAACTCGTTGCGGACAACGGTTTCACCGTCCATGAAGGCAGCAGGGCCGTGGAAGCCCATGAGGCCGTGCCCAAGCACCAGCAAGATGGCACCATAGGTAACCGCTTTGCGACTGCCGAGGTAACGGTCGGCCATATAACCGCCGATGATCGGCATCATGTAAACGAGACCGGCGTACGCGCCGTAGATCATGCTGGCTTTTTCAGCGCTGAACAGGTGGTATTTCACCAGATACAGGACCAAGATCGTGCGCATGCCGTAGTAGGAGAAACGCTCCCACATTTCGGTCAGGAAGCAGACCACAAGGCCAATCGGGTGCCCCAGGAACTGACGCTCCTGCGACCCCTCGGTCGAAACGACTGTGTCGGACATCTTCACCCCTTAATTGTTTTTATCGGGCCACCTGTTTGTTTTTTTGTGTCAGGCGACCACTCCCCGTGCACCCTTATGCCGGGTTCACCCGCTTTAGAAACCACAAATTAGGGGAGGGAAAAAGCAAAATTGGCTAAAAAACGCCAGTTTCACCATATGTTCTCTTGCGCAATTGTCACGTTCGGCCCGATGTGAGCATCGAGGAACCTGACAGCGTTTTGATAGTATATCCGCCTGTCTGCGGTACGCTTAAGCTGGTGTTCCGAGCCCTTGAGCACGATATATTCATGAGGCTTATCAAGCTTCTTGAGGGCTCTTGCCATCAGCTGGCCGTGCTGGAAAGGCACATTCATGTCCTCGGTCGCATGGAGCAGCAACACCGGCACACGGATCAGATTCGCACGGTTCAGCGGTGACCGCCGGCGCAGTGCATAATCAGACAGTTTGCCCTTGATACGCGGAACCGTCAGTGCATGGAAACGGCGGGTCTCCAGATAGTCCACCAGAAGGGGCAACGAGGTCACACCGTTAAGGCTGATGGCACAGGAGATCAGATCATCGTCCTTGATGGCCGACAATAGCGATGCATAGCCCCCATAAGAGCCTCCCATGGCGCAGATACGTCCTGGCGCGGCCACGCCGTTATCAACCATCCACTCAAGACTGGTGCGGATATCTTCCTGCATATCCCTGCCCCATTCGGTATAGCCTGCGCGCCGCCAGCGTTCACCAAAGCCGCTTGATCCGCGGAAGTTGGGCTGCAGCACGCTATAGCCGTTTGCCGTTAGCCAGCTCACAAGCGGGGTGTAGCCGTCCGTCACCCGCTTGACCGGCCCGCCATGAATAAGCACAACGGCACGTCCGGTGCGACCATCTTCCGGCTCACTCAAGAGTGCATGCATGGTCAAATTCCCACGCCCCGGCAGCGGAATCCACACGCCCTGTGTTTTAGGTTCGGGCAGATTGTCGTCGTCACTTTCATATGGAAGCGCCGTGATGGTGCCTGTTTCTACATCATAAAGGTAATAGCGCGGCGGCGCGGATTTCAGTTGCTGGCGGAATAGCAGGCGGCGGCCATCATAGCTGGCGGACGTCAGCGAAAGCCCCTCCGCCCCCAGTTGCGAGGATACCTCTGTCAGTTTGGCGCGGTAGGCATCCTGCCAGATAACATCCTGCACTTCGTCCGCCGCGTAGGAGGCACCAACGGCAATGGTCGTCACCGGGTCAAAAATGGCTGAGGAAATGTCATAGCGTTCATGCCCCGCCAGCCTGCGAATGAACTGGCCGTCCGCAATGTTGTAGCGCCACAGCGCGCGCGTATCGCTGTCATGAGCTGCGAGGACGAGCGCCGTTGCACCGCCTGCCTCCACCGCAAGCACGGAACGTACACGATCGTCGAAATAATCTTCGCGGCTGACCTCGCGCCAGCCACCTTCAGCGGTTCGGCCATACAGTTTCTGCTCGCGCCCGTCATAACCTTCACCCAGCTCCACCGTGCCTTCAGGCGACGCCCACCAGCGAATAACGGGTGCCCAACCGCTGACAATCTTTTCGCTTTCGCCCGTCACCGCATCCACGCGGTAAACGGCAGGGAAGCCGGGCACACCAGGGTCTTCCCACTGTAGCAGTATTTTGGTCGGATCGTCCGGTAACGCGCTCAACAGGATCGGCGGCAGTTGGTCGGGGCGCGGCCCCTCGCCTTCGATCAGCGGTCGCAACCGTCCGATATGAGCATCGTAAAGCACCAGCCCATGTTCATCGAGCGAGATGAGCAGGCGCCCGTTGCCCACCCAGGAAATCCAACTGAGGTCGTTATACTTGTAAGGCAGTACATCGGCGGTTTCGATGCCTGCATCCACGTGCCAAACCACAAGGTCCGCTTCATCCCCATTCCGGCGAAGGGCGGAGAGGAAATGCCCGTCGGTGGACAATGCCACCGCCGCAAGCTTTGGCACCCGGATGAGTTTCTCAAGCAGCGCAGAATCAGCGGCCCCAGCCGCACCAAAACCTAGCGGCGCAGTGCAGATGAGGAAAATAACCAGAAAACGGGCAACGACTGTATTCATGGTCCTATTTTACCAAGCTTCCGTCCCGCTGCAATCGGTGCAGCAGGGCTTCAAGCAGTTTTGATGGCCCCTTCTAAACTGAGGGTGGTTTGAAAAGCGGCGAATACACGCTATTCTAATTCTTGGACTGCGCATTCCAGTATTGTCACAGTAAGTGGTTAAGGAAACTTTGCGCACGTTCAGGGGAAGAGGGAAAAACATGTCCACACAGTGGCGCACCATCAAACCGTCAGACATCCTGACAAGTGAGGAATCGCATCGGCTCCGCCAACGCTCCGACCTGATGGGTGCATGGCTGCTCGTCCACTGCTGGGGCGTGATCGCGCTATCCATTGCGCTGTATGCGCTGTTCCCGAATGTGCTGACCTTCCTTATCTGCGCCATTCTTGTAGGGTCCCGGCAACTGGGGCTCGCCATCATCATGCATGAGGGCAGCCATGGCATGCTGTTCAAAACGCGGAGCTTCAACGAGCGGCTGACTAGCTGGTTTGCCGCTTGGCCGATGGTGCTGTCGATGGACGCCTACCGCAAACGCCACATGGCGCACCACCGCTTCACCCGCACCGACGCGGACCCGGAGAATTTCCTCTACACACCCTTCCCGGTGTCGAAAGAAAGCATGATGCGCAAGGTGGCGCGGGACCTGACGGGTATTGTCTTTCTGCGCACCCAGCTTGGCATTTTCCGCTTTATCTGGGGCAAGCGGGAGGGTCGCGTGGCGCGGTTGAAGGGCTTTTACCTCGGGCCTATCATTTTTTACGCGGTGTTCATCGGCGGCTTCGCGCTTGCCGGGCGCCTGGATCTCCTAGTCCTGTGCTGGCTTATCCCGCTGATGACCACGCAGCAGCTATTCCTGCGGGTGCGCAATATTGCCGAACATTCCACCATGCCGGACCTGACGCACCCCTTGAAGAACAGCCGCACCACGCTTGTGAGCGTGTGGGAGCGCATGACATTCGCGCCCTATTTCGTGAACTACCACATCGAACATCACATGCTGCCCTATGTGCCATGTTGGCGCCTGCGGGAAGTGCACAAGCTGATGATTGAACGCGGGTTCGGCGATACCATGGAAATCCGGCGCGGGTATTGGGACGTGCTGAAACTGAACGCGACCGCCTAAATATTTTCGAGGCGGCACAGGCAACAGCGCCGGTGTATGCAATTTGAATAAACTCATAACCGGGGCCCTTGGGGCCACCAAGCGGGGGTCATATGTCGAAAACCACAAAGCGCGTCGCGCTTGCTATCCTTGTTGTTGTGCTCGCGCCGGCTATTTACTACGGCGTCACGATCGGCAGCGCTTTTGCGCGCATGGCGTCCTATTATGACCTTGAGCACATCACCGAAAACTACCGCCGCACCAAGGACTTTTTCGACACCACCACCGTGCACGCGGGCGACAACCCGTGGCAGTTCAAATACGCCAAACAGCCGATCACCGACACCTTCGTCTATGACGGCCAAACACGTTCGATCAAGGACCTGATGGTCGAGACCGGCACCACCGGCCTCATTGTCGTACGCGACGATACGGTGCTCTTTGAAGAATATTATCAGGGTGAACAGGCGGACGACCGGCACATCCAGTTCTCGGTCACCAAAAGCTTCGTCTCTGCCCTCTTTGGCATCGCGCTTGAGAAAGGCCAGATCGAGAGCATCGAGGACGAGGTCAGCAAATACCTGCCTGAGATGAAAGGCACAGCCTATGACGGCGTCACGCTCCGCGACGTGCTGACCATGTCCACCGGCGTGCGCTTTACTGAGGATTATGGCGACCTCACTTCAGACGTGAACCGCATGTCCATGGTCATCGGCACAGGCGCGAGCCTTGACGATTATGCCACCAGCCTCAAGCGGGAACGGGAGCCCGGCACCTTCAACGACTATGTCAGCGTGAACACCCATGTGCTTGGCATGGTGCTGGTGCGCGTGACCGGCAAGTCGCTGACCACGCTTCTCGAAGAACAGATCTGGAAACCCGTCGGCATGGAGCATGACGCCTACTTCCTCATTGACGGCCACGGCATGGAAGTGGCCATGGGTGGCCTGCAGGCCAGCCTGCGCGACATGGCCCGCATGGGCCGCCTCTACCTCAACAAAGGTAATTGGGAGGGGGAGCAGATCGTGCCGTCTGACTGGGTGGAGGCTTCCGTCACACCGTCCGCGCCGTACCTGCGCGCAGGCTTTGATAACCCTGATTCCGACAGCCCCTACGGTTACGGCTTCCAGTGGTGGACCCCTTCAAACCCGCACGGCGACTTCATGGCTGCGGGCATCTACAGCCAATATATCTATGTGGACCCGACCACCCGTACCGTGATCGCCAAAACCAGCGCCAACAAAGGCTATAACGACCCCGAAAACAAACTGCACATGGACATGATCATCACCGCCTTCCAGGCCATCAGCGCCCAGGTGGGCGAGATGGACGGCCGCCGCGAGTTCGCATCGTTCAACAGATAATCTGTGTCACACATGATCATAAGAACTTGGTGGGTTAACAGAGCGTCGGTGTATTGGATTCCCGCTCTTCTGATGGCGATCAGCATACATAACTGGACAATGAAGACTCATGTGGACAGTGCTTGGCAGGGGGTTACGGTTGCCTTGATCATGATTGCTGCAGCGGAGCAATGGCTTTTTGGCTTTCGGGTCGAACTCCAGAAGGAGCAGCTGCTCTATAGACATCGTTGGCTAAGCTTTAGCAATCCCATCTGCATACCCCGCGACATGATATTGCGGGCGAAATTTGTTAGGTATAATGGTGCTTTGAGAATAAAAAGTGCGCATCTGGAACTTGTGTGGCGCGCTGAAGAAGGCACCTGTAAGACCTACCTCACATTCGCCAGCTTCTCTCCTGAAAATATTCGGTCAATAATAGCTTGGCTACCTGTACAATTAGATGACTAAACAGATGTGAGGTAGCGAAACGCTGATGTCCAAGTACGACATGATCACACTTTATGGGCCGCTGGTGCTGATTGCGCTGGCGCTGGTGTGGGGTTTTGCGCGCATGACGTACCTGAGCCGCACGAAAGGCGTGAGCGTTCTGGCCTTCGTCGGGCGCAAGCGCACGGGGGCTGAGAGCGTGCTGGCGCTGACGGCAATCGCGCTTGATGGCTACCTGATCGCCCGGCCCTTCGCGCCGGGGCTGGACCGTTTCGTGATGACAGCCCCCAACCTATATGCCCACTATGGTGTTGCCGTCATGGCGCTTGGCATTGCTATTGCCGTGCTTAGCCAAGCGGACATGGGCAAGGCGTGGCGTATTGGTGTGCCCAGCGCGGCAGAAGAAAGCCAAAGCCTTGTCACGACCGGGCTGTACCGCTTTTCGCGCAACCCCATCTATGTGGGCATCATGCTGTTCATTGTCGGTAGTGTGATCGCGGCACCGGGTCCGGTGACCATCCTGTCCCTCATCCTCACATGGGTGTTTGTGAACAAGATTATCGACAGCGAGGAAGCCTTCCTTCGCACTGCCTTCGGCGAGGAATTTGAAGCCTACTGCACCCACACTCGCCGCTGGCTGTAAATAAAAAAGCCGGAGGCGATGATGCGCGCTCCGGCCACAGTCTATCAAATCAGAAGTATCAGATGTCAGTCGACATCGATGGTGACGTCACTGCCGCCCGTGCGGCAACCGTACACAAGGTCACCGCCCTTGTCGGTCCGGTCACGCACAAAAAGCGTGGTGCCTTCCGGGCAGCCGAAGGTCACCTTGTCACCGTCCGGCAGTTTCACGGTTGCGCGGCCGCCATCCCAATTGTGGTGGCGTGGGCCATAGCCGTTGCCTTCCCCCTCAACAGAGATGGAACAGGCACCAAGGCCAAGGCCTAAAATAGATAGAATCAGAGCGTCTTTTGCTCGCATGGGGTATCTCCTCAACTGTCGTCGTTTATATAGTTTTGGTTTTTATATATCGGATTGATACAGGGCTGCGCGCCCACGCGCAAGCCCAATGTTCAGAAATCGACCGTCACACCCACGCGCCAGAAGCGCCGCTGGGCAAGGGTTTCAAGCCCGTCTTCAGTGACGGCGGAGACCACCTTGGCGTCAAACAGGTTACGGATGTCCGTGAACAGGGTGACGCCCTTCGCAACACGGTAATCCGCCCGCGCATCGAAGGTCACGATGCTGTCCAGCTTCCGCGTATTCAGGTCATCATCATACTGGCCAGACGCATAGCGCACCTGCGCCCGTGCGCTGAGCGGTCCGCCATCCTCATAGGCGAGGGAGAGGTTGAGGCCATGTTTTGGTGTTTGCACCGGGCGGTTGCCGACAAGGTCAGGCATGGCATCAAATGCCGTGATGCGCGCGCGAGCATATTGGTAACGCGCGCCAAGCGTCCAGCCCGGCTGCAGCTTCAGCTCGCCCTCAAGTTCAATACCGTCCGTGACACTCGCGTCGATATTCGCACGTTGCCTCAGCACACCGCCCTCGGGCACAAAACCACCGAGCGGGAAGAAACCGGGACCAAAGCCAATGGTCACATTACCCACCCCGTCCCTTAGCCAATTGCGGAAATAGGTGATGGAGGCCCGGAAGGTATTCAGCGGCTCATAGTCCGCACCGATCTCAAGGCCATAGAGCTTTTCGGGCACAAGGTCGGGGTTGGCTTCGGTGATGTCATTCACGACCCGGAACGGGCGGTAATATTCGTTGAGGGTAGGCAACCGCCAGCTACGGTAGGCCGCCGCGCGCAGATCAATCGCGCCGGTAACCGGCACCACGGCACCAAGCCTTGCAGAGGGTTGCCAGCCGCCCTTGTTCGGCACCACGTCATCCCTGAGCACATCGCCGCTCACACTGTCGCTTTCAATACGTGAGCCATTGTAGCTGCGCCAACGGTCCAGCCGCAGCGTCGCGGAAAGGGTGGCCTCTCCCAGCTTCGTCTCCGCCTCACCATACGCACCCAAGGTCCATTGGTCGCCGCCCGCTGTGCGGTCGCGCGTGAAGCCCGTGCCCAAGTTGCGGAATCGTTCGTTTGTCTCCCCGCTCATGCGGCGGCCATCAATGCCGAACTCGAAACCGTCAAACTGCAGGCGCGCCAGCATACCGGCGCCCCATGCGGGCACGTCATATTGGTCCAGCACCGCAAGTTCGCTTGTGCGCTCGTCGCGGGCGGAGGAGAACACATTGGCGAAATCGCGCGTGCGGTAGTAGCTCACCACTTCCCATGCGCCCTCACCCGCATCGCCTGAAAGCGTGAGCGAGGCATCCATAGCCTCTGTCGCATTGGTGGCGAGCGCGAGGCCATTGACCCGTTCTTCGCGGAAATAGCGCAAGGTGCCGCGTGCCTCAACACCACCAAAGTCATGCTCTGCCTTCATGCTGGCGAAGGAGGCCTTGCTGGCAGCACGCACATCCACAGCACCGCGGTCAGCGGGGCTGAGCAAATAATCACCGTCTGTGCGGAAATGGCCGCCTGCAATGGCGAGGCCGGTCTCAGCCACTTCAAAACCCGCGCGGGCTTTAATACTGAAACTGTCGTCCGAGCCATACCAGGCGTCAAGGCCGGGCTGCATGCTGCTGATGCTGCGGCTGCGGATATCCACCACACCTGCCAGTGCCTGCGCACCGTATGCACCTGCGCTGCCGCCGGGTTTAACCTGCATGTCGGAAAGCTCGAAAGCGTCTAGCGCGGACCAATAGACCCAACCACCAAACGGGTCACCCATCGGCACACCGTCAAGGGTCACGAGCACACGGCCAGCGGCACTCACGCCCACACCGCGCATCGAAAGACCTTGTGTTGTGGGATGGCCGGTCAGGCTATCCGCGCGGCGGAAAAGCGTGACACCGGGCAAGGTAGCAAGCGTGGTATCGAGCCGGAAGCCGGGCGCGGTGCCGACTTCAAGGCTCAGCTTCTTCTGGCCGACAGCGTCCGCGGGCAGGCGTTTCTCGACGACCGAGATTTCCTGCCCGTCAAACGCGTCTGCCTCACTCCCCTGAGTGGAGAGCGCGGCGTTCGCTGACGTCAGCGGCAGTGACAGCCCCGCCAGTATTGTCAAAGTGCGTGCGGACATAGGATGCAATCAGGGCAATATCTTCGTCGGAGAGATAGTCAAAGGCGGGCATTTCGTTCGAGTATTCGCTCATACCCGCGGGCACAGCAGCGCTGCCGAGCAGGATCATGTCGATCACTTCACCAACATCACCATTTGCTTTCGGGCTCAAGATCAGCTCGGGCTGCATCATCGGCACACCGCCACCATCATACTGGTGGCAGGCTGCGCAGTTGGCCTCATAAAGCGCCTGGCCCGTGCCGCCATCCGCTTCATCGTCCTGCGCAAGCGCGCCACCCGAGAGAGTGAGGACGGCCAGTGCCACAACAAAGTTATTTGCCATCATAGACCACTTTCCATACACGACCGCCTGACATCAGGCTGGAGATATAAATCGCGCCATCCGGCCCTTCGGCAAGGCCTGTGGGGCGGTGTTTTGCGTTGCGTGGGCTCATGACGGGCTCTTCACCGGCAAAGCCGTCAGCGAAGGTAACCCAATCACCGGAAACCTCGCCGTTTGCGTTCATAGGCACAAATACAACGCGGTAGCCTGCTTGCGGCTTGGGTGCCCGGTTCCATGAACCATGGAAGGCGATAAAGGCACCCTGCTGCATGTCGTCCGGCAGTGCTGCGGTGCGGGGGAACATCAAATCGTTCGGCGCCCAGTGGCCCGGGAAGGCGATAAGCGGCGATTGCCCGATGTCTGACGTCATTTTACCGTCACCACCATATTCCGGCATCTTCATGCGGCCCTCAATTTCCGGGTCGACGTAGCTATAGGGCCAGCCAAGGTTGGCGCCTTCATCCACACGGTGGAACTCTTCAGCTGGCAGGCGCGCGTTATCCTCATCGGTGAAATAGTCCGGGAAGAAGGTGTTCAACTGGTCGCGGCCATGCTGTGCGATATAAAGCGCACCGGCGTGCGGGTTCCAGTCAATCGCCATAGCGTTTCGGATACCGGTCGCGTAGCGCACGCCGTCAGCTTGCGTTTGCCCAGCCTTGTTAGCGTCAAACCGCCAGACACCGCCAAAGTCTTCGAGAATGGGACATGGATCCATGCCCGGTGAGCCTTTGGTGCGCATCTTTTCCATGCAGGCGTTCGACGGCGCGCCGATATTCACATAAATGTGGCCGTCAGCATCGAAGGTGAAGGGTTTAGCGGAGTGCTGGCGCTTGTTGGGAAAGCCTTCAATGATCATCTCAGGCTCACCCTTCGGCGCACCAGCTTCCGGCAGCGGCCACCGCATCACACGCTCGTCTTCCGCGTAGTAAAGGAAGCCGTTATTGATGCCCATGCCCGTGCCAATCATGCCTTCCGCGAAGGGCACTCGCTCGTCGGCAACGCCGTCACCATTGCTGTCATGAAGGGCAACTGCACCAAAACCGTCCTGCGGTTTCATGAGCGCAACATAAACCCACCCATTTTCTGCGGCTGCCATGTGGCGCGCGGAACCAATACCGTCCGCAAATACGGTGGCGCGGAAACCCGGCGCGAGTTTGATTCCGGTTTCTTCGGAAACCGGTGCATTCTCGTCCACACCCATCACATCTGCATGCGCAGGCGCAAGCGCCGCACCCATCATCAGCACTGCCAGCAATTGCAGTTTCATTGTTAATCTCCCACTAATTTGCCTTCTCCTATAACCTATGCGTGCGCGCTTGCAAACCAACAAGAAAGTGATGAAGTCACACATATATGCTTAGCTAAGCTTTTGTAAAAGAATGCAAATTTTCTATGGCCTTTTACTCCAACACCCCATAGTCTCCTTTTTGCAGGTCATGCATTCCTGCAGCAGGGGCAAGTGGGGCACACAATCTATACTGTCTCCCTTATAAACTAGTTTATTTCTAGACTTGGATTTTCAGACGAATGCAAGTTGAGCAGATTACTGATTTAGCGCCGTATTTGGCGGATTTGACCGATATTCTGGTAAACACGGTCGCCAGTGGGGCATCCGTCGGCTTTCTGCCGCCGCTTGAGCGCGCCGGCGCGGAAGCTTATTGGCACGGCGTTCAGGCCATGATTGACGCGGGCACTGTCATCCAGTTGCTGGCAATAGAGAACGGTAAAGCATATGGCGCGGTCCAGCTTGCGCCCAGCAGCAAGGACAATGCCCGCCACCGGGCTGAAGTTCAGAAACTGATGGTGGCGCCAAGGTCCCGTAGGCACGGAATCGGCAAACGCCTGATGGTAGCGCTTGAGCATACAGCGTGGGAACTTGGCCGCACGCTCCTTATTCTTGACACACGGCGCGGCGATATTGCGGATGGCCTTTATGGCCGTATGGGTTATACCCGCTTTGGTATTGTGCCTGCCTTCACGATTGACAGTGACGGCACGAGCCACGATACCTGTTTCTTCTATAAGCACCTGACCCCCGCCAAGTGAGAATTTGATGCCTTTCAATACCCCGAACGCCGCCACCTACGACCTTTTGATGAACCGCCGCAGTGTTAAAGCGCGCGACATGGTGGGGCCGGGGCCAAACCGGAAAGACATGGAAAAAATCCTCGCCGCCGCGCTGCGGGTGCCAGACCACGGCAAGCTGTTCCCTTGGCGCTACCTTGTACTTGAGGGCGCGGAGCGCGAGAAGCTGGGTGAACTTATCTCCCGCGCGCTGGTGGAAGAAAATGAAGCCAATCCCAAAACGGCCGAGAAAATGAAAGGCTACGCAACACAAGGCCCGGTCCTTGTCGTTGCGATCTCGAGCACCACGGGCGAAAGCTCCATCCCGGTGTGGGAGCAGGAACTGTCCGCCGGTGCCGCCTGCCAGAACATGATTGTCGCTGCCAACGCCCTTGGCTTTGCCAGCTGCTGGCTGACCGGTTGGGCGTCCTATAGCCCGACGGTGAAAGGCGGCCTTGGCCTCGCACCGCATGAAAATATTGCGGGT
This sequence comes from Kordiimonas gwangyangensis DSM 19435 = JCM 12864, assembly GCF_000375545.1. Classification (GTDB taxonomy): domain Bacteria; phylum Pseudomonadota; class Alphaproteobacteria; order Sphingomonadales; family Kordiimonadaceae; genus Kordiimonas; species Kordiimonas gwangyangensis. Next base: position 279,980 of record NZ_AQXF01000001.1, read on the forward strand.
TTTATCTTCTTCGGCAATCAGGCAAGTGAGCCTGAAGAACGCCCGCGGCCTGAATTTGACGCGCATGTGAAGTGGGGTTTCCCGTCCTGAGCTGAGGCAAGCCGGGTTGCGCCGCGCCGCTGCGGACGCTAGCCATGTAGGCTATTGACGGGAGAACCCGACCCTGCCCAATCTCGTGACCCCCTGAATGAAAGGCCCAGAGAGTGAGCGCTGCAGTCAATATACTGGTGACCGGTAACTGCCAAAGTGTCCCGCTCGCGATGGCGCTGAAACGGCTGGTGCCCTCGGCACGGGTAAACAGCGTGCACCTCGGCTTGCCTGTCGAGCCGGCCGAGATGGCCCAGATTGAAAAGCAGCTTCCCCATTATGACGTAATGCTGGTCCAGAAGCGCGCAGACGATACGGCGTTGGGCGCCCTTGCAGAGCACGAGCTCCGACGCCACGGCCGACCGGTTCTCAACTATCCCACGCTCTTCTTCACCGGCCTGCACCCCGACCTTGCCTATGTCGCCCGCAAGGACACCGGGGCCCATATCTCGACCGCGATGGATGACTATCACTCCGCCATCGCGCTCTATGCCTTCATGCGAGGATATGACGAAGGGCAGGCAAAAAAGCTGTTTGCAGATGAGGCCTTTGAAGCGCTTGGCTATTTTGACCGTTTTGCACAAGACCTGCCCCATTTGCTTGGCGACGTTGACGAGCACCGCCAGGCCTATGCTGACGATGTGGCGGACTGGGTCAGCCGCGGTGCCTTCATGCATTCGGTCAACCATCCGAAATTTTTTGTAATGGCCAGCATCGCGCGACGCTGTATGACGGCCCTTGGCATTCAGGTTCCAGCGTTTGACGTGTCCGCGCTTGTCCGGGACCCGCTGGCAAGCAGTGCCGTGTGGCCGGTTTATCCCGCCCTCGCGGCAAATCTGGGCTTTGAGGGGTCTTATGAATTCAAGACCGGCGGCCAGCCCGGCGCGGCGAGATTCCTGTCACTTCAGGACATGATTGCCGACAGTTTCAAGCGCTACCGTCACACAGGCGCTGACAATATCGACTTCGACCGCGCGCTCCATCCTCGCCAGCAAGCGCGGCTCGACGCGGTCGCTGAAGGACTGTTTAAGGGGCCCGTGCGGTGCTCAAGTCGCACCGGCCCCCCCTATAGCGACCTGCCCGACCATCAGTTCTGGCGCCGCGCCGTTACTGCAAAGGCACCCGGCGCGCTCGATCCCGTGGTGCGCGGCGCATTTTCAATCTCCCAAGAGGACAGGGTTGTCACAGCGGGGAGCTGCTTTGCACAGCATATTGGCCGGGCGCTGCAAGCCCATGGCTTCAATTATTACATTCCGGAAACCCCGCCCGAAGACATGCCAGCCGATGTGGCAAAAGCCGCAAATCATGGTATCTTCTCAGCCCGCTACGGCAATATCTATACGGCCCGGCAGCTCGTTCAATTGTTCGACCGGGCCTATGGCCGCTTCACCCCGGTTGACGATTTCTGGGTCCGGCCGGATGGACGCCTTGCCGACCCCTTCCGCCCGCAAATCGAACCGGATGGATACGCTGACGCTGATGCACTGCTTGCCGACAGGGAAGGCCATCTGTCTGCAGTGCGGCAGGTTTTCGAGCAATCGGATGTCTTTGTCTTCACGCTGGGATTGACGGAAAGCTGGTGCTCGAAGGTAGACGGCGCGGTGTTCCCACTGGCCCCCGGTGTCGCCGCGGGCACAATGGACGAAGACCGGTACGCTTTCGTCAATTTCACCGTGCAGGAGGTTGAACGTGACATCGACCGGTTCATCCTCAGGCTGCAGGCGCTCAATCCTGAGGCCCGCGTGATTCTTACCGTCTCTCCGGTGCCCCTGATGGCGACCTTTGAAAACCGGCATGTGCTGGTGTCAACGACTTATAGCAAGAGCGTGCTCCGCACGGCGGCAGATGTGGCGGCACGGCGCTGGAAGCACGTATCCTACTTCCCATCCTATGAGATCATCACCGCGCACACGCACGGCGAAAGCTATTTCGGGGACGACTTGCGCAACGTGAAAACGGAAGGTGTGGACCATGTCATGCGCCTGTTCCTCAGGCATTATGCGAACCCGGAAAACACTGTACCCGGCACTGCAGCCGAGGATGAAGAGAACAAAGCATATGAAGCCGAACTGATGGCACGCCGCACAGAGGCGGCTGCGCTGCTGTGCGATGAAGAATTGCTCGACACCTGACGACCCCGAGCAGAGGAGAACCGACAATGCCCCTATCAGGGAATTACAAGGCTGACCCTGCCTTCCTCACGCTGGGTGACGGTTTTGGGGACGAGGTGGACGCCGCCAAGTTTCCAAAGGCGATCCTGCGATACAGGAATGACCGCGCCGCGGCTGAGGTGGGGCTAGAGGGCCTGACCGACGACGAGTGGGTCGCGCATTGCGCACATTTCGCGCAGCTTCCGCGCAACCTGCCACGCCCGATTGCGCAGCGCTATCATGGCCATCAGTTTCAGGTCTACAACCCTGACATCGGTGATGGCCGGGGCTTCCTGTTCGCGCAGATGCGGGACGTGAGAGGCCGCCTGATGGACCTTGGCACCAAAGGCTCGGGCCGCACGCCCTACAGCCGGTCCGGCGACGGTAAGCTGACCCTCAAGGGCGGCGTGCGGGAGATTATGGCGAGCGAAATGCTAGAGGCCCTCGGCGCCTATACCAGCCGTACTTTTTCCATCATCGAGACGGGCGAAAGCCTGATGCGCGGCGATGAACCATCGCCCACCCGCTCCGCCGTCATGGTGCGGCTCACGCACGGCAACATCCGTATCGGCACCTTCCAGCGCCACGCCTATTATACTGACACCGAACGCACGAACAGGCTGGTTGACTATTGTCTTAAGTATTATTTCGATACCGAAATGAAAGCCAGCAACGAAGACAAAGCCTTGCATTTCCTTGGTCTTGTGATGGAGCGTGTCGCAGTGCAGGCTGCAGACCTGATGGCCGCCGGTTTTGTGCACGGTGTGCTCAATACCGACAACATCAACATCACCGGCGAAATTTTCGACTTCGGGCCATGGCGCTTCCTGCCGCATATGGAACTTGGCTTTACCGCTGCCTATTTTGATGAAAGCGGGCTCTATGCCTTTGGCCGCCAGCCGGACGCGCTCCACTGGAACATTTACCAGCTTGGCGGCGCGCTGGCGGACATCTGCGAAGAACAAGCGCTTAAAGACGTGCTGGAACCCTTCCCGCAGGTTTACCTTAAAGCGCTGCGGTCCAAGCTGCTGGCGCGCATGGGTGTCAAACCAAAGGGCGACAAGGCGGACGATGAGCTGCTGACCACGGTCAACAACTTCATGCTGCGGGAGAAGTTTCCCTATGAGCGCTTCTTCTTCGACTGGTACGGCGGTCAGGCGAGTGCTGAACGCGCGCTCAAAAGCCCCGAGGTCAATCGCTATCAGGCCGATAAGGAGCTGACAGCAGCACTGAAAGCCTATGAACCGGCACGACCCGAGGCGCTCAATCACCCCTACTTCGCGGGCGAGCCCTGCACCATGCTGATTGAGGAAGTGGAAGAAATCTGGTCCCACATCGCCGAGCGCGACGACTGGCAACCGCTCAATGACAAGATCGACAAGATCAGGCAGATGGGTGAAGCGCTGAACAATCGAGCGGTCTCAGATTGAAAATTTCCCGCATTTATTGTATGAAAAGCTTTCATCAGGGCATACGCCGGGTGCTTCATCGTCCTGAGTTTTCATTTCGCCCCTGACGCCTGCCCACATTGGATGGGGGCTTTGTCATGACAAGAGTTATCGCCGCGGCCGCGCTGGCCTGCGCCTTAAGCGCGCCTGTATGGCCGCAGGACGCGACACCACAAGCACCACAAACTGACCTTTCCGCGCTCGCGAACCAACTGCAGCAGCTCAACCAGGCTGACAGGCAAGCCCTGCAGGCGCAGCTCGGCTCACAGAACTCAAGCGCGCTGAATGCGCTTATTCAGGCCGCGCAAAACCCGGCACCGCAAACGCTTGTACAACTGCCAAGCGGCCAACAAGCACAGTATGATGCGGCGACGCTCAGCCGCCTGCTACGCGAAGCTGCGCGCGCGGGGGAGGACCATATGTCCCTAAGGCTGAGCAGGCCCGAATATGAGTACCGCATCCCCACCGTGGGCAACCCGGTGCTGCCAACCCTGCCCGGTCAACCGACGATAACACTGCCCGGAACAGGCGCCCCCTTGAGGCCCAACCCGCCATGTGAGCTACCAGCCTATTGCCGCCACCTGCCCGCCGACAGCCCTTTGTGCAAATGCCCAGATACCGGAAATACGGGGAGCAACCAATGAAGCATGCGTTGAGAATACTGTGCACTGCCCTCCTGCTGGGTTGGGTACCCAACCTAGCCACCGCGCAAGACGAGAACCAGTATGCCGCGATGAGCCAAGAGGATCTGGCCACTATCGCCAAGGCGCAGGAGGCCGCTCTTCTTGACCTTGCAGCGCAGCTCGACAAGCTCAAGGCCGCAGCCTCGCCCGACAAGGAGTTAGCCGCCGCAGCTCGCAAAGTGGAACTGACCTATTATGAGGCGCAGACCCAGCAGAACCAGACCATCTCTGCGCTCCTCAAAAAGCAGGAGGATATATTCCTTTATCAGGACATTGCCTCCTACACGCTTCTGGTGGTGGTTGTAGTGGTTACGATGGCAGGCGTGCTGTTTTCCGCCAAGGAACTTAACCGCTCCATCGCGGCGTCCGAAGCTGCCGAAGCGCGTGCGATAGAGGCCGCAAAAGCGGGTAAGCCCCAGGTGGCCGCGGACGGCACTACTTCAGTGCCCAACAACATCAAAGTAGGATTCGATGGCATACAGATCACGTCCGCTCTGACGGGTGTGACGGTGCTTACGCTCTCTCTCGCTTTCCTCTATCTGTTCCTGCAGGAAGTGTACGAGATTGATTCGGTGCGCGTCCCGCACATCGAGGATGGCAAGGAGCCAGGCGGCACCAAAGAATAGAGCGCTAGCCACCCATGTGGATAGCGCCGCGCTCATAGGCGGGCAGGATGTAACGCTCAAACATGTCGGTCGTCTCGTCATGCATGCCGGGGTTTTCAAAACCCGTGGCGGTGATGACCGTCACGAGCTTGAGCATGGGCACAACGATCACCTTGCTGCCGCCGTTTCCGGCCATGAAATAGGCGGGATATTTTTTGCCCGTGGTGCCGCTTTTGAAGTCCGTGAGCCACCACAGGTAACCATAGGATTTCAGCTCATTCACCTCGCGGTATGGCTTGGTGGACGCCGCTGTCCAACCCTTTGCCCATACACGCCTGCCGTTCCAGATCCCGTCCGCGCGGGCGAGCTCCGCCAGCTTCCATAGATCGCGGCTCGTCAGCTTGAGGCCACCGCCTGCCTGTTCCTCGCCTGCAGGTGACCTTGCCCATTCCCGCCGCTCAATACTGAGCGGGCGGAAAATCGCACCCGCCATGAAATCATCGACGCTCAGGCCCGTTGCACGCTCAAGCACCTGCCCAAGGAGGAACACACCCGCCGTGCAATAATGGAACGGGCCAAGGCCATCAGCGTCCCGCGTGTAACCTTCGCGCGCGGGCAGGCTTAACGCAAACTCGGTCCAGTTATCCGCGCCTTGCATATGTGCCTCGTTGCCGGGGCTATCAGCATCGCTGTCGTCACAGTCGAGCGCGGAACTCATGGTCATCAGGTCCCGCACAGTAATGGCGCGTTTGGTGTCTGTCATATTCTCAATCGGCGCATGGTCACCAAAGAAAGGGAAAACACGTTCATTCTCGCTTTCAAGCGCGCCTTGATAGATGGCCGCACCTACCGCCATGCCGGTCAGTGTCTTGGTGACAGACCGCGTGTCATTCAGCACCTCAGGCCCACCATCACCAAAATAATATTCCTCCAGCACCTTGCCGTCTTTGGCCACCAACACACTGGTGATGCCCTTGAAGGTGCCGCCACCAATTGCCTGGACCAGCGCTTCCGTGGTGCCGTTCGTGGCATGTGCTGCGGGTGTGGCTGCAAGGATGAAGGCAGCAAACAGGGTGGTGAGGCGCATGGGCAGTCCTTATGGCGGCGAAAGCGATCAGCTTTCATCCGCTTCAAGCGGGGCGAAATTATGGTGTCGCCGGTTATACGGGTTATTGGGGGTGAACCCTACTCCGCTTTCTCAGCGGCTGCAAATATGCCCTCAAGCACTTCAAAGGGCAGCATGACGCTACCGTGTCTGCCGGGGTGGTCCTGCACCGGCGCGAGGATGGCGAGGTCCGCCCATTTTTGCGGAAAGTCGGCTTCGCCGGTTTTCACCATATGGCGGAAGCGGGCGGCGATATCAGTCAGCTCCGCCTCATCAAGCCCAACCACATGCTGGCCCACGATGGCGGCTGTTGCCTGCCCAAGCGCGCAGGCTTTCACTTCCCAACCGAAGGTCTGGATACGGCCAAGCGTAAGATGCGCATCCGCATTGATGCGGCTACCGCAAATGCGGCTGGTTTTGGTGACCGTCACATCCGCAGCCACCAACCGCTCCTGATGAGGGATGCGGGTGGTCCAGCGCAGGATGTTGGTATTGTATAGGTCGGTCATGCTTTTGCCTGGAAACTTGATCCATGGGTCAGTGATGTACGTAAAACGCTCAGGAAGCGTTGCCAAGGGACAATATCGTGATCGCGCTCAAAACTTGCCTTCGCCTTGAAATCCCTGTAATCCTGACCATATCGTTCTTAGTTGATGCATATGCAACTGATGCATCAAAACATACTGCCCCGGCGAACTCTCGCCATGAAGGGGCCACATCCACAGAAAGGAATTCTTGATGGATGCCGTACTTGAAAGGGCCGAAACCGGCTCTGAACTGAAGGTCATCCCGGAAGGCGCTCGTTCGAGCTCCGGTGGCCGTCCATCGCGCGCCGAAGCCGAGGCAGCCGTTCGCACGCTCATTCGTTGGGCAGGTGACGACCCAAGCCGCGAAGGCCTTCTTGACACCCCCAAGCGTGTGGCAAAAGCCTATGAGGAATTTTTCGCCGGCTACAAGGCCGACCCGAAGGAAATCCTCGCGCGCACCTTTGATGAGGTCGCGGGCTATGACGATATGGTCGTGCTGCGCGGCATTCGTGTGGAAAGCCATTGCGAACACCATATGGTGCCGGTGCAGGGCACGGCGCACGTCGCCTATATGCCAAACGGCAGCGTTGTGGGCATCTCCAAGCTCGCCCGCATTGTTGAGGCTTATGCCCGCCGCCTGCAAACGCAGGAAACCATGACCGCGCAGATTGCCGACGCGATTGAGAAATACCTTGAGCCTAAAGGCGTGGCCGTAGTGGTGGACGCAACCCACCAGTGCATGACCTGCCGCGGTGTGAAGCATCACGGTGTTTACACCATCACCCGCCAGTTCCGCGGTGTGTTCCGTGAAGCCGATCAGGAACGCCGTTTCTGGGACCTCATCCGCGGCTAAAGATTGCGACAAGAAACTGTGACTTGATGAAGCGGCACGATCATAAGAGACTGCCGCTTCATTCGTTTTTAAGGACTACCCGGAATGTCATTCGCCGAGAGAGAGAGCAAGGACGCCGTTGAGAACGGCCTTGCGTTTGCGCCCAAATTTGATGAACGCGGGCTCATCCCCGTTGTCACCACCTGCGCCACCACAGGCCGCGTGCTGATGCAGGCGTGGATGAATGAGGAAGCCATCCTCAAGACGATCGAGACCGGCGAGGCGCATTATTTCTCCCGCTCACGCCAGTCGCTCTGGCACAAGGGTGCGACATCGGGCGAGTTTCAAGTGGTGCGTGACTTCCGCACCGACTGCGACCAGGACAGCCTGTGGCTGGTGGTGGAACAAAAGGGCGGCAAGTGCTGCCACGTGGGGCATGAGAGCTGTTTCTACCGCTCCATCCCGCTTGCACAAAACCTCGCACCCGGCAGCACAGTTAAACTGGCACCCCATGAAGATTAAAGCCTTCCTCAGCGCACTTCTATTGATCACGGCCTCCTTCGCCGCGTATGCGCAGGACGATGCGACCCTCAGCGCGCAGGAAAGGCTCAAGCGCATGCGCGAAGCGGGCACCTTGCCCGATAATGTGGTAACGAGCTTTGGCCGCCCCACAGTCGACAGCAGGGAAGCGCCGTGGCGCTCCATCGGGCGGGTCAACATCGGTGGGCGGGCACACTGCTCTGGCAGCCTTGTGGCTGAACGCATCGTGCTTACGGCAGCGCACTGCCTGTATTCCAAAGCGCAGGGCGATATGGTGGTGCCGTCCATCGTGCATTTTGTTGCAGGCTACCATTCCGGTGAATATATCGCGCACTCCAAGGTCGCGTCTTATATTGTCAGCCCCGGTTTTGACGGCAAACTGCCCGCCTCCAACCTCACCCTGCCCTATGACTGGGCCTTGCTTACGCTTGAGGAACCGATTGGCAAAGAGGTTGGATTTCTCCCCTTCCCTGACAATGTCACCGTAGACGACAAGGGCAATGCGCACACCATACTCGAAAGCCCCATCATCACCGTGGCGGGCTACCCGGGTGACCGGGCGCACTTGCTGTCGCTGGAGGAAAACTGCAGAATTCAGGCACACGGTGCCCGCGGCCATGTGATCATGAGCGACTGTATCTCCATCCAAGGCGACAGCGGCGGACCGATCCTGCAGAAAAAGGGCGACGCCTGGCATATCTTCGCCATCCAGACCGCCAACACGCGCCTTCAAAACAAGGTCGTCAGCATGGGCGTGACCGTGCTCGCCTTCTGGCCGACGTACCTCCAGTTGATGCAGACGCAACAATAAATGCTACATAGTAACATTTTATCGCACACGACAAACCGTTGGTCGCAGCGACGTTGTGCGCGCGCCCTCCCTCCGCAACAGTGGGTTTGTAGCAACCCAGTGTCCCTAAGAGCCTAACAACACTAGCGCACCAACAGTTTTGAGCACGGCAGCGTGTGATCAAATCGAGGCCAACGAAAGGGCACTCCGGCTGACTGTCCTCACCGGAGTCTCCTCCTGTCAAGGCGACTGCCCCGCTCCCCCCGGGCGGGGCATTTTTTTGCCCAACTCCCCGCATAGCATATCATTAGAGACTCCCTGCCCGCCTCAGCGTATTATGCGTGCGGGGAAGTGATTTCGGGATAGGGAGCCTATGCCTTTCAGCACAGCCATCGCTGCACTCAAAAGCAGGTTCGGCGCCAAGCTTTCAACCGCTGTGGCGGACCGGCAGGCCCATGGCCGCGACGAGGCCGGGCATGACGGCATGCCGCCGGACGCGGTACTGCGCGTGGGCAGCACGGACGAAGTCGCGGAAGCCGTGCGCATGTGCGCAGCTTACAAAATGCCCATCATCCCCTTTGGCGCCGGCACCTCGCTTGAAGGACATATCTGCGCCCCAAAGGGCGGCCTGAGCATCGACCTTTCCGGCATGAACCGCATCATCGAGCTGAATGAAGGCGATCAGGACGTGCGGGTGGAAGCCGGTGTCACGCGGCAGGCGCTCAACGCCTACTTGCGCGACAAAGGGCTATTCTTCCCGGTCGACCCCGGTTCCGAATGCACGCTCGGCGGCATGGCGGCCACGCGGGCCTCCGGCACCAACGCAGTGCGCTATGGTACCATGCGCGAACAGGTGCTGTCCCTCAAAGTGGTAACGGCATTGGGCGACGTGATCGAGACCGGCACCCGCGCCCGCAAGTCCGCGGCAGGGCTTGACCTCACCCACCTGTTCATTGGGTCGGAGGGCACACTTGGCATCATCACGGAACTGAGCCTGAAGCTGCACGGCATCCCTGAAAAACTGGCGGCAGGCGTGTGCCGTTTCCCGTCACTCAGGGCCGCGACAGATACGGTCATGGCCACCATCCAGATGGGTTTGCCGGTATCGCGCATCGAACTGTTGGATGAGCTTTCCGTCCGGGCGGTAAACACCTACGCGAAGATGAACCACCCGGAAACGCCAACGCTTTTCCTTGAGTTTGGCGGCACCAGTGCAACTGTGGATGAGCAGATCGCCATCTTTACCGACCTCGCCCTCTCCCTCGGTGGGTCAGACATTGAGTTTGCCGATACACAGGAAGAGATGAACCGCATGTGGCATGCGCGCCACCAGCTTTATTACGCCACCCGTGCCATGGGGCCGGGCAAAAAGATTGTGACGACCGACGTGTGTGTGCCGATGTCCCGCCTTGGCGACTGTATGCTGGAAACCCGCGCTGACTTTGAAGCAAGCCCCCTGTTTGCCAGCATGCTCGGGCATGTGGGTGACGGCAATTTCCACACCATCATGCTCGCGGACCCAACATCGCGGGTGGAGATGTCGGTGCTGGAGCGGCTGAACGAACGTATGGTGCGCCGCGCTATCGCCATGGGCGGCACCTGCACGGGCGAACACGGCATCGGCATCGGCAAACGTGATTTCCTGCAGTGGGAGAAAGGCCCGGCCACAACGCTTATGCGGCAGGTAAAGATGGCGCTTGACCCCCTTGGCATCATGAACCCCGGCAAGATGCTGCCGGATGAGGACCTGCCCGGTGCTTGAGGAACTATATATCTCGCTCACGGCCAAAACTGTGCCCGGCGCGCGCGAAGTGGGGCTGGTACGCGAGCTTGCGGGCATCGCTGGCCGCCACCGAAGGCAAAAGCGCGCATGGGCCGCACATCTTCAGCACACCAAGGAGTTCATCACTGCGCACCTCCATGAGGCCGAAGCGGCGGAGCCTGTGCTTGTGCTGGGTGCAGGGCTTTGCCTTGACTTGCCGCTCGATGCTCTTGATGCGCATCTGGCCGGTGCCCTGCTGGTGGACGCTGTGCTGCCCCGCCGCACCGCCGCGCTTCTCAAGCGCTACGAGAATATCGACTTCGAACTCGCGGACGCCACGGGGTTCATTGCCGAGTTTACAGCGGCCGATGACCCATACGGGCTGACCCCACCCCAAGTGGCGCCCGTGCCGCTCGCGGGTTATGGCCTTGCCGTCAGCGCCAACATCCTGAGCCAGCTCGCGCTCCCGTTCGCATCGAGCCCGCCGCTGAATGATGCGGAGAATGAGCTGACAATCAGGCTGCAGAAAGCGCACATCCGCGCGCTGATGGCCATGGGCTGCCCCGCCCTGCTGATCACGGATTATGAGCGCGTTGAACAGCACGGCGACAATAACCATGTTATAAAAAGCGTGGACACAAGCCTGCTGCCCGGCGAACCGCTTGAAAAGTGGCAGTGGCACATCGCGCCAGAAGGCGAAGTGGAACGCGGTCGCGCGGTCACACTAAACGTTGGTGCATGGCTTGTTGGCAAATAGTGACATGTTCATAGAAAACGCCCTACATAGGGTTTGAAGGCGCAAAAAGGTGCTGATTATAGTGAAGCGTGAAAGCTCGGAAACCCGCGCAAAATATGATGGATTTATATGTTAGAGATTGTTCAAATCCCGGTACTGTCCGACAACTATATATACCTCATTCATGAGCCAAAATCGGGCGAGGTAGCGATTGTGGACCCGGCCGTTGAGGCCGAAGTGGTCGAAGCGCTCGAAGCACGGGGCTGGACGCCGGACTATATCCTGAACACCCACCACCACTATGACCATGTGGGCGCGAACCTCGCACTCAAGCAGCGCTACGAGCTCAAGATAATCGGCCCCGCAGGCGAGCGGGAGCGCATCCCCGGCATCGATGTCGCGGTTGCGGAAGGGGACCATGTCTACCTCGGTGATATTGCGGCAGATGTCTTTGACGTGCCCGGGCACACCAGCGGCCATATCGCCTATCACTTTAATGCCGACCATGCGCTTTTCTGCGGCGATACCCTGTTCGCCATGGGCTGCGGGCGGCTGTTTGAAGGCACGCCAGACCAGATGTGGCAGTCGCTCTCGAAGCTGATGCGGCTCCCTGATGAGACCCGCATCTATTGCGCGCACGAATATACCTTGGCGAACGGCAAATTCGCGCTGTCGGTCGAACCCGAGAATGAGGCTCTCAAAGCTCGTATGATGGAAGTAGTCTCCATGCGCGAACGCGGTGAACCGACGGTACCAAGCACCTTGGGTGCGGAGCGCGAGACCAACCCGTTCCTCAGGCCCATGAGCGACGAGATACAGGACGGTCTTGGCCTTCTGGGCGCACCATGGCCCAAAGTATTCGCCGAAGTGCGGGCACAGAAAGATAAATTCTAAACAAGAAAAGCTGGCCGGAGGGGGCCAGCAACCAACAAGGGGGATACCTTCAATGAAATACCTGACAGTAGGAGCAATAATGGCAGCCGCAGTTGGTGCCTCCGCCGCAGTGGCGGACGATGATCCATATCTTTGGCTTGAAGAAGTCGAAGGTGAAAAAGCGCTTGAGTGGGTGCATGAGCGGAACAAACATTCGCTTGGCATCCTTGAGGCTGACGAACGCTTCACGCCGCTGATGGAACGCGCGCTCAAGGACTATAACGCAAAGGACAAGATCGCTTACGGCACGCTAATGGGCGGCGCCGTGCACAATTTCTGGCAGGACGAAAAGAACGTGCGCGGCATCTGGCGCCGCACCAGCCTGAAGTCCTACAAGGGCGATGAGCCCAACTGGATCACCATCCTCGATTTCGACAAGCTGGCCGAAGAGGAAGGCGAGAACTGGGTCTACAAGAGCCGCGACTGCCTCGCGCCTGACTTTGGACGCTGCCTCATCAACCTTTCCCGCGGGGGCGGCGACGCTGTTGTGGTGCGCGAATTTGATGCAGTGACCAAACGTTTTGTCGACGGCGGCTTCGAGACGCCCGAGTCCAAGCAGGGTTCGGCCTGGATTGACGCTGACACCATCCTGATTGGCACCAACTTTGGTGAAGGCACGATGACGGACAGCGGCTACGCGAACCAGATCAAGGTCTGGAAACGCAATAACCCGCTTGAGATCGCTACGCTCGTGCATGAGGGCAACACCAAGGACGTGGGCAGCTTCCCGTTCGCAAGCCACCGCCCGGATGGCACTTATGTGGGCGTGGTGCAGGCGCCGGACTTCTTCACCGAAGTGATTCATGTGCTGGACGGCGAGAGCGACGACTGGACGCAAAAGGAAATGCGCCCGCTGCAACTGCCGAAAGACATCAGCTTCAAAGGCTTCTTCGGTGACACGGTGATTGTGCAGATGCGCAAGGACTGGGCGCTTGGCAGCAAAACCGTGAAAGCAGGCACCCTTGTATCCATCAAGGTGGCGGATGCACTTGAAGGTCGCGCCGCCGCCAGTGTGACCGAGATTTTTGTGCCCACTGAGCGCAGCTCGATCGACGGTGTCTCCATCGGCAAGGACCGCCTGTTCCTCAGCATCCTTGATGAAGTTACCGGCCAGTTGGTGTCCGCGAAACCGGGCCCGCAGGGTTGGGAAGTCAGCAACCTTGGCCTGCCCGAGAACGGCGCGCTTGATGTTGTAAGCGTGGACGAATGGACCGACGCCGCCTTCATCAAGTTCGCAAGCTTCCTGCAGCCAGATACGCTCTATGCTGTTGAACTGGGCGGCAAGCCTGAAGAGATCGCTTCCCTGCCGGCGCGTTTTGACGCAAGCGACATGGTAACCGAACAGAAGTTCGCCACCTCCAAAGACGGCACCAAAGTTCCTTACTTTGTCATCCGCCACAAAGACGTGAAGATGGACGGCACAACGCCGACCATTCTCTATGGCTATGGCGGGTTCGAGATTGCAATTGCACCAACCTACCTCACCGGCACGGGCAAGCTTTGGCTTGAAGAAGGCGGCGCCTATGTGCTCGCCAACATCCGTGGCGGCGGCGAGTTTGGGCCAAAGTGGCACCAGGCCGCACTCAAGGAAAACCGCCAGCGCGCCTATGATGACTTCATCGCCGTCGGCGAAGACCTTGTAAATTCTGGCTTCACGAGCCCAGAACACCTCGGCATTCGTGGTGGCTCGAACGGTGGCCTTCTGATGGGCGTGATGACCACGCAGCGCCCTGACCTCTGGAACGCGGTTATCTGTGCGGTGCCGCTTCTGGATATGATGCGCTTCCATACACTTCTGGCGGGCGCAAGCTGGATGGGCGAATACGGCAACCCGGATGTGCCGGAAGAACGCGAATATATCCTCAAATATTCGCCGTACCAGAACCTCGATGAAGGCAAGGACTATCCGGAGGTCTTCTTCTACACCTCCACCAAGGATGACCGCGTGCACCCGGGCCACGCCCGCAAGATGGCGGCCAAGATGCTAGGTATGGGCAAACCGGTTCTTTATTACGAGAATACGGAAGGCGGTCACTCGGCTGCTGCCAATCTCAAGCAGCGCGCCTACACGGACGCCCTTCAGGTGGTTTACGCGCTCAAGAAACTGAAGGACTGACAAACAGTCCGGAAAACAACGGAAAAGGTGGGCTTTGCCCCGCCTTTTTTCATGGCCAGAATTTCTTGCCCGCATTTCAATAAAATGTGATGTGCCAAACCCGCACCCGCCCACTACCGTCGACACCCTATAAAAACATTCGAGGAAACATGCCCATGTTGAAATCCCTTTCCCGCGTGGCGGTTGCAGCAATGCTGGCCCTGCCATTGGCCACGACAGCTGGCGCTGATGAGCATTCCCCCTTCTCCGACAAGGCGATGGAAATCCTGAAAAAAGCAGTCTCGCTGCGCACAGCCGCAGGCCACGGCAAGGTGCCTGAACTGGCAGCCTTCCTTGCAGAAGAATTCAAAAAGGGTGGCTTCCCGGCGGAAGACATTCACATCCTGCCGAAAGGCGAAACCGCTGCACTTGTGGTGCGCTTCCGCGGCGACGGCTCATCGGGCAAGAAGCCGGTTACCTTCTCTGCCCACATGGATGTGGTGGATGCCCGCCCGGAAGATTGGGTACGTGACCCCTTCACTCTTATCGAGGAAGACGGTTACCTCTTTGGCCGCGGCGTGCTTGATAACAAAATGGGCATGACCTCGCTCGTCACCAATTTCCTGCGCCTCAAGGCTGAAGGGTATGTGCCGAAGCGTGACCTGATCATCGCTTTCTCGGGCGATGAGGAAACCGGCATGGTAACCACACAAGCCCTCGCCAACGAGTTCCGCAACCTGACGGACGCAGAATTTGTGTTGATCGCAGACGCGGGCGGCGGCGCGCTGGCGGCTGATGGCTCGGTCATCAGCTATAACGTGCAGGCGGCGGAGAAGACCTATATCTCCTATGAGATGACGGTCACCAACCCCGGTGGCCACAGCTCGCGCCCGCGCGAAGACAACGCGATTTATGACCTCGCCACTGCGCTCAAGAAAATTCAGGGCTACAAATTCCCGGCACGCACCAATGAGCTGACACAAGCTTTCTTCAAGGAAACCTCCACCCTTGTGGACGGTGAGCTGAGCAAGGCGATGGCGGCATTCGCCGAAAACCCCGAGGATGAGTGGGCGGTGAAAACCCTGCGCGCCCGTCCGGAATATGTCGGCACCACCGGCACCACCTGTGTCGCCACCATGCTTGACGCGGGCCACGCTGAGAACGCGCTGCCGCAATCCGCCACTGCAACCATTAACTGCCGTATTTTCCCCGGCGTGGGTGCGGAAGCGACCCTCAACCAACTCAAGAAGGTGGTAGACAATGATGCCATCACCTGGAAAGCGCTGAAGGTGCCGGTTGAAACCGCAGCCTCGCCGCTCCGCGATGACGTGATGGCCGTGGTGGACCGCGCTGTGCACACCCGCTTCCCGGATGCCAAAATCATTCCTTATATGGAATCCGGCGGCACCGACGGCATGCACTTCCGTTCTGCCGGCATGGACAGCTACGGCATATCAGGCATTTTCCTCAAGGGTTCGGACATGTTCGCACATGGACTGAACGAACGCCTGCCTCTCGCCAGCTTCTATGGCGACCTAGAGCACTGGTACATGATCATGAAAGATATATCGGACGATTGATCCAGGACATCAGAGACAAGACAGGGCGGGATTTTCCCGCCCTTTTCTTTTTACAATAGACCGAGCTGCTCGCCCTTCACCTCAACAGGCCCAAGCTGCCAGTCGATGGGTGTTTTGCCCTGCGCTTCCAGATAGGCATTCGCTTGTGAGAAGGGCTTTGAGCCAAAGAAACCGCGGTAGGACGACAAGGGCGACGGGTGTGGGCCTTCAAGCACCAGATGGCGACTGCGGTCGATGCCAGCACCTTTTTTCTGGGCATGGCTGCCCCAGAGAATGAACACAAGGCCATCATGGTGGCGATTAAGCTCGTCAATGATGCGGTCGGTGAACTTCTCCCAGCCCTTTTTCTGGTGGGAGCCTGCCTTATGCGCCTCCACACTCAGGACCGCATTCAGCATCAGCACGCCCTGCTCTGCCCAGCCTTCAAGGAACCCGTGGCCAGGGTGGGTGGCACCCACATCGTCCTCAAGTTCCTTGTACATATTCCGAAGCGACGGCGGCACGTCCATGCCTGGCTGGACCGAGAAACTCAGGCCATGTGCCTGACCGTCGCCATGGTAAGGGTCCTGACCGATGATCACCACCTTCACATCCGCAAGCGGGGTGATATTCAGTGCGTGGAAAAAATTTTCACGTTCCGGGAAAATGCGCTTTCCAGATTTTGTTTCTGCCTCCAGAAAGGCAGCGAGCTTTTGCATATAGGGTGTGTCAAATTCGCCCTCCAATACCTCAAACCAGTCATCCGCCAGCTGCACACCGCCCAGAACCGTCGCCATAAATCGCGCTCCCCACATAGTCTTGCCGCCCTGTTTACACGGCAATCTGTGACCGGAAAACCACTAATTCCCTGCCTTTTTTGCTTCAACTTCATGTGAGGGGCGCGCTTACGGTCACCTGTTTAGCCAAACTAACGCAAGCGACTAGTTGGATGGATGTTTCAAATGCACCACGCCACCCGACGCACCTTTCTACAAAGGCGCAAATTATAAGAATACTGACCTATTTTTAGTTCATTATGAGAATATAAATTCAATGTTTGCCGATATATTTTTATTATTGAGTAAATTTTTCTACCAAACAGATTCAGTTCTTCTCATTTGTGCGCTTGCCTGCCTCACCTTATTTCAGTGAGCATCGAACAGTTTCACTTGCCCGAAAATGACCAAGGGCATCAGGGCCGAGGCCCGACGCGAGGAGTTTTTATCATGAGCAGCATTCCGGTTTTCCTGACCGCTGAGAAACATCACATCCTGATCGTGGGTGCGACGGCTGCTGCCATGGCCAAACTGTCCCTTTTCATGCCGACAGGCGCACGCATCAGTGTTGTGGCTGCTGGCGCGCGTGATGCTGTGCGCGAAGCGGGTCTGCTGCCGGAAGACACGGGCCTTGAGAATATCATCATCCATGATCGCGCGTTCACGGAAGATGACCTTTCCGGCAAGACACTTGTTTACATCGCGCTTGAGGATGACCTGACGGAAGAGCGTGTGCTCCGCCTTACGAACGCACGCCGCCTGCCGGTCAATGTGGTCGACAAGCCAGCGAAATCCACCTTCACGACGCCCGCGCAGTTTTCGCGCGGCGCGCTGCAGGTTGCCTTTTCCTCTGGCGGGGCGGCGCCGGTTTTTGTCCGCCGTCTTCGCAGCAGCCTTGAGCGCCTCCTGCCGCCGTCCCTTGGTGTGCTGGCAACGGCTGCCGGGTCAGTCCGCGACCGTGTAAAAACCCTTATTCCCGACAGCACCCGTCGCCGCCTGTTCTGGGACCGGCTATATGACAATGCTGGCTCCTACGCCGATCTCGCGCAGGACGAAGTCGAGCGCCTGATTGTGGACGCCGCGCGGAACCACCGCATGGGCGCTACCACCGGGCAAGTTCAGCTTGTGGGCGCAGGCCCAGGCGACCCGGACCTCCTGACCATCAAGGCCCACCGCGCCCTGCAGCAGGCGGACGTGATTGTGTACGACCGCCTCGTGAGCCGCGACGTACTTGCCCTCGCGCGCCGCGATGCGGAGCTGATTTTTGTTGGCAAACGCGAAGGTGACCACGGCATCGGGCAGGACGGTATCAACAAGGTGATTGTGGACGAGGCCCTGAAGGGCCGCCGCGTTGTTCGCCTCAAGGGCGGCGACCCGCTCCTGTTCGCGCGGGCGGGTGAAGAGCTCGCAGCACTCCGCCAACACGACATCCATGTGGAGGTGGTGCCCGGCATCAGCGCCTTTCAAGGCATCGCCGCGACCACACAAATCCCGCTGACCGACCGTGAATATTCAAGCTCCATCACGCTTGTCACCGGTCACCTGAAGGACGGTGCCTACAAGGACTGGGCGCGCCTCGCAGGCGACGGCCAGACGCTCGCCGTTTACATGGGCGTACGCGGCGCGGGCCAAATTTCAGCCGGGCTTATCAGCGAAGGCGTGAAAGCCTCCACACCGTTGGCTGTTGTTGAAAACGGCACCCGCGCCAATGAGCGCCGCTTCTACGGCACACTGGCGGGCCTTGAAGAACTGGTCGCAAAGAACGCGGTTAAAAGCCCGGCGCTCTTGCTGATCGGCGACGTAGTCAATAACGCGCGTGAGCTTGCCCACGCAGAATTTGAAGCCGAGCGCCTGCGCGCGACGGCCTGAGTTTAGGAGTACCGAGAAATGGCTAAAAAAATCACCGGCCCGCAAATGATTGTCGCCAACCTTCTTCTGGATGGTCGTGTCGTGTTCATGCGCGCTGACGGCAGTTGGAGCCCGGTTGCGGGCGACGCCGCCATGGCTGAAGAAGATGCGGACGTGGAAGCGCTCTCAGCGCTCGCGCAGAAATCCGCCGCCGCCAATGAAGTGCTGAGCGTTGAGGTCATCGAAGCCACAACCCGTGACGGCAAGCCGTTTCCGGCACATATGAAATTCGCCATGCAGGCCAAAGGCCCCAGTGTGCGCACAGACCTTGGCTATCAGGTCTCGCCCACCTGGGAACAGTAAGAACAGACGACTTTAAAGGCATCCGAACCATGTACGCTTACGACAAATATGATCACGCGATCACCAACGCCCGTGTTGCGGAATTCCGCGACCAGGTTGAACGCCGCGTGAAAGGCGAGCTGACGGAAGAAGAATTCCGCCCCTTACGCCTGATGAACGGCCTTTACCTGCAGCTGCACGCCTATATGCTGCGCGTGGCCATCCCTTATGGCACGCTGTCGGCTGACCAGATGCGCCGCCTCGCACACATTGCGCGCAAGTATGACAAGGGCTACGGCCACTTCACCACGCGGCAAAACATCCAATTCAACTGGCCCAAACTCTCCGAGACGCCGGACATCCTGCAGGAACTGGCGGACGTTGAGATGCACGCTATCCAGACGTCAGGCAACTGTATCCGTAACGTGACGACCGACCAGTTCGCTGGTGCCACGGCGGACGAGGTAGCTGACCCCCGCGCTTACGCGGAACTCATTCGCCAGTGGTCCACCTTCCATCCGGAATTTTCGTTCCTGCCGCGCAAGTTCAAGATCGCCATCACCGGCGCCGCGACCGACCGCGCCGCCGTGAAGTGGCACGATATCGGCCTCATCATCAAAAAGAATGATGCCGGCGAGATCGGCTTTGAAGTGCTCGTGGGTGGCGGCATGGGCCGTACACCTGTAATCGGCAAAACGATCAACGAGTTTGTGCACGAGCGTGATCTGCTGAGCTATCTCGAGGCCATCCTGCGCGTTTATAACGAGCAGGGGCGTCGCGACAATAAATACAAAGCACGCATCAAAATCCTCGCGGAAGATCTGGGCGCTGAGGAATATGCACGTCAGACCAATGAGGAATGGGCGCGTATCAAGGATCATCCGCTTGATGTGCCCGAAGAGGAAGCCGCGCGCATCAAGTCTTTCTTCCGCGCGCCGCCCCTACCTGTGCTGTCGGACGATGTGCCTGCCGTGGCTGAACTCGCGAAGAAGAATTTCCTTTTTGGTGCGTGGGTCAAGAACAACACCAACCAACACAAGGTGCCGGGTTATGTGAACCTGACCATCAGCCTGAAGCCGCACGGCGGCATTCCGGGTGATGCAACCGCTGACCAGATGGACCTTGTAGCTTCGCTCGCGGACGCATACAGCCAGTCTGAAATTCGCGTGAGCCATGAGCAGAACCTTATTCTGCCCCATGTGGCCAAGAAGGACCTGCCGGCCATCTGGGCTGACCTTGATGAGGCTGGCCTTGGCAGCGCCAATGTGGGCCTTCTGACCGACATCATCGCCTGCCCGGGGCTTGACTATTGTGCGCTTGCAAACGCGCGCTCCATCCCGCTCGCGCAGGAAATTTCCAAGCGCTTTGACGATATCAAACGCCTTCAGGATATCGGCCCCTTGAAGATCAAAATCTCGGGCTGCATCAACTCCTGCGGTCACCACCATGCGGGCCACATTGGCATCCTTGGTGTCGACCGCAAGGGCGAAGAAAATTACCAGATCCTGCTTGGTGGCTCCGGCGCTGAAGACGCATCAAAAGCCGCAATCCTCGGGCCGGGCTTTGACGAGCACGGCATCGTGGACGCGGTAGAAAAAGTTGTCGCGGTTTACCTTGGCGAACGTGAGGAAAGTGAAGAATTTCTTGCCACCTACCGCCGCCTCGGCCCCGCTGTATTCAAGGAGGCGGTTTATGGCGCTCGTTAATCTCACTGGTATCGACGCTGGCAAATGGGACCTGCTTGAAGACGGGCAAACACCCGCAGAGGGCAAGACTGTTGCCGTGCCGCTGGCCGAACTCAGGGACGCGGAAGAAGCTTTCTTCACGGAAGATGCGCGCATTGGTGCGCTGGTGCCGACGGACGCAAACTACAAGGACCTTGCGCCGCTTGCGAACAAACTGGCTTTTGTCGTGATCAACTTCCCGGCCTTTGGTGATGGTCGCGGCTTCTCACTCGCAGTACGTTTGCGCAAAGACCTTGGCTTCAAGGGCGAAATCCGCGCGAGCGGCCACACCATCCCGGACCA
The DNA here is from genome assembly GCF_000375545.1 of Kordiimonas gwangyangensis DSM 19435 = JCM 12864. Classification (GTDB taxonomy): domain Bacteria; phylum Pseudomonadota; class Alphaproteobacteria; order Sphingomonadales; family Kordiimonadaceae; genus Kordiimonas; species Kordiimonas gwangyangensis. The sequence goes on from NZ_AQXF01000001.1 coordinate 300,825, forward strand.
GGCATTGTTCCTCAAGCGTGCGGGTTTTGACACCGTGGAAATCCCGATCGAACGCAAAGCCGCGTTTGAAGCTGCGCTCAAGCGTTTTGATGCCTTTTATCAGAGCGACTTCCAAGGCCAGGTTTCGGTCGCGCACCTGCGTCACGCCAAGACGGACGAAGACAAGGACGCTGAACGGAAAGCATCATGAACGCGCTCCCTGCCCTGCAGACAGCTGACTATTTTGATCCGCTCCACGCTGTGGACTATCTCGACGCGCGCTACGGTGAAAGCTCGCCCGAGGAAGTGATTGACGGCGCGCTCAAATATTTCGGTCGCCGTTTTGCGCTGGTGTCGTCCTTTGGCTCGGATTCGGCTGTTCTTCTGCACATCGCAAGCCAGGTTTCCAAGGATATACCGGTTCTGTTCCTTGATACCGGCAAACTGTTTGGCGAGACCAAACGGTACCGCGACCAGCTCACGGAACTTCTGGGCCTGACGGACGTGAGGTCCATTTCGCCCGACCCGAATGACCTACAGGCACAGGACCCCAAGGGCAATCTCTGGACCCAGAATACCAACAAGTGCTGCTTCATCCGCAAGGTGGCGCCGATGGCGCGTGTGCTTGAAGGCTTTGAGGGCTGGGCTTCTGGCCGCAAGCGCTATCAGGGCGGTGTACGCAGTCTGCTGCCGCACTTCGAGGCGTCAGACGGGCGGGTGAAAGTGAACCCGCTCGCCTTCTGGACCAAAGATGATGTGCTCGCGTACAAGGACCGCGCGGGCCTGCCTGATCACCCGCTTGTGGCGGACGGTTTTGCCTCGATCGGCTGCATGCCCTGTACCGACCGGGTAATGGAAGGCGAAAGTGAACGTGCTGGCCGCTGGCGGGGCCAAGCGAAAACGGAATGCGGTATTCACCTCAGCCTTGGTGAAAACCGACGCATTCTTTCCAAGTCCTGAGTAGCGCAATCGTGATGGCCAATCGGCCATCACATCTTCATTTTACCATAAGATTTTCTTGGCTGTGGGCGCACAAGTGCCTATGATCGCCCCAGTAAGATTTTCTAACGCAGGATTGTTTATGAAACGCTCCCTGTTGCCCCTTAATGCCCTGCGCGCCTTCGATGCTGCCGCACGGCATATGAGCTTCAAACTGGCCGCCGACGACCTGTCGGTTACGCCCGCCGCCATCAGCCAACAGATTCGCTCGCTTGAGGAGTTTCTGGGCATCGAGCTATTCCGCCGCACAAACCGTTCGCTTGTGCTGACGGAAGCTGCACAGCTATCGCTGCTGCCGCTCAAAGAAGCCTTCGAGAAGATGGAAGAGGCGGTTGATATCCTCACCCAGTCCAAAACCTCGAACGTGCTGAAGGTGAGTGTATCGCCTTCGTTCGCGAGCAAATGGCTCGTACCCCGCCTCGCCTCCTTCTATGAGCGCCGGCCGGATGCGATTGTAAAAATCTCCGCGACCATGCAGCTCACCGACTTCAAGGCCGAGGATGTGGATATCGCCATTCGCTACGGTCTTGGCGGCTACAACGGGCTTTATGAGGAAGAAATCCTGCGTGAGACGGTGTTCCCCGTCTGCGCACCGGGGCTTCTGAAGGAAGGTGACCCGGCGGAAAGTGCCTGCGCGGTGCTGAAGCACACCCTTATCCACGACGACAGCACGGTCGAGGACGACAGCGTGCCCACATGGGCCATGTGGTTGAAGGCCGCGGGCGTTGAGATGCCGGACGGCATGCCTGCGCTGCACTTCAACAACCACGCGCTGGCGATCGAAGCTGCGGTTGCTGGCCGTGGTGTCGCGCTCGCACGCTCCGCCATCGCGGAAGAGGACCTGAAAGCAGGCCGCCTGATGAAACCGTTTGGCGAGGCAGTGCCGATCAACTTCGCGCACCACATTGTCTGCCCGCAGGAAAAGCTTAAGAATGAACGCGTACAAGAGTTTATTGAGTGGCTTCGCACTGAAACCGGAAAGGGCTGAAGCTTTGCGATGAACCGGGCCGTGGGGGCGGCCTGACAGGGGTGGAGGAAGACCGTGCTGTCACGTGTCCTGACGGTTGTTGCGTGTGTTTTTTGTGCCCACATTTCAGCGCATGCCGATGATGCGCCTGAGCCGTGCCTGCGCCTTGGCGCGGACGAAAGCCTGGGCGACAGCTACCTGCGGTTCGAAGCCTTTTTCAACGCGCTTTATGAACAAGCTGGCCTTTGCGCCACATCCGTCGCGATGGCCCCAAAGCGCATCGAACAATTGCTGGTGCGCGGTGAACTGGATGGCGACTGGTTCCGCCCGAGCGACTATGCCGCTGAATTTTCCGACCAACTCATTGCTGTACCACAGCCTGTGTTTGGCGTAGAAGCCCGCCTCATTTGGCTGGCGAGCACCGACTTTTCCGGCCACCCGGGTGACCTGAAAGGGCTAACCGTTGGTCACCAGTCCGGCTTTCGCTGGCTAGAGGCACATCTGCCTCAGATGGGCGCCAAGACATTCACCGTATCCAGCAGCACCCACGTTTGGGACCTTCTTGAGCGCCGCCGCATTGATGTGTTCGCGACAAGCGGCATTCATGAAGCGAGCCTGATGGCCATGCCGCGCGCCAAAGGGGACGACGTGAAACGTGCGCTTTGGACTACGGTATCCTTTTACCACCTCTTGCACCCGCGTCATGCGGACAAGGCGGCGAAACTGAACGCCACCTTGATTGACATGATCAAATCCCACCACGCGGCGACAGACCTGAACATTCCTGGCATCCAGCGCCCCCGGCTGGCGGATTAAGTGCAGGGGGGTTTGGGGGTGCACCTAACCCGCCGTCCCTCGAGGGTTAGAAGCTGTAGCCAATACCAAGGCCGACCGTCAGGTCGTATTTGCGGGTAATGCCTGGGTTATCGCGCACCTTGTCGTCCAAGTAGGTGCTGCTACCGAACGCAATTGCGGACCAGCGGTTATCAAACCGGTATACCGCCGTCACACTGGCGGAATAATTGATGACATCATCCGCCAGTTGATAAAACGGCAGGACCGGATCACCTTTTTCGCGCATCTTGTCGCGCTGCTTTTCTGTCACGCCCCACATATGGTTCGCAAGCTTGCGGCTCTGCCACGTGGCTTCGATACCCGGTGTTACCGTCAGCTTGTCATTCGTGAAGCTGTAGCTGTAACCGACGGAGACTTCCTGCCCGTTATAGGTGTCTGTAATGTCTTGCAAACCGGTCAAGGTGAGCGAGCCGAAGCTACCATGAAGGCCGAGCCGCATACCGGCATCAGCAGTGATTTTATCACGGCTGGAACCAGCCAGATTGCGGGCAGCGACGATGACATCAAGGCTCAGGTGCAGATCATCCGGGTTCTCGGGCACAGGCAGCAGGCGGTAACCAGCCTCAAGCCCCTGCAGATAGAACCGCTCCCCCCGGTAACTAACATAAGGGAACGCATTGATGCTCGTCCCCTCCGCGCCAAACGGGCTATCATAGAGCAGGCCAAGACCACCGACCGTCCACTTGGGCGGGCCGTCCTGCGCGCTCGCTGCGGATGAAAATATGATGCAAGAGGACACAAAAACCGCGCCGCTCCATTTCCTCGCTGTCATGACAAATACTCCTGTTCTTAATTGACTGTCGTTACCCGTTAAAAATTTCTTTTGTTACGTGCGCTCAAGCACACCGGTTTTGGCAAAGTGCACACGTGCAACTTAACTTCAGTTGAACACGCCCCTTCAGCCCAGCACACCCTGTGCAAGGCGACTTAAAACCAGTGCCGCCACGAAGCCGGACATCGCGACTACAGTAAGAGCGAGCCAGAAGCGAAAGTGTGGCGTGTTTTTCATTCCAAATCCCTTTCACATGTCCGCCGCCTTTTCCCGCACGCTCCCGCTGACCACAAGGCGGCTTGCGTAAAGGGTGCGAATTCCTGCGTGAAATGACACTTGGCACCCGTATGACAGTTCGCGCTTCGTGAATGGAACACATCCATGCCACCGTTCGCTTGATTGCACGCCCGTCGCCGCTAAGATGCCCTCAAAGCAAGCAACAAGAACACATGGCAGCGATGACAATATCTGAACTTCAAAGCTTCTGGGCAGACGCGACAGTGCGGGCCGAAGCTCGCAAGGCAGCCTATTTTCTGGTGGCAGGTATTATTCTTGGTACCATCGCCCCTTACGATTCGTCGAACGTGCCGTACGTTTGGGTGCGCTACCTGTACTGGATCAGCCTTGGGCTTCTGAATTCGGTGATCAGCGGGCCTGTAGCATGGCTATGCCTGCCCTATTTCGCGCGCACCAAAAAGCCAGCCTCGCTGGCGTTCCTCGCCTTCAGCATGCTGGTGTCCCTCGCGCTGTTCCCGGTTGTAATATTTGCCGAGATATATCTCTCAAGCCCACATGCCCTCACGTTCGACTATGCGTTTCGCTTCCTCTCATACGTCGGCGGATGGGATTTTGTGGCATGGTTTGGCCAGGTTGCGGTCCTGACTTTTGTGGTGATGTTGGCGGTAACCGTAGCCAACCATTTGCTCGTCCACAGGGCTGCAGCCGGGCAAGCAGTAGATCCGGAAACGCCGACACCGGCACACAGCCGCTTTTTCGCAAGGGTGCCGAACCATCTTGGGCGTGAGCTATTGTGCCTCTCAATGGAGGACCATTACCTGCGGGTCGTCACCACGCAAGGCGACGCCCTGCTGCTTCTGCGTATGCGTGACGCACTGGCTGAACTTGAAGACTATCCCGGCTTTCAGGTCCACCGATCTCACTGGGTAGCCGAAAATGCCATCGCTGAGGTCAAACGGAACGGCAGGCGTCATGTGCTGCAACTGAAAGACGCGCGGGAAATTCCTGTTTCCCGCAGTTTTGTGGAAAGCCTGAAGGAACGCGGGCTGGCGTGAAGCCACAATCTCGCCAGAGTTTCTGGCGGTAATAAATCCTCAAAGCGCAATGGGGATATCTCAATGATAAAAGTGCTTGTTTTTGCAGCCGCACTTCTGGGAGTTGACGGCACGCCAGAAGAGTGGCCGGCCAACACCGGTGTCACTCACGTCGTTGAGGAAGTGCAGATTGGCAACCGTATCATCGTTATCGAACAAACCCACCCAGACCCCAACGGCCTCCTTGCCGAGTTCCGGAAAAAACTGCCACCGCGACCGGAAAAAGAAATCAGCGATGAACTGCGCGCCCATCTCGCCCGCGGCGCTTACCGCGCATGGGACAAATGTTTCGAAGGCAAGGAACGCAAAAGCCTTATAAGCGTCGGACCCAATCCGGTCATAAACTCATGGGGTGGAGCGATTGCATTTCGTGTTACACAGCTCCCCAAAAAGGGCCAAGCCCTCACAGCCACCACCATGATTGCAGACTTTTCTGATATCAAAATTTCAGACTACGGCGATGTAAGGCGTTTTTTGTTGGCCCCCTTCAAGAAAGGGAAATTGAAATGTGCGCCATAAAAAAAACCGGGCCGCTGTATGCAGCCCGGTTTCAATTTCTCACACCTCTAAGCGGCTATCATTCCTCGGTCGCGTTTGCTTCCATCGCTTCTTCGCTGTCCGCGTAGGAACGGTCGAAAGCTTTTGAAAGGAACAGCGCGTTCAGGAACAAGCGCTCGGTGCCAAGGTAGCTGGCACGGAAGTTCGGGTTGTCGGCGAACAGGATCACCGCACCGTCGCCCATGCGCTCAGCGGTCAGCATTGGCGTGCCTTTGATCTCATTCAGGCGACGGTCCGACGAATAGCCGCTGATGAGCGGGCTACTGGAATAAACCGCGACCTGCGCATAAGGGTCCTTGGGCACTGGCAAGGTGAAGGTGGAGTTTTTGTTGCTGGCCACATTGCGGCGCACCAGACCAAACCCAATCGGGTGGGTGATATCAAGATCACTTTCAAACACCGCACCACCGATCACATCTTCCGCGTCTTTCTGGCCTTTCTGGGCGTAGGCAAGGCGTTCGACTTTCTTGTCGTCCGCCTTGTCGTCCTTCTTGTCCTTCAAAGCGCCGGTGATGTTTTTGGCAGCCCATTCAGCACCCTGACGGCTGGCGACAATGGTGCCGCCCGCTTTCACCCATGCCTTCACGTCGTCCACCATCTCTTTCGGGAAGCCGGAACCGCCGCCCACAAGAATGATGTGCGTATAACGGGTGAGGTCGATGCGGGACAGGCGGTCCTGGCGCACAAGTGTCACCGGCATTTTCATACGGTGATCAAGCACGTGCCAAACCTCGCCCGCGTCATAGGATGATACGCGGCCACCCACCACAAGAAGCGGCTTCACCGGCTTGAGGTCCGCAACAGAATCACGGCCACCAAGGTCCGCGCCCACGTTCAGCGTATGGCCAGACGTTGCGGCATGAACGGTGATGCCGTCTTCTTCCGCAACCTGCTGCATCATGGCGTGGATGCTGGCACCATCCACCGTCTGCAGGTCATTGGCCACAATCACGGCGCCACGGTCAAATTTGACCACACCGCGGGTGGTTTGCACCTCAATCGGCTCCTTCGCGATACGGGCCATCACACCGGCATTCAACAGGCGCCCCGCAGCGCGCGGCGCATAATAGTCAGACCAACGGAACACATAGGCGTATGGCGCGCGGTCAACCGGCTTGGCGTCTGCACTGGCTGTGCCCAATGCCGCGTCACCCAGCTTGCCTTTAAGGCCGCTTGTTACGGCAGCGTAATCAAGCCCGTAGGCGGCGGGTAGTGTCCAGCCTGACACGTCATAGAACACCTTGTCAGGAAACTCCGTGATCTTGCCGAAAAGCGCCTTGGCCATGCGGTATTGCACCTGGTTGAGCGGCACAATGTAGGAGCCTTCACCAAAGGTACGATCTTCGGCTTTCACCTCGCCCTTAAGGGCGTAAGCCTCCACCCGGTGGCGGGCAAGAAACTGCAGGAACAGGTTCACGCGGGTCGGGTCTTCCGGCGCACGGAAGACATAGCCCTGCACCTTGTCGTCCTTCACAAGGTCAGCAACCTGCGCATAGAAATCACGCTGGTAGGCGTGCAGCTTGCTGCGCATTGCTACCGCGCCCTTGATGGTGGACAGGCTGGTGCGGAAGTGTTTCAGGATATTGTCCGCATAGGTTTTGATGCCTTGGTCGCTTTCCCGCGCGATACCCATCTGGGCACCGGCTTCATAGAGAATACCAAGCGAACCGTTGACCTGCGGGTATGTGGAACCCTTGCCGATATAATAGTTATCGAACCCCTCTTCCGAGAAATAGAGCGTACCCGCTTTATCAAGGCTTTCGCGGTGATAACCAGCGATCTCAACCAGCAGCTCACGGCCGCGCGCCGGGATCAGCGGGTGTTTTCGGGTCGGTACACCGGGGTGGAAATAATAGGTGCTGTTGCCACCCATCTCATGGAAGTCACCGGACACTTCAGGCTTCCAGTCATGCCATTCCTTGAGCCACGCCTGGCTTTCGGGCTGGGTCTGGAGAAGCCACTGGCGATTGAGGTCGAACCAATAGTGGTTGGTGCGGGCCCCCGGCCAAACCTGATTGTGGACCTCGTGCGCGGGGTCAAGCGCGCGCAGGTCGGAGCCATATTGCGTGACCCATGCCGCGCGGCGGGAGTGGCCGTCAGGGTTGAAGATGGCAGTGATCAGGATCACACTGTTCTTGAGTGTATCTTCAATCTCCGCCCCTTGCGCCGCGGCAAGGTGATAGAGCGTGGGGATAGCAGCATCCATGCCGCTGGCTTCCGCGCCGTGCACACCGTAGTTGAGCCAAGTCACCACCGGCAGGTCATCGGAAGCCTCAGCCGCCGTTTCCGGATTAGACCGTTTCAGGTGGTTGGTGCGGATTTCTTCCAGCCGCGCTAGGTTTTCAGGGCTGGAGACCGTGATAAACAGGATCGGGCGACGTTCATGCGTATAGCCGATAGTCTTGATCTGCATGCGCGGGCTTTGTTCGACCACCTCACGGATGTAGGAGACCATCAGGTCGTGACGCACCGGCTGGTCGCCGACATCGTGGCCAAACACTTCCGCCGGTTTCACAATGCCCTGATTATAGTCCACCCCCGGCACCAGATAATAATCAAGCGGTTCGGCATGTGCCGCACCAAGGGCAAAACCCGCCCCGGCGGCAAGGCCCAAAGCCCATTTCAGAAATCTCGGTCGCATTACAGTCCCCTATTTTTTCAGATCTTCGTAATTGATTGGCTCGTTGCGGTTCAGTCGGCCTGCCATCTCTGGCATCTCATACTTGAGGCCATTACCGCAGTTGAACAGCACCACCCGGTCGCCCGCTCCCACACGGCCGTCCTTCAGTGCTTCCTTGTAGGCTGCATAAGTCGCAGCACCTTCAGGGCACACAAGCACCCCTTCCCGCGCGCCAATTTCGCGCCGGGCATTTTCAATCTTGTCGTCATCCACCGCGATGGCAAAACCGCCGCTTTCGCGCACGGCATCGAGGATCAGGAAATCCCCCACAGCCACTGGCACGCGGATGCCGCTTGCAAAGGTATGCGCGCCCTGCCACAGCGTGGCATGGCGTTCACCGTCCTCATAGGCTTTCACGATGGGTGCGCAGCCTGTGGCCTGCACCGCCACCATGCGTGGGCGTTTGGAGCCAATCCAGCCCAGCGCCTCCATCTCATGGAAGGCTTTCCACATGCCAATAAGGCCGGTGCCGCCGCCGGTGGGATAAAAAATCACATCCGGCACGTCCCAGCCAAGCTGGGCGGCGAGCTCGAGCCCCATGGTTTTCTTGCCCTCAATCCGGTAGGGCTCCTTGAGGGTCGAGAGATCGAACCAGCCCATAGCTTCCTTGCCTTCACCCACGATCTTGCCGCAGTCGTTGATGAGGCCGTTCACCCGCCACACCTTGCCGCCCTGCAACGCAATTTCGCGCACGTTGGCGTCCGGCGTGTCGTCAGGGCAGAAGATATAACTTTCCATGCCCGCCCGCGTGGCATAGGCCGCCATGGCCGCACCTGCGTTGCCGTTCGTTGGCATCGCCAAGCGCTTGATGCCAAACTCTTTCGCCATGGAGACCGCGAGCGCGAGGCCCCGCGCCTTGAAGCTGCCGGTCGGCAGGCGGCCTTCATCCTTGATGATAATTTCGCCCGAAACGCCCAAATCGTGTGCGAGAGTTGTGCACGATATGAGCGGCGTATCGTCTTCACCGAGCGCGATGACATTTTCTGTTTTGGTGACGGGCAACAGCTCACGCCATTTCCAGAAACCACCGCCCCGCGACCAGACCTCATCGCGGCTCACGCTATCGCGGATGCGGTCAAGGTCATAGCGCACCAGAAGCGGGCGCCCGGCGCGCGACAGGCCGTGCACCACACCGGGTTCATAATCACTCTCGTGCGTCAGCCCGCATTCAAGATGGCTGACAAATGTGGAAAATTCTGTCATGGCTCCCCTCACGTGTAGGCCGCACAGCCTAGGACCTCCCCTTAGTAGAGACAAGGCTTGTGCATCAGGCCTCCCAATAAATTTAGAGGGCCATGGAAAAGAAAATCACATGTGCGTTATGTGACCGCGAAATCGGGAAACATGTGGAGATGCATCATCTTATCCCGAAGTCGCAGGGTGGCCGGGTTACAATTCCGTTACATCCTATTTGCCACCGCAAGATTCACGCCCTATTTAACGAGAAGGAACTGGCGAGAGACTACGCCACGATTGCCGCGTTGCGGGAAAACGAAGAGATCAGGCGCTTTATTGCATGGCTTAGGGGTAAGCCGCCTGATTTTCACCGCCGCACCGCACCACACGGGGGACGCCGCCGCTAGAGTAGCGGTCAAGCGCAGGATGCACATAGGTATTTTATGATCACCAGGCCACCGATCTCATACGAAAAATGGGGCCAATGCGGCAAGTATTTCGAATGGAATGACCACCACGTCTTTTACCAGCGTGGCGGCAACGGCGAAGTCTTGCTCACGATCCACGGGTTTCCAACCTGCGGCTGGGACTGGGCCTGGGTATCCAAGCGCCTTGTCAGCCAATTTCATATGGTCGTGCCGGACCTGCTGGATTATGGCCGTACCCTGAATAGCCTGAAGAAAGTCTGCACCATTGGTGACCAAGCCGACATGCTGGACGCGCTGATGGCGCACCGCGGCATTGATGAAGTGCATATCCTTGCCCATGACGTGGGCGATACGGTCGCGCAGGAGCTGATTGCGCGGCATAATGAAAGCTCGCTCTCTTTCCGCATCCGCAGTGCATTGTTCCTCAATGGTGGCATGCTGCCCGCGCACCACAGGCCGCGCCGGGTGCAAACCTTGCTCGCAGGCCCGCTTGGGCCGTTGATTTCTCAGATCGCCCTCAAGGGTAAAATGCTGAAGGGCTTCTCCGACGTTTTTGGCCCGCACACCAAACCGACCGACGTGTCGCTTGACGAATTCTGGCCCGCCATGGTGGGCGTGAACGGGCGTGGCGCCTTCGCCCGCCGTATACGCTATATGGCGGAGCGTATCGTCAATGCGGACCGCTGGAAACGTGCGCTTGCCGAAGCCAAGCTACCGATGATGCTGATCAACGGTGTGGATGACCCGGTCTCGGGCGGGCACGCGGCAGACGCGATCGAGAAAGAGCTGCCGAACGTCAAGGTCGTGCGCCTGCCAGGCATCGGCCATTTCCCGCAGATTGAAGCACCGGAAGCCGTCGCGGAACTGGTGGACCAGTTCCACCGCTGCATTGTCAGGAACGGCTACCTCAGGCCTTCGGAACTGAAGGCCGCGCAAGGTTTCATGCTCTAGGCCAACAGCGCCATCTATTCCCGCGTATTTTTCTTGCCTTTCCGCTTGACCGGCTGGGCAATTTCATCAAGTTTGGGCCCCATAAAACAAGGGCCTACCATGCACGAGCAGCACACCAACCCGCCCGCGACAGACGGTAGCAAAACCGCCGGGTCACAGGCAATGATCGCCTTTTTCACCATCGTCGCGGGGACCGTTCTCGGTCTCGCCGGTATTGACCTTGTGCTGCCGTCCGTTCCCGCCATGCCCGCCATTTTTGGTACCGACATCGCCAACGCGCAGCTTGTGCTGGCCACCTATGTCGCGGGTATGAGCGTGGGCCTTCTGATGTTCGGCGCCCTTGCCGGACACTTTGGCCGGCGTCGGCTTTTCATCGGGTCGCTTCTGGCCTTTGGTGTGCTCTCGCTCCTCGCGGTGATGACGGACAATATCCATGTGCTCAACATCATCCGCTTCTTCCAAGGGGCAGCCGCAAGCGGCGGTGCGGTGCTCGCACCCGGGCTGATCCGCGCACTGTTCTCGGAACTTGGCGCCATCCGTGCCGTCAGCGCCATGGGCAGTATCGAATCGCTGGTGCCCGGCCTCGCACCCATTGCAGGCGCATGGCTTTATGCGGAGTACGGCTGGAAGGCGAGTTTCGAGATTACGGGCACCGCCGTCCTCGCCATCTGTGCACTCGTGATCCTCATCCCCTCGCTGCTGCCGCACATCGGTCAGAAACGTAGCGGCTCCAGCGCCAGTTACTGGCGGGTGATGAAGAACAAATCTTTCATTCGATACGGCCTTAGCCACGCGCTGGTGCTGGGCGGCTTGTTGGTGTTTGTCTTCTCCACCCCCGCCGTGGTGATCGAGACCATGGACGGCACCATTGAAGACTTCATTCGCATGCAGTTTGTTGGCGTGTGCCTGTTCATTGTGTCAGCGAACGTCAACGGTAGCCTTGTGAAGCGCTTTGGCAACGAGAAGGTGATCATGGCGGGTACGATCATCGCCACGCTCGGCTCCGCCACGCTGTTTGCCTATGCGCTTTTTGGCCCTAACAACCCCTACCATCTCGTTTATATGTTCTGGATCCTGAACCTCGGCCACGGCATCAGGAGCGGGCCGGGCTTTGTGCGCGCGCTTCAGACCACCCACGGCGAAGACGACAAGGGCTCTGCGCTCATGATCCTCGCCACCATGCTGACGGGTGCTGTGGGTACAGCCATCGTTGGACCATTCATACAGTTCGGTCTTGTGGGGCCCACTTTGGCGCTTGTGCTGATTGTGGTGCCCGCGTTACTGCTCATGTATATTTTCCCGCCCTTCAAGGAGGGCGACCAACCATCCGAACGCGGTTAAGGAGCCGTCCGTCATGTCACGCATTTCTTATGTCAATGGTGCCTATGTTCCCCACACCGAGGCTGTCGTGCATATCGATGACCGGGGCTACCAGTTCGCAGATGCGGTGTACGAGGGCGTGACCGTGCGACATGGCCGCATGGTTGACCTTGAACCGCACCTTGACCGGCTGTGGCGGTCGATGGGAGAACTGCGCATCGCCCCGCCGATGGACCGTGCGCCGATGCGTTTTGTGTTCAGCCAGGTTATCGCCAAGAACCGTATCGAGAATGGTTTCCTCTATATCCAGATCAGCCGCGGTGTAGCAAAGCGCGACCATGCGTTCCCGACCAAGCCTGTCGCATCAAGCCTGGTGGTGACACTCAAACGCCTTGATGTGGACGGCGTAATCGCGCGCGCTGGCAAGGGCGTGAAAGCTTTCTCGGAAGCGGATATCCGCTGGGGACGCTGCGACGTTAAATCCACCTCGCTGCTACCCAATATCCTCGCCAAACAAGCGGCCAAGGAAAAGGGCGGTTTCGAAGCCGTACTGGTGGACAAGGACGGTTATGTGACTGAGGGCAGCAGCACCAATATGTGGATTGTGCGCAAGGACGGCGTGGTGCAAACCCGCTCCACGGCCGACAATATCCTGCCCGGCATCACACGTGCCACGCTCCTGAAACTGGCGGCAGAACTGCAGATCAAAGTGGTTGAGGAAGCCTTCACGCTTGAAGACGCCAAGGGCGCCACTGAGATGTTCCTCTCAAGCTCCACCGGGTGCGCGACGCCGATTGTGGAACTGGACGGCCAAAAGATTGGCGACGGAACACCCGGTCCCATCGCCAAACGTCTTGTTGAAGCCTATCAGCGTTATATGGACGCCTGATCAGGCCACTTTGCGTGCGCCCCAACCCCGGCCAGCCATGAAGGCGAGCACGGCACCAACGGCAGCACCATTCACGAGATGCATGGCCATAAGCGGCATGCGCGTGCCTTGTGGGAAGTTCGGCAGGCTTGTGTACCAAAGGCTATCTGTCGCCATCAGGTAAAGGCCGATCATCAAACCGAAGATGATACCTGCCGTCATGTCACCCGTACCGACCGCCTTGGTGAACAGCCATACTACAACAATGGTCTGCACCAAGTGGTACGCCATGGTTGGCATAACAATCTCTTCCACCGGCTTCATGGCAGCGGCGGCTTCCGTCCATGCTTCCGGCATCAGGAACATGGGTTCGACGGAATAGAGCACACCATAAACAATAAACGCGACAACAATATTCAGGATGAATTTACCAACGTTCATAAGGTCCCTCCCCTTGTTGGTGGTTGGCCTCGCTGTCCTGAATTTTTATGCCTCTTCTGGCCCGCCCCCTGCGGGTTTGTAGAGTTTGGCCAGCACCATGCCGATCACGGCACCCACGAACATGTGGATCACGACCGAATAAGGTAGCGGCGAAGTATTCAGTGTAAGTCCAGTATACATGGACAGGTCAGTCGCGGCGAGATAGCCGCCGACAAGGAGCCCGAAACGCGCCCCGGCTTTCACATCATTTGAGCCAACAGCCATATTGAATAGCGCAACGACAATGATGGTTTGCAGTAGATGGCCCAGCATCTCAAAAAGGGCCAAGCCTTCCTCTGGCGAGCGCATCATCGCGGCATTGGCGGTATAGATATCCGCGAACACCACACCCATTAGCCCTATGTAAAGGGCGGCATAGATGACGAAAGCAACAACAACACTTAAGATAAACCGTCCAATGCTCATTGGTTCCTCCCCCTGCAAGCGTTAGAACGTCAATTAATCTGCCTTGTTTTCCCCATCGGTTTTTTCGGCTTTACCGGCTTCTGCCTCAGCCAAAATGGCCTCGTCAGTTTCCAGCTCACCTTCCTCATAGTTTGGTGGCACGACCGCGATTTTCGGTAGCGGTCCGTCTGTCTTGAAGTGGACAACCCGTTGCGGGTACGGGAATTCGATGCCCTCTTCGTGGAACTTGTCCCAGATATGCAGCATCACGTCGCTCGCGATGTTGGAGACCCCGTTTTGCGGGTCCTCGATCCACATGCGCAGCTCAAGGTCTACACCATCTGCACCAAAATTCTTGAGCAGTGTGCGCGGCTCCGGGCTCGACAGTACCCTGCTCTCCTCACCCGCGGCCTCCACCATCAGTTCCATCGCGCGGCGGATATCACTTTCATAAGACACCTGCACCGGAATGCGGCGGCGCACCAGCCGGTGGCTGTGCGACCAGTTGATCACGGGCTGGGTGATCATATCCTCGTTCGGGATCAGGAACTCCGTCCCGTCGCGGGTGATGACGCTGGTGTAGCGCGCGGCAAGGCGGTTGATGGTACCGTAAGTGCCCTGTGTCTCGATCACGTCACCGGGTTTGATAGACCGGTCCATGAGGAGGATAATGCCGGAGATAAAATTCCCCACCACCTTCTGGAGACCAAAACCGATACCAACACCAAGCGCACCACCGAAGACCGCCAGGGCGGTGAGGTCAATGCCCGTGGCGTTGAGGGCGGTGAGGAACGCGATGGATACCAGAAGAATCTTACCAGATTTGGTCACCAGCACCCGCGCGCTCGGCGGCAGGGTGGAGAAATTGACAATCTGCTTCTCCATCAGGCTCGAGATCGCGAGCGCAGCCCACAGAAGCACCCCGAAGGTAACAATGCCCTGGAAGACATCCAGCACACTGACCGACGAATCGCCCAGCGGCAGGTGTGCGCCCTCAAGCACGGTCAGGATCGGGTCCAGAAGGCCGATTATGTTAAGGGCCGCAAGCGTCCAGGCGATGCCCGCAATCAGCCGCGCCAACTCCCGGTTCGCGATGATACTGACCGCAAGGCGGATCACCAGCCATGCGGAAAACAGGCTTGTCGCGATCGAGAGGATATAGGGCCGGCCAAGAAGTGGCTCCACAATCAGCATAGCGGTCCACACCAGCATGATCGTCATCGCGGTCGACAGAATCGACAGCAGGAAACGGTCACTGAATTTGCGGATAAACGGCTTGTCGCCAAATGCCTTCAGAAGGCCTTTGAGGATTTTGGAGCACGCGAAGCGCGACGCAAAATAGGCGACGATGACAATGCCAAGCTCAATAAGCCGGAGAGGCGCAAGCAGGTTGGCTTGAAGCCAGACCCAGACCTCATTCCCGAAAGCCAGCAGTTTCGCCTGAAGTTCCTCTTCCATATGAGTAGCTTAGCGTCGCTTGCGGAAAAAGTCTCTAAGCAATTGTGCGGCTTCTGCTTCACAGATGCCACCATAGATTTCCGGCCTGTGGTGCGTGGTGCTTTGGCTGAAAATACGGGCGCCAACGGTCACGCCGCCACCCTTGCTATCTTCCGCTCCAAAGTAAAGCCGCCGAAGCCGGGCAAAGGCAATCGCCTGTGCGCACATGGCGCACGGCTCGAGGGTTACGTAAATATCGCAGCCCTCAAGCCGCTCGGAACCGAACTTGCGCGCGGCTTCCCTGATCGCGATCAGTTCCGCGTGCCCGGTGGGGTCATGGGGCCCCACAACGCTGTTTCCAGCGGCCGCGAGCACCGCACCGTCCGGCCCGGTAATGACAGCACCAATAGGTACCTCACCACGCGCGGCGGCTTTACGGGCTTCATCAAGCGCCCGGTGCATATGCGGAAATTCATCAATCATGCATGAGTGTTAGCGCGATTGTTCCTTTTCGCCAAGACATGCTGCATCGCCTGTGCGTTCAAAAGTGCCACCTTCCCATTTGAAGGTGACCTTGCTGTCGGACGCGAGGGTCATCTCCACCTTCGACGGCTCGCCATAGGCGCGCTCCAGCATATAGCCTTTGCCCCCTGTGCCAGCGAGCAGTTCGGCGCTGAAACGCCCGGCTTTAAACACCAGCTTGCCGTCCGCGTCACACACCGTGGCAGCCCCATATGCGGGGGAGCTGTATTGCCCCGGCAGTGCGGCCCGTAGCGCGGCAGCCTCAGGGCGGGCGGCATCATGCAGGGCATCTTCGCGGATACGAGCGCGGAACTGCGCATAACGCACATGGCTCGCGACCCTGCCGTCAAGCCGGCGTTCGGCGTTCTTGTCAGCGTCCGCAAGACCGAGCACATAGTCGATTGCCTGTTGGCTTGCGTTCCAGCCGTAAGTCCAGCCAAATGCGCGGGCACGGTTGATGGAAGCCACGGCCAGATTGTCATCGGGCAGGAACATCATGAAGATCATCATGCCGTCATAGGTGCCGCCATGATAGAAAACCCGGTGCCCCGCATAGTCACAGTTTTGCCAGCCAAGGCCATAGCCGTCGCAGCTCATATCAGCATATTTTTTAGCCGGTTCGCGTTTGGCGTAGGCTGTTTGCGCTACCTCATAAATCTCGCCCTCAAGCACCGCGTGGGTCATGTTGGCCTGCAACCACCGCACCGCATCCGCACTGGAGATAAAGTGCCCGCCCGCCGGGTGCACAAGGTCGTCTGCCTTCGCGGGCGCTTCGGCCCAGCCAGCTTTATCAAGCGGGCTATAGTGGTAGCCGAGTGCTATTTCACCCTCAGGGATTTCACTTGGCACATTGGTTGCCGTTGAAAGACCGAGCGGCATGTGGATATCACTCGCGAGCCAGCTTTGCCAGCTGCGGCCGGTCTTGCGCTCCAGCACCGCGGCGTAGATGAGGTAGCCAAGGTTGTCATAGGAAAAGCCCGGCTCTATCGGCACCGAATGCTGTTCCAGAATTGCTTCATAGTCGGCAACCGGCGTATCGCCCAAATAAGCCGTGCGCACCACAAGCGGATCGCACTCAAAACCGAAATTATGCGACAGCAACATACGCATGGTGATTTTGGATGCGTCTATGGGTGCTGGCAAATCAAGGCTCGGCCACTCGTCCTTCAGCGTCGCATCAAGGGACAGCACACCGTCTGCATCAAGTTTGGCTGCCAGAAGTCCCGTGAAGCTTTTGCTGACGGAGGCGATATACAGCCGGTGATCCATGGTAAGGGCGTCACCCGAGCCCAAGACGCGTTCACCCTTGAGGCGGGAGTAGAGCACCTTCTCCCCATTCGCGACCACAAGGCTATAGCTTGGCGGCGCGAGAGGGCTTTCGTCCTGCGCGTCCATAAAGGCGTCAAGCGGTTTGGTGAAGTCGTCCGATGCGACTGAAATATGGGTGAAGGTCATAGCCGCCGCGAGCGCAAAAGCGCCGCGACGCAATAGCAAATGCGTCATAATCTGTATCCTCGTGTCGTAGCATTTAGTCCCCGTCTAACGCAGGGTCCTGCTACAATTGTAGTAGATGGGTGTGAGGTCAAGGATTAATTGCCTCCTTGGTGGTTTCAGTTGCGCGGCTAGGGCCATGCGCCTATTGTGCGCCGAAACAAGGAAAGCTAGCGGTCATGAGCAACGATCAGGAACAAAAAGGCGAACGTATCGCGAAGGCACTTGCCCGCGCGGGCGTGGGTTCGCGCCGCGATGTGGAGCGCATGATCACCGAAGGCCGCGTATGGCTCGACGGCAAAAAGCTTGAGACACCGGCGGTGCTTGTGGAAAGCCTGCAGGGCATCACCGTTGACGGCGAAGCCATTGGCGATGTCGCTGAAACCAAGCTTTGGCGCATGCATAAACGCCGCGGCACGCTGACCACACACAAGGACCCTGAAGGCCGCCGCACGGTCTTTGACCAGTTGCCGAACCATGTGGGCCGCGTGATTGCGGTTGGCCGCCTTGACATGAACACTGAAGGGCTGCTGCTGCTCACCAACGATGGTGAACTCGCGCGTTACCTGGAACTTCCCGCCAATGCCGTGCTGCGCCGCTACCGTGTACGCGTGCATGGTCGTGTGGATGAAACCGCGCTCAAGAAACTGGAAGACGGCCTGACAATTGACGGCACCCACTATGGCAGCATCGACGCCAAGCTTGAGAAGGTGCAAGGCACCAACGCGTGGCTGACGGTTGCGATCCGCGAAGGCAAGAACCGCGAAGTTCGTCGCGTGATGGAACATCTGGGCCTTGTGGTGAACCGGCTTATACGCACACATTACGGCCCCTTCTCGCTCGGTACGCTGAACGACGGTGCCGTGGCGCTTGTACCTGAAAAACAGCTCTATGAAGTGCTGGCTGATTTCTTCAAGGATGGCACACGCTCTGTCGCGGCCCCTGAGAAAAAACGAGACCCCAGCAAATGGGCCAAGGCCAAGGCACCCAAGAAGGTGAAGCTTGGTGGCAAGCGCAAACCGCGCGACCGGGATGAGGATGCGGGCAAAGCGCCGGCACGCACGGCACGCCGCGGCGCAAGTGCCGACCGCACAAGCACACCGCGCGGCGGCAAGCCTACCGATGGCCGTGGTCGTGACAGCCGCAGCACCGAAGGACGCAAACCGACTGGCCGCACTGAAGGACGCCCAGAAGGCCGCGCAGGAGCAGGCCGCACATCGGAAACCCGCACACCCGATGCACGTAAAGCTTCGTCCGGCAAACCCGCGCGCCCAGCGGGTCGCCCAACCGGTCGGCCTGCAAACAATCGCCCGGAAGGCGCTGGCCGCGGCAGGCCCGCCGGTCGCCCGCAGGGGCCTAAAGGGCCGAAGAAATGACACGCATCATCGCCGGGCGGTTCAAGGGTCGGCGGCTTGACGTGCCGAAGGGGATGGATATCCGCCCCACGACGGACCGCATGCGTGAACGCCTTTTCTCCATGCTGATGCACAGCCGCTACCCTGACATGCAGGGCGCTGTGGTGGCTGACCTTTTTGCCGGCACCGGCGCACTGGGGCTTGAAGCCCTGTCCCGCGGCGCGGCGCAGGTAACCTTTGCCGAAAAAGCGCGTGCATCGCTCGAATGCCTCAAAGGCAATATCGCGACCTTGGGCGCCGCGGATGAAGTGACCATACTGCCCGCTGACGCCAGCAAGCTGCCGCACGCGCGGGAGCGCTGCGACGTCATTTTCATGGACCCGCCTTACCGCATGGGTCTCGTGCGGCCGACGCTTGACGCAATCCTCGCCGGTGGCTGGCTTGCAGAAGACGGCGTGATCGTATGCGAGCTGGCGACAGACGACAAAACCGAGTTTCCGGAAAACCTGACCCTTGTTGACGAGCGCTCACAGGGCCAGCAACGGGTCGTCTTCCTGATGCAGTCCTGACCGGGCTGACCCTTTCGCCGAAGGGTCACCTATCCCGCAAACGTATATGAAGGGTGAGACGCCCTCGCCCAATCTGGAGGGTGGCTCATGCCGGGGCCGCTTGTTACCTGTCGTGTCCATTTCCGGTCGGCTGCCTCGGCGCACATTCTCGTTCACTGTCTTCGGTTTACCGAATGACGGAACAACCTCAACCTTCGGGCATGCACCTAAAGTGCATGCCCGTTTTTTATATCACTTTTACAACCCAACCCCTTTGGATTAGCCCAAAAGAAAAGCCCCGGCCAAGGCCAGGGCTTTGAGAAGTTGGAACGGTCGCGGACGACCGTTCCCGATTTGATCGGTGATTAGAACTTCACACGTGCGCCAACGAAGAAGCGGCGACCAAACACGTCATAGACGTCTGCTGCCGTATCCGTGCCGGTTACGTTGAAGGTCGTGCCCGAGAGCAGGTTCGGCGCTTTGTTATCGAGCAGGTTGTCGATACCGCCGAACAGTTCTACGTGCTCACCCACGCGGTAAGTCGCGTTAAGGTCGAGGTAAACCTCTGCACCAACCGAGATGTCTTTCGGACCGAGGCCGAAGGCTGCCAGGAACTGGTCGTCTTCGTAGGACTTACCGAGGTAAGTACCGGTCAGGCCAACATCAAACGCGTCTTGCGAGTAGGTTACGTTGGCGGTGAAGCGGTGCTTCGGATCGCCGATTTCGCCAACAAACGGATCGCGGTCTGCACCCGGAACCGGGATGTCATAACCTTTGAAGTAGTTGGTGTAGACAACGCGGGAGTTCAGGGTACCGGCAAAGAGGTTCGTGGAGTGACGAACCGTGATGTCGAGACCTTCGGTGAAGCGCAGACCTGCGTTCACGCTCGGCGCGTTGATCAGGTCGATCGAGCCGACGCTGTTCGTGGCGGTCGCTTGTGCACGACGGGTGATCAGATCACAGAAGGACTGTTCGCCCTGACCGTAACACTGGTCGAGGATGAACTGACGCGGCGGTGCAACAATCGCATCTTCAATCTTGATACGGAAGTAGTCAGCCGTGATCGTGAAGTTGCGCAGGAAGTCGACGCTGTTCGGCGTGATCACAACACCAACCGTGTAACTGTCGGAAGTCTCTTCGAAGAGATCCGGATTACCGCTGTTGAAGCCGCTGATGCCTTGGATGTCAGACTGGTTGATCGTGAAGACACCGTTCGCAGCGATGTTCGCTGCAACGCCCGCATCCGCACGGCAGTTGTCACCCGTTGCGCCACCACCCGTCGCACCGATACCGGCACACGGATCGGTCAGGCCAGACGGGAAGGTCTGGGACGGACCGGTGAACAGTTCACCGATGTTCGGAGCACGGACCGAACGAGCGTAGGTCGCACGGAACTTGATGTCTTCGATCGGCGACCAGTCAAGGCCTACGGAGTAGGTGTATACCGAACCAACCGTGGAGTAGTCGGAGATACGGCCTGCACCGCGCAGGTTCATGCTTTCGGCAAACGGAAGGTCAGCAAGGATCGGGATGTTAAGCTCTGCATAAAGCTCTTTAACATCGAAGTCACCACGGGTATCCGGGATAGCGTTACCAGCGTTGAGACCAGCGTTCGTCAGTGCATCGTTGTTGGCCGAGCTCGACTCTTTGCGGTATTCACCGCCGATAGCGAGACCAAGCGGACCAGCCGGCAGGTCAAGGATCGCACCGGAGATGTTCGCGTTGATCACCTGTTGTGTGATGCGGGTCTCCAGCGTCTGGTCAGCTGCGATATAGGCAATCGCTTCTGGCGTGATCGCACCGTTGCCGAAAACGTTGATCGGCACACAACCCTGTGCACGGGCATCAGCGCTGGCACAGATTACGTCGGTCGTGGAGCCGTTGTTGTTGGCGTCGTTCACGTCCCGGATGCCAGCGAGAGCGCTGGCGAAGTTCAGAACGTTAACCTGGCCGTTCGACTGCTGCGATTCCGTGGTGCGGCCATATACGTAGCTCACATCCCAGTTGAATTTGTCGTCAAGCACAGTGCCTTCGAAGCCAACTGCGAAACGGAAGAAGTCGCGGTTGACGGAACCGTTACGGGTACCGAACTCAAGCAGGCGGCGTGCGAAGCTGATGTCGCGGAAGCCGTCGCCGTCGCTGTCAACTGCGTCAGCAACAATCGCGTCCGGAACAAACGGGTTCACCATCATCACGCCGTCAACCATGCGCTCGATATTCACGAGGCCACCAGTTGCCGGGTGGATATCTTCTGAGCTCAGTGCAAACGGCTCGATTTCGCGCGAGGAACGGGTGTTGGCGTAGGTACCTTCAGCGAAGAACGTAACGTTGTCCGCCAGTTCATAGTGACCGCGGGTCGCGAAGAGGAAACGCTCAACCGGCACAGCGATCGTGCGGTAGTTCTGACGGTTGAAGCCGTCTGGGCCGATCTGCTCGCCCGCGAATTCGCCACAGGAAGCCGGTGCGGTACCGCCGTTTGTGCTGAAGCACGGACGCAGTTCACCATTCTGGCCATAGGTCCAGGTCTTGCCGGAACCGGTCGAGAAACGGCCTTGCGTCGGGAAGCTGGAGAGGAACGGCTCGGACGGCGTACCAAAGTCAGCCGGATCACCGGTCAGGCGGAACAGGTCGAAATCGTCAAGCATGGTGTTATCACGCTCACGCGACAGTACACCCTGCTGGTCAGAGTAACCCAGGTGGAACATCATGTTACCTTTGCCGTCGGCGAAGTTGCCACCAGCGGTGATGTTGGCCTGAATCTGCTCGTCGTCACCTTCTTCGGTGATGCCGTACTGGGCGCTTGCTTCGATACCTTCAAAGTCTTTCTTGAAGATAAAGTTCACAACGCCGGCAACAGCGTCAGAACCATAGAGGGAGGAAGCACCACCGGTCAGCACGTCAACGCGTTCGATGAACTGCGTCGGGATCACGTTAAGGTCAACCGTGGCCGTACCCGGACGGCCCGCAACAACGCGGCGGCCGTTGAAGAGTACGAGCGTACGGTCGGAACCGAGGTCGCGAAGGTCAACCGTTGCAGCACCCGTACCGGAGGTCAGGAACGCAGAGTTGGAACGGCTCAGGCCCGGAACACCGAACTGCGGGCTCTCGAGCAGGATTTCCTGTACGTTCGTCGCACCCGACTGACGAATATATTCGCCACCGATCACGTGAACCGGGGATACGGACGAAATGTCTGGGGAGACGATGCGGGAGCCGGTTACGACGACCTCTTCCAGCGTCTCGTCAGCCGCTGCATCCTGTGCAGCCGCAGCACCCGACAGAGCCAACGCCAGAGCAGCTGCAGTGCCACCCAGAAGCTGTGCCCGACGAGCATTTTTGGACAAGTTTTTCACTATCTTTCCTCCTGATTTGATACTCCCCGAGGGGAGGTGCATCAGAAGTACCCGCCGATTTCTATTTAAAAAACCGCAATCAATAGTAAGTAATTGTTTAAGATTTATGTATTCATAACGTGTGTCATTAATAACACATGAAACTAACCTAGTAATTAATACTTTTAGTTTATGCTATTACTATGGTTTATTACTTTAAGCCATAAACCAGCGACGAGCCGATGAACGAGACGCCTAACCCGTTTATGACGAACGCAACAATCGGTAATCTGATTCAACCTTGCGGGTAATTTTCAGGCTGGCAGCACATCAAAAGGTGTGGTTATGCGAATGGCGGGCCCGGTAAAGGCCTCGGTGCCATGCCACATATAGCTCGGGAACAGTACCAGCATTCCGGCCTGTGGCTGGATTCGTCGCGCAACTGTTTCACGGTCAGGTCCAAGGCCTGCGCCGCTTTCCCCAAACTTGATGGCACCGGCATGCGGGGTACCACCGGTCGTATCCGGCACGCCGACATAAAAGGCTGAGCTGATCCAGCCCTTGGGGTGCACATGATTCACGTGGAACCCGTCCCCGCGCAACAACACAGACCATGAGCCGCTGAAGGTAAAACCATCAGATTTGCGCGACAAGAATGGGTGTGTCGGGTCATCCGGCAAGGCGGCTATATAGCGCTCCACCGCGCGGGAGAGTGATGCACGCAGCGCCGCGATTACTGGCTCTTTGCGGTTCAGTAGCGCACCGTTGGTCTGGGTGCCACCGCGAAGGCTCTGGTCAATCGGCTGTGCACTTTTGTCGTGGAGTGCGAGTAGCACATCCCGGAGCTCCTGGAGGAATGCCTCCCGGTTGCTGTACCCAACGGGCACGTCAATCAGGCAAGGCTGTACGAACGCATCATAGTTATTGAGCCACGCCTCGCGCGCGTCACCCAGCAGCCGCCAGCAAAGGCCGCGATAAGCCCAGAGCTCCTGATCATACGGCAGCGCAGCTTCCGCCCGCGCCAGATCTTCGAGCGCTTCACCGTAACGCCCCAACCGTGTGAGGGCCTTGGCGCGGTCAAGGCTAATGGTGGCAGCACCATCACCCGCCAATTTTATTGCGGCTGCATAGTCCGCGAGGCCACCCTGCTCATCGCCCGCGACCATGCGCAACCGCGCGCGGCGGTGCACCAGTTCCGGGGTTGGTGCAAGCATGCGCAGCCCCTCCTCCACCACGGCAAGGGCATCAGTATTGCGCCCCGCCATCTCAAGCGTGCGGGCAAAGGCGGCATAGAGCGGCGCGGACATGGGCGCGGCTTTCAAGGCCACCTGATAAGATTTGCCGTGAAGGTCGCGCTTGCCGTGCTGCCAGTAGAGCCGGTTCAGGGCTTCGTGGGCATCGGTATGGTCAGGCTTCAGCGCAATTGCCGTGCGGAACTCCTGGTCTGCACCCGCCATATCCCCCACATCATAAAGCGCTGTCGCAAACGCAAAGCGCAGGTCTGCCACTTTGGGCGCCAAACGAACGGCTTCCCTGTAGTGCGGGATCGCTTCACGGGCGCGGCCATCAGTACACAACAGATTGCCGAGGTTGTGTCGTGCACGGAAATGGTCGGGCTGTATCGCGACTGCATCACCGAAAGCCTTCTCAGCTTCAGCCAAACGGCCACATTCCTTGAGCGACAGACCACGTGAATTGAGCACACTGGCTGTCACGGGCGTCACCCCTTGCAGTTCCTCCAGCGCTTCCGCATGCCGACCCAGCCGCTGCAGCACCAGCGCGCGGTTTGACCGCGCCTGTTTGAGCGTGGGATCAGCCTTGAGCGCCGCATCAAAACTCGCTAGCGCTTCTTTGTTCCGGCCAAGGGTTGAAAGCAGACTACCCAGACTGTTGTGCGCACCGGCGTCCGTGGGCGCAGCATCGGTCGCGTGGCGGAAGAATTGCTCCGCCTCGCCGTGCTTCCCCTCAAGCTGCCGCACCGCGCCCATAAAGTGCAGGGCTTGGGCCTGCTGGGGTGCGTGCAAAAGCACTTGCTGAAAGCTGGCCTCCGCCCGCTTCAGATCCCGGCGCCGCAGTGCGGCCAGGCCATTGGCAATTTGTGCATTCACGTCCACTCATCATCCCCTTGCCTGTATCCTAGCGTTCGCAGACAACCGCGGGTAGCCTATCATCGGTTTAGGCGGCATAAGGGTGTGCACAAATGCCCCATTGGCTTTTCGCTATAAAACTGTAAGCTATTCAGGCGCTTAACCACGCAGGCAAATCAGGGAAGGCTTATGCGCGAAAAGGAACTCAGGCTGGCGCTTGTCTGTTATGGCGGTGCATCGCTCGCCATCTACATGAACGGCATCTCCGCCGAGATCCTGAAGCTTGTGCGCGCCTCCCGCGCTTACCATAGCATCGTCGATCGTGCCGCGCGCAGCGAAGCTACCTTCGCATCCGCCGCCCCCGAGCGCCCCTATATCACCGATACCGAGAAGCTTTATTTCGAGCTGCTGCAGGCCGTTGGTCACAAGCTGGACCTGCGTGTGATTGTAGATGTGATCTCGGGCGCGAGCGCTGGCGGTATCAACGGTATCTTTCTTGCCCGCGCGCTGGCGCATGATCTGGATTTCGATCCCTTGCGCACCATGTGGCTCAACTTAGGCGACGTCGAGGAACTGATGGAAGACGACACCATCGCTGACCGCTGGAGCAAGTTTTACCTTTACCCCTTCCTGTGGATGTTTGGCCGCCGCGCCTTTGGCGCCGCCAATCCCAATGAGGAAACCCAGCGCAAGCTGTTCCGCTTTGTGCGGTCGCGCTGGTTCCAGCCGCCCTTCTCCGGCACCCGCATGCTGACATGGATGCTGAATGCCGTAGAGAATATGGGGCGCGTATCCGGTGACGAGACCCTGATGCCGCCCGGCCACAAGCTGGACCTGTTCGTAAGCCTGACCAACTTTTTCGGCCAGCCACGCCGTGTTAAACTGCATGACCCACGGGAGGTGCTGGAGCACCAGCACGGTGTCACCCTCAACTTCAGCTACCGGCAGGCGCCGGGTGGCCTGACCATGAGTGAGTTTTCTGACGACAACCTCGCCGGCCTTGGCTTTGCCGCCCGCGCGACATCCAGCTTCCCGGGCGCGTTCCCGCCGCTGCGTCTGCATGACCTTGAAGACAGACTGAAGGCCCGGCGGCAGAACTGGGCGAAGCGGGACCTGTTCCTCGCCAAAAACTTCCCCGCCCTTGTGGCCGATGAAGACACACTCAGGGAGATGTGTTTCATTGACGGCGGTGTCACCAACAACAAACCTTTCGCGTCCGCGATCAAAGCAGTTTACGAACGCCCGGCCCACCGCGAGGTTGACCGCCGCATCATTTATGTGGACCCAACCCCCGACGACCCGGATTTTGTGCGCGAAAAAAGCAGGCATGCGGAGATCCCCGGCTTCTTCCGCACCATCTTGTCGTCGCTTGCCGAAATCCCGCGCACGGAACCGATTTACGAGGACCTCCGCGCCATCGACTTGCAGAACAAAAAAGCGCGCCGGTTCGAGGCCACCGTGCAATCCGCCGAGGCTGAGGTGAACCGCATCGTCGATAGTGCCCTGACGCTTGAGCCCGATCGCGACGTTGAGGTGGCCATGCTGGCCTCGTGGCGTGAACGTGCGCACGAACTGGCGCACAAACACACCGGCTTTGCCTACGCATCCTACATGCAGGCCAAAACCGTGCGGCTCATTGAACGCCTCGCGCAGTTGATGGTAGACGGCGCAGCGCGCTGCGGCACGTCCCTCAGCGAAAGCGACACCTTTGATGCCCTCCGCCACTGGGCTGAGGTCAAGGGCATGCTGTGCCCCGAAGGCGGCGTGGTGGATATCGTGCCGGAACGCGGTTTCCAGCACCACGTGAAACGCCTGCGCGAACTGGATGTCGACTACCGCATCAGACGCCTGCGCTTTGTTATCCTCAAGCTTAACCGCCTGATGCAACAACCCAACAGCGCCCCGCTTGTGGAGCCGGTCAAACGCATCAAGAAACAGATTTACGAACGACTAGAGGCCTTCCGCGCATGCTGGATGATAGAAACCTATGACCCGGCGATCTTTACCTGCAAGGAAGAGGACACCCGCCTGTCGGACGCTGGGATCGAGACTTTCCTCAACGAAGCGGCGCGCACCATCAAGCTTGAGGATCTGGATTTCGCGCTTGATGAGACACTGGCGAGCATCCTCTCTGAACTACCGCATTCGGAACTGCGCTCCACCATATTCCGCGCCTATGTAGGTTATGCCTTCTATGACGTGCTGACCCTACCCATGAGCGCGAGCGCAGACCTGCTGGAGATGGATGAAATCCGCGTCGCGCGCATCAGCCCCATCGACTGCACCGCCATGCACATTGACCCGCTCGACAACGTGCTGATGGGCACGCAGCTTTATAATTTCGGCGCCTTCTTCTCCCGCGCCGCGCGCGAGAATGACTATATCTGGGGCCGCCTGCATGCCGCCAAGCGCATGACAGACTTTGTGCTCGATGCCGCTGGACCAGACGCACTGCCAGACGACTTTGACCTTGAGGACTTCCGCCGCCGCCTTTACCGCGCGGTGCTTGAGACCGAAGCCAAACATGTCGAACGGCAGGGCGAGCTTGTTGAAAGCTTGCTCAAGCGCTTCGCTGACTAATCTCACGCGATACGGGTATCTATACACATGCGCGTGTGCGCGCTAAACTCCCGCGCGACCATACTTCAAGCATGCAGCAACGGGGGGCTAGACCAATGGCAATGCATGAAATGTCCTATGAGGACGCACGACCGCTGATGAAACCGGGCGACGTGATCGCCTTTTCCGGCAAGGGCCATTTTTCCGAAATCATCAAGATGGTGACCTTCTCAGAGGTCAGCCATGTGGGCGTTGTGCTGCAAACACAAATCGCCAGCTTTGCGGACGGGCGCTATTTCAACCAGATTATCGAAGCCGCCACGGTACGGGGTTTCTCCGGCGTGAATATCTCCCGCTTCTCTGAACGCATGCTCGAATACCAGGGTGCCATCTGGTGGCTGCCGATCAGGAAGGACCTGCGCACGGACGAAGAGGCGCACAAGACCTTCTATAATTTCCTCTTTGGCCATGCCGAGGCGCGCACCGAATATGACCTGCCGCAAGCGCTCAAATCTGCAGCGGACAAGTTTGACGACCTGCCCTTCAACATGAACGGGCCGTTCTATAACAAGGAAGACTTCGCGCGCTTCTTCTGCTCAGAGCTTGTGGCAGCTGGGCTTGAACGCGCGGGCATCGTGGGCACCGTCAACTGTTCAGAAGTGACACCGATCGACCTTTGCCGCTGGGACATCTATGAGCAGGACTATTTCCTCCTCAAGCCCGATACCGACGGCTCGAGCCCGACCATCACGCGCCACAACACGCTGGACCCGTCTGACTGGAACCTATAGCCAGCGCTAGGCTTTGCAGCCTTCGAGCCAGACATCATCAGCGCCGTCTGGCTCGCAATCGTGTGCCAGCATGCGTTTGATGCGCGCCACACGCTCCAAATTATCTGCCTCATGGTTCACGGGGTTGAGTGCATCGGGCGCGATGAGCATGCCGACAAGGCCGAGGTATTCGTCCGTCGTCAGCATGCGCAGTTCCTTGCCGTACCAGCGGCGGGAAGCTTCGTGGAAGCCGATGATCGGCCCTGCCTCGTCATGCCCCAGATAGGCGACATTATAAAACGCCTTCAGGATATTATGCCGCGTGACCTTGGCGTGCATGCCAAAACGCGTCATCAGCATCAGCTCGATCTTGCGGAAACCGGGTGTGAAATGTTCAAAGTAGACGCGCTTGCCAAGCGCCTGGCTGATGGTGGTGTAGCCCGCACCGGGGCTTGAGAAATCAAGCCCCCTGTTGGTCCAGAAGGTGGGGTCTTCGACCGCAAGCAGCATCTCGATCCGCGCGTCAGGGATGGTGTCCAGCTCCACCTCGGCTTCCGTGTTGATAGCGGCGATGCGCCACTCGGACACGTCCCGCGCATGCCACACGCGAATGCCCCAATAAACCACAAGCGCAGCCACCACAAACAGGGTGGCCCTGCCAATCATTTTCAAAAATACCATGCCCCAAATCCCAATCGTATACGGCTGATAGTGAAGACCCATGGTTCGCGGCAAATATGGCAAGGCATGGGCACAAGGGTGGCGGCCTGTGGCACGCGCGGGCATTAAGCCTTGCACTTGATCAGTTTTTTCCCTGAAATAGACAAAACACGGAAGGGGACTGAGGATGAAAAAACACCTGTTTGCCGCACCACTGCTGCTGGCCGCCATGACCGCACTTGCCGCTTGTGAGGAGAAGGCTGAGAAACCGGCGGAACCCGCGACAGAAGCACAGCAAACCGCATCGCCCGCAGCCCCGCTTCCTGCCGCACGCGAAGGTGTGGTCACCGACCGTTTCGCCAAGATGGCGCTTGAATGTGTGCACCGGGAATACCCGAACAAGATCAGCCATGTGCTGAACTCAGACAAAGATGCCAAAACCCCGCGTGAACTGACCCCCGCCTTCTTCGGTTGTTTTGACTGGCACTCAAGCGTGCATGGCCACTGGCTGCTGGTACGCTTGATGAAGCTGGACCCCACGTCACCCATGGCAAAAGCAAGCGAGGCCGCGCTCGCCAAAAGCTTCACGGAAGAGAACCTGAAGCGCGAGGTCACCTATTATATGGGCGAAGGCCGCAAGGGCTTTGAGCGCCCCTACGGCATCGCGTGGTACCTGCAGCTTGTCGCCGAACTGCATGAAAGCCAGAACCCCAACCATCAGGCATGGCGCGAAACCCTGCGCCCGCTGGAGGGCGAGATCGTGAAGAAGATGAGCGCATGGTTGCCGAAGCTTGCCTACCCCGTGCGCCTCGGCACCCATAACCAGAGCGCTTTTGCCTTTGGCCAGATGATCGATTATGCCCGCACCGTGGGTGACAAGACGTTCGAAAAGCTGCTGACCGACCGCAGCCGCGTCTTCTTCGGCGGCGATGTGGGCTGCCCCATCGGCTATGAACCTTCGGGCGAGGATTTCCTCTCTCCCTGCCTGATGGAGGCGGACCTCATGCGCCGCGTGATGACGGAAGAAGGCTTCGCAGCCTGGCTCACCGGTTTCCTGCCCGGCATCCCTGAGGACGGCACGGCAAGCTGGCTCAAACCCGCTATCGTGAATGACCCGACGGACGGTAAACTGGTGCACCTTGACGGTGTAAACCTCAGCCGCGCATGGGCGCTTGAAGGCATCGCAAGCGCGCTACCGGATAGTGACCCACGCATCGCCAGCCTTCTCGCCACCGCAGCCACCCACAAGGACAGCGGCATCAAAGCCGTGAGCGACGCGCACTATGCCGGCAGCCACTGGCTGGCCAGCTTCGCGACATATCTGACGACAAAGCGGGGTATCGCGGAGTAGGCGAACGCCCCACCCGCAGTTTTTGTTACGAGGTTAGAAAATTCATTTCGTTTGTGGCGAGCAATTGCAGATGCTACGCATCGCGAATTGTCACACGAGCGATACACGATGAAACATTTTCTAACACGCCATCAGGCCGCCACCCGAAAACGCGACGCTTTGGCCGCAGGCCTTGGTGGCCTGCTGGGTATTCTGGCTGTTGGCGGGCTGTCCGTACTGGCGGAAACCCCGCTACTGATGGCACCCTTTGGCGCGAGCTGTGTGCTATTGTTCTCGGTACCATCAAGCCCGCTGTCGCAGCCTATAAACGTCATCGGCGGTCATGTGGTCGCGACCATTATTTCGCTTATTCTTGTGCAGTTCCTGCCGGGGGAGTGGTGGGCGCTCGCCATCGGTGTGGGGCTTGCCATCACGGCCATGGGGCTGCTGCGCATCACGCACCCGCCAGCCGGCGCTGACCCGATCGTGATCATGCTGGCGGCACCCTCGTGCGATTTCCTGTTCACCCCCGTGCTCTTGGGGGCGGTCATATTGGTGGCCGTCGCCAAAGCAGTGCACCGCACGACCGGCACCGTCTACCCACTACCACTTCCCACGACTGAGACCAAGCCGGAGCGGGAGGCAGCCTAGCGCCGCCCGAATAGTTTTTCGATATCTGAGAGTTTGAGTTCAACGTAGGTGGGGCGGCCGTGGTTACATTGGCCGGAATGGGGCGTTGCTTCCATCTCGCGCAGCAGCGCGTTCATCTCATCGACTGTCAGGCGGCGGCCTGCGCGCACACTACCGTGGCACGCCATGGTGCCGCATACTTCCTCAAGCCGTTCCTTCAGCGAAAGGGCTTCATCAAGCTCCGTCAGCTCATCGGCCAGGTCCCGTACAAGGCCGTGCACGTCCAGTTTACCCAGCATGGCCGGTACCTCGCGCACCATCACTGCACCTTCACCGAAAGGCTCAATGATCAGGCCGAGGCCCGCGAGTTCCTCGGCACGCGCGATCAGCCGTTCGGCAGGGCCGTCTTCAAGCTCCACCACATCAGGCAGCAGCAGCGACTGCCGCACGACGCCTGTGGCGGCGATCTGTTTTTTCATGCGTTCATAAACGAGCCGCTCGTGCGCAGCGTGCTGGTCCACGATCACGATGCCGTCTGCTGTCTGGCTGACGATATACGTCGCATGCACTTGGCCCCGCGCGGTGCCGAGCGGATACTCAGATGGCGCGGGTTGCACCTGTTCATACACCCGGCCTTCAGGCATCACCATGGCTGCATCATCCACCGCGCGGGCAGACGGCATGGCCATGTCGCCGCGGCGCTCAAACGCCATTTGCGCGTCTTCCGAAACCCGTAGGCCTGAGCTTTCACGATAGCTCTCTGGCGGCGCATACATGTCGCGGATCACGTCCGAGAAACCTTGTGGCAGGCTCGCGCGTTCCTGCGGGCGGCCCCACGGCAGGCTGCTCATGCCCTCACTGCGGATAGCGCCAAGGGCGGCGCTTGCCACCGTTGTGGACGCGCGGTGGCCGGCGGCATTGAGGCCGTGACGAAGTGCGGAAACGATCAAGCCCCGCACAAGGCCCGCATCCTTGAAACGCACCTCGGCTTTCGCGGGGTGCACGTTCACGTCAACAAATTCGGACGGCACATCAAGGAATAGCGCCAGCACCGGGTGCCGGTCCCGCGCCAGATAGTCCTGATAAGCGCCGCGCACGGCACCTGTCAGCAGCTTGTCCCGCACCGGGCGGCCGTTCACGAACAGATATTGCTGCATGGCATTGCCGCGCGAATAGGTGGGCAGGCCCGCAAAGCCGGTCAGCCTCAAACCTTCACGCTCGGCATCAATTTCAATCGCATTATCGCGGAACTCACGGCCGAGGATGGCACCCAAACGCTCAAGCCGCGCATCACCCGTCAGGCTCGCCACCGGCGGCGCGCGGAAAGTGGTGCGGTCACCGTCCGAGAGTGAGAAAGCAATGCCCGGGTGCGCCATGGCTAGGCGCTTCATCACGTCACCCGCTGCGCTATATTCCGTGCGCGCGGTTTTCATGAATTTGAGCCGCGCCGGCGTGGCATAGAAAAGGTCCCGCACTTCAATGCGGGTGCCTTCACCAAAAGCCGCAGGCTCTACCGCATGTTTCTTGCCAGCCTCGACCCGCACTGCCCAGCTCTCGTCCGAACCGCGCGCGCGGGAGGTGACCGTGAGCCGCGCCACTGCACCGATGGAGGCCAGCGCCTCGCCCCGGAAACCGAGGGAGGCGATGTTGACAAGGTCTTCGTCCGTCAGCTTCGATGTGGCGTGACGTTCAACGGCGAGCGACAGTTCGTCCGCGTCCATGCCGCGGCCGTCGTCGGTCACCTGAATGAGTGCACGGCCACCGTCGCGCATCACCACATCCACGCGGGCTGAACCAGCGTCGATGGAATTTTCCACCAGTTCCTTGACCGCACTTGCGGGCCGTTCAACCACTTCGCCCGCCGCGATCCGGTTGATCGTGCGTTCCGACAGTAGGCGAATGATGCCCGCAGTTTTGGGCAGGTCATGTCTGTTTTGGCTGGTCATGGCCGGACCCTAGCAGGCTTGAAAGCTGCACGGAAGTGGCGCGTGGCGATGCGCCATAATTTGCTGTGGAAAAACAGTTCAGAAGGCGATGTTGCCGTCGTCTTCCTCCGGCAGTGGCGTGTTGCGGTAGAGGACCGATTCCTTTTCCCGCATCTCCTCAAGCGCGCCTTCCTTGAGCGCCTGCGCAAGCCGCTCTTCCTTCACCGCCTGCACTTCGGCCTCAAATGCATTCCGCTCTGTCACCGAAAGCGCTTCGACATCCTCAAGGTTTTCAAGCCCCCAGCGCTCCATCACTTCAGCTCGGGCGGCTTCCTCTGCCTGCTGGCGGCGTTCATATTCCACCCAGCCCAGGAGGCCAAGCGTCGCAATACCGCCGCTCGGGGACGATGTTGCCCCCTGCCCGGCATCAAATTCCTCGAGGATGGCCTGAAACTGCCGATTCTCTCTCACCTCATCGCTGCCGCGACCGGTGGAGAAGGCCGCGATTGCAGCCGATTGTTCAATTTTCATATCACTCGCCCTTTTTTTATGCCCGCAAGCACAAGCAAGGAATGCGCCGACTATATTTAACTAAATGGTTGACTATTGAATTGGCGCGACTATATTTAACCACATGGTTAAACATTATTCAGATCGGCTCGACGCCACTTTCCACGCACTGGCCTGCCCCACCCGGCGCGGCATGCTCGCATCCCTCATGAGCGGGGAGAAGACCGTCAGCGCGCTGGCGGAGCCCTATGCCATGTCGCTCGCCGCGGTCTCGAAGCATATCAAAAAGCTTGAGGTGGCCGGGCTTGTTGAACGCAAGGTGGAGGGCCGCACGCACTACTGCCGCCTGAATGCAAAGAATATGGCCGAGGCCCACGCCTGGATGGAACGTTACCGCCGCTTCTGGGAAGGCAAGCTGGACCTTCTGGAAGCCCTGCTTGAGGCCGAGGACCGGGAGAAGGAGACCAAGTGAGCAAGCCTGAGACCCTGACCGTCACGGTCAGCAAACATTTCCGTGCGTCGGCCGAGCGTGTGTATGACGCGTGGCTCAAGCCCGAAAGCGCCCGTCAGTGGCTGTTCGCCACACCGGACGGTGAGATGGTGGCATATGAGATCGACGCCCGCGTGGGTGGCGGTTTCCGCTTCACCGACCGGCGCGACGGCAAGGAGTGGGAGCATGTGGGCACCTATATCGAGCTCACACGCCCGCACCGCATTGTCTTTGATTTTGCCTTGCCCGCGATCGAGCCCAAACCCGACCGCGTGACCATTGAAATCGAGCGCGAGGGCGATGGCTGCAAGCTTACCCTCACCCACGTCATGGACGCCAAATACGCCGACTATTTCGACCAGACGGTCAACGGCTGGACGAAGATGCTGGCCATGATGGAACCCCATATCTGATGCGCATATCCCGCGCACTTTTTGCACACAAGATGCCCGAAAAACGGGTCACAACAGGAGGACGGAATGACAATCAACCAGAGTTACGCGCAAGCGCTTGCGCCTGATACCATTGAGATCAAACGGCTGTTTCCCGGCGCCAAGGAACGCGTTTGGAGCTACGTGACAGAAGGTGCTAAACGCGCCAAATGGCTCGCAGGTGGTGATGATATACCGCAAACGCCGGGCGAGCAGTTCACTCTCATCTTCCGACACAGCACGCTCTCGGACGTGGAAGAAAAAACGCCCGAGCAATACAAGGCCAGCGACACACCGGAAGGTATCCAGGGAGAGTGCCGGCTTGAAGCCATTGATCCACCCAACAGCCTTACCTTCACATGGGATGAAACCGACGGCGACGCCTCTGAGGTGACCTTCACCCTGACACAAGACGGCGACAAAACACTCCTGACACTGACCCACCGCAAGCTCAGAAATGCGGAAGAAATGCTCGGTGTTTCCGGTGGTTGGCACACACACCTTGATATCATGGTGGATGTCCTTGAAGGACGCCCGCCGCGAGGCTTCTGGACCACGCATTCCGTGCTCGACAAAGAATACCGCAAGCGGTTGAAGCTCAACTAAATTACCCAATCCTTTGAGGCCGCCACATCGGGCGGCCTCAACACACCAACAATCACCACCCATATCACTTGCTTGAATTCCTCTCTATAAAATGCAATGTGATAACATATATTTTTGGAGAGTTTTGATGACCGCTTATCTGATTTATTCCCTTCTGCTGGGTATCGGCGCAACGGTGGTGATGGACCTTTGGGCCATGATTCTAAGGTACGGCTTCGGCATAAAGGGTCTCGATTATGCTTTTGTGGGGCGCTGGGTGTTGCATATGGGCCGCGGTACTTTCCGGCATGCCAGTATTGCCGCAGCGACACCTATGCCCTTTGAAAGGCCCCTCGGCTGGGTTGTCCACTATGGCACCGGCGTGCTGTTTGCGGCTGTGCCCGCCTGCGCCGTCGGCCCTGAGTGGATGAAAGCGCCAACACCCCTGCCCGCGCTTGCGGTCGGCATCGGCAGCATCATTGCGCCCTTCTTTATCATGCAGCCTGCGTTTGGCTTTGGCTTTGCCGCCAGCCGCACACCAGCGCCCTGGAAGGCACGCTTGAAAAGCCTTGTGACCCACACAGTGTTTGGCATGGGGTTATATCTCACCGCACTGCTGCTCGCCACGTTCTGACAATAAAAAAGCCGCCCTCAGGGCGGCTTCCTTTGACGCTTCGCTTAAGCAGGCGCTTAACGCGCGCTTTCGCTCGAGACGCGTTTGATGCTGATGTTGTCAGTACGGAACTGGCGCTCTTCAGCATCGAGCAGGTCCTGCATCAGCACAGCCTTTTTCACTACATCAAGGTCTTTCTGGCCAGCGTTTGAACGCACATCAGGCTCGGACCGGCCAAGGCGGGAGAGAAGCTCAGCCTCGCCTTTGCTTTTCGGTGCGGAACGTTTGAATTCCTTGCCCGGGAAAAGCGCCTCGAAAGCCTGACGGCCCGGATCGATTTCCTGTGCGTTCGGCTCACCCGGACGCGGCGGCGAGAGGTCGGCTTCCGGCGGAATAACAAGCGGCGCCCGGCTTACAACGTCAAATTCGTTGGGGCTGAGCTTTTTTGATCCACACGCGGCGAGCGTGGAGCCCGCAATCAGAACAAGCGCGATGGCCTTCAACTTCATGAACTCTCTCCTTCAGGGTCGCGCGCACCTTCGGCAACCTTTTGGGCATTTTTAGGGCTTTTATCGCCGCCCCGCAACCCATCAATGATCAACAGTATCACACCAATGGTAATTGCGGCGTCAGCAACGTTGAAAACATAGAAACTGTAACCGAACGCATGCAGGTGAACAAAGTCCGCAACTGCATCATGGACAAGGCGGTCAATCACGTTACCGACGGCCCCGCCAATGATGAGCGAAAGCGACAGTGCTTCAAATTTGCGGTCAACTTTCCGCATCCACATCACAAGCCAAACCGTGATGGCGAGCGTGAGCACGATGAGGCCCCACTTGCCGACCCCTTCCCCAAGGGGGATGCCCATGGAAATATTTTCATTCCACACCATGGTGAAGCTGAGAAAGGGCAGCAGCGGTATGCTATCCGTCGCCGGCAAGTTGAGGACCTCAAGAATCCACCATTTGCTGAGCTGGTCCGCCACCATCACGATGGCGGACACAAGAAGCCCGAAGCGGAAGAAAGGCCCTGCGCTCATCAGGCGGCAGCCCCACTATCGATGCTTGCCACCGCGTCAGAGCAGCGGTTGCAAAGCTCACCATGCGCGGTCACTTCCTCGGACACGACCCAGCAACGCTCACACTTGTCGCCGCTTGCCACCTTGGTGACCACGGCAATGCCTTTGACATCCTCAAGCGTGAAGGCCCCTTCAGGGGCTTCGGCCTCAAGGAGGCGGGCGGAGGAGGTGATCATCAACTCAGCGATATTAAGGCCTGCCATCGCTTCCACATAGGCATAGTCCGCCACATAAACGGTGACATCCGCCTGCAGGCTGGAGCCGATGCGTTTCTCACGGCGGTCAAGCTCAAGCGCACCGTTCACGACACGGCGGAGGCGGCGGATCTTGGTCCACTTCTCAGCCAGTGCTTCATCTTTCCACGCTTCCGGCGTTGCAGGCCACTGCTGGCGGTGCACACTTTCTGCATCGTCACCAAAGCGGGAGAGCCACACTTCCTCTGCCGTGAAAGCGAGGATGGGCGCGAACCATGTGGTGAGGCGAGCAAACACTTCATCCAGCACCGTGCGAACGGCACGGCGGCGAAGGCTCGTCGGATCATCGCAATAGAGGCTGTCCTTGCGGATATCGAAATAGAAGGCCGACAGTTCCTGAATACAGAACTGATAAAGCGCCTGAAAGATCGGGTTATAATCGAAGCTGTTGGCCCGGTCGCGAATGAGCGCATCCAGTTCCGCAAGGCGGTGCAGGATGAAACGCTCAAGCTCCGGCATTTCAACTGCAGGCAGGCGCTCCTCTTCCGTAAAGCCATGCAGGTTACCAAGGAGGTAGCGCATGGTGTTGCGGATTTTACGGTAGGCGTCAACCTGACCCTGAATGATCTGGTCACCGATACGAACGTCTTCCATATAGTCGACGGACACCACCCACAGGCGCAGGATGTCAGCGCCGAACTGCTGGATGATGGTTTGCGGCGCCACGGTGTTGCCGAGCGATTTGGACATCTTCTTGCCTTCACCGTCCATGGTGAAGCCGTGGGTCAGCACGTTCTTGTAGGGCGCGCGACCACGGGTGCCACAGCTTTCAAGCAAGCTGGACTGGAACCAGCCGCGGTGCTGGTCCGAGCCTTCGAGGTAAAGGTCAGCAGGCGACTGCAGGTCCTCGCGGCCTTCGCAGACAAACGCGTGGGTGGAGCCACTGTCGAACCATACGTCGAGGATGTCGAACACCTGCTCGTATTCTTCATGGTTGATGCCCAACCCTTTGAAGAATTCCTCCGGCGGTACCTTAACCCATGCATCTGCACCGCCTTCGCGCACGGCGTTCACGATGCGGCGGTTCACCACTTCATGGTTGAGGACCTCGCCGGTTTCCTTGTGGACAAACACAGTGATCGGCACACCCCAGGCACGCTGGCGAGAGATCACCCAGTCAGGGCGGTCAGCAACCATGGCTTTGATGCGGTTCTTCGACACTGCCGGGAACCAGTTGGTATCTTCAATGCCCTTGAGGGCCGCCGCACGCAGGCCGGTCTTCTCCATCGAGATGAACCACTGCGGTGTGTTGCGGAAGATAAGCGGCGCTTTGGAGCGCCAGCTGTGCGGGTAGGAGTGCGACAGCGTACCCACGCTCATGAGCGCGCCAACGTCCGTCAGCAGCGCGCACACATCGTCCGCCACCTTGTAAACATGTTTACCGGCAACGAGCGGTACATGGTCGTAGTAGCAACCGGCCTCGTCCACCGTGAACGGCACCTCGATGCCAAATTTCACATGCGCGACCTGATAGTCATCGTCACCATGGCCTGGTGCTGTGTGCACGAAGCCCGTACCGGCGTCTGTGGTCACATGGTCACCCGGCAGCATCGGCACGTCAAAGTCATAACCCTGACCACGCCATGGGTGCGCGAGCACGCCACCTTCAAGGTCTTTGCCTTTGACGTGGTTGATGACGAGGTAGTTGTCCACCTTGGCGCGTTTGACGAAGTCAACCACCAGTGCGTCCGCCACCACAAGGCGCTCACCCGCTTTCACAGTTGCGCCTTCGGCGACTTCCGTCACCTCGATGACGATATAGTCAATTTCGGGTCCGTAACAAACCGCGCGGTTGGCCGGGATGGTCCATGGTGTCGTGGTCCAGATGACCACTTTGGCACCCTCGACCTCATCGGTCGGCACTTTCACGAATGGGAAGGCCACATCGATCTGGGTTGAGGTGTGGTCGTGGTATTCCACTTCCGCTTCCGCCAAGGCGGTCTTCTCAACTGGCGACCACATCACCGGCTTGGAGCCACGATAGAGCGCGCCAAGGGTGGAGAACTTCATCAGCTCTTCAACGATCTGCGCTTCAGCATCATAGTCCATGGTGAGGTAGGGGTTTTCCCAATCACCGAAGATACCAAGGCGCTTGAATTCGTCGCGCTGAACGCCAACCCATTCGTCAGCAAATTCGCGGCATTCACGGCGGAACTCAACAGGGTCCACCTCGTCCTTGTTTTTCTTCTTCTTGCGGTATTTTTCTTCGATCTTCCACTCGATCGGCAGGCCGTGACAGTCCCAGCCCGGAACGTAAGGCGCGTCCTTGCCCTGCATCTGCTGGGACTTGACGATCACGTCCTTGAGGATCTTGTTCATGGCGTGGCCGATGTGGATGTTGCCGTTCGCGTAGGGCGGGCCATCATGCAGCACAAATTTCTCGCGGCCCTTTGCGTCAGCGCGCAGTTGGCCGTAGATGTTATCTTTGTACCAGCGCTTCAGGAATTCCGGCTCGCGCTGCGGCAGGCCCGCGCGCATGGGGAAATCGGTTGTCGGCAAAAATACGGTGTCGCGGTAATCGCGTTTCGAGCTGTCATCAGCAGACATAGTCTCTTGTCTCGCTTCTATCTAAAAGGCCGCTGCGTCACGCGCGCGGCATCAAACGGTATTCTGGAAAATGTTGCAAACTTGAAACCCCGGTCGCTAAGCCTGTAGCGCCGGGCCAGTAATTCGAATGCCAGTAATTCGAATGGATATGTTCGCGGTTACCCGCAGGAATGTCTGTTTGCATTTCATGGGCGAACTTTTAACAGCGTTATCAGGGGGTGTCGAGCGGAAAGGCGCGCAAATATGCGGCCTAGAGGCCACCCAGAATGCGGCGTTTTTTAGCGTCCGATATGATGTCCGGCGTCTGCTTGCGGCGGTCCACACCACCAGGTGGCGGCACGTTGCGCACGCGGCGATCCGGGCCATTAAAGGCGGTACACTGCACAATGGCGCGGGTATCTGCCGCCGCATCCTCAATCGCCTTCATCAGCGACGCGCCCGAGAATGGCATGACGGCAATCTTGGTAGCGCCCGCATCACGTGCCTGCAGCACGGTTTTCTGGTCAGGCGCATGAAGGCCGAAAATGATGGGTGCCACCGCCATTGGCGTGTTGGTCAGCCGCAGGAAACGGCAAAAATCCACACCGCCAAGGTCCGGGAAATCTTCTGCAATGATGATGAGGTTGTAGGACCGCGTCTGCATCTGCTCAACCGCGTCGCGGTTGTCCTTGGGCGCAAAAACACCGCCCACGCGGCTGCGCATCAGCACGTCCTTGAGGCTTTCTGACGCTTGCTGGTTTCCAAGCGCCAAAAGGATATGAAGTTTGTCTAGCGGCGTGCCGGGCATGGTCGCCATCCTCCCAAAACGTGTAGCACCACCCTAGGTGCTAAAATCTTAACAACAGTTAAAGCGGGAGGATGCAAGATTCATCTTATCAGATTATTACGGCTGTTGCTGCCTTCTTTTGCGCCGAAGCAGGTTCAGTAGCTCCACACCGAGCGAATAGAGCATGGCAAAGTAGATATAGCCCTTCGGCACATGGAAACCGAGGCCTTCCGCCACAAGGAACACGCCAATCAGCATGATGAAGCTGAGTGCGAGAATCTTGAGCGTGGGGAAGCGCTCAATGAAGGACGCGATATAGCCGCTTGAGAACATCATGACGAGCATGGCAACCGTCATGGCGGCAATGATGACCGGAATGTGGTCTGTCATGCCCACGGCGGTCATCACGGAATCGAACGAGAAGACGATATCGATCACAACCACTTGCGCCACAACCGCGAACATCCCGCCGGAGACTGATCTGGCGGCTTCTTTCTTTTCACCCGTGACTTCATCGTGGATGCTGTTGGTACCTTTATAGAGCAGGAAACCGCCACCCAGCAGCATGAGGATATCCTTGCCCGATAGCTCCTGATCGAAAATGACGAACCAAGGCTCCTGCAGGCTGATGATCCATGCCACACCCAGCAGAAGAGCAATGCGCATGACAAGCGCAAGCGACAGGCCGAGCATACGGGCGCGCTTGCGCTCCCCTTCCGGCAGGTGACCGACAAGAAGCGCGATGAAAACCACGTTATCGATACCGAGGATAACCTCAAGCGCGGTCAGCGTGAGAAAGCTTACCCACACGTGGTAATCAAGCAGCAGTTCCATGAAGCCCCCTATGGTTCAAATGCTCATGCCCGCCAGCTTGGCGGGCAAAAGCGGCAAATCGGTGACACGGCGTCAGCCGCGTGCGCACACATGCGGCTCGGGAAAGAGCGACAGGTAGCGCTCGAGCGTTGGATGTCCAAGCCGGTCAGCCGCGTTTTCCGGTTCCGCCAGTACGATTCTCGCGGTCCTGCCGTCCCGCGCGATTTGCGCCTTCAGGGAATCGAGACCGTCGAACTTCTGCTCGGGCCGCAGGAAGGCCACCAGCTCGGCGCGCAGGTGCTTGCCGTAAAGGTCGCCTTTAAAATCAAATAGATGCACTTCCATCAGCACGTCACGTTTATCGAATGTCGGCCGGTTACCGATGTTGGCGACACCTGTGTAAACGCTGTCGTCACCTTCCACATGCACGCGCACGGCATAAACACCCAGCCTGGGCTGCAGGCTTTCGCCCAGCTCCACATTGGCGGTCGGGAAGCCGATGGTGCGGCCGCGCTGGTCACCTTGTGTGACCCGGCCATTGATCGACCACCAGTGACCGAGGAGCGCGGCTGACTTGCGCGCTTCACCCGCCTTGAGCGCCTGACGCACAAGGGTAGAGCTGTAGATCTCACCGGCATAACCCTCAAGGCCCACGGTCACAGGCTTGATGACACTGAGGCCAAAGCCTTCCATCTCACCCATCCAGCCCAGCACATCGGTGCCGCCACCACGGCCCTTGCCAAAACGGTAGTCATAGCCGACACACACGTGTTTGGCGTCAAGCCCATCCACAAGGATGTCGACAACAAAATCCTGCGCTGTTTTGGATGCGAGGGATTTATCGAACGGCAGCACGAGAAGCTGGTCAACACCAAAGTCCGCCAGCAGTTGCGCGCGTTCCCGGAACGGGGTCAGTCGGAAGGCTGGCGCGTTTGGCGCGAAGAAGCTGACGGGGTGCGGTTCCGTGACCACCACGGTCAAGTTGAGGCCCATGGCGCGGGCAAGCCGCCCCGCTTCGCCAATGACCACCTGGTGTCCACGGTGGAAACCGTCAAAATTACCAAGCGCCACGACAGAGCCGCGCTCGGAGGGTTTCACTTCGTCAATATGGCGGTAAAGGCGCATGGAATGCCCTGTGGTTCCTTCTGGTATCACCTGTGCCGGCAGCGCTTCAAGGGCGCCTGTTTATTCAACCGGTCGGCTGGGGACATACACGATTGCGTCGCCCACGACCACCAATTTATCCCCAACCGTGCAGGCGGTCTTGAACACAACGCGGTTCTTCTCGCTCACAAGGTCCGTCACCTCCACGCTGGCTTCCACTTCGTCGCCAAGGCGCACCGGCGCGATGAATTTTGTGCTTTGGCTCACGAACACAGCGCCGATACCCGGCAGCCGCGTGCCGAGAACGGCAGAGATGAAGCTGGCGCCAAGCGCGCCGTGGGCAATACGCTCGCCAAACCGTGTGGTGGCCGCATAATCGGCGTCAAGATGGAGCGGGTTATTGTCGCCCGACACTTCTGCGAAGGCTTCCACCAGTTCGGGCGTTACCTTGCGCTTCAGCGACTCACGCTGGCCGACCTTGATATCGTTGAAATAGTGCTGGGCTACCACCTGTTGTCCTCCCGGGTGGAAAATTTGACGAAAATTTCAGGCAACGCCATGGTGGCGGCCTGTTTTTTATGCCTCACATGCAGGCAAAACTTCTCTATCACGCATGCTTGCCCGTCGGAAGTATTTGAATTGTCGTCACCTTTGGGTTAACCAATTCTTCATTAGATCGGGTCTAGTGTCCCGACAAAGGGAATTGAAAGGTGCCGGGGTTCGGCATCTTAGGTGCGAAATCATTAACTGAGGAATTATCATGGCCGTTGATTTGGGTATGCCGATCCTGATCGTCGACGACTACAAGACAATGCTCCGCATTGTTCGCAACCTGCTGAAACAGTTGGGCTTCAATAACGTAGACGAAGCGACCGACGGCGCCATGGCGCTTGAAAAAGCACGGGCCAAATCCTACGGCCTGATCATCTCTGACTGGAACATGGAACCCATGACCGGTTATGAGCTCTTGAAAGAAGTTCGCGCCGACAACCAGCTCAAGGGTACGCCCTTCATCATGGTAACGGCAGAATCCAAGACGGATAACGTGATCGCGGCCAAAAAAGCGGGCGTGAACAACTATATCGTCAAGCCGTTTAACGCAGCAACGCTCAAGCAAAAACTGGTGGCGGTGCTCGGAGAGTTCTAATGACTGCCGAACAGCTTCCGAAACAGATTGAGCTTCTTGTCG
The DNA here is from genome assembly GCF_000375545.1 of Kordiimonas gwangyangensis DSM 19435 = JCM 12864. GTDB lineage: Bacteria > Pseudomonadota > Alphaproteobacteria > Sphingomonadales > Kordiimonadaceae > Kordiimonas > Kordiimonas gwangyangensis. The sequence goes on from NZ_AQXF01000001.1 coordinate 343,623, forward strand.
ATAGTTTACGGAAGCAGAAAACTGCGCAACTTTCACTAACCGACGTCGCGTCGGTTACTGAAGTGCTGATCGGAACGATGAGCGTGTTCTTCCGCTCCATCGATACCTCGATCTATCGCGAATGCCGCTCGCTCAGCGACTATATCCATAACGCACGCAAGGAAATCGCGGCTCTCCAGCCCGGTGACCTTGAAAGCGCACGCATTCCTCGCGCGGGCCTTGAGCTCGATGCCATTGTGGCGCAGACCGAGGAAGCAACCAACACCATCATGGAAGCGGCCGAGGAGATCATGGGCCTCGATCCTGACGACAAGGACAACTATGTTGCCAAAAGTCAGGATGCAGTTATGCGCATCTTCGAAGCCTGCTCCTTCCAGGACATCACCGGCCAGCGTATCTCGAAAGTGGTAGAGACCCTCTCCCATATTGAAAAACGTGTGCTTGAGCTCCGTAACCTCCTTGGCGTAACCGAAGAGGATATCGAACAAGCCAAAGCCGACCACGTTCAGGAAACTGTTGAGAGTGGCGACAAGGCACTGCTGTCGGGCCCGGCCCTCAAGGGTGAAGGCATCGACCAGTCTGAGGTGGACGCTTTGATGGGTGGTGCAGCCGCCGCTGCAGCAGCGCCAGCACCGGCTCCTGCTCCGGCGCCCGCCCCGGCTCCTGCTCCGGCTCCGGCCCCCGCGCCAGAACCGAAGGCAGAAGCGCCAAAAGCCGTGAGCCCCAAACAGCTCGACAAGATGTTCGAAGAAGATTTCGACCCCATGGCCGAACTGGAAGCCAAAGAAGCAGCGAAAGCTGAAGAAGAGGCAGCCCGGAAAAAAGCCGAGGAAGAGAAAAAGGCCAAAGCTGAAAAAGCCGCCAAGAAGGAAGAGGAAATCAACCTCAAATCCGGCGAGGAAGTCAGCCAGGACGATATCGACGCCCTGTTCGGCTAGACGGGCTTCCTACCAGACCAAGCTTTCAAGAACGGCGTGGGGAACTGCCTTCCCTGCGCCGAAAATCTGTTTGAAGGTACCTACTGGCACACTGCCGCCTTGAGCTGCCGCGCTGAGGGCGGGTAGGTCGTCCCTGTGGATGCCGCCAGCGATGAACATTCCGCAGTAACCGGCAGCATGCGCGCCTGCCATATCGGTCTGCAGGCTGTCGCCGATCATCATGACCTGATCGCCCTTGAGCGAACCGGGGGCAATGCCAACCTCCGGCAGGCAGGCTTCAAGCGCGCTCGCCATGGGTTTGCCGAACCAGTGCACCTCGCCGCCCATCTCTGCGTAAAGGTCAGCGATGGAACCAGCGCAGAGGTACAGTTTCTCGCCCACATGCACCACACGGTCCGGGTTGGCGCATAGGAACGGTACACCGCGTGAGGCAGCGCCTGCGAGCCAACCACGATGGCTTTCAACATCAAAGAAATCCAGATCAGTGGCGAGGATGATATCCGCCTCATCCGGTGTTTTGACGATATCAACCGGCAGGCCGTCCACCGTGTTGTGGTCGCTCTCCGGCCCCAGATGGTAGAGCGCGGCACCCTGATAGCGTTCCCGCACCTCGTCGCGGGCGAGGCCGCCTGAGGTGACGATATAGTCCGTCAGCGCCTCGGGCATGCCCATCTTGAGGAGGAGCGCACGAACGTGTGTGCGTGGGCGCGGCGCGTTCGAGAGGAAGACCGTGCGCAGGCCAGCACCCCGCGCGCGCTCAATGGCGTCCACCGCACCGGTATTCAGGTGAATGCCGTCATGCATCACCCCCCACAGGTCACAGATAATCAGGGACAGCTCGTCCTTATAGGCGCTGAGGCCTGCGCCCAGTTTGACGTGTTCACCCTCTCGGTTCGGCATAAGATACTCTGGCTTAGAAGTTACAGTTCGCGGTTCATGTCGTTTGCGGCGGTCGGCTCCCCGAACAGGTACCCTTGCGCAAACTCCACCCGTGATTCGAGGGCCTGCAGCACCATGTCCTCGGTCTCGATCCGGCTGGCGATAAGCTGCATGCCGTTCCGGCGCAGGAAGGATTTGAAGGCTTCGGTGTCGCCGTCCTCAGGGTGCGCGGTCATCAGGTCGCCAATGTCGGCCTTGATGAACTGGAACTTGCGGTCGCCGAGGAGCGCGAAATCGAGGTTGAAGTCTTTCACCAGATCCATGGAGAAACCAAAGCCCTTACGGCCAAGGGTCAATAGCCGGTCCTTCACGTCACCGTCGAGGGTCATATAGTCTTCCTGCGCGATCTCGAACACCAGCCGGTCGCGGAATTCCTCGTTCGCGGTCATGAAGTCGATGAACTGCGGGAAAAACTCGTCATCCGACATGGAGTATTTCGACATATTGCAGAAGAAGCGCACATCCGGGCGGCGTTTGCCCATGCGGCGCACCAGCTGGATAAGCCGGAACAAAAGCAGGTTATCAATGGTGCCGATAAGCCCCTTGCTTTCCGCCACCTTCATATATTGGCGCGGCAGCACAATACGGCCCTCATCATCCCGCACGCGGCTGAAGCATTCATAATGCACGGTGCGGCGCGACGGCAGCGCCACTATGGGCTGCAGGTACAGGTCCACCCGGTTTTCCGATAGCGAATTGCGCACGACGGACAAGAGCTGGTCTTCGCGCTTGATCAGGCGGATCGGCGCTTTCTTGCGGGTCATGCCGCGCGGCACCGCCTTGCCGGTCGGACGCGGTGTGGTGTCATCAAGCGAGTTGATGTCCACCTCTTCCTCGTCACCGCTATCAACCTCGTCGCGGCCCTCGTCCACCACGGCAAGCGCGGCTTCTTCGGGCGTGAGGTCAAGTTCTTCAATCTCCGCCTGGCTCATTGGCTCCTCAGCCGGTTCAGGCGCGGGCGCTGGTTCTTTCTCGGTCACTTCCTCAGCCGGAGTCAGAGCAAGGGTCTTGTCGTCCTTGGCAGGCTTGTCACCTTTTGCGGGCTTCGCGGCTTTAGGCTTGGCGGTCAGTTCCACCTCACGCTCCATGACCTGAGTGAGAAGCGTGTGCAATACCTTGAGTTCAGAGACCAGCTGGTCACTTTTCTCGTCGCCCTTTTCGCCATGCCTGCGGGTGCGTTCAAGGTCCTTCCTCAGGATCAGCACCATGTCTTCAAGCTTCTCGATACGGCTTTCCGCATCTTTTTCCGCCCGGCGCGCAATCAGCCAGACCTGAACCTGCCAAGCGGTGAAAAACACCACGAGACCAAGAACATAGGCGAGATCGGCCGACATACCGAAGGCGCGCGGCGGCACAATGGCAATCGCCAGCCCCAGCACAGCATAGGATATCAGCAGCAAAATCTGTGTCACGATGGACATCGGTGGCAGGTCCCCTGTTCACTTTCCCCGTTATGAGGTGCCATGCTGGCACAAGCCGGTGGCAAGGTTAAGACTTTTGTTGCATGATGCACGCCATAGGCGGGTGAGACTTGGTCTGGCATAGTTAGTGTCACGAGGCTGCCCAACTTGGGTGCGACAGTATCCATCCGGCCCCATGTTTCGGGGTGATAATATGCGGCCGGCATACAAGGGAGATAGACGTGATGAAGAAGTTTTTGCTGCTTGTGCTGGTCCTCATTGTTGCCGGCGGAGCCTTCGCTTACTACAAGCTCGATACCATCGTGAAATCCGGCGTGGAAACACAGGGGCCTGAAGTCCTCAAGGTGCCGGTCAATGTCAAAAGCGTTTCACTCTCTCCCTTCTCCGGAACCATTGGTGTGAACGGCCTTGCCATCGGCCAGCCCGAAGGTTTTGGTGACGGCCAAATCGCCTCCCTCGAAGGTTTCGATATGAAGGTGCGCACGGACACGCTCTTCTCCGACCATATCATCATTGATGAAATCAAGGTTGAAGCACCGAAGCTCGATATCCGCGCAAAGGGCCGCGAAACCAACTTCCAGGCGCTGCAGAAAGCCATTGGCATGCAGTCCTCCAGTGAGCCATCCAACATGACGCTGACCATCAAGAAGATGACCATCGAAGGGCCGGAAATCGCTGTGCTCACCGAAGGCGGCATGATGAATGTGGATGAGCGCATCAAACTGGCCGACTTCACCATCACCGACCTCGGCACCGACGAAAAAGGCCTTGCACCGAGCGAGATCGCTCGCCATGTGATGGCGGTGCTTGAGCCACAAATCGCGCAGGCGCTTATCAAGGTGCAGGCGTCAGGCAAATTGCAGGATCTGGCGAAAGATGCAGGCGGGACGCTCGAAAAAGGCATTGGCAGCCTTGTGGGCAAGCTGAAGAAGAAATCTGACGAAAAAGACGAAGACGGCAATAACTGATTGATTTCTGGACGCAACAGTCCAATATTCGCTCGACCTACAGGGAGATCACTATGTCACTGGAAAAAATTACTGACGAAATCCGCGGCCGCGTCGGCGCGCATTCGCCCATCGCAGCCATCATCAAGTTCGATTTTGGCGATGACGGTGTCGTGCGTATTGACGGCAAATCCTCGCCGACCGTTGTGGACAATGCTGACACCGAAGCAGACTGCACGGTGAAAACCACGATGGAAAACTTCATCAAGATCGCGGAAGGCGACCTGAATCCGCAGATGGCCTTCATGACTGGCAAACTGCGTGTTGAAGGCGACATGAGCCTCGCGATGCAGCTTGGTTCCATCCTCGGTTAATCGGGTCTGGCATCAGCTATGTTTGAAAAGTTTCGCAGCGCCATCATCGGCATCAGCCTTATTGTCATCATGGTTGGCATCGGGGCCTATCTCATGGTGCAGATGGGGAGCGGCGACAAGCTCTTCGGAGGTAAGGATGGTTCCTTGCCTCCGGTTGAGTTCAGCGCGCTTGACCGCGCGTTTGGCGAAGCAAGTTTCCTCCTTTGTGATGAGGATATGTGCCCGAATGCTGCGACCGATGGGCCAGCGCCGCAGTTTGAAGTGAACGCACAAACGCTCCGCCTCGCCATTGTCGACTATGCCGACAATATGCCCACCATCAACACCTTCCGCTTCGACCCGATGAACAACCAGTTCGACTTCACCGAACGGCTGCCGGGCGAAAGCCTGCCATCAGTGGTGACGGTGCGCATTTATGATGTGAACGGCTACGCCTCCAAGCTTGCCGTCTATAGCCGCACACCTGTTGGCAACACCACCGCACGCGACCATGAAGAGCGCATCACCCGGTGGCTGCGCATGATTGAACAGCGCCTCTAGAGCTTCCTGTATTACCGTCAAACACGGGAAAGTGCCGTCAGTAGTCGGCGCTATCAAACTCGTCATCAAGCTGATCAACACGCGTCGCTGAGGCGAAGCCACCGCTGGCTTCGCTGCCTGCCACTGCATCTACGCTATTCTGTGCCTGACCATAGGCTCCTGCAGCTGCCGAAGCGGAACTGCGGGCCTGCTCGCTCGCAACAATCCGCGCGAAGGCAATGGTTTCACGCACGCTGGCGGCGGCGCTCAGGTAGCTGTCCCGTGCGCGGCCAAGGCTTGAGATTGGTGGCAGTGGGGCACCCGCTTCCTGCGTGCGGGTTTCGGCAAGGATGAACTGCACACCGGTTGACAGCATGCCGCGCCCTTGCGGTTGCTGCGGCCGCGCGGCGACAGGCGCCACACTTGCAGCAACAACGTTTGAGGCACTTTCGAATCCGCGTGCAAAATCGCCCGAGCGCGCTTCACTGGCCCCGAAAGGTCGGGACGGCGCACGGTCGTTTCTTGTTACCTGTGTCGCGGCACGCGACTGCATGGCAAATGCAGCATCCGCCATTCAAGCACCCATTTCTATTCACCCACCAGCAATTTAACCTACAGACGAGGCATCTGGCAACGCAGAAACGGCAGAAAACGGCGATTGAGTGCTGGCAAGGCCTTCCTGCCTGTGCTATCGCTCAGGCCACATAGGGTGTGTTTCACCCGGCCAGCCGGGCTAACTGGTGGCAGGGGAAGGTGCCTGAGGGGAGGTCGCGTTATTCGCGGCAAAAAGTACATACAAAGAAAAAGCAAAGCGAAGAGTAGAGATGGATAACAACACGCTCGCCATTTACATTCACGAACTTCGGAACCAGTGCCTGCACACCGAAGCTGCGTTCAGCATTTTTAACCAGGCCATGAACAACCGGGCCGGTGCTGGCATCCTTTATGGTGGCCAAAGCATCCTTATTCCAGGTAGCCAGATCGCCTCGATCCTGTGGCCGACGCGGGCCCGCGCTCGCGGCCGTGGTGAAGCGCTCCGCAAGGTGCTGGCGCTGGATGAGAAACACCCGCTCAATGACCGCCGCCTGTGCGAGCTTTGGGAACGTTCCGACGAGAAGTTCGAGGAATGGATCGCCCAGACCAAAGGCCAGCAGGTCATTTTCGACTTCGTCGGTGACCCGGCAACCGTAGGCGACGGCAAGACGCCGGATGCTTGCATCTACCGCGCCTATAACCCGGCTACCCGTGTCTACTGGTACCGCGGTGTCGCCTATAACCTGCAAGCTGTTGCGAACGCCCTGTCGGACGTGGCCAAGCGTGTGAACAATGTGTACGCGCAGATGTTCCCGGAGCAGGCCAAGGCTGAAGCAGAAGCCCGCCGCCGCATGATGGAAGCGCAGCAAGCGGCCCAAGCTGGCGCGACTGCCGCTGAAGGCGCGGCCCCAGCTGCAGCCAATGACGCAGCAGAAAAGCCGAAAGCCGAAGCGAAGCCGAAGAAAAAGGCTGCCAAAAAATCGGCTAAATCCGAGTAGAGATTACAATGCGCGGGAGGTGACTTCGCCTCCCGCGCTTGTTACCGCTCGGATCGTTTGCGCAAGCCGACAAATTGAGTATCATGTGGCCCGCGCAAGCATGAGTAACGCACCAGAATAAGGACCTGTGCACCGATGAAAAAACACCTGTCTTTTGTATTTGCCGCTGCACTTGTGGGAAGCATGCCCGCCATGGCACTCGACTGTGGTGAGCCGCCGCTCGAGCAGCCATTTGTACCAAGCGGTGTCAATGCGACATCCGATGACATCCGCGATGCGCGTGATGCTGTGCTCGGCTACTCAAAAAAAGTTGATGAATATCTTTCCTGTATGGACCAGCGTGCTGCGGTGATCGTGCCTTACCTCACCAAGGAACAGAAAACCCGCTGGGATGAGGACCTGACCAACATCCACAACACGCGCCGCGACCTGCAGATCAAGCTCAATGAAGCGATCCGCGCGTACCGCCGTCAGGACAGCTAAGGCCCGCAAGGCTTCAAACATTCGTTTGCGAGGGGCTCATTCGGGCCCCTTTTTTGTTTTTATGGACGCACCCGTCCAGAAAATTTGACTGTTCCCCCTCCCCGCCCCATCTTCATGTGCAAAGGTCCATAAAAAGGGGGATGAACATGCTTGCACGCCGTGCTGTCTATGATGAAGAACATCATATTTTCCGCGATGCCGTCCGTAAATTTTTCCAAACCGAAGCCACGCCAAACGGCGAAGCCTGGGCAAAAGCCGGGCAAGTCCCGCGGGAATTCTGGAACAAGGCGGGCGAAGCCGGACTCCTGTGCCCGCAACTGCCGGAGGAATACGGCGGCGTGGGCGGTGACTACCGCCTGAACTGCATCATCAACGAGGAGCAGGTCTATAACCGTGGCGGCGGCGCGGGCCTTGCCGTGCATTCGGATATCGTCGCGCCCTACCTGCTGCACTATGGCTCACAGGATCTCAAGGAACGTATCCTGCCCAAAATGGCGACGGGCGAGATGGTCGGCGCCATCGCCATGACCGAACCGGGCACCGGCTCCGACCTTCAGGGCATCAAGACCACCGCCAAGCTTGACGGTAACCACTATGTGGTCTCGGGTTCCAAGACTTTCATTTCGAACGGCCAGAACTGCGATTTTGTTATCGTGGCGTGCAAGACCAACCCGAAGGAAGGCGCCAAGGGCGTGAGCCTTGTCGTGGTGGAATGCGACCGGGAGGGTTTCCGCCGCGGCCGCAACCTAGATAAGATCGGCCAGCATTCGTCCGATACGTCTGAGCTGTTTTTTGACGAAGTGCGCGTGCCCGCCACCAACCTTATCGGGCAGGAAGGCGCGGGTTTCATGTACCTTATGCAGCAATTGCCGCAGGAGCGGCTTTCCATCGGCGTGATCGCCATGGCAGGCGCCCAGCGCGCGTTTGACATCACGCTTGATTATGTGAAGGAACGCCAGGCCTTTGGCCGCCCCATCGCAGCCTTCCAGAACACCCGCTTCAAGCTGGCGGAAATGAAGACCGAAATTGAAGTGGGCTGGGCCTTTATCGACCAGTGCCTTGCCCGCCATATCAAGGGCGAGCTGGACCCCGTGGGCGGTGCCATGTCCAAACTGTGGACCACCGAGATGCAGGGCCGCGTGGTGGACACCTGCGTGCAGCTGCACGGTGGTTACGGCTTTATGGCGGAATATGAAATCGCGCATCATTTCACCGACAGCCGGGTGCAGCGCATCTATGGCGGCACGTCCGAAATCATGAAAGAGCTGATCGGCCGCACGCTCTAGCCCCAGAAAACGCTGGCAAATCAATTGGGTGGTGACACAGCCGCCACCCAACCGCTAGGATGGCGGCGATCAATTCTCAAGGCCGGGGCCGCCATGTCCATTCCCAGACTGACAGCCGTTATATGCTTCGCAAATGAAGGCGAGGAGGTGGAAAACACCTGCCGCGGCATTCGCGAAACCTGTGGCGACGAGGTGGACATCCTCTTGATCAACGACGCCTCCACGGACGGTGTCGACTATGAAAGCGTAGCAGACCGCTACACTTGCCGCTATCTGGTAAACGACGAGCAGATCGGCCCTGCCCACGCGCGCCATAAAGGCGCCAGCTGGGCCCGAACCGACAATATCATTTTCCTTGATTCGCACATGCGCTTCTACAAGGAAGGCTGGCACCGCATCATCAACGAGATTGTCGATGACGACCCGGACGCGCTTTACTGCACCCGTAGCAGGCCGCTCAAGCGCGGCGGGGTGTATGACGGCGGTGTCGTGGGCCACGGCGCCAGCATGACCATGGAGACCGACAGTTTCCTCAGCTCCCTGCAGCCCAAGTGGAACATCAAACCGCTGGCAGAAACCGGCGCGTCCTACATTCCCTGTATCCTGGGCGGTAACTATGCCTCGCGGCGGGATTATTTCCTTGGTATTGGCGGCTATCGGGGCTTGCACCGCTATGGCGGCGAGGAAGCGCTGGTCAGCATCAAGTCATGGCTCGCGGGTGGTGGTTGCAAGCTGATTGAGGATGTGGAGATCGGCCATATCTACCGCGACGAGAAGGGTGCGCCGTGGAATGACAATATAAAATACTATCATTTCAACAAGTTATCGACGGCCTACACCCTGTTCGACACCCCACTTTTCGAGCGCTACAAAGCGCTGCTCCAGCGTGAGGGCACGGCAGAGGCTGCCATGAAGGTCTATGAGAGCCGGAAAAATTTTGTCGAGCGCGCCCGCTTCCTCTTTGAAAGCATCCGCAAGCACGATATCGCCTACTTCCGGGAGATCAATGACGCCTTCATCCGTGGTGAACGCATCACGCCGGAGCGGCTAACCAGCTGACATTAAAGGTGAAGCCGTCGCCTGTTCGTACGGCGTTGCAGGCCAGCATTCTTCATGCTAGACCGGGCAAAACACGACGATGAAACGGGGCGCTGCCCCGATGGAAACCAAAGGAATCCGAGCATGGCCCGCAAGAAAGTCACCCTGCAAGCAACCCTGCCGCACGGCACATTCTATTGGGTTACCGAGGTGGACGCGGGTTCAGAGGAAGAAGCCGTGGTAGCGGCTGAAAACCTGTTCATGGCGGAAATGGAAAACATCGACGAGTGGGAGTTTACCGACTTCGACGTCGCCCCCCTCTAGGCCTCAAGACGCCCTCAACACCCCAAAAACTGTGCATAATGTGTGCGAAAAGTGTGCGGGATCTGTGCGGAAACTGTGCGGAAAACCGGCCTTTTTGTGCGGAAACTGTGCGGCGCTTTTTCGCGCGCCTTGAAGCGGCATCAGGACGCTTCGCTACCCGCCTCGCACGCCGTCGCCGTGTTCGCGAGCCAGCGCTCCAGCGCGTCAAAAGACGCATCCCACTTCGCTTCGTGTTCCTCCATCTCACGGAAGAACCAGAAGCGTTTATTATAGGCCATCGGGCGGATAATTTCACTGACTTTCACATGGGTCGAACATTCGCCCTCAGGCTTCAGTTCAACGCGGAACCAGCGGTGGTCCTTGTCTGATTCCTGAATGGTGGCGAACACACGTTCGGGCAGCACTTCCTTGGTCTGCTCCACCGCGTGCCAGGCCTTGTAGCCCACTTTCCAGAAAATCAGCCGGGTAGAACCTGTCTCGGTCGGCTCGCCGGTCAGGCGCTGGACATCCACCAGCTGGCCCTGCCAGCGGATACGGCCCTTGTTGGAGGTGATCAGCGACCAGACATCGCTGGTGGCATAGGGCACCACCGCCTCTTGCTTGAGCTCGAACCCCGCATCGATGGCGACAATCGCCCGCACGGCAATGCCGACAAAAAGAGCCGCAAGAACCGCCACAACGGATTTGTGCAACAGGTTCCAGTCTTTGAAACGATCCTTCACTCTTTTTTGTCCTCTTGACCACAGGGCTGATGGCACCCACTTTATTCAAGCTTGCCCGCGATGCAAGGGCGGCATCAAACCTGGGGAGGGGTCATATGGCCATTACACTCGTAACAGCAAGCCTGATCGGGCTTTTGCTGATTTATCTTTCTGCCAATGTCTCGCGCGAGCGGGGACGCGCCAAAGTCTCGGTCGGGGACGGCGGTGACGAACAACTGATCAACGCCATCCGCGCACAGGGCAACCTGACGGAATTTGCGCCCGTAGCCCTGATCCTGCTCGGCCTTCTCGAATATCAGGGCACCAACCCGATTATCCTGATGGTCTTTGGCGCTGCTTTTGTGCTCGGTCGCCTGATGCACGGGCTGACCTTCGGCAAGTTTGAGGGCCGCAACCCTTACCGCTTCTGGGGCACCATCCTGTCGTGGCTGATGATCCTGCTCGCGAGCCTTCTGGGCCTCGCCAAAGGCTTCCACCTGTTTTAATGCATACGGATGGCGTGGCTTTCCATCACTTCAAAGCCGCGCCGCCCTTTCGAGAAGACCTGCACCTCGATGTCGTTGTTGCAGATTTCAATGACATTGAAACCGTTCTCCTGGCCGCGCAAGCGGGACGACAGCGCGGTTGACGCGCTGAGGAAAACGGTTTTGTGCCCGTCATCACCAAGCGTGGTCAGCGACGCATGGTGCACATGGCCCGTCAGTACCACATCCACCTTGAGGCGCCTCAGCGCTTCCTGCGCGCGTTTGGCACCGAACACCACCGTATCAAGAGGCGCATTCACCATGTCGTGGATGGGGTGGTGGAACACACACACGCGGTAACGCGCCGCGCTTTCCTCATACACATTTTCAAGCATATCCAGCTGATCGTCCGATATGGCGCCGTTGGCCCAGTTCCAGTGCGGCAAGGCTCGCCGCGCGGTATTGAGGCCGACCACCACCACATTGCCCGCCTCATAAACGGGGCACAGCTCCTCCCCGATATGGCGCCGGTAGCGGCGGTAGGGGTTGGTAAAGCGCTGCCACAGGTTATAGCGCGGGATATCATGGTTGCCCGGCACCACCAGCACCGGCGCTTCAAGGCTTTCAAGGAAATCATTCGCCGCGCGGAACTGGGTGCCGCTGCCCACCTGGGTCACGTCGCCGCTCACAACCACAAGGTCAGGCGTGGCCCGCATGATTATGGTCTTGAGGGCGTTCACCACGTCAGTGTCCTCGGTGCCGAAATGCAGGTCGGAAAGATGTACAATGCGCATGAAAGTCATCAGAAAATCGCCGTCCATGTTGAATAAAGCCCCCAAAGCGAGGCGAGGAAAATGAAAAAGGCGAACACCAGCATCAGCCCGTCCCGTCCCACAAGGCCAAGGCCAAGGAACAGGATGCCGGACGCCGGCAACGCCGCGAGGAAGGGGATGAACCCCATGATCATGATGCAGACGGAAAGCAATATCGCCATCACGGCAATCACCGGCTCAAACTCTTCCCGCGCGAAATATTTGAGCCGCGGGTAAATCACTTTGTCGACTCGTCTTGTGTAGGGTTTGGCCTTCTCAAGCGCGCTCAGGAACTTGTCGCGGCTGAAGGAAAACTCGGCCAGGCGTTTAGGAATCCATGGATGTTTGCGGCGGAAGAGAATCTGCAGCGACATCAGGATAACAATCAGTGCACACACATCCGGCATGCCGGGGATCGCCCCCGTGGGCAGGATGGTAATAAGCGCCGGACCAATGAGAAGCGGGCCAAACCCGCGGGAATTGAGCGCTTCAATCAGCGCATTCACGCTGATCTCGTCCCCCTCCGTGCCGTCCCGGATTGTATCGAGCGTGCCTGTGAGCGCATGTATATCAGCCATGACTGCCACCTTCAGCTTGAATGCCACCCGGTGCCGGTACAAGGAGGTTGAGCGCCTTCGGCTCACTCCTGAAATGAAGCGGCATCGTCACCGTGCGGGTTTCACCGTCGAGGGATATTAGCTCCTCTTTATGACCGGAATGCAGCACCATCTCGCGCGCTTGCCATTCACGCACAACGGGGTCGCGGCCCCAGCCGCCCGTGGGCAGGCTGAGGATAAGCCGCAGCTTGTCCCACGCGCTGGCGGGGGCGGCGGAATAGATGCCAAGCGCACCACCCTGAAGGCTGGTGCGGCGGAAACTTTCCATCATCCAGTTGCCGGATTTATCAAACGGGTTCGAGGACACCACCAGCATGGCGGTGTTGATGTGGCGTTTCTTACGGCCCATGGTCAGCCACACCCGGCGCTGGAACACGGGGTCCATCTTGTTGAACACAAAAGCGGTGAGACGCGGCAACAGCACCAGTTCGTGGGTGCCGCGGTTGGCTTCGCGGAAGGCCGAGCTTTCGGCCAGCATGCCAAGTGCCGCACAGCACAGGAACAGCTCCTCCCCGGCCCAGCCCACATCGATGGCCACTTCCTCGACCCCCGCCGCATAGGCCTTGAGGGCATCCTCAAGCGCGGGCGGGATGTTCATATCGCGTGCGAGCAGGTTCATGGTGCCAAGCGGCAGGATGCCGAACGGTTTCTTGCTTTCCAGCATATGTTCGGCACAGCATTTGATGGAACCATCGCCGCCACCAATCAACACGGGATGCTCGCCACCCGCCGCTTCACGCAGGCGTTCCGGCAGGTCATCAGGCGGCACGAATTCAAGCCGGTAAAGCGGCAGGCCGCTGGCTTCTACCGCTTGCTCGATGGCTTCACGCCCTGTTTTTCCGGCCGTGCCCGACCGTTCATTTATCAACAGATGGTAGGAAAAATCCTTCTGCATTCTCACTGTCGCTCCGGGTTATCCTCCCCCAGTGCGTCAATTGCATATGGTTTTTGTTACTGGTCCTCGTTCATGCGGTCTTTTTTGTTTGGACCTTTATCTGCAACGCCCTGGAATTTCTCACGGTACCAGCCACCCAGAACAAGGGTAGCCGTGACAGCGAGAAAAAGAATTGTAGCGATCTCGTAAAAACCGAAACCAAGTGCAAGCCCAAGCGCGCCGGAGGCCCAGATGCTGGCCCCCGTTGCGGTGCCCACCACGATATCACCGCGTTTGATAATGGCGCCTGCACCAAGGAAGCCGATGCCGGTCAGCACCCCTTCAATGATTTTGGCGAGGTCAACATGCGGGCGGTCTTCCGCGTCGCGGTAGCTTGCGAACACTTCCTGCCCGGCGATGGCGATGGCGCAGCTGCAGACCGCGATGATCATATAGGCTCGGAAGTCGATCGGCTTGTCCTTGCTGTCCCGGTCGAGGCCTATGATCATGGCCATCCCCATCGCGAGCACTATGCGGAGGATGAGTTCCGGAAAGGCAACGACCTGAAGGCGCAGAAGTGGGAGCATGTCTTCAAACATAAGCGCGGCCTATTTGTCCGTGAGCGCGAGACGCGCCCCAAGACCCATGAGCGTAAGGCCCGAAAGCCAGTTCACAAAACCCGCGCCACGGCGCGAGGATTTGACCATGCGCGCAACCTTGTCCGCGCACAGCACCACCACCACGTCCGCCGTGGAGAATGACAGGTTCACAAATGCGCCGAGGATGAGGAACTGCGCCCAGATGGGCAGGCCCGCGCCCGCATCCACAAACTGCGGCAGGAAGGCAATGAAAAAGATCGCCACCTTGGGGTTGAGGATCTCGACCCACATGCTTTCAAAAAATGCACGCCGGGCGGATTTGACCGAAACACTCGGCAGTTCGTCTGCCTCGATCTTCTGGCGGATAAGCTTGAAACCAAGCCACAGCAGGTAAGCCGCGCCCGCGAATTTGACCACCATGTAAGCCACCGGCACATGGGTGAAAATCGCGCTCAGCCCCATGGCGGCGGCGATGACGTGCACATAACAGCCGAAGTGAATGCCAAGGGCAGCCATGAACCCGGCGCGGCGGCCACGCGCAACGGTTTGCGCGGCGGTATAAAGAATGGCTGGTCCCGGCACAAAAGCGAAAATCGCCGTCGCGATGAAAAACGGTATCAGGTGTTCGATCGTTGGCATGGCCTAGCCCCTAATTCACTGGTCACATTGTCAAAATACCGGGCGATGGTGCCCGAAATGAGGCAGGCGGGCAAGAATGGCGGCGCTGTGCTAACCGCCCGAATGCAGCAGGCGCACCATGTCGGCCTGCGCGCGTTCGTCAATCCAGTTGAAATAAGGCCGTTGCCACGGCGCCAGACCACCAATCGCTGGCTTCTCGGTCGTCAGGATGTGGTTGATGGCTTCAATGACGGCACGGCCCGTGGCGTCATTGCTGCAGGCGAAATGGCTGGCGGGGGCCGCATCGGCGTCAGCCAGTGGAATGCTCACGAGCGAATCCATCATGTCCTTGCCCTTGTGGCGGCGCATGAAATAGCCCACCTCGTCCGGATAGGCGAACGTATAGTCAATACGGCCACGCGCGAGCATGAGGAACGCCAGCTCGGGCCGGGCGGCGGTATGCATGCCGCCTTTTGCCTTCGCGTCCTCAATCCAGCCATCAATGGCGACGCCATACGCCCGGCTCATCACCGTCACACCCTTGAGGTGCGACAGCGTCGCGAGGTCAGAGAGATGAGCTTGGCCGGCTTCATCCAACTGGCCCTGAATTTCGGCAGCACGGTGTTCGTTGACCACAAGGCGCAGCGGCAGCGACAGCAGAATAGGATTGGAGAACACCATGTAAGCTTCGCGTTCCGGCGTGCGGGCGAGCGCGCTGGTGCAGGCGGCACCGCCGTGTTCGATATTCGCCAGCGCACGCGCGAGCACGCTGTGGCGGCGCTCGATCTGGAATCCGTCGAGCTTATGCTCAAAAAAATCGAGAATCTGGTCCTGGTAACCTTGGCCTGCGAGCGGGCCGGATTCGATGAAGGCGGGTGGGAAACTGAAAAGGTGCCACTGCACGCGAAGGTCGGCAGGCGACGCAGCACCCACTTTACCCTCTTTTACCGGTCTCTGATCAGCGATAGCCTGCGGCACACCCAAAGTGCCAAAAGCCAGTAGAAGCAGTAGAAAAATCCAGCCTATCCGCCGGGTTTCACTATACATGAAGCGCATGCGCGCAGTCCCCCATTACCCCGTGCCCTACCGAATACTCAACAAGTGATGAGCGACCTGTCAATAGATGAAGCCGCTTCACTTTCCATTCTGTGACGAATTCATAGATTTTTACTAAAATCTCTGTGTGTTGACGTGGGTGGCGCTTCGTCTCATAAGGTGCGCGTCGGGCATGCTGGCGCTTGCCGCCGGTGTGCCGCCCAAGAAAAGAATGAACAGCGAACCACAGGACCCCCGCGCGTGACCCTTCGCGACCTGAGACAGGCACCCTTTGTACTGCTTGACGACAGCCGCCGCCCCCACAAGGCTGGCCGGTCTGTGCTGTTTCATTCGCCGGAAGAGATCATCTGCGCCCGCACATTGCCCGAAGTCGGCCCGGCGCTTGCGCGCATGGACGCCTGCCTCGCGGATGGGTACCACCTCGCAGGGTGGATCGCTTATGAATGTTCCGCCTATTTTGAACCGCGCCTGCGCGCCAGCATGAAGGCCAAGGCGGGTGAACCGCTTATCTGGATGCTGGCAACGAGAGAGGCACAGCCGCTCACGAGCTTTGAGCTCGAGGAGCTTTTCATGGCCAGCCGCCGCGGCAGCGGGCGTAAATGCACACTGACGTTTGGCGACGCCAAAGAGACCCCGGAAAGTTACGCCCGCGCGCTTAACCGCGTGCATGACTATATTGCCGCCGGTGATGTCTACCAGATCAACCACACCTTCCCACTGCCCTGCACGCTAGAGGGGGATGCGCTCGCGCTTTATGAACAGCTGCGCATGAGCCAGCCTGTGCCATATGGCGCCTTCATTGATACAGGTGATGCTGACTTGGAAGGAAATGGCAAGGGTGAAGCGTGGCAGGTGCTGTCGCTCTCGCCGGAACTGTTTGTCGAACGGGTCGGGGACCGGCTGGCCTGCCGCCCGATGAAAGGCACCGCACCGCGTGGCCGCACAACGGCGGAAGACGCCGCCATCGCGGCAGAG
This sequence comes from Kordiimonas gwangyangensis DSM 19435 = JCM 12864, assembly GCF_000375545.1. Taxonomy (GTDB): domain Bacteria; phylum Pseudomonadota; class Alphaproteobacteria; order Sphingomonadales; family Kordiimonadaceae; genus Kordiimonas; species Kordiimonas gwangyangensis. Next base: position 360,161 of record NZ_AQXF01000001.1, read on the forward strand.
TTGAAGGGTGACCCCAAGTCCCGCGCCGAAAACCTCATGATTGTGGACCTGATCCGCAATGACCTCAGCCGAATTGCCGCGCCCGGCAGCGTGCGGGTGCCCACGCTTTATGAAGTGGAAGCCTACCCGACCCTGCATCAGATGACCTCCACGGTTACGGCGGATGCGCCAGACGGGCTGGTGCCGTCAGAGCTTTTGCGGGCACTTTTCCCCTGCGGCAGCGTGACGGGCGCCCCCAAGGTACGCGCCATGGAGATCATCGCCGAGCTTGAAAAAGCGCCGCGCGGCATCTACTGCGGCGCCATTGGTCACTTCAGCCCGGCGGAGGGCAAATTGCCCGCGCGCTGGAGCCTGAATGTACCCATCCGCACGCTCGTCTTTGATCGTGAGGGTGAAGGCCGCCTCAGTATCGGCAGCGGCGTGGTTGCCGACAGCGCAACCAAAGCCGAATATGAAGAATGCCTCCTCAAAGCCCGCTTCGCGCGGGAGGAGAGCGAGAGCTTCTCGCTGATTGAAACCCTGCGCCTCGACACGGACGGCAGCTATCACCTGCTGGACCGCCATATGGCGCGGCTCGCGGACAGCGCAGCCTATTTCGACTTCGCGCTGAATATGGACACGGTAATGGAAGTGTTGAACGACCATGCCGCCGCCTTTGAAGGTTCGGGCGAAGCAAGGCGCGTGCGGCTGCTGGTGGGCCCGCGCGGGTCCGCGTCGGTCACGAGCACCGCGCTGCCCGCAAGCCCGGTGGCACCGGCGCGGGTTTGCCTCGCCGCCGCGCGCACTAATTCGGGCGACCCCTTCCTCGTGCACAAAACCACGAAGCGGCAGGTCTATGACGGCGCATTTGCCCGCGCCTTCACGGCGGGCTATGCCGACATCCTGTTCTTCAACGAGCGGGATGAGCTGACGGAAGGTGCCATCAGCACGGTCTTTATCGTCAAGGACGGCCAGTGGTTCACGCCGCCCATCGAGGCTGGTGTGCTGCCCAGCATCCTCCGGAGCGAGGTTTTGGCGCGTGGCGAACCGCATGTGACAGTCGCGCCCATCAGCCGGGCTGCACTGTTGGATGCTGACGAGATATATATTGGCAATAGTGTTCGGGGCCTGCGTGCTGTCACGCTGGACCTGGCGGAACTATAAAGAACGATTTCAGGGAGAGAGCCCATGCGCCTCGCGCGGTTAGAGAAAGACGGTGTGACCATTCTTGCATGCGTGCGCGGCCCCAAGGACAGCCCGCGCGAATATCTGCCCACGGGCAGCATCCTTCCCGGCGCGCCACAGGATCTGGGCGCCTTTCTCCATACCACGCCGTGGCCGATGATCGCCCGCATGGCCGAGAACGCCAAGGACGGCTGGTTGCCGCTTGAGGGCGCGCGCCTGTTGCCACCCCTCAGCCCCGCCAGCCGCATTTTCTGTGTCGGTAAAAACTATGCCGACCACGCGCGGGAAATGGGCTTAACGAGCCCCGATGGCCCGACCGCGCCCGATATTTTTGTGCGCTTCCCCTCAAGCTTCACCGGCCATGGTGGCGCATGTGAATTCCCTTCAAGTGAACCGACCTTCGATTTTGAGGGCGAGCTTGCGGTTGTCATCGGCAAAGCCGGTAGCGCCATTGCGCGTGAGGACGCCTGGGACCATGTTTTTGGCCTGACTGTGGCGAACGACGGCTCGCTCCGCCGTATCCAGAAACGCACCAGCCAGTTCACGCTTGGCAAGAATATCGACCGCTCAGGCGCGCTTGGCCCGACGATCACCCCGCTCACAAAGCCCGAAGGCACACTGTCGCTGTCGGTACGCACGTATCTCAACGACCGGATGATGCAGGACGGCAATACGGCGGACATGATTTTTGATATCCCCACCGTGATCGCCACGCTGAGCGCGATCGCGCGCCTCGAGTGCGGCGATATCATCCTGACCGGCACGCCCGCCGGTGTCGGTGCTGGCCGCAAGCCGCCTGAGTTTCTGACAAGCGGTGACCGCCTGCGTATTGAGATCGAAAGCCTCGATTCGCTGGAGGTTTCCATCAGGTCCACCGGTATCACGCCACTCTGACCGCCTGATTCGCAACTCTGGAGACCCATGTTTCGCGCCTGCCTTGCCACGGTCCCGGCACCGTGCGGGCACGGTTTTGCCTAAATTCGCTGCCATTAATTAACTGCTTCTTTAGATGTGAAGCGTAGGTTAGATGCAGTCCAGACGGTCCGGTTTCTGGGGGATATGAACCGGCTCTGGCGTGATGAGGCCGCGTTTGGCCTGTAGCAACAGAGGTTTAAAGAGTATGCGGTCCATATCCACCAGTGCTTCGGCCATCCAATTCACCGATCATGAAGATACCTATATCTCTGACGACTGCCGCGCGCTCGCATCGCGCCTGTCGGGCCATATGGGACTGGAACACGCGCTACAGATCAGCAACGAGAATCAGTGGCACGGCGTTGTTGCGGCCCTCCGTGAGATGCAGCAAAAAAAATCTCGCGTCTGCTAATCCAACCTAAACCAAAGTTTTAGAGCATAACTTTCGTTACCATAGGGATGTATAAAACAACCCGGGATAGCGATACCCCTCTAAACATTTGACTTTTCCCATTAAAAGTTACATTATTACATAAACAAATCTGTCATTCGGGACGATGTGCCAAGCAGTTAAATTACGTATTGACTCCGGTAATGAGACGAAAAGTGAAATTTTTGCTTGGAATCGCAGAAGATTCTTGGATGATAGGCACCGAGCCGGACCGCCCGTCTCAGTTTCTGAAGTCAGGCACGCAAGTGCGGGGCCTTGGAAAACAACCATAAAAATCGTCCTCCCACCTCCCCGAGGAGGGACATAGTGATGGCGAGAATCATAACGGGATAACACGATATTAAATCGTGAGGTGGTCGGCACAATTGGGAGAGGTACGGGAAAGCCTTTTGAAACAACATTCGCATCAGACCGAAAACTTGCAGTTTCGGCTTCAGTGCAATGTTGGCTTGCTCCCAATTTATTAGGGTAAAGGTTTGGGGCCTGACGGCGATACGCTCAAAGGCTTTAATCTTTGCAAGGTTTAATCCGCTGCATTGGGGGGTCCTTCCGGGGAACAACCATGCGGCTTTGTTAAAACCCATGTGGGCAGAAAATGGATAAGGCTAAAGTGAAACGGATAGCTGTCTCGACGGCTGCGGTTGCCTCGATCCTTCTCGGCGCAACTCTTGCCAACGCACAAGATGCACGTCTGAAGTCGATCGTAGAAGAGGTCAACCAGGCCACTAAACTCGCACAGGATTCTCAGCAACGTATTGATAAAACTGCTGATGCCACCTCCAAGCTCTTCACTGAGTATCGCACGGTCCTGAAGACCAACGCAGGCCTCGAGGCGTACAACGCCCAGCAAAAGCGTGTGATCAAGAAGCAGGAAGAAGAGATCGAGAAAATCAAAAACTCGATCGGTCGCATCGACGAAATCAAGCGTCAGATCACCCCGCTCATGCTGGACATGATCTCGAACCTTGAAGAATTCATCAAAGCCGACGTGCCTTTCCAGCGTGATGAGCGCCTGAAGCGCGTCGACGATCTGCGTGATGCCATGGACGACCCGAACGTAAGCGACCCTGAGCGCTTCCGTGTCGTTCTCGAAGCCTTCAAGGCTGAGACCCAGTATGGCCGCAGCGTGAATGCTTATGAAGCAGCACTGGATGACGGTCGTACCGTGAACTTCGTTCGTATCGGTCGCGTTGGCTTCTACTACCAGACCAAAGACGGCAAAGAGACTGCCGTTTGGGACAAAGAGTCTGGCTCGTGGAAGACGCTGGGTGATGAGTATACCAACTCTGTGAAGAACATGATCCGTATGGCTCGCCGTCAGGTACCGTTCGATCTCGTGGTTCTTCCGGTCCAGGCGCCGAAAGGGAAATAATAATGAAGAAGTATCTGACATCCGCAGCAGCCCTGGTCTTTGGCGCAACCTTCGCCGTCCAGGCTCAAACCGCTGATCTCAACTCGCTTCTCAACAAAGTGCGCGAAGGCAGTGTTACTGAATCTGCTGAGCACAAGAAACGTGAAGCTGAGTTCCAGGCTCGCAAAGCCGAACAACAGCAAATGCTGGCGCAAGCCCGTGCCGAGCAAGAGCGCCTTGAGCGCGAATCCGCTCGTCTCGAAGAAACGCGCCGCGTAAACGAAGAAGAAATCGCGAAACAGCTTCAAATGCAGCGTGACCGTCTTGGTCAGCTTCAGGAACTGTTCGGTGTTCTCCAGCAGAACGCCGGTGACGCGAAGTCCGTTATCAAAACCTCGCACGTAACCATCGACAACGAAGGCCGTATGGCTGAGATCGACAACCTTGTTGCCAAGGCTGCTGATGCTTCCGAACTGCCGACGATCGATGAAATCCGTGTATGGCCGGCTCAAATGCTTCTCGAAGCAATCGGTTCCGGTGAAGTTGTTACCTTCGACCACGAAGTCAGCATGACCGACGGCACCAACGTTGTTGTTCCGCTGACCCGCGTAGGTGACTTCGCCCTGATGAGCGGCGACAAATACTACACGCTCAACAACGACGGTTCTGTGTCCGAGCTGCAGCGTCAGCCGTCCAGCCGTTTCACGAGCACGGTTTCCGAGTTCACAAGCGCCAATTCCGGTCTCGTTGGCGTTGGTATCGACCCGACTCGCGGCCAGCTCCTCAACCTCGAAGTTGAGAAGCCGACCATTGAAGAGCGTCTCGACCAAGGTGGTGTGATCGGTTACATCACGCTTGCTCTTGGTGCTGTCGGCGTTCTGATGGCTGTAGTTCAGTGGCTGTACCTCATGGTCGTAAAAGGCAAGGTACGTCGCCAGATCCAGTCTGACACGGTTAAAACCGACAACCCGCTTGGTCGTGTTCTTGCGGTTTACGAAAACAACAAAAACGTTGACGTAGAAACGCTTGAGCTGAAGCTCGACGAAGCGATCCTGAAGGAAACGCCTGCCCTTGAGCGCTTCCTTGTTCTGATCAAACTCATCTCCGCTGTGGCGCCGCTCTTCGGTCTCCTCGGTACGGTTACGGGTATGATCGAAACCTTTCAGGCCATTACCCTCTTCGGTACGGGTGACCCGACCATGATGGCATCCGGTATCTCGGCTGCACTTATGACGACGGTTGAAGGTCTCGTGGTTGCTATCCCGACTCTGCTCCTGCACGCTTTCGTTGCCGGTGCCTCCAAGTCCGTGATTCACGTACTTGAAGAGCAATCCGCTGGCATCATCGCTGTACACGCAGAGAAGGAGCATGCGAATGCTAGCGCTTAATGAAGCATTCGACGCGATCCGCCAGTTCATGGAAAAGGGCGGCGACGTCCTTTTCCTGATCCTCGCGGTCACGTTCATCATGTGGGTGCTTATCGTTGAGCGGCTCTGGTACTTTACGCTTGAGTTCAAAAAACAGAAAAACCGTGTAATCGATGCGTGGGAATCACGCAGTGAGCGTCGGTCCTGGTATGCGCACAAAATCCGCAATGCCATGATCTCTGAAGTGAGCGACAACCTTAACCAAGGTATCGGTCTCATCAAAACGCTCGTGGCCCTTTGTCCGCTTGTCGGCCTTCTGGGTACGGTTACCGGCATGATCGAAGTGTTCGATGTCATGGGTTCACAGGGGTCTTCAAACGCCCGTGCCATGGCGGCAGGTGTATCAAAAGCAACAATCCCGACAATGGCGGGCATGGTTGCGGCGCTCTCGGGCGTATTCCTGAGCACCTATATCGAGCGTGTTGCCAAGCGTGAGTCCGAGCGTCTCGAAGATAGCCTGACCATGGATCACTAGGACCAGAAAGTCGGAGTTTAACCAATGCGTAAATTCGCGAAGACAGAGGAAGAAGCAGAAGTCAACATGACCCCGATGCTCGACATCGTGTTCATCATGCTGATCTTCTTCATCGTTACCGCTTCCTTTGTCAAAGAAGCTGGCCTTGAGATCAACAAGCCGGAGGATAACCAGACTCAGAACAATCCTCCGCCACCGGATGACGACAAGCGTGCCATCGCTTTCATCATTGATAACAACAACCGCATCACCCATGACTTCCGCAACGTGGATGTCTCTGCTGTCGGTTCGATTATCAAGAAGGAAAGTGTGGAACGCCCGGAAGCTCCGGTTGTGATCCAGGCTGCAGAGGGTGCTTATACCGGCAATGTCATTCGTATTTATGACGCTGCGCTGGCCATCGGCATCCCTCGCGAGAAGATCGTCGTAACGCCCAAGAAATAAAGCCGGTGGGGGCTAGCCCCCGCCTCAAGGGCGCCCCTGATGGGGCAAGTGGAGAAAACAATGCGAGACCACGCACAAAAAGAGGAAGATGCTGAAATCAACATGACGCCGATGCTCGACATCGTGTTCATCATGTTGATCTTCTTCATCGTCACCGCGGTCTTCGTGAAGGAAGCCGGGGTCACGGTAGTAAAGCCCGAGGCGGAGTCAGCTACTATCCAGAAACAGGTTAGTATCCTGATCGCCGTCACGCCGAACGACGTGATCCACATCAATCGTAACGAAGTGAAGCTGGAAGAAGTCCGCACGACTGTGGAAAAACTCCATGCCGAAAACCCGAAAGGGACTGTTGCGATCCAGGCTGACCAAGAATCGAAGGCTGGTTTGGTGATGAAAGTATATGACGCTGTGCGCGATGCCGGCGTTGAAACAATAGCCATAGCTGCGGAGAAGAACTGATGATTACGCGTGTAATTTCGTCCGTCCTGGCCGCATCTGCCGTAACATTCGGCCTGTTCTTCCTGATGAACAGCCTGGTCGCGTTCAATGAGGACGTGAACCTGAATGAGGACAAGCAGCTACGGTTCGTGGACGTAGTCGAGGATATCGACGAACAACCGCCACAGCGCATGGAGCGCAAGGTGGAGAAGCCCCCAGAGGTGGAAGCTCCGCCGCCTGAGATGGAAACACCTCAGGTCGAGATCGAAGGTCCGAACAAAATGAACCTTTCGATCGGTCGTGCAAACTCCGGTTCCGGTGTTGATCTCGGTTCGATCGACCTGGGCCCGAGCCAGGACGGTGACTATCTGCCGCTCGTGCGCGTCCAGCCGCAATACCCCCGTCGTGCTCAGGAGCGCGGTATCGAAGGGTATGTGATTGTTGAGCTCACTGTTGCCGAAGACGGTACTGTACCGCCAGACAGCATTGTGATCATCGAAGCCGAACCTCAGGGTTATTTTGAGCGCGCTGCTGCGAAAGCTGCAGAGAAGTTCAAATACAAGCCGAAGGTTGTGAACGGCAAGCCGCAGAAGGTGACCGGCGTGAAATACCGCTTCTCCTTCGATCTGGCTGACTAAGGGGGACAGGAGAAAGTCATGAATATGATCAAAACCATCAAGTCCCTTCCTATGGCTGTTGCAGCTGCTGCGATCCTCGCGGCACTGCCGCTGCCACAGGGCGTCTCCCTCTCGGGCAAGGCATTTGCCCAGGAGGAGAAATCCTACGCAGAGCAAGCGAAGACCCGTAAGGTTCCCGCCATGAGCCTGGATATTCACAAGAAGATCCAGAAAGCTCAGGAAGCGATGGACCTGAAGGAATTCGGCGAAGCGAAGGAAATCCTGAACGAGACGCTGCAAAGTTCGAAGATCAACGAGTATGAAAAAGCTGTTGCATGGCAGCTCAAGGCGATGATCTCGTACGAAGAGGATAATACGGCGGAGACCATCCGTGCGTACGAAGAGATTCTCAAGTACTCGGATAGCATTCCGGTGGCACTTGAACTCAACATCCTCTACGGCCTTGCCCAGCTTTATTATAGTGAGGAAAACTATAAAAAAGCGCTTGAGTATATCAAGATCTGGGAGCCCCGTACGGACCTCGTGAGCGTGAACCAGCTCGTGTTTATCGCGCAGGTTTACTACACGCTGACGAACTTCGAGACGAGCCTTGAGTATATCTACCGTGCGATCAGCGAAGCTCAGGCGGTTGATACGGTTGAGGTTAAGGAAAGCTGGTACGGCATGGCGCTGTCCGCACACTGGGAACTTGGTCAGTTTACCAAGGTTCGCGATGTGCTGGAGATCCTGCTGATCAACTGGCCGAAGCCGCAATACTGGATCCAGCTTGCTGGTGTGTATCAGGAGCTTGGTGACGAAAAGACTTCTTACTCGCTCACGGAAGCGGCCTACAAGCAAGGCTTCCTGGACGACAAGCCGGTTCAGCTCGTCAACGTGGCCCAGATCATGCTCGCACGCGGTGCACCGATCAAATGTGCATGGGTTCTCGAGAAGGCCTTCAAAGAAGACCGTGTTGAGAAAACCCCACAGAACTACAAGACCCTCGGCCAGTGCTACCTGATGGCAACGGAATACGAGAAGGCTCTCAAGCCGCTCTCCGCTGCTGCCAAGAGCGAGTCCGACGGTGACCTGTGGTTCCAGATCGGTCAGGTTCAGATGCAGCTGACGCACTATAAAGATGCGATCAACAGCTTCGATGCCGTTGCCAAAGCGTTCGAGAAATCGAAAGACGCCAAGGAAAAGGACAAGCGCCTGACTGCTATCATGCAGAAGGGCCAGGCCCAGACCGAACTGAAGCTTTTCAAGGAAGCGCACGAGACCTTCGACGAGGCCCGCAAGATTGCGACCGACCAGAAGGACAAGCGTATGATCACGCAGTGGCGCAACTACCTCAAGGCTGAAGAAGCCCGCGAGGAAATGCTCAAAGGTTAAGGCCAACGCCTTTAGGGAAATAGAAACGGCGCTCTTCGGGGCGCCGTTTTTCTTTGTGGGCATCCCCGGCCCCGGTTGACCATCATCAAGGCGCGGGCGCCGCACTTGCCCCATCCTGCCCCCATAGCGTTGAGGGGACCGTGACATGAGCGTACATAAAAACATCGTGCTGATTCTGGGCCACCCGGACAGCAGCGAAGCGCATTTCTGCCACGCGCTGGCCGACCGTTACCGCGCAGGCGCCGAAAGTGCCGGCCACCGGGTAACCACTGTCGATGTCGGCAGGCTCGATTTCCCGCTGCTGCGCAGCCGCAAGGACTGGGAAGAAGGCGAGACACCCCCTGCCCTCAAGGAAGCCCAGCGCACCATTCTGGACGCCGACCATCTGGTCATCATCTTCCCGCTCTGGCTCGGCGGTATGCCCGCGCTCCTCAAGGGCTTCCTCGAGCAGGTGTTGCGGCCGTCGCTTGCGGCAAGTCCCAAGGAATGGGGCAAGCTCCTAAAGGGCTGCTCGGCCCGCATCATCGTCACCATGGGCATGCCGGGCTTTTTCTACCGCCTGTTCTACCGCGCCCACAGCCTCAAGGCGCTGAAACGCAATATCCTTGCCTTCACCGGTGTCGGGCCCATTGGCACCACCGTGTTTGGCCTTGTGGAAGGCGCGAGCGAGGAAAAACGCGCCCAACGGCTGGCGCTTATGCACCGGTACGGTCATAACGCAGATTAATTGTTATATTATAACTATTCCTTAACCCTTTTGCATGTTATTGTTATATCATAACATTCAGGAGGGTATCATGAATACAGCAAGCTATCGTGTGTTTCCCATCATGGGTGGTGCCGCCTTCACCACCTTTGGCCTGTTCCTGCTGATGCAGGGCCTTGTGGCAAAGGACATGATGTCCTTCCCCGAGGAACGACCGGTCTTTAACCCGAACATCGTGTTGACCATCCCCGACAAACCAGAAGTACGCCAGATTGACCGCGTCACCCCACCCGCCGAGGTGCAGCCAGAGCCGGACATCATCAAACCGATCATTGATGTTAATCCAAGAGTTTCTGACCTGCCGCTGGGCCCCGCCCCGGCGCCGAAAACAGGAATCGGCGAAGAGACAGTCTTCAAGCCCGGCTATATGGACGGTGAACGCCTGCCGCTGGTGCGTGTGCAGCCGCAATACCCACGCCAGGCGCTGGAGCGCGGCGTTGAAGGCTCAGTGGTGGTTGAGTTCACCGTGCGCGAAGACGGCACCGTGTCGGACCCCGCGGTGATTGAAGCCGAGCCCAAAGGCATGTTCGAACGCGCGGCCCTCGCGGCCATTGCCAAGTTCAAATACAAGCCCACGGTGGTGGACGGCATCGCCCGCGCATCAGCGGGCATTCGCTACCGCTTTGTCTTTGAACTGACAGAATAGGAGGCGCGTATGCGACGCTCACTTGCACATGCGCGCCACGGCGCAAGCGCGGACATGACCCCCATGCTCGATGTCGTGTTCATCATGCTGATCTTTTTCATCGTGACGGCGAGCTTCATCCGGGAAACCGGCATCGTGCCTCATATGCCGGAGGGCAAACCGCCGCAGGTGAAATCACCTGACGAGCCCATCGCCTTCGCCATCAATGCGGCGAGCGACATTCACTATGGCGGCCGCCTCATCGACCCATGGATGGCGGAAGCGATCATGAAGGAAGAGAGCACAGCCCGCCCCAAGGCCCCTGTCACCATCAAAGCAGACAAGGACAGCAACACCGGTGTGTGGGTACGGCTGCATGGGCTGGCCAGCAAAACGGGTTTCACCAATGACAGGATTGCGGTTCTTGTAGAGTAATGGGCGTTACGGCAGAACCGCAAGCGGGGTGGTGCGATGGCGCCACCCCGTTTTTGTTGATAAAGGGCTTTTCACCGGCCTCGCATTCGCTACTATCCGGTGCAGAAATAAGTATTGGGGGTTTCATGACATCGATTTTAAGAACAGGCGTCCTGGTGGCCGCCTGCACAGCAAGCCTTTTCACCCTGTCCGCCTGTGGTGGTTCAGGCTCCAGCGTCTCGGGCGTCAGGCCCGCGCCAACATCTGGTGGCTCCGGCGAGATTAGGCGCGTACCGGCCATGAGCCTGAATGTGCACAAGATGATACAAGCCGCCCAAGAGGCCTTGAGCGTCAAGGACCTCGACCGTGCTGACGCTATGCTTGATAACACACTGGCCTATGAGCGCATCAACGACTATGAACGTGCGGTCGCATGGCAGCTCAAGGCGATGGTTGCCTTTGAGCGCAATGACACAAGCGCCACCATCAAAGCGTATGAGGCCATCCTCAGCTACACGGAATCGATCCCGCCCGCGCTTGAGCTCAACATCATCTACGGTCTTGCACAGCTTCATTATTCGGCGGAGGACTATAGCCGCGCGCTTGAATATGGCGAGGTGTGGGCCGCGAGAAATCAGAGCATCCGCTCCAACCAATATGTCTTTCTCGCACAGACACACTATGTGCTGGAGAACTACAAGGAAGCTGAAGCCTATATCCGCCAAGCAATCAAGGCCGCTGACGCCGAGGGAGTGGAGCCAAAGGAAAGCTGGTACAATCTCTTGCTGTCATCCGAGTGGGAGCAGCGCGACCTGATGGGCGCACTCGCCACCTTGCAGACCATGCTGCCCAAGTGGCCCAATCCGAAATACTGCTCCATGCTTGCCGGGGTAAGCGCTGAACTTTCCGGCGACACGGAAAAGGCGCTCGCGTTCGCGCGCGGCAAGAGCGTGACATGCACCGTCACACAAACCACCATGACGCCAGAGAAAAGCACTGTGGTTAAAGTCGACGGCCCTGAAGAACCCGCGCCAAAAGCTGCAGAATCAAGCGCGTCGCCAATGCCGTTCATGCGGGTGCAGCCCAAGGTCCCCATGCGTGCGATCAAAGAAAAGGTGAATGGCATGGTGTTGCTCGAGGTCACCATTCTGGAGGACGGCACGGTCGCCCCCGATAGTATCGTGGTGGTGGAAAGCGTACCGAAAGGCTACTACGAGGAAGCCTCGATCGTCGCGATGCGTCAGATGCGCTACAAGCCGAAAATGGTGGACGGTGTCGCCCAGAAAATGACCGGCGTGCGCTACCGCTTCTCATATAATATCGAGAACTAGGCACGGCCTTTGTTTCCAATACAAAAGGCAGGCCACAAGGCCTGCCTTCATGCTTTCTCTGGAATGACGAACGCCCCCTAGTTCACCACCGCTTCATTGACGAACTTGCGCATGGGGGTGCGCGGGTCAACGGCGCCGTAGGGCAGCACGTTGGTCATGAAAATCGCCACAACGTCTGACACCGGGTCGATCCAGAAAACCGTGTTGGCCATGCCGCCCCAGTAGAATTCGCCGTTGTTGCCGCCGCCAAATGCTTCCGCATTGGTCAGCACCGCGAAATCAAGACCAAAGCCCACAACACCCTTGCCGCCAATACCGTTCACGCCTTCCGGCAACTGGTTGGTGCGCATCATATCCACCGTCTCGGCTTTCAGGATACGCACGCCGTCAAGCCCGCCGCCGTTTGCGACCATCTGGGCAAAACGCCAATAATCTGCCGTTGTGGACAAAAGCCCACCACCGCCCGACTTGAAAAGCGGCTCTTTGGTGAAATCTTGAATGAGCGCATTGCCCGTAGGTGTCAGGCCCTTTTCCTTGTCGAGGTCATAGATGCCGACAAGCCGGTCCACCTTCTCCTCGGAAACATAAAAGCCAGTATCCGACATGCCGAGCGGGTCAAAAATGCGGGTTTTGAGGAATTCGTCGAAGGTCTGGCCCGACAGCACTTCAACCAGATAGCCCTGCACATCCACGCTGAGGGAATAAACCCACGCCTTGCCCGGCTGGTAGAGAAGTGGCTGGCGCGCAAGCTTCGGCACCCATTCGCTGAGCGGCTGGTCAAAACCGATCAGCTGGCCCTTGCGGTAACTCATGTCCACTGGTGTTTCGCTGAATACACCGTAACTGAGGCCGGAGGTGTGGCGCATCAGGTCACGCACGGTCATCTCACGCGCGGTGGGTTCCGTGATCATGCTGCCGTCCTCGTTCACACCCTTGAAGACCTTCTGGTCCTTGAACGCAGGAATATATTTCGAGACCGGGTCATCAAGCTCGAACTTGCCTTCTTCATAGAGCATCATCAGCGCCACACCGGTCACCGGTTTGGTCATGGAATAGATGCGGAAGATGGCGTCCTTCGCCATGGGTTCGCCGCTCTCCAGCGTGCGCACGCCGTATGTCTCGAAATGCGCGACCTTGCCGTGGCGCGACACCAGGGTGGTCAGGCCCGCAAGCTTGTGTTCATCCACATAGGACTGGAAATGCGCTTTCATGGCCTCGAGCTTCTCGGCCGACAGGCCAACATCCTCGGGGCTGGCGGTCGGCAGCTCGCTCGCATGCGCGAACCAGGACGTGCTGACGAGCACCAATAGTAACGATAGTCTCTTGAGCATAATTGTTCCTCCCTCTGCCCGTAAGATAGCGCGGGCCCACCCTTGGTCAAAGACCACAAATATGCTTCGCACATTAACAGCGCGAAATGACATTAACGTTTACCTCCCACTAACCATGTCAGTTTATGAATTAACTATGGAAGCCTGCCGGGGCTTCGACGTAAAGTGATCCCATGGGGGTCAAGGGCTGGAGTTCCGATGATCCATTGGCTGCAAATCGGTCGTTTTGCGCGTATGCGCCGCACCGCCGCACGCCTCCTGCTGGGTGCAGCGTTCTGCACAGCCGGCACCGCAGCCTTCGCCAATGTGGTGATTGTGGACAGCGACAAACACGGCGCAAGCTACCGCCTTGCGGAGGGTATCGCCGCCAACTGCACCGGGTGCGGCACGGTCAGTTATATGGACATGCATCATGACCGTGGCACCGGCGACGCCATCCTCACGGACCTGCGCGACCGCAAGGCGAAGGGCGAGCTTGAGCTTGTCATTACCCTCGGCCCCCTTGCGACCCGGCTTGTCACCGAAGAAATGCCCGACACTCCGGTTTATTTCCTGATGCGCGAAAAGCCGTCCCGCAAGGTACGGGAGACAGCGAGCGCCCGCGGCATGCAGGTTGAACCGGACGTTGGCCTGAGGCTTGCGGCCTTCAAGGCCCTTGCCCCGCATATGCAGACGGTCGGCGTGCTCGCGCGCCGGTCGACGATTGAGCCCGTGCGGGATGAGCTGATCGACGCCGCTGGTGAGCTGGGCATCAAACTCAGCTTCTTCTATATCGAACGCCCTGACGACGTGAGCCCGGGCCTGAGACAAGCCATCGGCGAAACCGACGGCCTTTTGTTCCTGCGCGACATTGTGGTCATCAACACCAACACCATCCGCTTTATCCTGCGCATGACCTTGGAGAACCGCATCCCCACCTTCGCCTACTCGCCTGACCTTGTGCCCATGGGCATGGGCGCCGCGATTGAGATGGACCCCGCCAAGCTGGCCGAGCAGGTTGGCCGCGCGGCTGGCGCGCTTGTGCAAGGCGACAAGCGCGCGGCAGAGCCTTGGGCACCCTTTCTCCTCGAAGTGAATCGCTCCAGCCTCGAATCGAGCGGCGGCATCACGCCCCCCACCGTGCTGGGCATGGAGGTGGTGCTTAAATGACAATGAGCGACAGCATTGAGAATACCGGCGGCCACAAGACGAGTTCCTCCCTGCGGGCGCGCGCGATTACCTTCCTCGTGATCCTTGTAGCGGCTGTTGCCGGGATCATGGCCACGGTGTTCATCGGCATGTCGACCCAGCTTATGACCGCGGACCTTGAAACGCGCGGGCGGGCAGCAGCCACCAGCATCGCCGAAAGCGCCAAGCTCGGCCTTCTGGTGCGCGACCGGGAGATCCTGCGTGAAGCGCTGGATCCATACCTCATCGACCCTGACATCAAATATATCGATATCATCGAGGCGGACGGCAGCATCCTTGTGAGTGTGCCGGCCGAGCATAGCCGCCTCACCGATGGTATCGTGATTGACGAAACCCTCGACAAAAAAGCGCTGGTTGTACGCCGCCTCGGCACGCACGAGACCGATGATGATGTCAGCTACCATATCGGCGCGCCCGTAATGCGGGACATGATCCTCGCCGACAGTGACGCGTTCACGAACCCCGATAGTGACATTGAGGGTGACGAGGGAACTGTGCCAGACCTGATTGGCGTGGTGCGCCTGGGCCTTTCCACCACCCGCGTTCAGGACCAGATTGACACCCTCGTGGCGCGTGCGGGCCTTGTGGCCGGTGCGCTGGCCATCATTGGCCTTCTTATCGCGTCCACCATGCTCAGGCGCTGGCTACGGCCGCTTGAGATGATGACGGACGTCGCACGCAAGATCAAACGCACCGGCATTGAAAACGCGCTTTGTGAAGATGACCTGAAGCGGTTGAATGACCCTAGCCTCAGCGCCCGAACGGGCGAGCTTAGCATGCTGCAAAGCGCCTTCTTCGACATGCTGGAGGAACTGAAGCTGCATGACCGCCTGCAGGCCGACCAGAAAGACAGGCTCGAGCAGATGGTGGTCGAGCGCACCATGGAACTGACCTTCGCCAAGGAAGCGGCCGAGGCGGCGAATGTGGCCAAATCGAAGTTCCTTGCATCCATGAGCCACGAACTGCGCACGCCGCTGAATGCTGTCATCGGTTTTTCCGAGATGCTGCAGCGGGACATTATGGTCAAACCAGAACAGCAGAAGGAATATCTCGGTTATATCTCCGACAGCGGCAAACACCTGCTTGAGATCATCAACGACATCCTCGACCTCTCGAAGCTTGAAGCCGGGCGCTTTGAACTGCAAATACAGGATACGCTGCTCGACGAAGTGGTGCGCGGCGCTGTGACCATCAGCCAGCCGTTCATTGAGCGCAAGAACCTGACCTGCCATATCGACTGCCCGCCCCTGCAGGTGCGCACCGATGCCCGCATTCTCAAGCAGGTGATCATCAACCTTGTATCGAACGCGGTGAAATTCACCCCTGCGGACGGCGAGATAAGGGTGCAAGCGGCCCTGAAGGGCAGCAACTTTGAGCTCACCGTATCCGACAGCGGCATCGGCATGAGCGCGGCGGAAATTGAAGTGGCGCTCCAACCCTTCGCGCAGGTGAGCGACCATATGTACCAGCAGGCGGAAGGCGCGGGCACCGGGCTTGGCCTGCCGCTCGTCGAACATTTTGTGCTGCTGATGAAGGGGGACCTGAAGATCGAGTCCGAGAAGGGCAAAGGCACCACCGTGCGCATCACCCTGCCCCTTGAGCCCGACCCGGTCGAAGCCGGATCGGACGATGATTTTGACTATATCTGAGCCGCGCTCAGCTTAAGCCGCGGCTTTATAGTCCACGCCTTCAGCTGCCAGCGCCCGCGCAAACGACGGGTGGGCCGATACTTCCTTCAACAACCGCTTCACATTGGCCCCAAGCGGGATTTCAACACTGAAATAACCGCCCCAGTTGGCATAGACCGTCAGCATGATGTCAGCGATGCTGAGCTTGTCACCGGTCACATAAGGTGTGGTGGCAAGCTGCTTGTCCACAAGCGCCCACAGTTTGGCGATGGCGGCCGCGCCAGCCTCAAGCGCTTTGGCTTTGGCGGCTTCATCCTCAATCGCGCGCATGGCGAAGAACATTTTGGAATAAGCCGGGTGCATGGTGGCGTTCGCGAACAGCAACCACTCAAGCGCCTTGGCACGGCCCACCTCACCGGCTTTCGGCAGCAGGTCGATGTCGTGCTCCTCAATCAGGTAGAGCGCTTGGGCGGCGCCCTCGCGGATGATCTCGCCGTTCACTTCGAGAAGCGGAACGGCACCAAGCGGCGTGAGCGCCGCGAAGTCTGCCACGTCGCTTTTACTGATCGCTTCAAACGGCTGGCCGCTTTCAATAAGCAGGGCATGGATCGCGAGGGAGCAAGCACCCGGCGCATAATAGAGTTTGTACATCTTTGTCTCCTGAGCTGTTGTGATCGAGGCTGTGAGATTTAGCTCTAAAAGCCTTTGGTGAGCGCGGCCATCAGGTCCGCGGCGTTGCGGTGACGAAGGAGCGGTGCGCCCTGTCCCGCGTAAAAGGATGCCAGTTCCGGTTTGTCCGCCGCGAGCGCGGCTTTCTTGAGCGGTGTCGCAAACCAGGCCTGCAGCGGGAACGGCAAGCGCTCTGCGGGTCGTGCGTCCATAAACTCGACAAATCGGTTGGGCAGGAAGCGTGCGAGCCGCCCGGTGTAAGCGCGCGAGAGCACACTGTCGTCCGCGCTGGTGCTGAAAAGCAGGTCCCGGTGCAGGTCGCTCGTATTCGACTGTTCGCAGGCAAGGAAAGCGGTGCCGATTTGCACGGCATCAGCACCGAGCGCGAGGGCCGCTTTCACACCGCGCGCATCCGCAATGCCGCCAGCGGCCACAACGGGCACGTCCACTGCGTCCCGCACCTGCGGCACAAGTGCGAGTGTGCCGACCAGCGACTGCTCCGCCGCTTTCAGGAATGAGGGCCGGTGCCCACCGGCTTCAAGCCCGGTGGCGAGCACGATATCAACACCGGCGTCTGCCAGCGCTTTTGCCTCCGCGACCGTTGTGGCGGCGCCCAATGTTTTGATACCCGCCGCGCGGCAGCGCGCCAGCACGCTTGCTGACGGCACGCCAAACACAAAACTGAACACCGCTGGCCGCGCCGCAATCAGCGCATCCACCTGCGCTTCATAATCTTCCACATGGTTTTCAGGTGGGGGTGGCGGGGTGATGCCAAGCTCACGGTAGTAAGGTTCAAAAAGCGCGCGGGCATTTGCATAGCCTTCCGCGCTCAACCCCTGTCCGCCTTCATCCACGCACGAAACCCACAGATTGAGCGCAAACGGCTTGTCGGTGTGCGCGCGGATGCTGTCCGCCAGCGGGCCGATATCCGCCGCCTTCACATTATGCGCACCAAAGGAGCCAAGCCCCCCGGCGTTCGAGACCGCCGCCACAAGCTCGACGCTTGAAAACCCGCCGCCAAATGGCCCCTGAATGATAGGATGCTTGATGCCCAGCATCTCGGTGATACGTGTGCTTGTTGCCATGCCGCTTGCCCTCTCTCAATTGGCTGTTACTGACCTTTACGAACCCAGATAACCACGGCATAGTAAGTTTCAAGAAGTAACCAGCAATAATGTGGTTACCATATGGTTAGCAGCAGACACGCTGGTAACCCTTTATGGAATATAGACTTTCACAGAAGTTTAGCGGGAGGCAACATGATCGCACGGCGTAAAAGCAAGGTTGAAACCCCGCCCCACATGTGCCCCTTGAGCGAATGCCTCGCCATCATTGGCGGCACCTGGACGCCGAATATCATCTGGCACCTCAGCAGTGGCCCGCGCCGTTTCAGTGAGTTGAAGGACGATATCGTCGGCATTTCCGCGAAGATGTTGACCGCGCGCCTGAAGCGCCTGGAAAGCGACGGCATTGTGCTGCGCACCGTTATGCCCACGTCGCCGCCGACAGTGGAATATGCGCTGACGCCGTTGGGCGCAGAACTGCAGCCCGCCATTCGCGCCATTGTGGACGTCGGCCACCGCCTGAAGGAACACAAGAACAAGGGCACCAAGAAAAAGTCGTGACTTTATCTCGCCCCATTGCCTCCCCATATGAAGGATAAGGGGGAATAAGCCCCCAGCATTACGACAGCATGATGGGGGATATCATGAAACCGGCAAAAGCCTTTTGGGATGGCGCGGCTGAGCGCTATTCAAAATCAAAAATTTCCGACCAGGAATCCTATGAGCGCAAGCTGGAGCTCACCCGCGCCTATTTCACGCCCGATATGGAGCTGCTGGAGGTCGGCTGCGGCACCGGCAGTACCGCCATATTGCACGCGCCTTATGTGAAACACATCCGCGCGACCGACATTTCGGAAAACATGCTCACCATCGCGCGGGAAAAAGCGGCGGCGGCAGGCATCACCAACATCGGCTTTGAATGCACAAGCGTCGATGCGCTTGATGTGCCGGACGGCAGCATCGACATGGCGCTCGCGCTATCGATCCTGCACCTGCTGCCGAACCGGGCGGAGGTGCTGAAAACCCTGCACCGCGCGCTCAAACCTGGCGGTTATCTGGTTACCAGCACGGTGTGCCTCGAGGACGGATACGCTTTCCTCAAGTATATCATTCCGGTTCTGCAATGGTTTGGCAAAGCACCCTATGTGGACTTCCTCACCGCGGGAGAACTTGAGGACGAGTTCTCCGCAGCCGGCTTTCGCGTAGCCGAGAACTGGCGACCGGGCCCGAAGAAGGCCGTGTTCATGGTGCTGAAGAAGCCTTGACACCCAGCTTCACTAGTCACAGTCGCGCGCGTTTAAGGCACCAACAGGCGCGCGTGGGGCGGGCTGTTCCGGAGACTATCTGGTGAGGGAAAAGCAAGAGCGGGAAGACCAGTGCTTTCCGCTCTTTACATATTTGGGGTGTAACCGTCTTGCTTCAAGACCCCCTGCCCGCGCTATGACGCCTCTGTTGCAACAGGGGCCTATAGGGCAGGAGCGAGGGCAGGATGGACCATACGGTAATCATTGCGGGTGGCGGGCCGGTGGGCCTCACGCTCGCTGCAGAACTGCGGCTGGCAGGCGTGGATGTCGCCATTATTGAACAGCGTGCGGACCAAACACTCACAGGCTCACGTGCGGGTGGCTTGCACCCCCGAACCTTGGAGCTGTTCGCGCAGCGCGGGATCGCCGACCGATTCACGGCGGAGGGCAGCGAACACAGCGTTATCCCCATACCCGGCGCAACGCAGGATATCAGCAGTCTCCCCACACGTTTCCCCTATTGGCTTGGCATCTGGCAAAACCGGATCGAGCAAATCCTGGCCGACTGGGCGCAGGAGCTTGGCGTTATCTTTCACCGCACGCGCACAGTCACGGATTTCACGGAAGACGCGGACTGTGTGACACTGAGCCTTGAAGGTGGAGCACAGATGCGCGCGCGTTACCTTGTCGGCTGTGACGGCGGGCGCAGCCTTGTACGCAAATGCGCAGGCATCGACTTCCCGGGCTGGGACGCGACCGCAAGCTTCCTGATTGCCGAAGCTGATTACCACGACGAACCGGAATGGGGCATCCGCTACGCGGCCAAGGGTATCAATGGCCTCGGCAAACTTGAGGATGGCAAGCGGCTCCGGTGTGTGTTGACCGAGGCTGAGTTCAAGGCTGGCCGCGAGCCGGATATCCGTGACCTGAAGGACGCCCTGATCACCGCCTATGGCACCGACTTCGGTGTCCATAACGTCACATGGCTGTCCCGCTTTACCGACGCGACACGGCAAGCCGCACACTACCGGAAAGGGCGTGTGCTATTGGCAGGCGACGCCGCCCATGTGCACTCCCCCGCCGGTGGGCAGGGCCTCAATATCGGGGTGCAGGACGCCATGAACCTTGGCTGGAAGCTCGCGCAAGTGGTGCATGGCACATCACCAGACAGCCTGCTGGATAGCTATCACCGTGAGCGGCACCCCGTAGGCGCACGGGCACTGAGCGCAACCATGGCGCTGAACGCGCTGCACCGTGGGGACCCACAAACCGATGCCCTGCGCACAATGATGGGCGAAATGTCCGCCTTTGATGACGTGAAACACTGGTATGCCGCACGCATGTCCGGGCTTGATGTGCGTTACGACCTTGGTGAAGGCCATGCGCTCCTCGGCCGCCGCATGCCGGATATTGAGCTGGCGACAGCCACAGGCACCACCACGGTGAGCGCGCTTCTGTATGCTGCAAAGCCCGTCCTCGTTAGCTTCACTGATTCCAACTTTGGCGACCTTACCTGCTGGAGCGACCGTGTGCGTACCATCCACGCACGCTACAGCGGCAGTTGGGAACTGCCGGTCATCGGTACAGTCACGGCACCCGGCGCTGTGCTTATCCGGCCCGATGGCTATGTCGCCTGGACCGACCACGACACCCAAAAGCCACTTCAGAGCGCACTGGCAACATGGTGCTAGGCGCAGCGTGGTACCCGATCATAGAAAAGAAAAACGCAAAGCACGGGCGGTATCGCCCGCCGCTCCTTGCCTCCCCTCGCGGGCGCGGATAGGCTGCCTTTTCACGCCATCGGCGTCACACCACGAGCCAAGACCACGGAAGCGGACAGCCAAAACAATGACCGACATCGCCTCTTCTGCGCACGAACCGGGACGCAAAGCCATTACCATGGGCATCCTTTTCGCGCTCGCGGCTTGCATGCTTTGGGGCCTCGCGTTCGCGGCTCCGCTCATGCTGGAAGGCTATAGCGCGCTCGAAATTACGCTTGGCCGTTTCACCTGCTACGGTGTGATATCCTTCGTGTTCCTGTGCACCTTCCGGGACAAGCAGCGGGAACCGGCCATGGGCCGCACATTCCGGCACTGGCTATGGGCCGCGGGCTTCGCGCTGCTTGGTAATGTTGGCTATTATCTTTTGCTGGTCATCGCCATCCAGCTCGCCGGGGCAGCGGTGCCTACGCTCATCATTGGTGCCCTGCCCATATCCGTCGCCGTAATGGGCAATTTCTTTGAGCGCCATTTCAGCTTCACACGCCTGCTACCCGGCATTGTGATGCTGACATTTGGCATCCTTCTCTCCTCCGGCCATAACGCGGCGGAGTTTCACGCGGGCGGGGAGCAAAGCGCGGGTGAATATATAACCGGCGTCTTCTTCGCTGTGGCTGCCCTCTTGTGCTGGACCATATACGGCGTGGCCAATGCCCACTTCCTGAAAAACAATCGCGGGCTGCGCCATGGCGAATGGGCATCAATGGTTGGTGCTGCGGGCTTGCTATGGGTCCTGCTCTTTGCCCTCAGTGCATGGGCATGGTGGCCAAGCGCCTTCAGCGCTGCCAAACTGCTTGAACCCAGTGCACAGAGCCTGTGGTTTATCGGCGTATCCGCGGCGCTTGGCGGCATCGTCAGTTGGGGCGGTGCGCTTCTGTGGAACAAGGCATCCTATTCCCTGCCCACCGTTCTTTCCGGGCAACTTATCGTCGGGGAAATCGTCTTCGGGCTTGTCTATGCGTTTGCCTGGACCGGGCAATTGCCCACCCTCACACAGGTTGCGGGCATAAGCCTGGCCTTGCTGGGTGTGCTGATCGGCATTAAAGCGGTGCTGAGCACGCAAAAAGGCGCAGACCCGACCCTCACTGACAGCTTACCGCCCGCACACGGCTAGGACACGCCTGCAATAGCAAATGATAGCTTTTTGAAATGTGGTGCCCCCGGTCGGACTCGAACCGACACTCCGTGAGGAACCGGATTTTGAATCCGGCGCGTCTACCAGTTCCGCCACAGGGGCCTGTGGGTGGGGCTCTTTTGAGCGCCGTGCATCATATACGGCTTCAATCGCGCGTCAAGCGCGGAAAAGTGAGAATGCGTGATTGTATTTATCCGGCCTCATTGCTAACCATCGGCAGGTGGTTGGCATTAAGGAGCGGGCATGCTGAAAAAGCTGTATGACTGGACGCTTGCAAAGGCGATGAGCCCGCAGGCGGAAAAGTGGCTGGCGGGGATATCCTTCGCTGAAAGCAGCTTTTTCCCCATCCCCATCGACCTGATGATGATCCCCATGATCCTCGCGCGTCCGTTCCATGCCTTCCGGCTGGCGACGATCACGCTTGTTGCCTCGGTCGCGGGGGGTATGGCGGGTTACCTGATTGGCGCGTTTCTCTTTGAAGCCATCGGCCAGCCGATCATCGACTTTTACGGCTACGGTGCCAAGTTTGCCGAGTTCCAGAGCTACTACAAGGATTACGGCGTGCTGATTGTGCTGATCGCCGGTTTTACCCCGCTGCCCTTCAAGGTGGTGACGATCGCGAGCGGTGTGGTGGGCATGAACCCGCTTGTGTTCCTTGCCACCAGCATCCCGGCACGCGGCGCGCGCTTTTACCTTGTGGCGGCGCTTCTGTGGAAGTTTGGCCCACCGATCCGCGAATTTATTGAAAAACGCCTTGGCCTTGTGCTGACCGCCTTTGTGGTGCTGGGCCTTGCGGGTTTTGCCGCGCTCAAATATCTTTGAGGCGAGAGGGAAGGACATCCGATGGCAAAATACATGCTTTCACTGCCGAACCGGGACCCCGTGCTTTTTGCCGGGCTGGTGGCGGCTGCCATGCTGGCGGGGGCTTTTGCTTTCCAGTATGCAGGCTATGCCCCGTGCGAGATGTGCTGGTGGCAGCGCTACCCCTATTTTGCCGTGGTTGCACTGGCGCTCGTGGCAAAGGCCGTGCGTGCGCTGCCTACAAGCCTGGTGATTGCCGCCCTTGCGCTCCTGTTCGCGGTGGATGCGAGCCTCGCGCTCTTTCACGTAGGCGTGGAGCAGAAATGGTGGGAGGGTTTCACCTCCTGCACCGCAGCGGTTGATTTCTCGGGCGATATGGACGCCACGCTTGATGCCATCATGAATGCACCCATCGTGAGGTGCGACGAAATAGCATGGTCCTTGTTTGGCATATCGATGGCGGGCTATAATTTCATTATCGCAACGGCCATGACCGTGTTCCTTGCAAGCAACCTCAGGAAAGCCTGATGACCGAGACCCAGTACAAGCCGGTGACCGAGAAGCAGAAACCCGCACGTCCGCTGCCGGGGAACCGCAACTACATGCAGGAGACCGAACGCATGATCCGGGTGGACCATGCGGGTGAATTTGGCGCTGTGCGTATTTATGCGGGCCAGCGCGCCATCCTTGGTGACCGGCATCCACGCTCGGGCCTTATCCAGCACATGTATGAGCAGGAAGAGGTGCATCTGGACCGCTTCAACAAGCTGATCCATGAGCGCGGTGTGCGCCCCACTGCCATGGCGCCTTTCTGGCACGTGGCGGGGTATGCGCTTGGTGCCGCGACCGCTTTCATGGGCGAGAAAGCAGCCATGGCCTGCACCGCCGCCGTGGAAGAGGTGATTGACGAGCACTATCAGGAGCAGCTCGATGCGCTCCGCGCCCGCGACGAGAGCGCACGCGAGCCTGAGCTTGAAAAAACCATCGAGACTTTCCAGGCCGAAGAAGTGGAACACCTTGAAATCGCCAAGGCCCACGGTGCTGAGGAAGCAACCGGCTATCCGGTACTGTCTGGCTTTATCAAAGCGGGCTGTCGCGCCGCGATCTGGATTTCAAAGCGGGTCTGATGTCCATCTACTCAGAGGTGCTCAATATCCGGTATTACCCGGTGCCCAAAGTAGCATGCACTTCCATCAAGCAGGTTCTGTACGAACTGGAGCACGGCGCGCCTTTTGCGGATGGCAGCATCCACAAGGCGTATGGCACCGCCGCCTTTGGCCGCGCACAGGAAGACCGCAAACCGGGCGAACTGCGCATCGCGCTGGTGCGTGACCCGATCAAACGCTTCATCTCCGCCTACCGCAACCGCGTGCATGGACATGAGGAAGCTGCGCACTGGAAACTGCGCAAAGAGGGCCTGCCGCTTGACCTGAAGCCGTTCCCGAGCCCCAAGGAATTTGTGCACAACCTCGCTGCTTATCAGGCGCGGGTGCATTCCTTGAAGCACCATACCCTGCCCATGGTCACTTTCCTCGGACGGGACCCGGCGTTCTATGACCATGTGTTCGATATGAGCGACATGCCTGCGGTCGAGGCCTTCCTGTCGGAACGCGCGGGCAGGGAAATCCGCCTGCCAAAAACCCAGACAGGCGGCCCCAATTATACGACAGCCGCACTGGGCGAAGAAGAATGCGCGGTCCTGCGCGACTATTACCGCGAGGACTACGCCTTCCTTGAGAGACTGAAGCCCTAACTCTCGAGCTCAGCATCCCAGTAAAGAAAATCCCGCCAACTTTCATGAAGATAGTTCGGCGGGAATTGGCGACCTCGGGTATGCAGTTCCTGATTGGTGGGCCGGTGCGGCCAGCGCATGGGGATCATCTGCGCTTCCTCGGGCGTGCGGCCCCCTTTCCTCAGGTTACACGGCGCGCAGGCGGCGGTGATATTGGTCCAGCTGGTGCGCCCGCCATAAGCCCGCGGAATGACATGGTCAAATGTCAGGTCATGCGGCGAGCCGCAATATTGGCAACAAAACTCATCGCGCAGGAAAAGGTTGAAACGGGTGAAGGCCGGATAACGCGGCTGGCGCACAAATTTCTTGAGCGCGATAACACTTGGCAGGTTGATGGCCGTCGACGGCGAATGCACCTGACGGTCATATTCTGAAATGATGCTGACCCGGTCGAGGAACACGGCCTTGAGCGCCGTTTGCCAGTTCCAGAGACTAAGCGGGAAGTAACTGAGCGGCCGGTAATCGGCGTTCAGCACAAGCGCCGGGCAACTTTCCGGCTTGGGCAAATGGGGTGCAAAATTGACACCCATGATCCTGTTCCCCCTGACTTATCGTTCCGGGAACCGACGCCCATCGTCGGTCCCGCCCTTTCGGGCCACAACTCCGACACGTCTGACAATCAAGATACAGTGTTACGCCGTGATGACAAAGCTTTATATTGTGATTCGAGCCGAGTCGCACCCCGCGCCACGCTACCGCCGCAATGGGTGCCGACTACTATGCTAAATCATTCATTAATCAATGTGCGGCAAGCTGCTGCTATCCGGGAACGCATCCGGCGCAGGTGCCGGTGCGTAGAAACTTAGTTCACACCATTCGCAGAGAGATTTTTTGACAAACCGCATTTCACGCAGGCAGCTCATAAAGTGGCTTATTGTCGGGTTCAGCGTGATCTTCGCATTTGGTGTTTATGCGGGTTACCTCGCACTTGAGCGCGCCAAGGAGCGGTCCTTCACGCAGGAAACGCTTGCTGTCCGACTGGCGAAACAGTCCGTGGCGACGGCACTGCAGCTGCCCGCGAGCCACCTGCACAGCGTGGTCAATATTGAGACAAGGGTCCAGGAGATCCTGAACAGCCCTGTCCCCGATCTTGAAGAAATATCGAATGCGTTTGAGACCTTGCTGCTGCGCAACCCGGCATACGCGCAGGTCCGCTGGATTGACGAAACCGGCATGGAGATTGTGCGTGTGGACCAACCGGTTCGCAGCGAAATTTCCTTCGTACCGGCAGACAAACTTCAAGACAAAAGACACCGCCCCTATACCCAGAAGGGGCTGCAGTTGAAGGCACGGCAGCTGTATGTATCGCCCATGGACCTCAACTTTGAGAATGGCGCCGTGCAAACCCCTTACATGCCTGTGGTGCGCATGGCCCTGCGCGCATTCGACCGGGCGGGCAACCCGAAGGGTATTTTTGTCCTCAACATCGCCACGGCGGCCAGGTTGCAGCGCCTCGACACCTTCTCTGATCTCCATAAGCTGATGCTGCTTGACCAGAACGGCTACTGGCTCAAATCGCCTGACGCCGAGGATGAGTGGGGCTTCATGTTCGGCAAAACCACCACCATGGGTACCCGCTACCCGGAGATGTGGCAGAAAATGAACGAGGCCCCCATGGGCAGCGCGGAGACATCCTCCGGCAGCTGGCACTGGGAGACCATCACCATATCGGAAGACCGGCTTGACGTGGTTGAAGCACCCAAATTTATCATGGTGTCACACATGCCTGCGGCCGCCGTCGCCGCGCGGAACATGAACGCGGTCACACCGATCATCATGGTGGTGGCAGCCATTGCACTGCTATACGCCTTCGCAGCATACCGGCTGCTGCGCGAGATGGCCAATCGGCGGTACGCCGAACAGCAGGCCATCATCGCCAATAATGCCAAAAGCAGCTTCCTCGCGACCATGAGCCATGAAATCAGGACACCGATGACAGGCATCCTCGGCTTCGCTGACATGCTGCTTGAAGATGACCTTTCGGACGTCAGCCAGCAGAAGGTAGCGAAAATCAAAAGCGCAGCGCAGGCGCTTTTGCGCATCCTCAATGATATCCTCGATATCTCCAAACTGGATGCCGGCAAGTTCGAGATCGAGACCCTGCCCTTCCGCCCCGCTATGCTGGCAAACGATGTGGTACAGCTTTTTTACCAGACCTGTCCGGCTGAAAAGAAAGACCGCCTGCAAATCACCGCCAAGGTGGCGGGTGACTTCCCCGAAGTCGTGAAAGCGGACCACACCCGCCTCAGGCAAGTGCTGGTGAACCTGATGGGTAATGCGGTGAAGTTTTCCGAGCGCGGCTCCGTCACCCTGATGTGCGACCATGACGCTGCCAAACGTGAACTGGTGTTCGAGGTGATTGATACCGGCATCGGCATGAACGCAGACATGCTCGACCGCCTGTTCCGGGAGTTTGAGCAGGCAGACGCGTCCACCAGCCGCAAATACCACGGCACCGGGCTTGGCCTCGCTATTTGCAAAAAACTAGTGGAGCGGCTTGGCGGTCAAATCAGTGCGCGCAGTGAACCGGGGCTTGGCAGCGCCTTCACCTTCACCATGCCTTACGAACCAGCCACCAAGGCCGACCTGCCGACTAGTGACGAGCAAGAGGGTAATGCCGCCAACAGCCAGCGCGCGCTTTCGATCCTCGTGGCGGAGGACAACCAGATCAACCAGATGATCATCAAGAACCTGCTTACAAAAATGGGCCATACTGTCACCGTTGCGGAAAGCGGTGTTGAGGCTGTGCGGCTGATGCGCGAACAACCTGGCTTTGACCTGATCCTGATGGATGTGCGCATGCCAGAGATGAGCGGCCCTGAAGCCACCGAGAAAATCCGCGCCATGCCGGGGACCGCTGGGGCGATCCCCATTATTGCACTAACAGCCGACGTGATGGCTGAAAACCGCGCCACCTATTTTGCCGCTGGCATGAATGACTGTGTTGGCAAACCCATCAACGCGGCTGAGCTTGCCAACGCCATCAACAAGGCCGCCTGCGCCGTCGCCGACTAGTCGGCCCACGCATATCAAGCGTCCTTGAACACGTCGGACCAGCGGGCCTGCATCTCCTCGGCACTCAGGTGGTCCACATCCTGCTGCAGGAACCAGTGGTAGCCGAAGGGGTCTGCCACCATGCCGGCAAGATAGCCGTAGAACTGCTTCTCAAGCTTGCGGCTGACCTGCGCACCCGCTGCCACCGCGCGCTCCATCGCCGCGGCCGCGTCCGCCACCTCGATGGTGAACTTGACCGAACAGCCACCTACGCTCACGGGGCTTAAAGCGCCAAAGTCCGGGTATTCATCAGCGATCTGCATCAGCGTGTTGCCAATGCGGAATTCGGCGTGGCCGACCTTGCCGCTTGGCTCCACAAGGCGGAAAATCTCCTCCGCCCCGAAAGCGGCTTTATAGAAGGCCAATGCCTTGTCAGCGTCCTTGACGGTGAGGTAAGCGGCTACGATGTTTTTGCTGTCGTCACTCATGGCTGCATCCTTTGTTGCGGCGGTGAATCATTTATGTTACGTTACGTAACGTAATTAATAGAAAGAGTCAACTGACGCACAATGAGCAGCCCTGAGAGCACCGGAAAACCTGGGGGAACCACAAGCCGTGGCCGCCCGCGCAGTGAAGAAACCCGCCTGAAAATCATGCGGGCGACGGCGGGCCTGCTGCGCGAAAGCGGCATGCCTGCGCTGACGATTGAGGCTGTGGCGGCGCGGGCTGGTGTTGGCAAGCCCACCATCTACCGCTACTGGGCCAATGCGAACGAGCTTGCCATGGCCGCGCTGATGGAGACCGCGCCCGCCAAACCGGCGCGCGGCACGGGGGACGATGCGCTTGGCCGCGCGCGCCTTGTGCTGTACCGCATATCAGAAACCTTCTCCCACGCCACGGGGCGCTATGTGGCCAGCATGCTGGCGGCCTCCCATGAGGACAGCGAGGTCTCGAAAGCGTTTCGCAGCCATTTCATCCGCGCACGGCGCCAAGAAGCCGGGCGCGAGCTTGAAGCCGCACAAGCGGTGGGCGACCTGCGCGCGGACGCGGACCTCACCCTCGCGCTTGATATGCTTTTTGGCGCAGTGTTTTATCAGTTGCTGATGCACCAAACGCCCATGGACACCGCCTATATGGACCGCATTTTCGATCAGATGCTGGCGGGCCTGAAGCCTTGATGCCTTGCCGTCCCATCATTCCTGTTTGCTTTATTCGTGCGCTTTCCTAAGGTGCGCACATGAAAGATGCCGCTGTCAACTTCATCACCCGCTTTGCGCCAAGCCCCACCGGGCGGCTGCACAAGGGGCATGCCTATTCCGCGCTGCTCGCAAATGCGCGGGCGCGGGCGGAAGGTGGCCAGTTCATCCTGCGCATTGAGGATATCGACACCACCCGCTGCAAGCCTGAGTTTGTGGACGGCATATATGAAGACCTCGCGTGGCTCGGCATCACATGGCCTGAGCCTGTACGGCGGCAGAGCGAACATTTCGCGGACTATCAGGCCGCGCTTGAGGCGCTCAAGGCCAAGGGCGTCGCCTACCCCTGTTTCTGCACCCGCAAGGATATCGAGGCTGAGATCGCGGGCGCGGGGGCAGCACCGCATGGCCCGGACGGGCCGATCTACCCCGGCATCTGCCGCGACTTGAGCGCCGATGAACGCGAAGCAAAAATTGCTGAAGGCACCCCCCACGCATGGCGGCTGGACCTTGCGGCAGCACTGGCGCTGGTCACTGGCCCGCTTGAGTGGCAGGACGAACTGAAGGGCACCATCACCGCCACGCCGGAGGAACTGGGCGATGTGGTACTGGCGCGAAAGGACACGCCCACCAGTTATCACCTGAGTGTGGTGGTGGATGACGGCCTGCAGGGCATCACCCATATCATCCGGGGCGAAGACCTCTTTCACGCCACTCATATACATGTGGTGCTGCAGCGCTTGCTTGGCCTTGCCACGCCGGTCTATCACCACCACGGCCTGATGCTCGATGAGCATGGCCAACGTTTTGCCAAGCGCAACAAGTCCGTCACGCTTGAAAGCCTGCGCGAAGCCGGGGAAAGCCCGGAAGCACTTAAACGCAACCTTTTGTCGCAAGGGGGCTGACAGCCCTTGCCGGGAGTAGCGGCAGGTTTATAGTGGGGCGCACGTAAACATATTAAGGTCACGCTATGAACTTCCTCTTTTTCCTTGGCCTCCTGTTCATGCTGATCACCCTGGGCATCTTTTTTGCCGGTGTGACGGTCATGACCAAAGGCGGCGACACCAACAAAAAATACGGCAACAAGCTGATGCAGGCGCGTGTTGTATGCCAAGCGCTTGCCGTGGTCTGTTTTGTACTTTGGGCCGTATCAAGCTAGAGGAGGCGGTGTGCCGAAACTGAGCAAGATATACACACGCGGCGGCGACAAGGGGCAAACGTCCCTGACCGGCGGCAAACGTGTACCGAAGGATGACGCCCGCGTCGCCGCCTATGGCACCGTGGACGAAGCCAATTCGGTCATCGGTATTGCGCGGCTATATACCGAAGGTGTGGCCGACAGCATGCTCATGCGCATCCAGAACGATATGTTCGACCTTGGCGCCGACCTCTCGACCCCCGGCGACGATTTCACGCCGGGCGAGATGAGCCTGCGCATTGTGGCGGCGCAGGTGAAACGGCTCGAGGAAGAGATCGACGCCATGAACGAGGACCTGAGCCCGCTCACCAACTTCATCCTGCCGGGCGGCACACCGGCGGGCGCCTATCTTCACCATGCGCGCACCGTCACCCGCCGCGCCGAGCGCGAGGCCATCACAGCCAGCCGTGAAGTGCCCATTAACCCAGAGGCGATAAAATATTTGAATCGGCTGTCCGACCACCTATTTGTCCTCTCAAGGCACGTGAACAAGAAAGGTTCAGGTGACGTTTTGTGGGTGCCAGGGGCCAACCGGTAAGACACGAGAACGCTACGGCAAAGTGGTTTTTGCTGCACTGCATTGACTCGGGTTTTTCTATGGTTTAACGCTGTGTACCCCTAATTTTCCAAGGGCTGGGGCCATTTTCACCCCGGCTTTGTCAACTGCGGTTCCCCGGGCATTTGTTGCCCTGCACAAAAATGGGAGAGAGAACCCCATGAAGATCATGGTCCCCGTCAAACGGGTAGTCGATTATAACGTGAAGGTTCGCGTCAAATCGGACAATACAGGCGTTGAGCTTGCCAACGTAAAAATGTCCATGAACCCCTTCGACGAAATTGCTGTCGAAGAAGCCATCCGCCTCAAGGAAGCAGGCAAGGCTGAAGAGATTATTGTTGTCTCCATTGGCCCGAAAGCCGCTCAGGAAACGCTGCGCACCGGCCTCGCCATGGGTGCTGACCGCGGTATCCTCGTTGAGCATGACGGTGTCACGGAGCCGCTCGCTGTTGCGAAAATCCTCAAAGGCATCATCGCTGATGAGAACCCGGGCATCGTGCTGCTTGGTAAACAGGCAATCGACGACGACTGCAACCAGACCGGCCAGATGCTGGCGCAGCTTCTTGGCTGGGCACAGGGCACCTTCGCCTCCAAGGTTGAGCTTGACGGCGACAGCGTGAATGTAACCCGTGAAGTTGACGGCGGCCTTGAGACTGTGAAGCTCACCATGCCTGCCATCATCACCACCGACCTGCGCCTCAACGAGCCGCGCTACGCGTCGCTGCCCAACATCATGAAGGCAAAACGCAAGCCGATCGACGAGAAGACCCCGGCAGACTACGGTGTGGACATGGCACCGCGCCTCTCCACCCTCAAGGTCGAAGAGCCGCCGAAACGCGAAGCCGGTATAAAGGTTGAAAGCGTTGAAGAACTTGTAAGCAAGCTTAAAGCAAAGGGAGTAATCTAATGACCGCTCTCGTTTTCGTAGAACATGACAATACGTCTGTAAAAGACGCAACGCTTGCGACCGTAACGGCTGCCAAGGCGTTTGGCGACGTGCATGCCCTCGTGGCGGGTTCGGGCTGCGGTGCGGCTGCTGAAGCTGCTGCCAAGATTGAAGGCGTGACCAAAGTCCTCGTAGCTGATGACGCAGCCTATGAGCATCCGCTCGCGGAAGAGCTGGCGGCTGTTGTGCTGTCGGTGGCTGGCGACTATGACGCCATCCTCGCGCCTGCGACCACGTCTGGCAAAAACTTCCTGCCGCGTGTGGCGGCTGCCCTTGATGTTGCACAGATCTCGGACATCATCGAGGTTGTCAGCACCGATACTTTCAAGCGCCCGATCTATGCCGGTAACGCCATCGCGACCGTGCAGTCTTCGGATGCCAAGAAAGTCATCACCGTGCGCGGCACCGCGTTCGACAAAGCAGCCGCTGAAGGCGGTTCGGCGTCGGTTGAAAGCATCGCTGCTGCTGGCAAGGCCGGCGTATCCTCTTATGTGGGTGCAGAGCTTTCGAAATCCGATCGTCCGGAACTGACATCCGCGAAGATCATCATCTCCGGTGGTCGCGGTATGGGCTCGGGTGAGAACTTCACCATCATTGAAGCTGTGGCTGACAAGCTTGGCGCTGCCGTTGGTGCATCGCGCGCCGCAGTGGACGCGGGCTTTGTGCCGAACGACTATCAGGTTGGCCAGACCGGCAAGATCGTGGCGCCTGAGCTTTACATCGCTGTTGGCATTTCGGGGGCTATCCAGCACCTTGCCGGCATGAAAGACAGCAAGATCATCGTTGCGATCAACAAGGATGAAGAAGCGCCGATCTTCCAGGTTGCGGACTATGGCCTTGTGGCCGACCTCTTCGAGGCAGTGCCCGCGCTTGAGAAGGCGCTCTAAGCTGAGCGACAACCAGAAATTAAGGGCGCTCTAGTAGCGCCCTTTTTTTAAACGTGATAATAGGTTGAGTGACAAGGGGTGCATAAAGCCCTGAAAACAAAGCTCGAAAGAATGCAGAATGGTTGAGAAGGTAGGGGTTATCGGCGCAGGCCAGATGGGCAACGGGATCGCCCACGTGAGCGCGCTTGCGGGCATGAATGTTGTGCTCTCCGATGTCAGCATGGAAAAGGTGGAAGCGGGCCTTGAGGTGATCAAGGGCAATCTTTCGCGTCAGGTTGGCAAAGGCAAGATCACCGCGGAAGAGATGGACGCAGCACTCGCGCGCATCAAACTCGCGGACAAGCTTTC
Organism: Kordiimonas gwangyangensis DSM 19435 = JCM 12864; assembly: GCF_000375545.1. Lineage (GTDB taxonomy): Bacteria > Pseudomonadota > Alphaproteobacteria > Sphingomonadales > Kordiimonadaceae > Kordiimonas > Kordiimonas gwangyangensis. Next base: position 392,726 of record NZ_AQXF01000001.1, read on the forward strand.
CGCCCATTCTGACTGTGACCTCGTGATCGAAGCTGCGGTAGAGAACGAGAAGATCAAAACCACGATCTTCAAGGAACTGTGCCCGCACCTGAAGCCCAGCGCGCTTGTTGCCTCAAACACCTCCTCCATCGCGATCACGCGTCTTGCGTCCACAACCGACCGGCCGGAAAAATTCATGGGTGTGCACTTCATGAACCCGGTGCCGATCATGCAACTCGTGGAACTGATCCCCGGCATTGCCACGTCTGACGACACGTTCGAGCGTTTCAAGGTCTATACCGGCAAACTGAACAAGACGACCGTGATCTCCGAGGATTTCCCGGCCTTTATCGTCAACCGTATCCTGATGCCGATGATCAACGAAGCCATTTACACGCTTTATGAAGGTGTGGGCAGCGTTGAGGCAATCGACAGCGCCATGATGCTGGGTGCCAATCATCCGATGGGGCCGCTCACGCTCGCGGACTTTATCGGCCTTGATACCTGCCTCTCGATCATGCAGGTGCTTTATGATGGCCTCGCGGACAGCAAATACCGCCCCTGCCCGCTGCTGGTGAAATATGTGGAAGCTGGCTGGCTTGGCCGCAAGACGGGCCGCGGGTTCTATGACTACCGGACCGACGGGGAACCAGTACCGACCCGGTAAGCCGGACAACTCAAGACAGCTGAATGCGCACCCTGAGAGGTGCGCATTTTTGTATTAACTGCGAGCCAACACCATGTACCGCCTGTATTATTACCCGGACAATGCCAGCCTCGCCCCGCACATCCTGTTGCGGGAAGTGGGGGCGGAGCATGAGCTTGTGCTGGTTGACCGCAAGTCAGAAGCGCAGAAATCGCCGGAATATCTGGCCCTGAACCCCGCCGGGCGAATCCCGACGCTCGTACATGGCGAGCTGGTGCTGTTTGAAAGCCCCGCCATCTGCATCTATATCGCGGAAAGCCACGCTGACAGCGGCCTGATCCCTCAGGACGGCCCTGAGCGGGCGAAATTCTTCCAGTGGATGATGTATCTGACCAATACGCTACAGGCGGAGCTGATGGTCTATTGTTACCCGGATAAACACACCACCGACCCATCAGGTGCCACAGCCGTGAAGGCCGCGCACGAGGCCCGGGTGACCGACATGCTGGGGCTACTGAATGAGCAGCTGGAAGGGCGGGACTATCTGCTTGGCCACACCTTAAGTGCCTGTGATCCCTTCCTTTTCATGCTGGCGCACTGGTGCGGGCGTTTTGCACTGCCGCCACTTTCCTTCCCGCACCTTGGCGCTTTCATGCGCCGTATGGCAGCCCGCACAGCTGTGCGGAAAGTGTGCGAGGTTGAGGGCATCGACCTTTCGCCCTATGCCCTTGAGGTATAAAGAAAAAGCCGCCCGAGGGTGGCGGCTTTTGTGTGCGGGTTTTGTGCGGGCCAGTTTTACTGGTTTGCCTGCTTCTGCTCTTTCTTGAGCTTGGCGTTTTTATATTCGGTGACCGTGTCCTTGAGCTCGGCCTTCATTGACTCATCCGTTGCGAGCGCGAGGGCAGCCTCAGCCTGCGTGATTGCCTCATCATAATCCTGCAACTGACCAAGGGCATACGCATAGTTGGCGGCCACAACAGCTGAGGTTGGCAACAGCCTGCGCGCCTGCTGTAGCGCGACACGGGCTTCCGAAAACTCATTCAGCATCAGATGCGTGTGGCCAAGCTTGGCCAGAAGCTGGCCATCGGTGGAGACCTGTCCTGCAAGTAATTTCAGGTCAGTCTTGGCAGCCTGATAGTTGCCAAGCGCGCTGTTGGCATAAGCCCGGTTCTTGAGCGCGGACTGGTAGCCCGGCACCAGATCAATCGCCTTGGTGGCATCAGCAGCCGCTTCGGCCATCTTGCTGGTGCGATAGTAAACTGCGCTTTTGATGTTGTAGCCAACGGCCTTGCCGTCTTCCATGGAGATCAGTTTATCTGCCGTCTCTAGCGCGCCGTCCAGCATCCCACGCTCCATCTGCATATTGGCGATGGACGTAAGGTGGTCGACACTGATAAGCCCAAGCCCTTCAAGGCTGCTCATCAGCTCAATCGCCTTGTCCACATTGCCTGCGCTATATTCGGCAATCGCCTGCGCGGCGATCAGTCCGCCTTCGATGTTCTTGTCAAGTGCAGCCTCAGTGCCCTCGCCAGCAGCGGCAAAAGTGATTGCCTTGCGATACATCTCCGCCGCAGCGCCGCCACGTCCCAATGCCACGTTGGCAGCACCCGCTGCGGCCTGCGCTTCGGCGTCCTGCAACTCTTCCTTGGTGAGTGGCTCAAGCACCTCAAGCGATTTGGCCGGGAGCCCGCTTCTCACATAACTTTCAGCCAGCGCCATACGTACCTGACGGTCGTCCGGGTTATTGGCCAGTGCCATCTGCAGATATTTTGAGGCACCGGAGTAATTCTCAAGCTCAAACGACAGGAGGCCAAAAAGACGCGTCGCCGCCGGATAGACGTTCACGAGTTCCCCTGTCCGCAGCAGCACCTCCTGTGCTTCCCTGAGCTGGCCTTTTTGCGCCATCAGGAAAGCCGTATAGAACTGGGTCAGCGTATACTGCGGCGCAATGGCCATGGCAGTATCAAGCACCCGTTCTGCATCCTCGAGCTTGCGAACATCAATGTAGCCCGCAGTTAATTCAACAAGGGCGTGGATGTTGAACGGCTCGAACTCAACCGCTTTATGCAGGTGGTCGATTGCCAATTCAGGCTCGTTTTGCATACGGGCGATGGCGCCCAGCACATAGTGCGCCATACCTTGCTGACCATCTTTAGTGAGCGCGTTTTCAGCGGCGCCCTTTGCGGCGTCCAGATTTCCTTCACCAAGCTCAAGCAGCGCAAGACCAAGGTCTACGCGCGCGTTGTTACTGTCGGTGCCGGCGGCAAAGTCGTAATATTTGCGGGCAAGTGCCGCATCGCCTTCCTGCACCGCTATATCAGCCTGCAGCATCAGCGCTTCAAAACCGTTGCGACCCGAAAGTTTGACGTTGCGCAGTTCGGCTTTGGCTTCTTCAAATCGGCCCTGTAGCAGATAGGCGGCCCCCATCTGCAGCGCGGTCTGCGAATCGATGGCACCGCTTTTGCGCGCTTTCTCCACCGCGACCTGCGCCGCCACACCGTTCATCTGGTCAATATAGATTTCAGCGAGGACAAGAAGATCGTCCGTTGTCGCCATCTGCAGCTGTTCCTTGGCACGGATGACCTGAATGGCTTTCTCTGCCTTCCCGTCTGCGGCCAGTTGTTCAAGTGCAGCCCGATCATAAGATGCGAGCTCGGAAGAACTCAGCCCCGCCTCATTCGAGTCTCCACACGCGGCCAGTGCCAAAGCGATTAAAAGTGCTGATTTCCGTATCATTACAACGACCTGCCCCCGTATGGCTGTATGGTAACGCGCATGAGACTAGCTAATTTTTGTACTTTTTACAATTTTAATGGAATTTGCGCGTTTTTTTAGGTATAGGATTAAGAAATGGCATTGTCATGGGATATTTAAAGATGACAACTTTGAGAAAATTTCTGGCCGCTGGCGCTGTTCTCGCATCCGCGTTTACGTTCACAAACTCGGCTGCTGCGAGCGGACCCGTGGTCTACGGTGAAGTCCTCGCTGATCCCGGCACTTACGCACCGATCGCACTTGGTGATGACCTTCAGCTGGATGGCTGCAATTCGGTTTTCGACTACAACGACAACCCGAACGTTGTCGGCCAGACCGTGTCGCTGTGTAACGGCGTTACCGACCTGACCAACTTCTCGTTCTCCTGGACGCTGTTCCAGTATTTCTCTGCGACCAATACGTATCAGGGTCTCGGTTTCCTACCGGCCACCGGTCCGCTGTCGGTCGTGACGACAGGCGGTATGGGTGACCTGATCCAGACAGCGGGTACCTACTTCCTGCGTCTCAATATCACCGTATCTCCGGTAACCACCACATTCGCGCTTCCGGGCGGCGATGTGGGTGCGTTCAACCCGCAGGATCCGTTCTTCTTCCCGGGCGGCAACCCCGACCCGAACTCGGACACCAAAAGCTCTGGCTTTGCACTGATCGTGACCCCGGCCGCTGTGCCTGAGCCTGCTGCCGCACTGTTGCTGCTGCCTGCCGTGGTTTACATGGCCCGCCGCCAGCGCAAGCGCCGCGCGCAAGCCACCAGCTAAGCAATCGCTTACATCAGATTTGAAGAAACCCGGCCAAGCGCCGGGTTTTTTTATGACGCATATTCAAGCGCGTGGGCGCCTTGCGGCGTCAGCACAATGCCGTGCGCGCCAAAGGCCGACAGCACACGCGCTGCTGTGCCCGGCATCAGCGCCGCCACGACCGTTAGCGCATCGGCGGCCGCGGCTGAGGGGGCGCGCACCAGCATGCTCATCTCACCCCACTCGCTGGCGTCACGCGCCATGTGGCTGGCGGTATCAAAGAACATGCCGCCGCCCAGCGCGCCACCAAAACCCGATATGGCACCGTTGTTGAGCATTACCGGCAGTCCCTCATCCTTGCCGCACGTGTGCAAGTGAAACTGCACGCGCCATTCCTGCGCGCCAAAGGCGCGGATATGGCCGCCAAGGTCAACGATGCCGCGCCGCACCCCGGCTTGCCTGAGCGCTTGCACCGCAAGATCAACGGCGAAGCCTTTACGCACACCGCCAAGGTCAATCATCAGCGGACGACGGAGGGTGACAAACCCCTGCACCGAGAGGTCGATGTCCATCCAGTCCGCCGCGCCGCCGGTGCCCGTGGCCGCCACATCGAACACACCGTCAGACCGGTAGGCCACTTCCTGCGCGAGGCGCAGCATATACCAGAGTGCGCGGGAGACCGGATGCGGCACACCCGGCACATTCGCACACAGGCGCATCAGCTCACTATCCGCGCTATCGGTATCAATGCTGGCCGCAAAACCCTCAAGCTGCGCAAAGGCTGTCCGCATGGCGCGCATGGCACAGGCGCCGTGCACCCCAAGGGTCGAAAGCGAGATCACATCCCCCATGATGGGCTTGGAACGAGTCACTTTGTGGCAGCAGGACATGCGGGTCTCCTCCCTTTGATCTGTTTCGTCGCGAGGCACCTTTGGGCCTCCTTGGGCCTGCCGACATATTGGCAGTGCGTCTGCATCATCATTATTATTAATAATCATTCTTAATTGCAACGCCGAATCTGCATTAGCGCACATTGCCGTGAAGCTTAAAAACAATCCGTCGCCCGCGCGCCCGCCTCATGCTAAGAGCGATGGGACCATCCGCACGGCTCCCGCCCCGCGCGAGGAGAAGTATTTCGAAGAAGGATTGTCACGACATGCCTGCCCTAAAAATCATTATCGGTAATAAAACCTATTCCAGTTGGTCGCTGCGCGGCTGGCTAGCGGTTGCCCACTCCGGCCTCGTGTTTGAGGAAGAACTGCTACAGCTCGACACCCCTGATTTTCACGAGCGCATTGGCGCGCTGTCGCCAAGCCGCACGGTGCCTGCCCTCCACCACGGCAGTGAGATTATCTGGGATTCGCTCGCGATCATCGATTATTGCGCGCGCCTGAGCCCGGAGAAGAACTGGTGGCCGAGCGAGACCGCCGCCTACGGCTATGCCCGCAGCATCGCGGCGGAAATGCACTCAAGCTATATGGGCCTGCGCACCCACGCGCCGATGAACCTGCGCGATAGCTGGACCGGGCTTGAGTTCTCTGAAGCCGTTCAGCGCGACGTGACCAAGGCCGACAACCGCTGGACCACCGCGCGCGAGCGTTTCGGCGACGGTGGTGAATTCCTGTTTGGTGAGTTTGGCGCCGCCGACATGATGTTCGCGCCCGTCGTCACCCGCTTCCTCTCCTACGGCATGAAGCTGAGCGAGACATCCACCCGCTACATGGAAGCCGTGCGCAACCATCCGCTTGTGGACGCCTGGTACAAGGACGCAGCGCAAGAGACTGCTGTCATTGAACATGACCAAGTCGCGCTGGATGCCAAACGCCTCGGCTAAGGGTCTCTCTTGCAACAAATCACCTCTGCAGGCGCGCTAAATCATCGTCATGGGCGCTTGCAGGGCACCTACCGGTGATACCCTATTGCACGGTAGGGTATTACTGCTACGGTAGTGCAGGCTTGAGGGGGCAGGGCACTACAGATTCATGTTATTCAATTCCTATGAATTCATCTTTGCGTTTCTGCCTGTCACGCTCGCGGCCTATTACCTGCTTGTGGGATGGTACGGACGCGCGGTCGCCTTCAGTTGGCTCCTTGTAAGTTCGCTTTTCTTTTATGGCTGGTGGAATCCCGCCTACCTCGGCCTGCTTGTGCCGATGATTCTGCTCAACTACCTGTTCGGCTATTTGGTGTCCGGCCAGGCCAGAAAAAGTGGACACACACGCCGGGCATGGCTTTGGCTCGCTGTCATTATCAATCTGGGCACCATCGCCTACTTCAAGTATGCGGGTTTCCTGATGTCGGTCGCCAGCGACATCAGCGGCGAAGCTTTCGTGATCGAGGCCATCGCCTTGCCGCTTGCCATCTCCTTCTTTACATTCCAGCAAATCGCCTATCTGGTGGATTGCTACCGGACAGGCCGGTGTGAGAAGAGCCTGCGCGACTACGCGCTTTTTATCAGTTTCTTCCCACAGCTCATCGCGGGGCCGATTGTCCACCACAGCGAAATCATGCCGCAGTTCGCGCACAACCGCATTCGCGAGAAGACGCGCAGCAATCTCGCAGTCGGGTTTACCATTTTCGCGGTCGGGCTTTTCAAGAAGTGTGTACTGGCTGACAATCTGGCCCCCTTCGCCACAGGCGTATTTACCGCGGCAGATGCCGGGCAACCGGTGGATATTTTCGCTGCATGGCAGGGGGCGCTGGCCTACAGCTTCCAGCTCTATTTCGATTTTTCCGGTTATAGTGACATGGCGATTGGCCTTGCACGGATGTTCGGCTTTCGCCTCCCGCTCAATTTCAACGCGCCCTACAAGGCACGCTCGATCATCGACTTCTGGCGGCGATGGCATATCACCTTATCCCGTTTCCTGCGGGACTATCTCTATATTCCGCTTGGCGGCAACCGGCGCGGGCGGCTGCGGCGCCATTTCAATCTTTTTGTGACCATGCTTCTGGGTGGGCTTTGGCACGGCGCAGCATGGACCTTTGTGCTCTGGGGTGCCCTGCACGGCTTTTACCTGATCGTCAACCACAGCTGGCACTATGTCGTGAGGCGGCTCAGCGCTGCGGGCATTATGCTTCCGGCCATTCCCCTTGCAGGGCAACTGCTTACCTTCCTGGCGGTGGTCGTTGGCTGGGTGTTTTTCCGGGCGGAGAGTTTCAACACCGCGCTGTCGCTTCTGGGCGGCATGGGTGGCATGGCTGGCGCCAGCCTGCCCTATGGCATCGTCAACCAGCTGCCGTGGCTCAAAGCCCTTTGTGACAGCCTTGGCATCGCGACCCATGACGGCGGTGGCGGCCAGTTTATCCTTGCCTGGCTGTGGATCGCGGCGGGGGGCGCCATCTGCTTCTTCATGCCAACCACGGCGCAGTTCATGCGGCGGTATCGGCCGCACTTCGAAGGCGCCGATTATATGCCTGCGCGCTTCACTTGGCGCCCGACAAAGGCCTATGCGGGACTGGCGGCGCTGCTGTTCATCCTGTCTGTCCTCAGTCTCACGCAGGTGAGCGAATTTCTCTATTTCCGGTTCTGACGATGATGAGCTTTGCCACATATCTGCGCACCCTGACGCTCACAGCTGTGCTGATGGCACTTGCGGTTCTAGGCGTCATCATGCTCACCGATCCATACGGCCTACTGGGCCACGACGTGGTCCCGGGTGCAAAACCGCAGGCCTATAACCAGGCCGCCGCTGCGAAGGCCGCGCGCTTCGGGAGAGCGCAGCCGAAAAGCCTTTTCATCGGAAACTCACGCATTGATGTCGGCATCGACCCTGAAACTCTGCCAGAACACCTGCAACCCGCTTTCAACTACGGCATACCGGGGGAAGGCATTCTGCAGTCGGCGCTGCGCTTGCCTGAGCTCCTGAACGAGCAGCCAGACATCAAACATGTTTATGTGCTGCTCGACTTTCTCGACTTTATCGGGCGCGACCCACAAGGGCCTTTCCTGCCTCCTGACCGCGTGGACAATCTGACCCTCTGGTTCTCCACATCGGCGTTATCGGATGCTGCTGTCACACTCGCCAGCCGGGCACGTCCCTATGCGGATACCATGCGCGCTAACGGTTTTCACCCCGGCGCGGCCTATGAAGGCTTGTTCGCGCGCGAAGGGCAGGAACCGTCCTATCGCCTCAATCTCGCCAAGGTGAAACAACAGCTGGGCCAAAATCAGGGCCGGCCTTCCCAGATGCCGGAAGGCCGACCGCTCGTCAGCTTCATTGTGGAGGTGACGGCGAAGGCGGCCTCGGCGCAAGGGGCCACGGTCACCTTCCTGGTCCCACCCTATCACGCCAGCATCATGTCCCTCATCGAACAACAGGGACGGCTGCCTCTTTATCACGCGTGGCTGCATCAAGCTGAGGCTGCCGTTGCAGCCACTCCAACGCAAACCAGCGTTGAGCTATGGGATTTTTCCGGGCGTTGGTGGCTGACAGAAGAGCAGCCCGCACGCGATTCCGAGCCTCAGTTCCGACCGACATACTATTACGAGCCGGGCCACTTCCGGCCCGCCGCCGGCAAGGTGATCATGGACATGACCGTTGGCGACAAAGCACCCTATAGCGTAGCGGGGTGCGACCGCTGCTTTCGTATCGCCGGGCAGCAGCCCTAAAGCTTGCCTTCCTTGAGCGCGGTAAAGAGCGCGATGGCTTCCGGCTCATCCCACTTGAGCGGGCCGAGGAACAGCGCTTTCACCTGCCCGTCAGGTCCGATGATATAGCTTGTCGGCAGCTTGCCGTCCGCAAGGTCGAAGGCGATTTTCATGGTGGGTTCCGCGTAGAGGCCCAGGCCTTCCACACCCCATTCCTCCAGCGTTTCGCGCGCCTGCGGGATACCGCCGCGGTCAACGGTGATGGCAACCACCTCAAAATTCTCGTCGCCCAGCTCTTTCTGGAGGTTCGCGAGCTCTTTCATCTCGGCGCGGCAGGGTGCACACCACGTGGCCCAGACATTCACCAGCATCGCCTTGCCCTTGAGGGACGACAGCGGCGCCTTGGAGCCGTCCTCAAAGATGATTTCGTGCGCAGGCAGGCTCATCGGTGTCTCGGGCAAGGTCAACTTTGCCATTTCGCCTTTCAGATAAGAATTTATCGGTGCATCTGGCGTTGTCGGTGGTGTAAACACCCGATAAGCTGCAACGCCCAAAAGGGCGACAGTTACAAACATAGCGAGAAGAATTTTCTTCGACATCCGATACTCCGGGTTTCAAGGCCGCATTTCGGCGGCAAGCATAGTAGCGTTGGTACGAAAGGCAATAGAGGCATGGATCACAAAGACGACAGCCAAAACACCCCGAAAACCGCTGGCAAGGGACAAGCCATGTGGGGCGGGCGATTTGGCGGCGGACCTTCCGCCATCATGCAGGAAATCAATGCCTCCATCGGTTTCGACAAACGCCTCTATGCCGAAGACATCGCGGGCTCGAAGGCGCACGCCACCATGCTTGGCGAACAAGGCATTATCTCGAAGGATGATGTGAAAGCCATCCACGAAGGGCTGGACCAAGTGAAGGCCGAGATTGAAGCCGGCCAAATGGTATTCGACCCCGCGCTTGAGGACATCCACATGCATGTGGAAAGTCGCCTACGGGAACTGGTGGGTGACGCTGGTGCGCGCCTCCATACAGGCCGCTCGCGCAACGATCAGGTCGCGACCGATTTCCGCCTCTGGACCCGCGCGCAGTGTGATGCGCTTGATAAGGGGCTTGAAGGCCTGCTCGCCGCACTTCTTGACCAGGCTGAAAAACACGCGGGCTCCGTCATGCCCGGCTTCACGCACCTGCAGACCGCACAGCCCGTGACCCTTGGCCATCACCTGATGGCCTACCACGAGATGTTCGCGCGCGACCGTGCGCGCCTGGCCGACTGCCGCAAACGGGTGAACGAAAGCCCGCTGGGTGCGGCGGCGCTTGCCGGCACCAGCTTTCCGATCGACCGCCACATGACCGCCAAAGCGCTTGGTTTTGATCGCCCGCTCGCCAACTCGCTCGATGCAGTCTCCGCACGCGACTTCGCGCTTGAGTTCCTGTCGGTCCTCTCGATCTCCGCCGTGCATCTGTCACGCCTTGCCGATGAGATCGTGCTGTGGGCAACGTCGGCGTTCAAATTCCTTGAGCTGTCTGACGGCTTTTCGACCGGCTCGTCGATCATGCCGCAGAAACGCAACCCGGACGCGGCCGAGCTTGTGCGCGCCAAGGTGGGCCGCATCTCGGGCTGTATGAATGGCCTCATGATGGTGATGAAGGGCCTGCCGCTTGCGTATTCGAAAGACATGCAGGAAGACAAGGAACCGGTGTTCCAGGCTGTAGACGACTATGTGCTCTGTATCGCCGCGATGACCGGCATGATCGAGGACCTGAAACCCCGCACGGATGAGATGCTGAAGGCTGCGGGCCTTGGTTTCTCCACCGCGACTGACCTTGCCGACTGGCTTGTACGCGTGCTTGGCCTGCCGTTCCGCGATGCGCACCATGTAACCGGTGCTGTGGTCAAGGAAGCCGAGACACGCGGCGTGGATCTCAAAGACCTGCCGCTTGACGCCATGCAGGCGGTTGAGCCGCTCATCACGGCAGACATCTATTCGGTGCTCAGCGTGGAAGCATCTGTCACCAGCCGCACATCGTTTGGCGGCACCGCCCCTGAGAATGTGAAAGCAGCGGTCAAAGCCGCGCGGGAGAAGCTCTGATGAAAAAGCTGTTCAAGGCCACCCTGATCATCGGCCTTCTGGCCTCAAGCGCGCTGGGCGTCACTGCCTGCGGCAAAAAGGGTGACGTGAAGCCGCCACCAAGCTACCAGAACGACTAGGACCGGGCAGAACCCCATGGACCATTTTGAATACAGAGACGGCCAACTGATGGCCGAAGATGTGGCGCTTGCGGACATTGCCGAAAGCGTGGGCACCCCGGTTTATGTGTATTCCTCCGCCACGCTCAAACGGCACTTCCGTGTGTTCCGTGAGGCGTTCGCCGGCGTGAACCCGCTGATCTGTTTTGCGGTCAAGGCCAACAGCAATCAGGCAGTTCTGAAGACGCTCGCCCGCGAGGGCGCGGGCGCGGACGTTGTAAGCCTTGGTGAACTAATGCGCGCCACCAACGCGGGCATTCCGGGTGAGCGCATCGTCTTCTCCGGCGTTGGTAAAACCGAGGAAGAGATGGAAGCCGCGCTTGCAGCCGGCATCAAGCAGTTCAGTGTCGAAAGCGAAGCGGAACTTGAAGCGCTTAACCTTGTGGCAGGCCGTGTGGGTAAAATCGCGCCTGTCTCCATCCGGGTAAACCCGGATGTGGACGCCATGACCCACGCCAAAATCTCCACCGGCAAGTCGGAAAACAAGTTTGGCATCGCCTGGACGCGCGCTGATGCGGTTTATGCCCGCATCAAGGAATTGCCGCACGTGAAAGCCGTGGCGGTGAACCTGCATATTGGCTCGCAGCTCACCAAGCTTGAACCCTTCCGCGAAGCGTTTGAGCGTGTGCTCGGCCTTGTGCGGGACCTGCGCGCCAAAGGCCACGACATCCGCCATGTCGATCTCGGCGGTGGGCTTGGCATTCCCTATGACCCCGAAGCCGCGACACCGCCCGCCCCTGCTGCCTATGGTGAGATGATCCTTGAGGTCATGGGCGATATGGACTGCGACATCATCCTTGAGCCCGGCCGCCTGATTGCGGGCAACGCCGGTGTGCTGCTGACACGCACCATTTACGTGAAGACGGGCGAAAACCGCACCTTCTATATCCTGGATGCGGCGATGAACGACCTCGCGCGCCCCGCCATGTATGACGCCTACCACGGCATCGTACCGGTTGCCGAGCCTGCGGGCAGCGAGAAGATGACGGCGGATTTCGTCGGGCCCGTTTGCGAAAGCAGTGACGTGTTCGCGAAAGACCGCAAGACAGCGCCCCTTGAAGCGGGTGACCTTGTGGCGATCAAATCCGCGGGTGCATACGGTGCGGTGATGGCGTCAACCTACAACAGCCGCCCGCTGGTGCCGGAAGTGCTGGTGGACGGAGAGAGGTTTGCGGTGATCAGGAAGCGGCAGACGCTTCAGGAATTGCTGTCGCTCGATAGCGTCCCGTCATGGCTTGAGGACTGACGAGGCTTATCCTCAACCTCATCCATGTCGTCTTCCTTTGCACGCTGACGTGCGGCGGCAAGCGCCTTATTCACTGTGCTCAGAAGCTGGTCCATGGTGAAGGGTTTCGAGAGAAGCCCTTCAATCAGCAGGGAAAGATTGTGCGCGCGCTGGCGCTCATTGGCGTAACCGGTCATCAGGATGATGGGAACATGCGGCCGTGTGGCGCGGACTTTGAGCGCAAGCGAAATACCGTCCATAAGTGGCATCACGATATCGCTGACAAGAAGGTCGAAGTGATGTTCGTTCATCTGCTCGACCGCTTGTGCGCCGTCGTGGGCTACAAGAACCGTGTGGCCATGCAGGGTCAGCACACGACAAACATAGTCGCGCACCGCTTCTTCATCTTCGACTACCAGCACCCTTGCCACACCCGGCACTCCCGCTAAAATCACGGAGCGCCGTTATGCACGCCCCATTTTGCCGATGAACGGCAACTCTCTGTACCGATATGCAATATCCATTCCATATCCGATAACAAATATATCCGGGCACTCGAAACCAACAAAATCAGGGTTAATATTTGTTAACTGTCCCTGGCTTTTGTCAAGCAATACAACACTTGTTACACTTTCTGCCCCCTGGGCGAGAAAATATTTCCGTGCAAACTCCAACGTTTTGCCGTGTTCGAATATATCGTCGATCACCAAAACATCGCGGCCCTCAACAGGCAGGTCAGACGCCGAGATGAGGCTAACAGAGCCGGACTTTCTGTCTTTTTCGAGGCGAATGAAATCCATCTCCATCACACATCCGCGGGCGGACATGGCGCGGGTCAGGTCCGCGGCGAACATCATGGCGCCGTTCATCAGCACTTGTGCGACAGGTTCGGTGTCGAACCACCTTGTCAGGCGGGCGGCGAGGTCATCGACCTTCGCCACGATTTCGTCAGCCGTAAACACCGGTTCGATGCCGTGATGTGCATCGCCCGCTTTATTCCAGTCAAAAAAATGATCCATTATTCGCTAGACCGTGCTTCTGCGTCGGAGCGTGAGCCTTTGATGGCATCCACCTTCACATTGGCGGCTCCGCTCGGGATGGGATAAAGGCTGGTTTCAAAATTGAGCCGGGCTTTGCGGCGCATGATTTGCCCCGGCGGGTCGACCACCCAGCTGGTAAGCTGGCGGCCATCCTTATCAAGCACCTGCACCTGCACCTTCGGCACCGTGGCGCTTGTGCGGTCGCTCGTATTCTCAATAAAGCCACGCACCATGAGCGTGTTGCGGCCATCGACAGTCTCAACCCGCGTGCGGTCGTTATGGAGCTTGGCAGAAATATAAGGCTCTTCTTCCGCAAGCGGTTTGGAGAGCGGCTCACCGTCTTCCGTTTGTTCCTCGCGGAAACGCTCAATGTCTTCAACGCCATCGAACATTTCATAGAAACCGGCCATGCCCGGCATTTTGTAGATGACTTCTTCTTTCATGAAGACAAGGAGGTATAGCACCACAAGCCAGAAAATGACCAGCAGGCCCCAGCCTGCCGTCAGCACCTTGCGCTTGCGCGCCTTGGCATCCCGCTCCGACTGGCGGCGCTGTTCGGACCGGCGACGGGCGAGGAAATCATCTTCGTCATAGTCGTCTTCCGTACCTGCCTTGCCGGATTTAGCGGGTGCAGCGTCTTCATCATCATCGTCGTCGAAGCCGAAGTCGTTACCCAGCGTTTGCTTGAGCGCCTGCGCGACACCAAAATCGTCGTCGTCCGGCAAGTGTTCATCGCGTGACGCAGCCATCGGGGCTGGCGCGCGCACATCACCGTCATCATCGTAGATATCTTCATCCACGGGCGGCGGTGGTGGCGGTGCGTCATCAAAACCACTGGAGACCACATTGCGCACGGCAGCCGCACGGGCCGCAAGGCCTGCGTCCATGTCTGGGTCTGGCATGCGCGGGGCGGGAGCTGCCGGGCGCGGCGCAGCAGGGCGCGGCGGCGCCGGTGGCGGCGTGCGCTTCAACTGCGCGGGCGACGCCTTCCAGCTGTGTTTGCATTTGGCGCAACGCACGGTGCGCCCCTCAGGCGGAATGGCCCCGTCGGGAACGTTGAATTTAGCCTCACACGACGGACAAACTAGGATCATAAATCGGCCCGGACATTCCTTTAGCCAGCGCAGTAGGCACACGGCTCGTTCGAAGTAGGTTTTTCAACTGTATATGAAAGCACACAAAAAACTCAAGCGTCTGGCGTCATCATATCGCGCCAAAGCCATAATATTGTCACAGGCATCAAGGACATAAGGGCAGGAACCAGTTAAAATGCCAACTGGACGCAGCGCATGGCATATGCAATTCTGCGCGCGATACCGGTGGGAGCAGTAATGATTACCTTTGAAAATGTTGGCATGCGCTACGGCATGGGGGCTGAGGTTCTGAAAGACATCAGCTTCACCTTGGAAAAGGGCTCGTTTCATTTTCTCATGGGACCGTCGGGTGCGGGTAAAACCACCCTCCTCAAACTGCTGTACCTTGCGCACCGCCCGTCTCGCGGGCTGATCAATTTTTTTGGCCGCGACCTGATGACACTTGAGCGCGAGGTGCTGCCGCGCCTCAGGCGCCGCGTTGGTGTGGTGTTCCAGGACTTCCGCCTTTTTGACCATATGACCGCGTTCGAGAATGTGGCCTTGCCGCTGCGCATTCAGGGCGCGAAGAAGGCGCAGGTCGCCGACCATGTGGAAGAGCTGCTGTCCTGGGTTGGCCTTGAAGACCGCATGCACGCGCGCCCGGCCACGCTTTCAGGCGGGGAGAAGCAGCGTGTGGCCATCGCCCGCGCCATCATCAACAAACCCGACCTTCTGGTGGCGGATGAGCCCACCGGTAACGTGGACCCCGAGATGTCCCGCCGGCTGATGCACCTGTTTGTGGCGCTCAACAAGGAAGGTACCACCATTGTGGTCGCGACCCACGATGACACGCTGGTGCGCGAAATGGCGGCCCCTACGCTCAAACTCGACAAGGGTGAACTCAGCTTCATTCCGGGCGGCCGACCGGTGGATCCGGGAGAATGAATATGTGGGGCCGCACACTACAGTTCCTGCCGAAGGACATGCGCGAAGGCCTGCTACCGTGGGTGATTGGCGTGATGCTGTTCCTGTGCACCCTTGCGCTTGCCTGCGGGCTTGCGCTTGGCCGCGGCCTTGAACGCTGGAGCGCGGGGCTGACCACCAACCTGACCGTTCAGATCGCCGTCCTTGACGACCGCGAGCGCGCAAAACAGACGGATGCGGCGCTCACGCTCCTGCGGGCTACACCCGGCATTGTGGAAGCCAATGTGCTGGCGGATGCTGACGTTGTTGCCCTTCTGCGCCCGTGGCTTGGTGAAATGCCCTTTGATACCGGCCTGCCGATCCCGACCCTGATTGACGTGAAACTGTCACGCCCCGACGCCGTCAGCACACTGGGCCTCAGGGAACGCCTGATTGCCGCCGCGCCCGGCGCGCAACTTGACGACCATCAGGAATGGATGAGCCAAGTGCTGGACCTCGCCGCCGTTGTGCGCCTGCTGCTTGCGGGTATCGTGGTCATGGTGGTCATGAGCACGGTCGCCATTGTGATTTTTGGTTGCCGCGCGGGGCTTGCCACCCACCGGGAGAGTATCGAGATCATGCACCTGATGGGCGCGGAAGACGCGACCATCTCGCGCGCATTTGACGAACGGTATATGTCCCACGGTCTCAAGGGCGGGCTTGTGGGTGTGCTGCTCGCGGCCCTCACGCTCTATTTTGTTGCCCATATGGCGGAACGCATGGGCCAAGGCCTGTTGACCGCGTCCCTGCCCACGGCGGACAGCCTCATCTGGCTTGGGCTTCTGCCCATTGTCTCGGCCCTTCTCACCATGCTGACCGCGCGCATCACTGTGCGCAGGGCCCTGTTGAAACTGATGTAACGGATGTCTCTTATGGCGGCAGGCAGGGCAAAAGGCATGAAATATCTGTTCCGGGGACTGCTGTACCTCGCGGTCGCGTGGCTTCTCGGGTTCGGCTATTTCTACCTGACCCTGCCCGAAGAACCGGCGGAGATGCCGGGCGCGGACGCCATTGTGGTGCTGACCGGCGGTGCCGGGCGGCTTGAGGCTGGCCTCAGGCTCCTTGAGGCCAAGGTCGCCAAGCGCATGCTGGTCTCGGGCGTGAACCCTGTGGTCAAAAGCGGCGAGTTGAGTGCAATCACCGGCACCGAGCAGGCAACCTTCAACTGTTGTGTCGACCTAGGCAAAATGGCGACCAACACCAAAAGTAACGCGGAAGAAGCAGCGGACTGGGCCAATGTATATGGCTTCACCTCGATCGTGCTGGTGACGGCGGACTATCATATCCCCCGCAGCATGATCCTGTTCCGGAAAGCCATGCCGGGCGTGCGCATTATTGCGCATCCGGTGTCCGGTGATTGGCCTGTCCTTTTTCTCGCCAAAGAATATAGTAAATATGTCGTCACGCTGATCACCCATGCGGGGCAGCATAAGTGATGCCAGTAAAAGTGATGTTTGGGAGCAATCATGAATAAGGCGCGCGCCCTTCTGGGGCTTATCTTCATTGCTATCCTCGTGTATTGCGGGCTTTGGTATACCGCTGCCTTCAAGGCAGAAAAGCAAGCCGCCCGCGAACTGGCCGACCTGCGCGACAAGGGCTTCAAGGTTGAACACGGCAAGATCAAACTTTCCGGTTTTCCTTACCGCATTGTGCTGACGATTGACGGCCTCAGTGTTGAAACGCGCGGGCCCGGCATGGACTTTGGCGCCAATAGCGTGACCCTGATCAGCCATCTCTGGACCCCCGGTCACTGGATGGTGGAAGGCCGCGAGGTTCGCGCCGCCTTCGCTGATGAGGCGGTCAAATTCACTGACGGTTACATGCGCGCGAGCTACAAACAGCATGGTGAAGACCAGGCGGTGATCGCGGTTGATTCCTACGAGACCGAAGATTTCCTGCTTGAAGCCGCGCCGGGGCTGAAGGCACCCACGAGCCTAAAGAACTGGCAACTTTTCCTGCGCTATGACGGCACGGCGGAGGCATCTGATGGGCTTTATGAAAAACGTTTCCTTGATTTCAAGCTGACGCTCGATAGTGGTAACCGGCTGGAACTGGCGGGCGGCGTGATGGGTCCGCCCCTGCTGGACTGGACCCGTGATGCCCTTGGCGCATGGCGGGACGCTGGTGGCCTTCTGGAGCTCGACAGTATCGACCTTGCAATCCGCGGTGCACGCGCGAAGGGCAACGCAAGCCTGACCATTGATGAAGATTTCAAGCCGCTTGGCAGTGCCAGCCTTGCCATCGCCGGCGGCCCGGCGCTTGCCAAATACCTCATGGATATGGGCTTTGAGGAAGCCAGCTCGCTTGAAGAGATGGGCACGCAGGCCGAGAGCATTTCGGTGATGGCGCAAATGGGGCAGCTCAATATCGGCTCCTCCCCCATCGCCATGATGAAACCGGTGATCGACTAGGGCTCAAAAACTTTCACGCTTTCTCTTTCCTCTCACGCGCATAGCCTATGTTATATAGGCATGGACTTTCGGGAAGAGGAGCAAGGGTCATGAGCCTTAAAGGCAAAACCATTTTCATGAGCGGCGGCAGCCGCGGTATCGGCCTCGCCATCGCGCTGCGGGCAGCGAAGGACGGCGCCAATGTCGCCATCGGCGCCAAGACGGCGGAACCGAACCCCAAGCTGCCCGGCACCATCTACACGGCGGCAGAAGAGATCGAGGCGGCGGGCGGCAAGGCGCTGCCGCTTATCTGTGACATCCGGTTCGAGGAGCAGGTACAGGCCGCCGTCGACAAGACGGTGGAAACCTTCGGCGGCATTGATATCTGCATCAATAATGCGTCCGCCATCTCGCTCACCAACACGCAGATGACCGACATGAAGCGCTACGACCTGATGAACAACATCAACACGCGTGGCACCTTCATGGTCTCCAAACTTTGCCTGCCGCACCTCAAGAAGGCGGACAACCCGCATATCCTCACGCTCTCGCCACCCCTTGATATGAACCCGCGCTGGTTCGCGCCGCATGTGGCCTATTCCATCGCCAAATACGGCATGAGCCTGTGCACGCTTGGCATGGCGGCTGAGTTCAAGGCGGCGGGTATTGCCGTCAACTCGCTGTGGCCTTTCACCGCGATTGATACGGCGGCGATCAGGAATGTGATCGGCGGGGACGAGATGGCGAAAAACAGCCGCACGACCGAAATCATGGCCGACGCAGCACACGCCATCCTTGTGCGCAGCGCCAAGGAATGCAGCGGTAATTTCTTTATCGATGAAGAAGTCCTGCGCGCTGAGGGCGTGACCGACTTCACCAAATACGCGCCTGACGCGGACGGCCCGCTGGTGCCCGATTTCTTTGTGCCCGACGAGGTGGTCGAACGACTGCCGACCGAAGTGATGAAGGTATGGTAAAAATGAGAAAAGGCCGGGGTGACCCGGCCTTTGATTTTCAGTTCTCGTGCGGGCGGCCGAAGTCCGGTTTGGCGTCGTCTTGGCCCGCGTCAATAATACGGCGGCGGATTTCACGGGTACGGCTGAACAGCTCAAACAGCGCGTCGCCGTCACCCCAGCGGATCGCGCGCTGCAGCGCCGTCAGGTCCTCACTGAAACGGCCGAGCATTTCAAGGACCGCATCCTTATTGTTGAGGAACACATCCCGCCACATGGTGGGATCAGACGCCGCGATACGGGTAAAATCCCGGAAACCACCGGCGGAATATTTGATCACCTCAGAGCGTGTCACCTCTTCAAGGTCGGACGCTGTGCCTACGATGTTGTAGGCAATCAGGTGCGGCACGTGGGAGGTGATGGCGAGCACGAGGTCATGATGCCGTGCGTCCATGATCTCGACCGTGCTGCCCATACCACGCCAGAGGGCGGTCAGCTTCTCAAGCGCGCCCTCGTCCACGCCTTCAGGCGGTGTGAGGATGCACCAGCGGCCATCAAACAGCGTGGCGAAACCGGCGGCAGGGCCAGACTGCTCCGTGCCCGCAACGGGGTGACCGGGGATGAGGTGTGCGTGCGACGGCAGCAGCGGCTCCAGCGCCTTGAACACACTTTCCTTCACCGAGCCGACGTCAGAGATAATCGCGCCTTCCTTGAGGTGTGCAGCCATCGCCGCACCCACAGACGCCATGGCGCCCACGGGCACCGCGAGGATGACAAGGTCACTATCCGCCACTGCGTCAGCCACACTGGCGTGGTAGCTGTCGGCAAGCTTCAGGCTTTCGGCCTCAGCGATCACTTCCGCGCTGGCGTCCGCCAGTGCCAGATGCGCCGTCAGCTTCCCGCGCCGGATTGCCCGCGCGACTGAGGAGCCGATGAGCCCCGCGCCGATGATGGTGATGCGGTCGAATACGATACCATCAGTCATCACGCATCCCCTCGGGCGAGCCGTTCATGAACGCGCGGATGAGGGCCGTCACTGCACGGTTCTGCTCATCCGTGCCGATGGAGATACGCAGGTGTTTTTTGAGGCTTGGCAGCGCGCGCACGAGATAACCGTTCTTGGTCAAATACTCATTGCATTCAAGCGCGGTAAACGGGCTCTCTGATGGGAATTCCACCAGCAGGAAATTGGTCTCGCTCGGCACCACATCGAGGCCGAGGGACGAGAGTTCCGCCGTCATCCAGTCACGCCAGGTGTTGTTGTGGCGCACGGCAGCGTCAAGGTGCTTCTGGTCACGCACGGCCGCAAGCGCCGCCACCTGCCCTGTGGAGCAGACGTTGAACGGCATGCGCCAGCGGTTGAGCGCATCCACCACATGCGCCGGGCCATAAAGCCAGCCCACACGTAGCGCGGCAAGCGCATACATTTTTGAAAACGTGCGGGTCATCACCACATTCTGCGCGGCTTCCACAAGCGCTTCACCAGCCTCGTAATCCGACGCCGTCACACATTCGGCGTAAGCCGCGTCAAGAATGAGGAGCACATGTTCGGGCAGGCCCGCGTGCAGGCGCTCAATCTCAGACCACGGCAGGTAAGCACCCGTGGGGTTGTTGGGGTTATCAACAATCACGATCTTGGTGCGCTGGGTGACTGCGGCCAGAATGCCGTCCACATCCGCGGCCCAGTTCTTGTTGGGCACAGCCACGCCGGTGGCGCCTGCCGCCTGGGTCTGAATCGGGAACACCATGAAGCCGTGCTGGCTGAAGATCACTTCGTCCCCCGGCCCTGCATAGGTGTGGATGAGGAGTGTGAGCACCTCGTCAGAGCCCGCACCACAAATGATGCCCTCGGCTTTGAGGCCATGCACCTCGGCGATGGCGTCGCGCAGGTCAGCGGAGGCCGGGTCCGGGTAGCGCATCACCTTGGCGGCAGCGGCCTTGATCGCCTCAACCGCCTTGGGGCTCGGACCAAAGGCGCTCTCGTTCGCAGACATCTTCACCGGGTCCTTCACCCCGTGCACATGCGCGCGACCCGGAACATAAGCGTTCAGGTCCATGATCCAGTCATGTGCTTTAGGCGCGGGCATCTTCGGTTTCCTCCGGTAAAAATCGCTGAATATCTGCCCCTCGTGGGCGGTTTAGAGTTAATGTGCGCGCCCCCTAAAGGCAAAGGAAAGTTTCCTAATGCTTCAAGTTAGATTAGGAAGATTGACAGGCGCACGCGCGAGGGCTTTTCTGTGCGCCCTCAGTGATGCCAGAAGGAGCGGCAAGTGAACACGGATGCAGGCAAAACCGCGGTGCTATTTGAAAGCACACCGCTGACGCTTGATGGCGGCGCGACCCTGTCGCCCGTGACCGTGGGCTATGAGACCTATGGCACCCTCAATGCAGCCGCGAATAACGCCGTGCTGATCTGCCACGCGCTGACAGGCGACCAGTATGTCGCCTCCACCCACCCCATCACCGGCAAACCGGGCTGGTGGGAACGCCTTGTGGGCCCCGGCAAGCTGATTGATACGGACCGGTATTTTGTCATCTGCTCCAACGTACTGGGCAGTTGCCTTGGCACCACAGGGCCATGGCAAGACAATCCGGCCACCGGCAAACCGTGGGGGATCGATTTCCCCGTCATCACCGTGCGCGACATGGTCCGCGTGCAGGCAGCCCTTCTGGACCACCTGAAGGTGGGCAAGCTGATGATGGCCATCGGCGGCTCGATGGGCGGCATGCAGGTGCAGGAATGGCTGACAACGTACCCTGAGCGTGTGCATTCCGCTGTGATGCTGGCCACTGCACCGCGCCACACCGCGCAGAATATCGCCTTCCATGAGGTTGGGCGCCAAGCCATTATGGCCGACCCCGACTGGCGCGAAGGCCGCTACTATGACTATGACGTCAAGCCCGCCAAGGGCCTGTCGGTCGCGCGTATGACCGCGCACATCACATACCTCAGCGAAGATGCGCTGACCGCCAAGTTTGGCCGCAACCTGCAGGAGCGCGAAGCACTGACCTTCGGTTTCGATGCCGACTTTCAGGTGGAAAGTTACCTGCGCCACCAAGGTTCATCCTTCGTCGACCGCTTTGACGCCAACAGCTACCTCTATGTCACCCGCGCGCTGGATTACCTTGATATCGCCGCGCGCCATGGCGGACGGCTGGCTGATGCCTTCAAGGGGGCCGCGCACGTGCGCTGCTGCGTGATCAGCTACACGTCTGACTGGCTGTACCCGACCGTGGAGAACAAAAGCATCGTGCATGCGCTGAATGCCGCCGGGGTGCCGGTAAGCTTTGCGGAGATCGACAGCCCGTTCGGCCATGACGCCTTCCTCCTTGAAGTGCCGGAGATGGACCATCTGCTCACCGGCTTTGTGAAGGCAGCCGCCAAAACCAACGGGCTGGAGGTGGACGATGCATAACCTGCGCCCTGACCTCAAACTGATCGCCGACCTTATTGAGCCCGGCAGCCGCGTGCTGGACGTTGGCTGTGGTGATGGTGAACTGCTCGACTATCTTGTGCACAAACAGAATGTGGATGGCCGCGGTATTGAACTGAGCCAACAGGGCGTGAACGACTGTGTGGCCAAGGGGCTGTTCGTTATTCAAGGTGATGCGGACAATGACCTCAAGGAATACCCGGACGCCAGCTTTGACTATGTGATCCTCTCAAAAACCCTGCAGGCGGTGCACCGGCCCCAGCTTGTGCTGTCGGAACTACTCCGCATCGGCAAACATGCCGTTGTCACCATCCCGAACTTCGGCCAGTGGCGTGTGCGCATGAGCCTTGTCACCCGCGGCCGCATGCCGGTCACCAAAGCGCTCGACAAGACATGGTACAACACGGACAACATCCACTTCTGTACCATCCTCGACCTGTTCGACCTCATTGATGAGCTGGGGCTTAACGTGCGCGAGTTTGTACCGCACACCGCCGCTGGCAAACGCCTGAACTACGGCCCCACCCGCGCCAACTGGTCAGCGGATCAGGCGCTGTTTCTATTGGAAAAATAGTTAGAGACTGGGAAGCTCTTTGGCGATGACCACGCCGTCAGCGTCGGCGATGACCCAGTTGCCGGGGTGGATGGTTACACCGCCGATGGCGATTTCGACATTCACCTGTCCCCGGCCAAGCTTTTCGCTTTTCTGCGGGCAGGAGCCGAGGGCTTTGATGCCCACGTCTTCGAGCGCGAGCTCGTGCCGGTCGCGCACGCGGCCATAGATGACCACGCCTTCCCAGCCGTTTTTCGCGGCAAGCGCGGCGAGGTTGCCGCCCACAAGCGCCACGCGGCTAGAGCCGCCGCCATCCACCACCAGCACACGGCCTTCGCCCTTGGTTTCAAGGAGCGCGCGTACTTTGGTGTTGTCATCCAAGGTTTTGAGGGTGACGGCAGGCCCGGCGAAGTCGAGCGTGCCGCCAAAATCATGAAAGTCGACCGGCAGGACAGAGACAGCATCGCCCATGGCATCGCACACGTCAGCGGTGGCGAGTTTCGGTTTATTGATCCGGCCAAGGGGCATGATGATTTTCCGTCCTGCTGTCAGTCTTTACCGCCTGTCTGGCTTCCTAGTCCTGCTTGTGAATGATTGGCACCAGCATGTCACCCCAGGCGCCTTCTTCATTGTGGTAGCGCGAGGCACGCATCAGTTCCACCGTTACCCCTTTGCTCACGGCACCGATCACGGCGTCGTTCAGGCGGTGCAGCGCATTCGCCACTTGCCGAATAGCCATTTCCTTGTCGTCGCTCATGCTCGTTTCCTTCGGGGTATCAGTCGTCATGGGGCTCTCCGCTCTTGACTTGTTATGAATAATTTTATGACCCAGACCATATAAAATACGCAATAATAATTCAAGGCGATTCTACCCTGTCCGGATAACACAAAAGCTAGTTTGCCGCGGCAAAATGACAATGGCGTGGCAGGACTGCACCCCTCCGCCCTTTGTGAATGGCGGTGCGGCGGCCACATCGCTAGGATGCCGGAAAACGGGAGGGAATGGTGACATCAGACAGCAGCATGGTGTTATTCGCGGCCAAGGGTGGCGGCTCGGCCATCATTGAAGCGCAGCTTGATATCATCGGCGTGGCTTACGAGCGGCGCTATCTGGCGTGGGATGAACTTCATGGCGCAGACGGCGAGCTGGCGCGCATCAACCCCATGCGCGAAGTGCCGACGCTTGTGTTGCCAGACGGCAGCATCCTCACCGAAAGTGCGGCCATCACCATATGGCTTGGCGCCAAGTACCCGGAAAGCGGCCTTGTGCCGAGCACAGCCACGACTGAATATGTACCCTTCCTGCGCACGCTGATATGGCTGGTGGCGAGTGTGTATCCCACCTTCAGCTACGGCGACCACCCGGAGCGCTGGCTCGGGGATATGCCAGAAGCCAAAGCCTTGCGGACAGCAACGGACGAGAAACGAAAGGCCATGTGGCAGCAGCTCGAGGCGCGGCTGGACCCCGCACCATGGGCGATGGGCGAGCGGCTGACCGCCATCGACCTTTACCTCACTATCATGAGCCATTGGCGGCCGCGGCGGGACTGGTTCAGGGACAATTGCCCGAAGATTTACGCTATCGCAAAGCGACTTGATGACATGCCCGCGCTTGCGCCCATGTGGGCGCGCAACCTTTAGGCGCCAGCCCCCGGCCCGGTCAGCACCGGCATCGCCGGCACCCGTTTGCCCTGTTTGGGCAGCGCGCCATACACCTGCTTGCGTGCGCTGACGATCAGCACACCGCCAAGCGCACGACCAAGGCCGTGGATGACCCGTTCGCCATAACGCACCACCCGCGGCCCACCCGGCCACTTGAAGGGCGGCATCATCAGCGCCGTATCCCACCCGTCAGGCGGCAGCATCTGTTCGCTCATCAGTTCATAAAGCTGGCTTCTGGAATAGGGCCTGCCGTGGCCGAAGGGTGTGGTCTCAAGTGCCGACCAGCTGCGGCGGCGGTTCGGCACGATCATCACCACCTGCCCGCCGGGCGCAAGCACGCGCCACAGTTCACGAAGCAAGTGTTTGGGCCTGTTGGCATGCTCCAGCGAGTGCGCAAGCACCGCGCGGTCGACCGAACTGTCGGGCATCGGCAGGTGATATTCTTCAACGAGTGCCGTGCGGCTACCGTGCGTGCCGGGCCAGTGGCACACACCCTGCTGCGCCGGCATGAAGGCGAGGTAACGCGATGCCTCGTCCGCCTCCCGCGCCTCAAGATGGCTGAGGTAAGGCAGCGCAAAACCAAGCCCGACGGTGACCGAACCGGTGCGCGGCGCGAGAAGGCCTTCGATGCGCTGCGAGATGATGGGCGCGACCGTCTGGCCAAGCGGGCTCGCGTAAAACCGGTATAGCTGCAGGACCTCAGGCCGCATTCGCCACCTCCTTTGCCCTTAGCCAGGTCACGAGCGGGGACCACAGCCCCGCCTCCGCCTTGGAGCCGACCATCATACCCACATGCCCCGCTTTGGGGTCATGGCAGATGGCGTCCGGCAACTGCTCGAGCATTGCGTAGGCGCTCTCTTGTGGCACAAGCCGGTCCTCGGGCGGTGCCGCGATCCAGACCGGGCAGGTCACGTCCGTGAGCTTCACGGGCGCACCGTCAATTTCCCACACGCCGCGGCCCGGTGCATTGTCCATATACCAGCCGCGGATCACCTCGGTCGCGGCTTGCCTTGGCAGCGGTGCGCCCGTGTTGGCCCAGGTTTCTAGCGCGACAAAAAACTCTGCCGCTTCGCTTGCTTTATCGAGGCCAAGGAATTTGCGGAACTTGCGGTCTGTGAGCGTTGGGTCAACGCTGGTGAAAAACACCTGCAACATATCCACCGGCACCGGCATGCCGTCCGGCAGGCGGTCCAGGATGTCGGCCATCACGTGGGCGTAGCGGCGGCCCGCGTGCGGTATCTCGCTCGCGAAATCCCACGGCGCGGCCACCAGCGCGAGCGCGGAGACTTTATCAGGCGCGCGTGCCGCAAGTGCCGTGCAAAGCGTACCACCCATGCAATACCCCAGCACCGGCGCAGGCCCACCGCCCACGGTAACAATATGGTCAAGGAACGGCATCAGCCGCTTCATGATATAGTCGCTGAGCCCGAAGCCGAGTTCCTCCGCGCCGGGATCGAACCATTTCACCACAAACGGGCGGAAGCCCTTGGACTTAAGGTAAGCCGCAATGCTGCGCCCGGGTTTGAGGTCGAGCACATAATGCGGGTTCACGAGGCTGGGTACGAGGAGGATAGGCTGGCCGTCGCCGCCAAAATCATACAGCTCACAACTACCCACTTTCATGCACATCTCTTGCGCACTTTCCGCACGCGTGTAGCTGTGGGCAAGATAGTCGCTGATGCCGCTCAACACCGCGTCAGAGCGCGCGGAGGCTTTCTTTTCCACCGCATTCAGGAACTTGTCCCAGCCGCCAAGCGCCTGCACACAGCTGTGCAACGCCGAAATATCGCCCGAAAGGCTGGGGTGCCAGCCGTCGAGCGTTTCCATCATGCGGCGCGCGCCCATGGGCGCTTCGCGCCAGATGCTGAGCGCGTTCGACAGGTGCAGCGCCATGGGGCGCGGCCCCTTGATGTTCGCGAGATCAAAGCGTTTATCGGGCATGTCAGCCACGCGCCTGCCCTTTCTCGGCCGCGCTCGCAGCCTCGAGTAGCGCCGCGAGCTCCTGCGGGGTCAGCAGCTCCTTCTCCGTCGCCCAAAGGCGGATATTCTCCTGCCAGAGGGTCAGGAAAATGTCTGCGGCCTTGTCTATGTCCTCATCAAGCATGAGAGAATCCCTAAAGGAAGCTCGCGGAAGCGCAACAGGTATTTATGTGAGCAAATGCACAATTTTCCTTGCGGCAGCGCACCAAATACCATTTAATTCCACGCTTATTTAAGTAGTTAGACTTTTCTTGCACTGCAACGGGCGAGCACGCAAGAAATGTAACCTTCCCTTGAAACATAGGGTTGGTGCCGGGCACAAAAAGGGTGGACAAAATGGCGCGTAAGAAGCGTGAGCCAGGCGAACCGATCGTCATCAAAAAATATGCAAACCGACGGCTCTATAATACCGAGACGTCGAGCTACGTGACGCTTGATCATCTTGCCGAGATGATCAAAGGCGGCGAAGAATTTATCGTGCATGATGCAAAAACAGGCGAGGACCTGACGCGTACCGTGCTGACACAGATCATCGTTGAAAAAGAAACCAACGAGAAGAACATGCTGCCGCTCTCGTTCCTGAGGCAGCTGATCAGCCTTTATGGCGACGGCCTTCAGGCCATGGTGCCCACCTACCTGCAGAGCGCGATGGAAGTGCTGACCCGCAATCAGGACCAGATCCGCAAGGCGTGTGGTGACGTGGGCGCGCAGAATAATTTCATGCCGATCTTTGAGGAAATCGCCCGCCAGAACATGGCGCTGTTCGAGGAAAGCATGCGTGTGTTCACAAGCCGCACCACCGGCAAGGCCACACCAAGCGCGAGCAAACCCGCCGCCAGCCGCGGAGTGGAAAAGGACGAGAAGATCGCCGCCCTTCAGGCGCAGCTTGCCGCGCTCAAGGAAAAGGTGGACGCGCTGTCGAACTGAGCGCGCCCCACCGCTCGCGGAAGTTTCGCGATCTTGTGATCCTCAAACCAGCCAAACTCTGTATGCTCAGGCAAACAGTTGCGCTTGCAGGATAATTCCCGATGCCCGTCATCATCTTCGCTGTATTCATTGACCTGCTTGGGTTTGGCATCATCATTCCGATCCTGCCGTTCCTGACCCTCAAGTACGGCGGGGATGCCTTCATTGGCGCGGCGCTGATGTCAATCTATTCACTGGCGACCTTTGCCGCGGGGCCCATCTGGGGCAGACTGTCGGACCGTATCGGCCGCAGGCCCGCGCTTGCGGCCACCTTCTTTGGTTCCACCATCGCCTATATCATGCTCGCCATGTCAGACAGCCTGGTGATGCTGTTTGTGGCGCGCGCCATGTCAGGCATGATGGCAGGCAATGTTGGGATCGCCATGGCAGCGATGGCCGACCTGACGGACGAGAAGAACCGCGGCCGCGCCATGGGGCTGATCGGCGCGTCCTTCGGCCTCGGCTTCGCCTTCGGTCCCTTCATTGGTGGCCTGTTGGGCGGCGTGGGCGGTGAGGCAAATGTCTTTGTGCCCGGCCTTGCGGCGGCGGGCTTCTCCTTCTGCGCCATGGTGCTGACTGCTCGTTTCATGCCCGAAACGAGTAAGCACAGGGTTGAGGATGCGAGCGACGGCCCGCCTGAGCCCCTGCCGCACTGGACCAAGGTAATCCGCACCCACGGCACGCTCGCGCTTTATGTGATGTTTTTTGTTACCGCCATCGGCCAGAGCATATGTTTCGCCATCACGCCTTTCTGGGCCAACGCCACATTGGGCTGGAACCAGACACAAGTGGGTTTCCTGCTGGCGGGCGTAGGCTTATGCGTGGCGGCCATCCAGTCCCTCGGCGTGGGACCGCTGTTCCGTATTTTTGGTGAGGTGAGGTCGCTGATCCTTGGTGCGGTCACGCACCTTGTTGGCATCATCATCCTGTTCGCCGCGCCCGCCCATCCGGTGACGGCAATTATCGCCTTCCCCATGATCATGAGCGGGCTGACCATATCATTCCCCGCGCTCAACAGTTTGATATCCCAGCGCTCGGACAAGCGCATTCAGGGCACGGCGCTTGGGCTTTCAAGCGGTGTGTCAGCCCTTGGCCGCGTATTTGGCCCGCTGTCCGGTGGCTTCTTCTTTGAAGGATTCTCGCCGGACACGCCGTACCTCGCCGTCGCGCTGACGGGCAGCATCGTCTTTGTGTGGGCGATCTATGAGGTCAGGCGCCTTGGCGCAATGAGGGTATAAGCCTCAGCTTCCCGCGCAGGACGCTGACTGCGCCTTCAGCCAACTGCCCATCTCATCCCCCATATCTTGCATCGCTGCTGCGAATGCGTTCGCCACCGCGTCACCGTCCGCGCCGCGCACCGGCGCGCTTTTGGTGAAGGTAGGGTGTGAGAGAAGTTTGCCGTCGGCGAGGCGCACGAGGGACATTTCCATCGCGATGTTCACCTTGTCACCCGCTGCACTATCGGACGGCACAAATTCAAACGACCAGACCTTGGTACCAAGACGGCAGGTGGCGTGGATATCAAGCCCGCCTTCGCCGATCATATGCGCACCGGCTTTGTCTGAGAGCGCGCGGGCAACATAGTCCCGCACCAAAGCACTGAGCGGCGCTGACCAGCGCGCGCCAGAGAGCGTGCTGCGCTTGTCCCCCGATAGCACAACGGTGATGCGCTGGCCCGCGAGGCCGTCCGCCATATGCGGTTCATCAATATAAATCACCGGCGCGTCAGCGGCGTTGGTGCCGAAGTCACCTGCGTATTTAAGCGAATAGACCGTGTCCCCCGGCCCATCATCGCCGAAGGAGATGAGCGGCCCGCAGGCAGACAGTGCCGTCGCGGCAATCAGTGCTGCGGCAGCAATCGGTTTTGGCAGGAAAGAGGTCAGTTTACTCATTTCTTCTTCTCCTCTTCCTTGCGGGTTTTGAGGTCGTATTTGCTTTCCGCCGGGCCAAAGAGCGCTTCACTCGGGTTCCGTTCAATCCGGCTCACGAGCCGGGAAAGCGAACGCGCGGTGCGCCGCAGGTCCACAATCATGCGGCTGACCTCCGGCAGGCTGGTGCCGACAAACTGGGTGATGTTACCCTCGTTTGCGGCCACAAGCCCATCGATGCGGTTGAGGGTAGTCTCTGCCGCGTTGACTGCTTTCACCGCCTCGGCAATCAAAAGCGTAGCGTCTTCGGTCATGAATTTGTTGCCGTTATCGGCCAGCGTATTGAGCTTGGTGGTGGTCTCACCAATTTGTGCCATCACGCCGCGCATGTCCGCCACAAGGGCATCGAGGTCCTCGGTACCGGAAGCGAGATTCGCGGTAACCTTGTCAGCACTACCGAGGATATTGGCCACCTTCTGCAGGTTCTGGTCGCTCAAGAGCTTTTGCACCTGCTGGATCGCCAGAATCGCTTCATTGATCAGGTTCGGCGCGCTTTCATAAAATTCGAGAAGCGGCGAGGCCTCGGACGGGATTACCGCCCGCTCACGCCCGGCAGGCGGGGTAAGCGCCTTGCCACCAGCGGAGCCGCCTTTGAGCTCGATATAAGCCACACCGGTGAGGCCCTGAAACTCCAGCCGCGCGGTCGTGGTTTCCGTCACCGGTACTTCATCGCGCAGGCGCACAAGCACATGTACCTTGCTGCTGTCCTCCTCCGCCACGCGGATATCGCGCACTTCACCCACGGGGATACCGAGGTAATAGACAACGCTGCGCTTATAAAGGCCGGAAACCGTGCCATTGAAATAGATGTCATAGTCGCGGTATTCGGCGTCCAGATCCACCTTCGCGATCCAGATTGCGAAGGCAATCAGGCCCGAGAGGAACGCCAGCACAAAAGCGCCTACCAGTATATGTGATGCACGTGTTTCCATCGCCTGAAGCGCCCCCGACTAACTTTTTTCAATCCCGGCGGCCCTGGCCCGCGGCCCGCCAAAATATTCCTGAACCCAAGGATGGTCAAACTTGCGCACTTCTGCAAGTGGCGCATTGATAAGGATTTTCCTGTCCCCAAGCACTGCCACACGGTCGCACACCCTGACCAAGGTGTCGAGGTCGTGTGTCACCAGAAAGACCGTCAGGCCAAGTGACCGGCTGAGTTCCTGCACCAGTTCGTCAAACGCCGATGCGCCGATGGGGTCAAGCCCCGCTGTCGGTTCATCAAGGAAAAGGATGCTGGGATCGAGCGCGAGCGAGCGCGCAAGTGCCGCCCGTTTGCGCATACCGCCCGAGAGGTCCGACGGGTATTTGACCGCCGCGTCAATCGGCAGCCCCGCCATGGTGAGCTTGCTGAGCGCCAGATCATCCATCAGATCCTGCGACATATGGAAATGTTCGCGCAGGGGCACCTGCACATTCTGCGCAACCGTGAGCGAGGTGAAAAGCGCACCATCCTGAAAGAGCACACCCCAGTCCCGGCGGGAAAGGCGATCTTCCTCGTCCGTCATCTCGGACTTGTTGCGGCCACCGATTTCAATCTCGCCCGCAACCGGCGTGAGAAGACCGATGATCGCGCGTAACAGCACCGATTTACCAGTACCGGACCCGCCAACAACGCCGAGGATTTCGCCGCGTTTGACGTCAAGGTCGAGGTTTTCATGCACCACATGGGGGCCAAACGCTGTCTTGAGGCCGCGAACCCTGATGGCGAACTCGCCTTTGTAATTGCTTGCCGTCACCCTAGAGCCCCACGCTTGTGAAGAAGATGGCAAAAAGCGCATCAAGCGCGATCACCATGAAAATGGACTGCACGACCGCCCGTGTGGTACGCCCACCGAGCGAATCCGCGCTGCCTTCAACCCTGAGGCCGTTATAGCAGCCCGCGGTTGCGATAATCGCGGCGAAAAACGGCGCCTTGATGATACCGACCCAGTAATGCTCAATCGTGATTACCTCGCGGAAGTAAACGAGGAAGTTGGCCGGGGTGATATCAAGCTGGATCCACGCCATCATGGCGCCCCCTGCGATACCCACAATATCGGCATAGAACCCGAGAAGCGGCAGGCAGATAACGAGCGCAAGGAGGCGCGGCAGCACCAACACGTCGATGGGGTCCATGCCAAGGGTTTTCATCGCGTCCACCTCTTCATGGAGGACCATGGAGCCGATCTCTGCGGTAAAGGCACTGCCGGACCGGCCAGCGACAATGATGGCGGTGAGCAGGATGCCAAGTTCGCGAAGGTGACCGATGCCAAGCATATCAATAACAAAAATATCCGCGCCGAATTTCGCGAGCTGGATAGCGCCCTGATTGACCGTCACCGCGCCAATGAGGAAGGCGATCAGCCCCACAATACCCATGGAGCGCATGCCAACAATTTCCATCTGGTGCACAAGCGGCACAAGGCGAATGCGGGATGGGTCGAGGAAAGAACCAAACAAGCGGATCAGCACGAGACCAAGGAAACTCAGAAGCCTGCCACTTGACCGCAAGCCAAGGACGGTGCCCGTTCCAACCTGCAGCAGCGGCGCAAGGTACCACGCCACCCCCTCAGGCGCGATGGGTGCGGGCGGCGGGCAGCTTGAGATCACCTCAAGCAGCATCTTATGGTCGGCTTTCACGCCGGTCAGCAGGGCGGCACCGCGTTCTTCAAGCACCGCAGCGTAGCGACGGATCAGCACAGCACCGGTGGTATCAAGGTGGCCAAGAGTAGAGCAATCCAGCACCGCACTGCTGCCACAAACCTTTGCAACCTTGAGCATAACCGCGTCGATATCTTCTGCGCTCTCGATGGTCCAATCGCCCTTGAGCGCGACCATCGCCGAGGGTGTCCCGGCGGTCACAGTTACATATTCATTATCGAAAACGGTATCCGGCACCGCGATGAGACCCTTGATAATTGTCGGGCACGCTTACATATAGGGCGCGCAAAGCTTTATCTGCACAAGCAAATTTAGTATAAAGAAGTTCGCCGATTATAGGCCAATAAACAACCCTTACAAGACCACGGGACAAATGAAAATCGACACCGAGAATCCCTTGCATGCCTTCGCGGCATGGACGGCAACGGTACCGCGTGACTGGTCAGAGCTTGCGCGGACACGTGCGCGTGACGCTTTTATAGACGTTATCGCCGTGATGGTACCGGGTGCTGCGGAAGAAGTTACCCGTACTGTTTTCCGCCTTGCCGAGAGCTGGGGTCGCGGTGATTGCCACAGCATTGGATTTGCGGGTGGACTGTCGGCGCCCATGGCCGCGCTGGTGGGCGGCACGGCTGCCCACGCGCTGGATTTTGACGACAATTTCGACCCCGCCAAGGCTCACGCCACCGCTGTGCTCGCCCCCGCACTTCTCGCGCTCGCGGACGCACGTGGCGCATCGGGCGAAGATTTGATCGACGCCTATATCGTTGGCCTCCAGATCATTGGCCGGGTCGGACAAGGGGTGAACCCCTTCCACCGCAGCCGTGGCTGGCACGCGACCGCAACGGTGGGCACCGTCGGCACGGCAGCAGGCTGCGCCCGCCTTCTTGGCCTTGATACAGACAAAACCGCACACGCCATTTCCCTTTCCACCAGCTTCGCCGGCGGCTTCATGAGCCAGTTTGGCACCATGACCAAACCGCTTCACGCCGGCATGGCTGCGGCAGGCGCGGTCCAAGCGGCGCTGTTTGCCGAAGCTGGCATCACCGCCGGTAGCCAGACCCTGCACGGTGCAAACGGCATGGGCACCCTGATGGTGGGCCAGGACGTGGAAGAACTGCGCGCCATCATGGCGGACAAGGACGAACACGGCCAGAAGGTGAAGTTTGCGACCACCGATATCGGCGAGCCGCTGCACATCGAGAAATATGGCCTCAAGGTCAAACGTTTCCCGAACTGCGGCAGCGTGCACCGCTCCCTTGACGGGCTTCTCGAACTGCGCGAAAAGCACGGCTTCGGTCCTGCAGACGTGAAAGAGATTTTTGTGCGCGCACCGGCAGCGCATCTGCGCAACCTGATGTACGACCGGCCAACAAACCCGATGGAGGCCAAATTCAGCCTTGAATATGGCCTCGCGGTTGGCCTTCTGTCCGGCAATGCCACGCTGGCGGATTATGAGCCAGACGCAATTGAGCGCAACCAAGTGACGGCTTTGCTGCCGCTGGTACGTAAAGAGTATGTTGAAAAACTTGAAAGCGACTTCCCGACCGAAGTGCATGTGACGCTCGTGAGCGGCGAGACGGTATCGACAAGCGTCAAGATGCCGGTTGGATCAAGCGCGCGGCCGCTGTCGGAAGATCAGTTGATCGAAAAATTTGACGGCTGCGTTGCCGGTTTCATGGCAGATGAACGCGCCAAACAAGTCAAAACCATGCTGTTGTCGCTTGAGCGCGAAGGCAGCGTTCGCAAATTAATGTCTATGCTGACACAGGCGGCATAAGGTATTTGAAGGTTAGTTGAAGGGCAAAGGATTAGGACCATGACTGGCAACAAAAAGGCAACTGCGCTTGTGCTCGCGGCAAGCCGGCGCGGTGCGGAAGATACCGTCGCCCAAATCCAGGGCGTGAGCCACAAATGTCTCGTGACGCTGGATGGCGTTGTGATGCTGGAGCGTGTTGTGCGCGAAGTGCTGGCAGCAAAAAATGTCGGCCAAGTTTATGTCTCGATCGAGAGCGAAGAACTTCTGCGCTCCGTCCCGGCACTGAATGAGATGATGGACCGCGGCGAAATCAAGTTTCTGCAGAGCGCGGAAAACCTCTATCTCTCCGTCCTGCGTGGCGTTGAGGATATTGAGGACCCATGGCCTCTCATCATCACCACTGGCGATAACGCACTGCATACCTCCGAGATGGTTGACCATTTCTGTGATGAACTGTTCACGGGCGGCGCGGACGCTGCTGTGGGTATGACACCGGCGGATGTTATCCTCGCCACCTACCCGGACGGCAAGCGCGCGTTCCACAACCTCAAGGACGGTGGCTGGTCGAGCTGTAACCTTTATGCGCTCACGGGCCCGAAAGCACTCGTCAGCGCGCGCATTTTTGAAGGTGGCGGCCAGTTCGGCAAAAAGCCGCAACGCATCCTGAAGGCCTTTGGCCTGATGTTCATGGTGCTCTACCGCTACAAGCTTGCCACGATCGACCAGCTTGCGCGCATTCTGGGCAAGCGCTGGAAACTGCGGGTGCAGGTTATTCGTATGCCGTTCGCGGACGCGCCGATTGATGTGGATAATCCGGGCGACTTTGCGCTGACGGAACGCATTCTGCAGTCGCGCCACGCGACAGCCGCACAGTAATACGACCCCACCGGGCCGCGCGTATAACAAGCGCGGCCTAGCGTGAAGGCTATTCTTGTTTTCTTAACGCTTGCAACCTATTCTGGTTGCATCCGTCAAGAACCAGAAGGATAGACCCGTGCGCGCCGACAGCACCACCACCTTCCGCTCTCTATATCCGCCGATCGAGCCTTATATCAGCGAGCGCATCCCCGTATCTGACGGGCATGAGGTGCATGTGGAACAGTCCGGCAACCCGCACGGTATTCCCATTCTTTTTGTCCATGGCGGTCCGGGTGGTGGCACAAGCCCCATCCAGCGGCGTTTTTTCAACCCTGCCAAGTTTCGCATCATTCTGTTTGACCAGCGCGGCTGTGGCCGTAGCCGCCCGCACGCTTCGCTTGAGAATAACACCACATGGGACCTTGTCGCGGATATGGAAGCTATTCGCGAGCACCTGCGCATCAAAAGCTGGGTGCTGTTCGGTGGTTCCTGGGGCAGTACGTTGTCGCTCATCTATGCGCAGAAGCACCCTGAGCGTGTGCGCAGCATTATCCTGCGCGGCATCTTCCTCTCGCGCAAGGAAGAGCTGGACTGGTTCTACCAGAACGGCACCCGTTCGCTGTTCCCCGAAGCCTGGACCCGATTTGCCGAGCTGGTACCGGAAGGCGAACGCGACGATCTCATCAAGGCCTATCACCGCCGCCTTACTGAACCAGAATTTGAGCGCGAACGGCTGCTGTTCGCCAAGGAATGGAGCCTGTGGGAAGGCAGCACCGTGACCCTGGTGCCGGACGAGGAACAGCGCGCGCATTCGGTTGACCCGGTGTTCGCCCTCGCCTTCGCGCGCATTGAGGCGCACTATTTCCTGCACCAGTGTTTCCTTGAGTGCGATGACCAGATCCTGCGCGATGCGCATATCCTGAAGGATATTCCCATCATCATCGTGCAGGGCCGATATGACGCCATTTGCCCACCAAAAAGCGCCTATGACCTCGCGAAAGCCATGCCTTGGGCGTCGCTCAAGATTGTACCGGTCGCCGGTCACTCAGCCTTTGAACCCGCGATCCAGCATGAGCTGATCTGCGCAACAGACGCCATCTAGGCAAGTCAGGTGCGCCAATCTGCCCCTTGCGCGTGTGGGCAAAGCCCGCTAGCAAAGGCGCAGACTTTCTGCGGAGAATTTACATGCGTCTGATCCTTGCTTTTTGTGCCCTCATCATGATGAGCCTGCCAGCCTTTGCCCATGAAGACGAAGCCCATGGCCTTGTGATCGAAAAAGCGTGGGCGCGCAAGACCAGCCGCACGATCTCCACTGCCGTCTATTTCACCATCAAGAATGACAGCCATGAGCTTGACTATCTGAACGGTGTCAGCACCGATATCGCGGAAACGTCAATGATCCACCAAAGCCGCGAAGTGGACGGCGTGATGCGCATGGACCATGTGGAAGAACTGCCGATCGCACCGGGCGAGACGCTGGCGTTCGCACCCGGTGGCTATCATGTGATGCTGATGGGCCTCACAAAGCCGCTCGCGGAAGGCGACGTGTTCACCGTCACCCTTGATTTTGAGCACGCAGGCAAAACGCCGGTGGTTGTTGAAGTCACCGGTATGATGGGCCTCACCGAATAGGCGCTAGAGCCAACCCTGCAACTCGTGCCGCGCAACGCTATCTATCACCCGCATGCCGCGCTCCGTCGCGTTCAGGCAGGGGATATAGTGGAAGTGCGTGCCGCCATGTTCCAGGAAAGTCTCCCGCAGTTCCATGTTGATCTCCTCCAGCGTCTCGAGACAGTCTGAGCTGAACGCGGGAGCGAGTACGGCGAGCTTCTTCACACCCTCTTTCGCCAGTTTCTCCACCGTCTTGTCCGTATAGGGGCTGACCCATTCGGTCGGCCCGACGCGGGACTGGAAGCTGGTGAGAAGTGTGTCTTCGCCCATGCCCAGTTTCTCCCTCAAGAGGCGGCTCGTCTTGAAGCAGTGGCACGGGTACGGGTCACCATTGTCCCAATAGGATTTCGGGATTGAATGGTAGGAGGCGAGCACCTTCTCCGGTTGCCAGTCGAGGGTGGCAAGGCCCTCTTTCACGGACGCGGCAAGCTCATCCGCAAACGCGGGATGGTCGACATAAGCCGGCACAGTGCGTACGGCCGGTTGCCAACGCATCTTGCCAAGGATCTCAAAACACTTGTCGTAGGCTGTTGCGGTTGTTGTGGCGCTATACTGAGGGTAAAGCGCGAACAGGAGGATACGGTCACAGCCTTTGGCGCGCAGGGCTTCAAGCCCCCGCTCCGTATTCGGTTGGCCGTAGCGGAACGCCCATTCCACATGCGCCGCCTCACCCATCATCGCCTGCAACTTCTCTGCCTGAGCGCGCGAGTGGGTGCGAAGCGGGCTTTCACCGCGCTCATAATCCCAGATTTTGGCATAGGCTTTGGCTGATTTCGCCGGACGGAACGTCAGGATCGGGCCATAGAGTATTGGCAACCAGATGGCGCGCGGTGTCTCGATCACCCGTGGGTCCGACAGAAATTCCGCCAGATAGCGCCGGGTGGCGGCATAGGTCGGGGCGTCCGGTGTGCCAAGGCTCAGAAGCAGGATGCCGAGCTTGCCGTGTTTGATGTCCGGATGATCAGTTTTCATATCGCTCGCACTCGGTAAGTGATTGTCTTTGATACAGTTCTACGCTGTTTTGCCGCGCGTGGCTCACAAAAAAACGCGATTTCTTTAATCGGCTGACCTCAGTGCAGAATGCGCACCAGCATAGAGCCTGCGTCGCGCACCGGGTCCGTCGCGATGGCGACCACCGCACCACTCACCGGCGCATAATAGTGCCTGAGCGGTTGCCCGAAGGGGTCATAGAGCGTGGCGATCCGCGTGCCTTTTTTCACATGGTCCTTGAGACCCACTTCAATGACGGCAAGCCCGCCCTCATCCGCATACACGTTGGTGAAATTGGTGCCCACAATCGGCTGCTCCCGCGCGGGCCGCGCGCCGTCCGAGAGAAAGCCCTGCGAATTGAGGAAATTCTCAAGCCCCGCCAGCGCGCGGTCAATCATGCGCGCTTCAAATTCCTTGGGGCCGCCAATCTCGAACGTCACTGCGGGAATGCCCTTTTTGATCAGGCTGGTCTCAAGCGTGCCCTCTTCGCCCGGGTCGTTCTTGATCATGTCCGGGTGGAGGGAATAGGCCATGTCCCGCGCGGTCGCGTTACGGAAATCGGCAAACACAAACAGGGGATAGCTTGTGCCAGTCGTTTGGGTATGCAGGTCAACCGCGAGGTCGGTGCCCGGCAGCACAAGGTTATGCCACAGGTGGTAGGCAAAACGCGCTTCGGCCTCGCCGCGTTTCTCGCTGCCCGGGAATGCGCGGTTCGGGTCCCCGCCCCGCAGGCCAAAATAGCGGCTGTGCACTTCCATGCCTGCCTGGTTGACACCTGGCACAGCTACAATGGTGCCCGTCAGTTTTGATGCGTCCAGCTCGTCCATCAGGCGGTGAATGACACGGATACCGTTGAGCTCATCCCCATGAACGGCGGCGGTCAGCAGCAGTTGTTTACCTTCACCCGCCCCCTTCATGACAATAACGGGCACAAGGTTGGGCAGGCCCGTCGCACCCCGGCCCGCGTTCAGGTAAAAATGGTGACGTCCCTCTTTGAGGCCAGCCACATCAAGTTTGCTGATGATGGGCACATCACCCACATTTGCCGCGCGTACAGCGCCCGTTACTGCACAAGCCATAAGGGCAAGCAGCAAAAAGCGTTTCATCAGTGGGCGCATGGCTGAGCGCATTGTGTGGGGGTCCTCTCGAATCTCTATGCTCGCATCATCGCAGATCGCTCCGGCGGTGTGCAATGCCCAATTCAAAGCACAGCCTCGCATCAGTTTGGGAATACACGGAAATTTGGGTTGCACGCCCCCGGTCCCTGATGTCAGATTACAGGGAAAGGAGTCCCGCCAATGGGTGCAAACTGTTGTCATGAGGTGAAGTTCGAGGGAATGGACCCGCGCTACAAGCGCGCGCTGATCCTAGTGATCCTGATCAATGCCATCATGTTCCTTGTGGAAATGCCGATGGGATTTGTCGGCAACAGCCAGGCACTGAAGGCCGACGCACTCGACTTTTTTGGCGACACCTGTACCTATGCCCTTTCGCTCTATGTAATCGGCAAGGCTGGCACCCTGCGTGCCAAAGCCGCGCTCCTCAAGGGCCTCAGCCTTTCAGCCATGGGGCTTTGGGTCCTCGGCTCCACGCTTTATACGGTGCTTTATCTCAATCAGCCGCAGGCCTTTATCATGGGATCGGTTGGCGCGGCGGCGCTCGCGGCCAATGTGGCAAGCGTGCTGCTGCTCGTACGCTTCAAGGACGGCGACGCCAATGTGCGCTCGGTCTGGCTCTGCAGCCGTAATGACGCCATTGGCAACATCATGGTGATGGTGGCGGCCTCTGGCGTATGGGCAACCGGCACTGGCTGGCCCGACCTGATTGTCGCAGGCATCATGGCGACGATTTTCCTCTCCGGCTCCTTCCAGATTATCCGGCAGGCGCGCGCGGAACTGGCGCACCATCATCACCACGCCGCGGCCGAGTAGGCCGAAGGCATGGGGCGCGCACAATTCTCACTCCTTGGCACACGGCGCTTCCTGCCGCTTTTCATTACCCAGTTTCTTGGCGCCATGAACGACAACCTGTTCCGGCAGGCGCTCATCATGCTCATCACCTACCGCATCGCGGAAGAGATGGCGATGCAGCCGGCGGTCTTGAACAATCTGGCCATCGGGCTTTTCATCCTGCCCTATTTCATCTTCTCGGCGCTTGCCGGCCAACTGGCGGACAAGTTCGATAAATCGAAACAGATTGTCTGGATCAAGCTGTGGGAAGTGGGGCTGATGCTGACGGGCGCAATTGCGTTCCATCTTGAGAGCCTGCCCATGATGATTGGCGTGCTGTCCGGTCTTGGCCTGCAGAGCACTTTTTTCGGCCCGATCAAATATTCCATCCTGCCGGAGCTGACCACGAAAGAAGAGCTGCTGGGCGCGAACGGCCTGATTGAGGCGGGCACTTTTGTTGCCATCCTTCTCGGCCTTCTGGTGGGTGGCCTGCTGGTCCTGCAACCGGGCGGCACCGAGAAGATGGCCTATCTAATGATCAGCCTTGCCATCATCGGCACGATTTCCGGCAGCCTTGTACCGCGCACGGGTGCGGCAGCACCCGCGCTTAAGCTGAACCTCAATATTTTCAGCGCCACAGGGCAACAGCTCAAGGCGGCATGGCAAAATGATGTGGCGCGTCCTGCCATTATCGGCATCAGCTGGATATGGCTATACGGCTCAATCTACATCACGCAAATCCCGGATATCGTGAAAAACCGCCTTGGCGGTGACGAGACCGTGGTGACGGTGATCATCGCCTGTTTCTCAATCGGTATCGGTGTTGGCTCGCTCCTGTGCTCGCGCCTTCTTAAGGGTGAGATTTCTGCCAAGCTGGCGCGGCCCGCACTCCTCGCGCTCGCCACACTCAGCACGCTCTTTTACTTGGCACTGCCGGGTGAAAACGGCGTGAACGCGACCGAACCCATGGACCTCGCGCTTTTCATGGACGCCACGTCAAACTGGGTGTCGCTCGCGCTCCTGATCGGTGTTGCGATGGCAGCAGGCATGGTGATTGTGCCTTTCTACGCCATTTTGCAGGACCGTTCAGACCGCACTGAGCGTTCCCGCATGATAGCGGCGAACAATATCGTCAACAGCGGCTTCATGACTGGCGGCACCATCATTGCCGCCATCCTGA
The DNA here is from genome assembly GCF_000375545.1 of Kordiimonas gwangyangensis DSM 19435 = JCM 12864. Taxonomy (GTDB): domain Bacteria; phylum Pseudomonadota; class Alphaproteobacteria; order Sphingomonadales; family Kordiimonadaceae; genus Kordiimonas; species Kordiimonas gwangyangensis. The sequence goes on from NZ_AQXF01000001.1 coordinate 432,919, forward strand.
TCACCCTTGGACTGACATCATCCCATGTTCTGCTGATATACGCGCTTGCCAACCTGCTGATTTTGCCGGTGGCGGCCAAACTAATGGCGCGGCTTTAAGGAAAGAACTTCATCGTTTGCCATGAAATTGATACATTTGAATCAAAGGCTTGTGGCACACAACAACGCCTGCCTATAGTGGCGTGAGGGAGGGACTTTCGTGACCCGCATTTTCAGTGAGCGCAAACGACCGATTGTCGAGGCAATTGGGCAGATTTTTGTCATTCTGTCCATGATTGGCGCTATCGCCTACGGCGTCGGGCTGTACCCTGAAGGCATCCTCTGGCAGGCGCTTGTAAAAATGAGCGCAGTCAGCTTCCTGGTGCTTTTTGTTGGTATCAACCTGCGCAGTTTCACCCACTTCCTCCTGCTGCTCGCACTCGTGGCCTCTGTGACGGGCGATGTGATGCTGGTGTTGCCGCAAGACGGCGCGTTCCTCTATGGCCTTATGGCCTTTGGTGTGGCGCACATCATTTTCATCCTCATGTATCTCATCAACGGGCAGCGATTTGACCGAATTAGTGCAAGCAGGTTACGCTACGTGCTGCTTCTGTGGGCCTTTGCCTTTGTGGCAGGCTTCTGGATGTATGATGCGCTTGGTGAGATGCGCAACTATGTACTTGGCTATACCGCCATGCTCGTGCTGATGGCGTCAACCGCTATCCTGAGCAGGTTTCCGCCCCGTCTTGTGGGTATCGGTGCCGTACTATTCGTCTTTTCAGACGCGGCGCTTGGCGCGCGACAGTTCATGAGCGTGCCCGAATTTGTCGGTTATTTTGTGTGGGCCAGCTATTACCTGAGCCAGTTCATGGTAACGCTGGGTGTCATGCTGACCGACGACCGCCCCGCCTATTCTGGCGGTTATCGATTTGACTAGAAGGCCGGCCTTCCCCATTAAGGGGCCTTCTTCTTCAGGACAAAGGTCATGATCAAAGTGGACCAGGACAAGAGAAAGCTTCAGAAAAAAGCCTCCACCCTTGTGGAGGCGCTGCCCTATATGCGCAAATACGCGGGCGAGACCTTCGTGATCAAATACGGTGGTCACGCCATGGGGGACCCGGAACTCGCGAAACAGTTCGCGGAAGATGTGGTGCTGCTCAAGCAGGTGGGCATCAATGTTGTTGTTGTGCACGGCGGCGGCCCGCAAATCGGTGAGATGCTCTCCCGCCTTTCCATCGAGACCAGCTTCGTGGACGGCCTGCGCGTAACCTGCCAGAACACCGTGGATGTGGCGGAGATGGTCCTTGGTGCCATCGGCAAATCCATTGTGGCTGATATCAATGCAGCGGGCGGCAAAGCTGTGGGCCTTTCAGGCAAGGACAGCTCCATGGTGACGGCGAAGAAGGTTTCCCGCACCAAGAAGGACCCGGATTCGAATATTGAGAAAGTCATCGACTTCGGCTTTGTTGGCGACCCCGCAACCGTAGACGCAAGCTTTGTGTCCCAGTGCCTTGCGAACGGGTATATCCCTGTCATCTCCCCCATCGCACCGGGCGAAGACGGCAACACCTACAACATCAACGCCGACACGATGGCCGGTGCCATCGCGGGCGCGCTTGGTGCCCGCCGCTTCTTCCTACTGACCGATGTGCCGGGTGTGCTGAGTAAAGACAAGGAACTGCTGACCGAGCTTGATAGCGACGATATTGACGCGCTTATTGAGGACGGCACCATCTATGGCGGCATGCTGCCGAAGGTGGAGACCTGCCTCAACGCCGTTGATCGTGGTGTGAAGGGTGCCGTTATCCTTGACGGCCGTATCAAGCACGCCATGCTGCTTGAAATCTTTACAGAGCGCGGTGCGGGTACCCTTATCCGCGAGCGGGACTGAGCCTAGTCCCGCCTGTCTGGGCCGACCATCTGGCTTGGGTCGGTCCAGCGCTCAAAATCCTCTTCAGAGACATAGCCAAGAGCAAGCGCAGCCGCCTTCAGGGTGGATTTGTCCTTTGACGCCTTGCCCGCGATCTCAGCCGTCTTGTCATAGCCGATATGCGGCACAAGCGAAGTTGCGAGCATGAGGGAACCCTTGAGCAGTTCCTCGATACGCTCCTCATCCGGCTGCAGGCCATCAAGGCAGCGCTCGGTGAAACTGGCCACACTGTCCGACAGAAGCGCAAGCGACTGCAGCACATTGTAGATGATGACAGGCTTATAGGCATTCAGCTCAAACTGCCCCTGGCTGCCCGCGACCGTTACCGTGGTGTGGTTACCCATCACCTGCGCGCACACCATCGTCAGCGCTTCCACCTGCGTTGGGTTCACTTTGCCCGCCATGATGGATGAGCCGGGCTCGTTCTTTGGCAGCACCAGTTCGGCAAACCCACCGCGTGGGCCGCAACCCATCATGCGGATGTCGTTGGCGATTTTATAAAGCGCGGCCGCGGCGCTATTCAGCACCCCTGAAAGCGCAACGAGCTCATCATGCGCGCTGATGCCGGCGAACTTGTTGGGCGCTGGTTCAAAAGTGAAGCCCGCGACCTCATTAAGGGCTTTGCAGAACTCGAGGGGAAAATCTTCATGGCAGTTGATGCCCGTGCCGACCGCTGTGCCGCCTTGCGGCAGCTTCAAAAGGCGCGGCATCAGGTCATTGAGTGCACCAAGGACGGCGGAAAGCTGCGCGCTATAGGCCGAGAAAACCTGCCCAAGCGTAATGGGCGTGGCGTCCTGCATATGGGTACGGCCCAGCTTGATGATATGGCCGTAGGTTTCACCAAATTGGTCGAGCGAGGCGATCATACCCTCAAGCGCGGGCCTGAGCGTACGTTCAGTCATCAGCGCGGCAGAGATCAGCATCACGGTGGGGATCGTATCGTTCGATGACTGGCCCATGTTCACATGGTCATTAGGGTGCACCACCGACTTGTCGCCCCGTTTGCCACCCAGAATTTCAGTGGCGCGGTTCGCAATTACCTCATTGGCGTTCATGTTGCTTTGCGTGCCGCTGCCGGTTTGCCACACCGGCAAAGGGAACTCCGCATCAAGCTTGCCGCCATGCACCTCCGACGCCGCTTTGATGATCGCGTCAGCACGTTTGTCGTCCAATAGGCCCAGCGCCTTGTTGGCCGCCGCGGCAGCATGCTTTTGCATGCCCAGCGCATGCACAAAGGCTAGCGGCATCTTCTCGGTGCCGATAGGGAAATTCATCAGGCAGCGCTCGGTCTGCGCGCCCCAAAGCCGGTCCGCCGGGACTTCCACCGGGCCGATACTGTCAGATTCTGTACGTGTGTTGGCCATCGTTACCTCCTCCCCACAAGGATAGACGTGACTTTGGTGAGATTTAGGCCTGTTCCACAAAATAGCTCAGATGCCAATCGAGCTCATTGTCATCAATCGGATAATCCTCGCCGCCCTTGGCGCTCAAAAGCTGGGCGGTTGGCACAAGCGCGTAGCGGGTTTGCAGTTCATAGGCCGTGCGCATGGTCAGGCCTGCTTTCCAAGCCAGCGCGGTAACGGCTCGTCCGCTCTTGGAGTGCACAATCTGGCGCACGGTCGCGGCTGGCAGGTCTGCCATCACGGCAAGGCACTGCAACAACAGCTCGCGGCGGTTGGCCTCAATCTGCTCATGCACAAACTTGTCGTTCAGCATGCCCTTCTGGAAATAGTCGAGCGCGCGGGCGGCCAGTTCGGCTTCCTCATCATCACCCACACGTTCGGACGACAAGCGTTCGCGCACACGCTCCAACAGGTCCTCGGCCTGCTCTTCCGGCAACGCCGCCTGGTCCATCATCGCATGCACAAGCGCAGATGCGACAAAGCCCGCAATGCGCTTCATCGCACGGATGGAGAGCTGTGGCCTGAGCGCAAGCGGCGTATGCAGTTCCTCAACCGACTGTGCCTGATCGATGATCTGGTCCAGCGTATCTTCCCGGATTTGTGCGTTCGCGTTCGCGAGCAACGACGCAATTGCAGGCACATCGAGGGTGGCCGCAATGTCATCCGCAACATCCGCCGGCACATGCGCCCGGCTCGCAATGGCTTTGAGCGCACCGGAGCTGATGCCTGCCGCGATAATCTCACGCAGGTCATCATCGTTCAGCAGCGGCGAATACTGGAGGATCGGACCACAGACAATCTCTTCCACGTCCCGCGCCAGTCGGTCGATCAAGTCCTTCGGCACTTCGCCGCTGGATTTAATCTCGTCCGCAATAATCGCGCGCACTTTGGGGAGTTGGTCCTGCGCAAGGGTTTCAAGAACCTTGATGGCTTTCTCGCGCAGCGCATCCTTCTCGCCGGGGGCAAGGCCCGGCACCAAACGGCCGATCTTACGCGCCAATTCCTCGCGCACTTCCTCATCATCGTCCGAGGTCAGTTTCTCGGCCGCCTGAATAGGGGTCGCGGGGTTTTGTGCAATGGCGCGGCGCACGGCGGGCGAGGCGTCTTCAGCGAGATAATAAAGCACTTCCGGGCGCGCATCATGGCGGGCAGCCAGCGCTTGCCGCTCAGTCGGCGTACCACTCTGCAGTATTTTCTGCTCATGCTCCTTGGTCAGCGTCGCCGGCAGCTGCGCACTTTTTTGTGCGGCTGGTGCCTTTTTCTCAGTACCGCCAAAAAGCGATTTAAGCTTGTTGAGCATATCAGTGTTCCCCCACCGCGCGCTGCGTGTCTTCTTCCACCGCGATATCGCCGCGGCCGGACGCTTTCACATTATAAAGGACCGCATCCGCCCGGTCCGCAAGGTCTTCAAACGAAAAATCCGCGCCAGCCAGCGACTGGCAAATACCAATAGAGGCATTGAGCCGCAGTGACGGGTCGCCGATGGCTTTACGGATACCCGGCATAGCCTCGAGCAGCGCCCGCGCCTTCTCGCTCGCCACGTCGGTCGAGACATCCTCGATCCAGAGCACAAACTCGTCACCGCCATAGCGTCCGGCATAGTCACAAGGCCTGATCATGCTTTGCAGTTTTTCGGCCACAAGCCTCAGCGCCTGGTCACCCACCTGGTGGCCGAGCGTGTCGTTCACTTCCTTGAAGTGGTCGAGGTCGATGAACAGCAAGCAGCCACATTGGCCGGTGCGGGCCTGATGCTTGAGCCGCGCTTCAATGGTTTCCACAAGCGCACGGCGGTTAAGAAGCCCTGTGAGGTCATCCTTGCTTGAAAGCCGGTACAGCCGGTCAATGAGCTGCGCCTTGGTGAAAGCCGCTGTTAGCACACCGGCGACACCGTCCAGAAGCTGCCGTTCCTGCACGGACCATGGGCTGGCCACTGTGTCACGGCTGATGATCACCATGCCAAGCGCGCTGCCTCCGAACTCAAGCCGGATCGCAAGATGTGCGCGGTCCTCACCTTCAACAATGGTACAGACGGCTTCATGCCCTTCGAGCGAACGCCAGATGCCATCAAGGTTCAGGATTTCATGGCGCGTCCCCATCATGGAGATCGGCACAAGCCCCGCGCTATATTGAACCACAGCCCATACCATATCGGCACGCAGCACATCGAGAAGCGCTTCGGACGCATTGTCCATCAAATCCTGCGCGTTGTCATAGCTATTCAGGCCATTGGTGATACGCTGCAGCAGGGTGAAACGCAGGCTGTCCTGCCGTGCCTTGCGTTCGGCAAGATAGCGCGCCGTCATGTCGCGGCACGTGCCCCGAAGGCCGATGCGGGTGCCATTATCGTCAAACTTGGGGTGCACGGCAAAATGCATCCAGCGCTTTTCCTGCCCGTCCATCTGCACAGGTACGGCGTCAAAGCTCGCGACCGCGGAGGAAGCAAACGGGTTCCGGGCCGGAACGTCGCCCGAAGGCCAGAAAAGCCGGTACGCATCGCGGCCGAGCCAAGCTTCGGTCTTGAACCCGAAAGCCTCGGCCGGGGTCAGGAAACGGAACATACCGTCACCGTCCACCTCAAATGCGAGGTCAGCGGCCGAATCGAGCAGGTCTTTAAGAAGGGTCCGGCTTTTCATCAGCGCTTCGGTGACTTTGTCATGAAGGGTCGTATCGCGCGCGACCAGAGTGACATTGCCGCCCTGCGGCATTGCTACCAGCCAGTGGTTCGAGCCAGCGTCCTCGCGCCGCGCCTCAACCGGCACGCCAGACCGGAAAGCCTTTTCTATCAAGGTAGTTAGCGCGCTGTCCCGGTTCGCCCAAAGGTCCACAAGGCCCGCAGCAGAAGGCGAGCGGTCAAGCACACTTCCGTCCGGCGCAATACGCATGGCGCAGGCCTCGGCATCGCCAAGGTTCGCGTCATCGCCCGACTTACGCCAGGACGAGACAAATTTCGCCAATGTGTTCACGAACGGATTTCCAATGCTACTTTTGCGACACAGTCTAGTTTCTGACTGTTAATGTAGATTTAACAGTCATTTGCGCATAAATGTAGGACTATGTTCAAAGTGCAGACACAAAAATTCCACCCCGTATTTGATGACAGCCGCGATGTCTGGGTCTTCGACCTCGACAACACGCTATATCCGGAAAAATGCAATCTTTTCGCTCAGGTCGACATCAAGATCGGCGAATATGTGCAGAACCTGCTTGGCCTGTCGCCGGACGATGCGCGCAAGGTGCAGAAAGGCTACCTGCTTGAGCATGGCACCACGCTCAAGGGCCTGATGGCAAACCATGAGATAGACCCGCACCACTATCTGGACCATGTGCATGATATCGACTTCTCGCCCATCACAGCGGACGGCCAGTTGCGCGACCTGCTGTCGGCACTTGAGGGACGTAAACTGGTGTTCACGAACGCGGACCTCACCTACGCTGAAAAAGTGCTCGACCGCTTGGGTGTTGCAGACCAGTTCGAGGCGATCTTCGATATTCATGCCGCCGAGCTTGAGCCCAAGCCGAAGGCCGCGGTCTATGACAAGTTCATCACCGACCACGGTATCGACCCCAACCGCGCTGTGATGTTCGAGGATATGGCCCGCAACCTGAAGCCCGCGCATGCCCTTGGCATGGCAACGGTCTGGGTCAACACCGGCAGCGTGTGGGGGCAAGCCGACCATGACCCCGGCTTCATTCATGCCGAAACCGAGATACTCACCGACTGGCTGCACGGTTTTTTAAACCGCTAGGTTAGGAATTCTAGGGCGCACGCGGCCCGCCTGTGATTGACTTCACGGGGGCCGCCGCTATTGTTCTCGGGATTTTTTGGCCCCTTTGACCATCAGGAAACCCGCCCATGTCCTATGCTGCGCTTGAAAGCACCATCAACACCGCCTTCGACAACCGTGACGAGGTCAATGCCTCCACCAAGGGCGAAGTCCGCGACGCTGTTGTGGAAGCGCTGAACCTGCTGGATAGCGGCACCCTCCGCGTGGCCTCGAAGGACAGCGGCGAATGGGTGGTGAACCAGTGGCTCAAAAAAGCGGTTCTCTTGTTCTTCCGCCTCAACGATATGGAAATGATCGCTGGTGGCCCGGGCGCGAACACCCACTGGTGGGACAAGGTGCCAAGCAAGTTTGAAGGCTGGAGTGCTGACCAGTTCAAGGCCGCAGGCTTCCGCGCCGTACCGGGTGCCATTGTGCGCCGCTCCGCCCATATCGCGAAGGGCGCGGTGCTGATGCCGTCGTTCGTGAACCTCGGCGCCTATGTTGGCGAAGGCACCATGGTGGACACCTGGGCCACCGTTGGTTCCTGCGCGCAAATCGGCAAGAATGTTCACATTTCGGGCGGCACCGGTATCGGCGGCGTGCTTGAGCCGCTGCAGGCTGGCCCCGTCATCATCGAAGACAACTGCTTCCTTGGCGCGCGGTCTGAGGTGGCGGAAGGCGTAATTGTCGAGGAAGGCGCCGTTATCTCCATGGGCGTGTTCATTGGCGCCTCGACAAAAATTGTCGACCGTAACACAGGTGAGATATTCATGGGCCGCGTTCCGGCCTATAGTGTGGTCGTGCCGGGCAGTTTGCCGGGCAAGCCGATGGCTGACGGCTCCATGGGTCCAAGCCTCGCTTGTGCGGTGATTGTGAAACGCGTGGACGAGCGCACCCGGTTGAAAACCTCGATCAACGACCTTTTGAGAGATTAGGTATATGCTCACCCTCGACCCCGTCAGCCTCGCGCAGCATCTTATCCGGCGTGAAAGCATCACCCCCGACAAGGGCGATGCGCTCGATTTCCTGGCCGGGGTCCTCACCACCTTGGGCTTCAAATGCCACAAGCTGGTGTTCGAGGAGGAGGGCACAGAGCCGGTACCAAACCTTTACGCCCGCTTCGGCAAGAAGGGTCCGAACGTCTGTTTCGCCGGCCACACCGATGTGGTGCCGGTGGGTGCCAAAAGCCAATGGACGGTTGACCCCTTCAAGGCGGAAGTGCGCGACGGCCAGCTTTATGGCCGCGGCGCGGCTGATATGAAGGCCGCCATCGCCGCTTTTGTCGTGGCGACCGAACGTTTCCTTGAAGGCCGCAAGAAAAAGCCCAAGGGCTCCATCTCCTTCCTCATCACCGGCGACGAAGAAGCCATGGCCATCAATGGTACAAAGAAGGTGCTCGATTGGCTCAATGACAAGGGCGAGAAGATCCACATGTGTATCGTGGGAGAACCCACGAACCCGACCGAGATGGGCCAGATGATCAAGATCGGCCGTCGCGGCAGCCTGCACGGTGTCGTCACCGTCAAGGGCGCACAGGGCCATGTGGCTTACCCGCACCTCGCCAAAAACCCGATCCCGGACCTTGTGAAGGTGCTGGCCACGCTTGAAGTGCCGCTTGATGGCGGTAACGAGAAGTTCCAGCCTTCGAACCTTGAGATCGTCAACATCCATGTGGGCAATGAAAGCCACAATGTAATCCCGGCGGAAGCTTCTGCGCGCTTCAATGTGCGCTTCAATAATGAATTTTCGCCTGAAAGCCTGAAGTCCACTCTGCTCGCGCGCATGGATTCGGCGGGTGTGGATTATGAGATCGACTGGTGGCTGTCAGGGGACAGTTTCCTCACCGAGGAGGGGCCGCTCTCAGACGCCGCCGTTGCCGCCGTGGAAGCCCGCTTCGGCAAAAAGCCCGAGCTTTCAACAACCGGCGGCACGTCCGATGCCCGTTTCATCAAGGATATGTGCCCGGTGATCGAGTTCGGCCTTGTGGGTGCCACCATGCACAAGGTGGACGAACATGTCGCCGTGGCCGACGTTGAAGCGCTGGCGGACGTCTATCAAGACATGCTGGACAGGCTGATCGGCTAAGCCCAAACAGGGACTTAGTGAATCTGTCACACAAACCTAAATTAATTCTAGTTTCGCGGGTACGCGGTGCTGCCTATTATCCTATTGCGGTTTGCAGAGGTCTGGGGGTCACGCCCCGCCGTCCCTACGGTTCTGCCCCAGGGGCCCCTCCCGGTGCGGTTGCACTGAAACGCCGATGTGAACCTTGCTCCCCTGAGCCCCAATGCCCTACATTTCGGGTGCTCAAAAGTTAAAGGGGTCTGCGCCTCCCGCAGACCCCTTTATTCAATCCTGCGCCCAGCCCGGCTTTAGTCCTCCGCTTTTAGGCTTTCGATATTGGCTTCCCAGTTGGCGCCGTCAAATTCACCGATATCAAGGCTCGTTACCGTCGCCATATCAATGCAGTTGGTGTTGATGGACCAACCATCCGGGTGACTGCGCGGTACATAAAAGGATTTCACGCCGCAGGTTTTGCAAAACAGGTGTTTCGCCGTGCGGGTATTGAAGGTGTATTCCGTCAGGTTGTCCGCGCCGGAGGTGATGCGAAACTCATCCTGTGTCGCGAAATAATGGATGAAACCGGTGCGCGCGCACATGCTGCAGGTGCAGGTTACGGCCTTCAGGTCGGACGGGCCATCAAACTCGAACGTCACAGTACCGCAGTGGCAGCCGCCTTTGTGGGTTACCTTATCAGCCATGGCTCTCAATCACCTCGCCAAGCGCCCGTTCAACACGGAACAGGCCGTTATATTTTTCATAGACCGGCGTGAAGGACTGGAACAGCTCACTGGCCTGATAGGCGCTGAGCGCCGCCCGGCTTTTGAATGCATAAACGGCCATAAAGCCAGCCCATCCGTCAGGCGACGTTTCCTCAAGCTTTGTCAGCCGTGCCCATTTCACGCCGGGGTCAGCCGCGACCGCCGCCACATGGCCGTTCGTGAGCCAATCAATATAACCTCGGCCCGCAACCGGGTCCGCCCACACTTTGACGGTATAAATAACTTCGGTCATCAGCTTACCGCACCACGGGCACGCAATGCTGCCGCGAGCGTACCGTCATCCAGATAGTCAAGCTCACCGCCCACCGGCACACCGTGCGCCAGCGCTGTGACTTTCACACCCGTGTCCGCCAGCCGTTCGGCCAGATAATGGCTCGTGGTCTGGCCGTCCACCGTCGCATTGAGGGCAAGGATGACTTCCGTCACCTCGCCCGACTGCGCGCGTTCAAGCAGCGGCGCGATGTTGAGCTCATCCGGCCCGATGCCATCAAGGGCAGAGAGGGTGCCGCCAAGCACATGGTAGAGGCCGCGATAGGTCTCCGACCGGTCAAGCGCCCAAAGGTCGGCCACATCCTCCACCACACAAACGGTGCTGCGGTCGCGCCGGCCGTCCACACACACATGGCAGGGGTCGCTTGTGTCGATATTGCCGCAAGACGCACAGATGACGATTTTCGCGGCCACATCCTCAAGCGCGCGGGCAAGCGGCACCATGACGCTGTCACGCTTCTTCAATAGCTGCAGCGTGGAGCGCCGGGCCGAGCGCGGACCAAGCCCCGGCAGTTTGGCCAGAAGCTGGATCAGTGTATCAATTTCACTACCGTGACTGCGCGGCATCAGGCTCTACTCCGCTTTACCAAGTTTCTTGAGGCGGCTTTTCACCCCCACCCCAAGGAACAGCACCGTGGCGACATAATAAAAGAAGGAAACAATGGCGAGGGAGAAGGCCATCACCTGAGGCTCAGCGGAGGTCAGCACTTCATAAAAATGCGCGCGGCGTTCTTCGGTCAGGAACACATGGGCGATCAGCAATGTATTCAGCGTGTTGGCGACATGCAGCACCAAGAGGGCAATAAGCCCGAGCTTCCATTTCTCCGCGCCAACAAAACCGCGTTCCTGTTCCTCGGCGAAACGGAAACCGGTCATGACAGCGGCGGCGACGATGATCAACAGCTTGCCAAGCTCGCCAAAATTGATGCCGAAACCAAAGCTGACCCCGGTCATGGCCAGCATCAGGCAAATATACCAGCTCGCGAATGTGCTGAGATACGGAAGCATCTTCGCTGGTGCTGTTGCTTCTGCTTGTTCGCTCATGTTCCCTGCCCCGCTAGTCTGATGTACCTGAATAGGTGTCCAGAAGCTTTTTGCGGAATTTCCGGTCACGTTTCAAGTGCCACTCGCGGCTCATGGCCTCGCCGCGCGTTTTAAACTCCTCGGTGTGGAGAATGACCCACGTTCGCCCACGGGTGGATTTGGCGCCTGTGCCGCTATTGTGCGCGGCGAGGCGCTTGTTTACATCGGTCGTCCAGCCCACATAGGTTCGGGCTTTGGCACCATCAAAACAGGCCAGCACATAAACAAAACAGGGATAGTCAAACTCACTCAGGGTCACGCTCCCTGACCGTCAGGGCATAACAGAATGGCCCCGCGTCGTGCCGCCAGTCGACGCCAAGGTCGGTGTCGTAAAAATGCGGGTAATCGCCCCGGCGACCGCTATCCGCAAGGTCGAATTTGGCGCAAAGGTTGAAGTCCAGATCGCCGGTTATCTGATAAGCGTAGCGCTCGCCCGTGATGGGGTCCACCATCTCCCCGCGTTGTGGTGTGGCAGATGGCAATTGATCAAGGCTTCGGGGCAATTCGTCATAGCGGCGATAATATTGGTGCACCGCGCGGTTAATTTCGCGCAGGTCAGACACCCGGCGGTCATCAAGCCGCGCGAGTTGCATCTCGGCGGGTGAGCGCACGAGCGACGCGCCAAGCGCCACAAGCCCGGCCACGAGAAACGTACCTGCGAGCAGGAACAGCTTGCCGCTGCTAGGCGTTTTCATCACCCGCCTCCGCATCTTCCGCCTGCCGGATGGAACGGAAATAATAGGTCAGCACCGAACCCGATACAAAACCCACCACCAGCACCTTGAGCAGGAAACGCGACGTCGCCATGCCACCAAGGAAATGATAGAGCACAGCAACGAGGTCACCGAGGGCGGTGAGTCCCGCAAAGAAAAGCGTTAGGTAAGTCAGCCACTGCCGCGCGCCGGACATAGGCGCACTGACCATGCCTTTCACACGCTGTTCCGCCTTGTAGGCGAGCGCAAGGTAGGTGGGTGCAAAAACAATGGTCCAGGCCATCCAGTAGCGGATGTTGCTTTCGATATAACCGGTGTTGTCGTGCGCGGCAGGGTCCCGGATCACAAGGTCCAGAATATCGAATGCCAGCATGATCACGCCCCAGCAGGCGAGGTAGAGCGCACCAAAAAGCGAAAGGTAAAACACCGTATCCCGCGCGGTGAGCGAATAATGCTTGGCCGGGACCGGGACGGGAAACTCAGCCGGGTGATAGGCGGCGAGCGCCTTCCTAATCTCATCCGCCTGCCAGCCGGCTTCCGTGAGTACAGCCGATATTTCAGCCCGGCTTTTGCCCGCCTCTAGCGCTTTGCCAACAAAGTCCTGGAGTGTCTGACTGGATGCCACGCTCGCCCCCTTCCCTGAGTTTCACCAACGTTAAGGTGAAACTTCCCGCACGATCAAGGCATTATGGCGGCAATAGCCGGTATGCCTAGAATGGCATTTTAAATCCGGGCGGCAGGTCGAGGCCGCCGGTGAGGTCCTTCATGCGCGACTGCATGGCGTCGGCTGCCTTTTCACGCGCCTGTTTGTGCGCGGCGACAATCAGGTCTTCAACCACATCTTTTTCTTCCGATGAGAACAGGCTTGGGTCGATGGTGACGGATTTCATGTCGCCCTTGGCGGTAAGGATAACGTTCACCATGCCGGCGCCTGCGGTGCCTTCAACCTCTACCCGGTCCAGCTCAGCCTGCATGTCGCCCATCTTGGACTGCATTTCCTGCGCTTTTTTCAGCATTTCAGTGAGGTTTTTCATGGCTTCACTCCAGACCTAAAAATCAAAATCGGACCCGTCGGTCATATCATCATCGAAGGACACACCTTCAAGGGCGTCATCCATGCTCGGCAGGTCTTCTTCCTCGGCACGGCTGTCACGCACGTGAATGAGCTCCGCGTCCGGGAAGGCGGCGAGCAGGGATTTCACAATCGGCTCCGCCAGCGCTTCATCGCGCCGCTTCTTCTCGCGCACGATTTCCTTGGTGCGGATGGTCTCTTCACCCTCGGCCTCGCGGGTGACGGTAATCTGCCAGTCCACCCCGGTCCAGAGCTTGAGGCAGGACTTTGCCCGCATCATGAAGTCAGGCGGCAGTTGCCTGAGCGTGCGCATCTCAATCGCGCCGGGCTTATAGTTCACCAGCCGCACATGGTCCTTCAGGATCACCGCGAGCGTGGGTTCGCGCTCAACGTTAAAAAGCGCGACGAGTTTTTCAAAGTCCACCGGCATCGGGTGTTTGGGATGGTCCGCGCCCTGCCCGGCATCCTGCCGGAAGGCGAGCACCTGCGCACTGTGTGCTGCCGTTGGCGCACCGCCACCATAGGCTTGCGGCGCCTGTTGGCCTGCGATCGCATGCACATTGCCACCACCACCGCCGGGCGCGCCCGATGGGCCACCCGCTGGCGCACCGCCACCGCCCTGCACCTGTTTCACAAGGTCAGCCGGGCTTGGCAGGTTGGCCGCGTAACACAGACGAATGAGCACCATTTCAGCCGCAGCAATGGGGCTGGGTGCGGTTTTGACTTCACCAAGGCCCTTAAGCAGCATTTGCCACGCGCGGGTGAGGTGCGGCATACCGAGCTTTGAGGCCATCTCGCCGCCCTGCTTGCGCTCCGCTTCGGAGACAAGCGTATCGGTGCCGGTGTCAGGCGTAACCTTGAGGCGCGTCAGCCAATGCGTGACCTCAAGAAGGTCGTTGAGCACCACTGACGGGTCCGCGCCAGAATCATATTGTTTGCGCAGGGTGCCAAGCGACGTGGCAACATCACCCTTCATAAGCTGCTCAAACAGGTCAAGCACCAGCGCCCGGTCGGCAAGGCCGAGCATATCACGCACCTGACCCTCGGTGACTTCACCCGCGCCGTGCGCGATGGCTTGGTCGAGAAGCGACAGGCTATCGCGCACCGAACCTTCAGCGGCGCGCGCGATCAGCTTCAGTGCGCCCTCGTCAGCCTTGCAGCCTTCCTGGTCGACAAGCTTGGCGAGGTGGGCAATCAGCACATCCGCCTCAACCCGCTTGAGGTCGAAGCGCTGACAGCGCGACAGCACCGTCACTGGCAACTTGCGGATTTCAGTCGTCGCAAAAATGAACTTCACATGCTCGGGCGGCTCTTCAAGGGTTTTAAGAAGCGCGTTGAACGCGTTCTTCGAGAGCATGTGCACTTCGTCGATGATGTAAATCTTGTAGCGGGCGGAAACCGGCGCATAGCGCACGCTTTCGATAATCTCACGGATATCATCCACCCCGGTGCGCGAGGCGGCGTCCATCTCCAGCACGTCAACATGGCGGCTTTCGGCGATGGCCTTGCAGTTATCGCACGCGCCGCACGGGTTGATGGACGGGCCGTCATGCACGGTACAGTTCAGTGCCTTGGCGATAATGCGCGCCGTTGTGGTTTTACCCACCCCGCGAACCCCGGTCAGCACAAAGGCATGGGCAAGGCGGCCACTGTCGATCGCATTGGAAAGCGTGCGCACCATGGCTTCCTGCCCGATAAGGCTATCGAAATCCGATGGGCGGTATTTACGGGCAAGAACCCGGTAATTCTGCTTTTCAGTGCTGTCGCTCATGGGCGTGTCTGTCCCCCGTGGATGGTGTTGATCATGACTAGCAGGATTGAACCCATCGGGAAAGAGGCTGGGCCGGAAAATGCATCAGGAAAATGCACATAGCCCGCACAGATCACGCACACTGTCACCGGCTTGTAAACAAACCGGGCAATGGAGATAAAAATGAAGGTAGGGTGGGAGGGCCAAAACGACCCATGCACAACTCGTTACGGCTGCTTCCTTTCGGACCTGACCGGGTTGGCGAGCGGAATGTCCGCCGGCTCTCCCGCGGCTGTATATGGCGATTCTTGCTCACACTTGCAAGGGGAATGTGTCCGCACTAGCTTCATGCACAAAGAATAATGGGAGGAAGGCGTGGCCTTAAGCACTGTAACGACAGCATTTTCCGGTAATCCGCTCAACCGCGCCGACCATCTGCGCAATGATGCTGAGATCCTTGGCGACTGGGCCCGGCGGGATGACGCACGATTCGTGCTCTTTGCCGATGACCGGGTGCTGACCGACGAATTTGGCGATATCGCCTGGATGACACCGGGCCGGTGCCGCTTCCTGCCGCTTGGTACCACCATTTTCCTCGGCCTTGAGGGCGACGCGCCACGCTATGCCGCCACGCTTGACGGCAGCGCTGAGGAGTTTGGCGACATGTTCGCGCCCGCCAAATTCCGCGAGGGCCGTGCAGTGGCCATGAAATTTGGCCATGCACACCCGAGCCTCGGCATTGTAGCCCAGGCCAAATCCATGCTGGCATGGCACAAAAGCCACCTCTTCTGCGCCAAATGCGGGCACCAGTCAGAGCTTGTGAAAGCAGGCTACGAGCGCAAGTGCCCGTCCTGCGGCGCGAGCCATTTCCCGCGCACCGACCCCGTTGTGATCATGCTGGCCTTCCCGGAGGGGGGCAACAATGAGCGCGCACTTGTCGGTCGCGGTTACCACCTGCCGCCCGGCATTTATTCCGCCCTGGCAGGTTTCATGGAGCCGGGCGAGACCATCGAGGAAGCTGTGGCGCGGGAACTGATGGAGGAAACTGGCCTCAAGGCCACAAAGGTGGAATACAAGGCCAGCCAGCCATGGCCCTGGCCATCCACCCTGATGATCGGCTGCTTCGCCTGGGTGGAAGACGGCGAGATCACGCCGGACACCACCGAGATTGAGGATGCACGCTGGGTCACGAGGGAAGAAGCCCGTCGCGCCGTCGCGGGTGAGACCCCAAACCTGATTCTCCCGCCCTCCCTCGCCATTGCACACAATTTGTTGGAGCTCTGGCTCGCTGAAGAGTGATCCGGACACCAAGGGATGCGTATAAAGTTTTGCACTTGCAACAGTTGCGTTGCAAGACGCAGTAAAACGCAATCACAAATCCGTTAAACATGTCGAATTAAAGTAAAATTTTCCAAAAAGACTCTGCCGGTACTTCGCGGCGTGTTAGTGTAAACATCTTGTTAAGACTTGTTCAGGGGTCGATGAGTAGATGCGTAACCATTAACAATTGGAGGCGTCTATGAATATGTCCGAACCTCAGCAGCAAATGTTGAGCCACTGGACCAAACTGTCCATGCGATCAGGCGATCTCCCCTCCCGCGCGGACATCAGGCTACAAGACATCGGTCGCCATGCATCCAAGATCATCATCATCGATATCAAGGATGACCCGCGCGACTATGAGTACCGTTTGATTGGGCAGGACGTAGCCGACGAACTAGACCGCGACTATACCGGTTGCCGCTTCTCGGAAGTGCCCGGCAAAGGACCGGGAAGCCCGTTCTGGGACCACCTGACGCAGATATGCGATGAAGGCAGGCCCAATTACTGGACCGATGTATGCGGTATTGTGAAAGAAGGCGAGAAGGAGGCCGGTATCCTCTACCTTCCGCTCGCGAGTGACCACAAAAAGACAGACAAGGTTATGATGGTGATGAATTTCGGGCGGCGCACCGCCCGCGCTTATTCCGGCCTCGCCGGCACCACCTATTGTCTTTGAATGCGGTTGCCGGCCACGGGTCCCTATTTCCCCCGGACCGTGGTCGGCACGCCCTTGCTTCCTGCATAAAAGACCACGATCTTCACCACTTCATCACCCCGGTTATGACCCTGATGCGGTGTATGCTGGGCTTCCACAACAGTCTCGCCCGGTCGCATGATTTTCACCGCGCCGCCTTCGTATTCCACCGTCAATTCACCTGAAAGCACATAGCCGAAGGTGGGAACGGGATGGCTGTGCCAGCCATTGCTTTCGCCCGGCTGCATGGTGATCATGATGCTGGTAATTTCAGCCGCGTCGCCATTCGCATAGGTGATTGGGTTACCGAGGATGTCAGCGTCCGCTTTCATCAGTTCCTCCACCCCGGCATAGGCAGGCGTGGTGACGAGAAGTGCAAGCGTCAGAAGTGGCTTGAACATGGCCTTTTTCCTATTTCGTTGCGGCCTCGAAACTATTCATCGCGGTCGCCATTTTGATATCAAGATCCGTAACCCCGTCCGCATCATGCGTGGTCATCATCACGTCAACCTTGTTGTAGACATTGAACCATTCGGGGTGGTGATCCATTTTTTCAGCCAGCAGCGCGGCGCGGTTCATGAACCCCCAAGCGGCAGAAAAATCTTCGAAGCGGAAATCCTTTTTGATCGCCTTTGCGTCTGCATCGTAGGCCCAGCCGTCCAGTGCGGCGAGCGCAGCATCTCGTTCATCGGCGGAAAGCTGTGTCGGTCGTGTACTCATGATAATTCCCTTCTCAAACTGGCTTGATAGGCCAATAGCTCCTCAACGAGTTGTCGCACATGCATGCCCGCTCGTCCATGGTCACTGACGTGTTGAGGAGGTTCGGTCCTCGGTCGAGCATCTCTCTCAAATATCTGCGGCTTCGTTGTGCATATGATCACCGCGCGAATATAAATCTGCATTAATTTGCAATTTATATTGTTTAAGGCTGCCAAAATATCTTTGAATAAGCATTAAGGCAGCTATAGACTTGTGTCATCTGGAACTGAAATATCCGAATGAAAGGCATTCGTGGCTTGCCGAAGCGATTGAGGTGACGGCAAAAACCGGAAGGCCTTGTTGACGCCGGGAGATTTGAGGTGCGCAACCGATTGCGCTGCCGCAGAGTATCTCAGGCCCTTTAAAAATAAACACTGCCTGAAGGGAGGACAATCCATGAAAAAAATCGTCTGTCTGACACTTGCTATTGCCGCGACAAGCCCCGCCGCATTTGCCGGCGACTTGCCTGAAGACTTCGACACCAAAGTCACAACCGCGATGGAGAAATGGCATGCGCCGGGCCTTGGCCTCGCCATCGTCAAGGATGGGGAAGTCCTGCTCAGCCGCGGGTACGGCATCAAATCGGTTCTCAACAATAATCCGGTCGATGAACACACGCTCTTCCAAGCTGGTTCAACCACCAAAGCCTTTGCCTCAATGGCGCTTGCGCTGCTGGTGGACGAGGGCAAGGTGAGCTGGGATGACCCGATCATCAAACATGTGCCGGAGTTGGACCTGAACGAAGACTATGTGGAAAAGAACATGACAATCCGTGATGTTCTGAGCCACCGCAGCGGCGTTTCCCAGCTCAGCAACATCAACGTGTTCCTCAGCAAAAGTCTTCCGGACGCATGGAAGATGCTGCCAAACAACCCGCAGCAAACCAGCTTCCGTCAGGCATGGGACTATAACAACACCATCTTTGCCCTCTCGGGCCTGGTCGTTGAAAAAGTCACCGGCAAACCGTTCCATGAATTTGTCAAGGAACGTATCCTTACCCCCCTCGGCATGACCGAGACCTTGCTGCTGGACGCTGAGGTAGAAGCACGCAAAAACCGTGCGGAAGCCCACCAGTATATCGACGGCAAATTCTATCAGATTGAATATCCCTACATTGAATACAGCCAGTCTGCGGGCATGATCAACTCAACGCCATCCGACATGGCGAAATGGCTACGCTTCCTCGCGAACGGCGGCATGGTTGGTGACAAACGGCTGGTTTCGGAAGCTGCGATGAAAGAGATGTTCGCACCGCAGATGTTGATGGACCCGAGCACCATCTACCCCGCTGCGGCGACGCTTGATCATTCCTACTACTCCTATGGCCTTGCGTGGTTTGTCTATGACTACAAGGGTGAGAAGATTGTGATGCATACCGGCAGCATTGACGGCATGTCGGCCATCAATGCCATCGTCCCCGGCAAAAAGGCAGGTGTATATGCCTTCATCAACGCGGATCATATCGAGTACCGCCATGCCATGATGTACACAGTGTTGGACATCCTTCTGGACAAGCCTGCCGAGGATTGGTCCGAAAAGCTGTATGCCGTTTATCACGGCAAGGATAAGCCGGAAGATAAAGCGTGCCCCGCATTTTCTGACACCGCCCTTGCGGCGCTGCCGGGTGAGTATTCGCTGCCAGGCCTCTTCCCGCTCACGATTACCAAGGCGGATGACGGCTATATGGCAACCCTTGGGGTCAACACATCAAAAATCAGCGTCACGGGCGAAGGCTGCCTGAAAGTGCACGATTCCGACAACCCGGAACTGCCAAGCTCAAACTATCTTCAGCCAACGCTGAACGACGCCGGTGCTTTGACTCAAGTAAAATTCAGCGGCCTGCCTTTCACCAAAAAGGCATCCGCTGAATAATAAAATCCCTCCGCCTGTCGCGCCGCCGCCGTGCGCGCTCGGGCAGGACGAAAACCTTAACACCGGGCCGGATTCATGTGAGTCTGGCCCGGTGGCGTCTGCCCGGTGGCGTCTCCGGTGTGCATTGACCGGAACCCAAGCCCCACACTTTCCACCGAACGCAAACGCCTTCGCCGCGGCGGTGCACAACAATCTTCTCCTGAGCCATGGACGAGGCTTTTTATTAAAGGCACAATCAGGTACCAAGTATTGAGCCGTACCCGACGTTCCAACATGAGGTGAAGTCACGATGACGGTCAAAGTCCTGTTTGTCTGCATGGGGAATATCTGCCGCTCACCGATGGCCGAGGGTGCATTCCGCAAGGCCGTGGATGAAGCCAAGCTGACCGACAGTTTCATGATCGACAGTGCAGGCACCATTGGCTACCACGCTGGCTCCGCGCCGGATGACCGCGCCATTGCCACCGCGAAAAAACGCGGTGTTGATATCACCGGCCAACGCTCCCGCAAGGTGACAGATGAGGATTTCGCCGTGTTCGACTATATCCTCGCCATGGACCACGATAATCTGAGTGACCTTTTGGACCGCTGCCCCACCGAACTGCAAGACCGCATTAGCCTTTTCCTCCCCCATGCGCCCGACCTGCGTATTGAGGAAATGCCGGACCCCTACTATGGCCACCGCGACCAGTTTGACACATGTTATCTGGCGGCGATGGATGCGTCCGTGGGGCTTCTGGAGAAAATCCGGGCGGAGAGACTTTAAGCATGCCGTCCCCCCTCGCATTACTGCTTGAAAAGGCACTGGGCTCACCCGTGGTGGGTTCGCGGCCCATGCGCGGCGGTGACATTGCCGATGTGTCCTGCCTGACCTTGAAGGATGGCCGCAAAGTGGTGGCCAAACGCCCGCGCGCCGACCAGCCGGACACCACAGCCACTGAAGCCATGATGCTGAACCATCTGGCCGCGCATTCGCCGGTGCCGGTGCCCAGGGTACTGTTTCAAAGTGCGGGTATTCTGGTGATGGAACATGTCGCCCATGCCGGTGTGACAGATGCGGTGAAAGCTTCTGAAAGTGTCGCCATCCATGTTGCGGCGTTGCACGACTGTTTGGCCGGGGATGCGCCCAAGCCTTATGGCTTTACCGAAGACACATTTATCGGCCCCTTGAACCAACGCAACAAACAGTCTGCGAACTGGGCCAGCTTCTTTCGTGATCACCGGCTTCTCGCCATGGCGCAGTCCTGCCTGCGCACCAGCAGGTTTGAGGCGGGCATGATGGCACGCATTGAGGCCATCGCCGCCAAACTACCGACCCTGTTGCCGGGTACACCCCCCGCAAGCCTCCTGCACGGTGACCTTTGGGCCGGCAATATGCTGATTGACGGCGACCGTGCCGCCGGGTTCATCGACCCCGCCATTTCATACGGGCATGCGGAAATGGACCTCGCCTTCATCGCGCTGATGGGGGGGCTGGAGCGCAATTTCTTTGACGCCTACGCCGCCCACCGCGCCATCGAGCCCGGCTTTTTTGAAGACCGCATAGCCATCTACCAGCTTTGGCCGCTGCTCGTGCACGTGCGGCTTTTCGGCGGCGGCTATGTGGGACAGGTGTCCCACATCCTTGACCGTTTTGGCGTCTAGGCCTCAATCACCAGTTTGCCAATCATGCCACCGGCTTCGAGCGTAGCATGTGCCTCCGCCAGTGTGCCCACGCTGAGGGGCGACAGTGTTTTCGTGCGCGTGCCCTTGAGTTCACCAGCATCGACAAGTGCCGCCGCGTTGGTGAGAATCTCATGCTGCACGGCCATGTCGTCCGTCTGGTAGGTTGAGCGCGTGAACATATATTCCCAAACGAGCCGCGCGGACTTGTGCATCAGCGCCTGAATATTGTGCGGCTTAGAAGCACCCGTGATCATGCAAACGGCACCGCCTGGCTTCACAAGACGGGCTGCGATATCAAAATAGTCATCCGTGTTGTGGCACACAAAAATCCAGTCGAAGGCGCTGTCGCCCATGGTCTCCGTGTCCTTGTGCGGGATCACCGCGTCAGCACCGAGATCAAGGCACCAATCCCGACTATTCGCGCGCGACGCCGTCGCGGTTACATGCACGCCGGCTCGTTTCGCCAGTTGGATCGCGACCGAGCCAACACCGCCAGCCCCGTTGATGATCAGAAGTTTCCGCCCTTTGTTTGCGCTTGCGTCTCGGCTGATGGCGAGGCGTTCATAAAGCGCTTCCCACGCGGTGAGGATGGTGAGCGGCATGGCCGCCGCTTCGGCGAAGCTCATGCGTGTCGGTTTTTTCGCGGCAATACGTTCATCCACCAACTGGAATTCCGCATTGCTGCCGGGCCGCGTGATATCGCCCGCATACCAGACCTCGTCGCCCACTTTGAACAGCGTCACCTCGGGCCCGACCGCCACAACCACACCGGCGGCGTCATACCCGGCGACCTTGAGCGCGCCATCATCCTCTTTGCCGCGGCGCACCTTGGTATCAACCGGGTTAACCGACACGGCCTTGATATCCACCAGAATGTCATGACCGGTTGGTACCGGTGTCTCCATTTCCACCTCGATAAAGGCGGCTGCCTCGCTGGTCGGCAATGCTTTTTTAAACCCAAAAACTTTCATTCTTTGTCTCCGTTAAAGTGGGGTATTGCCGATATGGGAAGTGATATACATATGAAAAGTATGCACAGTTTTGTGCAGTAGTATCAGTTTGTATACTATTGAAGAGGCGACTATGCGTGAGAAAGTCGGTACCCGCATTCTGCAAACCACCTGCGGCGTGGAAGCGACGCTTGAGCTTATCGGCGGCAAATGGAAAGGCGTAATCCTCTATCACCTGTCGTTTGGCACGCTGCGTTTCAGTGAACTTCGGCGCCGCATGCCGGGGGTGACACAACGCATGCTGACGCGCCAACTCAGGGAGCTGGAGGATGACGGCATCGTGCACCGCAAGGTCTACCCTGAAGTGCCGCCGCGTGTAGAGTATAGCCTCACCCCAAGCGGTGAGACCCTGATGCCGATTATCATGGAACTCCGGAACTGGGGTGACCGCTACCTTGAGGCACAGCCACCCGCGCACGAAGCTCAGGCCGGGTTAAATGTCCAGCCGTAGTCTGACGCCATGTCATAGGCCATTGCCATATCGTCCGCTTCCGGCTCTGCCTCAAGCAAGCGGCCAAACCGGCTTTCAACGGTGTAGTAAGACCCGTCGTGGGTCAGCTGGCTGGAGAACAGCGTGAAATGCTGCACCATCTCCCCCGGCGTCCACAGGTTTTCATTATAGTGCAGCCAGTCCCCCACTCGCGCCTGTGCACCCCGGCGGAACCGGGCAAGCGTAACATGGGGTTTGTATTTGCGCCGCTCTACCTCCACATCGACACGTGCAAGCGCATGGCCGATTTTCTCATGGAGGTGCACAAGCGGTGCCTTGTCTTCGACACTCGCCCAAAGGCACTTCGGTTGTTTGGGCTTTCCAAAAAGGCCGACACCCTTGAGGGCAAACTCAAACGGCGCGAAGGAAATTCGCGACAGTTCGCCTTCAATTTCATGGACGGTCTTTTTGGGAACTTCGCCAATAAAGGCGAGGGTTAAGTGGAGCTGGTCATCCCGTTGCCAGTGCGCGCCTTCAACGCCGCCGCGCACTTCTGAGAGCGCATCCCTCATGGTATCCGGAATTTCCAGGCCGACGAATAAACGCACCATGGCCTGTCCCCTTCAATCAAGATATCGCGACCAAAGCATCGCGACCTACCAACTGTAGCGCATATTTTCATCAAAGGGAATCAGGGAATGCCCGTGAATTTTTTGTGACAGCCTGCCGGGCTGCGGCAATTCTCCTCATTGTGAGGGGGCTGTCGCCGGTCTAATTTGCTTCATCAAAATGGGGGATACGATGAACGGTTATTTTGCACTTGCTGCGTTTCTGGTGGTCATCACTACTGGCTTCCACTGCATTGCCGGTGGCAAACGAGTGGTCAGGCCGATGCTGCAATCAACAGACCTGAACGGTACCATTAAAGCTGTGCTTTATGGCTGCTGGCATGCGTTCACGCTTTTGTATCTCGGCGTTGCGGTGGGCTTTCTGTGGGCAGCCACGGCGCCGGGCGCCAAAGAGCTGGCAGTCGTGAACACTGCGCTTGCAGCACTTCTTGCCGCCTTCAGCTTTGGGGTTACGCTATATTTCCGCCAGCGTCTGTTGCGGCTACCGCACTGGATATTGTTCACCGGCGTTGCCGTCGCAGGCAGCTTGGGGCTCGTGGCGGCCTAACGACCGGCTGCACCAAGCTCAAGCGCCGCAATCACCACTGGGCCGATTTTTTCCACAATGATTTTAACGCCTTCCGCGTTCGGGTGCATACCGTCCGACTGGTTCAGGCTTTGGTCGGCGGCAACGCCGTCGAGAAAGAAAGGATAAAGCGGCAAGCCGTATTTCTCTGCCGTTTCCTTGAAGATTGGATTGAAAATCTGCGCATATTCCTCGCCCAGATTGGGCGGGGCCATCATGCCAGCGACAAGCACATTGATGTTGCGGTCCGAGAGATAAGCCGCCATGGCGTCGATATTTTCAGCGGTGATATTGGGGTCAATGCCGCGCAGGCCGTCATTGGCACCGAGCTCTAGGATAACTAGGTCCGGCCCTTCTTCACCAAAGGGGGCAAGCCCCCAATCAAGCCGCGCCCGCCCGCCTGACGACGTGTCGCCCGACACACCGCCGTTTGTGACCCTCACAGGGCGGTCCATATTGGCGTTCAGCCATTTCTCAAGCTGGTCGGTAAAGCCTTCACCGGGCGCGAGGCCGTAGCCCGCCGTGAGGCTGTCCCCAAAGGCCATGACCTGGACCACGTCCTCCCCCTCTGCCCGCGCGGATGCGCTGTGTGCGACAAAAATTGCGCACAAAGCCACAATTGCGCTAAAAATTTTATTTAGAGGGCGGGAATTGACCATCATTGGTCCAGCTCCTAGCTATAAACGTACCAAAACAAAATCCTGAACAAAAATATCTGGCAGCGAAGGAAACAAATTTCAATGGCTGAAGACAAAGCAGCAATCATTAAACTCAAGGATGTCTCTCTCACGCTTGAAAGCGGCGCGGGTCCTGTAAACATCCTCAAAAGCATCTCTTTTGGCATCACGGAAGGCGAAACCGTGGGCATCGTCGGCCCTTCGGGCAGCGGGAAATCCTCCCTCATGAGCCTGATGACCGGGCTTGAGCAAGCCTCAGGTGGCACGGTTGAGGTTGATGGCCTTTCCCTCGGCGGCGCGGACGAAGACACACTGGCGCGCCACAGGCTCAGCCGCGTCGGCATCGTGATGCAGGCCTTCCACCTTATCCCGACCATGACCGCGCTTGAAAACGTGGCAGTACCGCTTGAACTGGCTGGCGTGAACGACGCGTTTGACCGCGCCGCGCGTGAGCTTGAGGCAGTTGGCCTCGCGCACCGTATGGAACACTATCCGGCACAGCTTTCCGGGGGCGAGCAGCAGCGTGTAGCCCTTGCCCGCGCACTTGCGCCCGAACCCACAATCCTTTTTGGTGATGAACCCACCGGCAACCTGGACGGCAAAACCGGCCGCGCCATCATCGACCTTATCTTCGACCTGTCGGAACAGCGCGGGTCTACCCTCGTGCTCGTCACCCACGACCCGGCGCTGGCGGACCGCTGCGACCGTGTGATTTCCATGGCTGACGGTAATATTGTGGACGACACCGGCAACACAAAATCGGTCCAGATCAAGGATGAAGCCAAAGCGAACGTGAAGGGCAGCCAATGATAACGCGCAGCCCCGCCATGCCAGTGGCGCTGAAACTGGCCCTGAGGGAGCTGCGTGGCGGCCTCTCGGGATTTCGCATTTTCATGGCCTGCCTCATTCTGGGCGTGACCGCCATTGCGGCGGTCGGCTCGCTCACCCACGCCATCAAGGAGGGCATGGAACGTGAGGGACAATCAATCCTTGGCGGCGATATCGAGATCAATATTTTCCAGCGTGAGGCCGGGCCGGAACTTCTGGAATGGTCGAAAGACGTGGGCACCATTTCCGTGTCTTCGCGCCTGCGCACCATGGCGCATTTCAAGGCCGGCGGCACCTCCACCCTTGTGGAGCTGCGCCCGGTTGACGGGCTCTATCCGCTTTACGGTGAGTTCAAAACCACCCCGCAGCTTGATAACAACGCCCTATTTGAAGAACGTGGCGGACGTTGGGGCGCGGCGATTGACCCGCTGCTCGCGGACCGTCTTGGCGTCAAACTTGGTGACACCCTGACCTTCGGCAAGGTTGAAGCCGATGTGCGCGCTTTCATCGAGCGTGAGCCAGACAAAGCCAACCTTGGCTTCCAGCTTGGCCCAACCGTGATGATCCGCCACAAGGCACTGGCGGAAACCGGGCTTGTGACCACCGGTAGCCTGATCGACCACTACTACAAGGTCAAACTGAACCCCGGCGTTGAAATCGCGGCTGCGAAAGAAAGCCTCAAGGCTGCCTTCCCGGACGAGAACTGGCGCGTGCGCGACCGTGCCACCAGTGCGCCGGGCCTTCGCCGTTTCATTGACCAGATGGGCATGTTCCTGACCCTTGTCGGCATCTCGGCCCTTGTCGTCGGCGGTGTGGGGGTGGGTAACGCCGTGAAGGGCTACATGGACCGCAAGACCCGCACAATCGCCACGCTCAAGATTTTGGGTGCGGACGGCAGCGTGGTGTTCAAAACCTACTTCCTGCAGGTCCTCCTGATGGGCCTTGTTGCCATTGCCATCGGCATGGTGATTGGTGCTTTCCTACCCGGCGTACTGGCCATGTTCCTGCCGGATACCTTGCCCGTGAAACCGGACGGTGGTGTTTACCCGCTCGCGCTCGTGCTGTCGGCACTTTATGGCCTCATGATCACCGTGGCGTTCACCGTGTGGCCGCTTGGTAAAGCGCGGGACCTGCCGGCTGTACGCCTGTTCCGGGCACTTGTGTCACCTGAACGCCGCTGGCCGCGGTTCATCTATATGGCGACCATTTTTGGCGCCGCGCTTGTTGTTGTGCTGCTCGCGGTCGGCATGTCTGACAACCGCGTTCTTGCCGCAGGCTTCATGATTGGCGCCGGTGTCACCCTTGGTATCCTGCGCGGCATCAGCTGGCTGATCGAACGCGGGGCCGCCAAGGCACCACGCTCCAAAAACGCGCTGCGCCGCATGGCGATTGCGAACCTGCACCGCCCGGGTGCCGCCACCGGCGCCGTGGTGCTTTCCCTTGGTCTTGGCCTCACACTTTTTGCGAGCCTTGCGCTGATTGAAGGCAACCTTGAAGCCCGGCTGACCGAACAGGTACCGGATGAGGCACCAGCCTTCTTCTTCCTCGATATCCAGCGCGCACAATTGCCGGAGTTTGAAGCAACGGTCGACAGTGTGGACGGTGTCGAAGACCTTGTGACAGTGCCGAACCTGCGTGGCCGCGTGACCATGCTCAATGGCGTGAAAGCCGAGGACGTGGAAGTAAACCCGGAAGTTCGCTGGGTTCTGCGCGGTGACCGGGGACTGAGCTACATGAACGAGCTTGGCAATGGCAGCACAGTTGTGGACGGCGAGTGGTGGCCTGCGGACTATAGTGGCGGCCCTGAAGTCAGCATGGGCAAGGAAGTCGCCGATGGGCTTGGTCTCAAAATCGGAGACACCATCACCATATCGGTGCTGGGCCGCGATATCACCGCCACCATCCGCAGTTTGCGGGAAATCGACTGGGGCACATTCGGCTTCAACTTCGTGATCCTCTTTGACCCCAACACGCTCAAGGCTGCGCCGCACACCTATATGGCTACCCTCAAGGCAAATGGGGACGCGGAAGTCGCGGCTCACCGTGCCATTACCTCCAAGTTTCCGGGGGTGACAGCAGTGCGCATGAAAGAAGTGCTTTCCAGCGTGAACACCATGATGGAGCAAATCGGCATTGCGGTGCGCGCCACAGCAGCCGTTGCGATTGTTGCGGGCATATTGGTGCTTGCCGGCGCAATTGCTGCGGGCTTCCGCCAGCGGGTGTACGAATCCGTTATCCTCAAGGTGGTGGGTGCCGTGCGGTCGCAAATCCTGAGTGCCTATATGCTTGAATACGCACTGATCGGCCTGATCACGGCGGTTATCGCCCTCGCGCTCGGCTCCCTTGCCGGGTGGCTGGTGGTTGAGAAGGTCATGGAGATGGAATTCAGCTTCCTGCCTTGGCCCATGCTCTTTACCGTTGGCGTCAGCTTGCTTGTGACGGTGCTGTTTGGTCTTGGCTCCAGCTTCCGGGCGCTTTCGATCAAGCCCAACCAGGTACTGCGTACCGAATAGGGCCGAAAAGCCGAATAAAATCGGTGTGAGCGATGTCCGATTGCTGTTGAAAGCGTCGGGCATCGTCGCCATATTAGGTGACAAAGTAACAACCAGCTCACGAGGAGCAGAAATGGTACAACGCTATCAAACGCAATATGGCGCTCAATCACGTGCGCAATCTGCGGAATTTGACGAGGGCCTGCGCGCCTACATGCTGAAGGTCTATAACTACATGACCTCCGGCGTGCTGCTGACAGGCATTGTCGCGCTTCTGGTTGGCAACAGCCCAGCCATGCTCAACGCCATCTATGGCAGCGGCCTGCAGTGGATTGTCATGCTGGCACCGCTTGCCTTCATTCTGGTGCTGAGCTTTGGCGTCAACAAATTGTCGTCCGGCGCACTTCAGATGATCTTCTGGGCATTCGCAGCCACCATGGGCTTGTCGATGTCCTGGATTTTTGCCGCTTATACCGGCACCAGCATCGCCCGCACCTTCTTCATCACCGCAGCAACCTTCGGTGCGCTTAGCCTGTACGGCTATACCACCAAGAAAAGCCTGTCGGGCATGGGTACGTTCCTGTTCATGGGGCTTATCGGCCTGATCATCGCAAGCGTGGTGAACATTTTCCTCGCGTCGTCGATGCTGCAGTTCATCACGTCGGTCGCGGGTGTGCTGATCTTCGCAGGCCTTACCGCCTATGATACCCAGCGCATCAAGGAAACCTATTACATGATGGCAACGGGCGAGGCCGTGGCAAAAGGTGCAATCATGGGCGCCGTGAGCCTGTACCTCGATTTCGTGAACCTGTTCATGTATCTGCTTCAGTTCCTAGGCAACCGCGAATAATCGCGCACGCCAGAGACAAGGCAAAAATGAATACGAAAGCCCGGCCCCCCAGCCGGGCTTTTTGTTTACGCGCATGAAAGCATTGCAAATCCTGTGAAGTGGCGTATTTTGTCTAACGTTGTCATTTTCCAGGGGAGGATAGGGGCATGGCAAACCAGCGCCTTCTGTCGCTTGATGTATTTCGCGGGCTTGCCGTCATCGGCATGATATTCGTCAACAGCGTCGCGGTGTTCCACTATGGTGCCGACGTGCCGGCGTATGGCATCTTCCTCCATGCCGACTGGGCTGGCCTGACGGTCGCGGACCTCGTGTTCCCCTTCTTCATTTTCATGGTTGGTGTGTCGCTACCCTTCGCGCTTTCGACCACCAAAGAGGGTGCGGGGCTTACTACAGCCGTCACCCTCAAGCTGTTGAAGCGCGCTACCCTCCTCTTCCTCATCGGCCTTGGCCTCACCCTTTCCTTCGCGGACTGGGGTGAACCGATCCGCCTTCTTGGGGTGCTGCAGCGCATTGGCCTCACCTTCTTTTTCGCCGCCGTCATTTACCTCACCTGCGGCACCCGTGCGCTTGTGGGCATCATCATCGCCATTCTTTTGGGCTATCATGTCCTGCAATTGCTACCAGTGCCGGACACAGCGCTTGACCTCTATGCGCCGGGCCAGAACTTCTCCAGCTGGTTTGACCGCGCTGTGCTGGGTGACCATGTTTATGCGCGCAATGCGCCTGTGCCGTTTGAGCCTGAAGGCATCCTCGGCACGCTGCCCAGCATCGCACAAGCGCTTCTGGGCGCGCTGACTGGCAAGCTGATCCGCGCAAAGGGCTGTACGGCTGCCACGCTCAAATACATGCTGCTGGCTGGCGCCGCCCTCACAGCCCTTGGTGTCGCGCTGGCGCCCTTACACCCCATCGTGAAGGCCACATGGTCCTCCACTTTCGTGCTTGTGACCACCGGCCTCGCGCTCATCACCTTCACCGCGCTCATCTGGTGCCTTGATATGAGAGGCTGGCGTGGGCCGCTCGCCACCTTCGCGCAAGCCTTCGGCATCAACGCCATTACCGCCTATGTGGTACACACTTATGCCATGGGGCCACTGCTGCTGAACGGCGTAACCGCTTTGGCGCAAAACACACTCGCGGGCGTCATGCCGCCAGCGCTTGCCATGCTGTTGCCGGTCATGCTTGTGGTCATTGCCTCGTGGTTGCCGGTCGCACTCATGAAGAAGAAGGGCATCATACTCAAGGTCTAAGCCCCCGACGCCGCTTAAAAAACCGGTGACTTGACGCGCGCTTTCCGCAACAATATGGGAAAGCGGCACAGGCATAGCCGCAAGCCCGAGGGAGTGAGACGCCTACCATGTCCGTCACATCAGAGTTTTTTCATCCGCGCTCACTGATCGCGAAGGTTTTTGTCATCTCCTTCATCGCCTTCTTCATGTGGGCGGGGCATGAGGGGCACCTGACCCCGATCCGCGATTTCCTGAGCGACGAGCGCATGACGCTGACGTTCATGGACTATAACATCTCGCCCTACACCATTTTGAAGGGTCTCCTCGTCATCCTCGGTTTCTTCTGGGTATCGTCGCTGGTGTCCTCGCAGGTCGAGAAACGCATCGCCACATTCACGCGGATGCGGGTCAGCAACCGCGAGCTGCTCTCGAAAGCCGCGACCCTGCTGATCTATTTCGTCTTCTTCGTCGCCGCCCTCGATATGATCGGCATCGACCTCAAAGCGCTCACGGTGCTTGGTGGTGCTGTTGGTATCGGTATCGGTTTCGGCCTGCAGAAAATTACCTCGAACTTCATCAGCGGCATCATCCTGCTGGCCGAAAAATCGGTTGAGGTGGATGACCTTATTGAGCTTGGCGACGGCACGCAGGGTTTTGTGCGCCACACCGGCGCGCGCTACAGCCTTGTTGAAACCTTCGACGGCAAGGAAGTGATGGTGCCGAACGAGGATTTCATCACCGCCCGAGTGGTGAACTGGACGCTTACGAGCAAACACGGCCGCGTGGAAATTCAGGTAGGTGTCGCTTACGGCTCTGACCTTGAGCTTGTACGCACGCTACTGCTTGAAGCCGCAAAAGAGCATGAGCGCTGCGTGCCGGAACCTGAGCCCGTATGCTATCTGGACGGCTTTGGCGACAGCTCGATCAATTTCACCCTGCACTTCTGGGTCGCGGATGTGACCGAAGGCAGGCGCGGACCCAAGAGCGATGTGCTGTTCACCATCTGGCACAAGTTCGCCGCCAACAAGATCGAGATCCCGTTCCCGCAGCGTGACCTGCACCTCAAGACCGTGCCGGCTGACATGCTGGGCAAGCCCGCCAATGACGGCAGCGGCACGGGAGACAAGGCATGAGCGACAATGCCCTCATCCACGCGATCAAACTTCGTGACGGCGCCGATACCGGCCGTCATGCTGCAACTGAAAGCAAGGACGGGCCAATCTGGCTGCATTTCAATGTGGCCGGGCCAAACGCTAAAGCCGAGATCAAGGCAGCCGCACCCTATATCGACGACGTGATGATCGACGCCCTGTGCGCAACCGACACCCGCCCAAGGGTGGAGGAGTTCGAAAACGAATATCTCGTCATCCTGCGCGGCATCAACCTGAACCCTGAGGAAGACCCGGAGGACATGGTGTCCCTGCGCATCTGGTCTGACGGCAGCCATGTGATCAGCGCACAGCGCCGATCGGTATTCGCCGCGCGCAAGCTGGCCGCCAAGCTGAAGGCGGAGGAAACCCCCGCGAGTTCGTCCGAAGTGATTGTGGCACTGACGGTCAACATTATCGACAATATGGCCGCCCCCATCGCCGAGATCATGGAAGAGATTGACGAGCTTGAGCTGGAGATGATTGACGGCGGCAAGACGGAGCATCGCACCGCGCTCGCTGACCTCCGGCACAAGGTGTTGCTGCTCAGGCGCTACTTCAATCCACTGCGCGCGGCTGTTGGTGTGCTCAAGGAACTGGCGGCCACTTGGCTCGGTGAGAAATATACCAAGCGGCTGAGGAACGCGCATGACGACCTGACGCGCCACCTTGAAGACCTTGATACCGCCCGCGACCGACTGCAGTTCCAGCAGGAAGAGCTGGTGACAGTTCTTTCCGACCGGCTGAACCGGAACATGTACACGCTCTCGATCGTGGCGGCGATTTTCCTGCCGCTTGGCTTCCTCACGGGCCTTTTTGGCATCAACGTGGGTGGTATGCCAGGCGTTGAAGACACCACCGCCTTCTGGTGGGTGTGCGGTGGCTGTGCGGCCATCGCTGGCGTGCTGGCGCTGTTCTTCCGCCGCAGCGGCTGGTTCTAGTTACGCGCCCAGCACATCGCGAATGGCATGGGTAAGCGCGCTAAGATCATCCTCACCAATCACCAGAGGCGGGGTGAGATAGACGATATCCCGGAAGGGGCGCACCCACACGCCGCGCTTCACGAACTCGGGCTTCAGTTTCTCCAGCCCTGACGCGTCATGCAGTTGCACCACACCGATGGCGCCCTTCACGCGCACGCTTTTGACGTTCTCTACGAAACCACAAGGCGCGAGCTCCGCCATCAACTGGCCCTCGATCGCGTGCACTTTGGCTGCATAATCTTCACGTTCAAACAGGTCTAGCGAGGCATTAGCCGCCGCGCACCCCAGCGCATGGCCCATATAGGTGGGGCCGTGCATCAGCGCCTTCATCGGGTCATCGTCATAGAAAGCGGCGAAAATTTCATCCCGGGCGATACAGGCCGATAGCGGCGACACACCACCCGAGAGCGCTTTGGACAGGGTTACCATATCCGGCACAATGCCTGCCTGCTCAATGGCGAAGCGGGACCCAGTGCGGTAGAAGCCGGTGAAAATTTCATCGACAATCAGCAGCACGCCAGCAGCGTCGCAAGCTTCACGAAGCCAGCGCAGGGTATCATTGGTGTGGAACACCATGCCACCCGCGCCCTGCACGAGGGGTTCGGTGATCACCGCCGCCACATCAGCCGCATTAGCCTTCAGGAAGTCAGCGAACTGTTCCGCCTGCTCAGCGGTACGCGGCAGGTCAGTGAGCAGGTTCTTCGCCAGCACGTCACCAAAGAGGCCGTGCATGCCCTCTTCCGGGTCGCACACCGCCATGGTGCCCAAGGTATCGCCGTGGTAGGTGCCGCGGAAATGCACGAACTTGGTGCGTTTCTCACCGCGGTTGAAATAATATTGCAGCGCCATTTTCATCGCGACCTCAACGGAGACCGAGCCGGATTCTGCAATGAAAACGCGGTTAAGGTCACCCGGCAGCATGGCAGCCAAGCGTCTCGCGAGCGTGAGCGCAGGTTCGTTGACCATGCCGCCGAACATGGCGTGGGGCATGGCGTCAATCTGCGCCTTCATGGCCTCTATGATATGGGGGTGGTTATAGCCGTGCGCTGCCGCCCACCAGGAGGAGATGCCGTCAATCAGCTGCCGCCCGTCAGCGAGCGTCAGGCGCACGCCGTCCGTCGATTTGACGGGCAGCGACGGTACCGCTGTTTTCATCTGCGTATAGGGCAGCCAGATATGGCTAATGCCGCTCTCGAACCAGTCAGGTGTCTCAGGCATGCTGCGCCGGGCTCAGGCCCAGCTTCTTGAAGAGGGCCATATCCTTGTTGTTTTCAGGGTTCGGCGTAGTGAGGAGCTGCTCGCCGTAGAAGATGCTCGAGGCCCCCGCGAGGAAGCAGAGCGCCTGCGTCTCTTCGCTCATTTCCTGACGACCGGCAGAGAGGCGAACCTCCGCCTTCGGCATCATGATGCGCGCAACCGCGATGGTGCGCACAAATTCAAACGGGTCGAGCTTTTCAACATGCTCAAGCGGCGTGCCCGGCACAGCCACCAGCATGTTGATCGGCACACTGTCCGGGTGGTGTTCGAGGTTCGCGAGCGTCATCAGCATGCCCGCGCGGTCTTCCTGACGCTCACCCATACCAACGATACCGCCGGAGCACACGTTGATACCAGCGTCGCGCACACGGTTCAGTGTATCGATACGTTCCTGATAGCTGCGCGTGGTGATGATCTCTTTATAGTACTCCTCGGACGTGTCCACATTGTGGTTATAATAGTCGAGGCCCGCTTCCTTGAGCTTTTTGGTCTGGCAATCATCGAGCATGCCAAGGGTCATGCAGCTTTCCATGCCGAGCGCCTTGACACCTTCCACCATAGCCACAATCGCGTCCATGTCGCGGTCCTTTGGGCTTGTCCACGCCGCACCCATGCAGTAGCGGGTCGCGCCGCCTTCCTTGGCTTTTTTGGCCGCGGCCAAAACGCGTTCGACTTCCATCAGCTTGGTTGCCGTCAGGCCAGTGGTTTTTGCGTGCTTGGCGGACTGGGAGCAGTAGCCGCAGTCTTCCGCGCAACCGCCAGTTTTGATGGAAATCAGCTGGCTCAGCTGTACCTTGTTGGGGTCGTGGTAAATGCGGTGAACGCGCTGGGCTTCAAACACCAGGTCCATGAAGGGCATGGCAAACAGGGCCATGATTTCATCGCGGGTCCAGTCGTGCCGGATGGGAGCCTCGGTCAGCGAGACGGAAACGGGTGCGTTCATGATTAACTCCTCGACCTTTTGTTGCCGGGAAAATCGCGGCTGGGCGGGGGCAAGTCAAGTAAATTTACCTAAGCAGCGCGTAGCGGAAGCTTGCTTGACGGCAGCGCCAGAAGCCCGTAAGCCAAGCGCCATGAAAATGAGCGCCCGCATACCCGCAAGCCTTGATGCCTTCGCGACCGAGAAGCTCAACGCGCTTGAAGCCAAAAACCAACGCCGCCGCCTTGTCTCAAGCGCGCGCACGGACGGCATGGCCATGCGCGTGGAAGGCGGGCCGGAGCTCATCAGCTTCACCGATAATGATTACCTTGGCCTCTCCACCCACCCTGAGGTGATTGAGGCCGCGCGGGAAGCCACCAGCCGCTTTGGCGCCGGCGCGGGCGCGAGCCGCCTTGTGACCGGCAACCACCCGCTTTACGCCGCGCTTGAAGAAAGCCTCGCCCGTATCAAGGGCACGGAGGACGCCTGTGTGTTCGGCTCAGGTTACCTCGCCAATGTGGGCATCATCCCCACCCTTGTCGGCGCGGGTGACCTGATCATCGCGGACGAGTTGGTGCACACCTGCATCCATGCGGGCATGCAGCTATCCAAAGCTACGGTACGCTTCTTCCGCCACAGCGATGTGGCGCACGTGCGCGATATCCTTCAGGCCGAGCGTGCAAGCTTTGGCCGCGCACTCATCGTGGTGGACGGTGTCTATTCCATGGACGGCGACATCGCACCGCTCAAAGAGCTGGGTGCCCTCGCAGCAGACTATGACACCTGGTTGATGAATGACGATGCGCACGCGCTTGGCACCATCGGCAGCGGGCGCGGCAGCGCACACGCGTGCGACGCCGCGCATCTGGTGCCGCTGCAGATGGGCACGCTTTCAAAAGCCGTCGGCTCCTATGGTGGCTATCTGGCCGCCAGCGAACCGGTCGTTGACCTCATGCGCACCCGTGCGCGGTCTTTCATTTACACAACCGGCCTGCCGCCTGCCGCAGTGGGTGCGGCCATCAAAGCGCTGGAACTGATTGAAAATGACGCGGAACTGGTGGCCCGGCCCACGAGGCTCGCACAAGGTTTTGCTGCCGCGCTCAATCTGCCGCGCCCAGAGACACCGATTGTGCCGCTGGTGATCGGAACTGAAAGCGACGCACTTGCCGCCTCTGCCGCATTAGCCGAGCAAGGCTTCAAAGTCATCGCCTTCCGTCCACCAACGGTGGCTGAGGGCACCTCGCGCCTGCGTTTCAGCTTCTCGGCCAGCCACCGCGATGCGGATGTCGACCGGCTTATCGAGACCTGCCGCGCGCTTGGCCTTGGAGGGAACGCATGAGCGGATTTTTCATCACCTCCAGCGGGACCGAGATCGGCAAAACCTTGGTGACCGCTGCACTTTGTTATCAGCTCCGGCAGGCAGGCAAGCCGGTGACGGCGCTCAAGCCCATCATCAGCGGCGTCACCGATGACGCGATGGAAGGCACGGACACCGCGATCATCGCGGACGGCCTCGGCCTTGAACTGACGCCGGATGTGGTGAACCAAATTTCGCCTTTCCGCTACAAGGCCCCGCTCGCGCCCGTTATGGCGGCGGAACTTGAAGGCCGCACGCTGGACTATGATGCCCTTATAGGCGTGTGCCGCAACAGCCTTGAAGCGAACCCCTTCACCCTTGTTGAAGGGGTCGGTGGGTCGTTTGTGCCGCTTGTGGGCAAAACGCTGGTGACCGACTGGATATCCGACCTTGGCCTGCCGTCCCTGATGGTGGTGGGCAGCTATCTGGGCACCATCTCCCACACGGTGGCGACATTTGAAGCCATGCGGGCACGCGGCCTGGAGACCCGAGGCATAATCGTCAGCGAAAGCGCGGGTGACGAGCATCCGGACCTTGAGCGCACCGCACGCGAGATCGCCTCGCTCACCGGCGTGCCTACCCTCACCATCCCCCGCATCAAGGCCGACCGGCCATGGCGGCACGCGCCCGACCTGCTGCCGCTGGTCGGTATTTGATACCCACATCCGGCAAGCCTTACCGGCTGGCGGCATGCCCTGCCCGGCAGCTTTGACCCGGTGCCCGCATCCACGTTCCCGGCATCCCCGGCAAGACCTTGAAATCCCTATGCTCGGCAAACTGGCACGGCCATTGCTGATAAGGGTTCAAGTTTCAACTGCTGCCAAGCACTGCTCAGAGGACCCGGATCATGCAACAGTCACTGCCGTTTGACCCCAACTATTATTTTGGCCTTGTCGCTGACAATCTGCTGAAAAACCTGGGGCCCAAAGCGCTGGTCTATGCTGACGAGGCGCTCTCGAAGATGAAAGCGATCGGTGACAAGGAAGGTTTCGACCTCTGGCTCTCCATCCACGAACACCTGACGACCAAAGCCGCGGATTGCTTCAGAAGCGACGGCACGGTCTACCACTAGAATTACCGAGATAAGGACGGGCCACTCTCAGCACCCGGCACCCAACCGGCCTGTCCTTCGACCGGGACATACCCAATCCCGGTCACCAGCCCGCCCCTCACCCAAGGGGCGGGCTTTACCTTTTCTTGGGAAACTTTCCCACACTTTTGACAAATCTTGAATTTTTCATCTATCTTTCACTTGCTTGATGTGCGGAGGTTGTGCACTACTTCCTGCCAAAGCCTATAAGATCAGATCACCAGTTGGAGACTGTTTGTGGACAATGTGAGCACGCTCATTGGCCAGTTGGAAACAGCAACGACCAGCCATGAAGTATGGCAGCATTTCCTCGACTTCATTGCGGATCGGGGCTTCAAATGCGCCACCTATGGCTATTCCTACGCGCCGATAAACACCCCCGTTGAAGAAGAGAACGGCAAGGACACCCATGTTCGTGTCTCACTCGCTGGCCGCACCTGGATCACCTCCATGCCCAAGGAAGGCGTGGAAGAATACCAGAGCCGCCACTACGAAAAGGTGGACCCGATGATCCACCAGATCGAGAAACGCTCCATGCAGCCGCTCTATATGGCGCGGGAGCTTCTTGATCCCAACGACCCGAACTTCAAGGGTTTCGACTTTATCCTGCAGCGCGCCGAGCATTACGGCATCTTCTCCGCCGTTGGTTTTCCGCTGCGTCACGCGTTTGGTCGCGGGCACGGGGAAGTTACGCTCCATGCCGCCCACCGCATTGATAAACTGAAGGAAATCATGAAGATGCATGGGGACGAGGTTCACCTCGCCAGCATCTATATGCACACATTCTACCAACCGCTGGAACGGAAGGAGCGCGCGGCGCGCCTTGGTATCAAGGGCCGCCCGCATGAGGTGTTGCAGCAGCTCAACGCGGGGCTGACAAACGGACAGATCGCGCTGCGCCTTGGCGTGAGCGCACCCACCGTGTCCTTCCATATCAAGGAACTGAAGGAAGCGCTGGCCGTCACCTCCACCCGTGAAATCCTGCCGAGTGCCATGCGCCTCGGTATCCTCGACGACTGATTTTCGCGTGTCCGCACACTGTGCGGAAAGTGTGCGGCTTTTGTGCGGAATGTGCGCGGGTTTTGTGCAAGTTCCGCGCGCAAGAATTGCACGCGTCATTAACCGCCTATTGAGAAATTTTCGCTACTGTGAAATCTATCAACGACGATGTGTGACATGTGGGCGTGTTCTCCCCGCATTCAAGGTTTTGGGTACCATGGAACAAATAGACGAGAGATTTTCCGCAACCGTGGACGCCACCGGGCTCGCCTGCCCGATGCCGGTCCTGCGGGCGCGCCGCAAGCTGGATGAGATTGCCGAGGGCGAGTTGCTGCTCGTGATCGCGTCCGACCCCGCCTCCATGCATGACATGCCGGCCTTCTGCTCAATGGCAGGGCACACGCTCCTTATGGCGCGTGTGGAAGAAGGCCAATATCACTATGAGATCCGCAAAGGGAAGGACGCCGCGTAAAACCGGTGGGCGATTATTTCTTGCCCATGATGCCCGCGAGCCAACCAGCCCCAAGCGCCACAAACACCGCGACCAAACCATAGAAGAACGGCCATTCGTGCGCAAAGGTATAGGCCGCGCGCTCGAAACCCTCTTTGTCCACATGCATATTGATGCGGTGGCGGGCTTTCATGCTGCCTTTCTGGAACACGAATGTCTCGACGATAAACTCGCCGATCGGCACGTTGGCGGGCAAATGCACGTCGGTGCGGAAAAGGCCTTCGTCAACAATCGCTACGGTATCGAGCTCCTGCCTATAGAGGCCCTCGCCGGTACGCAGGCGGAAAAGTGCGTCGCGGAATTCGGGCGGTGGCACAGTAAGGCCACGGCCAGTGCCGCTGTCAGCCACAAGCGGCAGGTTCTTGAACCCGATACCGTAACTTGCAAACGCCACAGGCGAGGCAATTTCCTCGAGCGAGCGGGAGGCCGCCACCGCATAATACCCGGGTGCTGAAGGGAAGCGCATGGCATCGCTATTGACCCAGATGCCGCCAACCCGTTCCTTGCGACGTACAATGGCCGGTTCTTCAGGCCCACGCACCACGATCACCACGTCATACTCATCGCGCAGCGTGTTGATACTGGTGGCCCCCACGGCGCCAAACAGGATGAGCTCCGCCCCGTTGAAGCTATAGCGAATTTCAATACGGCGGCTCGAGAGGTCGGTCACCAGCGCCTGAGCGCTACCGGCAAGACCGATGAGAAGCGAGACGAAGAGCACGAGGGACCGCATCACTGTGCCCCCTCGAAACTGGTGACTTCCGCGACGGAATAAAGCTCGTCCGGCTCCACCACAAGGCCAAGGCCCATCTTGACGCCGACGAGCAGTACCATGAGGGCGAGGAGCGCCCGCAACTGCTCAGCCTTCAGGCGGAGGCCGATGCGCGCGCCGATTTGCGCGCCGATCACGGCACCCGGCAGCAGCAGGAGCGCGAGGAAGATATCAACCGTCTGGGTATTGACGGAGTGGAAGATAGTCGTGAGCGCGGTGACGAATATGATCTGAAAGAGGCTGGTGCCCACCACCACATTGGTGCGCATGCCAAGAAGATAGATCATCGCCGGGATCATTACGAAGCCGCCGCCCACCCCCATGATGGCCGAAAGGAAGCCGACAAAAAAACCGACAGCGAGTGGCAACAGCGCCGAAATATAAAGGTGCGATTTGCGGAAGCGCATTTTAAACGGCAGCGCGTGAATCCATGCCTTGTGCCGATCCTCGCGCGGCTTGCGTGGCGGCACATAGCCGCGGCGTTGCCACATGATGGCGCGCAGGCTTTCCCACAGCATCAGGCCGCCCACGACGCCAAGGAACAGCACATAGGCGATGGCGATCATCAGGTCCACCTGCCCTGTCAGGCGCAGATAGGTGAACACCTGTGCACCGACAAAGGCACCAACGGCACCGCCCGCAATGAGCACAATGCCCATCTTGACGTCGACACCCTGCCGCCGCCAGTGCGCGAGCGCGCCCGAGACACTTGCCGCCGTAATCTGGTTGGACTGCGTAGCCACCGCGACCGTGGGCGGAACGCCTGCAAAAATAAGAAGCGGCGTCATCAGGAAGCCGCCGCCCACACCAAAAATTCCGGAAAGGAAACCGACAATAGCCCCCATGCCAATCACGATGAAGATATTCATCGAAAGTTCGGCGATGGGCAGGTAAAGCGGCATATGAAGACTGATCCCAACAGGCCAGCAAAGGTTTATGTATTTTTCCTACCTAAACTAGCGCCGGAATGCAAACACTGCCGCTCCCCTTCATGATTTATCTCGGTTCCGGATTTGCCACCTTAGAGCGCTTCGGCGCCTTTGGAATTGCGGCGGCCGTGGCGGGCAAGCGCATCTTCCATCGCGGGTGCGAGGCGCCCCGTGAGCCAAAGCGATAGCATCTTATAGTCGCCAATAAGCGACCAGCGCGCATAATCGAAGGTTGCAGGGCGGTTCTTTTCAAAAACAAAATGACCAACCCAGGCGAAACCGTAGCCCACAACCGGGTACACCAGCAGCAGCCACCATGTCTGACTAAAGATGGCGTAGAGGAAAATAGCGGTCGCGATCAGGGTGCCAGCATAGTGCAAACCCCGGCAGACCGGGTCTGAATGCTCAGCCAGATAGTAGGGGAAAAACTCCCGGAAACTGTCGAATTTTGGTGCCATAATTGCCTCCCGATAGCGCGAGTCGCGCTGATTTCACTCCCCCACGGGCTGGATGGCCCGCTCTAATCAAACTGCAACGTCCAGAAAATATAGTGCGAAAGCAGGCATGTAGCAAATTTCCGATCCGCTTCACTTGACGTTGACGTAAACGTAAACTACGTAATGAGGCACATTAAAGGGAAGGTTACCAATGCGAGCGGTGAAATCCGACACCTATTCCATCAAGGAACTGGCGTGCGAATTTGGCGTGACGCCGCGCACGCTCCGTCATTATGAAGACCAGGGCCTCTTAAC
This sequence comes from Kordiimonas gwangyangensis DSM 19435 = JCM 12864, assembly GCF_000375545.1. Taxonomy (GTDB): domain Bacteria; phylum Pseudomonadota; class Alphaproteobacteria; order Sphingomonadales; family Kordiimonadaceae; genus Kordiimonas; species Kordiimonas gwangyangensis. Next base: position 473,462 of record NZ_AQXF01000001.1, read on the forward strand.
CCCAGAGCGCCAGGGCCAGAACCGTATCTACCATGCCAATGACCGCGTGCGGCTGGCGTGGATCCTGCGCGGCAAACGCGTGGGTTTCTCCCTTCAGGAAATCGGCGAGATGCTCGACCTTTATGACATCGGCGACGGGCGTGAGACCCAGCGCTCGGTCACGGTTGAGAAGTGCCGGTCGCGCATCCGCGCGCTTGAAGAGCAGCGGGACGACATCAACGCCACCATCGATGAACTGCAGGAGTTCTGCGAGCTGATCGCGAATCTCGTGCGGGACAATAAAAACGACCAGTGGATCAGGCGCGATACCGGCGAACCGCTTCGCCATTATCCGCCCAGAAACTGATCCGAAACTGATGACACACTGAAAAGCGCAACGTTCGCGCAGTCACATAATCAAACAACAATCGTCATAGACATAGTTGAGGTAAAAAATGCCAATCTATCGTGCCCCCGTGAAAGACATGAACTTCATCCTGAATGAAGTGCTGAACATCGGCAAATATTCGAACCTGCCGGGTTATTCGGAAGTGAGCCCGGACCTTGTCTCCGCCATCCTCGAGGAAGGCGCCAAGTTCTGTGAAAACGAGCTTCAACCGCTTAATTACAGCGGCGACCGTGAAGGCTGCACGCGCCATGACGACGGTTCGGTGACCACGCCGAAGGGCTTCAAGGAAGCCTATGCGAAATTTGTCGAGGGTGGCTGGTCCGGCCTGACCCAAAGCCCTGAATACGGCGGCCAAGGCCTGCCCCACGTGCTTGGCTTCTGTTTTGAAGAGATGATGATCTCCTCGAACCACGCGTTCGCCATGTATCCGGGCCTGTCGGCAGGCGCTATGGCGGCCATCTCCATTGACGGCTCGGACGAGCAGAAACAGAAATTCCTGCCGAAAATGGTTGAAGGCACCTGGACCGGCACGATGAACCTCACCGAACCGCATTGCGGTACCGACCTTGGCATGCTGCGCACGAAGGCCGAGCCACAGGCCGACGGTTCCTACAAAATCTCCGGCACCAAGATTTTCATCTCCGCCGGTGACCATGATCTCTCCGAGAACATCATCCACCTTGTACTCGCGCGCACACCTGATGCACCGGGCGGTGTGAAGGGTATCTCCCTCTTTATCGTGCCGAAATACACAGTGAATGAGGACGGCAGCGTGGGTGAGTTCAACAATGTGAACACTGCTTCCATTGAAGAGAAGATGGGCATTCACGGCAACTCCACTTGCGTGCTGAACTACGACGGCGCCAAGGGCTACCTGATTGGTGAACTGAACAAGGGCCTGCGCTCCATGTTCATCATGATGAACGCGGCGCGTATTGGTGTGGGCATGCAGGGCCTCGCCAACTCGGAAGTGGCGTACCAGAACGCGGCGGAATATGCGCGTGACCGTATTCAGGGTCGTTCGCTCACCGGACCGAAGAACGCTGATGGCCCGGCAGACCCGATCATCGTGCACCCGGACGTGCGCCGCATGCTGATGAACGCGAAGGCATTCAACGAGGCATCACGCGCGGCATCGCTGTGGTGTGGTGTGCTTGTTGACCTGATGCACAGCGCCGAAACCGAGGAAGAACGCCAGTGGGCGGAAGACATGGTTGGCCTCCTCACCCCGATCATCAAGGGTGTGTTCACCGACCGTGGCTTTGAGTATTGCGTCTCCAGCCAGCAGGTGTTCGGTGGTCACGGCTATATTGCCGAGCACGGCATGGAACAGTTTGTGCGCGATGCACGTATCGCCCAGATCTATGAAGGCGCAAACGGCATTCAGGCGCTTGACCTTGTCGGTCGCAAGCTGCCGGCAAACGGTGGCCGGGCTGTGCAAGCCTTCTTCAAATATGCCGCTGAAGTCCGTGAAAGCGCCAAAGGCGATGACCGCCTGCGCCCCTTCACCGACGCACTCGGCTCCGGCCTCAAGGACCTGACGCAAGCCACCATGTGGCTGATGCAGAACGGCATGGCCAACCCGGATAACGCGGGTGCTGCCTCCACGCCTTACATGCACCTCTTTGGTCATGTGCTTCTGGGCCTGATGTGGACCCAAATGGCGAAAGTTGCCGCTGATGCACTGGACGCAGGCACGGGCGACGCTAGTTTCTACGAGAACAAGATTGCAACCGGCCGTTACTACGTCAAACGCCGCATGCCGGAGATCAAGGCGCTGCTCGCCGAAATCGAAACCGGTGCGGAAGACGTAATGGCCCTCGACGCCGCCAATTTCTAAACCCCTGACGGGAAGACAAGGGAGTTATAGACGAAATGACTGAAGCTTATATTTATGATGCCGTGCGCACACCGCGCGGTCGTGGCCGGGCTGATGGCTCGCTCCACGAAATCACCCCGGTTCAGCTCGGCACGCAAGTGCTGCAAGCCATCCGTGAACGTACCGAAATCGATACCGAGAACGTTGACGACGTAGTGTTCGGCTGCGTGTCGCCGGTGGGTGAGCAAGGCGCGAACATCGCGCGTGTCTCCGCCATCAACGCGGGCTACGCTGAAACCACAGCCGGTTTCCAGGTCAACCGTTTCTGCGCATCCGGCCTTGAGGCTGTGAACATCGCGGCGGCAAAAGTTATGTCCGGCGAGGCTGACATGGCCATCGGTGGCGGTGTCGAAAGCATGAGCCGCGTACCCATGGGCAGCGACGGCGGCGCATGGCCGGTGGACCCCAGCGTGGCGTTCCACAGCTACTTCGTGCCGCAGGGCATCTCCGCTGACCTTATCGCCACCAAATACGGCCACAGCCGTGACGATGTGGACGCTTACGCGGTTGAAAGCCAGAAGCGCGCCAAAGCCGCGTGGGACGACAAGCGTTTCTCGAAATCCATCATCCCGGTGAAGGACGTTGTGGGCATGACCGTGCTGGACCATGACGAGTTCATGCGCCCGGAGACCACCATGCAGTCGCTCGGTGCGCTGAAGCCTTCGTTCGCGCAGATGGGCGAATTTGGTTTTGATAACGTCGCGATCCAGAAATACCCGGAGATTGAGCGTATCAACCACGTGCACCACGCCGGTAACTCCTCCGGCATCGTGGACGGCGCTGCCGCCATCCTCGTGGGCTCGAAGGAAATGGGTGAGAAGTTTGGCCTGAAGGCCCGCGCGCGCATCCGTTCGATGGCGTCTGTGGGCTCCGAGCCGACCATCATGCTCACCGGCCCATCCTTCGCGGCTGAAAAAGCGCTCAAACGCGCTGGTATGAGCACGTCCGACATCGACATCTGGGAGCTCAATGAGGCTTTCGCGTCCGTGGTGCTGCGTTTCATGGAAGCGCTCAATATCGACCACAAGGATATCAACGTGAACGGCGGCGCCATCGCCATGGGTCACCCGCTGGGTGCCACTGGCGCCATGGTGCTCGGCACGGTGCTGGATGAGCTTGAGCGCACGGGTAAATCCACCGCGCTTGCCACGCTCTGCATCGGTGCGGGCATGGGCACCGCCACCATCATCGAACGCGTATAACAAAGCGAAAGGGAGAGACCATAATGACTGAGACCATTCGCTACGAAGTTGATGGCGACGGCATCGCGCTTCTGACCATCGACCTGCCGAACACCGGTATGAACGTATTTAACGCGCAACTGATCGAAGACCTCGAGACCTGCGTGAACAAGGTGCTTGAAGATGACGCCGTCAAAGGCGCTGTCATCACCTCGGGCAAGGAAGCTTTCCTCGCGGGCGCTGACCTCAACATGCTGGGCGCACAAGCGGGTGCCGAGCAGACGCCAGAGGAAGCTTTTGAAGGCGCGTTCCGCCTCAATAAAATCCTCCGTCTCATTGAGACCGGCGGCAAGCCGCGCAAGGAACTGGCGCTTCAGGGCACCAAGCCGTTCGCGGCAGCTGTGAACGGCCTCGCGCTCGGTGGCGGGTTCGAGCTTGTGCTCGCGTGCCACTACCGTGTGATCACCGACAGCCCGAAGATGCAGCTTGGCTTCCCGGAAGTGCAGGTTGGCCTGCTGCCGGGCGCGGGCGGCACCCAGCGCCTGCCGCGCCTTGTCGGCATTCAGGCAGCGGCGCAAGCCATCACCACCGGCAAGCCCTATAACGGCCAGGTTGCCCTCGGCCTTGGTATCGCTCAGGAGATGGCACCGACCGACCAGGTGGTTGAAAAAGCCAAGGCATGGGTCAAGAAATCCCCATCCGCGCTGGCACCGTGGGACAAGAAGGGCTTCAAATATCCGGGCGGCGCAGGTGCCATGAACCCGGCAGCCGTTCAAACCTTCATCGGCGCAAACGCCATGGCGCAGAAGCAGACCCAGCACAACTACCCGGCTGTGCAGGCGATCCTGTCGTGCCTTTATGAAGGCGGCATTGTTGATTTCGACACCGCGATCCGCATCGAGAGCAAATATTTCATGACGCTGCTTGCCGGTTCCGTGGCGCCGAACATGATCCGTTCGCTCTTCATCAACAAGCAAGCGGTTGAAAAAGGGTCGCTGCGCCCGAAAAACATTGAGCGCAAGACCGTCAAGCGCCTTGGCATGCTGGGCGCGGGCCTGATGGGCGCAGGTGTGGCTTATGTGTCCGCCAAGGGCGGCATGGATGTGGTACTTCTGGACCGTGACATGGCTTCGGCTGAAAAAGGCAAGGACTACAGCCGCAAGCTCGTTGAAAAAGACATCGGCCGCGGCAAGCTCACCAAGGAAAAAGGCGATGCCTTCCTTGAGCGTATCATCCCGACCGACAATTATGATGACCTCAAGGACTGCGACCTCATCATCGAGGCCGTGTTCGAAGCCGAGGACATCAAGAAGGACGTGACCGAGAAAACCGAAGCCGTTATCGGCAAGGATGTTGTGTTTGCTTCAAACACATCGACGCTGCCGATCACCGGCCTCGCCAAGAACTTCACCCGTCCGCACCAGTTTATCGGCATTCACTTCTTCTCGCCGGTTGAGAAGATGCCGCTGGTCGAGATCATCATGGGTGAGAAGACCGACGACGCAACCCTCGCGCTCGCGCTTGATTACGTTTCCCAAATCCGCAAGACGCCGATTGTCGTGAACGACAGCCGCGGCTTCTACACCAGCCGCTGCTTCGGCACCTACGTGCAGGAAGGTTATGCGATGGTCAAGGAAGGCGTGAACCCGGCGCTCATTGAGAACGCAGGCAAGATGGCCGGCATGCCGGTTGGCCCCTTGGCAGTGGGTGACGAAGTAGCGATCGACCTGTCCTACAAGGTGGGCATGGCGACGCGCAAGGCGCTCGGCGACAAATATGTGCCCTCGCCCGCGGACGGCTTTGTCGAGAAAATGGTCACCGAGCTTGAGCGTTTCGGCCGCAAGAACGGCAAGGGTGCCTACGTGTACCCCGAGGACGGCAGCCCGAAACACCTGTGGCAGGGCCTGAGCGAACACTTCCCGCTCGCCGACGACCAGCCCAGCGTGGATGAGGTGAAATCCCGCCTCATGATCCGCCAGGCCATCGAATGTGCACGCTGCTTCGAGGAAGGTGTACTTCGTGACACCGCATCAGGCGACATTGGTGCCATCTTCGGTTGGGGCTTCGCACCGTTCACCGGCGGCCCGTTCAGCTTCATCGACACCATGGGCGTGGACGAGTTTGTGCGCGAGGCTGACCGACTTGCCCAGACCTACGGCCCCCGCTTCACGCCGCCGCAACTGCTGCGTGACATGGCCGCAAACGGTGAGACTTTCTACACCAAAGGCGACAGCCGCGGTCGCATCCCAGGCAAAAAAGCCGCCTAAACATCACACCGCATCCGTCTTATCTGGCGTGTGCCGAGTAAAAGAAACCGCTCCGTGGCTTCCCACGGGGCGGTTTTTTTACGCCTAGCAATGTACAAAATTCTTTACATCATGTCTGCCTACGCTTACATAGTGACTATGTAAAAAATACCTGACATCAAGGACAGGATTTTTGACATGGATAAAAACCGATAACACGGCCCGGGAAAACGACAGCGGGGCCAAGCGAGGCAAGGAGCAATACAATGGGTTTTAATGAGAGAAGTTATATCGGTGTGCTCGTCGCCACCGTTCTGGTTTACGGCTGGTATTTCATTGAGGCATATGGGCTTGCGAGCGCTGGTGAAACGGCTATCAGCCAATTCGGCCCCACCATGTGGACCATGGTCGCCGCCCATATTGTGCTCGTGATAGCGATGATGGTCCTGACCGCGATCCTCAGCCGCCGAAAAGGTGAAGAGCTGGAGTTTGATGAACGTGACAATATCATTGAAATGAAGGCCGAACGTATCGGCAGCTACATGCAGGGTTGCGGCCTGTTTGCGGTCCTTGTGCTGGTGATGCTGGAATACAGCAGCTTCGCTATCGCTCACACCATTCTTGCCGTGATGGCCGTGAGTGTCATCATCTCCTTCAGCATGCGGCTGTACCTCTACCGCAAGGGCGCGTGAGATGGCGAAAGCAACCAAGATCAGCAATAACATCCGCACGCTCAGATTCATGGCGGGCGAGATGACGCAAGCCGAGCTTGCGAAGAAGATCGGCATGACACGCCAGACCATCATTGCCATCGAGCAGGGGCGCTATTCGCCCTCCCTCGAAGCCGCGTTCGAGATTGCCCGCGCGCTGAATGCCCCGCTTGAAGAAGTGTTCCAATATGGCGGTGATACACCTGACGAAGACAGTAAAGACTGAGTGTTTCGTCAGTCTTCTACCACCAGAACCCATGCGCCGGGGTCGATCGGGTCCTTGAAGATGCGGTCAGCCCCGCCACCGCCATAGTCGGAGACACTGCCAGCAGCGGCTGGAACCTTGAACACCGTGGCCCGCTTGCCAAGGTTATGGTTGTAGTGGTCGCGCGCACCGATGGCGCCTGCTTCCGAGTCATAGGTTTCAAGTTTCGCCATGGTTCCCCCCTATTTCTGAACTTCAGTCGCGAGCCGTGCCAGGCACTGGAACTTTTGGGCCTTCATCTCGGCAAGGAACTGTTTGACACTGTGCTGGTCGAGCGCCGAGAGCGCCGCATCATCACAGGCACCAACGCCAATTTTGCTGGCAAGTGCCGCGCGTTTGGCAGGGTCTACCGGGTCTGCGTTAGCACCCAAAATCGCCTTCGCGGCCAATTCGCCCGCATCGATGGTGCCAGCATATTTGGCAGCATTGGCTTTCTCAGCCGCAATGCGCGCTTCAGCCTCCGCCTTCATGGCATCAGCCGCTTTGCCCGCCGCATCCGCCTTGGCCGCCGTATCGCCACCAGCCTGCACAACGTTCGCACCGCCCGATAGCGCCAGCGCCTGTGCCGCAATGCCGGTGGCAAAATACTGCGCCAAGGTTACTTCACCGCTATTGGCCGTTGCACCGACATCCGCGCCAAAGGAAGCGAGCGTGGAATAGCTGTCCTTGTCCGTCCCGTCATGGCTTGCTTCAAACTTGCAGGTGGAAAGGTCTACCTTCACCGCGCCGCCTGAGCCATTAACTGCGGTGCCCGGGCAGGGAGTAAGATCGCCACCCGTGGACACGCCCGTATTGGCGAGCACCGGCACAAATGCCGCTTCCTGACGGCCATACCCAATTTCGATGGTTGGGGTCTGGTTCGCGTCCTGCCCCACCTTGACGCCAAGGGTGGTGTTGGTGCCAAACACCAGTGTGTTGGAATGTTTGGTCATTTGCGTACAAGCCGCAAGGCTTAAGGCCACGGTGCCTATGAGCACACGGCTGAACACCTTCATTGGAACGATGTCAGGCATATCTTTTCCCCGTCTAACCCGGAGAGGATCTCACGGGCGTGTTTTGCTTGCGCATCAGAACGCACAATTACAATCAGGCTACAGGGTGCCTCGTCAGAGGGCGCTTCGCCCTCCCCAAGCGGGATGGGCACGATGACCTGCTCGCTCTCGCGCCAGCCGATCATCAGGCCATCTTCAAGGGCAATACCCGCGCTTTTGACCGCATAGGCATGGATGCGGCCGTCGCGCGACGGCACCTTCAACTCAACAAAACCAAAATACCGGTGGGTTTCCGCGTCACCTTCGCCGTCGGCGAGGTGAACGCTCGCGCAGGCAGGCGCGAGCATGAGCGCACATAGCCCCAGAACAGGCATCAGTCTCATGCGATTTTCCCCAAGCCACCTCGCGACACTTTTAGCAAAATGCGTGATTTTTTACAACTATAAGGAATTTAGGTCCGCGCGCCCGAATTTGATACGCACACACTTTGCACAGGCTCCGCACAGTCGTTATGCTGGGGGCGTATCCGCGTTCAAGAGGTCCCTATGGCATTCACGATCGACCCCCGTTTCCAGGAATTAGGCTTCCCCGTACATGTGGGCATGCTTGACTACAGCATTGAGGTGCGGCCGAGCGATGACACGCTCACGAACGCCATTGCAGACGGCGCGGGCCTGAGGATCGAGGAACTGATGGGTGAAGCAGCAAGCACCGACCCGGTGATTGCGGGCGTTCGTGCCGCCTTCAAGGCCTGCGGCAAGGACCCGAGCCGCTATCGGCCCTCCTCAGAAAGCCTCACCCGCCGGGTGATTGCGGGCAAAGGGCTCTATAAGGTCAATAATGTGGTCGACAGCGGCAACCTTGTCTCGCTGATGACCGGCATTCCCATTGGCTGTTATGACGCCGACAAGATTGAGGGCGACATTCGCCTGACCATCGGTGCGGCGGGTGAAAGTTATGACGGCATTGGCCGCGGCAAGGTAAACCTTGAAGGCCTGCCCCTCCTCGCGGACGAACGCGGCCCGTTTGGTAGCCCGTTTTCCGACAGCACCCGCACGGCGGTCGCAGAGGGCGCGAGCAAACTGATTTTTGTGGTCTATGGTCTCAATATCGATATCGCCCATGTGGAGGCAGCGGCCGAAATTGCTGACACCCTGATCACAGGTTTTTGCGCGCCCGCGCACTAAGGTGCCTTGACCGCCACACATTCAGCCGCTTAAATAATTTTGTTACTTTGTTACATATTTTGAGGATAAGGATGGGGATCACCTCTTCGCTCGGGCATTTCGCCAAGACAGCCGCCTGTTTTGCCACCCTTCTAATGTCAGGTGCCGCCGCGCATGCGGACGACACAGAACTTCTGAATGCAACCCTGATCACAAAACTGCATCTGGACCGCAGCGAGAGCCGCGCGCAGATGCTGGGTGCCTATCAGGTAACGTTCCGCAACACCGGCACAGAGCCCTTGAGCCGGGTGACCGTGCTACTGAACCCCGGTCTCAAGGTCATGAAAGTACAGGGTCCCGGCGGGCGAGCACTGCGCACCGCAAGCCGCACGGCGATGATTGCGGGCAAACCGGGCCTCAGCCTTGATGCCACCACCATCACCCTCGCCGAACCCGTGAACGCGGGCAGCCGGTACGAGATTGTGGTGCATTATAGCGGCAAGCTTGAAGACCTTTCGCTGATGGGGCTGGAGGAAGTGCGCGAAATCCTGAACCCCGATTTCACCATGCTGCGCGCGGAGGGCTTCGCCTACCCTGTGTTCGCGGACGCTGATTTTGCCTCCATTGAAGCCGCATGGCACCACGCGCCTTTCCATCAGGTCGCCTTTGTGGAAGTGAACGGGGAACAGAAGGTCGTTGGCAACCTTATGGTGGCTGAGAAGACCCTGAACGGCTCCAAAATCAATTATGAACTCAAAAGCGCGCAGCCGGTGGCGCCGCTCACCCTTGCGGTCGGGGACTATGAAAACCTGCGGTCGGGCAACCTGCTTGTAGCCTACCGCGCGGGCCAACGCACAGAGGCCGATGCGGTGCTTGAGCGTGTGGGTAGCGACATCGCTGCGCTGACCAACGTGTACGGCGAACCGCGCAGTGGTGCGGAACTCACCGTCGCCAGTGTGCGGGATGGCTACGGCAGCAGCTTTGGCCCCGGCCTTGCGCTGGTGCCCGATAGCCGGTTCGGCGCGGAACTGAGCCTTGGCCATGCGCTGACCGACATGTGGATGCTGAACCCCGCAAAAGTGCAAGGCCACTGGGCCACCGGCATCGACACCCTCATCCGCAGCCATGAGGCCGATAGCGCGGCGCTGCCAGCGCTCAAGGAAAAGCTGTTTGGTGACGCGCTCGCGCTTGTGAAAACAAATGCGACCGTGGGCAAAACCCCGCTCACCGACTTCACCGCCGCTGGCCTCAGGGCTGAAAGCGATGCGATGAGCACCCTCGCCTACGCCATGCTGCATGACATGCTGGGCGATGAGGCTTTCTGGTCCATCATCCGCGATTTCCGCTCCGAGATGGGCGCAGGCTATACGGACTTTGCCACCGTGGCCGACTATCTGACGCGCACGCTGCCGTCGAAACAGGCCAAAAAGCTGGTGCAAAACTGGTTTGAGAAGGGCCGCGCGGGCAAGGACCTCTCAAAGGCCAAAACATATGCGGAGCTTCTGAAGCTTTATCGCTAAGTTTGCTGGCCCTCAAAGCATTTCGGCCAATATTCATGGGCAAGTCGCACATGAGGGAGGTTTGCCATGGCTTATGAAACGCTTGACGTCACCATCAAGGACGGTGTTGCCCATGTGGCGATGAACCGGCCCGAGAAGCTGAATGCCATGAACGGCACCTTCTTCTCGGAAGTGGGCAAGGCGTTTAAAGCCCTTGATGCCAACCCGGACGTACGCGCGGTAGTGCTTTCCGGCAACGGCAAACATTTCACCGCGGGCCTCGACCTCAAGGAAAGCGCGAGCGTGCTGGGCGGCGCCGAAGGCGACCCCGCGCGGGTGCGCGACAAGCTCCGCCGTCATATCCTCTGGCTGCAGGACAGCTTCAATGCGGTGGATAATTGCCGCGTGCCGGTGATTGCCGCTATCCACGGCGCTTGTGTGGGCGGTGGGATCGATCTCATCGCCGCCTGCGATATGCGATTAGCAAGCGAAGATGCCTGGTTCTCCATCCAGGAAATCAATGTGGCTATCGTCGCGGACCTCGGCACCCTCCAGCGTGCGCCTTACCTATTGCCCCTCGGCATCCTCAAGGAACTGGCCTTTACCGGCCGCAAGATGCTGCCGGATGAAGCCCATAGGCTTGGTTTCATCAACCATGTGCACGCAGACAAGGACGCGACACTTGAGGCTGCCTTTAGCCTCGCACAAGAAATTGCATCCAAAAGCCCTCTTGCCGTCAGCGGTACAAAAGCGGTACTGAATTATGCACGCGACCATACGGTTGCGGACGGTCTGGACTATGTTGCAACATGGAATAGCGGTATGTTGCTCGGTGAAGACCTGATGAAAGCAGCGACCGCGACGCTGACGCGGCAAACTGCGGAGTTTGCACCGCTGCTGGCAAGCGACGCCCCGGCGTGACGCCCATAGGCTCCCCGGGTGCCTGAGAGGACATTTGGGGATGTTTGAGACTTTCATAGCCTGGGTACAGGAAAACGCCGACCTCATGGGCGGCCTTGGTACCCTGTGCGCGCTCACCATGTTCCTCTTCACCAATGGTCGTACCATGTATGAACGCTGGACGGCCAAGAAGCGCGGCGAGGGCCTGAGCAGCGCGAGCCTGCCCGGCCTTGGCTTTGTCGACGCCGCTCCGCCCGCGCCAGAATATGGTGGCCGCACGGCAGTCGCTGTCATGCCGTTCAAGGAAATGGGCGCGCTGCCGGACCATTTTGCCGAAGGCCTGATGGATGACCTGATCGCCGACCTGCAGGCCGCCAAGTTTGCCACCCCCGCCAAACGCGCGACCGAAAAACTGGCCGCGGACGGCATGGCACCACACGAGGTGGCGCGTGAACTGGGCACAAGTTTTGTGCTTGAGGGCAGCATCCGCATGCAGGACAACCGCTACCGCATCACGGTGCAGCTGCTTGACCGTACGTCCGCCACGCTCTGGTCCGACCGCATCAACATGACCGGCGATGATGTGATGGCCATTCAGGAAGCTGCCGCGCGCAAGATTGCGGACGCCATCACTGCGCTATCGAAAGGCGAAAGCCCGGATGAGACAGGTGAGACCGCCAAGGGCGGCGACGCGAAGCCATCCGCTTACCGCACACAAAGCGAAGCGCTCGCTGCGCGCTTCTCGCCCAAAAGCCGCCTTGTGGCGCTCTTGCTGGCGTTTTTTGTCGGCTACTTCGGCGTGCACCGCTTCTATGTCGGCCGCTGGCTGACCGGTATCCTTTATATCATCACCTTCGGGCTTTTTGGCATCGGCTGGCTGCTGGATATCCTGTTCATCCTTTTTGGCGCGCAAACAGACAGCAAGGGCCGGTTCATCCGCATCTGGCTGCCTGACGGGCCCCATACTGCCTCCAGCTGAGCCACACCATGCCCGTATCAACGAAGATTTGCGGCCTCACGACCGCCGAACACGCCAACCTTGCCGCCTTTTATGGCGCGCGCTGGCTCGGCTTTGTGTTTTTCGAGCGCTCGCCAAGGAACCTGAGCCTGCAGGAAGCGCACAGCTTGCGCCGTCACCTGCCCAAGCGGGCGGAACGTGTGGGCGTATTTGTGAATGCCGAACATAATTTTATCGAGGCCGCTGTGGACGCGCTTGACCTTGATTGGGTGCAACTGCACGGGGACGAATACCCGCACGAAGCCCAGTTGATCCGCGACCGGATGGGTGTTTCCGTCATCAAGGCGATTGGCGTGAGCGAACGCGCGGACCTCGCTGAGGCTGACGCCTTCGCCCCGCATGTGGATGCCATCCTTTTTGACGCCAAACCCCCGAAGGGCGCCGACCTTCCCGGCGGCAACGCGGTCTCCTTCCCGTGGCATATCCTGATGGAACAGAAGTTCACGTTCCCGTGGTTACTTGCGGGGGGGCTGACGGCTTCTAACCTGCCTGAAGCCATAGCACAAAGTAACGCCCATGCCGTTGATGTTTCCTCAGGCGTCGAAGATGCGCCGGGGCAAAAATCCGGCGAAAAAATTGAGGCCTTTCTTCGCGCCGCAAAAGCCGTTAGGTAAGTTGGCACGTATAGATACGGTCTTCCGCTTTCTTCTCGAGTAGTAGGGTATCACCATGGTTCTCAACAGCTATCGCACCGGCCCCGACGAAAAAGGCCACTTCGGAAAATTTGGCGGACGCTATGTGTCCGAAACCCTGATGCCACTTGTGCACAAGGTGGAGGCCGCCTACCGCGAGGCGATCCAGGACCCGGCTTACCTGAAGGAGCTGGATGAGCTGAACCGCGTATACATCGGCCGGCCAAGCCCGCTTTATTTTGCCGAGCGGCTGACGGAAGAACTGGGCGGCGCGAAGATCTACTTCAAGCGCGAGGAACTGAACCACACCGGTGCGCACAAGATCAACCACGCCATCGGCCAGGTGCTCTTGGCGAAACGCATGGGCAAGACCCGTGTGATCGCCGAAACCGGCGCGGGCCAGCACGGTGTTGCAACAGCCACAGTGGCTGCGCGCTTCGGCCTCAAATGCACGGTCTTCATGGGGGCTGTGGACATTGAGCGGCAAAAACCCAACGTATTTCGCATGAAGCTTCTGGGTGCCGAGGTGAAGCCGGTGACCTCCGGTTCCGCCACCCTCAAAGACGCGATGAACGACGCACTCAGGGACTGGGTGACGAACGTGCATGACACCTTCTACATCATCGGCACGGTCGCGGGCCCGCACCCCTACCCGATGATGGTGCGTGACTTCCAGAGCATCATTGGCCGCGAAACCCGCGAACAGATCATGGCCGCAGAGGGCCGCCTGCCGGACAGCCTTGTGGCCTGCGTAGGGGGTGGCTCAAACGCCATCGGCCTTTTCCACCCATTCCTCGACGATAAAGAGGTGGACATGTTTGCCGTTGAAGCGGCAGGCCACGGTGTAGACACCGATAAACACGCGGCTTCGATCGCGGGCGGCGCGCCGGGTGTGCTGCACGGCAACCGCACCTACCTGCTGCAAAACGCGGACGGCCAGATCACCGAGGCCCATTCCATCTCAGCCGGCCTTGATTACCCCGGTATCGGGCCGGAGCATGTGTGGCTGCATGAGCAGGGCCGCGTGAACTATGTTTCCGCGACCGACAAGGAGGCGCTTGATGCTTTCCAGATGTGTTGCCGCACCGAGGGCATCATCCCGGCGCTTGAAAGTAGCCACGCGCTTGCCCATGTCATTCGTATGGCACCTGAACTTCCGCGTGAGCATATCTGTGTGTTGAACATGTCCGGTCGTGGCGACAAGGACATCTTCACCGTTGCCGAAGCGCTCGGCGCTGAAATCTGAGAAGCAGGGAGCCAAAAGCCATGAGCAGACTGACCGCCTGTTTTGACCGTTTGCGCGCCGAGAACCGCGCCGCCTTCATCACGTTTGTGACCGCCTCCGACCCGGATTTTGATACCTCGCTCGAGATTGTGGCCGGCATGCCGGACGCGGGCGCCGACATCATCGAGCTTGGCATGCCCTTCACCGACCCGTCCGCCGACGGCCCGGCCATTGACCGCGCCGCCCAGCGCGCGCTGGCCGCTGGTGGTTCGATGGTGAAAACCCTTGAGATCGTGCGCCGCTTCCGCGCGGGCAACGACAGCACGCCCATCGTGCTGATGGGCTATTTCAACCCGGTTTATGCTTATGGCATTGAGCGTTTCTGCGCTGACGCGGCGAACGCAGGCGCTGACGGCCTCATCATCGTTGACCTGCCGCCAGAGGAAGATGAAGAGCTGCGCATCCCCGCGAACAAGGCCGGGATTGATGTCATTCGCCTCGCCACGCCAACGTCGGATGATGAGCGTTTGCCCACAATCCTTTCCGGCGCGAGCGGATTCGTTTATTATGTTGCTGTTGCAGGGGTGACGGGCGGCAAGTCCGCCACTGCGGATGATATCGGCGCGGCGGTCGAACGCATCAAGTCGCATACAGACTTGCCAGTTGCCGTCGGATTCGGTATCCGCACGCCTGAACAGGCCAAAGCCGTAGCGGAAGTTGCGGATGCGGCTGTCGTCGGTTCCGCCATCGTATCGCTGATCGAAGGTGGCCTCGATGATGACAATAAGCCCGGCAAGGGCATGAGCAAGGACGTGCTTGCCTTCACCAGAAAGCTTGCGGACGGTGTCCGCAGTGCCAAACGGTAAGCACAAAACAGGAAGGGGTTGAGGCGCATGAGCTGGCTCACCAACTATGTCAAACCGAAGCTTCGTAAGGTTCTGAACCCGAAGGACACGCCGGATAACCTCTGGCACAAGTGTAAAAACTGCGGGCAGATGATCTTCCAGAAAGAGTTCATCGCGAACCAGTATGTGTGTGCACACTGTGACCACCATGACCGCGTGCCGCCTAAAGACCGTTTTGACAACCTGTTTGATAACGGCACCTATGACCTGATCGCGCTGCCGAGCGTGAACCAGGACCCACTCAAGTTCCGCGACACCAAACGCTATAGCGAGCGCCTGAAGGCCGCGCGCAACACCACAGGTGACGAGGACGCCATCAAGGTTGCTGTTGGCAAGATCGGCGGCGTGACCACCGTGGTTGCCATCCAGAACTTCTTCTTCATGGGTGGCTCCATGGGCATGGCTGTGGGTGAAGGTTTCATCGCGGGCGCCAAGGAAGCGCTCAAGATCAAGGCACCGTTTGTTATCCTGACCGCATCGGGCGGCGCCCGTATGCAGGAAGGTATCCTCTCGCTGATGCAAATGCCGCGCACCACGGTCGCGATCCAGATGCTGCGCGACGCTGGCCTCCCTTATATCGTGGTGCTGACCGACCCGACCACGGGCGGCGTTTCGGCCTCCTACGCGATGCTGGGTGACCTGCACATCTCCGAGCCGGGGGCGATGATCGGCTTCGCGGGTAAACGCGTGATCGAACAAACGATCCGCGAAAAACTGCCGGAGCGTTTCCAGACCGCCGAATACCTGCAGGAACACGGCATGGTGGACCTTGTGGTTCACCGTCATGAACTGAAGGAAAAGCTGGGCAGCGTGCTGGCCATGCTGATGGGTGGTCGCACCCGCAAAAAAGCGGCTGAATAGACACGCCGCACATCATCCGCGCGAGGGCCTTTTATGGACACCACTGCCAGTGACAAGGTGCTCGCGCGCCTCAGGAAGCTACACCCGGTCGAGATAGACCTGTCGCTTGACCGGCTGTACCGCCTGCTTGAGAAACTGGATAACCCGCACGAAAAACTGCCGCCCGTCATCCATGTGGCGGGCACCAACGGCAAAGGCTCCACCGTCGCGACCCTGCGCGCGATTGCCGAGGCTGCCGGGCACCGGGTGCATGTCTACACATCCCCCCACCTTGTGCGCTTTGCCGAGCGTATCCGTGTCGCCGGGCAGATCATCGCGGAAGACGATTTCACCGCCATCCTCGAGGAATGCGAAGCCAAAAACGCGGGCGATGATATCACCTTCTTTGAGATCACCACCGCCGCCGCCTTCCTCGCCTTCGCGCGCACACCGGCGGACCTCTGTATCCTCGAGGTCGGTCTTGGTGGACGACTGGACGCCACCAATGTGATTGCGAGGCCCGCTGCCGTTGGCATCACGCCCGTGAGCATGGACCATGAGGCCTTCCTCGGGAACACGCTTGCGGCCATCGCGGGCGAGAAGGCGGGCATCATCAAGGCTGGTGTGCCCACGGTTGTCGGCCCGCAGGACGCGGAAGCGCTGCCTGTCATTCGCGCGCGTGCGACTGAACTGGGCGTCATGCCGCTGGTGTTTGATGAAGACTGGCACGTGCTACCGCATGTCAAAGGCGGCAGCTTCCGCTACACCGATGGCCGCACTGAAATGGAACTGCCCGCCCCAAGCCTTGTGGGCGAACACCAGATGATCAATGCGGGGCTCGCTATCGCCCTCGCCCGCGCGCAAAAGGCTGTCGCCATTCCCGATGCCGCCATCAAGGCTGGCCTCGGTTGGGTGCGCTGGCCCGCACGCCTGCAGGAGCTTGTGGGCACACCGCTCAACGGTTTCCTGCCGGAGGGCGCGAGCCTCTATCTCGACGGCGGCCATAACCCGGCCGCCGGGCAAGTGATCAGAGGCTTTCTGGCCCAGGTTGACCCGGTTGAGCGCTCTGTTACCCTCATCATGGGCATGCTGAACCGGAAGGACGCCAAGGGCTACCTGAAGCCGCTTGCCGGTGTGGTCGACCGCGTGATTGCGGTGCCAATTGAATGTGATGAAGACCCGGCTGAACCCGGTTTCCTCGCCGCTGCCGCCACAGACGCGGGCATCAGCGGCATCGTCGCCAAGGACGTGCCCTCAGCCCTCAAGATGGTTGCTGAGCGCGCCCACCCCGAACGCCCGCCGTTCGTGCTTATCGGCGGCTCCCTCTACCTCGCAGGCAATGTGCTCAAGATGACGGGCGAGTTGCCAGCGTGACGGCTGCGCTACTTGAGCGTAACCGCTTCATCGGTGCGGAGGGAAACAACGACCGCCAGCGTTTCACCCTCCCGCGTTTCATACACAACCGTAAATTTGAGAGGATCATCTTCGTGCTCAACCAGCTTCGGTTTCGTGTTGGGGATGGTAATACCCTGCGCCTCTAAATAGCTTTCCGCTATTTGTACCGAGTCTTGATATAGCCCATCATAGATCGCGTTCCGAAAATCTATGTCGCGCGAAATTCCGGGCTCCAGCATGATCCAGCCACCTACGACAAGGACCGCCGCCCCCACTCCTGTGAAGTGCCTTCGCTGGTCTGCGGGAAGCCTCCACCAATGAGCTCGTGCTGCATAAAGCCCCCCTTCGAGGGCCACCACGGCGACGCATGATGCCACAAAGGTCGCAACAAATGTCACAATGGCGAACGCGCCAAAATGACCTTCGCGCAGGTATTCCAGATATAGAAACACACCAGTGCCGATGATGGGCGCTGCCAGAACAAATGGCATTCCACTGTCGTGGTCAGGTGCGATCAACCTCGCCGTCCATGGAACGGCGGTCAGAACAAGAATAAGCGCTAAATATTCCATTCTTCCCCCATAAAAAAGGCGCCACAAAGCGGCGCCTTTTCCTAGCAAACTGTCGCCAGCCTTAGATCGACTGGTTAATCCATGCTTCAAGCTGCGCGCGCGGCTTGGCACCCATGGTGGTTGCCACGGCTTCGCCGCCCTTGAAGATCAGCATGGTCGGGATCGAACGAACGCCGAAGGACGTCGGGGTCTCGGGGTTCTCGTCGATGTCCATTTTCGCGATGATGATATCGTCACGCTCGCCGGAGATCTGCTCCAGAACCGGGCCGATCATCTTACAAGGGCCACACCATGGCGCCCAGAAGTCAAGGAGCACTGGCTTGTCGGATTTCAGGACCTCGGCCTCAAAGTTTTCATCAGTTACGGTGATGGTTGCCATCTTTTTACTCTTTCTTCGCTAACCGGTGATGGCGCTTTGGGCCTCACGCGGGGCCCGGTCGCGGGCCTTTTGGTCTCGTCACAGTCGTTAAGGTAAGTAGGCACCCTTGCATGGTCAAGGTTTAGTAACGGCTGTGTGATATTTCACCACATATGGCTTAAAGCCCCATGCGGCCAAGTGCTTCATCCATCTGGCTTTTTGGTAGTTCCATCAGGAATGCTATATCGGTCCACAGAAGCGCCGCGCGGATGCGGCGGCCGGGGTAGATATCCTCCAGCGCGCGGGCGTAAAGCCCCATCTGTTTGAGGTAAATCTCTGGCACCAGCGCAGCATCACGCGGCGGCGGGCGGTTGGTCTTGTAGTCGACAATCAGCACCTCCGATTCGCTGACCAGAAGCCTGTCTACCTGGCCTGAAATCGCCCGACCACCCACGAGGCCCGCAATCGGTACTTCCGCACGGCTACCGGGGCCGAAGATGGGGGCAAACGCTGTGTCATTCAGGATGCCTTCCACCTCACGCCAGAAGGTTGTGGCAGTCGCATCATCAAGCCCTGCGCGCGCCATGAAACGCATTGCCGCCGCCTCGCGCATCGGCGCGGCCATATCCGGCAACCATTCGAGCATGCTGTGAATAAGCCGGCCACGCTCGAACCGCGCCGCTTTGGTGCGTGCGAGCGGGCTGGTGGCCGCGGGTTCTTCCTCATCCGGCCTTGAGGGGGCGAGCGGTTTTGGCGGGCTTGGTTCATCCGGCATGCGCGCGCGGGCCCATGCGGGCAGCGGCGGTACTGGCGCAGCCTCCACCTCAGCCTTCGCCTTGCGCGTAACCTCTGCCGTCTGCGGCACGGTGAAGCGTTTCACCTCATAGCCACCCTCAAGCAATATAGTTTCGGAACCGATACGATTGAAACCATCCTCAATCGCGCCGAACCACGAGCCTTTGTCCGGCTCCTTCTCGCCCTGCCAACCGGCGATATACAGCCGGTCCTCGGCGCGGGTCAGCGCCACATAGAGAAGCCTGCGGTATTCATGCTGTGCCTGTTCCTTGAGCGCGGCTTTCTTTTCCTCCGCGAGCCCGAGGCCTGCCGCGGGTGAGGTCCACAGGAGGAGCGGCGGCATATTGGGGCTTGGTCCATCAATCGGCACCACGCGGCCTTCCTTGCCGGTATTAGGCATGCTCACAAGGTCAGAGAGGAAGACAATCGGCGCCTGCAAACCTTTGGAGCTATGCGCCGTCATGATACGCACTTGACCGCCCGCGGCTTCCATATCCCGCTTGATTTGTGTACCGCCATGCTCGACCCGGTGGATGAAGGCCTGCAAGGACGCGGTGCCCGTATGCTCGAACCTGAGCGCTTCTTCGAGCAGCTCATCGATCGGGTCATGCACTTCTTCACCGAGCCGCGCGGCGAGCTTTTGCCGCCCGCCAAGCTCCGTCAGAACGTGGGAGAAGAACTCAAACGGGGTGCGGATGTCAGCGCCACGCACCACGTCCTGCATATAGTGAAGCGCGCTCGCAAACGCTGCGTCCTCACTCGCCTTCGCCTGCAGCGCGTGCCAAAGCGCACCTTTACGGCCATAGGCAAGACGGAACAACATATCGTCATCAAAGCCGATGAAGGGGCTTTTGAGCACGGTGGCAAGCGTGAGATCGTCGGTCGGCAGTAGCGCCGCGTGCGCGAGCGCGAGCAGGTCCATCACCGGCAGCTCATCCGTCAGCACCATGCGGTCCCGGCCCGCGACCGGCACGCCGAGGAACTTGAGCGCGCGTACCAGATGGTCGACAAAAGCGGTGCGCCTGCGCACGAGCACGAGCACATCACCTGCCTCGATGGGGCGCGCCTGCGCCTCGAGCATCTCGCGCCCTGTGATCATCGCCTTGATGCGCCGCGCCACCCGCCACGCGGTGCGGCCTTCGGCGTCATCCGCCTGTTCCTGTATGAGCGGCGGCACCCAGCCCTGCGCATCATCGTCGTCGCCCGAAGGCGCTGGTGCCTCAAGCGGCCACAGCTCCACAAGGCCGCCATGGCCCTTGCGGGTAAAGTCGTGTTTCACAATTTCATGATCCGCGGACAGGCCGTGCCAGGCCTCAGCCTCACGGTCAAACACCGCGTCCACCAGCGACAGCACAGCCCCACCCGAGCGGAAGGAGAGATTGAGCGGGACGCTTTCCGCCAGACAGTCAGCGGCGCGGGCGCGGTCAAACACCCGGTCACGGGCGGCGACAAACTCACGCGGGTCGGCACGCTGGAAGGAGAAGATGGACTGCTTGGCGTCGCCCACGGCGAAGACCGTGCGCATCACCTCGGACGCGCCTTCCCCGGCAAAAAACTCGGCCGTCAGCGCCTCGACCACGCGCCACTGCTCCCGGTTGGTGTCCTGCGCTTCATCGACGAGGATATGCTCGATGCTGTTATCAAGCTTGAACAGCACCCAGGGCGCGACGTCCGTACGCGCCAGCAGCTTGACCGTGCGGTCGATCATGTCGTCAAAGTCGACCATGCCGCGCTCGGCCTTGAGGTGCCGGTAGCGGTTCAGTTGCGCAAGGCCCAGGGTGAGGAGCGACACGGTCGCCTCCGCCGCCGTGATACGCAACAGACGGTCGTTCAGCCGCAGCATGCGCGCCTGTTCTTTCTCGATCACCGCCTCGAGCGTGGGGTTATTCTCCAGCGTTTTTTTATTGGCGATGCGGGCGCGTGCCCCGCCGGTCGCGGTGAGGAATACCAGCGAATAGGCTTCATAGAGCGCTTTGCGTGCCTCACCTTCCGCGGCGGTGAAATCAAGGATCGCCTGCCCAAGTTTACCTTCGGGGGCAGTACCCTCAAGGAGCCCGCGACCAAGGGCGCGCACGCCTTCAATATCAAACGCATCATCGGCGATGGCGGCGTTCAGCACCACGTCCCGCGTTTCGCCCGGTGTCAGCTCCAGCGCGCGGTAAAGGGCGGGTGTCAGCCCTTCCTCCGTATAGGCGCGGCGGGCGGTATCGAGGGTGGACGCCTCGAACGACAAGCGCCCGATGACCTCGTCAAACGTATTTTCCGTCACCATGCCCGCCACATGGTCAAGTGCGCGGCGAATGTGCGAACCCTGTGCAGTGCGCGTCAGCGCCAGCATCTCGTCCTTCGCGCTCGCCATCATCTCGGATGCGACCGCATCGTCGATGCCTTCAAAGCCCGGCGCCATGCCAGCTTCGAGCGGGAAGCGGCCCAGAAGCGCCTGACAGAAACTGTGGAAGGTCTGTATCTGCAGCCCGCCGGAAAGGTCCAGCACCTGTGCGAACAGCTGCCGCGCACCGGTCAGCATCTCGGCGTCCGCGACTTCCTCAGTCCTGCGGTTGATCTCCGCCGCCAACGCATCATCCGGCATCATCGACCAGCGGCCAAGTTCCTCAAAAATGCGGTTTTTCATCTCCGCGGCGGCGGCTTTGGTGAAAGTTAGGCACACTATGTTTTCAGGCTTCACGCCATTGAGCATAAGCCTTAACACCCGCGCGGTGAGGACGTGGGTTTTGCCGGTGCCTGCCGACGCGCCGACCCATGCCGTGAGCATGGGCAAGGTGGCGCGCGCCTGCGCATCTGTCATACGGGGCTTCGTCATGTGTCACCCCCGTCAAACGGGTCGGCGGTGTTGCGCCACTCCTTCACCCGGGCCAGATGGTCATAATCGCCGTATCCGGCTTCTTTGGGCCGCGGGTTCGAGAGGTAGGCCACGCTCTCATCGGCAAAGGTTTTCACGAGACCCCTGAGACCTTGTTCCGCTTCCGTAACGGATTCCACCACATCCTTGATTGGCCGGTGCTGTTTCTGCACCGGGTCACCGCCTTTAAGCTCCCAGAACACAAGATCGTCCACAGGCGCGGCGTCCACCCCTTTGAAGGCACCGCGCTCCGCGAGCCAGGCTTCAAGCGGCAACTGCGGTGCAAAGCCAGCCGCGACACGTTTGGCGGAGGGGATATTACCGGTTTTATAGTCGATGATGGTAAGCGCGCCGGTTGCCTTGTTGCGGTCGATGCGGTCAGCCTTGGCGAAAAGCGTGAAGCCTGAGCCAGCGAGTTCAGCCTCCGCCCACTCTTCCACCGCCGCGACCTCAAAGGTTTCCGCGCGCTCGGCTTCGTTGGCGATGAACCAGTCGGCGATGCGCTCAAAACGCGGCCACCAGAAAGCATAAACCGCAGGCTGGGTCAGCACCGGTTCGAACACCTTGCGCCCGACGGCAATGAGCCTCGCGTATCCTGTGTCACCCTTGCGCGGGCCTTCTTCCGCGAGGAAACGTTCTAGTGCCTCGTGGAGCAGCGTACCTTTCGTGGACGCATTGGGCCTGTCGTCAATGGGGTCGAGCGGCTTGAGGTTCAGCACCTTCTGGGCATAAAGGCCGTAGGGGTCCCGCATCCAGCTTTCTACCTGCGTGACCGACAGGCGCACTGGCCGGGCCGCGACGGGTGGCTTGGGTGCAGGCGGCAGCACCGGCCGGGCTTTGGCGGCAGCATCGAGCGCATGGGCCCAGCCGAGATAATGCGACGCTTCGGGGATGCCGGCGCCTGCGAGCGCTTCAATCCGGAACAGCCAGCGGCTTGGCACTGTGGGTGCGCCGTCCACCTTCTCGGCACGGGTGAGGATCACTTCGTCCCCCATGGCGGCCTGCATGAAGTCATGCGCTGCTTGGCCTGTGCGGCGTTCGAGGGGCGGCAGGCCAAACTCCTTGCGCATAGGGCGGTTCATCCATGGGTCCGGCTTCACTTCGCCCGGCCAAGTGCCTTCATTCAGCCCGCCAAGGATCATCACATCCGCGCGCTGCAATCGCGCCTCAAGTGTACCCCAGATATAAAGCCGCGGGTGCTTGCGCCACACCGGGCGCACGGTGACACCCGAAAAAAGCTCAGCAAACAGGGCGGCATAGCCGTCCGCCGTTACGTCGCGGATGGCGCCGGTTTCCTGCGTCAGTTCGGCCGCCGCGTCCGCCAGCGCATGACCTTCTTCGCCCTTCCAGAGCTTGTCGGTGCCCGCCACACCGTCTTCCGCTGCCAAGGCTTCCGCAACCGACAGGTGCGTGGTGAGCAGCATGTCGAGCGGCTCACGGTTCGCGAGCGCTTGCTCGAGCGGGCGCAGGCAGTCGGTCACCGCGCGCACTATGACAAGGTCATCCTTGTTGAAGTCTGCCTTTTTGTCATCCACTGCCGCTTCGGCGCGGGCCATCAGGCCATCAAGCCCGCCCGCCGGGCGCACGCCGCGCATGACAAACATGTCAAAGCGCCGGATAGCAGCGAGATAGGCCCGTCTGTCACCACCCGCAGAAACAAAGGGGTGCTGCAGGAGCGCGAGAAGCGGCACAGGCGCAAAACCCTCGCTCGCGGCGCTGGCGATCAGGCCAAGGAAGCGGCCGGGTACAGTATTGAGCACCCTGTCACCGCCCGTATCATCCACATCAATGCCCCAGCGCGCGAGGGCGGCGCGCACGTGGCGCGCCAGCGCCCGATCTGGTGTCACGAGTGCGGCTGTGCGTTCCGGCACCTCCAGTACCTCGCGCATGACCATAGCAATGGCCGCTGCTTCTTCCCGCCGCGTTGGCGCAACGATTTTCCTCAGGCCCCGGAATAGCTCGTCCTTCGGCAGGCTATCGTAACCAAGGCTCATCCAACGGTCGGTGACCACAGACGGCAACAGCGCATCACGGAACAGGCGGGCGCGGGTTGCGGTCTCGCTTGCATGGCCCACGTCCCATTCCCGCACCTCATGGCGGTTGACGGACATATCAGTAAGCAGTGCCTTCACAACACCCTGCCCGTGGCTGGCGTCCACCGCCTCCCACGCGGCATCGTCCATACGGGTATCAAGCCCCGGCAGCACGACCATACCGTCCGGCAGGCGCGCAACAACAGACAGCAGGCGGGCGGTTGCCGGGATGGAACCGGTGGAGCCCGCCGCAATCAATTTGCCCCGTGGCGGCTGCGCCTCCCACAGGTCAGCCAGTAGGCGCAAGAGCGTATCGCGTCGCGCAGCCGGATTGATCGCGCCTTCAGCTTCCAGAATGGTGGGCCAGTGGGCCGAGACGATTTGCAGGAACTGAAGGGTAATATCCCAGTGGTGCGCGAGACCTTCAGGCACCAGATCCTTGAGGCCATCAAACGGTAGGCCTTCGGTCTCAAGCTGGTCCATCAGTTTGGCAAGTTCACCGGCGAGCCGCCAGCCTTGTGCTGGTGCAAGGCCAGTCTCCCCCGCGCCGCCCCACTTCATGACCTGTTGCATCAGAAGCACCTGACGGCGCACGCCGGATATGGCGGGCGGAATGTCAGACGGGTCAAGCCCGAGGCCCGCGCCAAGGAAGGCGATCTCATCATCGTCCACGTCGCCAATGGGGCGCATGGTCGGCAGCACCATCGGGCGTTTGCCCATGATGCGCAGGAATGCCTCGCGCAGCGACCGTTGCGCCCGCCGGTTGGGCACAAGGATGGTGATTTCAGAAAGCTCGGTCGGGTCGCCGCCCGCCATGGCCATCACCCCTTCCGCCAGCGCGTCCGTGAAGGAATAGGCGGGGGAGATGGTATAGACCTTGGGCGCACGCACAGTCATCAGGCAGCCCCAAGTTCTTTGAGCCGTGCTTCCGCGTCCACCACGCCTTCAGGGGTGCCTACATGAATCCAGTGCCCGTCGTGCACGATGCCAAACAGGCGGCCATTCTCGACCGCCTTCCTGAACACCACACGGTTGGAAAAGGCGCCGTCAGGCGTACCGTCATAAAGTTCGGGCCGGATCATCATGATGCCGCCGAACATAACGGGGGCCGCGGGGGCGTCGCCCCGGAAGGCGATCGGTACCGGCGCCATACCGCCCGCGAAGGGGATAAAGTCGCCCACCCCGTCATAGCCTAGGGCATCCGGTGTCGGGATCAGCAGAAGGAGTGCATCCATGCGCGCGGCATCAAAGTGGGATGCGAGGCGCAGGAGCGTGGAACCCGCACCGTCAAGCCATAGCGCATCGCTATTCATGGCGAAAAAGGGTTGTGAGCCCAGAAGCGGAAGCGCCTTTTTCACGCCGCCACCAGTCTCAAGCAGGCAGTCTCGCTCGTCAGAGATCACCACGTGGCCTGCAGCGATGCGCGGCGCCAGATGCGCCTCAAGCTGGTCTGCATGGTGGTGTACGTTGACGACCACGCGGTCGAGGCCAGCCGCGTCCGCCCGGTCGAGCGCGCGGTCAATCAGCGTGCGGCCCGCTACTTCGACAAGCGGCTTGGGGATACGCCTGGACATGTCGCCCATGCGGGTACCGAGCCCCGCTGACAGGATGATCCCCCTCACGCTGCAACCTCCGCCACAAGTTTGCTCCAGCGGGTTTTATCGCCCCTTAGGCTGAGCTGGCGCGCGCCGGCGTCGCCTATCTCCAAGGTGATTTCAAGCGCGTCCTGCCACCAGCTTTCCGGCATGCGGTCCGGCCACTCAATGAGGCAGATGGCGTCGTCCCGCGCTTCATCAAGGCCAAGTTCATACACCTCTTCCGGGTCGGTCAGGCGGTAAAGGTCGGCGTGCCATACCTCGGTGCCATCAGGGGCATCATAGGTTTGCACAAGGGTAAAGGTGGGGCTTGGCACTTCGGCCTCATCGTCCTCAAGGCGTGCGCGGATGAAGGCGCGGGCGAGTGTGCTTTTGCCGGCGCCAAGGTCACCGGTCAGCGCAACAAGCGAACCCGTTTCAAGGTGAGCGGCAAGGCGCGCGGCAAAGGCGGCGGTGTCCTGTTCGCTCAAGCAGACAAGGTCTAGAAGCGTCTCGTTTGGCATGGTCGGGTCTTGGATGCTCGGCTTATTCATGAATGGCAGGGTCTGCCTGCACACGCGGCAGGGTACAGCTTAGGGCTAGCCCTTCAACGCCGTAAGCGTCAAGTGCGATACTGCCCTTGTGGAGGCCGACAATACTGCGAACCAGCGCGAGATCAAGGCCTGTCGCACGCCTGCCACCCGGCGACGCACCCATGGCAACAGTGGCGACAAGGCGGTCGCGTTCCCGCACCGTAAGGCCCGAATCCGGATTGAAGATGGTGACCTTCACATCACCGTCCCCGCCTTCAAGTTTGACCGACAGCGTGCCGCCATAGCGCGCGAAGTTCAGCATGGACGAGACCATGTTGTAGAAAATCTGCTTGAGGCGCCTGCGGTCGGCCATGATGCTGCCCACGTCGTCGCATTCGTCCATATTGAGGGTGATATCCACCTTGCGGGCGATATCGGCAGCGAGTGTGGCGGCGTCCGCCAGCTCGCTTTTCACATCCGCGTCTTCAAGTTCAAGCTGCGCTTCGCCCGCATCGAGCACGGCGAGGTCAAGAACGTCCGCGATCAGGACCTTGAGGTCGTCAGACGCGCTGAGGATGTTTTTCACATAGTCGGCCTGATGGGCGTTCAGTTCACCAAATATCTTCTGGTCCAGCATTTCGGCAAAACCGATGATGGAGTTGAGCGGGGTCCGGAGCTCATAGGACATATTGGTGATGAACTCGCTTTTGAGGCGGTCAGCAGCTTCAAGCGCGTTCGAGCGTTCCCGAAGCGCCTGTTCCACCTTGAAGCTGTCTGTGACATCGCTCTGCGTGAGCATGACGCCGCCGTCCGGTAGCGGCACAAGCGCGTAGTCGATCACAAGCCCGTCTTTCCGGTACCAGCGCCCGGACCGGTGTTTGCGGTCCGACACCCAGGCAGGCAAGCGAGCGCGGATATCTTCCTCGTCCTGATAGCCGGGCCGGGCTTCATCAAGCGGGATATCGATCGCGAGCATGGAGAGGTGCGGCTTGCCTTCAAGGAGCTCATCATCAAGCTGCCACAGGTCCTTGAGCGCGGGATTCGAGAGTTGCAGGCGACCGTCCGAACCGAACACCGCGATACTCTCCCGCATGTGGTCGAGCGTTTCCTGCTGCACGGCGATAAGCGTGTTGTAGGAACGTTCGAGCGCCAAGCGGTCGGTCACATCTTCAAAGAGGATCAGAAGCCCACCAAGCGGGTGCGGCTGCGTGACCACCCGGTGGGCGGTGCCGTCCGGCAGGTGCCACATCTCCTCATAGGGTTCCAGGAGCGTGGTATAGTGCCGAAGCACGTTTTTCTTCCACTGCAGGAAGTCGATCTGCTCTGGCAGGCGGCGCAGTTCGCGCATGGCATCCAAGAGCTCGCCATGGCGGATCTCGGACGACAGCAGATCTTCCGACAGGTGCGACAGCCGCGCGAAGGCGCTGTTGTAGAACCGCAAGGTCTGGCCGGGACCAAAAATCGCCACCGGACTTCTGAGCCGGTTCAGGGTTTCGGACTGGGATTCGAGCACGCGGGACAGCTCCGAAAGTGCTTCCTCCTCCCCCGTCACGTCCACCGCAACGCCGAGGATATTGCCCGCCTCGTCAATCGGTGTGTTGATAACAGTGAAGGCGCGGCGCTGGCCGTCGATTACGCCAAAGCGGCGTTCGCGCACCCGCATGCCGCTCTCACGTGCCTTGCGCACGCTTGAGAGGCTGCCACGGTCGAAAAGCTCCACCCCGCGCTCAACCACATCGAACACATTTTCCCCGTCCACCGCGTCCACATAGGCGCTGTTGACTTCAAGGAGGGAGAAGTCCGGCCCGCGCACCCACACCGGGAACGGCAGGCTGTTGAACGCGCGGCTGAGGTCCTCAAGCCTGAGCTCAAGCGCGCGCACACCCTGCCGGTAGCCACGCTGCGGCCGGTCGCGCACTTCTTCAACCCAGAGCACGCTGGCGGGCCAGCGGTCGTCATTGGTGGGCAGCGGCTGTACGTCGAGGATAAGGCGGGGCCTGTCCTTGCCCTGATAAATCACATAGGGCGAGGTGCCATCCGTGCCATTTTTCATGTCTTTCTTGAGCGCACTGACAATATCGTGCGGGATGACCCCACCATCCGCCGCCAATTCGTCCACATGACTGGCGCTGTCACCGAGGCCGACAAGCGCAAGCGACCCCATGTCGGCCTGAATGCGACCGTCAGCCCAAAGCCAGATGGGATGCCGCCGGTCGGACCGGATCATGCTGTCGAGAAAATGGGTAAGCTCCTGAAGGCCGTTGGCACGGTCCGTGAGGCGGCCGGCGCGCCACAGCGCACTCAGGCCAAGGACAATCCATGCAAGGGCTGCGCTCGCCACGATGCCCCACAGGGCCAATGATGACAGCTCAGCCTCGCCCATCGGTAAATGTCCCCTCCTTCAAAGCTATCCGAGAGTAAGCCCGAAAAGGGGTCGAGACAAGGCAGCGATTTCAGAGATGACTCAAAATGTTAAGGGTCTTGCCCATGGGGTCGCGCGCGAAAAAGCGCCTCACACCCCAAGGCTCGTCAGTGATGGGGTAGACAATCTCAGCACCCATGTCCGTCGCCTTGGCGTACACGGCATCGACGTCCTCCACCTCGATAGACATATCGGGAACCGGCGTGCCGAAACCCCCTTCAGACATGAAGCTTACCTGCGGCATATGGGATGTGGCGGGCGCCGCCATGGTGACAATCCAGCCCTGGTCCATTGCGAGATCGAGCCCCAGAAGGTCCCGGTAAAAGCCAATAGCCGCCGCCGGTTGTTCTGCCGCGATGTTGCAGACGATACGTTTAACAGACAAAAGCGCGCCTCCCTTTTCCGGTGACCGTACCGGAGGGGAGGCGCGCCTTCAATCAGTTGACGGCTTCGTGAAGCCTAGAGGCCAAACTCGGACTTGAGCGCGGCTGCGAGGTCGGTCTTCTCCCAGGAGAAGCCGCCATCTTCCGTCGGCTTGCGGCCAAAGTGGCCATAAGCTGCGGTGCGCGCGTAAATCGGCTTGTTCATTTGCAGGTGCTCACGAATGCCGCGCGGGCTGAGGTTCACCATATCCTGCAGAACGCGGGACAGGCGGTGCGGGTCAATACCCGCCTCATTGGCCCAGAGGTCCACATAAACCGCGAGCGGCTTGGAGACACCAATGGCATAGGCAAGCTGGATGGTACAGTTCGTGGAAATGCCCGCGGCCACCACGTTTTTCGCGAGGTAACGCGCAGCATAAGCCGCCGAACGGTCCACCTTGGTCGGGTCCTTGCCGGAGAAGGCACCACCACCGTGCGGTGCTGCGCCGCCGTAGGTATCCACGATGATCTTGCGGCCCGTAAGGCCCGCGTCACCATCAGGACCACCGATGACGAACTTGCCCGTCGGGTTCACATAGAACTCGTCCTCGGGGCACATCCAGCCTTCGGGCAAAACCCCTTCGACGTGCTTGCGCACGAGCGCGCGCAGAGCTTCCTGCGTGACACCTTCCTTGTGCTGGGTGGACACCACGATGCTGGTCGCACCCACTGGCTTGCCGTCCACATATTTGAGCGTCACCTGGCTTTTGCTGTCGGGCTCCAGCTCCGGGCTTTCGCCGGAGTGGCGAGCAGCAGCCAGCGACTTCAGGATACGGTGCGAATAGTCAATCGGTGCCGGCATGAAGCTTTCGGTCTCGTCACAGGCGTACCCGAACATGATGCCCTGATCGCCCGCGCCTTCGTCCTTGTTTCCAGCCGCGTCGACGCCCTGCGCGATATCAGCGGACTGCTCATGCAGGTGGTTCTCGAACACGGCATTCTTCCAGTGGAAGCCTTCCTGCTCGTACCCGATCTCGCGCACCGCGCCGCGCGCCACTTCCTCGATATCGTCGGCGGTGATGCTTTCAGGGCCACGAACCTCACCCGCGAGGATGATACGGTTGGTGGTCACCATCGTTTCACACGCCACACGCGCTTCAGGTGCCGCACCGAGGTAAAGGTCAACAACGCCGTCAGAAATCCGGTCAGCTACCTTATCCGGGTGGCCTTCGGAAACCGATTCGCTCGTAAATACATACTCTTTCATAAGCCTGTGCCTTTCATCCGGCGGGGATTAGTAGCGGTAATGTTCCGGCTTGAACGGACCTTCAACCTGAAGGCCGAGGTACTTCGCCTGCTCCGCCGACAGTTTGGTCAGCTTCGCGCCAAGCTTGGCGAGGTGAAGCGATGCCACTTTCTCGTCCAGATGCTTCGGCAGTACATAAACGTCGATGCCGTAATTCTCATGGTTGTTCCAAAGCTCGATCTGCGCCAGCACCTGGTTGGTGAAGGATGCGGACATCACAAAGCTCGGGTGGCCGGTTGCGCAGCCGAGGTTCACAAGGCGACCCTTGGCGAGCACAATGAGGCGCTTGCCATCCGGGAAAACAACTTCATCCACCTGCGGCTTCACTTCTTC
The DNA here is from genome assembly GCF_000375545.1 of Kordiimonas gwangyangensis DSM 19435 = JCM 12864. GTDB lineage: Bacteria > Pseudomonadota > Alphaproteobacteria > Sphingomonadales > Kordiimonadaceae > Kordiimonas > Kordiimonas gwangyangensis. The sequence goes on from NZ_AQXF01000001.1 coordinate 503,851, forward strand.
CCAGACATAGTTCCGCAGGCTTGCGATCTGGATTTCGCTGTCGAAGTGACCGATGTTGCACACAATCGCGCGGTCTTTCATCTCGCGCATGTGCTCAAGGCGGATCACGTCCTTGTTGCCGGTCGCGGTGACGAAGATATCGCCGATGGAGGCAGCGTCTTCCATGGTGGTGACTTCATAACCCTCCATCGCGGCCTGCAGTGCACAGATCGGGTCGATCTCGGTAACCATCACGCGCGCGCCCTGGCTGCGGAGCGATTCTGCTGAACCTTTACCCACGTCGCCATAACCGCACACAACAGCAATCTTGCCCGCGATCATCACGTCGGTCGCGCGCTTGACGCCGTCCACGAGGCTTTCGCGGCAACCATAAAGGTTGTCGAACTTCGACTTCGTGACACTGTCGTTCACGTTGATCGCCGGAACCTTGAGGCGGCCTTCCTTGGCCATCTCATAGAGGCGCATCACACCGGTGGTGGTCTCTTCCGAGATGCCCTTCACGCCTTCCATCAGCTCAGGATAGTCGTTGTGCATGATGACCGTGAGGTCGCCACCATCATCGAGGATCATGTTCGGCACCCAGCCGTTTGGACCCTTGATGGTCTGGTGGATACACCATTCTGCTTCTTCTTCCGTCTCACCCTTCCAGGCGAATACCGGGATACCAGCCGCAGCCATCGCAGCCGCTGCCTGATCCTGCGTGGAGAAGATGTTACAGCTGGACCAGCGTACTTCAGCGCCAAGCGCTGTCAGCGTTTCAATCAGAACCGCGGTCTGGATCGTCATGTGCAGGCAGCCCGCGATGCGCGCGCCCTTAAGCGGTTGCGAGGCACCGAATTCTTCGCGCAGCGCCATCAGGCCCGGCATTTCGGTCTCAGCAATATTGATTTCTTTCCGCCCCCACTCGGCCAGCGAAATATCGGCAACTTTATAATCGGTCATGGGATGTCCTGCTCACTAACTCGTCAATCGGAAGGGGCCGCGCACAGCAATGCCCCGCGTCGTTTGGATGTGCTTATAGCAGGAGACACGATAAAGATAAAGAAAAGATAAAGATTTCTTTATATACGAAATCTTTTATTCTTATTCCGGCTCGCCGAAGCGGTTGGACACCAGCGCCGATAGCGCCTCGACAGCTGCAAATGCTTCATCGCCGCCCGCGGAAATGATGATCTCATCCCCCTTGGCGGCGCCCAGCATCATAAGCCCCATGATGGACGTGCCGGTCACCTGCACACCGTCCTTCGAGACCGCGACATCGGCGTTGTAGCGCCCGGCTTCGGTCGCGAACCGTGCGCTGGCCCGCGCATGCAAGCCGCGTTGGTTCACGATCCCGACAGTTTTTGAAAGATTGTCGTCTGACATACTCAGTACTCCCCCTACTCCGAAACTCAGCCGCCCAGCACCTGGCTGGCGACGTTAATATATTTAATGCCTGCTTCCTTGGCGGCTTCTACCGATTCCTGCAGGCTGGCGCCGTGACGCACGCTTGCAAGCTTGATCAGCATGGGCAGGTTGATACCTGCGATCACCTCAACCCGGTCTTTCTCGAGAAGCGAGATAGCAAGGTTCGACGGCGTCCCGCCGAACATGTCGGTCAGCAGAACGACACCGCTGCCGCTATCCACGTCCTTGACCGCATCCATGATTTCCTGGCGGCGCTGTTCCATATCATCATCGGGGCCGATACAGATTGCCCGGATCTGCTCCTGCGCACCCACCACATGTTCGGTTGCGGCGATAAACTCATCCGCAAGACGCCCATGCGTTACCAACACCATACCTATCATACACATGACCTCTTATTATTAGCCTGATGGGGGCCTACCGTCCCGTGTCCCCGGCGATTTCACGATGGTAGCGATTGACCGTCATGCCGTCGAGCGCCAATTGACCTGCAATATGCTCCACCACCGTTACCGACCGATGTTTGCCGCCTGTGCAGCCAATTGCAAGCGTGAGATAGGATTTTCCCTCATCCCGGTAGCGCGGCAGCAGGAAATTGATGAGCTCAAGCGTCTTTTCAATGAAGGGTTCAAAGCCTTCATCCTCTTTCACATAACTCGAGACCTCAATCTCAAGGCCCGTTTTGGGTTTGAGCTCAGCGACATAATGCGGGTTCCTGAAAAACCGCACATCAAGCACCATATCCGCGTCGCGCGGCACGCCATTCGCAAAGCCGAAGGACATAAGCGTGACCACCATGTTCGGCACGTTTACAGCGTTGAAACGGTTGAGGATTATGCGCCTTGTCTCGGCTCCGGTGCGGTGGCTGGTATCAATGAGGCCGTCCATCAGTTCGCGGACCGGCACCATCTGTTCGCGCTCCTGATGGATGGCCGCGCGCAGCAATTGACCCTCGCTTAAGGGGTGAACACGGCGGGTTTCGGAGAAGCGCTTCATCAGCACATCGTCGGACGCGTCCATGAAAAGCACGTGCAGCGAAATATCATCCCGCGTGCGCAGGTCTTGCACACTTTTCGCAAACTGTGCGGGAGAAAAATGCAAGGTGCGCGAATCAATTCCCACCGCAATGGGCGAGGAGCTGTCGCCCGCCATGGCTTCATCAACAAGGTTGGAGAGCATGGTCAGCGGGAGATTGTCGATGGCCTGAAAGCCGATATCCTCGAAGGCATGCAGCGCGGATGACTTGCCCGCCCCCGACAGCCCGGTCACAATCACGACCTGCCTGCACTCGCCTTGCATCATCGTTTTTTTCTCCGCTCGCTCATCGCCCTTACATCGCCGATCTGGTCCGGGTAACGCAAGGCCAGTTCGATCTTCACCGGCGCTGAAATCTCGAACGCATGGAGATTAACGAGCGGCAACTCAACACCTTCCAGCACCGTCGTCTGACGGAGAGGAAGGCGTGGCACCTCATGCGCGTCCACGAGGTCGACAACAAGCTTCACGAGGCTGAATTTCGTGGCGGGGATAGACATCAGCCCAAGTCCCCTGACCTCAATGACACCGTAAATATTATCTGGGGCGGATGCCACAATGCCGCGGCTGCCGCGCCGCAGGCACACCCTGTCATCGGCAATCAGCACCGCGCCGCGGTCAATGAGTCTGAGCCCGAGGTCAGACTTGCCCGCGCCTGATGGCCCACGCAGAAGCACCCCTACGCCCGCTACATCAACAACTGTTCCATGAATGGAGTTTTGCACTGCCCTCGCCCTCATTTTCAGGCCAACACCTGCATTTGAAACAGGCTTATGTCCTCAGGAGGGGCAACTCTACGACAAAGCGCGCGCCGGAGGTAGACCCATCATCGGCAATTTTGTTTTCGGCAAAAATATGCCCACCGTGGGCTTCCACAACCTGACGCGAGATGGCCAGCCCAAGCCCGGAATGAGAACCAAAGGCTTCCGTGTCCGGCCGCTCGGAGTAGAAGCGGTTGAAGATTTTTTCCTCCGCGCCTTCCGGCATGCCGGGGCCTTCATCTTCGACCGTGACAGTGACCCGACCGCCCGTGCGCATCACTGCGATAGTGACCTTGCCACTTTCCGGGCTGAAGCTGATGGCGTTGTCTATAAGGTTACGCCACACCTGCCCAAGCCGCGCTTCAATGCCGCGGATCATGAACACACCGGCTTCATAGTCAGGCAGGATCACCTCCACACCGCGGCGGTTGTTGGCGGTCGTATAGGCATCCACCAGCATCTTGAGCATGATGGCGAGGTCAAACTCCTCCATCTCGCCGCGGGTCAGTTCCGCATCAAGACGGGACGCGGCGGAAATATCGGTGATCAGGCGGTCGATACGTTTCACATCGTCGCGCAGAATGGCAAAAAGCCGCGCCTGCACTTCCGGCTTGTCCGTCATCTGCAGGGTTTCAAGCGCGCTGCGCATGCTTGAGAGTGGGTTCTTGATCTCATGCGCCACATCGGCGGCAAACTGCTCTACCGCGTCGATCTGGTTATAAAGCGCCCGCGTCATATCAGAAAGCGAGCGCGAGAGATCGCCAATCTCGTCCATGCGTTCAGCAAATTCGGGGATGTTTTCTTCGCGCCCGATGGCACCCCGCACCCGCTCCGCCGCGCGCGCCAGCACGCGGATGGGGCGCACAAGCGTACGACCAAGGAAGAAGGACAGCAGGATGGTGGCAAGAAGCGCACCGCCAAAAACCTTCACCGTCAACATCTGTTCCGCGCGTACGATACGGTCGATGTCCTCGGTTTGCGCGGTCAGCAACAGCACCCCGAGCACCCGGCGGAACCGCTGGATGGGGACGGCGATATTGATGACCAGCTTGCCGTCAGCGCGTGTGCGCAACTGCGAGGTGGGCAAGCCTTCCATGGCGGTTGTGACTTCCATGAAGTCAGCCCCGCGCATGCCGGGCCGGTCCACGCTCACCGGCGCTTCGGGGCGCGGCGCCAGACCATCAAGCAAACGGTGTAGGCCGTCCTCGAGCTGCTCGAAAAAGCCGGGCTTGGCTTCAAGGGCCGGCAGTTCCTCTTCAATGAGGCGCTTGTCACCTGCAAGGAACCGGCTGTCCGCGAGCAGGCGGCCATCGGTCGCAAATACACGCGCACGGTTGTCGGTCGGCCCCACGAGGCGGGTTAAAATCTGACGAGCGGGGGCAAGATCAATCTCGGTTGATTCCGCGCCGCCCACGGCAGATTCACCTAAAGCCCCGGCAATGATCTCACCTTGAATAAGGAGAGTGTCGATACGGTCGTTGATGAGGTTGAGGCGGAACTGGTTGAGGTAAAGCACACCGCCCACAAGAATGAGGAGCGCCATGGAGTTCACAACCATGATGCGCACCATGAGAGGCGACAGGCCGCGCGTATAGTGACGCGGGCGAGTTGTTCGCCCTCGCCCGTTTTCTGCGCGGTCACTTACCTGCTGTCGCAATTTCTGGCCCCCGGGTGAAAAACGCGGGGGTCTACCCCGCGCTCTACGCTATGCTTTAGGCGTCGCGGTAGCGATAGCCCACACCGTACAAGGTCTCAATCGCATCGAAGTCATCAGCCACCGCGCGGAATTTCTTGCGCAGGCGTTTGATGTGGCTGTCGATGGTGCGGTCATCCACATAGACATCGTCCGAATAGGCGGTGTCCATCAACTGGTCGCGGCTTTTCACGTGGCCTGGGTGCATGGCAAGCGCCTGCAGGATCAGGAATTCGGTCACCGTCAGGGTCACGTCCTTGTCTTTCCACGTTACGCGGTGGCGCAGGGGATCGAGCGTCAGGTTACCGCGGATCAGCACTTCCTCTTTCTCGTCCACCAGTTCTTCCGGCGACTTCTTGATCATTTCCATCCGGCGCAGGAGCGCGCGGATACGTTCAATCAGCAGGCGCTGCGAGAAGGGTTTGCCGATGTAATCATCTGCACCCATGCGAAGGCCAAGCACCTGGTCAATCTCTTCGTCCTTGGAGGTGAGGAAAATCACCGGCATATCGGTCACTTCACGCAGCTTGCGCAGAAGCTCCATGCCATCAAGGCGCGGCATCTTGATATCCAGCACTGCAAGGTCTGCAGGGTTCTTGGAGAGTGCGTCCCATGCTTTCTGGCCGTCAGGATATGTGCGCACGCGAAAACCCTCAGCCTCAAGCGCGATGGTTACCGAGGTCAGGATGTTACGATCGTCATCGACGAGCGCAATTTGTGCGGTCATTTTGTTTCCCTCTTCCATGTACCGTTCACCCTGATCCGGGAGCCTCCCTGTTATTTCCGAAGCAATAACAAGTCTTTGCCTGAATCCGGATCAAGGTAAAGGGTTAAGAGCACTTTAAGACAAAATAGTGGCACACAAATGGCCCAAGTTTGGGCACGGTGTCGGCACAATCAGAATTGACAGCGCTATCATTTTTTGGGGCGTCAGATTCAAGTTGATTTCCGGGTTCAATTCCGCAAGTTTGGCTCTCCGACGCGCCTCAGGCGCGCGATAATAATAAGCCGAGGCACCAGATAAAAACCGCCCGGCACTAGTGCTCTGTACCGGCTACGGCCAGCATGGAGCGGCCCCAATAATCACTTGGAGGACAAGACGTTGCAAGTCTTTGGCGCCCGTCTAAGCAATGTCGGTCTTGATGCGCAAGGTATCACCGACACCGGTAACCAATACTGGAATCTCGAAACCGCACAGCTCTATGAAGAAGCGATTCGTCGCGGTGAAGGCAAAATGGCCAAGGATGGCCCTTTGGTTGTCAAAACCGGCAAACACACCGGCCGTTCCGCGAATGACAAATTCACCGTTCGCGACGAGATGACAGAGAACACCGTATGGTGGGGCGACGTAAACCGCCCGATGACCCCCGAACAGTTCGAGACCCTCCACAAAGCGTTCCTTGCCCACATGAAAGGCAAGGATCTTTTTGTTCAGGACCTTTGGGGCGGCTCTGACCCTGAGCACCGCGTAGCCGTGCGCACCGTGGGCGAATACGCCTGGCACAGCCTCTTTTGCCGCACCATGCTTGTGCGCCCTGAGCGGGAAGAGCTTGCAACGATGGCACCGCAGTTCACCATCATCAACCTGCCGAGCTTCCGCGCTGACCCAGCCACCATGGGTTGCCGGTCCGAGACCGTGATTGCAGTAAACTTCTCCAAAGGCCTCGTGCTTATTGGCGGCACCGAATACGCGGGCGAAAACAAGAAGTCCGTCTTCTCTATCCTCAACTACCTGCTGCCGGAAAAAGGCATCATGCCGATGCACTGTTCCGCCAACATTGGTGACGAGGGTGACGTGGCGATCTTCTTCGGCCTTTCCGGCACCGGCAAGACAACGCTTTCTGCGGACTCGAGCCGCACGCTCATCGGTGATGACGAGCATGGCTGGTCGGACGACAGCGTGTTCAACTTCGAGGGCGGCTGCTATGCCAAGCTCATTCGCCTGTCGGAAGAAGCCGAGCCTGAGATTTACGCCACCACCAAGCGTTTCGGCACCATCCTCGAAAACGTAGTGATGGACGAGGAAACCCGCGAACTGGACCTTGACGACAACACGCTCGCCGAGAACACCCGCGGCGCGTATCCGATAGGTTTCATTCCGAACACGTCTGAGCATAACCGCGGCGGTAAGCCGAAGAATATCATCATGCTCACCGCTGACGCATTCGGCGTGCTGCCGCCCATCGCACGCCTAACGCCGGAGCAGGCGATGTATCACTTCCTCTCGGGCTACACCGCGAAGGTTGCGGGCACCGAGATTGGCGTGAAAGAGCCGCAGGCGACATTCTCCACCTGCTTTGGTGCGCCCTTCATGCCGCGTCACCCGAGTGTATATGGCGACCTGCTGCGCAAGAAAATCGCGGAAGGCAGCGTGAACTGCTGGCTCGTGAACACCGGCTGGACCGGCGGCGAATACGGTACCGGCAACCGCATGCCGATCAAGGTAACGCGCGCGCTGTTGCACGCCGCGCTTGACGGCAGCCTCAACATGGCACCGATGCGCATTGACCCGAACTTCGGCTTCGAAGTGCCGGAGGTTGTGCCGGGTGTGGACACGCAGATCCTGAACCCGCGCGAAACCTGGGCGGACAAGGCAGCTTATGACGCCAAAGCGTCCTACCTCGTGAGCCTGTTCGTGAAGAACTTCGAGACCTTCGCGGGCCATGTGGACGCGAGCGTGATCGCCGCCGCACCAAAAGCCGCGTAAGGCATCTTAAAAGAATGAACGAGACGGGGCCCTGGCGGCCCCGTTTTTATTTGTGCTGGTAATAGGTCCAGTTCTGGCTGTCTGAATTGCCGGTGACGATATCAAGCTTGCCGTCGCCGTTCACGTCGCCGACAGTGATGGCATAGGTGGCTGAATCCGGCTCGCCAAACTCTGCATTCAGAGTCAGGCCGCCTTTTCCGTCGTTGAGGAAAAGCTGGTTCACGCCTTCGTCGTTACCGACCACGATATCGGTGTCCCCATCACCATCAATATCCGCGCCGACAATGGCATAGGTTGCGTCCGCCTCACCACCAAAGGATGAGATGGTCTCAAAGGAGCCGTCACCCTTGTTGAGGATCACGTCATTGGCGGCTTCGATGTTCGCGGTCACGATATCCAGAAGGCCGTCACCGTTCATGTCTGCAACCACCACACCGCGGGTATCATCGTTGCCGCGTCCAAAGGGGATGGCGTGGCCGAACGTCATATCGCCCACACCAAGCAGGATCTGGTTCTGCTGACCGTCCCGGTTCGCGAGCACGAGGTCCATGCTGCCGTCGCCGTTCATGTCCGCCACCGCGACATCGAGGGTCGAATCTTCGCCGTTCCCGAACGGGATTGGTGCCGATAGGCCGCCCCTGCCATCGTTCAGGAAAATATGGTTCGCGCTGCCGCGGCATATTTCAAGGATATCAAGCGCACCGTCGCCGTTTACATCGGCCACCGTGATGCTGCGGGTAGCAGATGAGCCTTCCCCAAACCATATGGGCTCGCCAAAGTTGCCTTTGCCGTCATTCAGGTAAATCTGGTTGGCGTAGCGGTCGGACGCCGAGATCACATCAAGGTCACCATCGCCGTCGATATCCGCGAGGTGAGCGGTATAGCTCGTGACCTCAAGCGTACCGAGTTTCATACGTGAGGTGAAACGGTTCCCGGCGTTATAATAGATATAGCTTGGCTGCGCCCAGTGGCGGCCATTGGCCTCGACAAGGTCAAGGTCGCCATCCCCATCCACGTCGCCAAGCGCAAGGCCCGCTGTGCGGTAATTCTCCGCCCCCACGGGGTAAGACCGCTTGTCCGAAAACAGCGCTTCGCCTGCGTCCGCAAGCGATGCTGGCGTGAGGGCGCACCCGAGCGCCAGCGCCATCATCATATGCCGCATACCAAATTTCCTCCGTCGTGTTTTTTCGTTTCTTGTCAGGCATAGATGTTACGTATCAATGCTCATCGCAAGGGTGCGGGAGATTTGCGCAAAGCTGCGGCCGCTGTCCGCCGCCCACTCATTGAAGGCTTCCTGCACCGCGCGCAGGGCACCTTTGCCGGTGGGTTCCTTGTCCACCACGCCTTCGCGGATGAGGGCTGCCACGCCGTCGCGGCCCAGAACCCAACCGTCCTTGCCAAGGAAACGCAGGAAATAAGGCCCCGTGTTGCCGCCAAGCCGGCTGCCGCGTTTCTTGAGCATCTCAAGGAGCCCGACAAAGTCTTCCATTGGCCAGTCCGCGATACATTTGGCGGCGGAGCCGTATTCATCCTCAAGGTCACACAAGAGAATGGCGTTATCGCGCACGGTCATGATCTTGGGGCCGTTCCGTACAATGCGTTTGTCCTTGAGGAGGTCGTCCAGATCATCGTCCGACATGAATTTCCAGCGCACGGGCACAAAGCCCTCGAACGCTTCCTCAAAACCCGGCCATTTGGCGTCGATCACTTTCCAGCTGAAACCGGCCTGAAAAATGGCGCGGGTCATGCCCGCGAGGATGCGGTCATCACCGATGGCGGTAATCTCATCCGCGCTTTTTACCTGCGGCAGCTGCGCTTCAACGGCCGCTACGCTGCCTTTGCGTTCTACTGCTATGGCAAAAATCTCGTCATATGTTCTCATGGCCTGTTCCCCTTGTCGTTTTCGCAAGCCTAGGGTGGTGCGGCGGGGGCAGCAAGCCTCATATTGGCCCAGCCCTGCACCAAGGCGGCGCAGGCGTGCACCACAAACTAGGCCTTGCAATCCTCGCCCCCCTCCACCAGATTACCGGACCCGGTTTATGGACAAGAACACAAGACAGAAAAGCCCCTGCGGCTTATAATGATCCCATGGCAAGCGACTACATTAAAAGTTTCGGTTTCCCCCGTTGGGGCGAGTATGGGCGCGACAAGGACGCAGAGCCTGTGCGCATGTGCGACTATTCGGGCTGCTCCGAGAAGGGCGCACACCCGGCCCCCAAGGCACCGGGTTCGAATGAGCGCTGGTACTTCTGCCGCCCGCACGCCGCCGAATACAACAAGAACTGGGATTTTTTCCAGGGCATGAGCGACGAGGAAGCCAAGCGCCACATGAACGACAGTGGCGAACGCTCAGACGCATTTGCGAGTTCCCGCACGTTCGAGTGGGGCGGCGCGACGGACGCGGACGGTTTCACCTCAACCGAGAACGCGGCCTATGACACGCTTGAGATCGACCCCGGCGCCAGCCAGGAACTGATCAAGAAGCAGTACCGTAAGCTCGCGAAAATCTACCACCCGGACGCCAACCCCGGCGACCCCGCAGCCGCGGAACGTTTCCACCAAATCCAGACAGCCTATGACCTTTTGAAGGAAAAGAGCTATTAGGTGCTTGCGGCCTGCCCAAGCGGGATGCTGAAGCCTTCCTTGAATGTATCAATCGCCACGATGGTCTCGAACCGCCCGATAGAGGGGTTGGAGAAGAACCATTTGCGCGTGATGCGGTCAAAGTCCTTCATGTCCTTCACGGTCATGATGAGGATGAAGTCGGTCGAGCCGGTCACATAGTAGCACTGTTGCACCTCCGGCACCTGAAGCATCTGCTGCTTGAAGGTCTCGATCGTCGCCTCCCCACCGCAGGAGCAGATGATCTGCACAATCAGGGTTGTGCGACCGCCGAGCGCATTCGGACACAGGATGGCCACTTCCTTCTTGATCGTGCCTTCTTCGCGCAGTTTTTTGATGCGGCGCTGGGTCGCCGCAGGCGACAAACCAATTTTTTCGCCGATGACCTCGGCAGTCTGGCGGCTGTTTTCCTGCATCAAATCGAGAATTTTGAGGTCAAAACTATCAAGTTCGGCCATTTTTAATTTTTTCCATCACATTTTCGCATAAGGAAGAATTTTTTTATCGCAAAGTAAGGAAATTTGCGAAGAAAAAATGCGCGAACACACCTACATTTAAGGAAAGCGAGAAACGACAGCAGGAATAGCGCCATGCAGCAAGACATGAGCACCCCCACACCCGGCGCGAGCCTTGGCATTGCCTGCGGGCTTGGTGCCGCCCTTATCTGGGGCGCATGGCCGGTGATTACCACCATGGGCGTCAAGGCGAACATCAGCCCTGTGCAGGTGGTGATGCTGCGCTTTCTTGTTGCCGGTATCCTGCTTGCTCCCTTTGCACTGCGTGGTCCTTCCACCCTTCGGGACTGGGGCAAGGCTGCCGTCTTCGCGCTTTTTGCAGGCACGCCCTATGCGCTTCTCGTCACCAGCGCGTTTGAATATGCGCCGGCGAGCCACGGCGGTGTCATCATCCCCGGAACGGTACTGCTCGTGAGCCTCATGGCCGCGCACCTTTGGCTTGGTGACCGGCTCACCAAACTGCGCGCCTTCGGTGCTGTACTCATTCTCATCGGGCTTGGTGGCCTTGCGGGTGGTGCAGCGGGTGGCCTGCGCACCATGTTCGGCGACATGCTACTGATGGCGGGTGGCCTGAGCTGGGCAACCTACACCTTCCTGCTGCGCCGCTGGCCGATGGATGGGCTTCGTGTTGCCTCGCGCGTGGCGTTCCTCTCTCTCATTCTTGTGGGTGGGTTGGCGCTTGCGGGCTACGGCGAGGGCCTGACCTCGCTCCCCCTTGAAACCCTCGCGCTGCAGGGTTTGTGGCAGGGTATTCTGTCCGCCACTGTCGCACTGCTGCTGTTCAACAAGGCTGTGGGCATATTGGGCTCAGGCCGTGCGTCGATCATCAATGCGCTGACGCCGGTCATTGCGGTGCTGCTGTCGTTCCTGATGCTCGATGAAGTGCCAACATTGATTGAGTTCGCAGGCCTGATCACCATCATGGCCGGGATTGCCATTGCCCTTGGCATCCGCATCAAACCCATTCGGCGCAAGCGGGACACCGCGCATGTGCCAGAGGTGTCTTAACCCCTCCGGGTAAAGCCTCTCCCCCAACACACCAGAGGATACCTCTTTACCCAGCACCCTGCCTGAGCATGCCCCCAAGGGGCGGCTCAGGCCTTTTTTTTAAGCTGCCTGTAGCGCCTTACGGTAGGCTTCCAGCGTCGCGCGCTGCTGGCCGGCCTCGTCAAAATTCTCAGGACTGAGCCAGGCGCGGAATGCAGCGTCGAGATCAGGCCATTCGCTATCAATCATGGAATACCAGGCCGTATCCCGGTTCCGGCCCTTGAAAACCATGTCGTTGCGGAACGTGCCTTCATATATGAAACCAAAGCGAACAGCCGCACGCATGGATGCCGCATTCTGCGCATGGCATTTCCATTCGAACCGCCGGTAGCCAAGGTCTTCGAACACGTGCCGCGCCATGAGGTAGATGGCTTCGGTCGCGATCGTGGTGCGCTGCAGTTTCTTGGCGAATGTCACACAGCCCACCTCGGTGCTGCCCATGGTTTCGCGGTTGCGCATATAGCTGGCCATACCAAGGATTTCACCGCTCGCCCGTGCACGGATCACCATGGTGCACCAACCCTGCGCACGAATAGCTGCATCAAATGCCTGCCGCAGGTCGTGCACGCCCTCAAACGGGCCATAAGCCATATAGTGCCACAGCTCATCGCTATCATGCCCGGCGACCGCCGTCGCGAGGCCCTCGCCGTGTGTGTCCCAGTTCAGCGGCTCAAGCCGCGTATAGGTGCCGTCAAGCGCCACCCGACCCGGTGTTGCACAGGGCTTCCAGTTTGATAGGTCACTCATCACATGTCTCGCTTATCTGTTCTCCGGCGCAACAGTGGCGACGGATGCCGCAAAGGCAGTTTGTTCGGCGGGGTCTTTTGGTTTGTGCACCCTTTTGGTGCTGGCGGGAAAACGCGCGAGCGAGACACCTTCGCGCCATTCTTTTGCAGGGCGAATGGGACGCGGTACAAAATTGCCGCCGCAGTTGGAGCATACGCCTTTCAGCACCTCATCCACGCAGGTGCTGCAGAAAGTGCATTCAAAAGAACAGATCATGGCATCTCTGCTCTCAGGTGACAGGTCACAGTCGCAATGTTCACAGGATGGTCTCAGGTCCAGCATCTTATTTCTCCTGCCGCAGACGGTGATATGTTGGCAGCACACCGTGATTAAGCGGTGCCTGCGCGCCCTCGGGCGCCTCATGCGCGCTGCCCGAAACGGTGTGAATGTCCACATGCCCGGCCCAGATGGGCCAGTCAGCCTCATCCGCGTCACCGGGGCCGCCCGCGCGCACCTTGGCGCTCGCGTCTTCAATTTCCATCACAACCATGCCGGTGGCCTTGCGCTCCTGCGCGGTCATGGGCCGAAGCTGGCCCCAGCGCGCGGGTGCGAGAAGGTCGAAAAACAGTTCCATCTGGCGATCAAATTCCGCGTCGTCGGTCACCAGTTCCGGCACGCCAAAACAGATGACCGAGCGGTAGTTGACACTGGTGTTGAAAGCGGAACGCGCAAGCACCAGCCCATCAAGCTGCGTCACGCACACACTGGCCGGGTTGCCGCCTGAGAGGTGCTGGATCATCCGGCTTTTTGACGCGCCGTGCCAGTAAAGGCGGTTACCCTCCCGCCAGTAGCTGGTGGGCACAATATGGGGCTGGCCTGCAATCTCGAAAGACACATGGCACAGGAAGTGGCTATCAAGGATGCGGTGGACCGTATCCTCATCATAAAGCGCACGTTTGTGGCCCCGCTTGACGCGGTTCCTGTCGGTTTTCGCAAACTCACTCATTCTACTATCCTCGCTGCCGCTGGGGTTCGGCATTTTGGTGCTTTTCCGTAAGCGCAGATTGCGGCTATATTGATACCCCTGAAAGAACCAATATCGTCAAATCCATGGTACCAATTTATGGACGGCATGTTTGAAACCCTGTTTACGCCGGGACTTGATACGGCAAGCGCAGCACCGTTGAATGAGCAGCTTCAGGCCATGCTGCGCGGTGCCATTCTTGATGGTCGCTTGCCCTCTGGCCGCCGCCTTCCCGCGACCCGAGCGCTCGCCGAGCGGCTGGAGGTGTCGCGCAACACGGTGCTCGCCGCTTACGACCACCTGATCGCCGAAGGTTATCTTGAGACGCGGCAGGGCGCCGGCACCTATGTCAGCACCGACCTGCCGGACACGTCCCTGCAGGTACGCGCGGTCGAGCAGGCACCAGTGACAGGCCTTCATGCCCGCCCGCTCAAGCGGCCACTCGCCGGCATGCCAGCGCTTGACCAGTTCCCCATCGATATATGGTCGCGGCTTTCAGGCAGCGTGTGGCGGAGCGCAACCGAAAGCCAGCTGCTCTATAACGACCCTGCGGGTTACCTGCCACTCAGGCAGGCAATTGCGACATACCTGTCCGCCGCACGCGGTGTGGTGGCGGATGCCGATCAGGTGATCATCACCTCCGGCATCCAGCAGGGCTTCCACTTGCTGTCGGGTGGGGTGATCGCACCTGAACGCGCCATCGTGCTCGAGGACCCAGGCTACCCCGGCATGGCAGCGGCGGCGGCGACCTTGCCCCACCCGCTGCATTTTACCCCCATCGACCGGGATGGCGCCCTGATCCCTGACATTGGTGGCCCTGTCGGCATTTTTGTCACTTGCCCGTCACGGCAGTATCCCCTTGGGCACACCATGCCGCTCAGGCGGCGACTTGAGGTGCTTGAATGGGCGAAGGCGCAAGATTGTTATGTGCTCGAAGACGATTACGACAGCGAATTTCGCTATGCCGGGCGACCCATCAATTCGCTGCAGGGCATTGATGGCGGCAAACGGGTTATCTACAGCGGCAGCTTCTCGAAAACCCTGTTTCTCGCCCTTAGGCTCGGTTACCTCGTGGTACCGAAGGATATGGTGCCAAATCTCCTGCGCCAACGCATGGCGACAGACAGTTTCCCCTCAATCAGCAACCAGATGCTGCTGGCGCGCTTCATCGAAGAAGGGCATTTTGCCCGGCATATCAGGCGATTGCGCGCGGTCCATAAAAAACGCCTGGCTGCCTTCCTTGGTGCCGCGGCAACCTACCTCAATCCGTGGTTTGAGATACCCGCCTCTGACACCGGCCTTCATATCGTCGGCTTCTGCCGCGACGGTGCCGAGCTGCCGGACGATAAACGCCTCGCGATCATTGTGGGGCGGGCGGGCATCGGCGCATCCCCGCTTTCCGGCACCTATAGCCAGTGCACGCCGCGGCAGGGCCTGCTGTTTGGCTTTGCCAACATCCCCGAACGCGAAATCGAGAGCCGGGTCAAAGAGTTGGCAGCCATCCTCAATCAACAAACGGGCTTTTAATAAATTTTCCCACGGTGTAGCCTATGCGCCAAGGGGTGAAGCGCGTGGACAAGCGTGCAGCGAATGGGGCCACACAGCTAAGCACCGGTATTCAGGAGAGAGTTATGAATTTCAGACAATCGCTGGGCTCACTTTTGGCGGCATCTGCACTGGCCGCAGCAGCTTTTGCACAGGATGACTGGAGTTATTCCGGATCAAATGGCGCCGATAGCTGGGGTTCTCTCTCAAGCGTATGCGCCAATGGTTCCATGCAGTCGCCCATCGTGATCGAGGGCACGGAAGCGGTTTATATGAACCGGCTGGAGACGCTGTATAGCGTCGCGCCCGTTGATATGGTCAATGACCGCCACACGGTGAAGTTCAACTATGCCTCCGGCAGTGTGATGAAGGTTGGCCCCAAGCTCTTTGAGCTGATGAATTTCCATTTCCATACCCCGGCAGAGCACAAGGTGCTGACCACAAGCTTCCCGCTTGAAATCCATTTCGATCACAAGGCAGCGGACGGCTCACTGGCCCGCATTGCTGTGCTCGTAAAGGAAGGTCGCCCCAATGCAGCGGCGGAAGAGATTTTGCCCTATGTACCGCTAGAACCTGACCAGACGAGCCGTCGGCCCGAGGTCAAGGTGAATGCGCGTGACCTGATGCCAAACGATCACGCCTATTACCGGTATATGGGGTCCCTGACGACACCGCCCTGCAGCGAGGGCGTGAATTGGTACGTAATGAAGGAACCGGTAGAGTTCTCGAGCCAGCAGATAGCCACCCTGCGCGGCATCATGGGGGAAAACGCGCGTCCCCTGCAGCCGCGCAACAACCGGATGATCCTAGATGCACTGCCAAACTGACATTCGTAGAGCGGCGGGGTTCCGGCCTGCTGCCCTGTTGATGACCGTCCTTGCCCTTGCCGCCTGTGGCGGCAATGGGCCAAGCCGCATGGCGGGCGGCACCACCACCCAGCGTATCAACCCCATGGTTGAACAGGCACTATGTGAAGGCCGCGCGGCAGATGCGGCCCGCATCATGACCTCGGAACCGCTCCTCTCGCCTGCTGACCGTTTCTACACCGGTCTCGCCTTTGAAGAAAGCGGACGTCCGATCGCGGCACGGCAGATCTACGCAACCCTGATGTCGTCCGGCGCGCAGGACGGCGTTTTCGCGCACTGCGGCAGTGTGGTTCTGGCCGACGGCCCGGTGAGTGCTGAAGCCGGCCGCCGCCTCGCGCTGATCGCATCGCAGCTCCAGTCCATGGATGTGGCCCGCAATGAGCCCATGCGCTTTGGCCCCGGTCTTCCTCCCACCACAAGCAAGCCAGCCGACGTCACACGCACGGCGCCTGCCGCTGGCGGGAACGGCCCGCGCCGTGATGTAACGCGGCCCTCAAGCAGTTCACCGCTCGGCCGCTGGTTCGCGCATCTGGCTTCCTACCGGTCTTACGACCACGCCAACGCGGGCAAGGAAAGCCTGACCAAACAATACCCGGCGCTAGACGGCATCATCGACCAGTGGGAAGTGAACGTGAACGGTTATGCACTCCGCCTTGGTGTGCGCACCAGTGAGAAAGGCGACGCCAGCAACTTGTGCGCGCAGGTCAAAAGCCAGGGCGAATATTGCGCGGTTATGGATACATCAGAATAACTTATGAACCTGTCTCTAAAGTCTGCATTGAGCGCAGGCCAGTTGACGGGCTAAATTCGGGCTGGTAGTCGGGGCGTCATCCGCATAAGATGGCGCCCGATTTATAAGGCGTGGCCTCTTGTGCCACCTTTTTAAAGCAGCTTGTGGCGGTAGGGGATATTGCCACACTACAGCAGATGTATAAGACACAGGCGCGGATGTATGCGCCCCCGTGAAGCGTACTCTGGGGAGAGGGAAATAAATGGCTGGAACTCAACACGCACAGTGGTCATCCCGCTGGGCGTTTATCATGGCCGCTGTCGGCAGTGCTGTCGGCCTCGGCAATATCTGGAAATTTCCGTATGAAGCAGGTGAAGGTGGCGGCGGTGCATTCGTCCTACTGTACCTGCTTTTTGTTTTTATCATCGGCACACCCTGCCTGATCGCTGAGCTGTCGCTCGGCCGTCGTGGGCAGAAGAACCCGGTCTACACCATGAAATCCATCGCGACCGAAGAAGGCCGCAGCACGATGTGGGGCCTTTTGGGCTGGTCCGGTATCGTTGGTGCCTTCATCATCATCAGCTTCTATTCGCTGGTGGGTGGCTGGGTGCTGGCCTATATCGTCAAGGCAGCCATGGGTTTCGGCGGCTTTGATGCCGCCAAGTCGACCGAGACATTCCTGACCTTCATCGCAGACCCGGTGCAGCCGATTGTGGCCCACTTTGCCTTCATGGCCATCACCGTGGGTATCGTGGCGCGTGGCGTGCAGGGCGGGCTTGAGAAAGCCGTAACCGTGCTGATGCCGGCGCTGTTCGCCATCCTTGTGATGCTGATGATCTACTCTGCAGTAACCGGTGCTTTCGGTGAGGCGCTGAACTTCCTGTTCCGTCCGAACTTCCATGCGCTGACGGGCGACAAGATACTGAATGCCCTTGGGCTGTCTTTCTTCTCGCTCTCGCTCGCGATGGGTTCAATCATGACCTACGGCTCCTACCTGCCGAAGGATGTGAACATCCCGAAATCCGCGATCACCATTGCTGGTGCCGATAGCGCGGTTGCGCTGATGGCTGGCCTCGCGATCTTCCCGATCGTGTTTGCCTATGGCCTGAACCCGGGCGGCGGCGGCGGCCTCGTGTTCATGACGCTTCCGATTGCGTTTGGTCAGATGCCGATGGGCGAGATTATCGGCCCGCTCTTCTTCGCGCTCCTTGCTGTTGCCGCGATCACAAGCTCCATCTCGCTTCTCGAGCCAGGTGTATCCTACATCGAGGAACGCACGGGCTGGAGCCGCAAGAAAGTAACGGCGACCATCGGTTTTGCGGCTTTCCTTCTGGGCACGCTGTCGTCCTTCGGTCAGCCAGGCAACCTTCTTGGCGACCTTACCTTCTTTGGTGGCATGACCATCATGGACGTGAAGGACTATTTCACCAACAACATCATCATGCCGCTCGGCGCCATGTTCATGATGATCTTCGTGGGCTGGTTCGTCAGCCGCAAGGCCATGATGGATGAGCTGGCAATCGAGGATAAGAACTTCCGCATCTGGTATTTCCTCGTGCGCTTCATCTGCCCAGTGGCGATCTTCGCAGTGTTTGTGAACATCATCTATGACACGATCATCCAACCGATGATGGGCTAAGCCTAGACACAAAGAATATGGAAAAGGGGCCACGCGGCCCCTTTTTTGTGCGCACTGTGTGCGAAATATGTGCGGGAAATGCGCGGCGCTTATGCGGCTTCCGCGATCGCGTAAATACGCTCCACCATCGCGAACAAGCCGTTTGCGCGCAGGGGCGACAGGTGCGAAGCAAGGCCAAGCTGGTCCAGGATCGCTCGGGCGTCTGTCTCTCTGATCTCTGCCGCAGTCTTGCCTGAGAAAATCAGCAGCATGATGGCTACAAGGCCCTTGACGATATGGGCGTCACTGTCACCGCGCAGATGGATGCGACCGTCATCCGCCACTTCCGGCACCAGCCACACCTGGCTTTGGCAACCTCGCACCTTGTATTCCTCGGTCATCTCGCTCTCATCAAGCGGTGGCAGTTTGCGGCCAAGGTCGATGATGTAGCGGTATTTGTCTTCCCAATCCTCGAGGAATTCAAAGGTGTCCAAAATTTCAACGATCGTTGTATTTTCCAGTGACATCATCTATCCATAACTTAAGGGCAGCTTGACAGTCAGGCCAATCGGCCGACCTAATGTCGAGTGTCTAAAGGATCAGGCCCGTGAGTTAAAGGCCAAAAACTGCACGACAAAGCGAGGGGAAGCGCTGAATGTCATCCAAAGAACCGGGCTATCCACGCCCCGCCTATGCCTGGTATATGGTCGTGCTTCTGCTCGTTATCTATACCTTTTCTTTCATCGACCGCCAGATTCTCGGCCTCTTGGGCCCGGCCATCAAGGCGGATTTCGGCATCTCGGATACCCAGTTCGGCATCCTGACCGGTTTCGCCTTCGCGGTATTCTATACGGCCTTCGGCCTTATCTGTGCGCGCTACGCCGACAGCGGCAACCGCCGCATGCTGATTGTGATTGGCCTCTTTCTCTGGAGCCTGATGACGGCGGCGTCGTCGCTTGCCCGCAGCTTCATGTCGCTTTTCCTCCTGCGCATGGGCGTGGGTGTCGGTGAAGCGACACTTGCGCCTGCCGCCAACTCCATGCTGGCGGACAGTTTCCCGAAAGAGCGCCTTTCGACCGCACTGAGCGTGTATTCCATGGGTATTCCGGTGGGTTCCGCCCTCGCCTTTATCGTGGGCGGCGCGGTGATCGACTTCGCTGAGAAGCTGCCGGACATCGAGGTGCCGGGTTACGGCCTGATGGGTGGCTGGCAGAAAGCCTTCCTGATGGTGGGCCTGCCCGGCCTTCTTTTGACTGTGCTGATGTTCACCATCAAGGAACCGCCGCGCAAAGGTGCCACAGGCACCGGTGCGAGCATCCCCGTGCGCGATGTGCTCAAGTATTTCGGCAGCAAGGCACGCGCTTATTCCAGCATCTGTATCGGCGTATCGATGAACGCCGCGCTTGGGTTCGGCAGCGTGATTTTCCTGCCCTTCTTTTTCGTGCGCTATCACCAGATGGCACCAGCTGATGTGGGCATCACCTTTGGCCTTATCTCGCTGGTCACTGGCCCCTTGGGGCTGCTGTTTGGCGGTTGGCTCGCGGACAGGCTGTACAAGAAAGGCCGTAAGGATGCGCATATTCTGGCGCTGATGGCGGCACCGCTTGGCTTTGCTATTCCGTCCTTCACCCTGCCCTTCATTCAGGACACCACAACGGCTTGGGTCGTGCTGGCCTTCTCCAACTTCTTCATCAACTCACCGTCCGGTGTGGCATATGCAAGCTTGCAGATCATCACGCCAAACCAGATGCGCGGGCAGATCATCTCCATCTATGTGATGTGCACCAGCATCATTGGCTACGGTGCCGGGCCCTTCGCGCTGGGTTTCTTCACTGACTATATCTTTGGTGACGAGATGAAGCTGAACCTGTCGTTCCTCTTGCTCGCGCTCATCACTGTGCCTGTGGGCATCGGCACCTTCCTGTGGGGCCGCAAGGCCTATGCAAAAGCGGTGGAAGAGGAAGAAGCACGCCTGAAGGCGATTGGCGGGTAGCCGCCTAGATACCCTGTGGCCGGACCGACGGGTCCGGCACTCCTGCCCCGATATCGACCGGGGTGATCACGAACAGGCGCGACCCTAACGACTGAAAAGCGCCAAAGTTGTCCTGCACGCTGGGCTTCCACGCATCATTCATGAAGATGAAGCTGGTGACCTTGCCTTCATCGTCCGCCAGCGGCAGGGCGAGTGACTTCACGATGTGACTGCCGTCACGCTCAAACAGAATATCGGCTTCGCTGACAGTTGCGTTCGGCTGCGCCATCGAAAGTTCGAACCATTGAACGATATAGTCGTGGGTGCGTGGGTGCATCAGCGACAGCACATTTTCACCCACCGGGTCGCTGCCCATACGCTGATTGATGCCGGAGCCAAGCAGGCGAAAGCGGTAGTCACCCGGCGCATGGCACTGCACGAGGGATACATCGGGCAGCAGGTCGCCGAACGCCATGGGGCGAATGTCACTTTTGCGCGGCACGATAGCGCCCGGTCGCAGGAATGATGACCAGATGTCATTAAATCTTTCGAACCGGCTTTCCGTACTCATAAACCCATGTGCCCCAACAAGTTATAGTGCTTACCCACCTTCTTCATGCCGTGCCTGCGGTTAAGAAATGTTGAACTTCACGCGAAAAAGCTGCGGGCGCTTTGCCCTGTACGGGCGCGCAAAAACATGTAACCTGTGCACCAGATTTTTGAGGGGAGATAATAATGCGTAATTTCCGCAAAATGGGCCTCGCGCTGCTTGCCAGCGTTTCCATGACCATGGGCTTGATGGCCGATGGGGAAACCAAATCCGAACTGGCAGACGCGCAGGAAGGCGAAGGCCAGTATGGCCGCCTTGTGCTGCGCGGCGCTTACATCATCGACGGCACCGGCGCGCCCGCCTATGGCCCCGCTGATGTGGTGGTGGAGAAAAACCGCATTACCGAGATCAAGGTTGTTGGCACTCCCGGCAACCCGATCAAGCCAGAGGGTCGGCCCGCGAAAGGCGACCGCGAAATTGATGCCACTGGCAAATACATTCTGCCCGGTTTTGTGGATGTGCACGCTCATATCCACGGTGAAGACTTCGGTCAGGGCGTCAGCCCCGAATATATTTTCAAGCTGTGGCTCGCGCACGGGGTTACAACCGCGCGTATTGTGGGCTTCAGCGGAGACGAACGCACGGTTGATTTCAAACGCCGCAGCGCGAAAAACGAAATCACCGCGCCGCGCATCGTGGCCTATTCATCCTTCGCTGGCATTGAAACCGAGAAACAGGCGCGCGAAACCATCCAGCGCTTCAAGAAAATCGGCTCTGACGGCGTGAAATTCGTCGGCAACCCGAAGAAGGCGCTGATCGCCGGCCTTGATGAAGCGGAAAAACTGGGCCTCCGTACCACCATGCACCATAGTCAGACCGCGGTGACAGACGCCAACGTGCTCGACACCACGGCGCACGGGCTCGATAGCATGGAACACTGGTACGGCCTGCCGGAAGCGATGTTCGAGGACCGGCTGATCCAGGACTATCCGGCGGATTATATCTACACGGATGAGATGGACCGCTTTGGCGAGGCGGGCAAACTTTGGAAACAGGCCGCCAAGCCAGGGTCCGACAAATGGAACGAGGTGATGGAAACCTTGCTCGCGCGCGACTTTGCCATCAACCCCACCTTCACCATCTATGTTGCCTCGCGCGACCTGATGCGTATGAGCCGCGCCATCTGGCACGACGAATACACCATGCCAGCGCTGTGGGATTTCTACCGCCCGAGCGCGGAAGCCCACGGCTCCTACTGGTTTGACTGGACCACAGGGCATGAGGTGGAGTGGCAGAAAAACTATAAAATCTGGATGCAGTTCATCAATGAATACAAGAACCGCGGCGGCAAGATCGGCGTGGGCAGCGACACGGGTTATATCTATAGCCTCTACGGCTTTGGTTATATTCAGGAGTTCGAATTGCTGCAGGAAGCCGGTTTCCACCCGCTTGAGGTGATCCGGTCCGCCACCACCATCGGCGCGGAGGAGATGGGCATGGAGGATGAGATTGGCGCGGTTGAGGTTGGCAAGAAGGCCGACCTAGTGGTCGTCGATGAAAACCCCTTGCATAACTTCAAGGTGCTCTATGGCACCGGTGCGGTGAAGCTGAACAAGGAGACCGGCCTTGTCGAGCGCGTCGGTGGCGTGCGCTGGACCATCAAGGACGGCATTGTCTATGACGCCTTCAAGCTGCGTGCGGATGTGCGCGCCATGGTGCGCGACGCCAAGGTGAAAGCAGGCATGAACCCGGATAAACCGCTGGCGATCGCAAACGCGCCGCGTGCCGAATAAGATGCGCCCTTACAGAGGTGCCAAAAACAGAAAGGCGGTGAATTCACCGCCTTTTTCATAACCACGAGACCAATTGACCCTAGCGGTCCGGCTGGTCGGTCAGGTGGCCGGGCAGCCCCGCGCCAATATCAATGCCAACACAGCTGAGTTTATTGGCACCCGCGCTCACAAGCCCGCCAAGGTCGTCCGGGTGATGTTCACCCCAGGCATAGTTTCCGAACAGGTAATAGTCGTGCATGCCGCCCTTGCCGAGCATGGGCAGGCCCAGCGCCTGTGCGCCGCGCTTCGGGTCGTTATTATAAATCAGGTCCATGCTGGTGATGGTGCCGCACGGCTGGAAGGTCATGGCTTCGAACCAGTTGGACAGAAATTCCCGCACTTCCGGCACGAAATATTCAAGCATATTGAAGCCGATGGGGTTTTCCTGCTGGCGCGCACTGACGGCCGTGCCCATCACGCGGTATTCATAGCGGGCGCGGCTCACACGCTCCACCAACACCACGTTCGGCAGTGCTGCGCCAAGCGCCATCGGGTTGAACTTGTCCCGCGTCGGCACCAGCTCATCACCTGTCCGGAGGCTGTCCCAAACCTCATAGACCGCCTTGAAGATCGGATTTTCCTGAATACTCTTTTGCATATACGCGCCCCTAGGATGACAGGGGCATTCTAGTGGTGCAAATCAGATCAGGCAATGTGGAACAATCATAAAAAAAGGGCGGGACCATATTCGGTTCCGCCCGTGTCTTTCTGGTCCGGAGAGGTCCGGAAAGAGAGTGCCTAAGTCCTAGTCTTCGAGGGCCCTCAGTTCGCGCTCAAGGCGAAAGCGCTTGCTGGTCATATAGGCCTCCATGTCAGAGGTACGGCGTTCGATATCGCGGAAGCGGCGGCGCAGCTCTGCTGCGGTATAGTCCGGGCTTTTACGCGTCTGACGCCAGAACTCTTCTTCTTCGTCGTCGCGGTAGAGGCCTTCCGGCATCGGATCGAGCGCGAGGCCCAGAACAAGGTAACCGATGATGAAGAGCCAGAAACCGGTGAATACTGCGCCGACGATGGTGAGGAACCGAACCAGGCCAACTTTGACGCCGAGGTAATCTGCAATCCCGGCACAAACCCCCATGATGCGACCCTCTTGCGGGACCTTGTACAGTTTGGTTGGGCGGTTCTTAAAATTTGTCATGATGGCGGCTCCTCCAGTCTGGTACTTCGTCATCCATGATGCGTTCCATGGTGCGAAGGCGGTCTTCCAGTCGGTCAGCGGCGGTGCGCAGGTCGCTCAGCGACGCTTCATCTTCGGCGGTGATCCCCTTCATCTGTTTCCACTTCGTGATGTAGTGGAAGATGATCCAGAGCGGGGCAACGATCACCAGCATTAATATCGGTATTACTTCCATTTGGGCCTCTCCCGTTTTTTGTTCTTTTTATTTGCCTGCCGTGGCCGGCGCCGAATTACTTCGACGCCGATTTCTTTGCAGCAGGCTTGGGGGCTTCTTTGGTGGCGCTGCCGGAAGCTTTGGCTTTGAGGGCCGCGAGCTCCTGCTCGATATCGTCATCCGCTTCAAGGGCCCGGAACTGATCTTCAAGGTTCTCACCGCGACCGATGTTCATGGCCTCTGCTTCACCTTCAAGGCGGTCCAGACGGGCGTCAACCTTGTCGAAGCGGTCAAACGCGTCCTGGATGCGACCATCATAGAGGTTCTTGCGCACACGCACCTGGTTCGTAACCGATTTGTGGCGCGCCTGAATGCTGGCCTTCTTGGCGCGGGCTTCACGAAGCTTGGCGTCAAGCTTGATGACATCTTCCTCGTTGCGCGTCAGCGCTTCCTGCAGGTGCTTCAGTTCCTCAGTGAGGTGAGCTTCCATGTCGGCAACCTTGGACTTTTCAATCAGCGCACCTTTTGCAAGGTCGTCCCGGCCTTTGGAGATGGCGAGTTCCGCCTTCTTCTCCCATTCGGCCTGCGCTTTTTTCACCTTGGCGATCCGACGCTCGATATCTTTCTGGTCCGCAATCGTTTTGGCAGCCGAAGAGCGTACCTCAACAAGCGTGTCTTCCATTTCCTGGATGACCATGCGGATGATTTTTTCCGGATCTTCCGCCTTGTCGAGAATTGCGTTGATGTTCGAGTTAATGATGTCGGTCAGTCGTGAAAAAATACCCATTTTACAAGTCCTTTCTTGTGTTCCTCGCTACGTGTCCCGGGTGGCTTTCGCGGCCATTTCTTTGGGACGTCCTCCCCGATTTTGCATCGGTGCAACCTGGGCCACTTGTTTTATTATAGTTAGCCTCTTTTAAGTCGCTGACCCGGTGCCCCTCGCACGACACCGGGCCAAAGGTGACTAGTGCAGACGGCGACGACGACGCTCGATGCGGCGACCGCGGCGGCCAGTTGTATTCCGGCCTTCCGACTGGCGGATAAGGCCAAAGCTGGCGATCAGGCCATCAACTTCCTCGCTTGTCCGGTTGATGCTGGAAAGTGCCGAGCTGAGTTGCAACATCTTATTCATCGTTCTGTCCTCTAGTCTAAGTTCGCTGTCTTTTTTTGTTATGTCAGCTTGTTGTTTTGTTCATCTCTCGCTGACGACCCTATATTTGCAGCCCCCGTGCCAGTTTTTGAAAAAATTTTAAGTCATTGAAAAATATGGAAAATAAATTTCCATTCTTGAATAATGGCAATTTTCTCCAATTATAATTGCCAATAGTTGGTATTTTTCACTATATATTGGCATATGGAAATCAGGCAGGATCAAATCATTGGCTCATCAGCCGCGTTTCTGGACCTTATGGACCGGATCAGCCGAGCCGCGCCCCTTGACCGCCCGCTTCTTGTCATCGGTGAACGCGGTACCGGCAAGGAACTGATCGCAGCCCGCCTGCACTATCTGTCAAACCGCTGGAACAAGCCGTTCCAGAAGATGAACTGCGCAGCACTCGCTGAAACCCTGCTGGAAAGCGAACTGTTCGGGTACGAGCAAGGCGCCTTCACCGGTGCACGTGGTCGCCGCGCCGGGCGCTTTGAGGCAGCGGACGAAGGCAGCCTGTTCCTTGACGAGATTGGCACCATGAGCATGTCAGCGCAGGAGAAATTGCTGCGCGTGATTGAATATGGTGAGTTTGAGCGTGTGGGCGGCACTGACACCATTGAGGTGGACGTGCGTGTGATCGGCGCCACCAACATTGACTTGCCTGCAGCGGCGGAGATGGGTGAGTTCCGCCACGACCTTCTGGACAGATTGGCCTTCGACGTGCTGACCGTTCCACCCCTGCGGGCGCGGCGCGAGGACATCATGACCCTTGCCGAACATTTTGGTCGCAACATGGCTCGCGAACTTGAATGGCTAACCTTCCCAGGCTTCAGCGACCTGGCGACGGAAGCGATGATGGAGCATCACTGGCCGGGCAACGTGCGGGAGCTGAAAAACGTGGTGGAGCGCGCCATATACCGCGCATGGGACGGTGAGCAGCCGATCTGCAATATCACGTTCGACCCCTTCGACAGCCCTTTCCGACCCAAGACAAAACGCAACCGCAAGGCCGCCACGGCGGAGGCACCGACACTTCCCATGCCGGCAGCTGAGAAAAAACCGGACCTGCCCAACGGCCCGTTCGACCTGCGCGCGGAGGTGGCCGCGCAGGAAAAACGCCTTCTCGAGCATGCGCTCAAGGAAAACCGCTTCAACCAGCGCGCGGCGGCAGATTACCTGAGCCTGAGCTATGACCAGTTGCGCCATAGCCTCAAGAAACACGGCCTGCTCTAACGCGGCTTGACGCCCATGCAGCCCGGCCCCATAGTGCCGCCATGTCAGAGAACCCGTTCATTCAGAAGCGCCAACGCTCCCGCAGGAAAGCCACTTTCCTCCTGAACACGCGCAACATCATCGGCCTCGTGGTGCTGAGCCTTGTGGCTTTCGCCGCGTTCAAGCTTTGGGTCGGTAACCCAAACGATGTACTGTGCGAGGGTGAATGTGAGAGCCTCTATAGCTTGTTCACATGGGTGCTGGGCTTCTTCATCATGTTCGCAGGAGTGATTGCAGCGGGCGCCGCGCTCGGGCTCATCATCGCGTTCCTGCGCGGCCGCACCAGAAAAAGCAAAAGCGCCTTCATGCGCTTCCAGTCAGACGACGCCGCGCAGCAAGACCAGGACCCAACCGACAGACCCTGACCTGTCAACTGCCGGGAGAGGTTCCGGTATTCCCTTCGCGCTTGGCGGCATGGCCTGGCGGCGCCCATTTGGTGGACACCTTGACCGACACGCCACCCACCTGCGTCGTAAGGTCTTTTGTCAGCATTTTCTCGCCCACGACAGAACACATCACGATCACGGCCATGAAATGGTAGAATAGGTCGAATGTTGCGATGTTTACCGTAAGGCCGCCCAGCGCATACCCCACGAGCCCCAGCTGGATGGCAGCGCATAGATCCCCAATCCATCGCGTTTGCTCATAGGGTCGAAACCTTTTCGCATTTGTCCCCGCAGCATACCAGGCGGTAAACAGCATGGTGAGATAAAGAACCAGCCCAACGTAACCATGTTCCGCCAGCACCTCGAAATAGGATGAGTGCGGCGCGCGTGGAGTACGTCCCGGCGGCATGTAAAGTTCCTGCGCCCGGCGCAGATAGAAGATGTTAAAGCCGCCCCCTTCCATGGGATTGTCGTCTGCCACGTTGGAAGAGAAACGCCACATGATAACACGGCCAAGGAAGCTCGTATCCTCTGTTGCCTCACCGGTACTTTCCATGCGCGCTTTCCAGCTGTCGGGCACGAAATAATATCCAGCCACGACAAGTGGGATCATCAACACCAGCATCTTGAAACGGTATTTGGACTTCATCAGGATCATGCCTAGAACGCCTGCGAGCGCTGCAAACCCGCCACGGGACTGGGTCCCGATAACCGAAAGAATGATTGCTACGGTTGATCCAATCGCTGGCCACTTTAGAAGCCTGTGCGGCGGGTGCTGAACAAAGAAGATCGACAGCGGCACCAGCATGGCCATGGCCATGGCGAGCTGGTTGTTGTCTTCCATCATGCCGCCCGCGCCCTGAACCCGGCCGCTACCACCGGTCATAATCGTGAAGAGCCCACCCTTGATGCCGATAAACGCCAGTGACGCCATCATGACATAGATAAACGCCTTCAGCCGAATTGGTGACTTCATGACCATTACAGCCACCATCGCAAACAGCATGACCTTAAAAATATAGATCAGCTTGCCATACGAATGATTGGGTTCGAACGCCATCATCGTGGTGCAAAGTGTCCAGAACAGGTAAATCAGCATCGCTGCGATGATGGGATGTCCTGGAAGGCTCTTGTTATCTTTGCTGAGGACAAGCCCCCCGAGGGTCATTGCCGCGACAAAGTCAAGGAATGGGAATGTCGTTGCGAAGCCGTAAGACTGCTTGTGCGGGTTCATGTGTGAAATCCAGTCCCACAGCAGAACGCCGATATAGGGCTTGAAGAGGATGAATGGCATCCACATGAACAACAGCAAGGCAACGATGGCGCCGCGCATGAGCCTTTTTCCCCGATCTTAGAACATCAACCCGTGGGCACTTTGGCAGATCGCACCCATCACATGCAAGTGTATCGCTTGACAGTACTTTTTGAAACCATAGCATGGTGCCACCATTGCAGGAGGACCAACATGCGCCACTTCATCCGGCTTATTGCCGCGCTCATCATCGGTGCGCAGGCAGCCGCGGCCCAAGATAGTACGGTGTCGGGAAGCGAAAACGCAGCCGATATCGTCATTTGGGGCGGCCCCATTTATACCGCTGACGATACCATGCCCGAGGCTGAAGCCATTGCCATCAAGGGCGGAAAATTTGTTTACGTCGGCTCGCGCGCGGGCGCTGAAGCGCTTGTGGGCAACGCCACCACCGTCATGTCACTTGACGGTGCTGCGCTGTTCCCGGGCTTCACCGACAGCCACGCCCATATGGCAGGCATTGGCGAACGTGAGCTGACCCTCAACCTTGAGGGCACACCGTCGATCGCCGCACTCAAGGAAACGCTTGTAGCATGGGCTGCTGACCATGAAGGCGCGCCGATCATCATTGGCCGCGGCTGGATTGAAACCCACTGGCCCGAGAAACGTTTCCCCACACGGTGGGACATTGATGCCGTGCTGAAGGACGTGCCGGTCATCCTGACCCGCGCGGACGGCCACGCTGTTGTTGCCAACTCCAAAGCGCTTGAGCTTGCCGGTGTTGACGGCACGACCGAGCCACCTTTTGGCGGTGATATCCTCAAAAACGCGCTGGGCGAACCCACCGGCATGCTGATTGACGCAGCCATGAGCCTCGTGCGCGGGCTCGAGCCAGAGCCAACTGATGCTGACCTCAACCAGCAACTGACAGTCGCGAGTGAGGTTTACGCGCGCTACGGCTGGTCCGGCATGCACAATATGTCCGTGCCGTGGACGCACGTTGAAGCGCTTGAAATGCTGACAGGCACAGGCGACGTGAAAATCCGTGTCTATAATTCCATTGAGCCCAGTGACGCCGACCAGCTGTTCATTGGCGGTAAGCGCATGAGCACGGATGGGCATATTATCACCCGCGCGATCAAACTATATATGGACGGCGCACTCGGGAGCCGCGGCGCGGCACTTCTGGAGCCTTATGCCGATGCGGCAACCTCCGGGCTTCTGCTGACCACCAAGGAAGACACCATGCCAATCCTGAGGAAGGCAATGTCCCTTGGTATTCAGGTGAACACACACGCCATTGGCGACCGGGGCAACCGCCTGCTGCTCGACTGGTACGAGGAGGTCATGCAGGAAGTGCCAACCATCGAACGCGCAGTCGCCAACCCGCGTTGGCGCGACGAACACACCCAGATCGTGAGCCCAGAAGATATCCCGCGCTACAAGGCGCTCGGTGTTATCCCGTCCATGCAGCCAAGCCACGCCATCGGCGACCTGCACTTCGCGCCGGCGCGCCTCGGTGAGGAACGCCTTGTGGGCGCATACGCGTGGCAAAGTTTCATCAACAGCGGTGTGATCGTGGCGGGTGGCTCAGATGCGCCTGTTGAGCGCGGTGACCCGCTGATTGAATATTATGCTGCCATCTACCGGCATGACCTTGCGGGCTTCCAGGGCGAAAACTGGCACGCGGAAGAAGCGGTCAGCCGCGCCGATGCACTCAAGATGTTCACTCTCTGGCCCGCCATGGCGTCTTTCCAGGAAGATGAAATCGGCTCCATCACCGTTGGCAAGAAAGCGGACCTGACCGCTTTCTCCGTCAACCTGATGACCGCTGAGCCTTCGGCCATTCCAAAGGGTGAAGCCGTTATGACCATGGTGGACGGCGAGGTGATTTACCTCAAGGACTGATGCACAGATCGTGCACACCTATTGCACACATGAAAAAGGCCCGGATGCTTGCGCGTCCGGGCCTTGTTTTTTGGAGGTTTAAGAAGCCAGCCCGTCTTCGAGGGCTTTTTCCATCTTGGCGAAGCTTTCCCGCACGCCCGGGCCCGGCGGTGCGGTCAGCAGGCTGACAATGATCGTGGTCAGCGTGGAGACAATCACACCCGGGATGATCTCATAAAGCACCGCACTTGAATGCGCGCCGCCAATGGTGATGGGGCCATAAATCCACAGGAGCACCGTCACGGCACCCGCGATCATGCCCGCAATCGCACCCTTGGCGTTCATGCGTTTCCAGAACAGGCTCATGACCACAAGGGGACCGAAGGCGGCACCAAAACCAGCCCACGCATTACTGACGAGCGACAGCACGCTTGATGACCGGTCATAGGCAAAGCCAATGGCCACAAGCGCCACCGCCACCACCGACAGGCGGCCAATCAGCACCAGTTCCTTCTGGCTTGCCGAACGGCGCACAAAAAGCTTGTAAAAATCTTCGGTCAGCGAGCTTGAAGACACCAGAAGCTGGCTTGAGATCGTGCTCATGATAGCCGCCAGGATTGCCGCCAGCAGGAAACCGCCAATAAGCGGATGGAACAGAAGCTGCGACAGCACGATGAAAATCGTCTCCGGGTCCTCAAGCGACAGGCCGTTTTTGGTCATGTAGGCGAGGCCAATGAAACCGGTTGACAAGGCACCAATGACGGACACGAACATCCAGCTCATGCCAATGCGGCGCGCGGTTTTTACATCCCCCACCGAACGGATGGCCATGAAGCGTACAATCACGTGCGGCTGACCAAAGTACCCGAGGCCCCACGACATGGCGGAGATGATACCCACAATGGTGATGCCGCTTGTGATACTGGTCAGCGTGGGGTCAATACCGCGCGCAACAGACATCAGCTCACTGGTGCTGGAGAAATCGAAGAAAGCCACGATGGGCACCATGATAAGTGCCACGAACATGATACAGCCCTGCACAAAGTCGGTCATACTGACGGCAAGAAAACCACCAAACAGTGTGTAGGTCACGACCACACCCGCGGTGATATAAAGCCCAAGCTCATAGGAAAGGCCGAAGGAGCTTTCGAACAGCTTACCGCCAGCAACCACACCGGACGACGTGTAGAGCGTGAAGAAGATGATGATCACCACTGAAGGGATAACCCTGAGCAAGCGGGAGCCGTCCTCGAACCGGTTCTCGAAGAACTCAGGCAAGGTGATGGCGTCCTTGGCGACCTCCGTATAAACACGGAGGCGCGGGGCCACGAGGATATAGTTGGCGAATGCACCCAGAAACAGTCCAAGCCCCAGCCACATATTGGAAAAACCGGAAATGAACACGGCTCCCGGCAGCCCCATCAGCAGCCATCCGCTCATGTCCGACGCACCGGCGGAGAGTGCGGTAAGCCCCGGGCTTAGTTTCCGCCCGCCCAGCATATAGCCGGACACATCATCCGTTGAGGTGCGGTAGGCATACAGTCCGATCCCGAGCATGGCGATAAAATATAACGCCAGTGAGACCAGTGTACCGATTTCCATGTCTTTCTCCTGTTATTCGCTCAAACGGCGCAAACTTAAGGCCGCATCCCTGCGGCCCGACGAGTGCGCGATTGCCCAAATGATTAAGGCCCCTGCAATGCAGAGGCCTTAAATGTCAACGTGTTAGCTGGCCACCTTATGCCACAAGTGCCATTTTTTGTCAAACAAGCCTCGGAGAGCGGCCTGGGTTCAGCAACAAGCATTTTATGGCAAAACGGGCATGGCGTCCCCCGCCGTTGGACAGGAGGCGCCAGAGCCGGCAAGCTATGTAGTGTGTTAGTTCGGCATGATCACTTGGTCGATCACGTGGATAACGCCGTTGGAGGTAGCGATATCCGCCTTGATGACCTTTGCATCATCTACCATGACGCCGCCATGAGTTGCATCGATGCTTACGTCGCTGCCCTGAACGGTTTTGGCACCGAGCTTCTTGCCTGCGAGATCAGCAGACATCACCTTGCCTGGCACCACATGATAGGTAAGGATAGCGACCAACTTGTCTTTGTTTTCGGGCTTCAGGAGCATATCCACGGTGCCGGCAGGAAGTTTGGCAAATGCGTCATCCGTTGGCGCAAATACAGTGAACGGGCCATCGCTTTTGAGCGTTTCGACAAGCCCGGCTGCCTTCACCGCCGCCACAAGTGTTTCAAAGCTGCCCGCGCTTACCGCCGTATCAACGATGTCGGCTTTCATTTTGCCGTGATGGTCAGCACTTGCCACACCGGGCAGTATGAAGCCCATAACAAGCGCGCAGGCCAGGGTCAGAAGTTTCTTTGTCATGTCTCTCTCCGTAAGTGAACTGTGATGCATTCGCTACGGCGAGCAAACGATCACAGATCACATCACGCTTACGTGAGAGCAGGCAAGATATTGTAATATTTCAGGAATTTATAAACCTAAAACGCAACACTGATACCACCCACAACACCGGCGGCACCAATGCCGCCCTTGTTGGTATCAACGTAGCTAAGCCGCACCGAGCCAAAACCAAGGTCATAGGACGCGCCCAAGGACCAGTCCCATTTACCGTCACCAAACGCGCCATCCTCATAGGCAAGTGAAGCGAATGCACCCAGTTTTTCACTGACCGGATAATTTACGGAGGAAAAGATATAGGTATTGTCGCGGTTGCCACTGTTCGCTTGCGACGGTACGTAGGCGAGCCCGAGGGATACATCGAATGTATCCACCGCATAGGTAAACACTGCGTTCAGTTCGCCATAGTCAAGGTCACCACCACCGGCATAGAGATAGGCCGTGCCGCCCACGCTGAAACTCAAGGTTTCTGAGAGCTCGAACCCATAGCCTGCAACGATATCAATCTCGGCATCGGCCCCGACAACAGAGTTGGCTACGCTGGAGCCCCAGGCGCCTACGCTGAAATTTCCCATGGAAGCATTGATGCTACCCTGCAAGGCCGGGTCCTTGTCCGACAGGGACAGACCCCGGAACCGGTATTCCGATACGACCGATACATCGCCGGACAACTCGATACCGTCGGCTAGGGTGGCAGGTGTTATAACAGCAAGCGCGACACAGGCGCCAAAGACGGGGGTGAAACGCACAAGCATTCTCCTCTACTCATGTCTGACCCCCGAAATTGAACGAATTTGTTTAGGCGCGCATGGTTCCGACGAACTTCTGCACCTGATCCTCGAGCGAGTTGGCAAGCGACAACAGCTCCGTTGCCGCTTCGTCCACCGAGCTCATGGTCATGGCGTTTGCACGGGCCGCGAGGCCCACGGAATCGATGCTATCCACCACTTTCACGGTGATCTCGGCGGCCGTTGCGGCAGCCCGGCCAATTTCATTCGTGGCCGCAGCTTGCTGGTGCACAGCGGCGGAAATGCTGCCTGAAATCTCATCCATCTGGCGGATGCGTTCTGTCACGCCGCGAACGGATTCGATAGCCGCTTTGGTGGCAGACTGCATGCCTTCGATCTGGCTTTCGATTTCCTGCGTTGCTTTCCCGGTCTGGTTCGCGAGGCTTTTCACCTCGGACGCCACGACCGCAAAACCTTTACCCGCATCACCCGCACGCGCCGCCTCAATGGTCGCGTTTAGCGCCAGCAGGTTGGTCTGTTCAGCGATGTCGTTGATAAGTTTCACGACCGCACCCACGTTCTGGGCAACATTGCCAAGCGCATCCACCTGCGCCACCGCACTCGACGCCGCCTCGTGCGCTGTGCGGCTGGTATCGGACGCGTCCTGCACCCGTGCGCTGATCTCATTAATGGAAGCCGTCATTTCCTCGGCACCCGCGGCAACAGTTTGCACGCTTTCGCCCGCCTTTTGTGATTCGGCACCGCTTTCCTCGGACCGCTGGGCTGTATCGTTGGCGGACTGGCCCACCATATTCGCTGATTGCTGCAGAATGTTCGCCTTTTCCATCACCTGCATCAGAATGCCGGAGACCTTGCTCTCAAACTCTGCCGCCATATCCATACGCAGTTGGCGTTGCCGTTCTGCCGCCTCGCGCTCCTGCTCCTGCTGCAGGCGTTCACGTTCCTGCTGTCGCTCGGCGCGGGCTTGTATTTCGCGCTGCTCGGCCTCAAGCCGTTCAAGTTCCGCTTGTTTGGCTTTGTCGCGGAGCGCATTGGCTTCAAGCACGCTGTCCCGGAACAGGCTGATGGCACGGGCAAGCGCGCCGATTTCATCCCGTTTGTCATCATAAGGGATTTCGGTTTCCAGTTTGCCGTCAGCAAGCGCTTCAGCGGTCTCTGCAATTTGGCCCACGGGTGCGGCCAGCCGCCAGCCAATGACAAAACCAAGGCCGCCAAGAATAAGGATTACAACGGCTGATGTGCCAATGAGTTGCCAAACTTGGGCATTGATGGGCTCCGCCACCTCGGCATAATCAATCTCCGCCAGAAGTGCCCACTTCACCCCACCAAACTCAAATGGCTGGTAGGCAGACAGCACACGTTCCCCGCGGTAATCCACCACTTGCATGAAGCCGCTATTGCCTTTGAGTGCCTGTGTAACCGAATCATTATCAACCTTGGTTTTCAGGATGGTGCTTTCCTTGGAAAAACGGCTGTCGGTGCGCATCAGCTTGTCCTGGCCAACAACATAGCTTTCGCCTGTGCGGCCCATGCCGGTGGCTTCCTGCATGGTCGCATTGATGCGGTCGATCGGCATCTGGTACACAAGCACACCACGCTGGCGGCCATCGCTGCTGAAAATAGGTGTGGAAATAAAGCTCGCAGGCGCGCCATAACTTGGTTCATAGGGCGCGAAATCGACAAAATAATATTTGCCCTCAATACCGTCCCGGCCGGCCTTGAAAGCGGTCGCAAGGCCACTGTTTTTCCACTGCCCGGTCAGGAGGTTGGTGGCATAGTCCAACTCCTTGAATACGGTGTAGACAAGGTCACCGTTCATATCGAAAAGGAACACGTCATAATATTCGTGTACTTGCTGCAATTCGTGGAACCAGGGGTGATATTGCGCATGTGCGGCGCTATAGCTGCTGCCGTCACCCGCGTCATCAAGCTTGTCTTTCTCGCCCGTCGGATTCGGGTTCGCGGTGATATAGAGATTTTGCAGGGTGGCTGTCTGATCCGTGCCCAGTTCAGCCCATGCCGCTTTGAAAGCAGCCAGCGCCTCAGCCGTGTTCGGGTTTCCAGCGACGATGATGATATCTTCTGCAATTGCATCCAGATACTGATGCAGCTCAACGCCTTTCGATGAACGGGCAACGGCAAGCTTCGCCTCAGCTTCATCCAGCAAAACCGTACGGAACTGCATAACGCCGACGGTTACGAGCGCTGATGCTAGCAAAAGAAGAAAGGAAACAACTGTCACTGGAATCTTGTATTTGATTTTCATCACACACCCGGCTGAAATCCGTTGCCCCCGCAATCGTTTGCGGAACGTAGCGTGAAAACAGTAAACTTTTGGTTATCGGGCACGCACGGCAGAAATTTATGTACCCATTTCAGCCCTATTTTCGTGCGATCGTCTGGATATATGACCAGAAAACCGGAAGGATACGTCTATGTTTTCGCTGAAAGCCCCTGCCGTTACCTTTGTTCTGATGAGCCTTGTTCCCATTGCGCCGCAAGCTGTAGCCGATGATCAGGAAGTGGGTGCCACCCTGCATGAAAAAAGCGATGTGGCGATCGCGAACGTGCCGGCTGAAGCCATGGCTGTCGCCCGCGAGAAGCGCCCTGCGCTTACGTTCACCAAAGCCGAGAGAGAAATGCGTGGTGGGCATGAGTATATCGACCTTGAAGGTCATGATGACACCGGCAATGTGATTGAGCTGGACCTTATGCACGGCGAAACCGGCTGGGTCGTTGTGGAAATCCAGCGTGACGTGATGTGGGAAGTGGTACCCACCCTCGTGCAGGAAGAGCTGATGCAGAATGTGCCCGGCATAAAGCCTGACCGCATTATCGAAAGCGACCAGGACAACGGCACCATCGTCTATGAGTTTTTTGTGCGCGATAACGCTGGCAAGGAAAGCAAATACGAGGTTTCACTGACCGGTGAGGAAGCCATGTTCCTCAAGGAAGAGTGGAAACACTAAAGGCAAAGCCTGCGGTATAGCTCGGAATCCATCCGGGCATAGCTATGCAGCCGTTCAACTGTCTCATCCCGCGGTTTCATGTCCAGAAGGACCTGGAACCGGGAGGCGCTGGGTTCAATCTCGGCGTTCACATTCACCCGGCGCTTCACAAAATCGATCCGCTGCCCGAGGAGAGTGCTGAGCCGCTCGGAAAAACCAGCCATGTCCTCGACCCGGCCGACCAGATCAAGCTGCTCGGCATTCGACAGCGCCTGTTTCAAAATGGCTTCGTCACCCGCCGCGTCGGTACCGTATTTGGCGCGAAGTTTGTTGCGGGCACCATAGCGGCGGCCGGCCAGGAAATGAGTGTAGAAATTATCATAGAGGCCATCGATGAAATTGCGGCCTTCGATATCTTTCTTGCAGAAATAATCATCAATGCTGAGGTTTTTAGCCATCCATTGGCCGCGGAGTTCCGGCAACTCCAGTTCTTCTGCGGTATGCCTCTCAGCCTCACGCCGCATGAACAGATAGAAAGACGCGATACGCTCGAGCGGTTCACGCAGGATGGTGAAGACCACCTTGGGCGACGGCACAAAATCAAGCCGGTCCCAATTCAGATGGCCGGTGAATATCTGATAGTCCAGAAGGCTCTCCGGTGGATGCTCATTAAAATGGTCGTTCACCAACACCGGCGCGAGCGCATCCTGCCCGAAAGTTTTGCCAAGCGTACGCCGTACCGACTGGCCCGCCGTTTTGGGAATATGCAAGAATACAATTCGTGGGGTCATACTCAGTGGCCTGACTATTATTCCGGCCACCGGGCCGTTTCGCGCCGCACCCTAGCCTCTCACCCCCACAGGGGCAAGCCCTGAGACAATTTGCCAGCCCCGGCGACATGAGGCGAAATTCATCGAGGGAAACAGATACGATTCTTATTCCTCCGGGTAAGCCCAACCCCGCCCACCTAGGTTCAGGTCGGCTTCCTGCTTAGAAGGGTAATACTGCCTCTTGCCCGCGAGTTGAAAGAATAATGTACCGTGAATGCCTTGCACCGTTGATTTGGGGCAAGGGCGTTCCCAAAGGCCTCTGAGAGTAGCAGTTGCAACCTCGTCTCCAAGCCTTTCAATAACATCTTCAACAAACTCTATATTCTGCCCCTTCTCGGGAAACAGAATTAGAAACTGCTCATCTGAGATCGAAAAAATATCATAAGCGCAATTATCAGCGCCATCTATGACTTGAACATTCTTCATTAGCCAACACCTAGCGCTTTGCCGCCCGGCCCGTAAGCCGGGGGCTATGCTTTTCTCACTCTCAGCTTTCGCTGTCCGTTTCACCCTCGGAAGCATCCGCTTCCTTGTCATGCTCCGGATCGTATTTCTCGAACCAGGCGAGGATGTTGCCGATTTTCTGGATAAGGTTGCTCGGCTTCGAGGCGATACCGTGGCCGGATGCCGGGATGCGCACCATCACGCTATCCACACCCTGCAGTTTGAGGGCCTGATAATATTGCTCCGTCTCCGACATCGGGGTGCGGTAATCCACTTCACCCGTGAGCAGCATGGTTGGCGTTTTCACGTTGCCCACAAGGGAAAGCGGCGAGCGTTTCCAGTAATGCTCCATCGCGTTCCACGGCATGTCCGGGAACCAGTATTTGGTGAAGAAGGGGCTGAAATCGGCCGTCAGCACGAAGCTTGCCCAGTTGATCACCGGCTTGGCGACAACTGCCGCGCGGAACCGGTCGGTCTTGCCAACAATCCATGCCGTGAGCACACCACCACCCGAGCCGCCGGTGACATAAAGCTCATCCGTCGCCACATTGCCGCGCGCGATGACAGCGTCAACCGCGTTCATCAGGTCGTCATAGTCATTGGACGGGTAGTTATGGTGAATGGTGTTGGCGAACTCATTACCATACGACGTGCTGCCGCGCGGGTTGCCGTAGACCACCATATAGCCCTTGGCCGCATACATCTGGATCTCAGCCGAGAACTGCGGA
Organism: Kordiimonas gwangyangensis DSM 19435 = JCM 12864; assembly: GCF_000375545.1. Lineage (GTDB taxonomy): Bacteria > Pseudomonadota > Alphaproteobacteria > Sphingomonadales > Kordiimonadaceae > Kordiimonas > Kordiimonas gwangyangensis. The sequence continues at coordinate 541,893 of NZ_AQXF01000001.1, forward strand.
CCATACGCCGTGTGCGGGCCACCGTGGATCTCGAGGATCAGCGGGTATTTTTTGCTCGCATCAAAATCAGCGGGCTTGACGAGCCAGAACTGAAGCGGACGGTTATCAACGCTTGAGTTGATGCGGATTTCCTCCACGCTGGCCATTTTCTTGTGGCCAAGGATATCGCTGTTTAGGTCCGTGATCGGCGTGACCTTGCCGATACGGTTGACGACCGCGAGGTCCGCCGGGCGGTCAGGGCGCGACAGGGTGAAAATGAGGTTGCCATCTTTCGATACACGGAAATCGCCCGAGGTGTAAGGCCGCCCAAGCGTGGTGCCACCAACCTGGTCTGTCAGGATACGGCCACTGCCGGAAAGGCTGACGTAAGCAACCAGCGTTTTACCCTCATTATCGTAGGAATAATAAAGGCCTTTGCCGTCCGGCGCCCACTGGAAGCCATTCACACTACGGTCAAGGTCAGCCGTCAGGTCCTTCTTGTTGGAGCCGTCAGCGTCCATCACACTGAGGACTGCGATCTGGTTGGACATTTTGGTATCGGTATAACCCACATAGGCGATTTTCTTGCCGTCAGGTGACACTTCCGGGCCGCCGTCCGGGCCGTCGCGGTCTGTGAGCGCGGTATAGGTCCCTGCTTCCACATCAACGCGGTACACTTCGCTGTCGAGCGGGTTCAGTTCCCAATCGTCGTTGCGGTTGGCGGAGAGGATCAGGCCTTTGCCGTCCTCGGTCCAGCTGATGGGGCCGCTGTGGCTAAAGTCGCCCGATGTAATCTGGCGCGGCGTGCCGCCGTCAGCCGGCACCACAAACACATGGGTGAAACCATGCGGCAGGTAACCGGCACCGTCTGCGCGGTAGGTTACGCGGTCAATCACCTTGGCGGGGCCAGCCCATTCAGCACCTTTCGGCTTGGCCGGCAGGTTGAAAAGCGGCTTGGCGCTTGCGGGGACAAACATGGTGAAAGCGATAGTCTTGCCGTCCGGCGACCATGAAAGCGCGCTCGGGCCGTACTGCAGGTCCGTCACACGCGCGGTCTCACCACTGTCGAGCCAGCGTACATAAATCTGCGACTTGCCGTCCACCGCCGAGACATAGGCCATGCGATCACCTTGCGGTGAGAAGCGCGGCATGCGGTAGCTGTCCTTGCCCGAAAGCACAGGCCGGTGCCCGCTGCCATCAAGGCCGACCTGCCAGATGTTGGTGCGTGTGCTGTCGGTCATGATGTCCATGGACCGGCGCTCATAGACGACAGATTTGCCGTCCGGCGTCAGCCGTGCACCCGTGGCATATTCCAGATTGAAGATATCTTCATAATCGAAGGTTTTTAAAGCCCCCTCGTCAGCGACAGCCTGCACACTGATGGCTGCAGCAAGCGCCGTGAAGCCCAAAGCTTTCAACTTCATGAGATTTTCCCTTTATTGATCTTGTCCACCCCACTGTGGCGGAGGGAGCCTAGCACTGAGGTGGGCGTGTGCAAAGTAACAGTTAAAATGTCGCGCCCGCATCTGCGACCTTGCACAATTTTTTTACGTTTGCACATTAATGATGGCATTGCAGGGGGCCGCGACTATACAGTCAAGGAAAAGGGATGCCATGCATCCCAAAGACGACGCAGGGAAGTTATGTCCGGATCGATTGACGAACTGAAAAAAGAGCGCGAGCGTTTTGTCGCCTTTGCTTTTGCGGCCGCTGAACTGTTTTTCGAGATCGATGCCAAGGGCAAAATCGTCTTTGAAGGCGGCGCGGTAGACCGCATTGGCGCCAAGCCGGGCAACAGCTTGGTGGGCGAAAATATCTACGACCACATCGACCCTGATGACCGTGACGTTTTCTCCGCCCTCCTCATGCACCTTGAACACAAGGGCCGCATTGGGCCAATACCTGTGCGTTTTGCAGCGGGTTCCGGCCGCGGCCACGCGCTTCGGCTTTTTGCCCTGCGCATGCCAGCGGAAGCCGACCGTATTTTTCTCGCGCTGCGCGCCGCACCGCTTGGTGGCGGTGGCTCAAGCGATGTGGCGGTGAGCCCTGAAACAGGCCTCCTGACCCGCGAAAGTTTCATGAAGCTGGCAGCGGAGACCATGGGTGATAACCCTGTGGGCAGCAATCTTTACATGACCGCAGTCGAGGTAGACGGCATTGAAGAGGCCAAGAAAAAATTTGGCCCGCAATATATGCACAAGCTCCTCAACCGGGTGGCGGCGCACCTCAAGACCCTCTCGGTGGATGGTGAGATCGCGGGCCAGATCGACGACCGGCATTTTGCCTTCCTCCACCGCGCGAAGGGCGACGGCAAGCAGCTGGAAGCCACGCTCAAAAACGTGGATGACAAGATCAAACTGAAGGCCGCCTATTCCACCCTCGCATCAGACTTTGGCGACGTGTCGGAAGACCAGATCCTGCGCACACTATCCTACGTGCTGAACCAATTTGTTTCTGCCAAAGGTAAGGTCGATTTCGAATCGCTCTCATCTGCCTATGAAGACATGGCCGGCGAAGCACAGCGCCGTGTCGTGCAGATGCGCAGCATGATCGAGACCGGCAGCTTCAACATCGCCTTCCAGCCTGTTGTCTCTCTCACCACCGGTGAAATTCACCACAACGAAGTGCTCAGCCGCTTTGATGAGCGCATGGGCGCGAGCACACCTCTTGAGGTGATCCGCTTTGCCGAGGAAGTCGGTATCATTGAGGAATTTGACATCGCCATCAGCAAGAAGGCGATCGACTATGTGCGCAAGATGAAGAAGCTGGGCACGCCGCTCACGCTTGCCATCAACCTCTCGGGCCGCACGGTTGAGAGCGAACGCCACCTGTCGGAACTGATGGAAGTTTTCAAAAGCGCGAAGGATGTCTCGCGTTCGGTGCTGCTTGAGCTGACAGAAACGGCAGCAATCACCAAACTTGAAAAAGCTGAGAAGGTTTTCGCCGACCTCAAGAAAATGGACTACCGCATTTGCCTTGATGACTTCGGCGCGGGGGCTGCCGGCTACCAATACCTGCGCGCCTTCAATGTGGACTATGTGAAAATCGACGGTGACTATGTGCGCGACATGAACAGCCCGGGTTACCGTCCCACCTTCCTGCTGTCGATCGTACGCCTATGTGCAGACCTTGGGGTCAAAACCATCGGCGAACATGTGGAAAACCGCTTCCAGGCTGATTTCCTGCGCTCACTTGGGGTCGACTTTGCACAAGGCTACCACTTCGGCAAGCCGGACTTCTCCCCCAAAACAGACTAACTGCGATCGACTGTGAGCCCCAGGGCGCGCATAAGCGTGTCGTCTGACTGCAGCAGCTTGCGCTGGAAGGCGATGTCTTCCTTTATGCGTGCGACAATCGCCTCATATGCCGGGTCGTTTTTGAGCGAGGAAAAAAACGGCAGCGCACCAAGGTGTCGGTGGTCACGAAAGCCGAGGTCCACTGCGCGCTCAAGCGACTTGAGCGCTGCTGCACGCTGCCCGGATGCCGCCAGATAGGCCGCCTCATCCACATACTGGCCCGGCCATGTCACATTGTCAGGCACACTGAGATCAATGGGCGGGGCTTCACTACCAAGCGCCGCGACAGTGGCAGCATATAACAATGGGTCTGCGTCCACAAACGCAGCACTTGCAGCAGTAAGATCACCGTTAGCGAGATGGATGAGGCCGCTTATTTGGCGCAAACGCTTAGTCTCGCGAGCATCGGTGGGTAGCGCTGCGAATAGCGCTTTCGCCCGCGCGCTGTCGCCGTGACGCAGCGCCGACACGATGGCACCGCCTGTCACCACGGCATCGCCGGGACTGAGCAAAAGTGCTTTATCCCGCCAGCGCGTGGCGGCACCCGTGTAACCAAGCAAATCCAGCACCTCAGCCACCTGCGTGTCCGCGTAGCGGGACTGACCGCGACCACCAAGCACTGCAAGCTCCAGTTTGAGCGCGTCATAAAAGCGCCCCCGAATGGCAAGAAGATAGGCTGCGCTGGATGCCGCAGAGGGCTTCTCGGGCGCCAGCTCATGCGCACGCATGTAAGCGGTGATGGCATCATCCACCCGGCCCTGTGCATCAAGCGCGTAGGCAAGTGCGTGCCATGCCTCGTCATTGTGAGGTTCAGCCTCCACCACGTGACGCGCGAGCGCTTCGGCCTCCACCGCGTCCGCTTCCTCGCCACTGATCTTCGTCGCGCGCGTTGAGAGCGCAAAACTCAGGCCGATACGGCTCTGGTTCTCGTTCGGCCAGCTCTCAAGCGCAGTGCAGAACAGGTTGATTGCCGCATCCACATCATCCGCGCGGCGGGTCGCAAGGTAACGCTCGGCTTGGGCAAGCACACGCTCAATACTGGCTTCATCCGCTGGCGCCACATTTTCTGCCCGATTTGGTCCACTGCCTTCCGACATATTCCAGACAACAACGGCAGCAAGCAGCGCTCCGGCCACCAATACGGCAGCCATATGCCAGACGGGTCGGCGTTCGACCACTTTCCCCGGCACGAGCCGGTAACCACGACCGCGCATTGTTTCAATATAACGAGGTGTTCGGGCACTATCACCAAGCGCCTGCCGCAATAGTTTCACGCGCTGCGCTATGGTTTCATCGCTGACAAAACCTCCGTCCCACACCTCCGCGGACAGCTGCTCAGCGGAGACAGGCTTGGGGCTCGCCTCCGCCAGCGCAAAGAACAAGCGGCTGGTCAGGTCCGGCAGGTCAATACGTGTGCCAGCGCGCAAAACCTTGCGCGATGCCATATGCACCTCAAGGTCACCGTGAAGCCTTATGTCTTTGTCTGGCATGGGCTTTTTACGCACCTTCAGGAAAATTCAAGTTTCTTCATGTGACATTTTTGGCTGTCCCTCCCTTATTTGCAACATCAATCGCAGCGCCAGACAGCTGCGTGCAACCGACAGGAGGAAACGACAGTGAAACACATTTATCTTGCCGCGACGCTCATAACCGCAAATGCCCTTCCCACCGAGGCCGATGACACTGCCTGGACGCCGGAGGACAGCAAAATGCTTACGGCCCACGTTGAAGCCGGGCAGTACCAGAATGTCACCAGCGTGCTCGTGATGCGGGACGGCGAGACACTTTATGAAGGTTACTTCCATGGGGCAGACGCCAGCACCCTGCATGACACCCGCTCCGCCACCAAAACGGTGGTAAGCATGGCCGTGGGGGCAGCGATCAAGGCGGGCAAGATGACGGGCCCCGCGCAAAAACTCGCACCCCTGTTCCCGGACTATAAGAAGCTGACCGGCACAGATAAACGCAAGGCCGCCATCACGGTTGAGGACCTGCTGACCATGAGCGGGCCGCTTGAGTGTGATGACTGGAACCAGTTTTCCCGCGGCAATGAGGAGCGCATGTATATCACCGACGACTGGACGGCCTTTTACTGGTCATTGCCGCTGCGTGGCTACCCATCGTGGCAGACACCACCAAGTAAGGAAGCACTGGGGCGCAGCTTTTCCTACTGCACTGCGGGAGTGCAACTGCTGGGGCAGGCTGTTGGCCGCGCGGTAGGCGAGACGGCACCGCGTTTCATCGAAGAGCATGTGTTCAAGCCCGCCGGTGTGCGCGATTTTGTGTGGCGCTATAACGGCAAGGGTGAAGCCCATTTGGGCGGTGGCTTGCTATTGTCCACCCGCGCGCTCGGCAAGCTGGGCGAGGTTGGCCGCAAGTTTGGCGCTGGCGAAACCGGCACTGTGTTTTCCGAGGATTGGGGCAAAGCATCCCTCACCCCTCACGCGGACCTGCACCGTGACAATTGGCAATACGGCTATCTGTGGTGGCTGAAAACCTATGATGTGGCCGGAACAGCTGTCAGAACAGCTGCCATGAACGGCAATGGTGGTAACCGGGTCTGGGTACTGCCGGACTATGGTGTCACTGTCGTGCTCACCAAGACCGACTATAACACCCGCGGCATGCATGAAGCGGCGGAAGCGTTCCTGACCGGCGAAATCCTGCCGCGCATCACAGGTGAGCGCGCGCTTATCGCCACAGCCCCAGAAAAAGACTAGGGCGCCCCGGTCAACTAGGCTAGAAGGGTGCCCGGTTCGCGCAACATGTAACTGGGCACCTTAATTCATGGATATGACCAGCACGATCATCGGCCTTGTGGCCTGTGCCGCCCTTTGGGTGTTCGGCTATTGGCGCGAGAAACGCCAGGTGATGGGCATCGTGCCCCTTATCCCGCCCTTCTACATCCAGTTCGCCGCCCTTGTCGGCGTGTTTGTTTTCGCCGCACACCTTATTGCACTGCTTACCGGCGTTGAATGGAAGCCGCCCTTCATGCGCTAGGCGGCAGACCCTTTTAGTCTGGCGCTGTTTCTTCAGACGCGCCGGAAAGGTCCGGCTCGTTGATCGGCTCAGGGGCGCTGACTTCAAACATGCGCCAGCCCAGCTTCACATACATCGTGGTCCAGAACAGCGACGTGAAGAAGCGGCGCTTGCCATATTTGCCCTTACCGATATAGGTGCCGGACGGATGCTTATAGATGCGTTTGGCAACTTGCGTGCTCTCATCCAGAAGCTGGTCCTTCACCAGCGACGTGGCTGCCACCGCGTGTTTGGCCATGGGTTTGATGCCGCGGTGTTTGCGTTTTTTGCCCTTGCGCATTTTCCACATGCGGTACCAGACAAAAGTGATCACGCTCACGATAGCGAGCAACACCGCGAACAAAGAAAGCGCATAGAGAAGGTTATAGTCGTCACCGAGCTCGAGGCGCTCCACTGTCTCATCAAGCGCCTCACCCGCGGTGAAGCGGGAATCGGACTCGACGCGACCGTCGGCCCCGAAACTGACGATCAGTGCATCGCGCCGGTCAAGCTGGGAGACAATTCCGTTGCCACCATAAACCGCCACATAGCCGTTTGATGCGACTGTGATCCCGTAAAGTGGGTCACCGCTGCATTTGGCTTTGATGTCGATCATGTTCGGCCGTGCCTTGAACACCTGATAGTCAGTGAGGCGCGTGCAACGGAAGCGGTAGGCGTTGATAAGCTGCGACAGCTTGAGTGCAATGGTTTCAGGTGGCGACCCACGATTGACGCCCGCAAATACGTCGAGCGCCATTTGGCGTGGGTCCTGCTCGAGCGGCAGAATGCCCTGCGCAAAACTGTGCGACATCGGTATGAGCGCAAGAAACGCAACTACTGTGAATTTTTTGATGCGAATCCCCATCCGCGAAACCGTCAATGCCATAAATAATCCCAACCGACCCACGGGGCCTATTCAAGTTCATCTTGGGGCCAGTTGCAAGCATGCAAGCGGTGTCACGGGGGAAAGTTTCAGGGGGCAATAAAAAAGCGGAACCGCATTTCGGGGGAGGACATGCGGTTCCGCGGCGACACAGTCAGATCAAGGGAGCTATTAGGCTGTATCAGCATCTTCCTTATAGAACGAAGCCTGTTAACAACGGGTAAACAAGGCGCCGAAAAACACATTTTTTATAAAATAGTCGAAAATTTTTTCGATTGGTCCGAAACGGTCTTATTTTTCAGTTACTTGCTGAATACAAAAAAGCCGCCCCAAAGGGCGGCTTTTTCCTTAACTAGCGGAATTATTTCCGTGCGGATCAGTTTTCACGCATCTTCAGTGCCGCAATAAAGGCAGTGTGCGGGATTTCCACCTTGCCGTACATGCGCATGCGGGCCTTACCCTTCTTCTGCTTTTCCAGAAGCTTTTTCTTACGGGTAATGTCACCGCCATAACATTTTGCGGTCACGTCCTTACGCATGGCGGAGATGGTTTCACGGGCCACGACGCGGCCACCAATCGCTGCCTGAATCGGGATCTTGAACAGTTGCCGGGGGATGAGCTCCTTCAGCCGCTCACAAAGTGCACGGCCACGGCCTTCGGCCTGGCTGCGGTGTACCAGCATGGCAAGCGCGTCCACTGGCTCTGCGTTCACGAGGATGGACATTTTAACGAGGTCCGATTCCTCATAGCCCGCCATGTCATAGTCGAAGCTCGCATAACCACGGCTTACGGACTTGAGGCGATCATAGAAGTCATAAACCACTTCGTTGAGCGGCAGCTTGTACTTCAGCATCGCGCGGTTGCCAACGTAAGTGAGGTCTGTCTGAATGCCACGCTTGTCTTCACAGAGCTTGAGCACGGCGCCCAGATGCTCATCAGGCACCAGCACGGTCGCGTTGATCCACGGCTCCTCGATGCGGTCGATCTTAACCACGTCCGGCATGTCAGCCGGGTTGTGGAGCTGAACCATTGTGCCGTCGGTTTTGTGGATTTTGTAGATAACGCTCGGGCTCGTGGTGATGAGGTCGAGGTCAAACTCGCGGTTCAGGCGCTCCTGAATGATCTCAAGGTGCAGCATACCAAGGAAACCGCAGCGGAAACCGAAACCGAGAGCTGCCGAGCTTTCCATCTCGAACTCGAAGCTTGCATCATTGAGGCGCAGCTTCGCAAGCGCGTCACGCAGGCGTTCAAACTCTGACGTATCAGCCGGGAACAGGCCACAGAAGACCACCGAACGGCTCGGTTTGAAGCCCGGAAGTGCCTTGTCGCATGGTTTCTTGGCGTCGGTGATGGTGTCACCCACGTTGGTGTCCGCCACTTCCTTGATACTTGCGGTAAAGAAGCCAACCTCGCCCGGACCCAACTCAGGCACCAAGACACCTTTTGGTGTAAACACACCCACGCGCTCAACATAGTGCTCACTGCCAGCCGCCATCATCTTGATGGTCTGGCCTTTCTTGAGCTTGCCGTCCACGATGCGTACAAGCACCATCACGCCGAGGTAGCTGTCGTACCAGCTGTCTACCAGCATCGCCTTAAGCGGCGCATCCGGGTTGCCCTCGGGCGCTGGCAGGCGCGTTACAATAGCTTCCAACACTTCCGCAATACCGATGCCGGACTTGGCCGAACACATGACGGCTTCAGAGGCGTCAAGGCCGATCACATCCTCGATCTGTTCGCGCACACGCTCTGGCTCGGCCGCAGGCAGGTCGATTTTATTAAGGACCGGCACGATCTCATGGTCGTTCTCGATCGCCTGATAGACGTTTGCAAGCGTCTGGGCTTCCACGCCCTGACTGGCGTCTACCACAAGGAGCGAACCTTCACACGCGCTCAGACAGCGGCTGACCTCATAGGCAAAGTCAACGTGACCAGGCGTGTCCATCAGGTTCAGCGTATAATTCTGGCCATCCTTGGCTTTATATTCAAGCCGCACGGTCTGTGCCTTGATGGTGATGCCACGCTCGCGCTCGATATCCATCGAATCAAGCACCTGGGCTTTCATCTCGCGGTCCGTAAGCGCGCCTGTGCTTTGAATCAGGCGGTCGGCCAGCGTGGATTTGCCGTGGTCGATGTGCGCGATGATGGAAAAGTTGCGTATGTTCTTTAGCTCGGTCATGGCCGTACTGTTACATCCAAATTATGTTCTTGGTTACTACAGTTCGGGCCGCGTTGCGGCGGCCCATCTGCTTGAATTCTTCTATTCCGCTCGCATGCCTCAGTAAGGCAGAACGCGGTCTGGCGGGCGATGCCCATCGACAAACGCGCGGATGTTGATGAGCACCTTCTCACCCATTGCCATGCGCGCCTCAACGGTCGCGGAGCCCATATGCGGCAGAAGCACGACATTATCAAGCTCCAACAGCTTCGGGTTGATCTCCGGCTCCTGCTCGAACACATCAAGGCCCGCGCCCGCGATGCGCCCAACTTCGATGAGATCGGCCAGTGCTTCCTCATCAATGATCTCACCGCGCGCGGTGTTGATGATCACAGCGTGCGGCTGCAACTTCTTGAGGCGCGCACGGTTCATGAGGTGGTGTGTCTCTTCGGTCAGCGGGCAGTTGATGGACACAAAGTCCATCCGGCTCAGCATCTCATCAAGGTCATCCCAGTAGGTTGCCTCAAGCTCACGCTCTACCTCGGCCGGCAGGCGTTTGCGCTTGTGGTAATGCACCGCCATGTTGAAGGCCTTTGCGCGGCGCGCAATCGCGCTGCCGATACGGCCCATGCCGATGATGCCAAGGCGCTTGCCCTGAATGCGGCGCCCCATAAGGAAAGTTGGTGTCCAGCCAGTCCACTCGCCCGAGCGCAGGATTTTCTCACCCTCAAACAGGCGGCGCGGCACAGAAAGAATCAGCGCCATCGCAAGGTCTGCAGTGTCTTCCGTGAGCACGCCCGGCGTGTTGGTGACAGCGATTCCTTTTTCCTGCGCGGCGGCCACATCAATGTGGTTCACACCCGCACCGAAATTCGCGATCAGCTTCAGCTTTTTGCCTGCAGCCTCAATCACCTCGGCGTCAATATTATCGGTCACCGTAGGCACAAGAACGTCGGCGCTCGCCACCGCTTTTTTAAGCGCTTCTTTGTCGAGCGGCTTGTCGCTGAGATTCAGCGTCACGTCAAAAAGTTCGGCCATGCGGGTCTCAATACTGTCAGGCAGCTTCCGCGTGACAATGACCTTGGGGCGTTGCCGGTTTCCTGTTTGACTCATAGAGCAAAATAACCTTTTCTGACGGGCGAGGATTTGCCCCCGCCGGAAACTTACGGGCTTCTGTACCAGAAGGCGCGGGTTCAATCAAACGCCAAGCGATCTGGGACCATACGCGATGCGCCGCTTTTTTGCGATTCTTCTGTTATTGGGCATATCAGCCACACATGCCACAGCGCGTGATATCGGGCCAAGCGGCAATCCGCTGCCGCGCTTCATCTCGCTCGCCGCTGACAAGGCCTATATGCGCACCGGCCCCGGTCTGCAGTATCCGGTGATGTGGGTATATTCGCGCGACAACCTGCCGCTTGAGGTGATTGACGAACACGGCGCATGGCGGCAGGTGCGTGATTTTGAAGGCGTGACAGGCTGGATGCATGTGCGCCTGCTCTCAAGCAAACGCACCGCCATGATCACAGGCGGCGCACGCAAGCTGTTCCACGAACCCGACCGGCAAACCGCCGTGCGCCTGACCGCCGATGCCGGTGTGATTGGCGCTGTCCTTGAATGTGATTCGCATTGGTGCCTGATGGAGATCGACGGCACCCGCGCATGGATCGAACGCCGCTTCCTCTGGGGCCTCTATACCGACGAAATGATCGACTGATACCCTCATGCCTTAGCGCTTGCGGTTAAATTGAGCGTTTAGGTTGATATCAACTTATATATACATCAATGTATTCGAACCGACAGAAAAAGAGGAAATGTCATGACGCTCACGCTGCACTATCACCCGCTTTCATCCTATTGCCACAAGGTTCTCGTGGCTCTCTATGAACTGGGGACAGACTTCCGCACCCATCATCTGGACTTCTCGAACCCTGAGGTACAGGAAGCGCTGAAGCAGCTTTGGCCAATGTGCAAGATGCCTGTGCTTGTTGACGATGCGCGCGGCACCAATACAGCGGAAAGCAGCGTGATCATCGAGTATGTGGATACGCACTACCCTGGGGCAGAGAAGCTGATCCCTCAGGATACCGACCACGCGCTTGAAGTCCGCAAATGGGACCGCATTTTCGACCTCTATATCCAGAACGAGATGCAACGGATCGTCGGTGACAGTTTCAGGCCCGATGACGCGAAGGACCCGTTCGGCGTTGAACAGGCAAAAGGCACCATGCTGACCGCATACGGGATGCTTGATGCGCATCTGATGGGTAAAGAGTGGGTAACAGGCGACAGTTTCACCATGGCTGACTGCGCAGCGGTGCCTGCGCTTTTCTATGGCAGCATCATGGTACCCACAACTGACTTCCCCAACGTGACAGCCTATTTTGAGCGCCTCATTGCGCGACCATCTGTTGCACGTGTGCTTAGTGAAGCCAAACCATGGTTCCACCTTTTCCCCTATCTGGACCGCATGCCGGACCGTTTTAAATAAGCCGCACACACCGAACCACTTCTTTTGCAATATTTTTGCATTCCCCGAACTGCTAAAAACCAATGGGTTTGAAAGTTCGGGGAGGGAAGATTGTCCAGATCAACGCTGATTTCAGCAGTTTTTTGCAGTTTTGCATTGAGCGCATTTGTGGTTGGCACCACACCTGCTGCCGCACAGGAGATGGCGGCGCCTTATCTGCGCGCAGAGGTCCGGACGGACACAGCGGTATGGGTTCACCTGATGAATCATGATCTGCCGATAGCGGTGAGTGACTGGCAACTGACCGACGCGGAAGGAACTGCGGTTCCCCTCGCGAGCGTACTGCCCAACACCCGCGACACGGCCCTTCTCACCCCGGCAAGCCCCATTGACCCGCGCCGGGTCTATTATGCCGCGGTGCCGAGCCTGGGCCTCAAAGTGCGGGTGCGCTTTGACGGCTGGTTCCGCACGCTCTATTCAGACAAAGCCTTGGGGGCGACCATCGCTGAAGACGGTGCGTCAACCACCTTCCGTGTATTTGCGCCGCGCGCCACTGGCGTGAAGCTCTACCTCTATGACGACAAGGATGACAAGCCTGACGGCGCGCGCGAGTCCATCGCCATGACGCGTGACAGCGATGGTGTGTTCGAAGCAACCCTGCCCGGCAACCTGAAGGGCACATGGTATGACTTCACCGCCCACGGCCCGTCGGACCCCGGCAATGAATTTTATGAGAAAATCCCCATACACATCAACGACCCCTATGCGCTGGTGCAGAACGAGAGTTACGGCAAAAGCCGGGTGTGGGACACCATAAAGCCCGCGCGTCCGCTGGCGCACGGCCGCCCGAAGATGGAGGACGTGGTCGCCTATGAAGTCCATATCCAGGATTTCACCGACCTGCTGCCCGTGCCAGACAACCAGAAAGGCACCATTCCCGCAATGGCGGCGCCCGGGCTCACCAATAGTAAAGGCGAGCCTATCGGCTTCGATTACCTCACAGATCTTGGTGTCAATGTGGTGCACCTGATGCCAATGCAGGAATTTCACCATTACCCGGACAGCGAATGGCAGGCAGAATTTGGAGATGACCCCGAGATGGCCGAGCTTGCTGTGGCAGCTGAGAACTACCAGTGGGGCTACAGCACCACCCATGCCTTCGCCATTGAGAATCGCTACCGCGAAAGAGGCAGCGAACATGGGGCTGAGCGCCAACAGCTCGCCGACCTGATTGACGCCTTCCATGCGCGCGGCATCGCCGTGATTGTTGATATAGTGCCCAACCATACGGGCGAGGACATGCGCGGCGGCAAGGTGCCGCTCAACTGGAACGGCTTCGACAAGATGTATTATTACCGCACCGATGATGCGGGCAAACACATCGGGCCTTACGGCAATGAGGTGAAGACCGAAGACCGGCCCATGGTGCAGCGCTGGCTTATCGACCAGGCCAAACACCTGATCGGTGCATTCGGTTTTGACGGTTTCCGGATCGACCTCGCCGGCCAGCTTGACGAACAGACGCTCATCAAACTTCGCGCGGAAGTGGGTGACGATATCATCATCTATGGCGAACCATGGATTGACGTGACCGACCCATATATCCGCGCTAACCCGGACTGGGACTGGTATAAGGAAGATGCGCCCATCACCTTCTTCCAGGACACTGCCCGCAATGCCTTCAAAGGCTCCCCCTTTGTGCTCGAGAACAAACGCACTGACCGCGGCTATGCAGGCGGCAACGCGAGCCTGCGCAAGGACGCCATGAAAGCGCTCGCCAACGATTACGAGGAAGAAAGCAAAAGCCCCAATCAGGGCCTGAATTACCTCGATATCCACGACAACTGGGCGCTGGCGGACCGGTTTGCCACATCGGACTGGGACGGCCGCAAGGGCGTGGACGCGGGCAATTACCGGATCGCTGCAACGCTGCTGTTCACAAGCCAAGGGCCCATCGTTATCCATGGCGGGTCTGAGATCATGCGCAGCAAGGGCCTGTCGAAAATCGAGGATGTGGTGAAATTCTCGTCTTCCGGCGAAGTACGCCTCAAGGGACGGGACGACACCTATAACCAGCGCGCACCCAACTGGTTCCAGTGGGAACAGGTGGGCGAGACCGAAGGGCCGAACAACTACAAGGCCATGCACGCCTTCTGGAAAGGGCTCATTGATTTCCGCCTGTCCGATGCCGGCAAGGTGTTCCGCAATGCGGAGCACATTGACGGCCTGTATCAGTGGATATTACCTGAAGATGAAAGCCTGCTCGGTTATATCGTCGGCGGCGAAGTGTTGGTGCTCTTGAACGTAGGCGAAGCGGACGGCGACTTCTCGGATGTACGGCTACCAGACGGCGAGTGGATGCTGATCGCGACCGATGATGCAGTCGACCATGTGAACGGTGTCACGGGCGCACATGCGACTCTGCAGGGTGGTAAAAAACACAGCCTTGCAGTGCCCGCCGCCGGGGTGCGCATCTGGCGTAAAAAGTAAGAAATCAAACGGTGAAGCAAGGGGTTGGCGCACTTTCGCCAGCCCTTGCTTTTTGTCTATTGACGAACTTATATAAGTTCTTACATATATTAACGAAGGGGTTCATGTCACATAAGACTCTGGCGGGAGGCAATCATGAGCATTCCAGACGAACTGTTTTTTGAACTTGGTATCGGTACACGCATGCGCCGGCTTTATGAGCAGATGAGCGCGGACGCTGACCGGATCTATAAGGAAACCGGCACCGACTTCCGGGTCGGCTATTTTTATGTGGTCTTCGCTCTCCATAAGCGCGGCAGCATGCCGATTTCCGAAATTTCACGCCTGGCAGGATTCTCCCACTCGGCTGTCAGCCAGACAGTGAAGAAGTTGATGAAATTCGGCTGGCTCGAGACCTGCTCGACTGAGGATGGCCGCCAGAAACTGGTGTCACTCACGGACGCCGGCAACAAGCTGATCGACGAGCTTATGCCGCTTTGGCTTGGCCTCGAACGTGCAGTGAAAACCGCGATGAGCGAGGCAAATGTTGACCTTCTCGCCGCTCTTGACGGGCTTGAAAATGCTCTGAGAGGCAAAAGCATGTACGACCGCCTGCGCGAGGAACAGGTGATCCGCGACAAGCCTCCGTTCGAGATTGTGCCTTATGACATGGCCTATCGGCAGGCGTTTTATGACCTCAACATTGCCTGGGTGCGCCAGTATTTCAAAGTGGAACCCATTGACGAAAAGGTCCTGTCCGACCCTGAGGGCACCATCCTCGATAAAGGTGGGGAGATCTTCTTCGCGGTGGCGGACGGCAAGGCTGTCGGTGCCGTGGCGATGAAGGCCGAAGGCGACGGACGTTTTGAGCTTACAAAACTTGGCGTCGACCCCACGGTGCGCAAAGGCGGCATGGGCCGCGCACTGTGCGAAAAGGTCATCGAACGTTTCCGCGCGCGCGGCGGCAAAACGCTCTATCTCGAGACCAACACCGTACTGGCGCCCGCCATCGCGCTTTATGACAAGATCGGCTTTGTCGCCATGGACCCACCGGTGCCAAGTCCTTATGAACGCGCGAACTATTACATGGAATGGCGGGAGCAGGCGGAATGAAGATCGTTACCTATAAGCCAGAGTACGCGCAGGCGTTCCGCGACCTGAACCTCGCCTGGCTTGAAAAATATTTCACGGTTGAGCCTGTGCACCTCAAGGTGCTGGATAACCCCGAAGGCACTATCATCGCGCCCGGCGGTGAGGTGTTCTTTGCACTGGAGGGCGATACAGTCGTGGGCACCGTTGCGGTGCGTGCCCTTGGTGAGGGCCGGTTTGAGCTAACCAAACTGGGTGTGGACCCTTCGGCGCAAGGCGGCGGTATTGGCCGCACATTGTGCGTAGCAGTGCTCGACTGGTTTCTGGAGCGCGGCGGCAAGACCCTGTTCCTTGAAACCCATACAAAGCTCAAGCCCGCCATGCGGCTTTATAAAAAACTGGGCTTTGAACTGACAACCAATCCGGATGCAGGCGGCTATGCAGGTACGGACTGCTATATGGAATGGCGCGCGCCCGCGGTCGTCATCCACAAAGCGCAAACGTCCGGAGACATCGCAGCCTGCAAGGAGGTGTTCCGCGCCTTCTCAGAATGGCTGCCCATTGACCTTGGCTTCCAGAATTTCGAGGAAGAGATGGCGCGTTTCCCGGTGGGATATGTACACCTGCTGATCGCGAAGAAGGACGGCAAACCAGTAGGTGCTGTCGCCTTGAAAGAACATGATAAGGATACCTGCGAAATGAAGCGGCTTTACATGCTGCCCGAGGCGCAGGGCACCGGTGCAGGCCGCGCCATCTGCGAACGGCTGATGGCTGACGCCAAGGCGCTCGGATACAAGGTGATGCTGCTGGACAGCCTGAGGCGGCTTGACGCGGCGGTCGCGCTATACGTCAAGCTCGGGTTCGAGGAGATAGAGCCCTATAATTTCAACCCCGAGGACGACGTGGTCTATATGCGCAAGGCGCTTTAGGGCGATAAATGCTGCCCTGCTTTATGGTTAATAAAGTGTTAGCAATTCTAACCAACACCTTGGAATCGGGATGGTTGAGCCCTGGACTTAGCCTTGCGAAGGCGCGGCAGGCGGCCCTGCCCGGCGCGCTTCCCGCGCACGCTTGGCAGCGCGTCCCGCAGACAGTGCAAGGATATCTGCCTGGTGGTCGCCAATGGCGGCCAGTAGCTGGGAGGCCGAACGCTCATACAGCTTGAGGCCGTCCCGCACCGCAACCTTGCCCTCATCAGTCAGACGAATGTGCTGGGTGCGGGCGTCAAGGCGGCTATGCTTGCGCTCCACCAGCCCTTCTTTTTCAAGCTTGGTCAGCATCGTGCTCGCGGACGCGCGGCGTACCGCCATGGCGTCAGCCAAATCACTGAGGCGCGGGCCAAACCGTTCCGTCTCGGTCTCCGCGCGCTGCACGTCAGATTCCAGAAGTCCAATGGTGCGCAGATACGCAAATTCATTGAAGGTTCGCCCCTCACTTGCGGCGTTAGCCCATTCAAGCGTGAGGAACCTGTGCACCTGTTCCAGCCAGTCAGCCTTACTCATACCCCTCTGCCCCCAGAGTTGTCGGGTGAATTTCAAAGTCTCGAGTGTTGGCGCCCTACTCAGAACACAGCTAGCGCTCAGTTAGTTCGCCTAACAAACAACGATGACAGTGATATGTCAACTGCGACTTTAGATTGCTCGCACAACAAAAAAGGCGGGAAACAAGCCCCGCCTTTCTGGAATTCTATGCACGTGCACCTTAGTCGCCGCTAACGATGCGGTCCATCAACTGTTTTACGCTCGGGATAAAGCCGTTCGAGTAGAACGGGTCAGAGCCGAAGCGGAACGCGTTGTGGCCAGCGAAGACGAGGTTCTCGTCCACGCTGCCGTCGTGGGCCACGTCTTCAAGCGTCTTCTGGATGCAGAAGCTGCGCGGGTCAGCGAGGCGGCCGGTCGAGTTTTTCTCGTTGGTCGCCCAGCTTGAGAAACGGCATTGGCTCAGGCAGCCTACACAGTCAGCCTGATCCTTGCGGATTTCGGCGCACTTGTCAGGCGTGACGAAGATGAGGCTGTTGTCCGGCGTTTTCATTGCGCGCTCATAACCTGCGGCGATCCAGTCACGCACTTTGCCCTCGTCCGCACGGCGCACGATGTAGGTTTTACGCTCGACCACCAGCTCGGTATCAAACTCGCCATCTTTCTCGGTACGGAATTCAACCTGACGGTCGTTCCGCTGCACCAGCTCACCAATGAAGCTGTTTTTGAGTGCGGATGAGAAGAAACCGGTCGGGCTGAAGTTCTGCAAGAGCACGTCACCCGGCTTGAGGCTCAGAAGCTTCTGTTTCCATTTGTCGGAAATCGGGCTCTCTTTGGTCACGAGCGGGCGGGTACCGAACTGGAACATGATCGGACCGAGATCCTTGTTGTCGATCCAGTCTTTCCACTCCTTGAGGTTCCACACACCACCGGCCATGATGATCGGCACATGGTCGAGACCGAGCTTGCGCATGATCTGCCTGAGTTCCAGCACGCGTGGGAAAGGGTCACCCGGTTTGGTGGGATCTTCCGCGTTCGAGAGGCCGTTATGGCCGCCCGCAAGCCACGGGTCCTCATAAACAACGCCGCCAAGGCGTTCTGCGAAATTCTTGTAGGCGCGTTTCCACAAGAGGCCGAATGCGCGACCTGAGGAGACAATCGGGTAATAGTGTGCGCCGTATTTGCTGGTGAGCTCACCAAGCTTGAACGGCATACCGGCACCCGACGTAACGCCGTGGATCATGCCTTTGGTTTTCTCCAAGACTTCGTGCAGGATGCGCTGCGCGGAGCCGACTTCCCAAAGCATGTTGATATTGATCAGGCCTTCGCCTTTGGAGAGTTCCCACGCCTTGCGGACCTGGTCGATCGTGCCTTTGATCGAATACTGGACCATCTCTTCATGGCGATCTTTCCGTGTACGGCCAAGGTATTCGTGTGGCTCTACATTGCCATGCGCGTCATACTGGTCTGCAATCACGGCCGAAATAGTACCGATACCGCCCGCTGCTGCCCATGGGCCGGAGCTAGCACCTGTCGAAATAGCGACCCCCTTGCCGCCTTCGATCAGTGGAAGCACTTCCTTGCCGCCAAGGCGGATGGAATTCAAACTGAAACTCATCAAACTCTCCCAAACTTCAGGGTTCCGTAACGTTCCCTGAGCGCCCTCCCTAAAGGGCGAAACCGGCGTGATGGTAGCACACGCCGGTTTCATTTCAATTAATTCACACCTCTGAGGGTGCTTTTAGTCGCGCTTGCCGCCTTTTTTCGGCGGAGGCGAAGCCTTCGGCGGACGGGCATCGGCGATCTCTTCGCCGGTTTCCTGGTCAACCACCCGCATGGAGAGGCGAACCTTGCCGCGGCCATCGATCTCGAGGCACTTGACGTAGACTTCATCACCTTCGTTCACGACGTCGGTCACTTTCTCTACCCGGTCTTCAACCAGTTCGGAGATGTGAACGAGGCCGTCACGGCTGCCCATGAAGTTTACAAAGGCACCGAAGTCCATGATGCGGACAACTTTACCATGGTAAATCACGCCAACTTCAGGCTCAGCCACAATGCCGATGATCCAGTTTTTCGCAGCTTCAATTTCAGATGCTACGCTGGACGCGATCTTGATCGTGCCGTCATCCTCAATATTGATCTTCGCACCGGTGGTTTCAACGATCTCACGGATCACTTTACCGCCAGTACCGATCACTTCACGGATTTTGTCCGTCGGGATCTTCATGGTTTCAATGCGCGGTGCATGCTCGGAAAGCTCGGTACGAGCACCGGTCAGCGCCTTGTTCATCTCATCAAGGATGTGGGCGCGGCCAGCATGTGCCTGGTGTAGCGCTTTTTCCATGATCTCACGGGTGATGCCCGTGATCTTGATGTCCATCTGCAGTGCGGTAACACCTTTTTCGGTACCCGCAACTTTGAAGTCCATGTCGCCGAGGTGGTCTTCGTCACCCAAGATATCGGAGAGAACTGCGAAGTCATCACCTTCCTTGATGAGGCCCATGGCGATACCGGAAACCGGACGGCTGATTGGAACGCCTGCGTCCATCATGGCGAGCGAAGCGCCACACACCGTTGCCATCGAGGAGGAACCGTTTGATTCGGTAATCTCTGATACGAGGCGGATGGTGTAGGGGAACTCTTCGCCTTGCGGCAGAACTGCGCTGACGGCACGGAAAGCAAGCTTGCCGTGGCCAACTTCGCGGCGGCCGGTAAAGCCAACGCGGCCACACTCACCCACCGAGAACGGCGGGAAGTTGTAGTGCAGCATGAAGTTCGAACGCCAGCTACCTTCGAGCGCGTCGATGATCTGCTCATCTTCGCCAGTGCCGAGGGTTGCAACAACAAGTGCCTGCGTTTCACCGCGGGTGAAAAGCGCGGAGCCGTGGCTGCGTGGCAGAACGCCAACTTCGGATACAATCGAACGAACCTGGTCGAGCGAACGACCGTCGATACGCTTGCCGGTCTCAAGGATGTTGCCGCGCACGATGGAGCTTTCGAGCTTCTTCGTGAGGTCGCCAACCATCTGAGCGGTCAGGTCCGGGTTTGCTTCGAGGATCGGCGCAACAGCTTCGGCGATTTTCACTTTGGCTTCGCTGATTTTCGCTACACGGTCCTGCTTGGTGGTGATCGTGTAGGCAGCGCGGAGGTCGTCTTCGCCAGCGTCTGCGATAGCAGCTTTGAGCGCGGACATGTCCGGACCTTCGGAAAGTTCCCAAGGCTCTTTCGCCGCAGCTTCAGCGAGTTCGATGATCGCGTCGATCACTTTTTTCGCAGCGTCGTGACCGAAGGACACAGCACCGAGCATCACTTCTTCCGAAAGCTCTTTTGCTTCCGATTCAACCATCAGAACTGCGTCAGAGGTGCCGGCAACAACGAGCTCAAGCTCGCTTTCCTTCACTTCTTCAAGCGTCGGGTTGAGGATGTATTCGCCGTCCTTGTAGCCAACTTTCGCACCAGCGATCGGGCCCATGAACGGGAGACCGGAGAGCGTGAGAGCTGCCGAAGCGCCGATCATGGCAACGATATCGCTATCGTTTTCAAGGTCGTGGCTCAGGACCGTACAGATAACCTGTACCTCGTTTTTGAACCCATCCGGGAAAAGTGGGCGGATCGGACGGTCGATCAGGCGGCTGACGAGCGTTTCTTTTTCGGAAGGACGACCTTCGCGCTTGAAGAAACCACCCGGGATTTTGCCGGCTGCGTAGAATTTTTCGATGTAGTTTACCGTGAGCGGGAAGAAGTCCTGACCCGGTTTCACGGATTTGGCGCCCACCACGGTGCAGAGCACTTCGGTGTCACCATATTTGGCCATTACGGCGCCACTTGCTTGTCTTGCTACATGGCCGGTTTCGAGAACCAGGGTACGGCCAGCCCATTCGATTTCTTTGCGATGAATATTGAACATTTTCTAACCTTTCAGCGGCTACCCGGGTATCGCACTTTACCTGCCGGATAACCTCGGCGCCTCCCGTATGAAGACGCCCCGCTTTTTCATATATACCCCGGGCCTCCCGGATTAGAGGCCAAGGTGCTTTCTTAAATGCCAAAGGGGCAGCAATGCCCCCCGGAAAAAGGAAGGCCGGTTCACATGAACCGGCCCCCTTGAACTGTACCCGGAATTACTTCCGAAGACCCAGACGACCAATAAGCGTCGTGTAACGAGCTTCGTCCTGGCCTTTGAGGTAATCGAGCAGCTTGCGACGCTGGTTTACCATCTTGATGAGGCCACGACGGGAGTGGTTGTCTTTTTTGTGGTCTTTGAAGTGTTCTGTCAGGTTGGAAATACGCTCAGACAGGACAGCAACCTGCACCTCTGGGGAGCCGGTGTCGCCTTCTTTGGTGGCGTATTCTTTGATCAGTTCTTGTTTCCGTTCAGCAGTGATCGACATCGATCTTCTCCTAAAAATTACATATTGAAGACCCGCAAGGATTTCACAATGCCGTCTGTGTTTTCAGCAACCGCCAGCGGCGCGTCGCCACACATCAACACAATGGTTCCTTGCTTAGCCGTGGGCAGGTGGAGGGTTTGCCCGCATCGTATGCGATCCGCCTCCGGTTCCGATACGGCAACCGCCGGGATGTCGTCCAGCGCCGTCGTGATCGGACATAGGTAGTCCACAGCGCGCGCACTATGGCCCAACTCATCCAGCTTTTCCAGCGAAATCGCCTGTTCAAGCCCGAACGGACCTACCCGCAAGCGCCGGAGCATCCTCACATGCCCATGCGTACCAAGCGCTTCGGCAATATCACGCGCGAGCGAGCGCACATAGGTGCCCTTGCCGCAGGTGACAAAAAGCGTGGCCTCGCCTGCTTCCGCGTTATAGTCATCAAGCTTAAGTGTATGAATTTCAACAGGTCTTGCCTGAAGCATCACCTCTTCGCCGTCGCGCGCCAGCTTATAGGCACGCTGCCCGTCCACCTTGATGGCGCTATAGGCGGGTGGCACCTGCATGATGGTGCCGGTAAACTGCGGCAGGATTTCACGAATTTCAGCTTCCAAAGGGATTCGCCCGCCAGATGCGATGATGGCGCCTTCAAGGTCGTCCGAATCGGTCGCACTGCCAAAACGAATAGTGAAGGCATAGTCTTTCGATGCGTCCACAATGAAGGGCATGGTCTTCGTGGCTTCGCCAAGCCCGATAGGCAGAATGCCCGACGCCAGCGGGTCGAGCGTACCGCCGTGGCCAACCTTCTGCGCTTTGGTGACAAACTTGATGCGACCAACGACCTTGGCGCTCGACATCCCGAGCGGTTTGTCGACGATCATCCAGCCGTCGACCTTCTCACCCTTGCGGCGCCGTGCCACCTATTCTTCCTCGTCGTCCGGAAGCTCATCGGCATCGACGTCATCATCTTCGTCGTGCGCGAGGTCACGCTGTACCCGCGGGTCGCGCAGGATGGCGTCGATGTGGCTGGCTTCGTCGAAACTTTCGTCGATGATGAACTTGAGCCGCGGCATATATTTCATATGCACGACCTTGCTCATCTCACCGCGGATGAAGGCGGAATTTTTGTTGAGCGCCTTGGTCACCTTGCCGTTCGGGTCACCGCCGAGCGGCATCACAAACACGGTCGCGTTCCTGAGGTCAGGGCTGATGCGCACCTCGGATACCGTCACGCTTGCGGTCGCGAGGTCAGCATCCTGCACGTCACCGCGCTGGAGGATGGCCGAGATGGCATGGCGCACGTTCTCGCCCACGCGCAGAAGGCGCAGGCTCGGGCCCTTGGCATGTTGAGACCTGGACATCGGATATTACCCTAGCGTCTGGACCGGGAGGCCAGTGCAAGCCCTAGAGCTTGCGCTGGATTTCCACGAGTTCATAAACCTCAAGCACGTCGCCGGCTTTGAAGTCATCGTAGTTCTCGAACGTGAGACCACATTCCTGACCCGCGCGCACTTCCTTGACGTCGTCCTTGAAGCGGCGGAGGTTGTCGATCTGGCCTTCGTAGATGATGACATCGTCGCGCAGGATACGGGCCTTGAGGTCGTTGCGGATCGAACCGTCGACCACAAAACAGCCTGCTGCCTTGCCGGATTTGCCAGCCTGGAAGGCTTCGCGAATTTCGGCCTGACCCACCACGTTCTCTTTGTATTCCGGACCGAGCTGACCAGCCATCGCCGCTTTCACTTCGTCGATAAGGTCATAGATCACAGAGTAGTATTTGATCGTGATGCCTTCGGCTTCAGCCGCTTCACGCGCCTGTTTGTTCGGGCGAACGTTAAAGCCGATCACCAGCGCACCAGAAGCTTGCGCAAGCGTGATGTCGGTCTCGGTGATACCACCAACCGCGCCGTGGATTACGCGACACTTGATGTCGTCGTTACCAGCTTTTTCAAGCGACTGGGTGATAGCTTCCACCGAACCCTGCACGTCGCCCTTGATCACCACATCGAAGGTCTGAACGCCAGCGCTCTCCTTGAGTTTGGAGAAGATGCTCTCGAGCGTTTTCGGTGCAGCAGCAGCCGCTTGACGCTTCTTGCGCTGCATGTCCTGACGGTAGGACGTTACTTCACGCGCCCGGCCTTCGTTCTCGACAACAGCAAAGTCGTCACCCGCACCCGGCGTACCGTTGAGGCCAAGAACTTCAACCGGCACAGACGGCCCGGCTTCAGTTACTTGCTCACCCTTGTCGTTCACGAGCGCACGCACGCGGCCCCATTCAGGACCAGCAACGAAGATGTCACCAACACGCAGCGTACCACGCTGCACAAGCACCGTCGCAACCGGGCCGCGGCCCTTGTCGAGCTTGGCTTCAACAACCACACCCTCGGCATCGCGGTCAGCGTTTGACTTCAGTTCCAGGATCTCAGCCTGCAGGGCAATCGCTTCCTTGAGCTGGTCAAGACCGGCACCCGTCTTGGCCGACACTTCAACTTCCTGCGTATCGCCGGAGAAGGTCTCGGTCACCACTTCGTGCTGCAGCAGTTCCTGGCGCACGCGGTCCGGGTTCGCGCCTTCGCGGTCCATCTTGTTGATGGCAACGATGATCGGCACACCCGCCGCTTTCGCGTGGTGGATTGCTTCAATGGTTTGCGGCATCACACCGTCGTCGGCTGCAACCACAAGGATCACGATATCGGTCACGCTTGCGCCGCGCGCCCGCATTTGCGTAAAGGCGGCGTGGCCAGGCGTATCGAGGAAGGTGATCTTGTTGTCACCAACCGATACCTGATAGGCGCCGATGTGCTGGGTAATACCGCCCGCTTCGCCCGATACCACATTCGCTTTGCGAAGGGCGTCAAGGAGCGAGGTCTTACCATGGTCAACGTGGCCCATCACAGTCACGATCGGCGCACGTGGTGCCAGATCGTCCTCATGATCTGCCTCACCAACAAGACCAATCTCAACGTCTGCGTCGCTTACGCGCTTCGGCGTGTGGCCCATCTCTGTCACCACAAGCTCAGCCGTATCCTGATCAAGCGTCTGGTTGATGGTGGCAAGAACACCGAGGCCCATCAGGGTCTTGATCACGAACGTGGCTTTTTCAGCCATACGGTTCGCCAGTTCCTGAACGGTAATCGCTTCAGGAATGGTGATCTCACGGGCCTGCTTGGGCTGGTTCGCACTGGTATCGTGCGCCGCACGCTTCTTCGCTTGTGCGCGTTTGAACGCAGCGATGGAGCGCTGACGCTCATCACCGCCCGAAAGCGCGCCAGAGATCGTCAGGCGGCCGGAGCGACGGTCGTCGCCGCGACCACGGCCACGCGCCGGACGCTCAGGCGTCGCAGGTGCCGCTGCACCGCCGCCTTTTTTGTCCTTGCGCTTGGAGCGCGGCTTGCGCTCGTCATCTTCTTCTTCCTTGCCGCCGCCCGCATGACGGGCTTCCGTCGCTTTCTTGAGCTGCACGGCACGGGCTTCGAGATCAGCCTTCTTGCGGGCTTCCGCTTCGGCTTTCTCTTTAACCTTGATGTCTTCTTCAGCCTTTTTGGCGGCGTCAGCTTCGGCTTTTTTCTTCGCCTCAGCTTCTTTCTTCGCCTTCATGTCGGCTTCCGCCTTCATGCGTGCTTCAGCTTCATCGTCACGCGCAGCAGCTTCAGCCGCTTCGCGCATCTTGCGCTCGGCAGCTTCCTTGGCTTCGCGTGCTTCACGTTCTGCACGTTCCTTGGCTTCTTCTTCCGCACGGCGTTTTGCTTCTTCAAGCACGCGGATGCGGGTTTCCTGTTCGGTGTTCGTCAGGTTCTGCGCACCTTCACCGGCAGGCTTCTTGGGCACATAGGCTCTGGGTGCCTTGCGCTGACCCGGAGCTTCCTGAGCGGCTGGCGTTTCCGCGCCACCTTTGTGAAGCATCCGCTTTTTCTTACGCTCGACAACCACTGCCTTGCTGCGCCCATGGCTGAAGCTTTGACGAACCTGACCGGACTCAACCCCCTTGCCTACTCCAAGAGTGCCGCGGCCGGACAATGTCAGTTTCTTTTCGTCGCTCATATTACTCTTCGTTCCCTTGCGCTTCACAAGTCAGCGGGTCTACCCCGCGCAACCTCATCAATCGGCCAATATCGGCCTTAAGTATATCAGTGCCGCCGCTTGTCATCAGCAACACATGAACCACATTCTCGCGACCGAGCGCGCCAGAAAGCGCTTCACGGTCAAACAGCGATGCCGCGGGCACATCGCCCACAGCCGCTTTGATTTTGCGGCGCCCGTCTTCGGCGCCATCTGTTGCGGCCAGCAACAGCGCAGGTTTCCCTGTGCCTTTTTTACTGAGTGCCGCCTTGATCTTGTCAAAGCCGGTCACCAGATGGCCTGCACGCTGCTCAAGCCCCAGTCGGTCCAGACAGCGACGCGCGAGAAGGCGGTCAATCAGATCAACCAGATCATCAGGCACCGCTTCCCGCTTCACTGTGGTTTTCAGCGAGCGGCTGGCGGCCTTCGCAAGCTTGCCGTCCTTGACAGCAGCCCTGAGTGCCGCACCCTCCACGCTGACCCACATGCCCCTGCCGGGCAGCCGGGCGGCCACATCAGGCACCAAGGTGCCATCGGGGCCGAGCGCGAGACGGACCAGATCGCTTTCCGGTCGCGTCTCATGATTTAAAATGCACCGCCTCTCGCGCATGGCGTCATTTCCTGCTCGCGGTGCCGAAGGAATTACTCTTTTCCTTCTTCAGCCGTTTCGGCTGCTTCAGCTTCGACTGCAACGTCTGCGCCTTCTTCACCTTCTACCGCTTCTTCAGCTTCTTCTTCGGCATTGCCGAAAGCTTCTTCAGCGGAAATCCAGCCAAGAACAACACGCGCGGACATGATCATGTCGCTCGCTTCATCTTGTGCCAGACCGAAGGACTTGAGGATGCCGTCTTCCTTGCTGGTAAGCTCGTCCGCGGCGCAGCCAGCGAAGTCCTCAAGGGTCTTCACTTCAGCTTCACCAAGAGCCACAAGCATCTGCGGGGTCAGGCCTTCAACGTCGGCAAGGTCGTCTTCAACGCCTAGCTCGATACGCTTTTCGTCAGCCGCACGGGCTTCCGCTTCAAGGAAGTCGCGGGCACGACGCTGCAGTTCTTCCACGAGGCCATCATCGAAGCCTTCAACGGAGAGAAGCTCGTCGGGCTCAACATAGGCGATTTCCTCAACCTCGGTGAAGCCTTCCGCCACCAACAGATGGGCAAGCGTGTCGTCAACGTCAAGGGCTTCAACGAAGCGCTTCGACTGCGACATGAACTCTTCCTGACGGCGTTCGCTCTCTTCCGCTTCGGTCATGATGTCGATGGTCCAGCCGGTGAGCTGGCTTGCCAGACGCACGTTCTGGCCACGACGGCCGATGGCGAGGGAAAGCTGGTCATCAGGCACAACAACTTCAACGCGGGAGCGCTCTTCGTCGAGAACAACTTTCGATACTTCAGCAGGCTGAAGCGCGTTCACGATGAAGGAAGCTACGTCGCCCGACCATGGAATAATGTCGATCTTCTCGCCCTGCAGTTCGTTTACAACGGCCTGCACGCGGCTGCCGCGCATACCAACACATGCGCCAACCGGGTCGATCGAACCATCGTTCGAGAGAACGGCAATTTTCGCGCGGCTACCCGGGTCGCGGGCTACGGAGCGGATCTCGATGATGCCGTCATAGATTTCCGGCACTTCCTGCGCGAACAGGGCTGCCATGAAGTCCGGCTTGGTGCGGGACATGAAAATCTGCGGACCGCGGTTCTCGCGGCGCACTTCATAAATGATGCCGCGGATACGTTCGTTCTGGCGGATATGCTCACGCGGGATAACCTGGTCGCGGCGCATGATAGCTTCCGCGCGGCCAAGGTCTACGATCACGTTACCATACTCAACGCGCTTCACCACGCCGGTGACAACTTCACCCACGCGGTCTTTGTATTCGTCATACTGGCGCTGACGCTCTGCATCGCGCACTTTCTGAACGATAACCTGTTTCGCGGTCTGCGCTGCGATACGGCCAAAATCCATCGGCGGGAGCGAGGAAGCGAGGTAATCGCCAATCTCGGCGTCCGGCTTGTCATAGCGCGCGTCTTCAAGGCTGATCTGAACCGCAGGTTCTTCAACCTCTTCCACAACCTCAAGAACCCGGAAAAGACGGATGTCGCCGGTATTTTTGTCGATCTGCGCGCGGATTTCGTTCTCAGCGCCATAGCGCGAGCGAGCGGCTTTCTGGATCGCTTCTTCCATCGCTTCGAGAACGATGTCTTTGTCGATCGATTTTTCGCGCGCTACGAGGTCTGCAATTTGCAGCAGTTCCAACCTGTTTGCACTGACAGCAGCTGCCATCATCTTCACTCCGTCGTTTCAGGGCATGGCCACCCGGAACGCATCCGGGCCCCGTGCTAAAACTTATTCACCCGCGCACGGCTTATTTGCCGTCCGCGGCCTCAGCACCTTTGTTTGCGGCAGCTTTTTTCTGCACTGCCTCAAGTAGTTCGTCGGTCAGCAGAAGCTTGGCTTTGGCAATTTCGCCGAACGCCAGCTCCACTTCGCCCTCATCTTCTGTATCGATCTTTACAGTCTCACCATCGAACGCGATCAAACGACCACGGAAACGGCGGCGACCGTCAAGCTGGCTCCCGAGCTCCACCTT
Source organism: Kordiimonas gwangyangensis DSM 19435 = JCM 12864 (assembly GCF_000375545.1). GTDB lineage: Bacteria > Pseudomonadota > Alphaproteobacteria > Sphingomonadales > Kordiimonadaceae > Kordiimonas > Kordiimonas gwangyangensis. The sequence goes on from NZ_AQXF01000001.1 coordinate 569,770, forward strand.
GGCTTCGAAACCAAGCCAGCGCTCAAAATCCTTCGGCCGGGTCAGCGGCCGGTCAATACCCGGAGAGCTTACCTCAAGGAGGTATTCACCCGGCAGCGGGTCCTCAACATCAAGGATCAGCGAAATCTCACGGGACAGGGTAGCGCAATCCTCGACACCCATGGTGCCGTCAGGCCGTTCCGCCATGATCTGCAGCGTCGGCTTGCGGCCACCGCCATAGGTCACGCGGATAAGCTCGAACCCGAGGGCCGATACCGTTGGTTCAATGATCTCGGCAATATTGGTTGCTGCGTCGCTCACCGATCCTGTCCTTCTTCCATCTCGCTTCTGGCCTCAACGTCGCCAGATACTCAAACCTTTTGGCACTCAAAACTCGTTGGCATATCTTGCCAAAAGTCACTCAAAACCGCGCTCTCCGCACGCCAGAAAAAGGCTATGGATGTGGGTCATCGCGGGCAGTGGGATTTTTCCCACTCCTGTGAAAGTTGACCAATCATCTAGGAGAAGCGGCCCCTATATACCTTCATGTGGCCTTGCCCGCAAGTCCGAAATGCAGGATTTCCGCGCCAGAGCTGAGCCTGCGCGTGTGATGCGTGCCGTTTCATGTGAAACACCCGAGTCGGAGGAATGTATCCCTTACTTGCGGGGCAGCCTTTTGAAGCGGAAATAGGTGGCGTGGCCTTCAAGCGCCTTGACCTCATAACGGGTCTCGGGCCAGTCGGCGGGACGCTTGAGCCAGTCCTCAGGCCCTTCGGCCAGAAATTCGAAATCGTCGCGCAGGCTCATCTGCACCATGGTCCATTCGCGGTAGATCGGATGGTCGGTGCCGATCCGGAGCTCCGCACCGTCCTTCATGATTCGCGCCAGATCATCAAGGTTATGGCGGTTCACAAAACGGCGGCGGGCGTGGCGGGTCTTGGGCCACGGGTCCGGGTGCAGCAGGAACACGCGGGAGACCGACGCCTCCGGCAGCTTCCAGATCACATGGCGTGCATCGTCACCATAGATGCGAATGTTGCTGGTGTCGGTATCGACAATATGGGCCAAGAGGCCGGCCACGCCGTTGAGGTACGGCTCGCAGCCGATCACGCCGGTGCGCTTGTGATGTTCGGCCTGCCAGGCAAGGTGTTCACCCTTGCCGAAACCAATCTCAAGCCAGACATCATCCACCTTGCCATCAAAGAGGGCATCGAGATCAATCGTTTGACCCTCACCGTCCGGGATCGGTACACCGATGGTGGGCAAAAAGTCGTCCATCAGCGACTGCTGACGGTCCGAGAGCGCCTTGCCTTTGCGGCGGCCAAAAAAGCGCTGCTCCGGCAGATGGAAACCCTCGGGGAGATCGTCAGGAATGTTGGCATCTTTTGTCATGGCGGTGCCTATAGCCGAAAGAGGCGCGGATGCAAAGTTTTTTGGCCCAGTCGCCGCACAAGTTCCGCACATATCCCGCACACTTCGTGCACAGTGTGCGGCCTAGCGCCGCCACACATATATAAGCCGCGCGAACAGGATAAAGGCACAAAGAAGCGCCGTCAGCATGCCGCGCATCTGGCTCGTAAGCGGCGCAGCCTCAATTGCTTGCGGCAACGGGCTTTCCACGAGCCCCTGTTTACCGAGACCAAGGCTTTGTACCGTGCGGCCATAAGGGTCAATCACCGCGCTTACGCCTGTGCTTGCGGCACGCACAAGCGGCAAGCCTTCCTCAATCGCCCGCATGCGGGCCTGACCCAGATGCTGGTATGGCCCTTCCGTCATGCCGAACCACGCGTCATTGGTGATATTGAGGATCCATTCCGGTCGCTTGGTGGGTGACACCACCGCGCCGGGGAAAACAATCTCATAACATATCAGCGGCGAGAAACTCGGGATACCGGGGATCTCGACCGTATCAACCCCGCGCCCGCTGGCCCAGGACTGCGCGCCCGTCAGCGGGTTGATACCCCACTGGTTCAGGGTTTTCTCGAACGGGATATATTCGCCGAACGGCACCAGATGCGCCTTATCATATCGCGCATAAAGATCTGCCTGCGAGTTGATGGCAAAGAGGCTATTGTAGAAATTCACCTCGCCGTCCTCGACCGTGAAGCGCGGCGCGCCCACAAGCGCAAAGGAACCGTAGTCGAGGAGCTTCGACAATCGCCAGCGGTGCAGTGAGCCCTCGCGGTCAAACTTTTCTGACTGCACAGCGGTCTCCGGCCAGATGAGCAGCCGCACACCCCGCGCCCGCCCTTCCTCGTCCCCATCGCGCGAGAGGCGCATATGTTTGTCGAAATGGTCTTCAATCAGGCTCGACAGCCACTTCTCGCTTTGTTTCACGTTGGCTTGCACCAGCCTGAGCGAGATGGGCAGATGGAAGCGGGTTTCATTGTCCGCGAGGCGCACTTGTCCGAGCATGGTGATACCGCTGAAGGCAACAACCGCCAGCATGGGCGCGAGAAAACGCTTCCACCCCACGGTGCCGTCAATCAGGCTCGTGAACGCGACCGCTGCCAGGATGGTGATAAAACTAAGCCCATGTGCGCCAATATAATAGCTGGCCTGCGCAACCGGTAGCCAGTTCGCCCATGCTGTACCAATGAGGTTCCATGGAAAACCGGTGAACCATGTGCCGCGGGCAAATTCGAACATCACCCACGCACTGGCAAACACCACCATGCGGAATAACCCTTGCGAGCGCAGGCGGTAAGTGATCCAGAACACGATGCCGATATAGATAGCGAGAATAGCCGACAGCGCCGTAATGGCAAACGGCGCCAGGATTGCCGGAATAGCATCCTGCTGCGTGAAGGAATGGCCAATCCACGTGAGGCCGACTGAGAAGAACCCAAAACCCGTCCACCAACCGTAAGCAAAGGCAGCACCGCGACTTTTGGCGCGGTCGATCATCACCAGCATGAGCGGGAAGGCGATCAATAGGCCGGGGAAGAAATTAAGCGGCGGGAAAGCGCGCGATAGCACAACACCCACAAGGAAGGCGAAGGCAGGCATGCCAAAGCGTCCCTTGGCCTCAAGCCAGTCAAAAAAGCGCGCAACATAGCGCGCCGGCGCAGTCATTTCCGCCGTCCCCGCCACCTGGTTATTTTCCTGCATTCTCGGCTGCTGTTTCTTTGTCTGCCGCTGCCGCGTCTTCACCCGGCACATGGATACGTACCTTATAGATCCGGCGCGGGTCTGCATCCACCACCTCAAAACGATAGCCGCTATCGTGGGTCACCACCTCGCCAATCTCAGGCACAGAGCCCGCGAGCGAGAAGACAAGACCACCAAGCGTGTCCACGTCTTCCTCATCTTCTTCGGGCAGCAGGTCGATACCGAGCTCGTCTTCAAGCTCGTCAATCTCGATACGGGCATCGGCGTCATAACCGCCACCCTCAAGCGCGGTCAGATAGGGTTCCTCGATGGTGTCGTGTTCGTCCTCGATCTCGCCAACGATCTCTTCGACGATGTCTTCTACTGTCACCAGGCCGTCAGTTCCGCCATATTCGTCCACCACCAGCGCCATGTGGGTGCGCGCCACGCGCATTTTGGCCAATAGGTCGATCACCTTCATGGACGGCGGTACAAACAATACTGGCCGTTGAATGCTCTCCACCTTGAAGCTTTCCGTCTCCACCCCGTCCGCGATAACCTTGAGCGCATCCTTCACGTGTACCATGCCGACAACTTCGTCGAGCGTTTCACGGTAGACCGGCATACGGGAGTGCGAACCGTCGGCGAATACACGCACGAGGTCAGCGTATGAAATATCATAGTTCACCGCGACAATATCCGCGCGCGGCACCATAACGTCATCCACACGCAGTGCCGCGTATTCGATCACGTTGAAGAGCATCTCGCGCTCTTCCTGCCTCAGGCTCGGGCCACGGGTTTCTTCCTCGTGCTCCTCAAGCGCCTCTTCAAGGCTTTCACGCAAGGTTGTCTCGCTCGGGCGAATGCCCAGCATGTCTTTCAGGGAACGCATGAAGCCTCCACCGTTCTTCACGCCCTCGTCAGTCATCGATCGCTTCCATCGTCATTGGCACCAGATAGGGGTCCGGGATATTGAGGCCCGCAAGAATTTCCCGCTCCAGCGCTTCCATTTCTTCTGCTTCATCATCATCGATATGGTCGTAACCCATCAAATGTAAAACCCCATGCACACACAAATGGGCCAAATGATGGTTGACCGGCTTGCCCTGCTCCGCCGCTTCATCCACGACAACAGGCACACAGATGACCATATCACCTAACATGGCTGGTGGCCCACCCGCGAGCGCGAAGCGGAAAGCTTCATCAAGCTCATCAGGCTCCAGGCCGGGGAAAGAGAGGACATTGGTTGGTTTGTCTTTACCGCGATAATCACGGTTCAGATCACGGCTCTCATCAGCGCCCGTTATGATCACGGAGAGGTCCATGGGCGCCGCGACTTTGGGAGCGGATGCGCGGATCGCAGCCACTACAGCCTGCTCGACCTCTTGGAATACAGAGGCCCCGTCCCCGAGGCCACCATCACGCATGTCAAAATCAAGTGTGAGACCGGGGAGCGCCGAAGATGCCTCCCGGTCGTTGCTACTAGATGAAGGGTCGTCGTTCATATCTCTCTCTTAACGGCCGTCTTCGTCGCCATACGCTTCTACAATGCGGCCCACAAGCGGGTGGCGGACCACGTCACGCTGGGTAAAGCGGGTAACCGCAATACCCTCGACCCCGCGCAGAATGTCAAGCGCATTCCTCAGCCCAGAGCGAGTTCCCCGCGGCAAGTCGACCTGCGTGATATCACCACAGATCGCCATGCGGGAGTTTTCACCGAAGCGGGTGAGGAACATTTTCATCTGCATCGGGGTGGTGTTCTGCGCCTCATCAAGGATGACAAAAGCGTTCGCGAGCGTACGTCCGCGCATGTACGCGAGTGGCGCAATCTCAATCTGGCCACTGGCAATACGTTTTTCAACCTGCTCCGCCGGCATCATGTCATAGAGGGCGTCATAAAGCGGGCGAAGATAGGGGTCCACCTTGTCACGCAGGTCACCCGGCAAGAAGCCGAGGTTCTCACCCGCTTCTACTGCGGGACGCGAGAGCACAATGCGGTCAATCTCGCCCGCGAGCATACGCGCAACAGCCATGGCAACGGCGAGATAGGTTTTGCCTGTGCCCGCCGGGCCGACACCAAAAACCATCTCGTGCCTGAGCAGCTTGGACATATAGTCCACCTGCCCCGGCGAGCGTGGTGCGATGACCCGGTTGCGGGTGGTGATTTTAAGATTGTCGCCCACCGGCTCAGGCCCACCGGCGCGAGCACTGACACTTTCGGTCTTGGGTGCGGGAACGCCTTCCGCCATACGAACAGCAGCATCGACTTCGCCGATATCCACTGCCTGGCCGGTGGAGGCCATGCGGTAAAGGTCTTCAAGGATTTTTTTGGCAAGTGTTGCGCGGTCTTGCGCGCCTTCGATCGCAACCCGGTTACCCCGGTTGATGATAACAACGCCGAGGCGTTGCTCTATGCGCGCTAGATTCTTGTCATGCTGGCCGAAGACGATTGCGGCTAATCGGTTGTCTTCGAATTCGACCACCTTCCGGGCTGGTTGGTGACCTTGAGACGTGGTGCCCGACGATTTGGGCGCGTGGCTGGCCTTGGCATACATATCGTGCAGTTTGCGGCTCCTTATTGCCGACCCGGCAGGCACGCGAATGCGCCTTTAATGCAGGGCCCTTACAAGTTCCCCTTTAAGGCTGTTTGGCCCAGCTTCAAGGATCCTGACCCGAACCAGTTTGCCCATGTAATCAGTGTATGTTTTATCGCCCGCCGCGTCCAGCGCATTGTGGTCATTTCGAACATCCACATAGACCGACTGCAAGTAGGGGCTGCGGCCGATCATTTGCCCATCACGTTTGCCGAACCGCTCCAGAAGAACATCCATCTCTTTTCCGATGAAACCCTCGTTGAATTCGATCTGGTGTTCATTGATGAGCGCCTGCAGGCGCGCGAGCCTTTCGGACTTCACATCTTCGGGCACTTGTTCCTTGCTCACGCTCGCGGGCGTGCCCGGACGCGGGCTATATTTGAAGCTATAGGCCTGCGCATATTTTACCCGGCGCACGAGGTCGAGCGTGTCCTCGAAATCCTCATCCGTTTCGCCCGGGAAACCAACGATAAAGTCGGATGAAAGCGCGAGGTCAGGCCGCGCAGCGCGCAAGCGGTCAATCACCGCGAAATATTCTTCCCGCGTGTGCTTGCGGTTCATGGCGTCAAGAATACGATCCGAACCGCTTTGCACAGGCAGGTGCAGGTAAGGCATGCAGGACGCAATATCGCGGTGCGCGTCAATCAGTTCCTGGTCCATGTCGCGTGGATGCGACGTGGTGTAGCGAATGCGCGTCAGGCCGTCGATCTTGTCCAGTTCCGCAATCAGGCCACCAAGTGTTGCAGTGCTGCCATCAGCCGCTGTGCCGTGATAGGCGTTCACATTCTGACCAAGGAGGGTGATTTCCATCACGCCGCGCGCCACAAGGCGTTTGGCTTCCTCAACAATATCACTGACCGGGCGGCTGTATTCAGCGCCGCGGGTATAGGGCACCACACAGAAGGTGCAGAATTTATCGCAACCTTCCTGAATGGTAAGGAAGGCGGCGGTGCCTTCAAAACCGCTTTCGTCCGTTGGCAGATGGTCGAACTTGGTATCGACCGGGAATTCTGTATCCAGCACGCGAGCCGACATGCGACCACCGGTGCGCTGCTCCTCCGCCGCTTTCAGCATGTCCGGCAGGCGGTGATAGGTCTGGGGTCCGAGCACCATGTCGATCGCAGGCGCACGTTTCATCATCTCTGGCCCTTCGGCCTGGGCCACACAGCCGGCAACCGCGATGAACATGTTCTTGCCTTCAGCGGCTTTGGCGTCTTTCTCGGTGCGCAGGCGGCCGATCTCGGAGTAGACCTTCTCGGCTGCTTTTTCGCGGATGTGGCAGGTGTTGAGGATCACGAGATCAGCGTCTTCCGCGCTCTCGGATTGCTCGTAGCCGTGGGGTTTCAGCACGTCCGCCATCCGCTTGCTGTCATACACATTCATCTGACAGCCGTAGGTTTTGATGAAGACTTTTTTACTCACCGCACTGCTCCTGCCCCGCGATGCGCGGGATCACTCGATCGCGCACATGATTGCGCCATGTCTCAAAAAGGTGCCGGAGACTAGCATCAAAGCCTCCAGAGTCAAGAATGCAGCGGTACGGAAGTCGCGGAAACTCAGGCCGGGCCGAGGGTTGGGCCAGTGGCGCCGTCGTCGCTTGCCGCTACGAGAAGCGGCAACTGTGGGCCCATCTTCAGTTCTGCCCTGTGCGCGCGCTCAAGCCCACGGCGCACTTCTTCCTCGCAGTAAGTCGCGAGGGCCTTGCGGGACCCCGCTTCAGCGACCGTAACCGGCGCATGAAATTCGATCAGCGTTTCAATGCGCGCACGGCCCATCAGTTGGCGCAGGTGGCCAAAAAGTTCCACATCGCCAAGCCACGCAACAACCGGCTTTTGCGAGCGGATAAGTGGCATGCCGTTCACGCCCGTATAGGCCAAGGTGACCGGCTGGATGAGGAGCTCACGGTGGCTGGCTTCGTCAGCCCGCTCAGCGACAGAAAAGAGCGCTGACTTGAAGGGAGCCACGCGCATGCCGTCAGTGGAGGTACCTTCCGGGAACAGGATCAGGCTATGGCCAAGCTGCACACGTTCCTTGAGTGCATCACGCTGGCGCGCGCTTTCCGACCGGCGCTCCCGATTGACAAAAACGGTTTTATGGAGCGAACACAGCGAGCCGATGAAACCCCAGCCCGCCACTTCGGATTTGGCGATGAAGCTGGCGTTCCTCAGGTGCCCGCCCAACACAAGGATATCGAGCCAGGAAATATGGTTGCACGCATAAAGCACCGGGCCTTTATGGTCGTGCCTGATGCCACTGATGTTGATGCGAATACCAAGGATACGGCACACTGCGCGGTGCCAAAGGCCCGCAAATGTCCACCAGCCGCGCGACTTGAAACGCACAGCGACATACTGCACCGGCAGTATAAAAACTGACATAAGGATCACGAGGGAAATACGACTGACCCCCAGCAGGGTCCAGCCTTCGCCGCCGAGGTTCGACCTCAAGCCCGCATATTCCTCCGCCATGTCATTCGCTCCGCTTCATCACACCGCCGAGGACGCGGTGTGTCAGTCTGCTTTCTTGATCGGCGTGCCGTAAAGCTCCATGCGGTGGTCTACCAGCTTGAAGCCCAGCTTGCGCGCGATCTCAATTTGCAGCTTTTCTATTTCATCATTGTGAAACTCGAGCACTTCGCCAGTTTCCACATTGATCAGGTGGTCGTGGTGCTCATCCGACACGGGTTCATAGCGCGAGCGGCCATCCCTGAAGTCGTGACGTTCCAGAATTCCTGCTTCCTCAAAGAGCCGCACCGTGCGGTAGACGGTTGCAATGCTGATACCGGAATCGATTGCCGTCGAGCGGCGATACACCTCTTCCACGTCCGGATGGTCTTCGGCTTCGGTCAGCACCTTGGCAATGATGCGGCGCTGGTCCGTCATGCGCATGCCTTTTTCGAGGCACAGGTCTTCAATATTCGGACGTTCCATATTCATGACCCTCAGGCACTCCTTCACGTATTCAACTCTCTCGGAAATATGCTCGGAAGATGGCACAGGGAGTAGCCAAGCGCAAGGCACAGCTGGCCTAATTTGGGCCGCTGTGCCGCCATGTTTTTAGCTAGTCTTGGGAAATCAGCTTTTTTTACCGCGCCCAAGGCCAATTTTTTTGGCGAGGTCACGACGCTGTTTCGCGTAATTCGGGGCAACCATCGGATAATCGGAAGGCAAATTCCAGCGTTCGCGATAATCATCCGGCGTCATGTTGTAACGTGTCTTGAGGTGACGCTTCAGCATCTTCAGCTTCTTGCCGTCCTCAAGGCAGACCAGATAGTCTGGTGTGATCGATTTCTTGACCGGAACAGCGGGTTCCGGCGTATCTTCAGTAATGGCGCCTTTTTCACCAAGATCGCTCAGCGTCTTGAAAACCTGCCCGATCAGGTTTGGCAACTCATCCACTGCGACGGAATTATTTGACACATGCGAGGAGACGATCTCAACCGTCAGCGCCAAAAGATCTTCCTTATGTACTTTGTCCTGCTCCATATCCCTCAGTCCGGCTTGCCAGGTTTAACTGGAACTTCTTAATGTTGCGCAACAGCTGCTCAACAACCTAAAATGATGCACTGCCTCCAACAAACGCGGAAACACTGCATGACAAAGCATCCCCCACAAATGCTTGACCTACTTGGTGCCTACTGTCCTATGGCTTTCGTCAAAGCCAGACTCCACCTGGACGCGCTGTCCAGCGGCGACATCACCACAATCGTCTATGAGGCAACCCCCTCAAACGAGCCGCTTGTTCGCTCCATCAGGTCTCTTGGTCACACCATTCTCTTGGAAGAACTGGTTGACCCGGCCTCCATTACCCCCGAGCCCGGAAAACCGAATGAACCGCAGTCAAACGACTACGTACAGGTAACCCTACTTAAAATTGAAGTAAATAGATAAGGCGGCTTTTTATTTATTTTTCTTTGTCGTCTGGCGAGTTGTTTAAAAATAAACACAAACATAGAGCATCAAAACGACTGCCGCTTTGTGTCATATAGTAGCCCGATCTTTTTCCCGTTTCGGTAAAGCCAAATTGCTCATAGAGCTTGATTGCGCGGCTGTTATCCTCGCGCACCTCAAGGAAAATTTGTGTTACAGCCATATATCTCAAGTGCGAAATCATCTGTCGCATCAAAAGGCTGGCGACGCCTTTTCCTTGTGAACCCTCAAATACAGCAACTGTAATAAGTTCGGCTTCATCCAGTACCGCACGGTATAAAATAAAGCCGACAGGATTATTTCCCTCATGCGCGATTTTCACGAAAACGCCAGGCATATCAATCAGAGCGCGAAACTCATCCGCGGTCCAGGCACGCTCATCCATCGCGGTAAATGCGCTTGCATACATTGCCTCAAGCGCCGGCAGCACCCATTCGGCCCCGACGTCGATATCGCTAACCTCAAATGTCATGACTATTCTACCGGCAAAAGCGCCTTGGCCTTGGCGGCATCGGCGTCACGGAGATAAGCTGGTTCTGGCGGATTTGAAGCGGCATCAAGTTGCGCACCCAGTAGGGCGAGCACGACCGGGTCAACTGCATCGCCCGCGCAAGCCATGCCTGCGAGCGCCGCACCGCTACCCACCACCTGTCCGGGCGTCGCCGCCACACGTGTTTCAATATCCGGGCCGTCAAAGCATCCTGCCTCGGATCGCACCTCCGGCACCATGCCCGGAGCAACACTGAAACACTGGTGATAACCTTGCCCGCCGCGCCCCATAACAACGGCGTGCACTGTGCCCTCACCGCCCGCAGCCAGCGCCTGCAGGCTGGTAACCCCAACAACCGGCGCATCAAGCGCGAGGCCAAGCCCACGCGCCACGGAAAGCCCGATACGAAGCCCGGTGAAAGTACCGGGACCAATGGTCACGGCAATGCGGTCCACTGCGTCATAACCCAGGCCGCTTTCGGCCATCATTTCATCAAGCATGGGCAACAGCCGCTCGGCATGGCCACGACCAATGGCTTCCTGCCGCACGGCAACCGCGACGCCTGCGCGCACAAGCGCAGCCGAACAACTGCCCTCGCAAGTATCGATGGACAGTACGGTCATGCCTTCTGGGTTAGTTGGCCGCTTTATGGTCAAACTTCTGGTCCAATCACTGTTGCCGGTCGCGCCCGTCTTGCCAGTTTGCCGCAAACAAGGCAAGACTATGCCGCAAGGAAGGACACTAATATGCAAAGTATAGCCCGCTTTTTCACTGCCTGCATTCTGGCCGCCAGCAGTGCGGTATCAGCGCTTGCGGATCAGTCTGCCGCCATACTGCTTTATCACCGTTTTGGCGAAGACGATTACCCCAGCACCAACATCCGGCTGGAGCAGTTCGATGCTCAGATCAAGATGATGCAGGAAAGCGGCTATCATTTCATGAAACTGGGTGATTTGGTCGCGCACCTTAAGGCCAACAAAAGCGTGCCTGAACGCACGGTCGTGATCACAGTAGATGACGCCTACAAATCCGTCGCCCTAGAGGCATGGCCGCGCCTAAAACGCGCCGGCATCCCCATGACCCTGTTTGTCGCCACAGATGCGGTCGACAACGCCACATCAAATTACATGAACTGGGACGACGTGCGCCGCCTCAAGGCTGAGGGCGTGGAAATTGGTCACCATAGCGCCAGCCACCTGCATATGATCGACGCTGGCGTGAAAGCCGCGGTCGAGGACGTGCGCAAGGCAAGCGCCCGCTTCAAGGCTGAGCTTGGTTCGGTACCACCCCTCATTGCCTACCCTTACGGTGAATATAATCTGGAGCTTCGCAAAGCCATGATAGCTGAGGGTTTTGAGGCGGCTTTTGCGCAGGTTTCGGGCCCGGCAGCCATCTGGTCAGACCCGTTCAGCCTCCCGCGTTTCCCGGTGAATGAACGCTACGGCGAGATGGACCGCTTCAAACTGATCAGCCAGGCCATGGCACTGCCGGTCAGCGACGTTGCCCCGCTTGAGCCGGTGCTCGCGGAAGATCGCAACCCGCCGGTGTTTGGCTTTACGCTTGATGAAAGTGTGCGCGGGGCATCCACTCTCGCCTGCTACCCAAGCCATATGCGTGAGCCCGCTGAGCTGATCCGGCTGGACGGCAATCGTGTGGAGGTCCGGTTCGAGCAACCGTTCCCGAAAGGCCGCGCGCGCATCAACTGCACCCTGCCCGCAGGCGGGGGGCGTTGGTATTGGCACGGCCAGTTCTTCTACATTCCGGGTGGCGAGTTGGACTAGGCCAACCGGAAATTGGGATCAATATTCGACGGAGCGAACGTCCACCACTTCCGGCACATAGTATTTGAGCAGGTTCTCAATACCGTGCTTGAGCGTGATCGTGGAACTGGGGCAACCCGCGCATGCGCCTTGCATCTGCAAGTACACCACGCCTTCCTTGAAGCCGCGATAGATAATGTCACCACCATCGCCAGCAACAGCAGGGCGGATTTTCTCATCAAGCAGTGTCTTGATCTGCTCAACGATATCGGCGTCGGCATCGTCCTCATCTACAGCGAGTTCAGGTGCGGGACCTTCAATGTCATGCATCACCGGCGCGCCAGAGGAGAAGAATTGCATGAGCGCCGCCAGCACGGACGGCTTGATATCCTGCCATTCGCTTTCGGTCGCTTTGGTGATGGTCACAAAATCGGAACCAAGGAAAACGCCCTTCACACCATCAAGCGCAAACATGGCTTCTGCAAGCGGTGACGCATCCGCACCTTCAGGGGATGCAAAGTTGGCGGTTCCGGTCTCCAGTACAGCGCGGCCCGGCAGGAATTTGAGAGTATCCGGGTTCGGGGTGACTTCGGTTTCGATAAACATGACTAAATCCTTCTTGATTTAGCCTCCATGTGGGCGCTCGGGCCCTGAAGGTCAAGCAAAATCAGGTTAAATATGGCTCAGCTTTTCTAAACAGGCATGGAGCGGCGAGCGGTTACCAACCACACGGCAGATCACCAGCGCACCCTGTATCTGTTCAAGAGACTGCCGCGCCCATGCCTCAGGGTTGGATAACCCCGCCTCAGTTGTGGCCCGCGCGAGGCCCTTGGTCCATGCGTCCACCGCGGCTTTGATTTGGCTACCAAAAAGCGTACGCCCTTCACCAAGCAGCAGGCTGTTCATCAGGCATACCGGCACATCGCCATCGTAATATTCTGTGACACCCCTGAGGGACAACTGTAGCCTTTCCTGCCCGGCCTTGGCGGACGCAAGCGGCGCAAGAACAAGGCGTTGAAGCCGCGCGCCCGAGTGTGCAAGCGCTTGAGCGGCAATCTGTTCCTTGCCACCGGGGAAGTGGTGATAGAGGCTGGCTTTCGAAAGCTCAACAGAATCCGCGAGCAGAGACAGGCTTGCCCCCTCATACCCATAGGTCTTGAAGACAGAGACAAACCGTTCCGCCATTGCAGTCCGTGAATATTTGGCGATGCGTGGCAAAACACCCTCCCGCAGTTGATGCACCAATACTAACCAATCGTTCGGTTAAAATAAACGGTCGAATACCGCCACATGGCAAAAAGGCGGTGTTTCGCAACTTTGCCCCAATTCAAAGCCATGGTAAAACACGCTTCATGGTCAAGAAGGACAGTACCCGCGTGAGTAAAAAACCAACCCCGAAGAAACCGGCGGCAACGCCAACGTCCGGGAAGAAAAAAGCACCAACAGGCGGCAAAGCATCATCGTCCCGCAAGCAAATGGGTGTGCAGTCTGAAAAACAACCGCCCAAGCGCCGGGCGCGCCGGGTGGTGTACGGCCTGTCCGTGGCCGCGGTCTGGAGTTTCATGCTGGGTCTTGTCACGCTCGCTTTCCTTGCCCTTGACCTGCCGGACCTTGATAACCTGCCCGCACCGGGTGCAGCGGACCAAGCTGTCGTCATCAAGGCCGCGAACGGTGCAACGCTTGTGACCCAAGGCCCCATTTACGGGGACTGGATACCGGCAAGCGAGGCACCTGATGCCATCATCCGTGCTTTCCTCGCAGTCGAAGACCGGTATTTCTTTGAACACGCTGGCATCGATTTCCGCGGCCTTGGTCGCGCTGTAATCTCGAACGTGCAGGCCGGGCGTGTGCGCGCGGGCGGCAGCACCATCACACAGCAGTTGGCCAAAAACCTGTTCCTGTCGAACGAACGCACCATCAAGCGCAAGGCACAGGAACTGCTGCTCGCCTTCTGGCTCGAGCAGAAGTTCACCAAGGAACAAATCCTGACCCTCTACCTGAACCGGGTGTATTTTGGTGGCGGCGCGTATGGCATTGATGCGGCATCGCGCAAGTTCTTTGGCCATAGTGCGACCACGCTTTCGGTTGCAGAATCCGCCCTGCTCGCGGGTCTCGTAAAGGCACCTTCATCGCTGGCGCCACACATCAACCCGGACGGCGCGTGGGAACGTGCCCGTGTCGTGCTGGGCGCCATGGCCGATACCGGCGCGCTGACCCCGGAAGCCGCCGACAAGATCAAAAAACAGCCCCCCCGTATCATGGGTGCGGTCTCTGGCCGCGATGTGCGATATTTCACTGACTGGGTTCTCAGCCAAACAAGCGAGGTGGCACCCGCCTCCAAAGGCAAATCCCTCGTCATCTACACCACGCTGGACCCCGGCGTGCAGCGTGCCGCCGCCATGGCGCTTGAGCGCGGCTTATCGGGCGAGGGAAAAAAACGCGGTGCAAGCCAGGGCGCGATCGTGGCGCTAGACCATGACGGCGCCGTACGCGCCATGGTGGGCGGCGAAAATTACGGCAAAAGCCAGTATAACCGCGCCGTGCAAGCACTGAGGCAGCCGGGCTCCGCCTTCAAGCTGTTCTCATATCTGGCTGCGCTCGAATCCGGTATCGACCCAAACGACAGGTTCATAGACCGCGAAATCAATATCGACGGCTGGTCGCCCAAAAACTACACCGGCATATTTAACGGCGAGATGGAACTGCATGAGGCCTTCGCACGCTCGATCAACACCGTCGCCGTGCAGGTAGCCGAGGAAGCGGGCCGGGAAAAAGTCGCCGCCATGGCGAAACGCCTTGGCATCAGCACATCGGTTATGCCGCTCGCCAGCTTGCCGCTGGGCACCGAGGAAGTGAAACTCCTGGATCTCGCTGGTGCTTATGCCGCTGTCGCGAATGGCGGCTTTGAAGCACACCCCTACGGCATTGTGGAGGTGACCACCCTTGAAGGGCAGGTCATTTACCGGCGTACGCCAGTGAATCCGCGTGCGGTACTGTCCTACAAAGTGGTTGAAGACATGACAGCCATGCTGGGCGAGGTGGTGCAATCCGGCTCAGGCCGCAACGCGCGCATTGACCGCCCCGTTGGCGGCAAGACCGGCACGTCGCAAGATAGTCGCGATGCCGTGTTTGCTGGTTTCTCAAGCGACATGACCGCTGCCGTGTGGGTTGGTAATGATGACGGCACCCCCATGAAAGACGTAACGGGTGGCGGTTTGCCCGCGCGTGTGTGGGCAGACTTCATGATTGAGGCCCACGCGGGTGCGCCGGTGCGCCCGCTGCTGGCCGACGCAGGGCTTTACCGTGCCGCCGCGAGCGACGACAACGAGCATGAAGACCTGAAAAAGCAGAAAAAGAAAAAGAGCTTCCTCAGTCGCTTGTTCGGCAACTGACAAGGCTTTATCAATATTCACCTGAATGGATGATTTTCCCGGGAGAGGTTGATGTCAGTTGATGCGTTCATGGCCAAGCTTGAACACCCGCGTAAGGCGGAAATTGAAGAACTGCGCGCTATGCTTCTTGCGCTCAATCCCGATATCACCGAGCAGGTGAAATGGAATGCGCCCAGTTTCTGTGTGGACGGCGACGACCGCATAACCCTGCGCATTCAGCCCAAGGGCCAGGTGCAGGTTATTTTACACCGCGGCGCTAAAGCCAAGACGCCAGCCGATTTCGCGTTTGAAGACACGGATGGCATTGCCAAATGGGCAGCGCTAGACCGCGGCATTGTGGACTTCCGCGACCGGGCCGACTTTGATGCCCGAAAGGAAGCGTTCCGTCAGCTGGCGACACGCTGGATAGACGCAACCCGCTAGCCACTGCGGCATATGGTCCGCCCATCTTGCACCGGGACGCTCGCGCTGCCATATGCAGTCGCGGAAAGAGAAACACCATGCCGACGGCCACACATACACCGCTAGACCGCGCCATCATTCACCACTTTGTGGTGGAGTTTTACGCGCGGCTCAGGAAACACCCGGAACTGGGCCCTATTTTTGAACGCCGGTTAGGGGGCGCGTGGGACAGCCACATGGAACGGCTGACCGATTTCTGGATGACCATGCTGGGCGGCGGCACATTATACCGCGGCAATCCTTTTGACGTTCACCGCAAAATTGAGGAAATGGCTGAGCATCAGTTTGATGACTGGCTGGCCCTGTTTGAGGCCGCGGCCAAAGACACGCTGCCCGCAAACCTCGCGAACCAAGCGACCGAGAAAGCCCACCGCATTGCCAACAGTCTCAAGATGGGGCTGTTCTACCGCCCCCAAGGCCTCAATCAAACCGCACCTTGAAGAGCGCCTGACCGTTCTTTGATTTCAGCCACTTCCGGCTGCGGTCAAATTCGGGGCAACAGCGCATCACATGCGACCAGAAACGCGGGCTGTGGTTCATCTCCAGAAGATGCGCCACCTCGTGTGCGGCAACATAATCGAGCACCTCATCTGGCGCCATGATAAGCCGCCAATTGAACTTGAGGGTGCGCGCGCTCGAACAGCTTCCCCAACGGCTGCGCATGTCGCCAATGCCGATGCGGGTGAAATGGGTGCCCAGGGTCTCCGCGTGTCGCTCGCTCGCGGTTTGCACTTGCGCACGCGCTTCCGCCTTCAGCCAAGTGAGCAGACGTTTTCCGGCAAGATCACTTGGGCCACCTACCACAAGGCGATCACCCTCAAGCACCACACGGCGCGGGCTGGTGCCCGTGAATTCAAGCTGCAAGGACCGCCCGCGGAAGTGAATGTGGTTGCCGTCTTCCACCTGTTCGGCCCGTGTCTGCGCGGCGCGGGTTTTGGTGAGCCATGCACTGTTTTCATCCATGAAGCGCACAGCGGAGCGCACAGACGCCCGCTTGGGCACGGTGAGCTTCACGTCACCAGTCATATCGCAGATGCGCAGGATCATGCGTTTGGCGCTGGCACTGCGCCGAATACGGACTGGCACCTCTTCACCTGCGAGGGTGATGCTTTCAGGATCACTTGCCCTTAGCTTCAGCACGTGCGGCCGCCCTTTGCGCTTTTTTCGCCTCCATCCAGCGCCAAAGCTGGGGGTGACCCACATTCTCGGACAGGTGGATGTTTGCCAGCTTGGTGCCTGCCATATAGCCAAGATATGCGGTGATGAAGTTCACCCAGATGTGGGCATTGCTGGTGCCGTCGCCGTCCCAATACTGGAACCAGAGGATGGCGGAAACAAAGTTCATCACGCTGTTGATGATGAAATTAACGATCAGTTCGATGGTGATGCTGAAGTGCCAGTTGGCGGGATCGAGCATCTTGATGATGAAGCCAAAAACTTCTTTCAGTTCAATAATGAAATAGGTGTAGAAGGCGGCTGTGCCGTAGAAGCCACCGCCAAAGGTCATCCACTTCTTGAGGGCGAAGTTGGTTTCTTTTTCCTTCTTTTCCTTCCGCGTTTTCTTGAGTGTTTTCAGCTTGAGGTCGAGATCCTTACGGTCGCCGAAAGGCTCGATCTTGCCGGAATAGAGCATCCATCCAAGTAGCAGATAGGCCGTGATCGCCACCGGGATCATGACCTGGAAAATCGAAGAAATTATCGCACCAAACATCTAGTCCCCCTGAGATGCCAGTTGGATGCCGTTCTGTCAGGCTGGCCAGTCCACCAAGTGGTCTTCATAGTCGCCGGCCACCCGCTCATCCACCGCGCGGCCTTTCACTGAATGGCCAGCTTCATGCACACTTTCACGCCTGCCCGAAATCAGCGGATGCCAGTCAAAAAGCTCCTTCCCTTCATATAAGAGACGGTAAGCGCATGTGGAAGGCATCCATGGCAATTTATCCAGCAAATCCGGGCTCATGACCACGCAGTTGCCAACATAACGCTGGCGAACGAGATATTTGCCACAGCTGGTGTTTTCCGGGTCAAGGAAGCGGCAGGCGATATCCGTATAATGGATTTCGCCGGTATCTTCGTCCTCAAGCTTGTGCAGGCAGCATTTCCCGCACCCGTCACACAGGCTTTCCCACTCCTCGCGAGTCATGTCCTGAAGCGACTTTTCTTTCCAGAAGCTCATTTACGGGCTTTCTCCAGCACCGGCTTGAGCGCGGCGGCTATATCGCTTGGCTGGTCCTTGGCGGAGAACAGGCGCACATAGTCGCCGTCAGGGCCCATGACAAAGATGAACGACTGGTGGTCCATCAAATAGCCTTCGATACCGTCCTGCTGGCGCTTTTTGAAATAGACGCGGTATTTTTTCGCCACGTCCTGAATTTCTTCCATCGTGCCGGTGAGCGCGATCAGGCTTGGGTGGAAATCCTGCACATAGCTGGCGAGCGCTTCGACCGTGTCCCGCTCCGGGTCGACGGTGATGAAAAGCGGCTGCAGCGGTGCGGTATTATACCCTTCTTCCTCAAGCATGTTGAGGCCAGCGGTCATTTTGGCGAGTTCAAGCGGGCAAACGTCCGGACAGAAGCTGTAACCAAAATAGATGAGCATGTATTTACCGCGAAAATCACTATTGGACATACGGTCACCCGTATGCGCGGTCAGCGTAAAGTCTCCGCCGAGGCGATCTGTCGCCTCTTGGCTATTTACAAAACGCTGAGCCAGTAGAAAAATTGCGACCGCAACGACGGCTGCCCAGGCCACAATGCGTATTACTTTCATGCCACATCTCCATAATTTGATCGCCCGCCCACAGAAAAACGAGGCCAAGGGGCTTGTGATCATGGGGTTGTTATAGAAATATGCAGGACAGATGTCACCTTGCATGCGGCATTTTTATCGCCGAATGACAAACAATTGAAAACGGAGTACCTGATGTTAGCGATCAAACGCACCCTCTTGCTTGCCTTCTTCGCACTGGGCCTTGGCGCTGCCACGGTCCCGGTCATGGCAATCAATCCACAATATGACCTTCTCAAAGCTGTGGAAGAGGATGACATTAATGAAGCGACAGATCTGCTGACCAAAGGCGCAAATCCTGACACCCGCCGTCGCAGCGACCAGATTCCCGCCATCCTCATCGCCGCCGAGAAGGGCAACCTTGCCATGCTCAAGCTGCTGCTTGACCACCGCGCGAACCCTGACCTTGCGGACCGCACCCGCGGTGTAACAGCGCTGATGAAGCGCGCTATTGCAGGCGATACTGCGGGGCTTCAACTGCTGCTGTCCTATAAAGCCGACCCGAATCGCGCTGACATCGGCCAGGAAACGGCCCTCATCAAAGCTGTGCGCAGCCGTAAAACCAAAGCGGTTGAAGTATTGCTTGAGGCCGGTGCCGACCCCAACGTGCAGGACCTGACCGGCAAGACCGCGCTGGAATACGCCAAGCTTGACCGCAACCGCCGCCTGGTGAAGGCGTTAGAAGACGCGGGGGCCACGTATTAACGAGCTTTCGGCCATTCACCAAAGTCCCTACCTGACCTGGCTATTTCTGTTTGGGCTGGGTCTGCTTCTTGATCTTGTTATTGGCGGCAAAGGCGGCCTTGGTCGCCTGCCCCATGTGGACACCCTTCTGGGATTGTTGTTTGCGCCGGTCGCCAAACGGCTTGATCGCGCGCAGCGCAGCCCACAGGCACTGATGTGGCGCGCGGTCCTTGCGCAGTGTGTTTTCCTGCCGCTCGCGTTCATCATCGGCGTATACCTGAACGCCTTCGTGGCGTTACCGTATATAGGCCCACCGGTTGCGGCGCTCATACTTGCCCGCACGATTGCGTTCCGTAGTGCTTGGGACAACGGCCAATCGGTCGCCATAATGGCCGAAGCTGCCCGAGGATGGACAGAGACCATAACCCATACCCTCGCACGGGATTGGCTCAGCACTGCTGTGCTTTTTACGCTCGGCGGTTTTGCTTTGTGGCTGCCCTTTCGTTTCCTCAGCGCCGTGACAAACCAGCGTGAGCGTACCGGCACCACAAAACCATCAAGCCATTTCGAGCGCGCATTCATCCCGCTGTTTGACCTCGCGGCGCTCATGGGCAGCATATGGGCGGCATTGTTGTTTGCCTTCAGCACCATCTTTGTGCCCGGCACACAGCTCACCGCCATCGCAGGATTCGCGGCAGTGCGCCTTCGTGGCATTTTGTCACGCGTCATTCCGCTGACAGTTGTGGCATATGCACTCAACTTCTCTTTTGCCACGCGCAGCAAGAGGAGTGACGGTGCATCCACATGGATCGGGCCAAAGCAGGGACGGGCAAAGCTGACGAGCGATGACCTGCGCCTCGCGCATAAACTGATGCTCACAGCCTGTGGGCTCAGTTTTGTGACAATGGCGATGCTTGGCCTTATCCTGATGGTGTATGCTACCGGCCGTTAGGTAGGGGACAGTTTATGACCGCGTATGAGCGGGATACGGACGAGCTTATTCTGGTCGACCTCGAGACACCGCATGGTGGCGGGGTCCGGCTCGGTACCCTTGTGCTTATCCGCTGGATGGCAGTTGCGGGGCAGTTGCTCGCCCTCCTGATCGTGGGCTGGGGTCTGGATTTTGACCTCCACGTTCACCTGACCATCCCGATTGTGCTGGTCTCAGCGCTCCTGAACCTGTGGTTCTCCTTCCGCGCGGACCGGAACGCGCGGCTTGATGAAAAACAGTCGGCGGCGCATCTGGCCTTCGACCTCATTCACCTTTCGCTCCTTCTGTTTGTAACCGGTGGGCTTGCCAACCCCTTCGCGCTGCTGATGCTTGCGCCTACAAGCGTTTCGGCGTCTATCCTCGGCCAGCGCAGTACGAAATTCCTGATTGCCATCTCACTCGTACTCGTGACCGCGCTGGCATTCACGCCGTTCAAGCTGCCGTGGAAAGGCGAACCGCCGGAGCTGCCACCCGTGCTGCTCGCAGGCGTATGGGTTGCGCTTTGTTTCACGCTGGTATTCCTTGCGCTTTACATGGCGCGGGTCGGGCGCGAGGGGCGCCACCGCGCGCGCGCTCTTGCTGCCACCCAAACCGCGCTGGAGCAGGAACAAAGGCTCGCCGCACTGGGCACCCTTGCCGCAGCCGCAGCCCATGAGCTGGGCACACCGCTTGGGACCATCCTGCTGGCGGCCAAAGAACTGCTCGATACATGGGACGGAGACGATGCCACCCGCACTGACCTGGAACTGATCGTTGCCGAGACAAGCCGCTGCCGCGATATCCTCTCTGAGCTACGCGAACACCGAAAGGCTGGCTCCGCGAGCCACTTTACAGCCGTTGACCTTGAGGCCCTGCTCCGCGAGGCCGCGGGCCCCCATGAAGGACGCGGCATCCAGATCACTTATGCTGTCGTGGGCGAGGAACAACTCAAGGCCAAACGCTCGCCCGAGTTTATCCATGCTTTCCGCAATATTGTGGAAAATGCCGTAGGGTACGCCCGCAAGAAGGTGCAGGTCAGCGCCGGCTGGGATGACGATACTGTTTCCATCGCCGTAGTGGATGATGGTCCCGGCTTTGACCCCCAGATCATCAAACGGCTGGGCGAACCCTATGTGACCACCCGGCAACCCACACCGGGGCGGGATGGTGGCCTTGGGCTTGGCCTCTTTATTGCGAAAACCCTGCTGGAACGCTCGGGCGCGACGGTAGAATTTGGTACAGGCCCCGACGGCGGCGCCGAAATTTTGGTTGAATGGCCGCGTGAACGGCTGGAAAACAAGGACTGAAAGGTCCACAAGGTTAGAAGGACACGAGAATGCCAGACACGGACACAAGCGCACTTGAAAAAACCTTGCTGATTGTCGAGGACGACAAAGCTTTCCGCTCACGTCTCGCGCTGTCCATGGAGCGGCGCGGTTTCACAGTATATGCCGCTGAAGGCGTGGAAGAAGGTGCGGTGCTCGCGGCACACAACAGGCCACGCTTTGCAGTCGTCGACATGAAACTGCAGGACGGCAACGGCCTTGACCTTGTACCAAGCCTCCGCCAGATGCGCCCCGACATGCGGATTATTATCCTGACCGGCTACGGCAATATCGCAAGTGCTGTCGCCGCCGTGAAAGCCGGTGCTGTGGACTTCCTCGCCAAACCGGCGGACCCTGACCAGATCGCGGCTGCCCTCCTCACGCCTGAAGGGCAAACGCCGCCCATCCCGGAAAACCCCATGTCGGCCGACCGGGTGAAATGGGAACATATCCAGCGTGTGTATGAAATGTGCGACCGCAACGTGTCCGAGACCGCACGGCGGCTGAATATGCACCGCCGTACGCTGCAACGAATCCTCGCCAAGCGGTCTCCGCAATAAAACGGGCGCTAGACCTCAGTCATCGGATCGACGGCCTGGCCTTGGAACAGGGTGATGCCGAGAAGGTGGCCGAGGTCGATGTCCGTTTTGTCCTCGCAGCCATCCAGGATCACACGCGCCTTACCGACACGTTCGATCTTGTTCTGGATCGCCACTTCCGTCTTGCTGTTCAGCCAATCGCCAATACTGCCCATGGGTTTGAGGATTTT
Organism: Kordiimonas gwangyangensis DSM 19435 = JCM 12864; assembly: GCF_000375545.1. Taxonomy (GTDB): domain Bacteria; phylum Pseudomonadota; class Alphaproteobacteria; order Sphingomonadales; family Kordiimonadaceae; genus Kordiimonas; species Kordiimonas gwangyangensis. Next base: position 592,001 of record NZ_AQXF01000001.1, read on the forward strand.
GACGAAGGCGGCCTGCATCGGCTCGACATCGAGCGACAGGAACGCAAGCGGATGAAGATTGCCCACAGAAATGCGGTAACCGAGCGCGATCACATGGCGGCTGGCTTCCTGATAGTCGACCGGGTTGGCCAGAATGTCGGTAGGACCAAATTCCAGAACAACCTTGGAACGTGGATGTTTCCCGAGTGATTTTTCAAACAGGTCAAAAGACGCCGAGAGAATCGAACCACTCGTCACCTTGATGCTCGACGCCATCGACACTTCGTTGCTCATGGACGGTGTGGATGCCAGCACCTGATGGGCAAGGTGATCCTCAAGATAACCGTAAAGCCAGCGATTTTCTGACAGTACGCGGCTGTTGGTCAGCAAGGTTTCATAGACCAGCGTGCGCGGCACAAACTTGTGCTCTAGCACCGGCATGGGCGGCGCATCGCCAAGAATGGCTTTCACAAGCTGCCGACGCAGCATCCCCGCAACATCCGCACCCTGCAGCGCTTTTGTGAGCGCAAATAGCATTTCAGGGTCGAGGTGCCGGTCCTGATATTCCTTGGGCAGCGGATTAACCGGCATCATGCGTACATGACTGGGGGTCCGCAGCACCACAGGCGCATCGGTATGCGCCGGGCGCCTGATCTTCTTGATCGGGCCTTCCATCGCCTGGCTTTCCGCTACGTTCGCCGCTTCGCCAAGCTGCAGCAAGGCGGCCAGCTGTTCGACATAGTCTTTGAATTCCTCATAAGACTCTTCGATATCGAACCAGACGACAAATTCGTCGCTCACCCCTTGCACAGGGTCGAGCGACGAAATGAGGGACGAATCGCGCAGCTTGCGCCGAATCGTATTCAGCGCGGGATCAATGTCATCAATGTTGGCGTCTTTGGTGATAAGCACGAGATCTGTGTTCGGCAGCGCGAACATGGTGGCACCAAAACGGGTGATCACACCGCGCAGCGCAGAGGCCGCAAACAGGCGGTAATGCTCTTCTCTGAAGTGTTTTTCGAGCGCAGACAGGCGGATATGAACAGCGCGCCGCGCCTCAGTATGGCGCCGCAACTGCTTCACATAATCGACCATACGGTCAAGGGCTGTAACTTCACTATTCACTTAGGATTTTCTGCCTTCGCAACCGAAACGTTTCCGCCGCGCATATTAGGAGCCAATTCTTAACTTAACCTGAAAACTTGCGCACACGGTGCAACCACCATGCCGTTTCATTGATCGAATAAACAGGTCTGTAATGTAAAATCTGCGTGTCCGGCAAGACGGCATCGATCTGGTTGTCGAGGATGAAATACTCCTCCCCCAACTTTACCGCCAAAATGGCATGGGCAACATTAAGGTTCTCATCCTGCAGGATCACGAGCCGCATGCTCTCTGGGTCGACACCCAGCCGCTTGAGCGTGATGTATTTGCTGATGGCGTAATCTTCACAGTCGCCATCCTTGAGGAAAAACTCGTCCGGCGTTGCCCAATAGTCGGGGATACCCCAGTTCACCGGATCGACAATATAAGCCGCGCGGTTCATATAGGCATTGACCTTGTCGAGCAGCTCGCGCTCCGGCGTTTCGCGGTTTTCCTCGATGAAGGCGTCCCATGCTTCGCGGCTGCACTGGATGCGGCCGAGGCCGCGGCAGCGGTCTTCCGCAGTGCCTTTTGGCGGGCTCGCATTATTGCGCGGCAGGTTGTAGCGCCGCCACATCTCGGTCCATTTGTCGAACTTGGTCATGTTGGTTGACCGCAGTTCCATGCTGCCAAACAGGCCCTTCGCCATCTGACCTGATGCCGCTGGTGCGAGCATAAGCCCGGCCCAGAGGAGTATCGACATCATCAGAAGTGAGAGGCGGCGCATAAAGTCCTGTACCGAAAAAGATTGAGCCAACGGCCTGAGCGGTTAAACATAAAGGCATGCCATCCATGTTCCAAGTGCTTCATGAAACTGATGATGCACATGACGCCCTTCAAAGGGATGAAGATATGGGATAAAAGGGCATCAAACCCATACATGAAAGGGGCAGTTTATGTCGGGTGAAGAGGGCAACAACAAATCCATTTTTGTGACAGGCGCCGTTATCGTCATTGTCGCAGCGCTTGGTTTCCTGGGCATCCTGAAGTTCGCATCCTCCGAGGCCGACCAGAATATGGCGCGCTGGCAGGACCGGCTCAATCTCGTTGCCGATAGCCGCGCGACGGAAGTTTCCGTGTGGCTGAACCGCTATCTCGCCAACGTTGAAAAACTGGCCGGTGACGCCACCATCCAGCTTTATGCCGGTGGCGGCATGGACGACATGCCGGAAGCGGCCGAAGGCCAGCGCGGTTATGTTTTTGCCCTTTTGTCTGCCGCGGCGGAACGCGACGGATTCCATGAAAAAACTGCCATCGACCAGCTTGCCGCCAATATCAAGCGCCCCCAGCGCGCCGGCCTTGCCATCCTGCGGTCTGACGGCAGCCCCATGGTTGCCACAAGCGGCATGCCGCTCCTGCGCCCCGGTGAATGGCCGTCTGACGCCCGCGGCTCCTTCATTGCCGTTGGCCCCCAACTTGAAGACAAAACACCGCTGGTGATTTTTGGCGCCCCCATAGTCGCGGACGAAGGCATGCTGGGCCGTGGTGAAGGCGTGAACTGGGTAATCGGTGCGCGTCCGCTTGATGGGGACTTCCTCAAAACGCTCGAACAGCCCGGTGCGGCCAGTAAAAGCGGGCAGACCTACATCGTTGTGCGCGGTGAAGGCAGCCTTGTCACCCCGCTCACGCCACTGGTGGAAGGCGGCCGTATTGGCGAAGCCCGGCAGGACGAAGCCGCCGCATTCGCGGCAGCAACACCCGGCGCTTTTGCCATTCATGATAATTACGCGGGCACCAATGTGCTGGTGACAGGCCGAGAGTTGGCCGCACCTGTACCGTGGGTACTCGTGCGCACGATCGCCGCGGATGAAGCGCTGGCCGAGATCAACGCCCGCCGCAACAGCATGATCATCACCCTCTCCATGGCGGCACTTTTTGTGCTCGCCGCCCTTGTGCTTGTGTGGCGGCACGGTGTGTCGCGCCGGCTTGAGGCCAGCTACCGCGAACAGGCGAGCCTTTCGAAACAGAACGAAAGCCTGAGCAAGTTCCTGCAAAGCGTGAGCGACAGCCAACCCACGGCAATCGCGGCACTGGATGACGATCTCAAGGTTCGTTTTGCCAACAAAAAGCTCGGTGAAGTGATCAACCTGCCGGTGGATGCACTGAATGACCGGCGGCTCGATACCGCATTCCCGAATGAGGTGGCGGATAAACTGCGCACGAAAGTGCGCGAGGCCGCAGCAGGGAGTGCAAATGAATTGCGCCTGCGCCTTGATCAAGATGGTGATGAGCGCATCTACCAGACCCAGCTCCTACCGCTCAATGCGGCGGGCGACCGCAACGCAAACGCGCTTCTCGTGATGCAGGATATCTCCTCTCTTGTGGCGGCGCAGGAACGATCAGAATCGCTCTTCAAACAGCTGGTCAGCACCCTGACCCAAATTATTGATGCGCGTGATCCTTGGTCCAAGCACCACTCGGTTCGTGTGGCAGATGTGGCAGGTGCCATCGCGCTTGAGATGGGCTGGGACGCAGATAGCGCGGAAGCTGTGCGCATCGCCGGGCAACTGGTGAACCTCGGCAAGATTTTTGTGCCGACTGAAATCCTGACCAAACAGGGGGCGCTTTCTGACGATGAGTTTGCGCTGGTGCGCGACAGCATGCAGAAGGGCGCGAGCCTTGTGGCTGGCCTTGATTTCAAAGGACCGGTTGCCGCCACCCTCGCGCAGATGCGCGAAAATTGGGACGGCAGTGGCGAACCAGACGGCCGCAAGGGTGATGAGATCGAACCGGGCGCACGCATTCTCTCTGTTGCGAACGCATTTGTCGGCATGGTTTCGGCGCGCGCGCACCGCTCAGGCCTCGGCTTCGACAAGGCGCTTGATATTCTCAACGGTGACGCGGGCAAGAAATACGAGCGCCGCACGGTCGCTGCACTTCAGAATATCCTTGAAAACAAGGGCGGACGTGAACGCTGGGCTGCCTATGCCGAGCTCGTCAAAGAAGGCTCGTAATACGGGGGGCGGCAGCCAGCGGCTTGATATCATCCGTTAGCCGCATGGCGCCAAGCCGTGCCATCTTGAGCGTCAAGGTTTTGCGTTTGGCGGCATTCACCACCCTGGTTGCCGCCGGGCGCACGATGTCCGCCCCATAAGCATCCGCGAGGATCACACCGGTCACCGATGGCAAACTGCCGTCTTCGTCCAGCACGGTTCGCGGAAAATCGCCGTCGACAGCAAAGAAGAATTCCTCACAGTAACTGAGGTATTCCTGCCATTTGCTATCGCTCCTGAAGTCAGCAAGGGAGGACTTCACCTCCACAATGATGGTGCGGCCTGCGCGGTCAAGCGCCACAATATCAGCGCGCCTACCGTTGGTGAGCGAGACCTCGGTCATGGGCGCGTACCCAAGCTCAAGCAAAAAGCGCATGGCGCCGCGTGTCACCTGTTCCGTACTGGTCATGCTGCAGGCCCCTAGTTTGCGAATCAGGCAAAAATGATGGCAAGCGAACTTCCGCGTCGCAACAAAAAAGAACAAATTAGGAACAAAAAGAAATGGCTCAGCTTTCGCTGGCGATGATTTCGCTCAGGCGGGTTTGCAGTGCCTGGCCCTTCTCGCCGCCGTCCCCCATGATGCGGTTCGCAAGCACGACTTCAAAAATGCGCACGTGGGCGTCAATCACTTTCGGGCTGATGGTGGCACCACCGTGTTTGATGTAGCGGCAAAGCGAGGTGCCCACACTGGTCATGAGGTCGAAGTTGAAGCTACTGCCCATGCCCTTGATGTTGTGGGACAAATCATAGATGCGGTCAGCGGCTTCTGAATTGCTGGGCTGGTTGTCTTCGAGGCTGTCGGCAATGGTGCGCAGCTCCGCGACGGCATCCCCCGTCCAGGTCAGGAACTGGCCAACCAATTCCTCGTCTTCGGCATATGTATAGTCGCTGTTATCGCTTGGCATCGGTCTTCTTCTGTCAAAGCCCCCTCGGTGTATTGTTATCAATTCTACAAAATTAACAAGACATTAGAGCCAAAATTGTGCTCGTCCGCAAAATCCCGGCAGTTTTACTTGCATTGCAGGTCATGCCTTAGATAAACCTTGGCAAACACGAGATTCGCAAGGAGCATACAGTGACGCCGAATGAAATCGCTCGGTTGCAGGCCTACCTGCAAGCGAAATTCAACAACAACATGCTGAAGCTGGTCCGCCGCCCGAAGGCAAAAGACTCGGTCGAGGTAGTTTTGGGCGAAGAGTTTCTGGGCGTTGTGTACCGGGACGAGGACGAGGGCGAGGTTTCCTACGCCATGTCCATCTGTGTTCTTGAGGAAGATTTGCCGCAGGTCTAACTGCGGCCTGTCTGGGGGAGCCTTATGCTTTATCTGATTGCCCTTCTGATACCGCCGCTTGCCTTGCTGCTGTGCGGCAAGCCATTTCAGGCCATTCTGTCTGCGATACTCTGGATTATTGCATGGCTCACAGCGGTCGTTTTTGGTGCCGGCTTCATCATGTGGGTCATCCTCGCGGTATGGGCCATCATGGTTGTGCGCGACCGCAACACCCGCAAATTCATCGAAGAAGCACGCCGCTAGACCATCCTCAGCCTTGAGGAGAAGCGGCAGCTATGCAACACTCCATAAAGTGAATTACTTTCATTTTATGGAGTGTGTATGCCTTTGCGCGCCCTGAACACCGCGGACGATGACCTGATCGGCAGTATCATTGCCGCCGGTTTTGCCGATGACCCGGTTAATCTCTGGACCTTCCGCGGCACGGGGGCGATGCGCCCGGCTTTTACCGCAATGGCAAAACACCTCTACCTCAAGCGCGGCTTTGGCCATGTGATGGCGGACGGCACGGCGGGGTCACTGTGGCTACCGCCCGGCGCGCCCAAAGCATATGGCATAGGCAACCTTACCCTTGGCTGGCATATCCTGAAGCATGGCGGCGCCCGGGCCCTCAATAACTCGCTCGTGATTGATGGCTTCATGGCACGGAACCGCAAACCGTTACCGCCGCACTACTACCTGTTTGCCATTGCGGCGTTGCCCACACATCAGGGCAAGGGGCTTGGCGGTCAGGTAATGCGCGCCGCGTTGGAACGCATTGACGCCGAGAGAATGCCCGCTTACCTCGAAAACTCGAAACACGAAAACCTTGGCTTTTACCGCCATCACGGGTTTGAAGTGATGGAGGAGGCGACACCCGCAAAGGGCTGCCCGCCGCTATGGCTGATGTGGCGACCGGCGCGCGCATAACACACTCCTGTCTTGCAAAAATCGCGATTATGAAAGATTTTTGACCCGGGCTATCTTGATGGGGGATCGGATGCAGGGGTTAAGGACCGCCGCGATTGTTTTTGAGCCGGACGGTTATGTCCTGGCGGGTGACAAGATCATGGGCCGCCAGGCGGCGGGGAACAGTTTCCTGCGCGCGGCCATTGAGCATGCCGGCGAGCATCCTCTTTGGTGCTACACGCCCCGGCAAAAATCAGCGGCGGTATTTGCTGAAATCACACGGTCGATAGACCCAACGGTCAAAACCGAATGGTGCCCGGCTCATCAGGTTCACCGGCTTTCTGAACCCGGCACATTGTACCTGCCCGGCCCAAACCTCGGCACCTTTGCCGGCCAGCGGCTAAGGGCAGGCATAGGCGCGTACAGCTTGTGCGGCGTCACCCATACCATCTCAACCCACAGCGCGATGGACGCGATCACTGGCATCATAAGCGCGCCGGTCATGCCGTGGGATGCGCTGATCTGCACCTCAAACGCTGTACGCAGTTCGGTGCAAACCCTGATGCATGAGCAGCAGGAACTGCTGAGCTGGCGCATGGGCACAGCAGTCAACCCACCCTTGCCACAACTGCCAGTGATCCCACTTGCTATACAGTGCGACGATTTCTCATTCTCTCAGGCGCAAAAAATCAAGGCCCGACAAGCCCTTGGCATTGACGAGGACACCGTCGCCTTCCTGTTTGTCGGCCGCCTGTCCTATCATGCAAAAGCACATCCCCACGCAATGATGCTGGCCCTTGAAAAAGTAGCGCAGCAAACCGGCAAACCCATCGCAATCTTGCAGTGCGGCTGGTTCGCGAACCCAACACTCGAACAAGACTTCCGCGACGTTGCTGCCAAAGTTTGCCCTTCCGTCAAATGCCTGTTCACGGACGGGCGCAACCGCAACACGCGGGACGCAAGCTGGGCGGCGGCTGACGTATTTATCTCTCTCTCCGACAATTTTCAGGAAACCTTTGGAATCACACCGCTTGAAGCAATGGCTGCGGGCCTGCCTGTCATTGTAAGTGACTGGGACGGATACAAGGACACCGTGCCCGATGGTGTAACAGGCTTCCGTATCCCGACATGGACGATCGCAAGTGACGACGCGCACAAATTTGGTGCCCGCTACGAGGCGGAGATCGACAGCTATGACCGCTACTCCGGCTACACCTGCCTGACAGTATCGGTCGATCACGGAGCGCTTGAAGCACGCATCACGGAACTGGCGACAAGCGCCGAACTAAGAAAAAAACTTGGCGAGGCGGGACGCACTCATGCCCGCGAACACTATGACTGGACAGTGGTATACCCGCAGTATCAGGCACTTTGGGCCGAGCTTGGCGCGCGGCGTCAGGCATCAGAACACAGCAACATCTCCGGTCCAGCCGTGATGGAGGCGCCCGCCCGCATGAACCCTTACAGGGCTTTTGCGTCTTACCCCAGCCACACCATAGGCCCCGAGACAAAAGTCACCTTGCGGGAGGCTGACCCGGTCGCGGCATACACCGCGGCGATGGCACTTGCGGTCTATAATTACGGCGCCTCAATGCTCGTAACCCCTCAGGGCGCGCAGCGTGTCTTTACTATTCTCACCGAACAGCCCGGCATAAGTGTGGGCGACCTTACAACTGCACTTGGTGCCGGCATCGACGGCGTCAGCTATGTGCTTTCCGTCTTCGCCAAAATGGGGCTGGTCACGCTTGCAGCGAAATAAGCGCCTGTTCAGACGCCGTAAGCTGGTGTTCGACACAGTTGTCATCATCCGCGATGCGGTCAATCACCAGAAAATCGCTTTCTCCTTCGAGCGCAAGACTGAAATGGTGCCAGGTTCCGGCGTGATAGTTCACACCTTGCCCGGGCCGCGCAAGAAAAGCGCGCATCGACGCCGCATGAAAGGGCCCCTTCGGCGCGACCACCACGAGGTAAGGGTTGGGTGACAAAGGCACAAACGCCTGCGAGGACTTTGGGTGATATTCCATCACTTCTATCTTGATAGGCAGCGGCAGCGGTTTGCTGCGGAAAATGGAAACACCCGCGCGCCCATTATCCGTGCTCAGGTCCAGCGTCGCAAGGTCGTGAAATCGCACCGTGTTCCCGTAGTTGATATCAATCCGGCGCGTGTGCGCGCCGGCCTCGATAACATCGCCAAAGGGTGCGAAGGCTTCAGCTGTCAATTGTTCCACGTGGAGCGTGCGTAGGCTCATCTTTTGGCGCCGTCCTCAATCCATTTGCCAATCAGGGCACGTTCTTCATCGGTCATGCCTGTCTCATTGCCAAGCGGCATGATATCGGATTTAACGGCTTGCTCTAAAATCCGCGGTGCATACTGAACCACGAGCGCCGGATCATCGAGACGAACGCCGCCCGGGGCTTCATCGAAACTCTCATGGCTTGGGCGCGCCGCATGGCATGACGTGCAATGCTTGCCGATGACAGCTTGCACATCAGCAAATGACACATCGCCACTTGCAGGCGCGGGGCGGGCCGCTTTCTCGGCGTCCGCCGCGAACATGGCAATCACCACCAGAAGCGCAATCGCTGCTGCCACAAGTGCCGGGCTCGATTGCCCCTTGTGCCGCAGGTTGAAGAAGTGCCGAACCATCACACCCACAAGCGCAATACCCGCGAGGATGAGCCAGCTATAGGGGTTCGAGAATGTCATCGGATAGTGGTTCGAGATCATCAGGAACAGGACCGGCAGGGTCATATAATTATTGTGCAGGCTTCGCTGCTTGCCGATTTGCCCCAGCCGTGGGTCCGGTGCCTCGCCCGCAGTCAGTGCCGCCACCACCTTTTTCTGGTTGGGGATAATGACCATGAACACGTTGGCCGCCATCGCCGTGCCTGCCATGGCCCCCACGTGAATAAAGGCAGCGCGGTCACTGAAAATATGGGTTAGGGCATAGGCGGCCGCCGTCAACAGCAGAAACCAGATAACCCCCGTCGCCTTGTTGTTGCGGCCAATGGGCGAACGGCATAGCCCGTCATAGACCACCCAGCCACCAAGGATGAACGCAAGGCTGATACCGATGGCCTGCCACGGCGCAAGTTCCATTTTCGACCGATCGATCAGGAATATGTCAGCACCGAGATAATAGATGATCGCGAGCAGGGCAAAACCGCTCATCCAGGTGAAATAGGCTTCCCATTTGAACCAGTGCAGCTTCTCCGGCATTTGTTCAGGCGCGACGGCATATTTCTGCTTGTGGTAAAAGCCACCACCATGGACCGACCATAGCTCGCCTGACATGCCCTTTTTCTTCTCGCGCGGCTCTTCAAGGTGGTTATCGAGCCAGACAAAATAGAAGCTGGAGCCAATCCAGGCGATGCCGGTGATGAAATGCAGCCAGCGGATCACAAGATTCAGCCAAGGTGTAATATCAAGTTCCATTCAGCCCCCTCCGGCTCATGCACCGCCTAGTGGTGTCAAATATGCTGCAACAGTTGCGCCGCCACCCCTGCGGCAATCACTTCAGGCTCTTTGCCGTCAATGCCAGTAACCCCGATGGGGCATGTCAGAGCCTCTAACCCGGTCTCAGTGACCACCCGCTCCCGCAGCAGCTTGTTTTCAAACCGCGCGCGTTTGGTTTTGGAGCCGATAAGCCCGCAATAGCGCGCGTCACCACGTGCCAGCACGGCCTTCACCAGCTCATAATCAAGCGGGTGGCTGTGCGTGAAAATCAGATAGAGCGCTCCCGCTGGCGCCGCATTCACCGCAGCGACGGGGTCCTGCAGGCCGTGAGTGTTGACGTGCCCACATTCCACAGGCGGGAACTCATCCACGCGCTCATCAAACCAGTGCAGGTCAAAGGGCAGCGGTGCAACCGCGCGGTATACCGCCCGTCCCACATGACCCGCACCAAACATATATAGCGCGTGGCGATTGGGAATTTCACCCTGCGCCAGATAAGCCGCCTCAGGCATCTTCTCAAGCGTCAGCACTACGGTGCCGCCACAGCATTGGTCCAGTAGCGGGCCGAGTGCATAGGTCTGTGTCACACTGGTCTGGGTGTCGCTCGCCAGCAGTTTTCGCGCCTGCTCGGTCGCCTGGAACTCCAGCTTGCCGCCGCCGATGGTGCCCTGCTGCCCCTCAGCCGTGACCCACATGCTTGTGCCTGCGTCGCGCGGCGCGGAGCCCTTGGTCTCTGACACCGTTACACGCACCCCTATGCTGTCATCACCGCTTGTCATCAGCTCGCTGCCGCGTCCCGGCGGGCCCGCACGATGGACTTGAGCACCTCTTCCGGTGTCGCGGGGGCGTTCATCATCACACGCGTTTTATAGTCCGCCGCCGCAGATACCGCATCCGCCAGCGCAAGGAAGACTGAATTGGCAAGCATGAACGGCGGCTCACCCACCGCTTTGGACCGGTGGATCGTCGCTTCCGCATTACGCCCCTTGGCATAAAGCGCGATGTTCATCTCCGCCGGTCGGTCGCTACAGGCGGGGATTTTATAGGTGCTGGGCGCATGTGTGCGCAACCGGCCCTGATTGTCGAACACCAGTTCCTCGGTCGTCAGCCAGCCCATGCCCTGAATGAAACCGCCCTCGATCTGGCCCTTGTCAATCGCTGGATTGAGGGACCTGCCGGTGTCATGAAGGATATCAACCCGGTCGACCTTATATTCGCCAGTGAGAGTATCAATCGTCACCTCAGACACCGCTGCACCGTAACAGAAATAGAGGAACGGCCGACCCTTGTGCTTGCTGCGGTCGTAGTGGATTTTCGGCGTCTTGTAGAAACCGGTCGAGGACAACGACACCCTGCCAAGGTAGGCCTGCTTCGTCAGTTCAGCGAAGGGGATCTCCCGGTTTTCCACATAGACGTGATTGTTGCGGAAGGTGACCCGGTCCTTCGGACAATCGTATTTTTCCGCCGCAAACGCGACCAGCCGTTCCTTGATGCGCCGCGCGGCGTCAAGCGCTGCCATGCCGTTCAGGTCTGAACCTGAAGACGCTGCGGTCGCCGATGTATTTGGCACCTTGGCGGTCGTTGTTGCGGTGATTTTGATGCGGTCCACATCGATCTGGAATTCTTCCGCCACCACCTGCGCGACCTTCACAAAAAGGCCCTGCCCCATCTCTGTCCCGCCGTGATTCAGGTGTACGCTGCCATCTGCATAAACATGCACCAGCGCGCCAGCCTGGTTGAGGTGGGTGGTGGTGAAACTGATGCCGAACTTCACTGGCGTCAGCGCAATACCCTTCTTGAGATAAGGGCTGTTCGCATTGTGCGCCCTGATCAGAGCACGCCGGGCTGCATAGTCAGCATCCGTCGCCAGCGCCTCAATCAGCTCAGGCGCGATATTGTCCTCAACCGTCATGCCAAAGGGTGTGGTGTTGCGCCCGTCCGCGCCATAAAGGTTAGCGCGCCGCACCTCTAAAGGGTCCTTGCCCAGATGGTGCGCGATCTGCTCAATCACATGCTCAATCCCCAGCATGCCTTGCGGGCCACCGAAGCCGCGGAACGCAGTGTTCGACACCGTATGGGTCTTGAGCCGGTGCGAGGTGATCTCAACATCACCAAGGAAATAACAGTTGTCGGTATGGAACATGGCGCGGTCATTGATGGCGGGCGACAGGTCGGTTGAGCGTCCGCAGCGGGAGGCCAGCTCAATCGCTGCACCGGTGATGCGGCCATCGGCGTCAAAACCAATGTCATAGCTATAGCGGAAATCATGCCGCTTGCCGGTCATGACCATATCGTCGTCTCGGTCGAGGCGCAGCTTGGCCGGGCGACCGGTCTTTACTGCCACCAGCGCCGCCATCGCGGCAAACATCGCCGGATGCGTTTCCTTGCCGCCAAACCCACCGCCCATGCGGCGCACTTCAACCGTGACCGCGTTCGTGGGCACACCCAGAACATGCGCGACCAAGTGCTGCACCTCGCTTGGATGCTGGGTTGAGGAGAAGACATGCACATCGCCGTCTTCCTCCGGTGTCGCGAGGGCGATCTGGCCTTCAAGGTAAAAATGGTCCTGCCCGCCAATCTTGAAACTGCCCTGTAGGCGGTGCGCGGCGCTCTCAAGCGCGACTTCCGCATCACCTTGCGCCATGGTTTGCATGGGTTCAATCGCGCTGTCTGCGGCGAGCGCATCTTCAAGCGTGATAAGCGCAGGCAGTTCTTCATAGTCCACGACCGCTTTTTTGGCGGCAGCGCGCGCGGCTTCAATGCTTTTGGCCGCAACGGCAAATATCGGTTGCCCGATATATTCCACCAAACCGTCCGCAAACAGCGGGTCATCACCTGCAAAAGGGCTGACATCATTGTGGCCGGGGATATCCTCAGCGCTGATCACAAGCGCCACATCTTTTGACCGGCGCACGGGCGCGAGGTCCATGGCAGTTACCCGCGCATGCGCCTTCTCCGACATCGCGACATAGATATGCAACAGGTCCTTGGCCTCCGGCATATCGTCGATATAAACCGCCTCGCCCGAGACATGTTTGTGCGCGCTGTCGTGGCGCAGTTCCTTGTGTACCGCACCTTTGATGTCTGAGAGCACGGGGCTGTCGCTTTGACGGTTATCAGGCATGCGCTGCCTCCCGCTCGCCCACAAGGCGGATATCCGCCTCCCCGCTCATTTCGATAAAGGCTTTACGGAGCAGGTTTTGCGCCACGGCCATGCGGTAGTCCGCGCTCGCACGCATGTCGCTGATCGGGCTGAAATCTTCCGCAAGTGCGGCAACCGCCTGCTCAATCCGGTCGGCATCAAAGGCTTCGCCAACAAGCGCCCGCTCGGCTGCGGCAGCGCGCTTTGGTGTTGCCGCCATGCCGCCATAGGCGATGCGCGCCTCTTCAATCTTGCCCTTGTTCACCTCGAACGCGAAACACGCACACACGGCGGAGATATCCTGGTCGAACCGTTTGGAGATTTTATAGGCGCGGTAGTGCAGGTTCTCATTCGGCAGGGGCACCGAAACCCGCGCGACAAATTCGCCCGGTTGCCGGTCCTGTTTGCCGTAGTCGATGAAATAGTCCTCAAGCGGCATGGTGCGTTCAAGCGCACCCATGCGCAAGGTCACGGTCGCACCCGCAGCGATAAGCGCGGGCATGCTGTCGCCGATGGGAGAACCGTTTGCGATATTGCCACCGATGGTACCGCTGTTCCTGATTTGCACCGAACCGATGCGGCGGATCAGCTCTCCCATGTCGGGATAGTGGCGCGCAAGCACCTCCACCGCGTCTGTGTATGAAACACCAGCGCCAATTTCAACCGATCGGTCAGTAATGTCGATATGTTTCATATCTTCCACGTCACCGACATAGATGATTTGCGCGAGTTCCCGGTGCTGTTTGGTGACCCACAGGCCAACATCGGTGCCACCCGCCAGATAGGTCGCGTCCGGGTACGCCAGCGAAATATCAGCAAGGCCCTCCAGATTCACCGGCGCGAAATAAACCTTCTCGTTACCGGTAAGGCGGTCCTTGTGGCTGAGCTTGAGCGTTTCATGCCGTTTGAGCGACTTGAGCGCATCGACCCGTTCCTGCAGCGCGTCTGCATCCACCGGCACGCGCGCTTCGGTCATGCGCAGGCCCGCCTCGACAATGGGGCCGTACCCCGTGCAGCGGCACAGGTTGCCCGCAAGCGCATCATTCAAACGCGCCCGGTCAGGGGTCTCACCTTCCTCATAAAGCGCATAGAGCGACATAACAAAACCCGGCGTGCAAAAGCCGCACTGCGAGCCATGGCTGTCCACAAGTGCTTGCTGCACCGGGTGCAGGCTACCGTCCTTCGCCTTCAGGCTTTCAACCGTGATCAGCTCTTTACCATCAAGCGTAGGCACAAAAAGAATGCAGGCATTCACCGCGCGGTAGCGGAGGCGGTCGCCCACCAGCTCGCCAAGCACGACCGTGCAGGCCCCGCAGTCGCCTTCCGCGCAGCCCTCTTTGGTGCCCGTCCGCGCTAATTGGTAGCGCAGGAAATTCAGCACCGAGAGCGAGGGGTCAACGTCGCGCAGCTCGTGATATTCGCCGTCCAGCAGGAACCTGACCGTGCCTGTCATCTAACTTCCCCGGTAGGTGCTATAGCCATAAGGCGAGATGAGAAGCGGCACATGATAGTGCGCGCCAGCGTCCGCAATGGCGAAACGAATGGGCACAATATCAAGGAAAGCAGGTTCAGTGAGCGCAGTGCCGCGCGCGCGGAAATAATCCCCGGCGTCAAATTCAAGCACATAGATGCCAATCTTGAAGGCGTCGCCTTCGAGAAGCGGGCCATCCACCCGGCCATCCGCATTGGTGCGAGCATCCGCGATCAGCGTCAGCCCACCGTCGACGCCAACGCAAAAAAGGCGAACGGCAATGCCTTCGCCGGGACAGCCGTTTGCGGTGTCCAGCACATGGGTGGTCAAGCGTCCCATATTCGCCCCGTCTCCCTTTCTTGGTTCCTCAATTTAAGACTGACCGATGATTGCCAATTTGTAAAGAATATGATCAACAAAGAAGATATTAAATTGTTGACAATTTATGTGAAGCGGCGACAATTCGGCTGTAACGGATGAATATCCGGGCCAAGCTGCCCCTGCGCCAACAAGAGGGGTACAGCGTCTTGAAGGGAAGCAAGATCGGGTCCGCACACTTTATCCACCGCAACAAACCGGGTTGATTTGATGAAACACGAAGGACCGAAGGCCCAGGCCCTCACGGAGGAAGACATCTGCCAGCGCGTGCGCGACAGTGTGCTCGAACAGCGCCTTGCCCCCGGCACCAAGCTGACGGAAGAATCGCTGTGCGGTGTGTTTGGTGTCGGTCGCACCACCGTGCGCCGCGCGTTCCTGCTGCTGAGCCGGGACAATATTGTCGAACTGCAGCGCAACAAGGGCGCGGTGATTGCTTCCCCCTCACCCGACGAGGCGCGGCAAGTATTTGAAGCCCGCCGCACCGTGGAAGCAGCACTGCTTGCCCGCGCGACCGAGAATGCAAGCGAGGCCGATATTGCTCAGTTGCGCGCCCATTTGGCGAAGGAAAAAGACGCCCTCAGCACGGCGGACATTGCCCGCTGGATCCGGCTGACCGGTGAGTTTCACCTGCACCTGGCCAAAATCGCGGGCAATGACCCCTTGTTCCAGTTCCTTGAGCAACTGGTGTTCCGGAGTTCCCTGATCATCACACTTTATGGCCGCCATGGCCGCGCGGCCCACTCCTGCAAAGGGGATGAACACACGCGCATCGTCGACGCCCTTGAAACGGGTGACAGTACGACAGCGAATAAGGTGATGGCCGAGCATCTATCTGAGATCGAAAGCACCCTCAATTTTGACCGCAGCGCCGCTGGCGGTGACCTGCACCAGATTTTTGGTATGGCGCACGCGAGCTGAGGCAAGGAGGCACGACCGATGACAAGCGACTATGCACGCGACCTTAGGGGCTACGGCGAAGACGTGCCCCATGCCAATTGGCCGGGCGGTGCACGCATCGCGGTTCAGGTGGTACTGAACTACGAGGAAGGCGGCGAAAACTGCATTCTGCATGGCGACAAGGGGGCCGAGACATTCCTGTCAGAGATCGTAAACGCTCCAACAATCAGCGGCGCACGCCACATGAGCATGGAATCCATCTATGAATATGGCAGCCGCGCCGGTGTGTGGCGGCTTCTACGCTTGTTCGAGAAATACGATATCCCGGTCACCATTTTCGCGGTCGCGGAAGCGCTGAAACGCTACCCCGAGATGGCAAAAACCTTCACGGACCGGGGCTATGAAATATGCTCCCACGGCCTCAAATGGATCAATTATCAGGATGTGCCGGAAGACGTGGAACGCGCGCATATCCGCGAGGCGGTGCGCATCATCAAGGACATCACCGGCGAAGCCCCGCTTGGCTGGTACACAGGGCGCACAAGTCCCAACACCCGGCGGCTGGTGCATGAACATGGCGGTTTCCTTTATGACGCGGACGATTATTCAGACGACCTGCCCTTCTGGTCCCGCATGGAGGATGGTCCACACCTCATTGTGCCCTACACGCTTGATGTGAATGACATGCGTTTCGCCTCCGTGCAGGGCTTCAATTCCGGCGACCAGTTTTTCGCCTACCTGCGCGACGCTTTCGACACGCTTTACGAGGAAGGCGCGACCCGCCCCAAGATGATGAGCATTGGCCTGCATTGCCGCCTAATTGGCCGCCCTGGCCGCATTCGCGCGCTGGAGCGCTTCTTCGACTACGCGCGCGGCTTCAAGGATGTGTGGTTCTGCCGGCGCGTCGATATCGCTCGCCACTGGCATGAGCATCATCCCTATGTAGGGGCCAAACCATGATGCTGCAGGACTGCCCAAGCGCGCTTGAACGCGACCGTTTCCTCGCGCTTTACGGCGGCATTTATGAACATTCCCGCTGGGTGGCAGAAGCCGCCTGGGATGGGCGCGATGGCACGTCGCTCGACACTGTCGAAGGCCTGCACCGCGCTATGGCCCATGCGGTTGATGTGGCGGGGGAAGAGAAGCAGGAGCGGCTTATTTGCGCGCACCCTGATCTTGCAGGCAAAGCGGCGATCAAGGGCGAGCTAACCGCCGAATCAAAAGCAGAACAATCCGGCGCGGGGCTTGATGCCTGCACGCCGGATGAGTTCGAAGAATTCCAGCGCCTGAACAAAGCCTACAAAAACAAGTTCGGTTTCCCCTTCATCATCGCGGTGAAGGGCCACAACCGCCATAGCATATTGGCCGCCTTTGAAGCGCGCCTCAATCATGACCGCGAGCGCGAGTTTAAAACCGCGCTTGCCGAGATACATAAAATCGCGCGCTTCAGGCTTGAAGCCCTCGCCGCGCTTTAGAAAGTGCACAAGATGTCCACCGCCGTTCAGACCGATTTCCGCCGCAGCATCAACCTTGCGAACCCCCGCATCGGCGCCAAGGTCACCTTCGCGACTGATGATTTTTTCGCGGACAAATCCCGCCTGATCGACCCCGCTGACGCTGTTTTCATCCCCGGAAAATATGACGATAACGGCAAGTGGATGGACGGCTGGGAAAGCCGCCGCAAACGCGGCACCGGTTATGATCATGCCGTTGTGCGCCTCGGTGCACGCGGCGTGGTACACGGCTTCGACATCGACACCAGCCATTTCACCGGCAACTTTCCGCCTGCCGCCAGCATTGATGCCTGCATCTCGCACGAGGATGTGCCCGGTGACGCTGCGGTCTGGACCACGCTGGTGCCGTCCATGAACCTCAGTGGCAACAGCCACCATTTTGTGCCTTGCGACAGTGGCGAGGCCTGGACCCATATCAGGCTCAATATCTACCCGGATGGCGGCGTGGCGCGCCTCCGCGTGTTTGGTGAGATTTACCGGGACTGGAACGGTTTTGACGCGCGTGAGCGCATCGACCTGCTGGCGATGGAAAATGGCGGGCGCGGTATTATCGCCAACGACGAGCATTTTGGTGTGCTCTCAAACATCACCCTGCCGGGCAAGGGGCTGAACATGGGCGATGGTTGGGAAACCAGGCGCCGGCGTGAGCCGGGGAACGACTGGTCGATCCTGGCGCTTGGCCATGCAGGCACCGTTGATGAAATCCTTGTCGACACCGCCTTTTTCAAAGGTAACTTCCCGAGCCACATTTCCATTCAGGCCGCGCTTGTTACAGGCGGCACGGACGACAGCCTGCCAGTGCAAAGCCAGTTCTGGTCCGAGCTTCTGGACAAACAGCCGCTTTCCGCCGACGCGGAGCACAGCTTCCGCCCGCTCGCAGGCATTGGCCCCATCAGCCACATCCGGGTGAATATTTACCCGGACGGCGGTATCAGCCGCTTGCGGCTGTTTGGACATATCAGCAAATAGCGGGACGATAATTCTGGCACTACGCCCCAATTTGACCCTACTCTTTCGCATAGAGTTCAAGACCGGACCGATGTGGAAACAATGGGGTTACGCATGACACGGATTTTCGCGCTTCTTCTCACCGCCATGCTCTTGATGGCTGCCGCCGACCCTGCCGAAATGGAACTGGGCCCGCGGGAGGAGGAACCGACCTTAGAGAACGCCATTGAGGCCATTGATGTTGGCCGATTCCGCCTCGCAGACCAGATTTTGCAGCAAATCCTGGCTGAGCAGCCGCAAAATCAGGAAGTCTATTATTTTGCCGCATGGGCAGCTTACGGCAGCGGCCAGTATGAACGCGCGAAAGACTTGGTCACGCGTTATAGCAGCTTCCAGTCCATCGGCGTATATGCTGCTGAAGCGGTAAAACTGAAAGTTGCGATTGACGAAGCCATTGCCGCCTTCAAAGCATCAGAACAGTCGGCATTTGATTATGCCCAGCGCCAGCACACAATCTTCGCATATGCCGCCTTTCGTGACGCTTACCCAAAAAGCGCAAGCGTGGAACAGGCCGATTTTCTGAGCTACCGCCGCGCCAAGGAAGTGAACGTTGAGATTTCCTACCAGCGCTATCTGCACTATTGGCCGGACGGCAAATTCAAAGCCGACGCGGAAAAAAGCGCGGACCTCGCAGCCTTCCGGGAAGCACGGCAACAGAATACGGTCGAAAGCTATCAGCTTTATGCCAGCAGCTACCCGCGCGGTGCGTACCTGTTACAGGCCATGCAGCGCGAAGAAACGCTTGCCTACGCTCGGGCATCAACTGATGGGTCTGTGTCAGCGCTGCAAGCCTTCCTTGCGCGGTATCCAAACGGGTCCTTCCGCAACGAGGCTAAAAAATCCCTGACTGCGGCGGAAGCCCGTGCGCCCCTGCGCGCACTGTCAGGCCCCACGGTTATCATTCCCGCGGGCGTCTATGTTTACCGAGTCAGTG
Organism: Kordiimonas gwangyangensis DSM 19435 = JCM 12864; assembly: GCF_000375545.1. Taxonomy (GTDB): domain Bacteria; phylum Pseudomonadota; class Alphaproteobacteria; order Sphingomonadales; family Kordiimonadaceae; genus Kordiimonas; species Kordiimonas gwangyangensis. The sequence goes on from NZ_AQXF01000001.1 coordinate 611,096, forward strand.
CGCCCGGAACCCCGCGCGCCGACACCAGGACCTTTGAGGTCAGCAAGCCCTTCACCGCGATGGCCACCGAAGTCACCTTTGACATGTGGGACCGGTGCGTGGCCGATGCTGCGTGCGCGCAAGATGGCCCGTCAGACCAGGGCTGGGGCCGTGTGCGCCGCCCGCTGATCAATGTCACGCGTCATGACGTGGATACCTTCACCGCGTGGATGAATGAGAAGTGGCAAGCCGCCGGGGGACGCGGCACATGGAGACTGCCGAGCGAAGTGGAATGGGCCTATATGGCGCGCGGCCGCAACAGCCAGATCACAGCGCAAAAAGCCGCGTTCGATAAAGCCTCACAAGTTTGTGCCGACTGTGACGACCGCGCGGGCGCGGACGCCACTTTCCCCGTGGGCCGGGCGGCACCCAACAGCTTTGGGCTCTATGACATGCTGGGCAATGCAGCTGAATGGGTGGACGATTGCTGGGGCCCCGAATTCAGCGCCGCACCGGTGCTGGAGAAGTGTACAAGTGGTGTGGTGCGCGGCACCACCAACATGACCGTGCCCATGCTGCTGGCCATTCAGGCACGGCAGGAAATGGCGTTTGACAGCCGCAACAAGCTTGTCGGTTTCCGGCTGATCCTTGTGGGCGCAAACTAACTGGGAGCGGCTAGCGTGACCGTGCGGGACTGACAGCGCGCACCTGCACCGTCACACTCTGGCCGCCCGCGTCCTTGACCGTCAGGTGGTAAAAACCCTCGCTCTCAAGCGTGTAGCTAATCTGGCGTGACCAACGGTTGCTCATGAGCGGTTTGCCGTCCACGAACCACTGAAGGGGGCGCACGCCGCCATTTGCCTCAAGTGCAAGCGACAGGCTACCGTCTTTTAGTTCAAGCACGCTGCCGTCACGCGGGAAAGCGATATCAAGCCGTTCATGCCCGGCACCCGCCAGCATCAGCCGCTCCGGACGGTCGAAGTATTTCAGTGCGGGCGGCAGGTCGGCGAACGCACGCCGGTCACCGGGCGTACGAGCCCATTCGGCTGCGTCACCTGTCGGCAGCCGGTCAAACACATCAAAGAGTATAGGCGCTGCGGTACCAGCACCAAATTGGCCGGGAAGCGGCGTGCCGTCAGCCCTGCCAACCCAGACAGCCACGGTATAGTCCGCATCGTAGCCAACGGCCCACGCATCGCGGAAGCCGTAGCTGGTGCCGGTCTTATAGGCCACCGGGCGGCTGCGCTTCTGGTAGGCTTCCGGCAAGCGGTCCTCCGGCGGGCGGGCATCAGAAAGCATGTTCCCAATGGTCTGACGTGTACCCGCGGACATGATCTCACCCTTTACCGGAATAACCGCCGGTGCATCCACCAGATACACAAGCGGGCGCAACACACCGTCGCTCGCCAGCGCGCTATAAAGCTCGGTCAGGCTTTCAAGGCTGGTACCGACGCCGCCCAGCGCGACAGCGAGACCTGCGGGTTCGGTGCCCGGCAGCCTCAGCATGGCACCGGCTTCGCGCAGCTCCTCGGTGAAGGCCACAGGGCCAATGCGGTCAAGCACGGCAACTGCGGGCACGTTCAGGGACCGCACCAGCGCCTCACGGATGGAAATTTCACCATAGTGCCGGTCCATGAAATTGCCCGGCGCATAATTACCAAAACTGCGGGGTTCGTCCCGCACATGGGTTTCGGCGTGCACAAGGCCCCGGTCGATCGCCATGCCGTAAATAAACGGCTTGAGGGTTGAACCGGGCGAACGCATAGCGGTGACCATATCCACATAGCCGCGGCGATCCGTGTCGCCAAAATCGGCGGAACCCACATAGGCCAGCACGCGGCGGCTTTCATTATGCACCACAAGGACCGCCGCACTTGCACGCGCATGCACATCGCTTGCACGCACTTTCACCAACCGTTCGAGTTGGCGTTGCAGGCCGTAGTCCAGCGTGGTGTCCATCTGCCCACCCAGCCCGTCCAGCACCAGACGCACCGCAAGGTGCGGTGCCAGCACAGGAATCTCGTGCCGGGCATTCGGCACCGGGGCGGCGAGTGCAAGATCACGAAGGTCAGGCGCGAGGCCAATGTCATCCGCGACACGGTGCAAAACCTTGTTGCGCGCTTCCCGCGCACTTTCCGCACGCCTGTCGGGCCGGAGCCGGGTGGGTGATTGCGGCAAAATAACAAGAAGCGCAGCCTCGTCCGGTGTCAGGCGCGCCGCTTCGTGGCCGAAGTAGGCCTCAGATGCGGCCTTGATACCCTCCAGGTTCCCGCCATAAGGCGCGAGGGTGAGGTAAATCTCCAGAATCTCGCGCTTGGTGAACTGCCGCTCCAGCTGCAGGGCGCGGAACATCTCGATCAATTTGGAAGAAAGTGTGCGCGGACGCGGCTCCAGCAGCCGGGCTGTTTGCATGGTCAGCGTAGACGCGCCAGAGACTATTTCACCATGCCGGACAGCTTGCCAGAGCGCGCGACCAAGCGCGAAGATATCGACCCCCGCATGGTCAAAGAAGCGTTTGTCCTCATAGGCGACCAGCATGTGAATATATAGGGGATCAACCTCTTCAAAGGAAACCTGCCGCCGGATAAGCCCGTCTTCCACGTTGAAAAGCCGCATAAGCCGCCCATCGGCGGCATGCATTTCGTCGCTCGTATTCTCATACCGCGTTAGGTTGGGCGGATAGAGATGGTCGAGGATAAAAAACCCTGCAATCAATGCGAAGAAGAGCCCCGCCACACCGGCGAGGCCCCACTTCCGATATGCCCACAGGGTGGCGAGCATGTTATTTCACCACCCGAACCCGGCTCACGGCGCCTTGTGTGTGATATTCGGGCTGATACATGTCTTCAGCAAAGGTACCAGGCTGCACATAGTCACCGACCGTGACGGCCCGTACAATATAGGCCAGACGGATCTGGTTGTTGCGCCAGCCGCGGTACTCACCAAGCTTCAGGGCTGCGACATAACGGTCATCCCGCGCGTCTTCAAACTCGGTGCCCGAGAGATCCGGCAGGAACTTGAGGCTGCTGACATCGGTGGTCTCGATCTCAAGGCCTGCCGGCAACAGATCCACCACCAAGGTGTCACGTATCGCCGGTATGGTGGCTTTGCCGTCCAGCAGTACCACGATACGGTCGTTCTGCTTGACCTCGGCAATATTCACCGGCTTGCCGTCCATGTCGAAATAGTGCCGGGTGATTTTAAGGCCGTTATCGCTGGCCTCTGGTGCGGCCTTGGGCACGCCCCGCAATAGCTTGACGGCACGCAGCGTAACCGCGCCTTCGTTGGCTATTGTCAGTTCGCCCTCCGGCACCGTTTTACCAATGGTGCCCGCCCAGATGCCCTTTGCACTCGAGACCTTGTCACCGTTGATGCTGGCACTCAGGTTCGTACCGCTGTCGTCCGCGAAACTGGCAGCCGCACGGGAAATCCAGGCCATTTCCTGTGTACTGAGCCAGCTTTTCTCGCTCACAAATCGTTCGAGCACATCTGACAGGTCGGCAACCAGTGCCGAATTTGGCATGACCTCGGCAACAAGGCTAACGAAGGCCGCATTGTCACGGATGCTACTGCCATAGTCGCTGTAATAGGCCTTCGGCCGCGAGAATTTATAGGCTTTGATGAACATCTTCTCCGCCGCATCCCGCTCACCCACATGATGAAGCGCCGCTGCCATCTGCGCCAGCGCCAGCGGTGTATTCACTTTCGAGAGGGCGTGGTCAGCAAAATAGCGCACTTCGCTTGCAGACACGTCCCCAACACGCGCCAACACATAAAAGGCATAGGCTTGCGCATGTGGATACTGATAGTTGCGAATATTGACGATGCTCCGCAACCTGTTCAGGGCAAGCGACGTTACCGCATCTGGCACCTCATAGCCCGCTTCTGCCGCACGCAGCAGAAAGTCGGTTGTGTAGGCATCAAGCCACGGGCTGTTGCCGCCCAAAAGCGACCAGATACCAAAACCGCCATCGCTTTTCTGACGGTCCATGATGGTGACAATCGCGCGGTCAATCAGATTGGCTGCGTCGGTTTTGCTGACCGGCATGTCCCCATAAAGCGCGGAAAGCTGGTCGTGGTACAGCGACGGGAAAGCGCGTGATACGGTCTGTTCCGTGCAGCGGTAGGCGTAGGCGTTCAGCTCCCGCATCATGCGGTTCGCCTCAAGGTTCGGACGGGTCGAGAGCGTTAAGCTGCCAGATGTTGTCACCCGGTAGAAATCGCTTGTGTCGGTCGCTGCAAAAGTATGGGATGCGCCGGGCACGATGCCAGCTTGCGTTCGTTTGGTGGCGTAAGGCCATGCGGCGCGCACCGTAATGCCCCATTCGCGGCGAATCTCCTCAATCCCGTCTGCAGAAAGGGCGAGATGCAGGGCCGCATCGCCCGGCTCCATGCCATTGATGACAACCGGAATGTCGCGGCGTTCCTTTTGCGCGAGCGTAATGGCGCTCATGTCAGGGTCCGCCAGTTTGACAGCACTACCTTTGGCATCAAGCGCGATACGCAGTGCTTTCTCACTGCCGGAGAGGTTCTGCACGCTCAGCATCGCGACCGCGTTATCACCGGGTGCGAGGAAGCGCGGCAATATCAGCTCCGCCACCACCGGGGTGCGCACTGTCATGTTCGCTTCCCCAACACCCAGCATTGTGGTGCCATAGGCCACCGCCATCAACCGCAGCTTTCCGGCAAAGTCAGGCAGGTCAAACGACACCGTCGCGCTGCCTGTTTCGTCGAGCACGATATCACGGCGGATAAGGGCGACGGTGCGGCTCGTGCGGCTGAGCGCCGCGAACATATTGTTCGCTTCATCTTCACCGTCCGCTGCCCGGCGCATGCCGGTTACCATGACTTCCTCAAGGTTATCGCCGCCGGTGCGCAAGGTGCCGCGTGTGCCCTCTTCCGTCCGGATCAGGCGACCGTAGACATCGCGGAGGTCCATCGCGAACGCCCGCTGGCCGTAGAAAAACGTGTCCGGGTTCGGGCTTTTGAAGCGCGTGATGTTGAGAATACCCTCGTCCACTGCGGCCACGATAACTTTCATCGCTTCACCCGGCTTGCCGCCTTCGACGGTAACGGGAATATCAACAGCGCGGCCCGGCAGGGTCACTTCGGGCGCGTCAATCTTGAGCTTTTGCACCTTGGCGGCCCGGCCAACGCTGAACCATTTGAGACCCGTTGCCCGCACGGGCAGCCGTGAAATTTCACCTGCATCCGGGCGAAGGGCGGTTGCCAGCACATAAGCACCCGGCCCCCAATCGGCCCCGACCTTGAAATCAAATGTGCTGCCGTCTTTCTCAAGCGTGATGAGTTTATAGTCCACCAGCCGTTCGTTCACGACCGTAATAAGCGCGCGCCCTTCAAAGGGTGCTTTCACAAACCCCCGCAGGCGGTCACCGGCATTGAGCGCGGTTTCATCTACCGTCAGCTCCAGCGCATCCGGCACGTCCGGTGACGTGGCCGCTGCCCACCAACCCACATGGAAGCGTCTACTTGAAGCGGCCTTGCCCTCTGCGTCAAACACATCAAGGCGGTAACGGCCACCGGCCAACATACGTTCCAGCTCAATTGTGCCGTCTTGCCCGGTCTCAAGCGTTTCTTCCGCAATCACTTCGTCCACGACCGAGCTACGGAAGCGCCAGCTGCCATCAAGCCGGTACCAGCTATATTGATAATGCTCGCGCACCCAGACAGCGTTTACACCGTGCTCCGCGATTGGCTCGCCTTCATTCGACAGTGCAACGACAGAGAGCTTCGCCGCATCACTTTCATCAAAACCGCCGCGCCCCTCGGTTTTCACTCCAAGGAACACGGTGCTTTGCCGCACCGGCATTGCAATCAGGTCCGCAACCGGCCTGCCGCCCACATCCGTCACCTCTGCTGCCACCCGCGCCCGCAGCACATGGCTGGTATCAGGAAGCGGAGCAAAGGCGACACTCACGCGGGCCGTGCCATTTGCGTCGGTCACAAAATCCTGCCGCTTGGGCGGCTGCGGCTGAAACTCATCTTGCACGAGACCAAAGCTGTAGGCCTTGAAATTGGGGAAAGGTTGCGGGTCCTTCTCAAGTGAGACAGACAGCTGCCCCTTGAGGTCAGCACCGGGAGCGCCATAGAGGAAATCGGCCTGTACCGTCACATCCACTGGATTTGAGGAGGTAACGGCATCCACACCGGCCTCCAGCGTGGCGCTCAGGCGTTCGGGTACAAAATCCTCAACCATGAACCGAGCGTCGCCAACCGGCTTGTCTTCGTCATCGGCATAGAAGGCTGCCCGCCATTGTCCGGTGCGCGCGCCGAGCGAGAGTTTCTGCTCATACGCATAGCCGCCGAACTGGTCACCGGTCAGCTTGGTCTTGAGGGCTTCCATGCCGTCGGGCCGGAATACCTTGAAGGTCAGCGGCAGGTTGGGTACCGCAACCGCCCGCATGTCGCGCAGCACCGCAGACAGGTGCACTGTCTCGCCAGGGCGGTAGATGCCGCGCTCAGTAAAGACATAAGCGTCGAGCGGGCCGTCGGCGTGCCGGCCGGATGTGCCCCGGTCGCTAAGGTCAAGCGCTGTACCGTCGAGACTGAGGAAGGCATAGTCGCCCTTGTCGGTTTCCGCGACCACGGCCGCAGGCATGGCCCCGCCCTTGCCGCGCAGGAGAGCAGCCGCAAACTGCCCATGGCCGCTGCGGTCGGTTTTCGTCTCACTCAGAATGGCGTTATCGCGCGCGACCAGTTTGAGGGTCACGCTTCGCACCGGCTTGGTGGTCTCAAGCGAATGCACAAAAACATGCAGGCCGTCATCGCCAGAGAGGGTCATCAGCCCCAGGTCAGACACCAGCAGCCACTGCGCCTGATGTTCATAGCGGTAGCGCTGTTTTTTATCCTCTGCCGGGTCGCTGGCCACAAGGGCATAAACACCTGGGCCCTTGCCGTCGATCAGATCACGGATCGGGACAAGCGTGGTGACATCCTTGTTCGGCGTGCCTTCCACATCCATCGCGCCTTCCCAGATCAGGGTGCCATATTCGTTGCCAAGGCGCTCTTCTTCCCACTGATAGAAAGCATCGCTTTTCACGCCGCTGTTCAGAAGCGGCACCAGACCACGGTCAGACACCCGGTAAAGCTTCAGCTCCACGCTGGTCATATTGACGGTTTTAAGCGGCACCGTCTCATCCCCGACTTTGGGCAGGATATAGGTGCCATTGCCAAAGTTGATGCGCGCCTTGCGGTCTGGAACAGTGACCGTGCGACTGACATCTCGGTACAAGCGGCTGCCATCACTGCCCGTCAGCCCCGCAAGCAGAGTGACCTTCAGGGATGCGCCATACGTGAGGCCACTCAGGCAAATACGTTTGCCGTTTGCGCGCACACTCACATCGGCGGCGCCTTCAAGGCGCACATAATCTTCAATTTCAGCCGTGCGGCCACGGGACAGCTCGGACGACATGACCAAGCAGGCGGACGGTGTGAAGGATTCCACGTCCACCGCCACGTCGTTAATGCGCAAAGTCGCCTGCGAACGCACGGCATCAAGATGGGCGCGGCGCGGCTTGGTGTCATCGAGTGATACGGCATATTCGAGATATTCAATTGCGCGCTGCAGGTTCTGTTCGGTCCTGAAATATTTGGCGAGTTCCTCAACCGCATCGGCCTTCAGCACGTTTTCTGTCGCGAGGTCATAGGCTTTCCATGCCGCCGCACGGGCTTCTGTCGTTCTGCTTGTTTTCGCCAGCTCCTGCGATACCTCCATCCAGCGTTTCGCGGAAGCGGGTGCCTCAGCAAGGCTCAGTTCAATGCGGTGCAACTGAACAAAGCTCGCGATATCGGCCTCAAGTCCCTTGTGTTTCAGCACTTCCGCGAGGCTCATGCCCTCAATTCTGGCACCTGCCTGCAGTTCCTTGAGCTCCGCCGCATAGGCTTCACTTTTTTCAAGCAGGCGGTCAGCCTCTGCCGCGTGCCTATCGATGGTGGGAGGGGACGCGGCCCAAGCCCGGTTCGCGGTGATGACAAGCGCAATGGCGCTCACAAAAAAAGCAATGGCGATGCTGGCGAATAAGCGGCGCATGGTGTCCCCCATCTGGCAGATAAGCCATGACAGAGCGTCATGGCTTATTAGAGTGTTGCCACCAATTATGGTAAAAAAACGGACAGATCACGCGCCGCGTGCATTTTTTCGGGAAGATGTGCTCTTTTGGCCCCAACGCCTTAACCGGCGATAAAGGCACGCAGGTCTGCGTTCAGTTTTTCGATATGGGTCAGCGGCAAGCCGTGCGGCGCTCCCTCATAGACCTTGAGGGTCGCGTTTGGCATCAACTTGGCACTCACGGCCCCTGTCATCACAAGCGGGGCGGACGCATCCTTGTCGCCGTGGATCACAAGTGTCGGCACATTTACTTTGGCAAGGTCGGCCCTGAAGTCGGTTTCAGCATTTTCGCGCGCGAGCTCAAGCGCAGCGTAGAGCGATGTTTGCAGCATCAGCGCCTTGCCCCACTCAATCATATCGCGGGACGTCTCTGGCACGAAAAACGGCTTGGCGTTGGCCTCGATCCAGCCCGGGAAATCCCGCACAATGGGTGCCCGCAAGCTCGCCAGCACCTCCCGCGGGAGGCCCATGGCATTGTCGCCCGTTTGCATCAGGAAGGGGGTTATTGTGCCCACCATCACCACTTTGCCCACGCCCTTGCCACCATGCCGGGCGAAATAGCGCGCAATCTCGGTCCCGCCCATGGAGTGGGCTACAAGGGTCACATTCTCAAGCCCAAGGCTGTCGATGACCGCTTTCAGGTCATCTGCCAGATGGTCATGATCATACCCACGACCGGGATCTGATGAGCGCCCGTGACCGCGGCGGTCATAGGCGATGGCGCGGTAGCCGCTTGAGGCCAAGGCCATCATTTGGTAGGCCCAGAAATCAGATGGCAAGGTCCACCCCGCAAGGAACAGTACTGGCGCGCCCGTGCCCCAATCGCGCACAAAAAGCCGGGTGCCGTCCGGTGTCGTGACATGGTCCGGCCGGCCAGTCTGCGCAAGTGATGCTGCAACGGCCTTCTCAGCGCTTACCGATCCCAATACACCTGCCGCACCCGCCGCCAGCGCAAGCCCAAACAAGTCCCTCCGACGCATCGTCTTTCTCCTTGCGAAATCGAACTATCGGTATGGGTATGGCGTCGCTCGTCTAAGGTCAATTACCGCTCAGGTAATGGCAAAGCAGATGCAGGCGCTTTATTTTTCGGCAACAGCTTCACCAGGGAATTTCGCTGGAACAGCTGCAGGAATACCCATTACGCTGTACCAATGCAGCACCGGCAGATAGCGACAGAGGTTAGGCAATGAATCACCTTATGGGCGAACACATGCACAGTTTTGGCACTGTGCTCGCACAGTTCCGCAAAAAGCGGCGGCTCTCACAGCTTACGCTGTCGCTCGACGCTGACGTATCCACGCGCCACGTCAGCTTTCTGGAAACCGGCCGCGCGCGTCCAAGCAGGGCGATGATTGAAAAGCTTGCCGCGGCGTTAGCGCTGTCCCCGAAGGATAAACAAACCCTCCTGCTCGCTGCCGGTTTCTGGACCGTAGGCATTCCCGGCACCACAGATGCGGGCTACACGCCAGCTTGATCACGCGCCGCTCGGCTGGCTCACACATTACCACAGCCGCAGCTTTGCCGATTATGACCCCATGCTATATGCTACAGCACAGCGGCATTTGCCGTTTTTCTGGTCTGATATTTTGAATGCGTCTCACCGGCACGACCAGCGCATCAGCACCATGCTGGGCGAAGCAAAAGACTTCCATGTGACAGAAGGCTTTGTCATGCCGCTCCGCCGCTTCGACGGCAGTATTCATGCGGTCTCGTGCATGGCTGAACGGTGTGACGCCAGGGACCCCAGCGTCCGCGCGCAGGCAAACGCCATCTCTATGGCCCTGCTCCGACAAATGGAATTGCATCCGGGGGCCGGGATTAACAGACTAGCTTAAGAGAACAGAAAAAATGGCGCACCCGAAGGGACCAGAACCCTTGGCCTCTGCCTTCGGCAGGGTGTTGTGATCGCCATTCTGTATCAGAAAATTTTATAATTACTTATACAAAACAATACATTAGTATTCTATCCAATGTCATTTAATGACATGCATCTTATGAGGTCGTGTCGCAAATTTGTCCCAAAAAATATTTCATTTCGTATCGAATAACTCCCCATCCCGCCTGTGCTCGTCATGAATGATTCGACGCAAGAGGACAGTGATATCCTGTTTGACCTTGGCCCCCACCTAATGGCTAGGCTGTCCAGCTATTTGGCATGCCGAAAGCGGTTACGGTGCAGGTTGCCGCCACGCGGGACGAGGCACGTGACGTAAGGATCGGTGCGGTTCAGACCGTGCCAGCCATGGCGGCCCGCGGCTTGATGTCGGTTATGCCGGCCATTTCATCCGCATTCGGGAACCAGCTCATGCGGGCGTACATGCTATCTGAGGCACTGATGTCTTCGACAAAGCCGTATTTTTCCAGAAAGCGACCCATCGTAATGTCATCCCGGCGCATGGGGACAAGCAGGGGGCGTTTGGTTTGTGCCGCCGCTTTCATGAGCCACAGGAGGATGCTGGAGCCAAGTCCCTTTCCCTGGACCTTCTTGATGAAGTCAAGATCGACAAGGCGCAGTTCCACCGGCCCGATGTCGAGAGTGACACGGCCGATACGCGTACCATTCTTCTCGATCACCATATAGACGGCGTTTGGAAACTGGCTTCCATAGCCTCCTTCCTGGGCACGCAACTGCATGTCGATCACGCTCTCGATATAATCGGGGCTGTTGTCGGCCATGCGGATATCATCCCGGTTTTCACGGAACATTTTGGCGAGGAAATCCTTGTCGCTTGCACGTGCCGGGCGCGCAGACATGCCATGCGGCAAGTTGACGGAGCCTGTGATCATCGGTTCCCCCTCTGGTTAGTTGAAGGATAGTTGGAAATAGGCACCGGCCTGCTGTCGCGGGGGGCGGAGGGTCCGGCTGATGTGGACGCTTTCCACTGGTCCAGCCTCAAGTCCGGCCACCGAGCAATCGAACGACTGTGCATGCTGCATCGGATGACTATTGTCCTCTTCAGCGCGGAAAAGCAGGCTAAAGGGCGTGCGAATACTGTCAGGCCCTGCACCATCCGGGTTTTCCGTGCATGAAACCAGACGCACGGGCATCGACAGATCGCCGGATATAATCTGAAATTCTTCGTCCAGCCTGTGTGCAAACAGATCGGACGTCATGGACGCTATCTCTGGGTTGTCTGATTTTTCGTTATGCATGAAATATCCCCCTATCTCGCTTCTGTTATCGTTCAATCGGGAGTGTTGGTCAACCACTAGTGGTGGGGCGCTGATTGTATCAGCGCCCCTTGGTCTCTACGAACGAGATGGGTAGTTACCCGTTACACAAATGCTGTAGTTGATAACAAGAGATGGTTGCATCAGGCCAATCTCAGAGCTTGCGCCTGCATTCTGGATCGAGAACTGGGTGTTGTCGAAGCCGCCTGGCGCGCCGCCACCGGACACGCCGCCGATCTGGGCAGTTTGGCCAGTCGGGATATCAGTCTGGGCGATAAAGCCACGGGTGTTGATGGAGCCCGTCGCCGTTGCAACTGCGGCAAGATAGTCACCAGCGTCGGGGGTGGCCTTATTGCCAGCAACCGTCGCGACTTCAACCGACGCAGGGAGGCCGCTGCCACCGCCGCCGGAGCCCGCATAGCTGTGCGTGTGGGTGTGTGTCGGCATCTGTGCGAGGGACATGTAGAAATATTCCTGCCCTAGCATTTGGCCGATGACCCGGTTGGTTAACCCTGGCCCCTGGAATTGGCCTATCGGGGTGCGCCCGCGCAGGTCGGGATACCCGAATACGGAGCGGCAGTCTCCGCCAAACTCGCAACCGAGAAGGGAGAATAGAGCGCTCTGCTGGCCGATGCTGATAAGCTGGCCAGCGCAATAAGCCCAGTTAAGTGGCGCGAACTGAAAACCGAGTGCCTGAATTACACCCATATATCCGTCTTGCATGTTATGTCCTCCTTATCGCCGGATGCCGGCGTCATGATGACCACTGGTGACCGCGTGGGCCACGTCTCGTGGTTCAGGAAAAAACGATCTCGTATTTGACTCTGATGTCGTCTTGTTTTTCGGTTTGTGGGAGGGTCTTCTTCCCGTCCGGGTCGCCACCTGGGGCGTTAGCCTTGTTGTCTAGGTAAATGCCCGTGAGTACGCCAACCTTTTCGAAGTTCAGGTCATAGATGCCATCGGGCACCTGATGGAAATCGGGGCCGCTGAGTGTCAAGGTGAAGGCGGCAGCACGGCATCCTTCCGGCGGACAGCAGCCCTCTTTTTGCACAGCGACGTTCACGGCCTCCAGCGTCAAAACCAGGTCTGGTCCATTTGTAACCGTTACAGTGACGTCTGAGCCGAGGATGCCCTTGAAACTGTCAGGGGTAAGCTTGTCCAGCATGGTGAATCTCCTTTGCGAACGATCGTGTTCGGCATTTGGCAAAACAGTGGGTTGGCTTAACTGCGGCTCGGATAAAGACCGTCAATGCAGATGCAGAAGTTGACTACTGTGCAAGGCTGCATCAGGGAAAAGCTCGTGCCTCCGCCATTGTTTTCGATTGTGAACAGGCTATTGTCGAACTGACCGCTGCCACCACCACCTGACACACCGCCAATCAGTTCTGTTTGGCCGGCGGGTATGTCGGCTGGAGCAATAAAGCCGCGCGTGTTGATGGCGCCCGTCGCAGTCGCTACGGCGGCGAGATAATCGCCAGTGGTCGCTGTGGCGTTTTGGCCAGCCACTGTTGCGACCTCGACCACAACGTCGTCGATACCCCCGCCACCACCGGAGGCTCCATATGTGTGCACATGGGTATGAGCTGGTAGTTGAGAGTCGCTCAGGGAGTCGACTTCAAATCCCGGCTTGTAGCCCATCGGCCAGTTGCTTGTGGCTGGTCCCTGAAACTGTCCCATTGCCGAACGGCCGCGCAGATCCGGCAGGCCGAACGAGACTTGTCCGCTACCGCCAAATCGCTGACCAAGAAGTGAAAACAGCGCGTTATATTGCGAGATGGCGACAATTGCGCCTGCGCAATATCCCCAGTTTGCCGGCGCGAACTTGAAACCGAGCGCCTGGATGACGCCCATGTACGTGTCAAACATCAAGATCCCCCTTTTTTTCCCGAATTAGAGGTTAATATTCACTCATAACGGGAGGTCTCATTGAACGCCATCGTACACTAACAGTCAATTTATATTTGTATTACACAATCATGGCATGGCATCCGACGAGATAATCATCCATTAGATAAAGTTTCCCATTGTGCCTTGATGTACCTCGATTTCGGGCGGCACATGAGATACTCTCCTCATGTTTCCGGAGATATATTTTCGGAACCAAAGTAAAATTGTCAGAACAATTATGGGTTTTACTGTCGCGGGATTATCTTGAAAAGGATTGCAGCCAAATGTATCCCTAAGGGCCATTAAAACTCATTCTGTTGCAATTTTGCGCTGCCGGTTCGCGCCGACACACCTGACCGTACACTTGAGTTAGTGTACGGAGGGGTTGCTTCTTTCGGCTGTTCCGGGATAGATTGTGATAGTACTCTCTTCGGGAGAGTTTTGGTCTTTCTGGATTTCCAGGGCGGACTATCAGGCACGAAACAGGGGTAGCTCTTCATGGCATTCGAAACCGGCCTTTTCAATCCTACCAGCAGTCAAGCAAACGATGAATTTGCAACTCACGGTGCGGCACCGGGCGGCGCGGTTCATGTGGTCGTGATTGACAGCACAATCGAAGGCTATGAATCCCTGCTCGACAGCGTGGCGCCAGGTGCGGACGTTATCCTTGTTGGTGATGGTGGTCTGGCCGAACTCGCCGATGCGCTTGATGGCCGAAGCGGGGTCGAATCAATCCAGATACTTTCGCATGGTGCTGTTGGGCAGTTCAGCCTGGGAGGTGAGGTGGTTGATGCCGCATCCCTCGCCGACAATGCTGAACTGTGGGCACGGATCGGCGCAACGCTCAGTGACGACGGCGACCTGCTGCTTTTTGGTTGCCGTATCGGTGACGGGGGAGAAGGCGCCGATTTCATCAGTCAGTTGGCTGAACTCACGGGGGCGGATGTCGCAGCCTCTGACGACCTCACCGGCGCCTCGGGCCTTGGTGGTGATTGGGACCTTGAAGTCCAAACTGGCGACATTGAAGCGGGCGAACAACTTGACCTTTCAATGCTTGAGAGCTTCGGCGGCCTTTTGGCGACCCCGACTGACGAAACCTTCGATGCCGAGGGTTTCGCCTTTAATTCCAACACCACATCCTATGTTGTGAATGAATGGACATTTACAGCAGATGCCAACGTTGAGTTTGCTACTTTTTCCACCGACGAACTTACCATGCAGCTCAACTCGGACGGCGGCGCGGGTGACTTTTTGCTGGCCGTCAACAATAACTTCAACGCGGTGTCTGACTACACTTTCGGGGCGACCGACGGCAGTAATTTTCAGCTCAACTCTTTTGACTTTCAGAACATCCTGGCCGGTGGTGATACAACGGTCACGATTACGGTTTATGATGGCGTGACCGAAGTCGGCTCCGGTACGTTTGATCTTTCGACGTCGAGTTCGAGCGACGGCATTACCTATACCTTTGGTGGTGCAGACAGTGGGAATATCGCGGACGACGCCTACTATGGTGTATTTTCATTCAGCAGTACATATCAGAACGTTGACTCTGTCAGTATCGGTTTCTCCGGGAGTGCAGGCCGCGGGGGTTTCGCGATCGACGATATCGATGTCTCGGCGGCGGTCGCTTCCAACGCGGCGCCCGAGTTTGATGATGCGGACGATACTATCTCGATTACGGTCACCGAAGATGGTGGCGCGCAGTCGATCACTGACGGCGCAAGTGGCCTTGGCGTAACCGACACGGATTCAGGCGATACGCTGACATGGTCTGAAGGGTCAACTACCGCCAGCAACGGTACGGTGACAATTTCCGGCACGACAAGTGCTTCCGGCTCGTCCGGCGACCTGCCGTCCGGCAGCTTTACTTACACCCCGGATGCCAATTTCAGCGGCAGCGATACCTTTACTGTCGATGTCTCGGACGGCAATGGCGGTACAGACACCATCACTGTCAATGTAACCGTGACTGCCGTGAACGATGCGCCAGCGCTCGATAACGCGCAGTCGCCGACATTGACGGCGATCAATGAAGATGCGGGGGACGACGATGGTTCAGGTTCTGATGGTGACGACGATGCGTCTGCTAATGCCAACAACCAAGGTACCACGGTGGCCACCATCGTTGTCGACAGCTCCATCACCGATGTGGATGGCAGCGCGAGCGAGGCCATTGCTGTTACCGAGGTGGATAACACCAACGGTGTCTGGCAATATTCGACCAATGGCGGCACCAGCTGGAACAATTTCTCCGGCGTCACGGGCACCTCGGTAGACATCTCTTCCTCAGCAAGGTTGCTCGACAGTACCAGCCTTGTTCGCTTTGTGCCGGACGCTGATTATAACGGCACTGCCACTTTCACGTTCCGGGCCTGGGATCAAACCTCCGGCAGTATCGGCGGCACAGCGGATGTATCAACCAACGGCGGAACGACAGCCTTTTCCACTGCAACCGACACAGCCTCCGTCACGATCAACTCTGTCAACGATGCGCCTACCCTGACCGCAACCGGTAACGATCCGTCCTTTACCGAAAATGGGTCTGCTGTTGATCTGTTCAGTAGCGTCGCCCTCTCTACCGTCGATGGGGGCGGCGTCGCCGGATACACAATCACGGTCAGCAATGTGGATGATGGCGATAGTGAGATTATCAATGCCGATGGTGTTGGAATTGAGCTGACGCAAGGCACCACAGGAACCCTCAACGGTGGCACAATCACCTACACAGTCTCAGTTTCCGGTACGACGGCAACCATTGATTTTGTCGATTCGAGTGGCTCGCCAGCGGCAAACCAGATCATTCTCGAGAACCTGAGCTACGAGAATACGAGCGACGCCCCGACCGCTGGTGCCCGCGTCGTTACAATCACCAGCCTCAGCGATATGGGCGGCACTGCCAACGGTGGTGTTGATACAACGAGCCTCAGCTTGAGTTCGACCGTTACCGTGACAGCCGTCAACGATGCGCCGGTGCTGGACAACACACAGTCCCCGACCCTGACGGCCATCGACGAGGACGTCCTGGACGCGAGTAACACGGGCACCACAGTCTCAGACATGGTTGTGGATGCATCAATCACCGATGCCGACGGCAGTGCGGTTGAAGCCATCGCGGTTACTGCGGTCGATGAGACCAACGGTACCTGGCAATATTCCACCGACAGCGGCAGCACGTGGCTGGACCTTTCCGGTGTCTCCGCGTCTTCCGCGCGGCTGCTGTCGAGCAGTCACCTCGTCCGTTTTGTGCCGGATGAGAACTATAACGGCAGCGCGGAGATCACTTTCCGCGCCTGGGATCAAACCTCCGGCAGCGCAGGCGGCACGGCCGACGTGTCGACAAACGGGGGCACTACAGCCTTTTCGTCAGCGACCGACACGGCCTCAGTTACCGTCAATGCAGTCAATGATACGCCGTCCTTCGGCGGCGTTCTTACCGGCAGTATCGGCGAGGATGATACGGTCAACGCAACGGGGACAGCAACAGTCTCGGATGTTGATTCCGGTGAAAGCAGCTTCGATGCCGAGACCGTCAATGGTAGCTATGGCGATCTGACGATCGCAGCGAACGGTGACTGGGTCTATGACCTTGATGAAGCCAACACGGACGTGCAGGCGCTTAGCACCGGGGACACGCTCGGCGATACTCTGACTGTCTCATCGACCGATGGCACCACGCAGAATATTGTGATCACCATCAACGGCGCCGATGACGCACCGTCATTTGGCGGCACTCTGAGCACAAGCCTGAACGAGGACACGGACAGTGTGGGTGGCACCGCAACCGTGACGGATGCAGACAGTGGCGACAGCAGCTTCAATGCCGAGACCGTCAACGGCAGCTATGGCGATCTGACGATCGCAGCGAACGGTGACTGGGTCTATGACCTTGATGAGGCCAACACGGATGTGCAGGCAGTCGCAGCAGGCGACACACTCGGTGACACACTGACAGTTTCATCGGCCGATGGCACTACGCAAACCATCACCATCACGATCAACGGCGTCAACGATGCGGCGAGCTTTGGCGGGACGCTGAGCGCAAGTCTGAACGAAGATACTGACACGGTTGCAGGGACTGCATCCGTGACCGATATCGATGGCGCGGACACTTTCAATGGCGACACCTTAACTGGCTCTTACGGTGACCTGACAATCGCGGCAAATGGTGACTGGGTCTATGACCTTGATGAGGCCAACACGGATGTGCAGGCACTTGCGGCTGGCGACACGCTCGGTGACACGCTGACGGTGTCTGCAGCGGACGGCACGACACAAACCATCACCATCACCATCAACGGTGTCAATGATACGCCGTCTTTCGGGGGCACGCTCTCCAACAGCCTCACGGAGGATACGGATACGGTCGGCGGTACCGCTACTGTCAGTGACGTCGATACCGGTGAAAGCAGTTTCACCGCCAATACTGTCAATGGCACATATGGCGACCTGACCATCGCGGCGAACGGCGACTGGGTCTATGATCTTGATGAGGCCAACACGGATGTGCAGGCACTTGCAGCGGGTGACACCCTTGGTGACACGCTGACGGTATCTGCGGCGGACGGCACAACACAAACCATCACCATCACCATAAATGGTGTGAACGATGCAGCGAGTTTTGGCGGTTCCCTTGCCGGTAGTGTGAGTGAAAGCACAGATACGATTGGTGGTACAGCGACCGTGTCAGACGTTGACGGGGCTGACACCTTTAATGCTGATACGGTAACCGGAAGTTATGGCGACCTGACGATTGCTGCAAACGGTGACTGGGTCTATGACCTGAATGACGGCAATGAGGACGTACTGGCACTTGGTGCCAGTGGTACGCTCAGCGACGTCCTGACAGTACGATCGGCCGACGGCACCAGCCAGAATATCACCATTACCATCACCGGCGTAAATGACCCGGCCACCTTTGGCGGCACACTCACGGGTAATATCTTGGAAGAAGGCGCCACAGTTGGTGGCACCGCCTCGGTGTCAGACACCGATAGCGGCGAAAGCAGCTTCAACGCTGATACTCTTGACGGCGCATACGGTAGTCTCTCAATCGCCGCGAATGGTGACTGGGTCTATACCCTGAACAATGATGAGGCCGACATTCAGGGACTAGGGGCAGGCGATACGCTCAATGACACCGTCACGGTTTCGTCTGCCGACGGCACCACGCAGGATATCACCATCACCGTTACCGGCGTGAACGATAGCGCGAGTTTTGGCGGAACGCTCAGCGGCAATATGAATGAGGATACGAATACAGTTTCCGGTACCGCGACGGTGAGCGATGTCGATGGCGGTGAAGCCATCTTCAATGCAACGACCGTGAACGGCACCTATGGTGACCTTACAATCGTAGCGAATGGCGACTGGGTCTATGACCTTGACGAGGCGAACACGGATGTGCAGGCGCTTAACGCCGGCGATACTATTGGCGATACGCTTACGGTCTCCTCGGCGGATGGCACAAGCGAGGACATCGTGATTACGATCACCGGCGTCAACGACGCCGCCAGCTTTGGTGGCACCCTTACCGGCAACGTGGTGGAAGAAGGCACGACGGTCGCCGGTACTGCTTCCGTTTCGGATACAGACAGTGGCGAAGCCAGCTTCAGTGCTGACACGCTCGATGGCTCTTACGGCGGTTTGACCATTGCTGCGAATGGTGACTGGGTCTACACACTGAATAACGACGAGACCGATGTCCAGGCGCTTGGCGCGGGAGACACGCTGAATGACACGGTCACCGTTTCTTCTGCCGATGGCACGACGCAGAGCATCACGATCACCATCACTGGTGTAAATGATGTGGCGTCATTCGGTGGTACACTCTCGGGTGGTGTCGTGGAAGATGGCACCACCGTAAGCGGAACAGCGTCCGTTGCCGATGTGGACAGCGGCGAAGCAAACTTCAGTGCAGACACGCTTGATGGGACCTATGGTAGCCTCACGATTAATACCGGAGGCGACTGGGTCTATACACTCAACAATGATGAAACTGACGTGCAGGCGCTTGGTGCTGGTGATACGCTCGGTGACACGGTCACTGTCTCTTCGACGGATGGCACCACACAGGCCATCACCATTACCATCACCGGTGTCAACGATGCACCGCAGTCTGCTGGCGGCAGTGTCGAAGCGACAGAGGGAGAGGCGACAGCCTTTGCGGCCTCCGATTTTGCCTTCACCGACGCGGATACGGGGGACAGTCTACAGGCTATCCGAATTGAGACCTTGCCTTCGGTGGGTGTGCTTCGGTTGTCCGGTGTGGCGGTAACCGCAGGACAGGTGATATCTGTCGCCAATATTCCGAACCTGACATACACACCAGTAGATGATGACGATGCTACACGCAGTTTCACCTTCAGTGTCAACGATGGGACGGAGTGGAGTGCGGCACCTGTGGTAATGTCGCTGGATGTTTCAAGTAGCAATGACGCACCGTCGGGCCCACGCCTTCAGACAAGTGGCGTCACGGAAAATGATGTTGGTGCTTTTGTTGGTACCCTGAGTTCGATTGACCCGGAAGGTGGTCCTGTCACCTTTTTTGTGAACGACAGCCGGTTCCGCGTTGATGGCAACAGGCTTTACCTTTCAAGCGGCACTTCGTTCGACTATGAAAGCCAGACCTCGGTCACCGTGCGCATCTCCGCCAGTGACGAGGAGGGCTTGTATAGTTCTGCATTCATTAAAGTTCCGATCATCAATATTGTAAATGAGGGCGGTACTACGCAGAACGGTGGTACAGGAAGTGATACGCTGCGCGGCTCTACGGGCGCTGACACCCTTATGGGTGGCGGGGGCAACGACCAACTCAATGGTGGCGCTGGCGACGACGTGATCATGCAAAATGATGACGATGACAGCCAAGACATCATCGTGGGCGGTGAGGGCAACGACCGTATCAACGCTGGCGGCGGTAATGACTTTGTCGTGGGTGGTGGTGCAACTGATGGGGCAACACGTCAGTCGCTTGATGAAGACAGCGATCCGACTGATCGTGGCTCAGACACCATCCTTGGCGGCTCGGGTGATGATACTATCCTTGGCGGCGGCTGGAACGATGACCTTGTCAGCGATGATGGGTGGTACACCGACGGTGAAGAGGTTGAGACCGATCCTGATCAAAACCGCATCTGGGCCGGTAGCGGCCAGGACATCGCGGCGGGCTCTGGCGGAGGTGATCTGATCGGCGGCAGCTCCGGTATTGATACACTGAAGGGGTTGGGCGGTAATGATACCCTTTTTGGGAACGACGACAATGACAGCCTATTAGGCGGTAATGGAGATGACGTTCTCTATGGCGGTAGCGGCGATGACACTGTTGATGGCGGCTCGGGCGATGACAGCCTATGGGCCGGTGTAGGCGATGATATACTAACGGGCGGCGGCGGCTCGGATACATTCGTCTTTGGCGCAACGGTGGGGAACGACACCATCACCGACTTCGACGTGACAGTAGATGCACTGGAATTCTACGGCCGCTTTGACAGTTCGGATGAATTGGTTGCAGCCGCAACAGCGACAAGCCAGAACGGCACAGACGGTGTGCTGATCGACTTGGGGAGCGGCGAAAGTGTGTTTATCGCGGGCATTAACCTGGATGAACTGTCCGGCGCGCAGGTCACATTCTGACCATGGCACGGAGAAACGACAGCAAGGGGCGACTTCACGGTCGCCCTTTCCATAAGGTTTCCTTGTATCCCACAAATTCGGTTGAAGGCGGGATGGCCAATGTTCCACGGTCCGGAGGTATGGAGGTTCGCCAGCGGTGACGATCCGATAGGTTGTCCAATGGTGCCACGACGGGTCGACCACCCAAGTTTGAAGAGAATTTTCTGGTCTAAGGCGCTCGGATGATGTGGCCTAACAGGGCCGGGAGGGCTTTGATGCGGCTCACGGCACTGTCAGTCGGTGAACCTGGAATCTACTTTCTGGAATTTGCGCCAACCAATCATTTTTGTCCTACTGTCCCAAAAACCATGCGACACCACGCCGAATAATCTGAGTGTTACGCATAATCATTGGAATATTTAATGAAAAATGGCGCACCCGAAGGGATTCGAACCCCTGGCCTCTGCCTTCGGAGGGCAGCGCTCTATCCAGCTGAGCTACGGGTGCCTGAGCCAAAATGTGCAGGCTGGGCGATGGGATCGCCCGCTGTCCGGCAGGGCCGGATTTCGGCGCGGACAGTACACGTGCACTGGCAGCCATGCAAGCCTAATTGCGCCCCGGGGTTACAAGCGATCAGTGTTCGCTTGAAAGACCCGGCGCTTGCCGGTCGCGCGCGGCGCGGTCACACCCACCCTGACACCGGTTACATCCGTGCAACCGAAAGCGTCGTGTCGCCGACAAATGCGAATAAACTTCAAAAAATTTATACTTTTAAATCAACAAATTACGCCTTCGCGCCCTATATAGATAAAATTTTAGCGAATTAATTACCTATGATTAAGGGCCTATCCCTTATAAACCCTTGAAAAGTGTTGCGCTGGGGGTCGCGCAGTAGTCTGGCCCGCCCACCTTCCGCGACAAATTAAAACCACCTAGAAAATTGGATGGGAAACATGTTGAAGAAGTTTAACGCCCTCGTCGCCAGCCTGATCGCGCTCACTTTTGTTTTCACGGCCGCAAGTGCGCCCGCTCATGCTGATGATATGAAAGATTGGCAGATTGAGGTCATCAAGGCCGTTGCCAAAAACCAACGCTACCCGCGTTCCGCCATTGCCCGCGAAATTGAGGGCAAGGCAAAAGTACGCCTCGTTGTTGCCGCTGACGGCACGATCACCAGCCACGAAGTGGTCGAGCCTACTGGTGAAGACGTTCTCGACCGCGAGATCCCGAAACTTGTTGAAAAGCTGAGCCCGCTGCCCGCACTGCCGGGTGGTCAGACGGAACTGTCGTTCCTGCTGCCGCTCACCTGGTCGCTCAACTAACGGTTCCAGTTTCGAGACCATCCCATTCGTTACGAGTAGAAAAGCCCTGGCATATCGCCGGGGCTTTTTCTTTGCGCAGAGAGAAACTTCTGAGCGAATCACAACACACTTCGATCCGGCCTAATATCCCCAGTTCCGTAGCGGAAAGGGCGACCGGCTGATACCCCGTAAAAATGGCTGATTTCCGCGTTATTTTAGCGCTGAAATATTGTTAAAATTTTAGCTAACTGACGGTAACCATTGGTTAATCTATTTAGCGCATATGCTTGCCGCAGAATTAACCCCCTCGAGAGTTTGAATATTATGAAAAAGACCTCCCTGATTGCCGCACTCGTTGCTGGTGCCATTTTCTCCTCCATCGCGACCCCGGCTTTTGCTGACGACATGGACAGCTGGAAAAAGGCTGTTACCGCGAAACTCGTGAAGAACCAGAAATACCCCCGGTCCGCACAGGTTCGTGAAATCGAAGGCAAAGCAAAAGTCCGTCTTGTAGTTTCTGCTGACGGTTCGATCACCGCGCACGAAATCGTGGAAAGCACCGGTGAAGAAGTTCTGGACAGCGAGATCCCCAAACTCGTTGCCAAACTGAACCCGCTGCCGGCACTGCCCGCAGGCCAGGGCGACCTGAGCTTCATCCTGCCGCTTGAGTGGTCGCTGCGTTAATCGCACCCGCGAGCGGACAAGATTAAAGGCCTGCGCGATCGCTCGTGCAGGCCTTTTTCGTTCAGGAGTATCGTTGTGTTTAGGCGACCCGATCAGAGACCGCACGCCCAAAGGGTATGAGCGTGGTATCACGCGCCTCGTCTGCGAGGTCCGGATAGTCGGCGGTATAGTGCAGACCGCGCGATTCCTTGCGCATCTGGGCCGACCGCACGATGAGATCCGCTACCGTCACAAGGTTCCGGAGTTCGAGCAGATCCGCGGTCACGCGGAAGTTGCCGTAATATTCCTGAATTTCGGCAGCCAGCAGGTCAACCCGGCGTTTGGCGCGGGCGAGGCGCTTGTCGGTGCGCACGATGCCCACATAGTCCCACATGAAACGGCGAAGTTCCTTCCAGTTGTGGGTAACCACAACTTCTTCATCCGAGTCTGTTACCTGGCTTTCGTCCCAGTCGCGCACAATGGTGGCCGCGGGGTGGCCGCCAATGTTCTCAAGGATGTCGTCCGCTGCGGCGTTCCCCATCACAAGGCATTCAAGGAGGCTGTTGGACGCCATGCGGTTGGCACCGTGCAGGCCAGTGTGCGCGCATTCACCCACCGCATAAAGGCGGTCGAGGTCCGTACGGGAATGCAGGTCGATGTGCACGCCGCCGCAGGTATAGTGCGCCGCCGGCACCACGGGGATCATGTCCTTGGTGATATCGATGCCAAGCGTAAGGCAATGCCGATAAATCGTCGGGAAGTGGGAGATGACAAAGTCCGGCTCCTTGTGCGTGATATCAAGCCACACACAGTCTTGGCCTTTGCGCTTCATCTCGGCGTCGATCGCACGGGCGACGATGTCCCGCGGTGCAAGCTCGGCACGTTCGTCATAATCCGGCATGAAACGTTCGCCGTCCCGCCCCCTGAGTACCGCACCCTCACCGCGCATAGCCTCCGTGATCAGGAAGGTTTTGGCGTCAGGGTGATAAAGGCAGGTGGGGTGGAACTGGTTAAACTCCATGTTCGTGACCCGGCAACCCGCGCGCCACGCCATGGCGATGCCGTCACCGGTGGAAGCATCGGGGTTCGAGCTATAGAGATACACCCGGCTGGCGCCACCGGTCGCGATGATAGTAGCGCGCGCGGTGAAGGTCTCGACGCGGCCTTTCTCGAGGTTCAGCACATAAACGCCGTGCGCCTGGTCGTTATAGGAGGCCGGGCTCTTGAGGTGGCGGTTGGTGATGACATCAATGGCCATGTGGTGCTCATAGACGTCGATATTGGGTTCTTCGAGCACGCGGTCATTGAGTGTGTTCTGCACCGCCTTGCCCGTGGCGTCAGCTGCGTGAATGATACGCCGGTGGCTGTGGCCGCCCTCGCGCGTGAGATGATAGTCGTATCCGTCCTCGTGCGCCTGATTGACGCGGTCAAACTCGACCCCGCGGTTGATCAGTTCTTCAATGGCGTCGCGGCCGCGCTCGACCATGAAGCGGACAGCTTCCTCGTCACATAGGCCGGCACCCGCGACAAGTGTGTCATCGATATGAGACTGGATGGTGTCTGTCGCCTCAAGCACCGCGGCAATGCCGCCCTGCGCCCAGCGGGTCGAGCCGCCAGACAGTTCCCCCTTCGAGAGCACTGCCACCCGCATGTGCGGCGCGAGCTTGAGCGCGGCGGTCAGCCCCGCGGCACCGGTTCCGACGATGACAACGTCATAGGTGCGCCTCATTCAGCCGCGTCCTTCTTTGCCGCCTTGTCGCTCGTGAGCTGTAGGAAGATATCCTCAAGGTCGGTCTCGTTAGTGGAAATATCGTTGATCGTCAGGCCCGCGTCCTGCACAGCGCGCAGTACCTGCCCCACATTGCCGGTGGCTTGCGACAGCTGCACGGCAAGCTTGTTCCTGTCCCGAACGTCGGCAGTGAAGGAGGCGAGCGCCGCTGGCACAGCGTCGAGCGTTTCCGCAACCTCGATGATCACTTCCTTCTCGTCGATGCGTTTCAGGAGCTGTTTGGTGGGTTCACAAGCGACCACTTCACCATGGTTGATGATGGCGATGGTGTCGCAGAGCTCTTCCGCTTCCTCGAGGTAGTGGGTGGTCAGCACAATGGTGGTGCCGCGGCGATGAAGCTCGCGCACATAATCCCAAAGCTGCTGACGAAGCTCGATGTCCACACCGGCGGTCGGCTCATCAAGGATCAGGATCGGCGGGTTATGCACCATGGCTTTGGCCACGAGAAGACGCCGTTTCATGCCGCCCGAGAGCGTGCGCGAATAAGCGTCCGCCTTATCAAACAGATGCACTGCTTTGAGCAGTTCCTCCGTGCGGCGTTCTTCGGGCTTCACGCCGTACATGCCGGCCTGCACCTCAAGCATTTCGCGCGGGGTGAAGAAAGCGTCGAACATCAGTTCCTGCGGTACAATGCCGATATTGGCGCGCGCGTTCCGGGGGTTGTCGTCAATATCGAAACCCCAGATGCTGGCGCTGCCCTCGGTTTTATTCACAAGGCCCGCGAGGATATTGATCGTGGTTGATTTGCCGGCACCGTTGGGGCCCAGAAGCCCGAACATGGACCCTTGCGGGATTTCAAGGTCAATGCCCTTGAGCGCCAGCTTGTCCGGCGCGCCGCCACGGCCCTTGTAGACTTTCTTCAGGCCTTTGATCTCGATCGCATTTTTTGCCACTGCTTCAACCCAATCTTTAACTGTCGCGCTTAAAATACCACGAAGCGGGAAATCACGCGAACAATGGCATCCTAAGGTGCTTGTTCACGCTGCCTCGCTTGGTTATATAAGGCTAAATTTCAAATGCACGCGTTCAATTTCCAAAAAGAGAAGCCTCATGACGGTAGAAGCTCCTGAAACCAAACTGGTTACCACTAAAAAAGTCGCCTGTGATGGCGATGAGGGCGCCCTCGGTCACCCGCGCGTTTACCTGACCATGGACCACGACGGGAAGGTAGAGTGCCCATATTGTGACCGACTTTACATTTTGCAAGGCGGCCCGTCAGACACAAACAAGTGAATGTGTCGGCTTTTTTCTAAACTCACGCCTGAGGAATTTTTAGCTTAAGCTCCTCAGGTCCGACACAATTCAATTCCGGGATTTTTCATGTCCGCAGCAAACGGCAAAGAGCCGCATCTTTATCTGATTGACGGCTCCAGCTACATTTTCCGCGCCTATCATGCGCTCCCGCCCATGACCCGCGCGGACGGCACACCGGTGAACGCCGTATACGGCTTCTCCAACATGCTGTTCAAACTGCTGCAGGACCTGAACGACGGCGAGAAACCGACCCACCTTGCGGTCATTTTCGACGCCGCGCGCAAGAACTTCCGCAACGATATCTATGCCGACTACAAGGCCCACCGCCCACCGGCGCCAGAGGACCTTGTACCGCAGTTCTCCATCATCCGTGACGCAGCTGTCGCCTTTGGTGTGCCCGCGATCGAGATGGAAGGTTATGAGGCTGATGACCTCATCGCCACCTACGCCCATCAGGCGCGGGAGAAAAACTGGCGCGTGACCATCGTCAGCTCCGACAAGGACCTGATGCAGCTCCTTGACGATGGCACCGACATGTTCGACAGCATGAAGAACAAACGCTTCGGGCCCGAGGGCGCGGTCGAGAAATTCGGCGTGCCGCCCGAGCGCGTGGTGGATGTGCAGTCGCTTGCCGGTGACAGTGTGGATAACGTGCCCGGTGTGCCGGGCATTGGCATCAAGACCGCCGCACAGCTGATTACCGAATATGGCGACCTGGACACGCTGCTCGAACGCGCGGGCGAGATCAAACAGCCCAAGCGGCGCGAGAGCCTCATCGAGCATGCCGAGATGGCACGCATCAGCCGCAAGCTTGTGAGCCTCGCCAAGGATGTGCCGGTTGAGTTCGAGATCACGCACATGCAGCTTGAGGACCCGGCACCTGAACCCCTGATGGCGTTCCTCGATACGCAGAACTTCCGTTCGCTCAAGGTCAAGGCAACGCACTATTACGGTGTCGATGTCGGCGCTGACCCGGTAACCGACGCCCTCACGGTTGAAGAAACCGAGTATGAGTGCGTGACCGACTTGGCCGCGCTTGAGCGCTGGATCAAGATGGCGGAACAGAACGGCCTCGTGGCCGTGGATACCGAGACCACATCTCTGAACACCGCAGCAGCCGACCTTGTCGGCATCTCGCTCTCTGTCGACCCGGGCAAGGCTTGTTACATCCCGGTGGGCCACGCGGCAAACGGCGCTGACCTCTTGGCCGAAAAACCCAACCAACTCGATAAGGCGGCTGTGATCAAGGCGATCAAGCCGATGCTTGAGAATCCGAGCGTGCTCAAGGTTGGCCAGAACCTCAAATACGATATGTCGATCCTCGCCCGCGAGGGCATCATGATCGACCCGATCGACGACACCATGCTGATGTCCTACGCGCTCGACGCAGGCAAACATGGCCACGGCATGGATGAGCTTTCTAGCCTGCATCTCGACATCACGCCGGTCTCGTTCAAGGAAGTGGCGGGCACCGGCAAGAACCAGATCACCTTCGATCAGGTCCCACTTGATAAAGCCACCCACTACGCCGCCGAGGACGCGGACATCACCGGACGCCTGTGGCGTATCCTCAAGCCCCGCCTTGCGGCTGAGAAGGTGACAACCGTTTATGAAACGCTCGAGCGTCCGCTCGTCCCTGTGCTGTCCGCCATGGAGCGGGAGGGTATCAAGGTTGATGTATCCGTGCTTCGGAAACTCTCGAACGAGTTTGGCGCGGGCATCGAGCGGCTCGATAAGGAAATCCAGGAGATGGCCGGGCGGCCGTTCAACGTGAATTCGCCCAAGCAGCTTGGCGAAATCCTGTTCGACGAACAGGGCCTGCCGGGCGGCAAGAAGTCATCGAAAACCGGCGCGTGGCAAACCAATGTGGACGTGCTTGAAAAACTGGCCGCCGAAGGACATGAAATCCCCGCGAAGGTGATGGAATATCGCCAGTTCTCAAAGCTCAAGAGCACCTATACGGATTCGCTCCAGAACGAAGTGAACAAGCGTACGGGCCGGGTGCACACGAGTTTCCACTTGGCAAGCACCACCACAGGCCGCCTGTCGTCAAACGATCCGAACCTGCAGAACATTCCGATCCGTACCGAGGAAGGCCGCAAGATCCGCCGCGCTTTCATCGCCGACGAAGGCAATGTGCTGATCGCGGCTGACTATAGCCAGATCGAGCTTCGCCTCTTGGCCCACATCGCGGACATCGGCACGCTCAAGCAGGCATTCGCCGACGGCACGGACATTCACGCCATGACGGCCTCTGAAGTGTTCGGCGTGCCCATTGAAGGCATGGACCCGATGGTGCGCCGTCAGGCCAAGGCGATCAACTTCGGCATCATCTACGGCATTTCGGCCTTCGGCCTCGCACGCCAGCTGGGCATCAGCCGCGGCGACGCACAGGGCTATATCGACGCCTATTTCGAGCGTTTTCCCGGCATCCGCAACTATATGGATGAGACTGTCGAGTTCGCGAAAGAACACGGCTATGTCACCACGCTCTTTGGCCGCAAGTGCCATATCTCGGCGTTGACCGACAAGAACCCGATGAAGCGCGGCTTTGGCGAGCGTGCGGCGATCAACGCGCCCATTCAGGGTTCGGCGGCTGACATCATCCGCCGTGCCATGATCCGCATGCCGGGTGCACTGAAGGACGCTGGCCTTTCTGACGTGCGCATGCTCTTGCAAGTGCATGACGAACTGGTCTTCGAAGCGCCCGTGGGGCTGACGGAAAAAGCCATCCCGGTTATCAAGGAAACCATGGAAAACGCGGCCCTGCCAGCGCTTGAGATTTCTGTGCCGCTTGATGTGGACTGCGGCACCGGCAAAAACTGGCAGGAAGCCCACTAAGCCGCCAACGCTTTTGTGAAGTGACGACCCCACGCCCGCTGGCCATACTGGTTTGTGGGGGATTAAGGGGATTTGTATGAAGAACATCTGGACCGCGACGCTTGCTGCACTGATGATTAGCCTACCTACATTTGCTGCTGGCACCCTCTCGGACAACATAAGATTCGACAGCCAGATCCTTGGCTACGAGATGCAGTTCCGCGCCTATATTCCTGAAGGCACCAAGAAGGATGACAGCCTGCCGGTGGTCTTTGTATCCGACGGCCAGTGGTATCTTGGCGACGGCCAAATGGCAGAGGTGCTGGATGCCGAGATTGCAGCCGGCCGCCTGAAGCCGGTGATCGCGATCTTTGTCGACAGCGGCGAGCCAGGGAACCCCAAGAACAATCGCCGCAACGACCAGTTCATGTGCAACCCCACCTACGCGCAGTTTTACCGGGATGAACTGATCCCGACAGTAGAGGCCGCTTTCCCCGTTGGCAAAACCCGCGAAGAACGGTTGATCATGGGCCTATCGTTCGGCGGACTGAACGCCGCCTGCTTTGGCCTGATGATACCAGACAGTTTTGCCAATATCGGCATGCATTCGCCCGCAAGCGGCGAACACCTCAAGCTGCTGGCGGATATGTACGGCAAGCAGGACAAACTGCCGCTCAAAATGTATTTCTCCACGGGCACCAAAAACGATAACACCAAGGAAGCGCGCAAGTTTCATAAGGTACTCAAGCGCAAGGGCTATGATGTGACTTATACCGAGGTACCCTTCGGCCATGAGTGGGACAATTGGCACCCACTTATTGACGACCTTCTGTTAACTTTTTTCCCGGCAAATCCTTAACAGGCCTTGCCTAAGCACGGTTTCAGGCTCATGTTACCGGTCGCACGGCCCTCCCCAAACTCGGCCGCGTTTTTCTGACGGCGCGATTTATTCCGGCGCCGCCTCATAAAGACAGCGAGGCATTTTATGCACCTGAGCAAAGAAAATACGGCCGGGCTTGCGCTCTTGCTCGGCAGCGTAGTGGCGCTTATGCCGCTCTCCATCGATATGTACCTCCCCGCCTTCAGCGACATTGGTGCTCATTTCGGCACCGTACAGTCGCAGGTAGAACTATCCCTTACCGTTTATTTCATTGGCGTGGCGCTGGGCCAGCTTGTCTATGGCCCACTGGCAGACAAATACGGCCGCCGCATCCCGCTGATCATTGGCTTGTCCATCGCGGCAGTCACGTCACTGGCCTGCGCGGTGGCACCGAGCGTTGAACTGTTTGTCATCTCCCGCTTTTTCCAGGCGCTTGGCATGTGTGCGGGCGGTGTTATCTCACGCGCAATTGTGCGGGATATGTTTGAACCCATTGATGTCGCGAAATTCTTTTCGCTCTTGATGCTGGTCATGGGTGTGGCGCCTATCCTTGCCCCCATCGTTGGGGCGCAACTCGCGATCAATTTTGGCTGGCAATCTATTTTCTACCTGATCGCTGCGGTGTGCGTTATCGACATCCTGTCGGTCAGCTTCCTATTGCCTGAAACGCGCGAGCCCAACCCCGGCGTACGTCTCAGTGCCACGTTCAGCACCTACCGCGACATCATCAAGGACCGGCATTTCCTTGGCTATTCCATGGCAGGCGGCGCAGCCTTTTCCAGCATGTTCGCCTATATCACAGGCTCTGCCTTTGTGCTCATCGACTATTATGGTGTTGCGCAGGAGGATTTTGGATTCTATTTCGGTGCCAATGCGGCGGGCTTCATTGTCATGAGCCAGCTTAACCGTTGGCTCCTCAAGCACTTCAGCTACAAGGTCATCTTCCACACGGCACTCAAGGTGCTTCTCGGCGCGGGCATCGCGCTCGCGATCTGTGGTGTGGTGGGCGTACCGCTGTGGGTCTTCCTCATCCCGCTGTTCATCTATATCGCATCGCTTGGTGTGGTTTCACCCAACGGTATGGCGGGGGCGCTAGAAGGCGAAGCACGGCGCGCGGGTGCGGCGAGTGCACTGGCAGGCAGCCTGCAATTTTCGCTCTCCTTTGTATTCTCAGGCGCAGTGGGCATCATTCACGCGGCTGACCCGCTGCCCTTATGTCTGATCATTTTGTCAGGAGCGGTGATCGCTAACCTGTTCGCCCGCATGACCAAAGGTCCGGCCAGAAAAGCCGCTGCGTAGGGCATAAAACAAACAAAAAAGGGCGGCCCCTGGGGCCGCCCATTTCTATTCTTGTCCCCATGAGATCAGGCAAGGAAGTGCGTGAACACGTAAAACAGTGCCGCTGACAGAAACGCGGACGCCGGGACCGTGATGACCCACGCTGCGCCAATGGTCAGCATTTCGCGGCGGCGCACGAGGCGGCGGCGCTCACGCTTCTTCTTGTCGCTTTTACTTTTGATCTTCGCATTTGGACGCGTGGACAGATATTCGCGCAGGAAGCCCACACCAAACACGCCGCCCACAGCAATATGGGTGGAGGAGACCGGCAGCCCGAGCCAGCTGGCGGCAATCACCGTGATGGCAGCAGACAGCGCGACACAGAAGGCGCGCATCTGGTTAAGCTTGGTGATCTTTTCACCTACGGTGCGGATAAGCTTGGGACCAAACAGCAGCAGGCCGATCGAAATACCGATCGCGCCAATCACCATGACCCAGAACGGCAGGGCCACTTTACCCGTGCCCATGTCCACACTTTGCGCCGCGCTGACAATAGCCGCGAGCGGGCCAACCGCGTTTGCTACATCGTTTGCACCGTGCGCAAAGGAGAGCAGCGCAGCAGAGCAAATGAGCGGTACGGTAAAGAGCTTGGCCACCGATTTGCGGCGGTTTTCAAGCCCGCGGGAACTTCTGGCCACCAGTGGCTTGGTCGCGGCCCATGTAACAGCTGCACCACCAATACCGATCAGCCACAGCTGGCCAATGCCCGGCGACCACAGTTTCTTCAGGCCCTTCATCACCAGATACATGGAGAAAGCGCCAGCCATGATCGCGATGAAAACCGGCACCCAGGTGCGCGATGCTTCGAGCATATCATCCTTGGCAAGGATAAGCTTCTTGATCATGAACAGGAAACCTGCCGCGATCACCCCGCCAAGCAGTGGAGAGATCACCCAGCTGGCGGCAATCGCCGACATCTGACCCCAGTCCACGCTGTTCATGCCTGCGGCGGCGACACCCGCACCCACAACACCACCCACGATGGAGTGCGTGGTGGAGACCGGCGCACCAAGCCATGTGGCGAGGTTGAGCCAGAGGGCAGCAGCCAGAAGCGCGCCCATCATGGCCCAGATGAAGGTCATCTGGTCGGCCATGGCGGCGGGGTCAACAATGCCCTTGCGGATGGTGGAAACCACATCACCGCCGGCAATAATCGCGCCCGCAGCTTCAAAAATGGCCGCAATAAACAGCGCGCCGACCATAGTCAGTGCCTTGGAACCAACGGCCGGGCCGATGTTGTTGGCCACATCGTTCGCACCGATGTTCATAGCCATATAGGCGCCGATGACGGCCGCAGCGATCACAAAGATGCCGGTCGGACTGTCGGCCTGTGTGGTTGCCGCGTAAATCAGTACAAGTACGAGGAAAACGACTGCGAAGCCGAGATTGACAACCTGGCGCCCCTGTTCCCTTGCACCTGCCCGAAAGCCCTGCAGCTTCTCCAGGTCTACGTTGACCTTATGCTTTTCCATGCTTTGCCCTTCCAATTTGCGGCACAAGACCCCCCTTAGCCGCTTTTCGCGCCTTATAACAGCGCGCGGCGAAAATGTAACAAAAATGTCAAATTTCTGGAGGCGATAAAAAAGGCGACCGTCAAGGCCGCCTTTTCATTATCTGTTTCGGGACTATTTTCCGGCGCGCTGTTCGTCACGCATCGCCTTGAATTCACTGCCTTCTCGCCAGTTTGGCCAGACAGTGGAATCGATAATCAGGCGGCCGGTATCATAGTAAAGCCGAAGGTCTTCAACCGCACCCGTGAGGTCCCAGCTATCGTCATATTCGTCCGCTGGCAAATGGTAGCGATTCTCAAGATACTCGGCCTCAAGCCCTTGCACAAAGGCGCGGCCTTTCTCGATATGGTCAGTGCCCGCACCCGGATAGAGCATCGGCACGCCGCGCTTTGAAAGCTCAAAATGGTCGGAGCGGTAGAAGTAGCCCTTCTCCGGTTCCTGATCGCCCATAAGCACCCGGCTTTTCGCATCTGCGGCCTGTTTGAGGTAGTCATCCAGCTCAGAATTGCCGAGGCCGATCACCGTCACATCATGGGTCGGGCCATAGTAGTTGAGGCCGTCCATGTTAAGGCCACCAACCGTTTTATCCAGCGGGAACAGGGGGTTGGCTGCATAGAAGGCGGAACCCAGAAGGCCTTGCTCCTCCGCCGTGACTGCAAGAAACAGCACGGAGCGTTTCGGCTTTTCCGCCGCGTGCGCGTATTTACGGGCCAGTTCAATCAGGCCTGCCGTACCGCTTGCGTTGTCAAGCGCACCATTATAGATGCCGTCGCCCTCAGCGGTCGGGTCGGTGCCGATATGGTCCCAGTGCGCCATATAGATGAAGACCTCGTCCGGGTGCTCGGAACCCTCCACGTAGCCCGCCACGTTGCGGGAATTGATGTGGTTAGTCTTGCTATCAAAGGCGGTGGAGAAGGTGACACCCATAGGCACAGCCTTGAAGCCGGGCTGGGCTGCGGCCTCTTTCAGCGCCGCGCGGTCAAGACCGGCGAGAGTGAACAGTTTGTCCGTCGCTTCGGTCGTGATCCAACCCTCAGCACTTGCGAGCGAGGCGCCTTCGTCAGCGCGGACCATGTCAAACTGCGGGCCGGTCCAGCTGCTGTCGACTGTGCCCCAGCCGTAGGCGGCGGGCTTGGTTTCGTGGATGATGAGGGCCGCGGCGGCACCCTGACGGGCGGCTTCATCGAACTTATAGTTCCAGCGGCCATAATAGGTCATGGTGTTACCTTCAAACACCGCCGGGTCCTGGGTCGCAAAGCCCGGGTCATTCACGAGGATGACCACGGTTTTGCCTTTTACATCAATGCCTTCATAGTCGTTCCAGCCGCGCTCCGGCGCGTTGATGCCGTAGCCGACAAACACCATTTCACTATCCGCGACCGAGGTGGCCTCACCGGACTGATGACGGGTCCAGATCACCTGGTCATTGCGGAAGGCAAGGTCGACTGTCTCATCGCCTTTTTTGAGCGTAACCCCAGGGTTTTCAAGGGTTTCAACCGATACAAGCGGTACATCCTGAATGAAGCTGCCACCGTTTGCGCCCTTCAGGCCCGCTTCGCGGAACTGGGTCTCGATATACCGGACCGTCAGTTCCTCGCCGGGCGAGGCTGGGGCACGACCGCCAAACTCGTCCGATGCCAGGATCTTGACGTGCTCGGCCAGCGCATCAGCGCTCATCTCATAACCGGTAGAGGATTGATTTTGTTCTTCTTTTCCAGCGTTCTGCCCGCTCTCACCACAAGCGGCGAGGCTGAGCACCAACGCGGAAACTGTCAGCAGTTTTTTCACGAAAAAGCTCCCCTGATCGTGTAATATGGCGGGGAGAGTGGCGGAAAGCAGCCCCGGTGTCAACGCGGGCAGGTGCCGCATGCCACAGGCCGTGCAGTGCGTGCGACAGGCCGAAAAGTGTGCGGAAAAACACCGCTTAAGTCCTTGAAGCTGTGCGGGATATGTGCGGGCTTTGTGCAAAACCTGCGCGGAAACTGTGCGCGTTTTACCCCGTGTCAGCCGAGGAAGGTATTCTTGAGCCCGTCGAGAATATATTGCGCTGCGAGTGCGGCGAGAATGACACCGAGAAGCCGGGTCAGGACCGCGTTCACCGTGGGGCCGAGAAGGTCCATCACCTTGCCTGCGGTATAGAAGACGACAAGTGTGATGAGCATGACAAGCGCGAGCGCCACGAGCACCGCGCCCTGCGCCTCGATGTTATGCTCGTAGGATGTCATGGTCAGCATGATGGTGGCGATGGCACCCGGGCCCGCGAGCAGCGGCAGCGCGATCGGGAAGACAGAGATATCCTCGAAATAGTCATCGAGTTTTTCAGCCGATTCCTGTTTCCGTTCGGTCCGTTTCTCGAACACCATTTCAAGCGCGATGATGAAGAGCATGATACCGCCCGCGACCCGCAGACCATCCATCGAGATGCCAAGCGCATTGAGGAACGGCTTGCCGACAAGCGCGAAGAAAATGAGGATAAGGGTGCCAATGACCGTGCCCTTGATGGCCATCTTGTGCTGCACGGCCTTGGGCATGTTTTGCGTGAGCCCGGCAAAGACCGGCGCGATGCCAATGGGGTCGACAATCACAAAGAGGCCGATGAATGCGGCGATGAAAGCTTCATACATAAGGCTTGGTCCCCATTTTACCCGGCGCGGCATGGCGTTCACCCCATGCCGTACCGGCCAATTTTATCCCCTGAGGGTAAGAGCTTAGCCTTAAAGGCTTTCGGGGTCGATACCGTTTTGGCGGCAGGCTGCGGTGACGGTATTCTTGAGGAGGCACGCGATGGTCATGGGCCCGACACCCCCCGGGACCGGGGTGATGGCGGACGCGCGATCGGCAGCCGCCGCAAACTCAACGTCGCCCACAAGGCGGGACTTGCCTTCACCGAGCTCGGGCGCGTCGATGCGGTTGATGCCCACATCAATGACCGTGGCGCCTTCCTTGATCCAGTCACCCTTGACCATCTCAGGCCGGCCAACGGCTGCCACAACGATGTCTGCGGCGCGCACTTCGTCTGCGAGGTTCGCGGTACGGCTGTGGGCGATGGTGACGGTGCAGTTGGCATCGAGAAGCAGCTGCGCCATCGGCTTGCCGACAATGTTCGAGCGGCCAACCACGATGGCTTTTTTGCCAGAGAGGTCACCAAGGCGGTCCTTGAGCATCATCAGGCAACCAAGCGGGGTGCAGGGCACCATGCCCTTGCCGCCGGTGGCGAGAAGGCCTGAGTTGACCACATGGAAACCGTCCACGTCCTTCTCCGGCACGATGGTCTCGATGACAGCCGCTTCATCGATGTGTTTCGGCAGCGGCAGCTGCACAAGAATGCCGTGGATGGCAGGGTCTGCGTTCAGCTCCCGCACCTTGGCGACCAGCGCTTCCTGTGTGGTGTCGGCGGGCAGTTCGTGATGCACGCTCAGCATGCCAACTTCCGCGGTCTGCTTCACTTTGTTGCGCACATAAACCTGGCTGGCCGGGTCTTCGCCCACGATCACAACCGCGAGGCCGGGGGTAAGGCCGTGGCTGGCCTTAAGCTTGGTGACATCGGCTGCCACACCTTCGCGCACTTTTGCCGCAAAAGCCTTGCCGTCAATAATCTTGTCCTGAGGGATGCTGGTCATGGATGGGCGTCTCCTTGAAGCACCGAGACGCTCACAACCGGCGAAGGCTCAACCCAAAAGCCCAAGCGCACGCAGCTTTTCGTCCAGCGCTGACATCAATTCTTCCGGCTCACCCTCAATCAGGATGGTCTTATTCCGGGATTGCTCCCCCGCTATAAGGCGAATGGAAGTCTTGGGCAACCTGAGTTTTTTGGCCAGCAGCTTTGCAAGGGACGCATTAGCCTTGCCCTTTTCCGGTATGGCGGTGACGCTGGCCTTCAGGCGCACGCCGTCTGCCGCCGCTGCAGGGCCATCAAGGCTGTCCTTGCTGGCATTCGGCGTGAGACGGACAAGGAGCCGCACCCCTTCAGGCACGGCCACAAGATAGGCCGGCAGTGTGTCAGTAGACATGCACGCCAAACATGGGCGCAATATCGTGCTTGAGGAGAATGCGCAGCGCGTAAATCACAAACCAGAGGATGATGGGGGATATATCCACCCCGCCCATATTGGGCAGGAACCGGCGGATGGGCCTGAGCGCAGGCTCCGTCACCGCATAGAGGAAATTCATCACCGAACGCACAAACGGTTGGTAGGTGTTCACCACACCAAAGGATACAAGCCAGCTCATCACCACACTGATGATGAGGATAAGCGCATAAAAGCCGAGCAGGCTGTCAAGAAGCGTAAAAAGCGCATTCATTGCGGTGGTTCCCTATCTATCCTCTGCATGCCGCTTTTGTTTTGCGGCAATTGTCACGTTCCTTGCAAGAGATGTAGGGAGAATTGCGACAAAAAGCAATTGAAGGGCAAATAATTCCCCAGATTCCGAGTCGTTTTCGACAATATCGGAATTAACGTGGGGAAAATAATGCCTATGCGGCAATATTTGCCGGTCAGTTGCTGGATGTTGTGGGTCTTTTGGACAAGGCAGAATGCTGGTAGACTGAAGAAATGGCGTTTTTTGGCACATCATCGGGCGGACTTTTTGGCTTAGGCGGCCAGCAGACCAGCTCGTACCAGATCGTGGGGGTGGACTATTCACTCATCTCCGCGTCTTTTGATGCCAAGCTGACGCAGCGCTCTATCGCTTCCCTGTCGGCACAAGACCGCGCGGCCTATAACTTCGGCTCCACCACCGACGGTGTGACGCCGCCGTGGCAGCAGGTTGAGGAAACCAAAACCCTCAACCAGCAGATCCGCGAAGTCCGCGAACTTACCAAATTCATCGACCTCAAGGCTGCTGACCTCAAATCCGTTTCAGATAACGCGGACAAACAGGCGACCTTCGCGCTTTTCAAAGCGCTGTCGAACCTGCGCATTCTTGCTGAATATGCATCGAGCGATTCGACGTCTTCGTCGTCGCTGTCGCGCCTCAATGACCAGTTCCAGAGCGGCCTGTCGGAAGTGCGGGACTATCTGTCGACCGCGGACCTCGAAAAGCTTGAACTGTTCCTCGGTGACAAACAGTATAAGACCGAGACATCGACACGCCTTGGCAAGAACGGCACGTCCTATGACGCGAGCCTCGTGACGGACGACCCCAACGCCGCCCTGAACGGCATCACCGGCAATGAAGTGTTCACCGTCTCGATCACCAAGTCGGGCGCGACGGACGATATCACCATCGACCTCAGTGAAATGTCGGGCACGCTCTCGCTCAACAACATCAAGGATTTTGTGAACAGCAAGATCGAGGCTGTAACGGCCCTTGATGATGAAGGTGAAGAATATATCAAGAACCAGACCCGGTTTGACGTGCGCCGTGACGGCAGCACCGGCCGCTACTCGCTGCAGATTGACGGTACGATCACGGAAGAAGTGAAACTGTCTGCGGCAACGAGCGCCCCCACCCTTTATGTGGCGAGCGCGGTGAAACAGCTTGATGACGATTATGCCATCACCAGCCGCATCAGCGAGTTCAATGGCCTTGATGGCACCATCACCTTGGACGACACCACGTCCTTCGCCGCGATCGACTATGAAGCAACCGCGATCAAAGGCCTTGTGAAAGAAGAGGAAGACGACGACGTCGACCCCAAGATCAAGGAGATGCGCGACAAGATGCTGGCCGATGCGCTGGCGAGTGTCACCAAGGACGATGAAGACACTGATGAGGCCGAGGACACCGACAACGCGTCGTCGCTGACCAATATCGATAGCGCCAACAAGGTGAACGCCGACACAAGCGCCAAACGTGTTGCGGTCGACAGTGAAGGCGGCATCTATGTTGTGGGCACCTCATCGGGCAGCTTTGGCCACCAGCTCAACACCGCGTCGGGCGAAGATGTGTTCCTGACCAAGTTTGACAGCGAAGGCAATGTGGTCTTCTCGCGCCTTCTGGGTACGTCCGGCACCTCGAATGTTTCGGGCATTACGGTAGACGCGGACGACAACGTTATTCTTGTTGGCCAGACCGACAGCGCGCTCTCATCCGGCGATGTGGTGAACAGCACCGACCTTTTTGTGCAAAAGATCAGCAAACGCGGCGATGAAGTATTCCGCTACCAGCTGGATACCTTCGGTGAAACCGGTGCGTCCGGCGTGGCAGTCAACTCGGCCGGTGAAATCTTTGTTGGCGGCTATACCAAATCCGGCATCAGCGCCACCTCCGGCTTTTCGGGTGGTCAGGATGCACTGATCCTCAAGCTGTCGGCTTCCGGACAGCTGACGGACAGCACCGTTTTCGGCACCAGCGACAATGAAGCCATCAAAGGCCTTGCGGTTGACGCAAGCGGCAACCTTGTTGTCGCCAGCGAGGAGAACGGCAGCGCCGTTGTGCGCCGCATTGACGGCAGCGACCTCTCGAACCAGACCGCGAGCGTCAATTTCGGCAGCTTGGGTAGCGGCGGTGCCATCCAGGGCATCACCATCGATAACGACAATGGCAAGGTCTATATCGCCGGCACCACCACAAACGGCAGCCTCAATGCAGGCGGCAGCGCCAGCACCGTGGGCACCACCGCGGGCGGCTATGACGGTTTTGTCAGCGGGCTGACACTGTCGGGCAGCAGCCTGAGTGCCGATTTCACCAGCTATCTCGCCACCAGCGACACCGACCGCATTGCCGATGTGACCGTCTCTGACGGTAAGGTGTATGTGGCGGGCTCCACGGGCGGCACCTTCTCGGGCGAACAGTCGCGCGGCTCGACCGACGGCTTTGTGGCGCGCATCGACGGCAGCGCCGGCACCGTGGAAGATATCGAACAGTTCGGTGAAGGCCTTGCAGGCACCAATGTGGGTGGCGTTGCCTTCACCAGCAAAGGTGATTCCGTACTTTCCAAACTGGGCTTGCCGCAAGGCTCCGTCCAGATTGATGAAACACGCGATATCCAGACGCAAACCAGCGCCAAGGTAGATGATTTCTTCTATATCTCGGTCGGTGGTGGCGTCAAAAAGCGCATTGAGCTGGACGAAGGCGACACCTTCAAGGACCTGGCGCGCAAGCTGCGCATCGCTGGTTTTGGCAAGCTGGACGTGGAAGTGTCCTCCACCGCGGAAGGCGAGAAGCTGAAAATCAGCGCGCTTGATGACGGTGTACCGATTGAGTTTTTCTCCGGCAAGGAAGGCCGCGACCTGCTGCAGCGCATCGGTCTTGAACCGGGCCGTATCCTGCCGAAGAATGAAGTCTTCGACATTAAAACCGACGCCGACAAGGACATCCCGCCTGAGGAAGACGTGGGCGGCGTGTTTGCGCTCGGTATCGACGGCGCGATCCACCTCAACGACAAACAGACCGCCAAATATGTGCTTGGCCTTCTTGATAGCGCGATCTCGACGGTGCAGCGTGCCTACCGCTCGCTGACCTATAACCCGCTGATTGAAGAACTGAAGAACGCCAACGCCAACAAAGGCTCTGCGTCGCCCTATCAGGCGGCACAGCTCGCTAACCTGCAAACCGGGCTTGCCCGGCTGCAAAGCGGTGCGTCGTCCTCAAGCCTCAGCATTTTCGCCTAAACACGCCAGAAACATCCTTAAGCGATGAAGCCAACCGGTTGTGCGCTGCTAAGCGGTGCGCGTCGACCGCTGTTTTTGGGGCGTGAAAAGAAAAAACCGCACAAGGTTGCGCGGCTCACAGGAATCTCTTGGAGATAAGGACCTCTCGGCGGGGGTTCGCGGGAACAGGTGCACGATTGGGGGTCGAGTAAATAAATTACCCATTCCCGCACCCCTGCTCGAGAGGTACTTGAATATATACAAGCGCCGTGCCAAAAAATCGGTCAAAAAAAATCTGTTTAATTTCAAATACTTAATCGTATGTCTCGCGAGACATAAACTTTTGGCATATAAAATGACGCATTTAGAGACATATTATTACTGCAATATGCAACATTTATTGCATTTAGCAACAAATCTGCTTGTGTGCGCTTTGTCATGCCAAAGACATTTCCCGCGCCCATGCCTTGCATATTAAGCCCGCATTCAGCATGGTCTGTCATGATACAGCCAATCGACGACCGGTTTCGCACTTTATATATAATATAGGCTCATGAAAATGGCATCCAGACTATCCCTCTCCGCCCTTGCACTGGCTCTTATGGTTCCAGCAAGCTTGCCCGCCTCCGCAAGCGAGGAGGAGGAACAAGCTGCGGAGACCGTCGGCAAGCCGCAGCTGGATATGCAGCCGTTCAACTTCTCGGTCATCAAACGTGGTGTTGTGGAAGGTCAGGCAACACTGCAGCTTGTGCTGGTCACGGAAAATACTGTCGACTTCGAATTTGTGCGCTCGCGCCTGCCTCAGGTGCGCTCGGACTTCAATACGGCACTTTCAGTGCTCGCGCAGCAGCACTTCAACGTCAATCGGCCCATCGATCCGGACATCGTAAAGGCCTATTTGACTCCGTATCTGGAGCACCGTTTGGGCAAAGGAAAGGCGGAAGTGTTTGTCAAACAAGCACTCATCCATCCTAACTAACCTCGTCAAAACCGCTTTATGAGGCGGTTTTCGGCCCAAAACTGTGGCAACGATGCCACACCTTAATGCCTCCGTATTAGAATCTTTTTCGCCTCCTTGACGGCTATTGCTTTCGACCTATCCAATTACTGTTGGGAAGGAAAAGCATTTTGCTTTTAACATTACGGAGGGGAAACATGCGCCAGAACCGCCTGTTTAACTCAACCGCGCTTGCAGCCGGTTGTTTAAGTTTGTTTGCAGTCAGCCCAGCCTTTGCCCAGGACGAAGCCGATTCCCGTATGGAAATCGAGGAAGTCGTGGTCACGGGTACTTATCTCAAAGGTAAGAACCAGTTCAACAGCCCGTCGCCGATCGCTGTGATCGGTGCACAGAACCTGAGCCAGATCGGCGCCAGCAACGTGGCAGATCTTGTTCAGACGCTCACCATCAACAACGGTGCGCAGAACAACCCGGACGCCTTCACCCAGAACGGCACGTCCGGTACCTCGAACTTCAACCTGCGCGGCCTCGGTGTGGCCTCAACGCTCGTGCTTCTCAATGGCCGCCGTCAGGTGGTTGCGGGTACCACGACGAACGACGGTATCGCCTTTGTTGATACGTCCTCGCTGGTGCCGCAAATCGCTGTTCAGCGGATTGAGATCGTGAAAGACGGCGCTGCCGCCATTTACGGTACGGACGCAGTGGCAGGCGTGGTGAACTTCATCACCGACGACCAGTTTGAAGGCATCCAGGTCAGCGCCAAGTATCAGGCCGTGACCGACGAAGGCAGCCAGAGCGACCAGCTTTATGAAGCCAAGTTCGGTTTCGGCGGCGAGAACACGCACATCATGGGCGCGTTCAGCTACTATGACCGTTCTCCGCTTACCACCGCTGAGCGTCGTTTCTCGACCGCAGCAAATGACAGCTCGGTTCTCGGTAATCCGGGTTCCTACTATGTGCCGTCCATTATCGCAGCCGTTGGCCAGACCGTGCCAGTGATCGACCCATATGGTTGTGAAGAGTTCGGCGGTATTCCGAACGTTGCGGTACCGCTTGGTGGCGGCCTCAACATCGGTACCTGCGGCTTCGACTTCGGCAGCTACTACAGCCTCGTGCCGGAAGAAGAGCGCAAACAGGCTTATGCCGTGCTCACGCAGGACCTTGGTGATGGTCACCAGCTCCGTATCGAAGGCGGCTGGGCCGACACCAACGCCATCCGCGGCAACTCGCCAACCTTCCCGTATCTTCAGATCGGGTCTGCTGGCGTTCCGGCTTACCACCCGGAAAACCCGTTTGGCCAAGGCGTAAGCTTCCTCGGCCGTGCCATTGGTAACGGCGGCGAAGTGTCGAACAACCGCTTCAATTCCGAGACCTACCGCGTCAACATCGAGCTGACCGGTGACCTGAGCGACACCTGGAGCTACGACTTCGCAATGACACACGCGAAAAACAGCTACCAGATCGCAACCCGTGACGTGATCACGCAGAACTTCCAGGCAGCGCTCGCAGGCTTCGGCGGCGCGAACTGTCAGGCAGGTCTTGGTGTTCCGGGTGCAAACGGCTGTGAATTCTTCAACCCGTTTGCCACCAGCTACACCACAGCGCCAAACAGCCAGTCGGTCCTCGATTATGTGATCGGCGAGCAGATCATTGACGGTACGTCCAAAACCACCGTTTATGACGCAGTCTTCTCGGGCACCATCGGCTCGCTGCCAGCTGGCGATATCGGCCTTGCTCTTGGCCTGCAGATCCGGGACGAGTTCTGGGGTCGCGACTATGACGATATCTCGAATGCTGACGGCTTCGCGTTTGTGATCGGTAACGCCGACTTCGGCGAAAACCGTTCCGCTGTTGGCATCTTCGCCGAATCGCTCATTCCGATTACCGACAAACTCGACCTCTCGCTCGCACTGCGTCACGAGATGTATGGCGGTGACATCGGTTCGACGACTGACCCGAAAATCTCGCTGCTGTTCCGCCCGAATGATGGCCTTGCACTGCGTGGTAGCTACTCCACCAGCTTCCGTGCACCGTCGGTGCTTCAGGTATCCGGTGGCGGCACGTCGCTGAACCAGGTAACGGACCCGCTTGGCGGCACCGCATTCGCAGCTGTACGCTCAGTGGCTCCAACTGGCGGTCGTAACATCCGTCCGGAACAAGGCAAAGCTTGGAACTTCGGTGCGACCTGGTCGCCGGTTGATGGTCTCGACATCGACTTCGACTACTGGAACTACAAGTTCTCCGACGTGATCATTCAGGAAAACTATCAGGCTGTGGTGAATGCCAACCCGACGGACCCGGACCGCGTTATCCGTTCCGGCGGCACGTCTGGCAGCATCATCATGGTGATTGTGGACTTCCTGAACGCGTCGAGCGTGGAAACACAAGGCTT
Organism: Kordiimonas gwangyangensis DSM 19435 = JCM 12864; assembly: GCF_000375545.1. Taxonomy (GTDB): domain Bacteria; phylum Pseudomonadota; class Alphaproteobacteria; order Sphingomonadales; family Kordiimonadaceae; genus Kordiimonas; species Kordiimonas gwangyangensis. The sequence goes on from NZ_AQXF01000001.1 coordinate 654,316, forward strand.
CGATACGTCGATCAAATATAACATCGACACCGACATGGGCACCTTCATGCCGTTCTTCGAAGCAACCCACGTACTGAAGTATGACCTTGATGACCCGCAAGCGGGCAATGTTGATGGTGCGGGTAACCGTAACTTCGCCAACTTCGGCAGCCCAACGCCGAAATGGCGTATCAACACCGGTGTTGCGTGGGGTAACGAGCATCACGATGCCCGCTTCTATGTTCGCCACATCAGCGGCATGGACGACGACCAGAACCCAGGGAGCCGCGTAGCTTCCATGACCACGGTTGACGCACAATACACCCTGCAAATGAGCGCCTTCAGCGACAGCATGGATGGCACAAGCCTGCAGTTCGGTGTGATCAACGCGTTCGACAAGGCACCGCCATATGTGTCGACGAACGGTGGTTATGAAAGCCGTACCCACGATCCGCGCGGCCGTATGGTCTACGCAAAACTGGTTGCAACTTTCTAAGCCAGCCAGATGGTCAGAGATTGAAGAAGGGGCGGTTTTTCCGCCCCTTTTTTCATCGGGCTAACACCTGAAGCCAGATACTCGCGCAAACCACCGTAGAGCGCGACGCAATTTGCCCGTATTACACGCGCCCATGGGTACCGATTATCTTAACCCGCTCATGCCACTGAGAAAAAAGCCCGCGCGCAAAACTTTTTTTGAACGGCCCTTCAATCCACCCTCACCCGATAGGTCAAGAATGCTGAAATAATTTGACGCTACGGAATCTTGACCTTGGGGACAGTATTGATGCGAAAGCCCGGTTTTCCGGTGTGCCCCAAGGGTGACACCGGGCGTTCAATTAGCCAAATATGATACACCTGCTGCTTGACGCGCACGTAAATCGGGAGGCACTATTGCGCCAAACCGGTGGTCACGGGTGCCAGCCCGATCCGGTTCCAAGGTCCAAGGGAGGGATGTATGCAATTCAGCAATGGACGGCGTGCGCGCATGCGCTCCGCTCAACTTATGCTTTCAACGGCGGCTGCCGCGGTGATGGCAACCGGTGCGGCACTCGCACAAGAAAGCGAAAGCTCTAGTCAGGGCTATCAACTCGAAGAAATTCTGGTAACCGCACAAAAGCGGGAAGCCACGCTTCTGGAAACGCCGGTCGCGGTCTCGGCCATCGGCGGCAGCACCATGGAGCTTGCTCAGGCACGTGACCTCACGAGCCTGCAAACGCTTGTGCCAAGCCTGCAGATCGTTCAGCGTGCTTCGGCATCGAACACCAGCTTCTCGGTTCGCGGTATCGGGTCCTCGACCTTCAACTTCGGCCTCGAGCCGGCAGTTGGCGTGTTCGTGGACGGCGTTTACCGTTCGCGTAACGGTGCCTCGGTCAATGACTTCCTCGGTATCGAACGTATTGAGGTTCTGCGTGGCCCGCAGTCGACCCTGTTCGGTAAAAACACCTCCGCTGGTGTGATCAACTATGTCACCAAAGCCCCGCACTACGACTTTGAAGTTGAAGGCGAGCTGACATACGGCAACTATGACGCCAAAGTTGGTAAGGCTGCGGTCAACGTACCGCTGATTGAAGACCAACTGGCCATGCGCCTTGATGTGAACGTCAACAAGCGCGACGGCACCATTGATAACCTCGACGGTCGCCAGCTCAACGAGCGTGACCGCTACGGCCTTCGCGGCCAGATTCTGTGGGAGCCGTCGGACCGTACCAGCGTCCGTATCATCGGTGACTATAGCGACCTGAATGAAGAATGCTGCGCAGCACCTTTCTATGTGATCACTGATCAGTCGCAACTGGCCCTTTCCGTACTGGGTTCCGACATTGTTGGAGCACCAGCCGTGAAAGACCGCCAGACGGCAATCGACGGTGAAGTCGTTGTTGGCAACCTTGAGAGCTACGGCGTTTCCGGTCAGGTCGACATCGACTTCGAGACCTTCACCCTGACCTCGATCACCGCATTCCGTGGCTACCGCGAACTGCAAGACATCGACGCTGACTTCTCTGACCTTCAGCTGAACAAGCGCCGTGTCCTTGATCAGGACTATGACACCTTCACGCAGGAAATCCGCGTCACTTCGACCACCGATGGTCCGGTTGAGTGGATGGCTGGCGTTTACTACTACAATCAGGACCTGACCGCTGATAACCAGACGATCCAGGGCCCGGGCCTGCGTCCGTTCGCGGACGTATTGACGGGCGGCGCCATCAGCCAGCTTGAAGCTGGTCTTGGTGTGCCTGCAGGGACCTTCCTTGCTGACGGCAGCGGCCAGCAGCGCGGTCTCTTCAATCAGGACAACGAAAGCTACAGCGCGTTTGTCCAGCTTGATTGGCACGTAACCGACCGCTTCACCCTCACGGGTGGTATCCGTTATACCCACGAGAAGAAGTCCATGGTTTCGGACATCGTGATCAACGACCCGTTCGCGGCGCTTGATTTCGTACAAATCTTCGTGGGCCAGGCAGTACAGCAAGCAGCAGCACAAGCAGCTTCACAAGGTGTACCGCCAGAAGTGATCCAGAACGTGGTGATCCCGCAAGCAACGGCGCAAGCCAGTGCTGTGGCCACCAACCCGGATTATAACCCGCTTCTCGGGCTCACCGGTCTCCAGTTCTTCCCGCCTGCGGCGAACGTGAATGACAGCTTCTCCGACAACAACCTGTCGGGCAACATCATCGCGAACATGGAGCTCGATGATAACCTGACCGTTTACGCAAGCTATTCCCGCGGCTTCAAGGCCGGTGGTTTTGCGCTTGATAGTGCGGCAGCACGGGTTGGCGACTTCCGCTTTGATGAAGAAGTTTCCACCAGCTGGGAACTCGGCCTCAAGGCACGCCTGATGGACAACCGCATGAGCCTCGACTTCGCGCTCTTCGACCAGAAGGTGGACGGCTTCCAGGAAAACATCTTCACAGGTTCGAGCTTCGTGCCGGGCAACGTGGATGCAAAAGCACAGGGCCTCGAGTTTGACGGCAAGTTCCAGGCAACGCCTGAGCTGTTGCTCACCGGTGGTTTCACCTGGCTCTGGGAAGCAGAATACGACAACTTCCCGAACGGTCCTTGCCCTGCGCATGACACCTCGGGCTGTACGTTCGTAGCGCCTGAAGGTGGCGGCATCCTGCGTCCGCTGCAGAACCTGACCGGCTCACGCCTGTCGGAAACGCCGAAGTTCTCCGGTAACGCAACGGCAACCTACCGCCGCGCCATCAATGACAACCTTGAAGGCTTCCTGCGTACCGAGCTGTTCTACAACAGCTACACCAACCTCTCCGTCAGCCAGGACGAGCGTCAGTTCCAGGACGCTTACATGCTGGTGGGCGCAAGTGTTGGCGTGGGTGACATCGACGGTGCATGGTCGCTGCAACTGTGGGCACGGAACCTGTTTAACGAGGCCTATATCCTCGACACGTTCGATTCGACCATTCCGGGCGGCAGCCTCAACGCCTATGTGGGTGACCCGCGCACCTACGGCCTGACCCTGCGCTTTCGGTACTAGAATTGCTCATGCAAGTGAGTTGGGAAAGGCGGCTTCGGCCGCCTTTTTTCTTGCCCGCTGGTCAGGAACTGCCTTAACTGAGGCATGTGGCTAAACGAATGTCCCCCTTTCACGATGAAACCGGGCGTTTTAGTCTGTCAGATGGGCTTTTAGTAGGACAGGGTTATGACTTGGCGCATTGCTGCCGTCGTTTTGATTGCAGGCATGTTCACCTCCGCTGCCGCACGTGCCGATGATTGGCGCGACGGGTTAGATCTTGCGGACGCCGACCTGAGCCTTTTCCGAATGATTGTGGTCAATGAGGGCATTGAAGTGGGCGCCATGGAATATGGCTGGACCCGCATCGGCAGTCGTTACCTTGTCGAATACCGCACGCACATGGCCCCCAACATCCTTGAAACCGCAAGCGCGCTCATTGATGCTCGCAGCTACCTGCCGCACAATGTGGCGGTCAAATACACGCGCGGTGATAATCTGATGAATGTGGACCTGCGCTGGGCGGACGGCATGCGCCAGGGGCAGATCATGCGCCGCAGCCTTGATGAGGGTGAGAAGGTGGATGAGATCCGCCGCACGGACGATAGCGACGCACCGCTAAGGATGTCCGTATTCGGCCTTGTGGCTGCCCTGCCGCTCAAGGACCGCTTTTCCACCAAGCTCAACTGGTATAATGCCACCGAAGACCGCACAGAGAGCATCCACGTGCGCACAAATGGTCGCGCCCGGGTGAAAGTGCCCGCAGGCATCTATGACACCTACCGAGTAGAGGTGCGCGGCGCGACACCTGAGAATGTCATGTATGTCAGCATGAAAAAGCCGCGCCAGATCATTCGCATTGATATGGTTGGGCGGGATACCTACTTCCTGCGTGTGGAAGGCTGAGGCCTAGTCCGAGTAGCCGAAGGCGCGCAAGGCAAGCAGCACCACCGACAGCGTAACCGCAGAGCCCCCGGTTGAAATCAGCACCGTTGTTGCCGCCCGGCGTGAGCCGATGCCATGCTGCATGGCAAAGGTATAGGCAATCATGCCCGACGGCAGCGCCGCCATCAGCGTTGCCACACCCACCCACATGTCGGGCAGCGCAAGCCAGAAGTGCGCAACGGCGAACACCACCACGGGCAGCAGCAAAAGCTTGAGCACCATGGCGACAGCAGCCTGCTTCAGGTCGCCCGAAATCTGCACACGTGAAAGCGCGAGCCCCGCCGCAAACAGCCCAACCGGCGACGCTGACGCTGCCGGCAAACCCACAAGACGTTCGAGCCACTCCGGAAACGGCAGGCTGAGCGCGGACCATGTAAGCCCGGTGACGAGCGCGAGGATGATGGGGTTATGCCGGATGCTCATGAAAGTGCGCACCAGAATGTGCGAACCAGCCTCGCCGCGCCCCTTTGCGTGTTCCATCACGATGGTGGTCGTTGGCAGGAGCGTGAGCGAATGGAAACTGAGGAGCACAAGGAACATGCGCACCCCCTCGGCGCCGTATGCGCCCTCGATGATCGGAATGCCGACAAAACCGCCGTTCGCAAAGCAGGCGGAAAGCGCAAAGATACCCTGCTCACCGAGTGTCAGGCGAAACACAAAGCGCGCCACCAGCATGGCAAGACCATAAAGTACGGCGAGGGAGCCATAATAGGCGCCCACAAGCACAAGCTCGCTCGCGTGCGGCAACTCACGTGGGGCGAGGGAGCCAAACAGAAGGGCTGGAATGGCAATATACCAGACGAAGGCAATGAGGATGGCACTGGAGCCTTCGGGGAAGAGCCGGGTACGGCCAAGGCCATACCCGAGTATGATCAGCAGGAAAACCGGGGCAATGATGGTGAGGATATCAGCCACAAAGCCCCGCTTTCCTTATCGGCCTATGGAAGGCCGCCTTATTCATAGGCCGGTGGTACCGGCACAGCGCCGCGGCGCTTCAGGAGCTGCAGGCGAAGGGCATTGAGCTTGATGAAGCCCTGTGCATCGCGCTGGTCGTAAACCTCGTCCTTCTCGAAGGTCACATGTGCCATGGAATAGAGGCTCTTGTCGCTCTTGCGGCCAACAACGTGGGCAGCGCCCTTATAGAGCATCAGGCGCACGGTGCCTTCCACATGCTCCTGGCTCTTGTCGATCAGCGCCTGAAGCATCTCACGCTCCGGCGAGAACCAGAAGCCGTTATAGATGAGCTCAGCGTATTTCGGCATGATCTCGTCCTTGAGGTGCGCGGCACCCCGGTCAAGCGTGATCTGTTCAATACCGCGGTGCGCCATCAGGAGGATGGTGCCGCCCGGTGTCTCGTAAATGCCGCGGGACTTTATGCCGACAAAACGGTTCTCAAGCAGGTCAAGGCGGCCAATACCGTGGCGCTTGCCCATGTCATTCAGTTTGGTCAGCAGTTCAGCCGGGCTCAGTTTCTCACCGTTGATGGCCACCGCGTCGCCACGTTTGAACTCAACCTCCACATACTCGGGCTCGTTCGGTGCGGTGATGAGGCTGTCGGTGCGGCTGTAGACATATTCTTCAGCTTCCACCCACGGGTCCTCAAGGGCCTTGCCTTCGCTGGATGTGTGCAGCAGGTTCGCATCCACGCTGAAGGGTGCTTCGCCGCGTTTGTCTTTGGGAACCGGAATCTGGTGCTTCTCAGCGAAATCGATCAGGTCCGTACGGCTATGCAGGTCCCACTCACGCCAGGGGGCGATCACCTTGATGTCAGGGTTCAGCGCATAATAGCCGAGCTCGAACCGTACCTGGTCGTTGCCCTTGCCGGTTGCGCCGTGGCACACGGCGTCCGCACCCACTTCGCGCGCGATCTCGATCTGGCGCTTGGCAATCAGCGGCCGCGCGATCGAGGTGCCCAGAAGGTAAAGGCCTTCATAAACCGTGTTGGCGCGGAACATGGGGAACACATAGTTCGCGACAAAGTCTTCGCGCAGGTCTTCGATGAAGATCTGTTTGATGCCGAGCATTTCCGCTTTTCGTCGTGCCGGCTCAAGCTCCTCACCTTGCCCAAGGTCTGCGGTGAAGGTCACGACTTCACAGCCGTAGGTCACTTGCAGCCACTTGAGGATGATCGAGGTATCAAGCCCGCCCGAATAGGCAAGCACAACTTTTTTGACTTGGTCCGACATTGAATAACTCCGGTAATGCATTTTGCGGGGGCGAGTATAAGTTCGCGACCGCGCCGGTCAATCGCCTTCACGACTTATTTTCTAGGACTTTAACGCAGAAAAACTTGTTTTTGGGAATGGAGAATTTGGCGTCACGCAAAAAAATTGGAAAAAGCGCTTGCCCCTGACGTAACGTCAGGCCTTACGCCCTTTGTCACGGACAAGGAGACGAGTGTGAAAAAGCCCGCACATACAATGATGATCGGTGAACTGGCGAAGCGTTCGGGCGTGACCGAGCGCGCGCTCAGGCATTATGAGACGGTGGGGCTTATGGCACCCGCCCGCACCGAGTCAGGACAGCGAGTGTACGGGGAAAAGGACATCCTGCGTCTGCAGGAAATCCAGCTTCTCAAACGTGCGGGCTTCACCCTCTCGGCCATCCGCAGCATGACAAAAGGCAAGGGGCCGGACGCGCGTGCGCTTCTCAGCACCCAGCTCACGGTCATGCAGGCGGAAGCAGCGCGGCTTGGTCGCGCCATCGAGGCCACCTCCCTCGCCCTCAAGGCGGTGGACGCGGGTGCGCCGGTCGACTTGTCCTCCCTCTGTCAGCTCATCAAACAAGGAGAAGACCATATGAGCGAGGAAAAGTGGCAAAAGGTGTGGGACAAATTCTATACCGACGACGAGCAAGCCGCATGGCGGGACGCCAAGGACGCGATCAGTGGTGACCAGATGCAGGACTATAACGCGCGCTGGATGGCGGTGATCGCCCGCGCCGAAAAGCTGAAGGGCGGTGACCCGGCGAGCGATGCGGCGCAGGAAGTGGCCCGGGAGTGGAACGCGCTTGTGGGCGTGCTCACGTCCATCAACCCGGACCTATCCAAAAGCGCGGGCAAGCTATACAACAACATGGATGCCTGGCCGAAGGATGGCCCGGCCCTTCCGTTCAGCCCCGACCTGTGGCCCTTCATGCAGCAGGCCTGCGCGATTGCAAAAGAACGTGAGCAAAAGGCCTAGGCCAAACAAAAAGCCCCTCAGCATCAGCGGAGGGGCTTTTCAATTTTATATCTGACGCGGGCCTAACCGGTCACCCAACCGAGGGCGCTGTCGCTTGCTTCCATGTGCGGGGCATCGTTTGCGGCTGCCTCACGCGCGAGCTGCGCCTTGGATTTTTTCTCGGACGCGGATTTGAGCTGGCCGCACGCCGCCATGATGTCACGGCCGCGTGGTGTGCGGATGGGGGCAGAAATGCCGCCCTCGTACACAATATCGGAGAAACGCTGGATCTGGTCCCAGTCCGAACACTGATATTCCGTACCCGGCCACGGGTTGAACGGAATGAGGTTCACTTTGGCCGGCAGCTTGTATTTGCGGATGAGGCGCACAAGCTCACGCGCGTCAGCGTCACTGTCGTTCACGCCCTTCAGCATGGCGTATTCAAACGTGATGCGGCGGGCATTGTGGGCGCCGGGGTAGTTGGCGCAGGCCGTCAGCACCTGTTCGAGCGAATATTTCTTGTTGATCGGCATGATGTCCGACCGCACGTCATCGCGCACAGCGTGGAGGCTGACCGCGAGGTTCACGCCGATTTCCTTGCCGCAGCGTTCCATGTGCGGCACCACGCCGGATGTGGAAAGCGTGATACGGCGGCGGGAAAGCTGGATGCCTTCCTCGTCCATGATGATCTCAAGCGCCTTTTTGACGTTGTCGAAGTTATAAAGCGGCTCACCCATGCCCATCATCACGATGTTGGTAACGCGGCGCCCTTCTGTCGGGTTTTTCCACTCATCAAGATCATCCCGCGCGATCATCATCTGCGCCACGATTTCGCCCGCCGTCAGGTTGCGCACGAGGCGCATGGTGCCGGTGTGGCAGAATTTGCAGTTGAGCGTGCAACCCACTTGTGACGACACACAAAGCGTACCGCGGTCTTCTTCGGGGATATAAACCGTCTCGGCCTCGTTACCGTCCGCGAAGCGGATGAGGTATTTGCGTGTACCGTCGTTCGAATATTGTGCTTCCACAATCTGCGGGCGCTCGATGACAAAATGCTCAGCCAGTTTGGCGCGCACGTCCTTGGATACATTGCTCATGTCATCAAACGATGTCACACCACGGTGATAGACCCAGTGCCAGACCTGACCAGCGCGCATCTTGACCTGCTTTTCGGGCACACCGATGCCCGCAATCGCGGCCTTGAGGTCCTCGCGGTCGAGTCCAAGCAGGTTAAGTTTGCCTTCAGCGGCCAGATTTACGCGCGGGGAGATGATCGGCTCATGGCCGTTCGGGGTGATCTGCATCTTTTAACTCCTGCCTTTTGTGAGCGCACTCACGCCAGGGCGTTTCAGGCACGGGGCGTTCCACCACCGCGCGGGTTCAATGTTGGCGCGCGTTATACGCCTCATGGGCTATAAAGTAAAGCGCACCGATTGACGGCGCGAGGGCCGCACCATAAGCTCCGGCAAACAATCAAGGATGCGAGGAACACCCCATGCCCGTGCCCACCGGTTACACCATCGCAAGCGCGCAATATTCCGCACGGCGCGGCGATATTCACGCGAATCTGGACAGCCATTTGCGTATGACCGAAGCGGCCGCAGCAGCCGGTGTGGATTTCCTCGTTTTCCCCGAACTGTCCCTCACCGGGTATGAGATGGACTTGGCCGACGCGCTGCAGACCACCGCGCATGACGCCGCCTTCGCGCCCTTGCAGGCGCTTGCTGCCCAACACGACATGCGGGTGATGGTGGGCATGCCGCTCAAGGCTGTAAGTGGCAAACCCTATATCGGCTCCATCATCTTCGGCGGCGCTTCCCCGGTCACCTACAATAAGGTGCATGTGCACGAGAGCGAGGCACCCTATTTCCAAGGCGATGACAAGGTGGGGCTGATTGAACATAAAGGCGCACGCATCGGCCTTGCCATTTGCGCCGACCTCAACCATGCAAGCCACGCCGCCAAAGCCGCCGACTGCGGCGCGGAGATTTATGCCGCCAGCGCGCTCATTTCAACGAACGGCTACGCCCGCGAAGCCAAAATGCTGGAAGGGTATGCGCGAGAGCACGGCATGGCGGTGATGCTGGCAAATTACGCGACCCAGAGCGGCGATTATATCCCACCCGGCGGCAGCGCCATCTGGGATGAGAGCGGCCACCAGGTCGCCATCATGGACGACACTGAAGTGGCGCTCGTTATGGCAACAAAGACGGCTGAGAACGGTTGGGTAGGGAAAGTTCAGGCCTTCAGTAGCTAAAGCGCTCGCACTTCATCTCGCCCAGAACCTTCCGGCTTTTTGGCCACTGGTCGTGCACATGTTTCACCAGCATGTCGAAGCCGCCATATTCCTTCATCCACTTTTCTTCCTTAGGGGCAAAGTGCATGGGAACAACGGTGTCGATTTGCCATGCGAAGGCGGCGGCTTCGCTTTGCTCCGCATTATTCAGGCCGTACCAGAAGGGCATCAGCATGATGTCCACCTCCGTGTGGCGAAGGCCGGCGCGGCGCAGGCTTTTCTTGTCCGCCGCGATATCGCCGGTGTGGAAAATGCGCACACCGTCAAGCGAGACCCGGTAACCGATATTCTGCGGCCCGCCCTCACCGTGGCTTACCCGGTAAGCCTCAATGGTCACATCGCCGATCTGCTGCGTGATGGGGCCTGCGTCTTCGCTTGGCAGCACCACATTCACCCGCGCGAGGTCCTCGGGCCGCGCTTTCCCGGCCTTCAGCATTTCAAACGCCTCAGGCGGCATGACATAGCGCACGGACTTATTCTTGCGCAGGTGGCGGAGCGTGCCAACGGGGTCAAAATGGTCATTGTGGTTGTGGCTCACGAGCGCGACCGTGACCTTATCAAACGGCGCTTCGCCGCTGATCATCTTGCCCGTCAGCTTCTTGCGCGGCATGGCATAGTCACCGTCGAAGGTGTCCTTCAACCGCACGGCATCAAAAAGCACCGCACTGTTGCGCCCCTCGGCCATGAAGCCCGAATTCGCGATATGGCAGAGCTTGATATCCTGCGCATTTGCCGCACCGCCGATGAGCGAGAGCGCGAGGGTGGCAATAAGGCTTTTCATACGCGCGCTCCTGTCGCTCGGGCCTAGTAGCAGGCTTTGCTGATGGCGTTATAGGCGGCGGTGAAGCCGGAAAGGGAATAGGTGTCCGTCGTGTCGGTACCGCGTGACGATGAGGCTTTCACCACAAGGTTCGAGCCTGCCTTCATTGCGCTCACCGCAGCGGCGTCGTCTTTCGGATCATAAGCCCATGCGCCGGAGCCTTCGGTGAAGAAGCTGAAATTGTGCCGGCCATCGACCGAGATTTTGGCTTCGCTGCCGCTGCGGATGGGATAACCCACAACAGCGTTCACTTCACCCTTCACACCAAATTTGGGCCGGTGCGTAACGGTCATGTAAATCTGGCCGCGGTTCACGTTCTTCTTGTTCGCGGTGCTGCGCTTGGGGGTTGAGATCATATAGCAGGTTTTGCTGCCGTCCGGCATGGTCCCTACCATGGCGTCCCAATCGCGGTAACTGCCCAGAAGCTTGGGTTTACCCTGTGCTTCAGCGCCCGCGCTCAGCACTGCCGAGCCAACCATCAATCCTGCAAGGAGAAGTGAAAATCGCATACGTCCCTCTTCTACTGTCGTCCCATCGACCCGAGCGGTGTGAGCCATGCCCGCACCTTAACTTTCATCCGCTTCACGCTTGGCGCGGCGCGCCAGCCTGCTGAACATACCGCCATGCACATGGGCGGGCCGCTCAATCGGCTCCTGCCCTGCCATGACGGGCCGTTCGGCATAACGCCCCAACACCCGCAAACGGTCATACATCACTATAGCACCGGCTGTCGCCACGTTAAGGCTGAACTTTGTCGGGATTTTGATGATGTGGTCACAGCGTGCCACCATCTCGTCCGACAGGCTTTTACGTTCAGAGCCAAGAACATAGATCGCCTGCGTCGGATGGCGAAAGCTTGGCAGGTCTATCGCGTCATCGGTGATCTCGATCCCCACTAGCTTGCAGCCGTGCGGCACCTCAACAGCCTCGGGGCTATCATAGGTATAAAAGGGGATCTGCGTGTGGGTTTTGCTCGTGTCGGCGAAGTCTGCCGTTACCTGTGCGCCGGTGTGCGCCACCACCTTGGGGTTCACGGCAAACGCAAAACTCGCACCGAAGGCATGGGCCGTCCTGATCAGGTTGCCCATGTTGCCTTCTTTTGAGACCCCGTCGATCCCGATACCAAAATAGCCTCGCATTGGCTGCCTAATCTCCCGCGTTTTGTGCTGGCGTGCTCACGTCCTGATCACCCGCACGGATTTCTTCGGGCTTTGCTTTAGCATAAGGATGCGCCGCTGCCAAAAGGCAGGAGGTGACAAGGATGGCTGACGCGATGAGGAGCGACAGTTCAAGGTTCCACTGGAAGGCAAAACCCGCCGCGATACTGGCGATCGGCAACAGCCCCACGGCCATGAACATCAGGATGCTCATCACCCGGCCGAGCAGTTTTTCCGGCGTGGCGCGCTGCAGGTAGGTGGTGAAATGCACCCAGATGTAACTGTCGCCGCAGCCCGCGATGAAAAACACCAGCATCGCCCACCAGTAAGGCGGGTAAAGCACGATAAGCCCGATGGTCGCGCCCGAGAAGGAGAAGATGAGGAACATTACCCGCACCACGCTCTCCGGCTTCGGCCATTTGAAGAAGCCGCCTGCGGTCGCACCCAATAGCGCACCGGTGCCGTAGGCTGCGATCTCAAGGCCGTAAACATAAGCGCCTTCCTCGAACCGCATGTCAGCGAGCACCGGCAGGCCAATGAAAATCGGCGCCTGAAAGAAGGTCTCAAGGATGGCGATACCAATGAAACCGAGCCGCACAGTGGGGTTCGACCACGCCCAGTGGATACCCTGCCAGATGGCAGACGCCATGGACTGGCCGCTATCCTCTTCGTCTTTCTCATAAGCGCGGATGCGCACAAACAGAAGCGTGAGGAAGGAGAAAGCGAACGTGAGGCCATCAAGGAAAAACGCACGCGCGAGGCCCATGCGGTCTTCCTGATAGTTGCCGCCCGCGTCTGCAGGAGCATGGCTCATGGTTGACGCCTCCCCCGCGATCACGATGCCCGCGATCACGGGACCAATAATCACACCAAGCCACATAGTGGTCTGTACCAGCGAGTTGCCCGCCTGCAGGTCGTCTTTTTTCACGAGGCTCGGCACAATCGAGGTGGTGGCCGGATAAAAGAAGGCATCGGCCAGGCCAAAGGCGATGGCGACGATGAACACCAGCTCAATGGTCACATGGTCGATATAGAGGAGATATGAGAGCACCATCACAAAGGCGAGGCGGAGGATATTGGTCCAGAGCATGACCCGGCGCGGGTCCGTACGGTCCACCAGCGCACCGCCCCACAGCATAAGCACCGCACGCGGCAAGCCTTGCGCCGCGAACACAAGGCCCATCAAAAGCTCGCTGCCCGTAAGCTGTAGAACAAGCCAAGGGAAAGCAAGCACGGTAACATGGTCGCCGATAACGGAAATAAACTGGCCAAGCCAGTACAGGAGAAAGTTGCGATCTTTCAGAAGCTGCAGCATAACAGGGGTCCGTTGAATAAAGTCCGGCGAGGGCAGCCATCTAGCCACGGCAGGTGCCGTGCGGCAAGTGTCGATAGGCGCAGAGCCCCGCCAGTAAAGGTTTTGTGATCACAATGGCTGATAAAAAAGCAACATCGCCCTGGGTAAAGCTCGCCATCGACTTTGGTCCGCTCCTTGTCTTTTTCCTGAGCTTCAAGCTGGGTGACATGTTTGTCGCGACCGGTGCCTTCATGGTGGCCAGCGTGGTGGCGATGATCGCCTCCCGCGTGCTGACGGGCCAGATTGCGCCAATGCTGAAGGTGACCTTTGTCATCGTCATGGTGATGGGCGGCTTGACGCTTTACCTGCAGGACGAAACCTTCGTGAAAATGAAGCTGACGGTGATCAACACGCTTTTTGCTGTTGTGCTTCTGGGCGGGCTTCTGACCGGGCGGCTTTATATCAAGATGGTGATGGAACTGGCGTTCGAGATGGACGACGACGGCTGGCGCAAGCTCACGCGCAACTATGTGATTTTCCTCACTGTCATGGCCGTGCTCAACGAGCTGATCTGGCGCACGCAGTCGGACGACTTCTGGGTCAACTTCAAGACCTTCGGCTATATGGGCGCGACCTTTGTTTTCATCCTCGCGCAGATGCCGATGCTGATGAAATATATGCCCGACGAAGACGAGGACGGCGGGAAAGCCTAGTAGCGCTCATCCGGGTTGGTGAAGGGGGCAAAGCCTGTTTTGCCCTGCACTTCACGGTAGTGCCCCAGCACCCAGTGCACACTGGGGAAGGCGAGCTCATCCCACGGGATGTCATCCCAGGCGAACAACCCCACCTCCAAGCTCTCAATGCCCGGCGCGATGTCGGGCGACCTGAGGCGCGCGCGGTACATCATATGCACCTGTGAAATATGCCGGACAGAGTAGACCGCGAGCAGATCGATAATCTCGATATTCGCCGTCGCCTCCTCATAGGCTTCACGCGCCGCGCCTTCATGCGGGGCCTCGCCCAGTTCGAGGAAACCAGCAGGGATGGTCCAGCGGCCTTTTTGCGGGAAAATGGCGCGGCGACACAGGAGGATCTTGCCTTCGTGTTCGACGACAGAGCCCGCAATCACCCGCGGGTTTTCATAATTGATGAAACCGCAGTCGCTGCACACCAGCCGTTCGCGGTCGTCGCCCTCGGGGACTTGCCGTTTGAATGTGTCTGGGATGCCGGGACCGTTTACCATAGGGAGTAAGATAAGCCATGGCCGCGTGTGGTCCAGCGCTAAAATGCGGGGCTAGACGCGGATGTCGACAATCTGGCCGAGGGGGATGTCACGCTGCACACCCGCTTGCGTGGACAAGCGGCCCACTGGCGCTTCCCGGTTGTTGGCATTCAGCGATGCCACTTTCTCAGATGCCACCTGCAGTTCGCGGGAGGACGAAAGCTCGTCCGAGCGGCTGGAGCGCTGGGCTGGTGCCTGCCGGTCCGCTTCTGAGCGGATGCCCTGCCGTCCCTTGAGCTGATCGCGGATAACATCTGTTGCGCGCGGCGTCAGGTCCACGCCCGAACGCGCGGCGCGTTTGCTGTTGCCTGCCTGAAGCTGAGCCTGCAACTGGGCCCCAAGGCCAGAATTACCTGAATTGATTTCAACCATGGTTTTCGATCACTACACAAAAATACTGACAACAGATTGGGGCAATTTTTTGCGCTTGAAGGCCGCAGAGTTCTTCGCTGGCCACGATCAGAATCGTGGTGACATGCTAAACGCAAATCGTCACCAGAGTGTTAAAGATTGGGTCTTGCCCGCAGATTGTCAAGCATGGCCTGCAGCGGCGCAGCCTTGCTGGGATCCATCAGACTGATCCCACGCTCAAGTGCCGCAATCGCCGCCTCCCGATTCCCGAGCGACGCTTGTGAACGCGCCAGCATCATCCAGCCCTCCGCATCATCCGGGTTTTCTTCAAGCCGGGTGGCAAGCCGCTCGATCATGCTGGCGATGAAGGCTTCGCGGTCTTCCACGCTCATGGAATTGACCGCAGCCATCTCATCCGCGCTCAATTTGGGCGGGTTCACGCCAAGCCCCGCCAGTTTTTCGCGGAGCGGGCCCATCCACGGCGCATCGGGCGCCGAGCGATCGGCAAGTGCTGTCCATGTGGCGCGGGCCTTGTCTGGCTGGCCCATCTGCTCATACGCGAGGCCAAGATAATATTGCGCCGCCGGGTGGCCCGGTTCCTCGTTCAGCACACGTGCGAGCACAAGACGCGAGGCCGGGGTCACCTGCCCGCCCGCCATGGCCAGCATGGCCTCAAACTGCTGCACGCGCCACTTTACATCCTCAGGCTCCAGTTCCGCGAGCCGGTCAAACGCGTTGGCGGCAACCGAATAGTCGCGCACTGCGCGCGCCGTTTTCGCCAGCACTTCCCAACCCTTCTTGTCGTCCGGGCTGTCTTTCAGGTGCGCGCGAATGGCCTCCATCGCCTCATCGAACGTCGGACCACCTTCTTCCACCTGCATATGCCGCCCCTCGGCAATAAAACCGGGCTTGGCGGGCAGGTCTGGGCTGCCGGCAAGCGCATAAAAGGTGGCTGGCAGTCCGATAAGCACGGCAAGAAGCGGTATCACCGTGCTGCGCGCACCAGCCTTCAGCGTGCTGTCACTATCCGCGCGGGCGGCCTTGAGGATGCGGCGTTCGATCTCCACCTTGGCGGCAGCGGCGGATGTGTCGTCAATCGCCCCGCGGGCGCGGTCGGCCTCAAGCTCCTGAAGCTGCGCTTTATAGTGTGCGACCGGGTCAAGTCCTGCCGCTGTTCTGCGTTCCCCGCGCAGCAGGATCAGCGCAGCACTTACGAGCATGAGGATAAGGAAAAGCCAGATCATTTGTCCTCGCCTTTCTCTTTCATGATGCGCGCGAGCTCTGCTTCCTCGTCAGCGCTCAGGGGCGCGGGCGGCGCGGCTTTGCGGCGGCGCGCGACTGCGACCGCCACGAGTGCCAGAAACAGGAAGGGCGAGGCCCACAGGAAATAGGTTTGCGGCTTTACCGGCGGCTCCAGAAGCACCCAGTCACCATAGCGGTCGACAAGGTAGGCGCGCACATTCTCCGGGCTGTCGCCCATGGCGATACGCTCCCGCACAATCTGCCGGAGGTCACGCGCGAGATCGGCATTCGAATCCTCGATCGATTGGTTCTGGCACACAAGGCAGCGGATATCTTTCATCAGCTCCCGCGCCATGGCTTCCTTCACCGGATCCTCAAGCGGTTTTTCATCAACCGCGACGGCAAAGGCCACGCCGGTGAGCAAGAGGCAGGCGATCAGCGCTGTGAAAAGGCGGCTCATTGCGCGGCCTCATAAGCTGGCAAAAGCTTGGCCTCAAGCCCGTCGCCTACAATGGGGCCCCAGTGGCGGTAGGTGATCATGCCATTGCCATCAATCACGAAGGTTTCGGGCACACCGGTCACACCAAAGTCGATGGCAAGGCGGCCATCCCGGTCAAGCGCCGTGCGGCGGAAGGGGTTGCCAAGCTCATCAAGGAAAGCAAGCGCATCAGCATGGCGGTCTTTGTAGGCAATGCCCACAATGGTGATGCCGTGCTCGTTCGCGAGCTTCATCAGATTCTCATGTTCGGCGCGGCAAGGCACACACCAGCTGGCGAAGAAGTTCACCAGCATCGGCCGGCCGGACTTCAGGAAATCATCGCTAAGTTCACCCTCACCGTCCACGACAGCTGGCAAGGTGAAAGTGGGCACAGGCTTGCCGACCATCACGCTTTTGATCTCATTCGGGTTGCGGTCACCGTCCGTCATCATCTGGAGGAAGATGGCAAAAAGCGCGACGACAATAATCAGCGGCAGGAAACGTTGCATGGCTTAGCCCTCCGCCCGTTTGGCTTTGGGGGCGCCGATTCGCAGCCGCCGGTCACTGAGCGACAGAAGGCCGCCTACCATCATCATCAGGGAGCCGATCCAAAGGCCGGATATAAACGGCTTGAAATAGAGCCGGACAGACCAGCGCCCCGCGCCCGCGGCCTCACCGATCACGGCATAAAGGTCGCCGCGCACCAGCGGGTAAATGGACGCCTCGGTCGTATTCATCACCGGGTCGGTATAAAGCCGGTCTTCCGGCATCAGGGTCGTGAGGGTCTTACCGCCACGCGCCACGTCAAAAAAGCCGCGCACTGCGGTGAAGTTCGGCCCGGCCACAGGCGCCACGCCCCGGAAAGTGAAGCTGTAACCGCCCACTTCCTCCGTGTCGCCTGCGGCCATGACCACAAGATCTTCCTCGGTCCAGGCTTCAGAAATGGTGATCCCGAACAGGATGACGGCAAGGCCCAAATGCGCGAAGCTCATGCCCCAACTCGCGCGCGGCAGGCCGCGCAGGCGGGAAAGCGCGCCTTCAGGCTTTTTGAAAAGCTGGATGCGTTCGGCAATTTCAAGAAACACGCTGACCGTCAGCCATGTGGCGAGGCCAAGGCCGAATGCGGTCATCACCGCACCGCCGATGGACTGCCAATAGATGGTGATCGCAGCCACAAGCGCCACACCAAGCGCGGGCAGCAGGATTTGCGCCGCCCGGCCAATTCGCCCCCGCTTCCATGCGAGTAATGGGCCAAAGCCGAGGGCGACGATAAGCGGGCTCATCAGCACAGCAGCGGCATATTCAAAAAACGGCGGGCCGACACTCAGTTGCCCCGCGTTGAACGCTTCCACAAAGAGCGGATAGAGCGTGCCCACAAGCACCACCGCCGCGAAGGTGGAGAGAAGAATATTATTAAGCACCAGCGCGCTTTCACGGCTGACGAGCCCGAACACGCCGCCTGGTGTCAGCTTCGGTGCGCGCCAGGCATACAGCGTGAGCGACCCGCCGACCACGACAGCGAGGAAGCCGAGGATGAAAATACCGCGTGCGGGGTCAACCGCGAAGGCATGCACGCTTGTAAGCACGCCAGAGCGCACAAGGAAGGTGCCGAGCAGCGAGAAGGAGAAAGCAACGATGGCCAGAAGGATGGTCCAGCTTTTGAGCGCGTCGCGTTTCTCGACCACAATCGCGCTATGGAGCAGCGCCGTTGCCGCGAGCCACGGCATGAAGGCCGCGTTCTCCACAGGGTCCCAGAACCACCAGCCACCCCAGCCGAGCTCATAATAAGCCCACCAGGAGCCAAGCGCGAGGCCACCGGTGAGGAAAACCCACGCCGCCAAGGTCCACGGCCGCACCCAGCGTGCCCAGAGCGGCGTCACCTGCCCTTCAAGAAGCGCAGCTACTGCGAAGGAAAACGCCACCGATAGTCCCACATAACCGAGGTACAGCATCGGCGGATGGAAGGCGAGGCCGGGGTCCTGCAGCAGCGGGTTAAGCCCGTTGCCTTCAACCGGTGACGGATCAAGCCTGAGGTATGGGTTCGAGGTCAGCAGGATGAACAGCAGGAAACCAAGCGCAAGCGCGCTCTGGACCGCGAGAACGCGGGCACGGAACCGCGCGGGCAGGTATTTGCCGCGCAAGGAAACCGCGCAGGCAAAAAGTGTGAGCATCATCACCCAGAGCATGAGGCTGCCCTCATGGTTGCCCCACACACCCGAAATTTTATAGAGGAGCGGCTTGGCCGTATGTGAGTTGGACGCAACCGCCATCACCGAGAAATCGGAAATGATGAAAGAATAGGTCAGCGCCGCATAGGAGATGAACACCATAACGAACTGGCCGATGGCCGCATTGTCCGCCACCGCTACCAGCCGGGCATTGCCGCGTGCGATGCCAATATGCGGCACCACAGCACCCAATAGCGCAAAGGCAAGCGCGATCATCAGCGCAAAATGGCCAAGCTCGGCAATCATCAGCGCGAACCCGAGCTATTGCCGTAGCCGCTATCAAGCCCTTCCGGGTGCGTGCAGGCTTCAGCATTTTTCGGCATCGTGCCGGGCGGTGCGTAATTTTCGTCATGTTTGGCGAGCACGGTATCAGCCACAAAGGTACCGTCAGCGTTCAGGCGCCCTTCGGTCACCACGCCTTGGCCTTCCCGGAACAGGTCCGGCAGGATACCCTTGAAGCTTACGGGGACATCAGCCGCACAGTCAGTGATGGTGAAATTGTAGGTCAGCCCGTCTTCTGCCTTCACAAATGAGCCGGGCGCCACAAGGCCGCCAAGGCGGAAGCGTTTGCCCACTTCGATTTCCTTGGCGTGCACGGCGCTCGGCTGCAGGAAAAGGCTGAGGCTATCGCCGCCCAGCGCAAACAGCACAAGGAGAATGGCGCCCGCTACCGCGGCCACGGCCACGGACGCAACCACGAGGCGCTGTTTTTTGCGTGTCTTGAGGCCAGCCATCTATTCGCCTTTCCGCCTGCGCGGACGCAGGGCTTCAACGCGCTCGCGTGTCTTTTGCGCGCCGCGGATACTGCTGAGCGCGAGCACAATGAGCGCCGCCGCCGTCAGACCATATGCGGTCCAGACAAAGGTGGCGTAGCCGCCCATATGAAGGAATTCGGTCATCTATCCACGGGCCTCAATGCTGCTCAGTACGGTCAGTTTACGCAAGTTGATCTCAAGTTTCATGCGGTAAAGGAACACCACAATGAAATAGGCCTTGAACGCGAGCGCCACGGTCAGGAGCGGCCATAGCATTTCAGCGGGCATGGTTGGCCCGTCCATGCGCATGACGCTGGATGGTTGATGGAGCGTGTTCCACCAGTCGACCGAGAATTTTATGATCGGGATATTCACCACACCCACAAGCGCGAGGATAGAAGCTGCACGGCCCGCCTTGTCCTCTTCATCCAGCCCGCGCCACAGCGCCATATAGCCGAGGTAGAGGAAAAACAGCACCAGAACGGAGGTCAGCCGACCGTCCCACACCCAGTATGTGCCCCACATCGGCTTGCCCCACAGCATGCCGGTGATAAGCGCAAGCGCAGTGAAGGTCGCGCCAATCGGCGCCGCTGCCTTGCCCGCAAGCAGCGCAACCGGATGCCGCCATACAAGCGCGGTGAAGGAGGCGGCTGCCACCACCATATAGGTGAACATGGACATCCAGGCCGCCGGTACATGCACATACATGATGCGTACACTTTCGCCCTGCTGATAGTCAGGCGGGCTGGTGAAAAGCGCCAGATAGAGGCCATAGGCAAACGCCGCCGCCATGATAATTTTCGCCCACGGCAGAATGGCGTCTGCCAGGCGGTTGAATTCAGCGGGATTGGCGAATCTGTGCATGGGCATTTCCTATCCCGAAGCGCGCAGGCGGGCAAGTGCGACGTGATGCCTCACGCGCGCCCATGTGCGCAAGAGCTGTGCGAAATATGTGCGGGAAATGCGCATGCCATTACTCCAGCGACAGCTTGAGCGCGGCAGCACTCGCTATGGGGCCGATCACAAGCGCCACAAGGGTGACAGCGCCGAGGAAGGCGAGGTGCGGCAGCGGGTCTGTCATGCCAGCGGCGGCATCAATCGCCCCCACACCAAAAATGAGGGTCGGCACATAAAGTGGCAGCACCAGCAGCGACATCAGCACACCGCCCCGCCGGACAGAGACCGTGAGCGCCGCACCGACGCTGCCAATAAGGCTGAGCGCTGGTGTGCCAACAAGAAGCGAGAGCACAAGCATGCCGTATGCGCCCGCGTCCAGGTTCATCAGCATGCCGAGGATGGGCGACAGCGCCACAAGCGGCAGGATGGTCGCGACCCAGTGCGCGAGGATTTTGGCCGCGGCCACACCGGTCAAGCCCAGCGGCGACAGCGCGAGGTCATCAAGGCTGCCGTCCTCATAGTCGGCCTGATAAAGCCGGTCGAGCGAGAGGAGACACGCAAGCAGCGCCACCACCCAGATGACACCCGCCGCGATACGCGCCAGCGTTTGCGGCTCCGGCCCGACGCCGAAGGGAAAAAGCGTGACGGCAATGAGAAAGAAACTGAGCGCCATGGTGCCTGTGCCACCCTGCGACCATGCAAGGCGAACATCGCGCATGAAAATAGCGCGGAAGATGGCTGAGGTATTGACGCCGCCGCTCATAGCCAGTCCTCGTCAATCACCACTTTTGGTGAAAAGTCGTCCAGCGCAAGTTCTCGCCCTTCCACCCCGATGGGGTCATGGGTCGCGGCGATGATCATGCCGCCTGCCTTCAGGTGGCGCTTCATCAGGTCCGCAAGCACATCCCGGTTGGCGGCATCAAGCCCCACGGTGGGTTCGTCCATGAGCCAGAGCGGGCGGTCAAGAAGCGTGAAGCGCAACAGGTTGGCGCGGTGTTTTTGCCCGCTGGAGAAGAAACGCGCCGGGCGGTCCAGAAGCGTGGTGAGGCCAAAAAGCGCCGCGCCCGCCATAAGCCGCGCATCATCTGGCGCTTGGCCGGTCATCACACCCGTGTAGGCCGCTGCATTCTCCCGCAGGGTCAACACCGGTTTGAGCGCGTTTTCATGCCCCGCATAGATCATCGCACCATCAAAGGCGGGGCTCGCTTCCGTCCAGTCGCTGTCGCCAAACATCAGGCTGCCCGCATGGGCCTTGCCGTAACCCGCAATCAGCCGCAAGAGCGTGGACTTGCCGCTGCCGTTCGGCCCGCGCAGGTAAAGAAGCTCACCGCTCGATACGGTAAACGACAGCCCCTCAAATACCCGCCTGCCGCCCCGCGTGGTGGCGAGGCCATCGGCCACAAGGGCCGGTGCATTATAGCGCGGTATATGGTCGGCCGTCATAAGCGGGCGGATTTCCGGATAAAGGGTTGCAAAACTTGGGCTTAAGCTAGCGGCTCGCATCGCCGCGCTCAAGCAAAACCGGCGGAGCGCAGGGCGGCACGGCGTCGCACGCCAGCGCGCCGCCATAATGTGCCCACAAGCGCATGGCAGCTTCACTTGCGGGCAAACATGCCTATATGATCATTAAGGGACAACGCGCATCCCGGCTGCGCAGGCTGATGGGGGCTTATGGATCAATATGCGAATATATGGCAGGGCGGCCTTCTGGTCGCCGGTGCGATCCTCGTGCTCCAGATGCTCGCCAGCGCGCACATCCTCCGGCACAAGGACGATGTACGCGCCGCCGTGGGCTGGATCGGCCTTGTGTGGCTTGCGCCCGTATTTGGCCTGATCTTCTATCTGCTCTTTGGCATCAACCGCATCGAGCGGCAGGCGAAACGCGCGCGTATGCGCCGCGGCCGCCCCGCGCGCCGCGACCTCGCCACCGACCCTGATGGCCCCACGCTCTATGACGCCATGCCCGACGCCGCCAACCGCTGGCATGCGCACAGCCGCCTCGCGGGCCGCGTGACCGGGCTGCCGCTCACGCTTGGCAACAAGATCACCCCGCTTGGGGGGGGCCGCGCAGCCTATGACGCCATGCTCGACGCCATCGAGAAGGCCGAACATACCATCGCGCTCACCACCTATATTTTTCAGGCCGACCAGGCGGGCCGCAAGTTCGTCAGCGCCCTTGCCCGTGCCCATGAGCGCGGTGTCGAGGTACGTGTGCTCGTCGACGCTGTGGGCAACCTTTATGGCCTCAAACCCGTGTCGAACCTCTTGCGCCGCCGCAACATCCCGGTCGCCACCTTCAACCCGGCGCGGCTGTCGTGGCGTCTTGCGTTTTTTAACCTGCGCACCCACCGCAAACTGCTGATTGTCGATGGCCTCAAGGGCTTCGCGGGCGGCATGAACATCCGCAAACATCATCTTGAGAATGAGGACGGCACCCAGCGCGTGCGTGACACCCATTTCAGCCTTGAAGGCCCAATCGTCAGCCAGATGATGGAAGCCTTTGCGGACGACTGGGCTTTCTCGACACGCGAAGAACTGCCGGAAGAAAAATGGCTGCCGCGCGTCTCGCCCACTGGCGCCGGCATTCCCGCCCGCGCGGTACCCGACGGGCCGGACGAGCCGCGCCAACGCTCGGCCATGATCATGGAAAGTGCGCTTGCGAGTGCACGCAAAAGGGTGCAGGTGATCACCCCCTATTTCCTGCCCGAACAGGCGCTGGTGACCGCGCTCAAACAGGCGGCGCTGAGGGGTGTGGAGGTGGATATCCTGGTGCCGGCCAAAAACAACCTGCCGCTATTCATGCTGACCGCACTTTCCGGCGCGCGGCAACTGGTGGATGCGGGCTGTCGGCTGTTTCTCTCAGCCCCACCCTTTGACCATACCAAGCTGATGATTGTCGATGATGACTGGGTGTTCTTCGGCTCCTCGAACTGGGACGCACGTTCACTGAAGCTCAATTTCGAATTCAACGTGGAATCCTATGATCGCGGCTTTGCGACTGCGATGTCAGACTGGGTACACCCCCGCTTCGAGGCCGCAACCGAGATGACCCGCGAAGATTTCCGCACCCGCCCGCGCCTGCAACGTGCCTTCGGCCGCGTGCTCTGGCTGGCGAGCCCTTACCTCTAGCCCTCTTTCGGCAGGTATTTGCCCATACGGGATTTAATCTCGGCCTGCAGGCCTTCTTCTAACCCGAGCGAGAAGAGGATTTCGGCAATCAGGAACGAAGGCGCCATGAAAATCTGCAGCAGATTGTCAAAAAGCGCGGGTTTGCGGCCTTCATATTTGTGGCCCCAGAACTGGATGGCCCAACCGACGATGAAAAGCGTGAGGAACACCTTCATCGGGATACCCTCTCCCATCGCGGCAATTTGTGCGGCGCCAAAGCTGAGCGCACCATAAAGAAGTGCTGCGATGGTGCCGACAAGCGGCGCGGCGATGATGTAAAATAGCACAAGAAGTGCCATCAGCGCCGCACCCACGGTGATGGGGCCCTCTACTGTCGTTACAAGCGGGATGGTTGAGGTGATCACCAGCACGGAGAAGACAATCATCGGCACGCCCACATGGTGCGTGGCCTGGTTGCGACCGTCGCGGTGATAGGCCGAATACATGGCCATCTGCTCATAAAACCAGTTTTTCATCCCGTGTCTCCCCAATGGTGTTATTCCCCTGCCGCATAAAATGGACTGATGGGTCCAGCTGGTCAAGCGAATGCAGGCCTTCCCTCTGCGCAATCATGCGCTAGTTCATAAGCCAAGACGATTTTGCGGAGACCAGCATGACCTATGAAACCCTGCTTCTGGACCGGGACGGCAGCACTGCTATCCTGACCCTCAACCGGCCCGAGCGCATGAACGCCTTCACGCCCACCATGGCGGAGGAGATGATCGCCGCCTTTGACGAGGTTGATGCGGACGATAGCATCCGCGCGCTTGTTGTCACCGGCGCCGGGCGGGCGTTTTGCGCGGGCATGGACTTGTCTGCCGAGGGCAATGTGTTTGGCCTTGATGAAAGCATCGACCCGGCCTCACCCGAGATGGAACACAACCGCGACACCGGTGGGCGTGTGGTGCTGAGGCTTTTCCGTATGAAAAAACCGGTGATTGGCGCGATCAACGGCGCGAGCGTTGGCGTGGGCACCACCATGCAGTTGCCCATGGATGCGCGCATTGCGTCGCCCTTCGCCAAGTTCGGCTTTGTGTTTGCCGAGCGCGGCATCACGCTGGAGAGCTGTGCAAGCTGGTTCCTGCCGCGGCTTGTGGGTGTGGCACAAGCGCTCGACTGGTCTTTGAGCGGGCGGGTGTTCAAGGCAGAGGAAGCATTGGCTGGTGGCCTCATCAGTGAGATAGTTGAGCCAGACAACTTGATCGCGCGAGCGCTTGAGCTTGCGCACAGCTATTCAGCGCGCACCAGTGCCATGTCTGTCGCGATCAACAGACAGCTGATCTGGCGCATGATGGGCGCCGCGCACCCGATGGAAGCCCACAAGGCCGAAAGCCGCACCATGCTGCACACCAGCATGCACGACGGGCGCGAGGGTGTGCTCTCCTTCCTTGAAAAGCGCGAACCAGAGTTCAAGGACAAAGTATCAAACGGCCCCGTGCCGGGCCTCGATTGGGACGCTGAACCACCATTCGAATAGGTAGCCTCTTTTCTTTTGGCTTGGCGCGGGCGCGGGCTGGCGGTAGATAGAAGTCATGAAAACTCTGAAATCCCAAGCCTGACCATGACGTTATTGCCGCTCAAACCCGACCTATGCCACACACCGCAGGAATTCGACTCCGCCCGCGCGGCCCATGGGTTGAGCTTCAAGCCCTATGGCCCCGCCTATCAGGCACCTGCACTCACGACGGCGGAAAGGCAAGAGGCGCTCACGCTGCTGCACTCACCGTTTACCAACAGCTGGCTGGCAGACTATTATCGCCGGCAGAACACCAGCGACATCCGCATTGGTATCCTCGAAGCACGCGACGTGCGCGTGACCGACGACTGGGGCCTCGTGCTGCCTAACGATGGGTCTTTCCTCATAAACAGCATCAGCGGCTTTGGCTGGACCCACGATCAGTTCGAGTATCTCGCTGAGATGGGACATATCAGCCGGACCGCAGACACCAACTATGCGCTAGATATACATGCGCATGACTCGGTGACGCTTCAAGGTACAGCTGCGCTCCTCAGCTTTCCCGGCGCCTATACCTATGGCCACTGGATTACCGACATGTGCGCAAGGCTCGAACTCCTGGCCGCCAACCACGATGTTGCCGCCATCGATCATTTCCTATTGCCCAAACACGCAAAATGGATGGACCCTTTCCTTGCCGCTTACGGCGTGCCGCGGGACAGGATTGTCGAGCTGGACAAGTCGCACATATTCGAGGTCTGCCACCTTCTGATGCCCACAACGTTAAGCCAGCACCACAAAGGCACCTTACCGGTCACTTTTGCACGGCAGATGTTCCGTAGACTTTCGGCCATTAGCTACGGCTGGGGCCATCTGCGGCGCTGGCAAAAAACGCCGCCCGCGGCGGAGCTTGTTTATCTCAAACACACAGCGCTGACCTCCGCGCCCGGGCGAGAGATAGCGAATGAGGAGGCGCTGATTGCGGCGGTGGAAGATATGGGTGGCAAGGTGCTTGACCCCCTCAAGCTCGCGCTTCCCGCTCTCCTCAACCGCCTGCGAGAGGCAAAACTTGTTGTCGGGCTCGATAGCTCAGCACTCCATAATCTCGCCATGGCGCCCACCAACCTCATGGTCATGCAGACAGAACCCCGCTTCAACATGCTGCACCCCTCGATTCAGGAAACAATTGGCAAGCAGGTTGCATTCATAAAGTCTGACGAAGATACGCGCGGTCGTTGGATCGTGCACCCCAGGCGCTTGCAATCCCATATCGAAGAAGCACTAGACAACGCTTAATCGAGTGCGCGCACTTCAGCGCGCTTAAGGAGGTATCCGAAAAGCCCGGCTGCAAGAATGACGATGTTACCGCCAAAATCCAGCAACATCCATGGCGTGAACATTGGGGGGCAAGATAGAAATAGACGTTGAAGGCAAAAAACGGCAGTCAACCGACGAGGCCAAAGACAAGAAATGTACGTGCCCGGAATTCGCGTGTAGCAATCACAAGACCGCACAACACTGCCCGCACGCCAAAACATCCCATCATCAGGGCAGTTATCGCGTTCAGCATGCGGTATTCAGGCAAGAGCGACAGAGACGTCCGCGATGAAATATTGCCTGTGTTTTGATGTCACTCTGATCCCTTTCCAGAACAGATTTCAATGGCGGGACGCAAAGCTCTTTACGAACATCAGCGAGAAAACATCATACCGAAGAGGTGTGCCGACACCGCTATGTACGGTGGCGCGGCGGGGAATCGTATCTCGAAAAACCTAAGAACTGGCATGTTGGTGACCCCGACTGGATTCGAACCAGTGGCCTACAGATTAGGAATCTGTCGCTCTATCCTGCTGAGCTACGGGGCCGATTTAGCCTTTATTGTCAATATTTTATATGAAAATGGCCTTCGTGGCACCGCCCGAGCTAGCCCCCATTGCCTGAGCAATGCCTCGTCGCTTTTAGCACAAAAATCTTTTTTCGCAATATTGACTCATTGGAACCAACGGGACAAACAACCCTGATCCTACGGTAGACTCTGAAGAATAGTGCATTATTGAATTTTAGTTGCTGCCGTAAGGTATGTCATTTCCCTCACGCAAATAACGACTGAATCACCAAAATCCTTTTGTATTTGGCAGGATCATTTTATCCTTAATTAACCTTTCGGGCGTCTTATGGGCGCGATGCTGACTTGGGGGTCGCATAGGGAATAGCTGTGAGTTTTCGCAGACTTGTTGCGCCGGTGTTCTTGGCGGTCGCGGTCAGTATCGCGGCCTTTATGGCGCTTGTCGTCTTTGCTGCATCACGGCAGGACGCTGCTTCGCTTGATGCTGAAAACCAGGTTGTAGCGCAGGAAATGCGCGCCATCCATGAGGCGCTTGCTGTTCTTGTTGAGGACAACGCCTGGTGGGATGCGTCTGTCGAAAATATCCATATCACCGAGAATATTGCCTGGATCGACAGCACACTCGGTGAATCCGTCATGGGCATCAGTCAAGTCGATGGTGTGTTCGTCATTCGCACCGACGGCACAATGGCCTATGCCAATTTTGCGACCGACCTGCCAGCGCCGCACGCCATACTGGATGAAGGCCTCATCGAAGTGGTACGGGCAATGGGCCCGAGGGAAAACCTCGTGCCGCTGACGCGGTCAGGATACCTGCAAGTTGAAGGGCGCCTGATCGCTTTTGGTGCCAGCATGGTACAGGCTACAGGCGCAAACAAGCTGCCGGACATCGACCTTGAACGCCTACCCGCGATTGTCTTCATCTCGGACGTTGGTGCGGATGACATTGAGGCCGTTGGTAAAAACAATGCGCTCCGGGCATTGACCTACCAAACCGAAGCACCCGCCGGCGGCACCTTCCAGCTCATCCCCGGCGCCAACGACCGCGCAGCGGGCTATCTGGCCTGGACAGCGGCAGCACCCGGCTCCGAGATGATCCGCTACCTCATTGTGCCAGCGCTTATCCTTCTCATGATTGTCGCAGCTGCCATGACCCGTTTTGTGCGCCGCGCGAGCCGCCTCGTGGAAGAGCTGGCGCGGGCCAACAAGGCAAAATCGGCGTTTCTGGCGTCAACAAGCCATGAGATCCGCACGCCACTCAATTCGATCATCGGCTTCACTGAACTGATCTCGCTTGAGCTATACGGCAAGGTCGAAGGTCAGAAAAACAAGGAATATCTGCAGCTCATTCGTGAAAGCGGCGAGCACCTGCTGTCGATCATCAACGACATTCTGGATATCTCCAAATTGGAGGCTGAGCGCTTCGAAATTTATGCCGAACGGGTCGACCCGCGGGAAGTGGCGCGTGCGGCTGGCAAAATGGTCGCAACTGCCGCCAAGGAAAAAGACCTGAACCTTGAGATCGACTGCCTGCCCGGTGATGTGCTGTCAGACGAACGTATCATGCGGCAAGTGCTGATCAACTTGCTGTCAAACGCCGTTAAATTCACCCCACCCCATGGCAAGGTAACGGTTACCGGCAAGATCAAGGGCCGCTTTTATACCATAGCTGTGGAGGATAGTGGCATCGGCATGAGCAAAAGCGAGATCGAGGTTGCGCTCTCGCTCTTTGGACAAGTGCACGACAATATGACCCGCAGCCACAAGGGTACTGGCCTTGGCCTGCCGCTTGTCACCCGCTTTGTCGACTTACTTGACGGCACCTTCGACATTCAGTCCACGCCCGGCGTGGGCACCAAGGTCACCGTCGGTTTCCCGCTCTATGACCATGACCCCCATGTGTGAAGCCGCCACTGGCCGCTAAAGCTTGAATTCCTGCAGCATCTCATAGATTGGCATCGCTTCATCTGCGATCGCCTGCAGGCGCGGCTCCAGGCTGGGCGCGGCTTTGTCGTCCGGCTTGTTGAAGCCTGTTGAGGCTTCTACATTCTTGTACCAGTAAGGTGCCCAGACGCCGTCACTTTCGCGCGGGCCCGCGGGCCATTTGAGCATGCCGTCATCGAACGGGATGCCGAGTGCCTCACAAAGCGCCGTGAGCTTCGCCTTCGGGTTCTTGAGCACGTCTGCGCTCTCAACCACCGGCGGGGCGGTGCCAAGGCGGTCTGCCTCGCGCTCAAAAATCTCAAGCTGGGCTTCAAGCCCGAGGTCCGCCAGGGTGACCTCCTCACGCGTTTTCACATAGCTCACCAGCATGAGCCGGGGGTCGCGAATGAGGAAGGCATGCGTGAGCTTCTCCGTCCAGTCGCGGCCCATGTGCGGCAGCAGGTGGTGCGCCATATGTTTCTGGTAATAGACCTTGGCGCCATCCGGCACCTTGCCGACCAGATTCTTTGTCACCGTCTCCCAGTCGGTGGGTTGCGAGGCCAATACCTCTTCCCGCCCCGGGTGGTGCATGCCGGTGTCGGCGAGGTAACAAGCGTATAGCGGTTCATCGACCACTACGGTGTCGGGCCGGTTTTCAAACGAGCGCATCATCGCGGTCGAGATGTTACGCGGGCCGGACCACATGGCGATGCGGATGCACTCTGTCATAGCCCGCGCCCTTTCTCAGCCTCCGCCTGCGTGCGCGCGAGGTACAGCTCGCGCAGCCGCTTGACCATGGGCCCGGGCATAGCGGCACCAACTTCGCCGATGGTGCGGCCGTCCACCTCACCCACAGGCACAAGACCGGCGAAGGTGCCGGTCACAAATGCCTCGTCAGCGCCGTAGACATCCGTCAGGCTGAAATCTTTCTCATAGACCGGAATGCCGGCTTCGCGTGCGAGGCTGATGACCATGCCGCGTGTGATGCCGCCAAGACAGTAACGACCTGTCGATGTCCAGACCTCGCCGTCGCGCACAATGAAGAAATGCGTGCTGTTGCAGGTGGCAACAAAACCGTGCGGGTCGAGCATCAGGGCTTCATCCGCGCCCGCCTTGGCGGCCTGAATGCACGCGGTAATGCAGTTGAGCTTGGAGTGGCTGTTGAGCTTGGGGTCCTGTACATCCGGGTAACCGCGCCGCACATGGGCGGTGAAAAGGCGAATACCGCGATCAAGCGTCTGTTTCATCGCTTCCTTGAATTCAGGGATGATGACAATGGTGGCCGGGCTGATGGTCACCCTTGGGTCCTGATACGGCGTTGCCTTGATACCGCGTGTCACCATGAGGCGGATATGCACGCCGTCCACCATCTTGTTGGCATCAAGCGTGTCATAAAGCCGCTTCTTGAGCGCGTCTTTGCTGATGCCAATATCCATATCGATGGCCTTCGCGCCTTCATAGAGCCGCTTCATGTGTGCATCGAGGAACATGATCACCCCGCCCTTGACTCGAAGGCCCTCCCACACGCCGTCGCCAAGAATATAGCCGCTATCAAAGACAGAGACCTTTGCTTCCTCGCGCGGGAACAACTCGCCGCCGATATTGATGAGGATATCGCGGTTGCGAGGATCGTCGACATAGTCATGGGTACCGTGGGCCAAGATATTTTCTCTTTCTTGTCAAATCCGTGCGTTGGTGAGACTCTGAACCATACGGATGGGAGGATGAAACATGCGACTGGGTGTTGCAATCCTGTTTTTGGGAGTGTTAGCCACGCCTGCCTTTGGGCAAGCGCTCGATACCACTACCCTCAAACCTTGCGGCGAAACGGTTGCAGGTGACGCTATCGGCGGTGCGCGCTTCATGTCAGCCGAAGGGCAGGTTATCAAAAGCGCGCTCGTGAAAGCACCTGAACTTTGGGAACCGGGCGCGCAATATTCCAGCTGGCCGCACGCGGTTGACGCCAAAAAGGCGCTGCAGGAAAAAGTCGCCGGCAAGACTGTTACGCTTTATTGCGAAGGTCAAAAAACCAACCGGCTTGGTGAACTGGTGGCCCATGTGATCATGCCTGATGGCGGCTGGCTCGCGCTTGAGCTCGTGCGTGAAGGCCATGTGTTTGTCTTCCCCGGCGCTACCCGCAAGCAGGGCCTCTCGACGCTTTATGAGGCTGAGGAAGAAGCCAAGGCGGCAGGCAAAGGCCTGTGGAAATACAAGAACCTCAATACCGTTATGGCGGATAGTGGGCAGGTAAAACCCGGCTGGTTCCAGATCGTGCGCGGCACTGTGCAGGATGTGGGCATTGTGCGCGGCACCTATTATCTCAATTTCGGGGCAGACTGGCGCACGGATTTCACCATCGAGATCCCACCGCTTGTGGTGCGCCAATTCAGCCAACTGAGCATCGACCCCGAGAGCTTCAAGGGTAAAACCCTCGAGGGACGCGGCTGGATTGACAATAAGTCGGGCCCGCGCCTTCTGCTGCAAGGGCCGGGACAGGTGCGTGTGATCGCTGACGCCGAGCCACAAAAAGAAAGCCAGCCCGAATAGGCTGGCTCCATACTTTATGAATAATCCGCTCGCGATTAGCTGCCGGCGAGCCCTGCCATTACCGGGTCACCCACATCGGCCATCAGCGCCTGACGCAGCTTGAGGAGCGCTTGTGCTTCAAGCTGGCGAACCCGCTCTTTCGAGATACCGAGCTGGGTGCCGAGAACCGCGAGGGTTACACCGTCTTCCTTGAGCTGACGCTCACGGATGATATAGCTCTCGCGCTCTGTGAGCTGGCCCATGGCTTTCTCGATGAGGGCGGCTTTTTTATTGCCGTCATGCTGCTCCATGAAGATTTCATCAGGCTGGGGCACATCGCTCACCAGAAGATCCTGCCATTCCTGTGCGCTTTCGTCAGCGACGGGCGCATTGAGCGAACGGTCAACCCCGGAAAGACGGCCTTCCATGGCCTCGACATCCCGAAGGCGTACACCCATCTCATCAGCGATCTGGTTGCGCGCACCCATCGAAAGTGGCCGGTCGGGGTCTACCCCCATACGGGCCTTCAGGCGCTTCAGGTTGAAAAACAGTGCCTTGTGGGCACTTGTGGTGCCGGTGCGAACGATGGACCAGTTCCTTAGAACATAGTCCTGCACGGCGGCGCGTACCCACCAGCTGGCGTAGGTTGAGAAGCGCACATCGCGCTCCGGTTCAAAACGGTACGCGGCCTCCATCAGGCCGACGGTACCTTCCTGGATAAGATCTGCTACGGGCAGCCCATAGTGCCGATACCGGCTGGCTGCAGCGATTGCCAGACGCAAGTGCGCCTCTGTCAGGCGGTTGAGCGCCCTTTCGTCCCGTTCCATTTGCCATGCCAGTGCCAGCTCGCCCTCTTCCTCCCGGTCGAGCATCGGCGCACGCATTGCGAAACGAATCAAGCGGCGATCTTCCCCAGTGGCCCAGTTTCCTCGGCTCACTCTCACCTCCCAATTTTTAATGACCTTGATTAATGTTGTGCATTATGACGAGTTTTAATGTCATTTGCAGCAACTTTTTTGACGCACCCGATAAAATCGGTGTGAGGCCCAAAAATCCGCAGGATCAGGCAAGCTATTCTCCCTGCTTGCCTGGATTCCCAGCTGTAACCACTAACGTTTACATATGTAAACATAATGCTTGCCTTTATCGATTACATGTGTAAACGTTGAGTCATGAGCGAGGATAAAAAACAGATCAGCGTAGCTGAAAGCAAGGTGATGGAATCGCTATGGCGGGCCCATCCCCTCACCGCGGAGGACATCGCAGGCGATGTCACCACTGAACATAACTGGAGCGTTGGCACCGTCAAAACGCTTCTCAACCGGCTGCTGTCCAAGGGCGCGATCTCGGCTGAGAAGGACGGCAGGCGATACCTCTATAGCCCGGTCCTGAGTCACGACGACTATATGACCCGAGAGGGGCAAGGCATGCTGGACCGTCTTTTTGACGGCCGAGTCTCCTCCCTTCTGACCCACTTTTCCCGGCACGAAAAACTGAGCGGCGACGATATTGCCGAGCTTAAAAAACTGATAAAGGAGCTGGACGATGACGAGTGATATTCTTTTCCTGATGGCGCAAAGCGCGCTCGGCGCATCTGCCGCCATGCTCCTTGTCATGCTGGCACGCAAGCGCGTGCTGGCAGCGTTTGGCGCCCGCACGGCCTACGCCTTGTGGCTGCTTGTGCCCATCGCAATGGTCGCGAGCCTGCTGCCCGCCGACTTTGTTGTGCGTGAACCGGTGGAACGCGACCTGAGCCGCCCTGTTACACAGCCTACTAACGACCAAATCTCAACCGAAGCGCGCGCAACCGATATGGAAACAGCGGCACCGGTCGCGCGCACGGAAACACAGTCAAGCTTCCAGCTTCCTGAAGTGCCAACGCCGCTTCTCTTTGCCCTTTGGATTGCGGGCACGGGCGTCAGCCTTGGTGCGCTTGCCATTGGTCAACGCCGTTTCATGAAGCGCCATGGCCTCAAGCCCGGCCTTGGCAAATCCCGTGTGGCGCGCCATGCCGATGTGGGGCCAGCGGTGCTTGGTTTCCTGAACCCGCGCATTGTGGTGCCGCATGACTTCCGTGACGCTTATAGCCCGCTTGAACGCAAGCTTATTCTGGCGCACGAGCAAGCCCATATTCGGGCCGGTGATATGCAAACCAACGCGCTCGCCATCGCGATCCGTAGCCTTAACTGGTTCAACCCGCTTGCCTATGTCGCTTACGGCCTGTTTCGTACTGATCAGGAGCTGGCGTGTGACGAACGGGTGATGCGCAGTCACGGCAAACACCGCCGGGCCTATGCGGAAACACTGCTGAAGTCCCAGCTTATGGGTGAACGTGCACCGCTAGGCTGCTCCTGGTTCGGTGATACCCGTCATCCGCTCAAGGACCGGGTTGCGCGCCTTGCCCGCCGGGAGCTGAGCCCCGCGCGCCGTATGGCAGGCTTTGGACTGCTGCTCGGTGCCACCAGCCTGACCGGTGTTGCCGCATGGGCGACACTGGCAACCCAAGTCGTGTATCTGGACGGCAGCAAAGCGAGCCCCGTCGCGCTCGATACCTTTGTGAGCGCAGACATGGATACAGGTGGGGATAGCGAACAAGTCGATCCGCTCAAGGAAGCGCAGGGCGCTGCCCTTGTTGATGCGATTCTGGAGCGCCGGCGCGACCACGCGGAGGCCTTCCTCAAGGCTGGCGTGGATGTGAACTATCACCGCAAGGGCGACGGCACACCACTTTCTGTGGCCGCGATGGTCGGCGACCGGGAAATGGTCGACCTTCTGATCAAGGCAGGCGCGGATATCAACAAAGTCGCCCCCGGTGACGGCACGCCGCTTCTGGTGGCTGCACGCAGTGGTGACAGGGAGATGGTCGAAGCCCTTCTCAAGGCTGGTGCCGATGTGAACGCTTATTCGCCCGGCGACGGTACTGCCCTGATTGCCGCTGCCCGCAGCCGCGACAAGGAGATGGTGGAACTGCTGCTGGAAGCTGGCGCACAAGTCAACCAGGTTGCGCCCGGTGACGGCACTGCGCTCCTTGCCGCGATTGACAGCGACAGCCCTGCCATCATGGAAGTGCTGCTCGAAGGTGGTGCTGAGCTTGATATGGTAGCACCCGGCGACGGCACCGCGATGACCGCCGCCGTACAGCGCCGCGCGACAAAGGTGGTTGACCAACTCATCAAGCTTGGTGCCAGTGTGAATAAGGCCGCACCGGGTGAGGGTACACCGCTTCTCGTGGCTGCACGCAGTGGTGACACCGTAATGGTCGACAAGCTGCTCAAAGCAGGCGCCGACGTGAACGGCTATTCCGCTGGTGACGGCACACCGCTCGTGGCTGCCGTTCAGGCCTCCGACATGGTGATGGTGGAAAAGCTCCTCAAAGCCGGGGCCGAGGTCAACAAGGCCGCACCGGGTGATGGCAATGCGCTCATCATGGCCTCCGCCATTGGCGACCTCGCCATGGTCAAACGCCTTGTGGATGCCGGCGCAGACGTGAATGCCTTCGTGCTTGGTGACGAAACACCGCTGATCGCCGCCTCCCGTGGCGGCCATATGGAGGTGGTCGAATATCTCACCGGCAAGGGCGCTGATGTGAATGCGCGTGTGCGCACCGGCGACAACTATTACAAAAGCCGGAACAAGAGCGAATACCGCACGCCACTTGGCCAAGCACTGCGCTACGAGCACGGCGATATTGCGGAATACCTGCGCAAGAAGGGCGCAAGCGAGCCGACAGAGCCTGAGGACCGGTAGGCCGGCCACCTCAAAGCCCGAACAAATAAAAAGCCCGTCCCGATATGCTCGGGGCGGGCTTTTTATCTCAGTGCTTTTAGGCTCAGGCTTAAAAGAGCGGCTTAGGCAGCCAGTTCTTTCTCAAGCTTCACCATAGCGGCTGCTTCATCGATATCCTCGACAGCAGCGAGCTCACGCGCAAGACGGCTCAGGGCCGATTCGTAGATTTGGCGTTCGCTATAGGACTGTTCCGGCTGGTCAGCACCGCGGTGAAGGTCGCGCACGACTTCCGCGATGGAAACAAGATCACCGGAGTTGATCTTTGCTTCATATTCCTGCGCGCGACGGCTCCACATCGTACGCTTGATGCGTGCCTTGCCCTTGAGCGTGGTGAACGCTTCCTTGAGCGTGGCATCGTTCGACAGACGGCGCATGCCGCTGGCTTCCGCTTTGCCGGTCGGCACCCGGAGCGTCATACGCTCTTTTTCAAAACGAATCACGTACAGTTCAAGCTTCAGACCAGCAATTTCCTGGACTTCCAGTTCCGTGATACGGCCCACGCCGTGCTTGGGGTAAACAATGTAATCACCGACTGCAAAGGGATGCTTGTTGGATTTTGCCATAGTGGTTCTATGTCCTTCTTATCTAAAACAGGCAAATCCGTGTGGGAGATTTGCCAGCCATAATCGTTCGGGTCCCCGACGGGCACGGTCCTCGCTCCGCATCTGGGGAAATTACCCGGCGCACCAAGGCTGCGGAAACCCTTGAGAAAAGCACAACACACGCTTTTCTTTTCAATCCGCGTCAAAAAAACCCTTGCACCACCCTGTGTAGGGAGGCACAGTCGGGCCTCAGATCAGCATCGTCAAATTTTGGCGGTCCAGCCACCAAGCGCAGCCCGTGATTAGACGAGAGGGGCTCGCGCAATCTCCTCTTGTAACACAATTTTCGTGAATTTTACAGTGAAATTAGCTGTATTTGGCGCTGACGCTTATGTTCGCGGCATTTCGCCGCACGAAAAAAGCCGGACAAATTGCCCGGCTTTCAATTTAAGCGTTTGATGCAGAAGCAAGAATATTACAGCAAAAGCGCCGTTTTCCGCCTTAAGAGCCCGAACCCGGGTTCGGGGAGAAGAGCTCTTTTTTGCCTTCCTTGTCTTTCCACTCGTCCGCGTCGGCGGGCTGTTCGCCCTTCACGGTGATGTTCGGCCACTCTTCGGAATATTTGGTGTTGAGCTCAAGCCATTCCTCGAGACCGTCTTCGGTATCGGGCAGGATGGCTTCGGCCGGGCACTCAGGTTCACACACGCCGCAGTCGATACATTCATTCGGGTTGATCACGAGCATGTTTTCACCCTCGTAGAAACAATCAACCGGGCAGACTTCCACACAGTCCATGTATTTGCATTTGATGCAGGCCTCAGTGACGATGTAGGTCATGAGTGTCTCCTTCGTTCCGCGACGGACAGGTCCCGAGTGGCGGATACCGTCTTTATTACGTTCTCTGGCTTTATGCCGAAAAGCGAAAACCGGCGCAACGCCTTTATCTGCAATAGATTCTTATGTGCACAGAATGTTTTACTTACGGCGCACGTGTCTCGTTACTTTAACTTAATTGTCAGGCTTGGCTAGTCACGACCGCGTAATTTGTCGGTGGCGCGGCGTTCGGCTTTGGTGGGGCGGCCTGCGCCAGTCTCGCGCACGGCGACGGCGGATTTTTTCTCTGCCAAAACAGATTCCTTCTGCTCGTCAACCGGTGAAAGGTCCTCATAGAGGCTTTGTGCTTCCGCGGCCGGGCCACGGCGCACGCCAGGCGCCAGCACTTTGACGACACGGATATAAGCGCCTTGCGGGAAGGTCAGCACCTGGCCGGGACGCACAGTGGCAGAGGCTTTTTCAGCCACCGTGCCATCAATGCGCACCTTGCGGGCCTTACAGACCGTGCTGGCAATAGAGCGGGACTTAAAAAACCGGGCATGCCAGAGCCATTTGTCCAGCCTGATTTGCCCGGTTTCAGTATTTTCAGCCATAGCGTGCGGCTATTTCTTTTTCGTGAGGCTTTCCTTGAGCCCGGCCAGCGCCGCAAAGGGCGAATCCGGGTCAGCCTCTTTCTCACGGCGGGGTGGGCGTGCAGTATGCACACGTGGGCCTTGCGGCTTGCCGTCCTTGCCGCGCGGGCCTTTGCCCTTACCGCGGGGACGATCGCCTTTTGGCCGCTCGCCGCCTGCACGTTCACCTTTCGCGAACGGCTTGCCACCTTTGCGGCCTTCGCCGCCAGCCGGGCGTGCCTTGCGCTTCGGTGCCCACGCGAAGAAGTAACGCTCAACAAGCTCTTCTTCCGCGACTTCACCCTCAGTAGTTTCCGCCGGTGCAGCTTCTTCAGTGGGCGCTTCGGCAGGTGCCGCCGCTTCCTCAGCCGGTGCTTCAGCTTGCGCTTCAGCAGCGTCATCCGCCTTGGCCTCATCGCCTTCAGACGGTTTCGCTTCTTCCTGTGCAGCTTCTTCCTTCGCGGGTGGTGCTACCTTGCGGACTTCGTTTTTGTAGCCCGCAGCTGCCATTACCTCGGCAAAGTCTTCGCCCGAAAGGCCGACAAGGCCCATGATCTCCGGCGTGACTTCGAACCAGTCACCGCCTTGACCCAAGGGGCGCACAGCGTCCGCGAGGCGCTCAAGCATGTCCATGCGCACGGCTTTTTTGCCGCAAACCTGAAAGCCAGCCATCTCATAGAATTCGCGCGGGGCAGAGTCTTTGGTCTCAACCCATACCATGCCCGGGGTGGGCAGCGGCGGCAGTGCGGAAAGCTTGCCGGCCATCGCCCACATCATCAGACGAAGCTCATTGGCGTGCGGCTTGAGGATGAGTGGGATATAGAGCGAGCTTGCACCGATGCGGATGCCAAAGCGGCGCAGGCCCTTCCTTGCATCCTGGTCAAGCTGCCGCAGGTCACCGTCCACAAGCGCGCGGGAGATAACCCCGTAGTTCTCCAGAAGGCGGTACGCCACGCCGCGGGCAAGACCCGAAAGCGGTGCCGCACCCTCAGGCGCTTCGGTGTCACCGTTCAGCTCACCCGCGAGCTTCAGGAGCGGCTCAAGCTTCTCCGCAATGCGGGTGTCGAGCCACTCTTGCGCCTTGTCGCGCACGAGGTCTGCGTTCTCGCCATGGAGGAGCGTGGACGCCACCAGTTTCACGCGCGGCGCAAACAGGGCGCCACTGTCGTGCAGGGTCGCGATCGGCGCGCCTTCCCACACGAGTTTCGGGAAAGCGAGGCCTTCCGAAAAATCGAAACTGAGCGTCTTGTAGCCCACGTTGCCAAACAGCTTCGCGCGGCGGGTCAGCTCTACCTGCAGCGCCGCTTCGGCTGCTGCCTTCAGGGTCTTCTGGTCGTCACGGGCAGCACCCGGTTCAACGCGGAAGGAAAATCCATTCAGTTCACCGATCTCGTGTCCTTCGACCGAAACCTGGTTTGTCTCTTCATCAATGCTCACGCTAAGTTCGCCCCTATGCCTGAGCGAGCGCATGAGAACAGCCGTACGCCTGTCCACAAAACGCTGGGTTAATTTTTCATGCAGCGCGTCGGACAATTTGTCTTCCACGCTGCGCGTTACATGGGCCCAGTGGGCCGCATCTTTCAGCCAGTCTTTCCGGTGCGAGACGTACGTCCATATCCGGATACTGGCAATTCGACCGGCCAAGGTATCTATATCGCCGCTTGTATTGTCAAGGCGCTTCACCTGCCGGGCGACCCAATCGTGCGGGATTGTGCCATTTGGGCCCATCAAGTCGACAAAAATGCGGCGCAGGAGAGAGATATGATCATCGTGTGACAATTTTCTGAAATCAGGAATTTGGCAAACATTCCAAAGCCTTTCGACCGCCTCCGGATGCGCGGCAAGGCCTGATATCTCATCATCCGCCGCAAGCCGCTTGAGTGCCATAAGGTCAATCGCGTCCCGCGTGCGGTGCAAGCCGTCGGTGCGTGTGGGCTCCTCAAGCGAGCGAATGAGGCGCGGAACGGTGGTAAATTCAAGCCGGTGATTCCGCCAGAAAAGCCGCCTCACGGGCTCAAACTGATGTTCCTCGATCTGCGCGATCATGAGGGGGTCCATCGGCTCGCCACCCTGAAGCGTGGAGAAGCTGCCGTCTTTTTTATAGCGCCCGGCGCGGCCCGCGATCTGCGCAGCCTCGGCGGCTGTTAGCTCCCGGTAGGTCCGGCCATCGAACTTCGATAGCCCCGCGAAGGATACATGACCGATATCGAGGTTGAGCCCCATGCCGATGGCGTCGGTCGCCACAAGATGGTCCACCTCGCCTGATGCGTACATCTCCACCTGTGCATTCCGTGTGCGGGGACTGAGCGCGCCCATCACAATCGCCGCGCCACCTTTTTGGCGGCGGATCAGCTCGGCCATGCCGTACACGTCGGCGGATGAGAACCCCACAACGGCAGAGCGGCGCGGCAGGCGCGACAGCTTGTTCGCGCGCACAGCCTTAAGCTCGGAGAAACGCGGGCGGGAGATGATCTCCGCCTCCGGGATCAGGCGGCGGATAATGTCGCGCATGGTATCCGCACCCAAGAGCAGCGTTTCGTGTGTGCCACGGCTATGCAAAAGATGCTCAGTGAAAATATGGCCGCGCTGCGGGTCCGCCGCCATCTGGATTTCATCAAGCGCGATAAAGTCCGCCACCGCATGGCGCGGCATGGCTTCGGCGGTACAGAGGAAATAGCGCGCGCCCTGGGGCACAATGCGTTCCTCGCCGGTCACCAGCGCCACCTGGTTTTTGCCCTTCACTGCGACCACGCGGTCATAAACCTCCCGCGCGAGAAGCCGGAGCGGAAAACCCATGATACCGGAGGCATAGCCCATCATACGCTCCACCGCATAATGGGTTTTACCCGTATTGGTGGGGCCAAGAACCGCCTTGATGATGCCAGCCATAAAAACGCCTAACAGTGACTTAATAGTAAAGTTTTAGATAACGGTTCCCTGCCAGAAAGTGAAACCCTATAATCACAATTAAACGGGAGCGTGTATGTCGGGAACAAGACTGGATAGGCGGCAAATCCTTAAAGGTGCTGGCATATTAGGTGGAATTGCGGCCGCGCGCGCGGCCTATGCCTACGTGCCCGAAAGCCCAAACCCACCGGTAAAGACCCCGGCAGACCTTGCCATCGCCGAACGTATTGCGGGCGTGCATTACACGCCTGACGAACGTGCGATGATCCTTGACGAGCTTGAGGACATGCTGGACCGCCTCAGGCGGCGGCGCGCAGGGGTCAAACTCAAAAACTCGGACGCGCCTGCCATGGCATTCGACCCGCGCCTGCCCGGCAAAGCCTATGATGTGCAGTCCGGCGGGGTGCGCCTCGCGCGTGAAAACCCGAGCCCGCTTCCGGGTGACGAGGGTATCGCCTTCGCGCCCGTGAGCGCGCAGGCCTACTGGATCAAAAACGGCCTGCTGACCTCAAGCCGCCTGACAGACATCTATATCACCCGCATCAAGAAGTATGACAGCAAGCTCAATAGCTTCATCACGGTGACGGAGAAGGTCGCGCGCGAACAGGCTTATGAAGCGGATGTTGAAATCCGCTCCGGCCGCTACCGCGGGCCGCTGCATGGCATTCCCTATGGCCTCAAGGACATCATTGATACCAAGGGCATCAAAACCACCTGGGGCGCCACACCCTATAAGGACCGCGTGGCGGAGGAGGACGCGGCGGTGACCAAACTGCTGCGCGACGCGGGTGCCGTGCTCCTTGGCAAAGTCTCGCTCGGCGCGCTGGCATACGGCGACCTGTGGTTTGGCGGCGTGGTCCGCAACCCGTGGAATCTGGATGAGGGCGCCTCTGGCTCCAGCGCCGGCTCTGCGGCGGCGACTGTTTCCGCGCTTTGCAGCTTCGCC
This sequence comes from Kordiimonas gwangyangensis DSM 19435 = JCM 12864, assembly GCF_000375545.1. Classification (GTDB taxonomy): domain Bacteria; phylum Pseudomonadota; class Alphaproteobacteria; order Sphingomonadales; family Kordiimonadaceae; genus Kordiimonas; species Kordiimonas gwangyangensis. Next base: position 695,215 of record NZ_AQXF01000001.1, read on the forward strand.
ATCGGGACCGAGACCATGGGCTCGATCATCTCGCCGTCCACGCGCTGCGGCGCCACCGGCCTCAGGCCCACCTTTGGCCGCGTGCCGCGCACGGGCGCCATGGCACTTTGTTGGTCGCTCGACAAAATCGGGCCGATCTGCCGCACGGTCGAGGATACGGCGCTGGTACTTGAAGCCATCAACGGCCATGACGCCGGTGACCCCGGCTCCCTTGACTGGGGCTTTGCCTATGACGGCACATCAGCCGCCGCCGCAGACCTCAAAATCGGTTATGACCCCACATGGTTCACCGGCAAGGACGCCACAGACCTTGACCGTCAGGTGCTCGACCAGCTCAAGGACATGGGCTTCACCCTCACGGAGATTTCCCTGCCCAAACTGCCCTATTCCACGCTGCTTTCCACCGTGGAAGTGGAAGCCGCCGCCGCGTTCGAGGAACTCACGCTTTCAGACCAGGACGACACGCTCGTCTGGCAGGGCGACAAGGCGTGGCCCAATACTTTGCGCGCCGCACGCTTCCATAGCGCTATTGAATATGTGCAGCTGGACCGGTTCCGCCGTCAGGTCATGGAAATGATGGACGGCATCTATGAGCAGGTCGACCTCATCGCCTGCCCCAATTTCGCGGGCGATATGCTGGTGATCACCAATTATACCGGGCATCCCAGTCTTTCGCTGCCGCTTGGGCTGATCAAGCGCCAGACCTTCCCGCTCACGGGCGAAGATGACAAGAAACTGGGGTTCGAACGCCGCGTGCCATACGGCTTCACGCTGTGGGGCAACCTGTTCCGCGAAGACCAGTTGATTGGCGTTGGCCGCCTGCTTGAACGTGCCGCCAATTTCGACGCCAACCGCACCACGCTTCTCGAGAGCCTGAACCGGGACGTGTGAAAAGGCGCAAAGCCGCACAAATGCTGCCTTTAGAGAGTCAAAACGCTTGACCGGGGCAGGCGAATCGTCTACCTACCGCGCCAGCTATTGCCCAATGACGGTCTTTAGCGAACATGGATCATAAAGATTCCCGGGGGGAAACCCTCGAGCAGAAAAACAAGGATAACGAACATGTCGCGCGTATGTGAACTGACTGGCAAAGGCGTAATGACTGGTAACAATGTGTCTCACGCACATAACAAAACCCGTCGTCGCTTCCTGCCGAACCTGACCAAAGCAACTCTGATTTCTGACACGCTGGGCCGCTCTGTAAGCCTGCGTATCTCGACCCACGCACTGCGCTCTGTTGAGCACAATGACGGTCTTGATAACTTCCTCCTCAAAGCTCGTGATGCAGACCTTTCGGCTGCTGCACTGAAGCTGAAGCGGGAAATCAAGAAGAAACAGGCTGCTAACGCCTAAGGGCAAAACTTCCTCGGAAGTTTAAGCGCAAGTTTCAGAAACGCCGTGGCAGAGATGCCGCGGCGTTTTGCTTTTGTATGCGTAAAATGGAAAGCGCCCGGTGCAGCGCCTAGAAATAGCGGCCGTAGACTTCATAGTCCCGCGCATAATTGGCGCGCAATTTGTCTTCAAGGTCTTCCGCTGGTTCAAACGCCACAAGGTCCTTGGAGCGGAAATTGTGAATGGACGGGATCGAAGTGCCTGTCAGTTCACAGAGCCGTTCACGCAGCACGCCCATATCCTTCACCGGGCCAACCCAGTCAAAGACGGTAGGATCGTCGCCCGCGATGTCGGCAACACCATTGGTGTGCGCGCGCAGGGTGCGGAATACCCGGCGGTACTCCGGTAACTTTTCGAGAAATTCGTGGTAGCTTGGCTGCAGCTTGAGGCCCAGATAGCTTTCGCGCTTGCCTACTTCCTGCGCGAGATCATTCGCAAATACCAGATTGAAGCGGTAGTAGGACCTGAGGCGCGAGATCGGGTCCCGCACCACAAGGAATTTGAACCAGTCGCTAAAGTCGCGCTGCAGGCGGCCCCGATCGATGATGCGATAGGGCGCTTCCTCAAGCATTTTGGTGTGCGAATGCCCTTCCACCGTTCGGCCCTTGAGGATGTGGTAAAGCATATCCTTCACGGTGGTGGAGCCGCATTTCGGCACATGCAGGTAAAAAAACTTCCGGTCCTTGAGAAGCGTGAAAGACGACTTGGGCGAACCTACGAGCGACAGCTCAGACGGCGTTGGCCGGTGCACCACATCAATGATGCGCGTCATCAGCTCGCGCGCTGCCTCTTCCTCACCCATCATCAGAAGCACACGCTTCTTGAACCGCCACAGGCGCACATGGTCATGCTCGTCCGCCGCCGCATTCACGAGGGCAAAGGCCTCCTGCAGCTTTTCATTGAGCAGCAGTTCCTCCGCGCGGGCAATGCACGCCGTTACCTGATCGTTGCGTTTCTGGTCCATGACCGTTGATTAGGCTGTTTCAAGGCTGAAAACAAGGAGGAGAGTGCGCTGGCTGGAACGGAAATTATCGTCTGATATAAGCACGATGAGCGGTGCTTCACCGTCGCGCTCAATCACATCCAGCCCTTCCATATTATCGACCGTATAGGGTGGGTCGAGATGCAGGAGCTCCTCACCCGTCACAGAGGCCCCCGGTTTGATCGCACCGGCCGGGATGCGCACCAGCTTGGCCGCCACGCCGTTCAGGAGCGAATAGCTGCGCAGCAGCACCAGTATATCGCCATTCTGCATGGTGGCGGCATCGGTGGGGGCAAAATTGGTTGGTGGCCGGAAATAGAAACTATCGCTGCCACTTGGCGTCACCAAGCGCCCTAGCATGTTACCGTGGTAGTCGACCCCTCGCTCAGGCAGTGCAACGAGCGTATCGCCAAGCAGTGTGATGGCCTCAAAGCCACTGTTGTGGTTCACACCACTGACATCGAGGTGCGCGGAATAGCCTGACAGCCTCACCGTGCGGTCAGCTGCCACTTCAAGCAGGCGATGGTCTCCTTCGAATGACACAAGATAGCCGCCCCCATAGGCAACCACACTTTCGGAATCGAGTGCATGTTTGCTCATGCCCTGCGCTTCTGCGGAAAATGGCCGCATGTGCGCCGCGGTCAGCGGCGCGTCACTGTTTGGGTCGAACTCCGCCTCAAGCCAGTCGCCGCGATCGCTGATGGCGACGAGTTTGCCGTCAGCCGTCACAACAAGGCCGGAGAAGCCGCCAAAATTTTCGTTGTCAGCGGTCAGCGCCCAACCTGCCCGGTAGCGCAGTTTTCCTGCGATGAAAACAGACCGGTCCGTCTCAAGAAGCGGCAGCGGCCGCGCCGTTATTTTGACCGGCACATCGGCAACCAACACCTCTTCGGGCTTGTTGCCAATAAGGTCGCGATACACGGTGAAAGCCGTCACCATGAGAGCCGCAGTCACCAGCATCACAAGTTTTGGAAAGTGCCGCGACATGACGCTTTACCGGAGGCGCCGGGGGCTGGGTATCGTCTCGGCAAACAGGGAGGCAAGCTGCTCGGTCATGGCGCCGCCCAGTTGCTCCGCATCCAGGATTGTCACTGCGCGCTTGTAGTAGCGCGTAACATCGTGGCCGATACCAATGGCGATCAGTTCCACCGGTGAACGGTCCTCGATCCAGCCAATGACCTGACGCAGGTGGTTCTCAAGATAAACACCCGAATTGACGCTGAGCGTGCTGTCATCAACCGGTGCTCCGTCCGAGATCACCATAAGGATGCGGCGCTCTTCCGCGCGGCCCATAAGCCGGTTGTGCGCCCACATCAGCGCCTCGCCGTCGATGTTTTCCTTGAGGAGACCTTCGCGCATCATCAGGCCGAGGTTGCGTCGCGACCGGCGCCACGGCGCGTCTGCTGTTTTATAGATGATGTGCCGCAGATCGTTGAGCCTGCCCGGCGCCTTGGGCCGTCCTGCTTGCAGCCATTTCTCCCGACTTTGGCCGCCTTTCCAAGCCTTGGTGGTGAAGCCGAGGATTTCCACTTTCACGCCGCAACGTTCCAGCGTGCGCGCGAGAATGTCTGCCGAAATGGCAGCAATGGAAATCGGCCTGCCACGCATGGAGCCGGAGTTATCAAGAAGGAGCGTCACTACCGTATCCTTGAACTCGGTCTCGCTCTCAAGCTTGTAGGAGAGCGGCTTCATCGGGCTGGACACGACACGCGCGAGGCGCCCGGCATCAAGAATGCCTTCCTCAAGGTCGAACTGCCAGTGTCGGCGCTGCTGCGCAAGCAAACGGCGCTGCAAGCGGTTCGCGAGTTTCGACACGGCGCCCGAAAGGTGTGCCATCTGCTGGTCGAGATATTTGCGCAGGCGCTCAAGCTCTTCGGTGTCGCAAAGCTCCTCAGCGCGCAGCACTTCGTCAAACTCTTCGGTGAACACCTTGTAGAAAGGCGTATCAGGCAACTGGTCTAGCGGGCGGTTGGGGCGCCACGGAATGGTGCCCTCATGTTTACCTTCGCCTGCTTCGGCTTCGGTGTCGTCCACCTCTTCCATTGCAGCGTCAGATGAAGCATCGTCTTCGGTGGTTTCGCCGTCCTGATCGTCCGACGCCTCTGCACCATCGGATTCGCCGTCCTCATCCTCTCCCGCTTCACCTTCAGGGCTATCGGGCAAGCCACCGTCACTGTCGTCCGAGGCGTCTTCCTCGTCCTCCCGGTCGCGCTTGTCGCCTTCGCCGTCGCCAATCAGCTCAGAGATGATGGTGCGGCTGATCACCGCGAGGCCGCGCTGGTCTTCCACCTTCGCTTCAAGCGTATCAAGGAGGTGACCGACACTTTCTTCAAGCCATTTGCGCTGGCTTTCGACCGCCACCACCGCGCTTTCAGGCGGCGGCGCGCCGGTCAGGCGTTCGCGCACCAAGAGGCCAAGCACGTGGGACAGGCGACCTTCGTCGTCCGTGGACGGGCGAGCGAGGCCTGCCTCAAGCGCGCGGCGTTCGGTCACGGCAGCGAGGTTGCCTTTGACACCCGCCATGGCGCGGGCGCCGATGGCCTCGTAGCGCGCTTGCTCAACCGCATCAAAAATGGCGCGGCCAATGGCACCGCCGGGCGCGAGCTTGGCGTGCAGTTTGGCGTCATGGTGCCGGTGCTTGAGCGCATAGCTGTCTGCCTGCCCGCGCACTTCGGCCACATCGCTCATGCGCACTTTGTGCGGCAGGTGCGAGATGCGCATTTCACCCTGTACGTAGCCTGGCACGTCAGCGGTGAACTTGACCTCAAGTGCCTTGTCTTCCGCCACCGCCCGCGCCGTGGCGGCGAGGGCGTGCTCAAAAGCTTCTTTGGGGTTTTGGCTGCCGTCGGCCATTCAGACTACCTTATATACTCAGGGATATGATGCTTCAGGCATTCACAACGAGGTTGCTGGCGCTTTCCTTCAGTTCTTCACCAAAGGCGCGCTGGTAATATTCCGCCACAATCGGCCGTTCAGCCTCGTCACATTTGTTGAGGAAGCTGACGCGGAACGCAAAGCCAATGTCACCAAAGATGCGTGCGTTTTGCGCCCATGTGAGCACCGTACGCGGGCTCATCACTGTGGAGATATCACCCGCCATGAAGCCTGTGCGGCTGAGGTCCGCCACGCTGACCATATTGGCGATAGCCTTGCGGCCTTCGTCCGTGTCATAGCCCGGTTCCTTGGCGATGATGATGTCGGTTTCAGTGTCATGCGGCAGGTAATTGAGGGTCGCCACAATGTTCCAGCGGTCCATCTGGCCCTGGTTGATCTGCTGCGTGCCGTGGTAAAGCCCCGTGGTATCACCAAGGCCCACGGTGTTGGCGGTCGCAAAAATACGGAAGGCCGGGTGCGGGCGGATCACGCGGTTCTGGTCAAGAAGCGTGAGCTTGCCTTCAACTTCGAGCACACGCTGGATCACGAACATCACATCCGGGCGGCCGGCGTCATACTCGTCAAACACAATTGCAGTCGGGCTCTGCAGGGCCCACGGCAGGATGCCTTCCTGAAACTCGGTAATCTGCTTACCGTCACGGAGCACGATGGCGTCCTTGCCGACAAGGTCGATCCGGCTGATGTGGCTATCAAGGTTCACACGGATGGTCGGCCAATTGAGGCGCGCGGCCACCTGTTCAATGTGCGTGGATTTACCCGTGCCGTGATAACCCTGGATCATCACGCGGCGATTGTGGGCAAAACCTGCAAGGATAGCGAGCGTGGTGTCGGGATCGAACACATAGGTGGAATCAACGTCCGGCACATGTTCCGTGCGCTCCCCGAAAGCGGGAACTTCCATATCGAGATCAAGGCCAAAGACCTCCCGTACGGAAACTTTCTTCTCTGGCAGGGTCAGGCTTGGAAGCTTTTCGGCCGCAGCAGCGCTCATCAACTCTATCCTCTTGTTAAAATACTTTTGATAACCATTCTAAGGAATGCATCTTGGGTTTACCAGTGACTGGGTCAATATGAAACAGCGCATTTAATGTTGTGGCCATAGGCCGCACAAGCGTATTCATGCCAGTCGCACACCAGAGGAAAGTATGTCGAATATGGGTGAAGTCACCAATACCATCGAAAAAAAGCTGCGCGATGCGCTTGCTCCCACTCACCTTGAAGTGATTGACGAATCCGAGGGCCACCGCGGCCATGCGGGCTTCAGAGAGGGCGGCGAGAGCCATTTTCGTGTGGTGATTCGCTCAAGCGCTTTTGAAGGCCAGAGCCGGGTTGCGCGCCAACGCCTCGTGATGGATGCCCTCAGGGAAGAGCTCAAAGGCCCCATTCATGCACTCTCGATCAAGGCCGATACGCCTTAGTGCACGCTTTCTGACGGCGGCAGCATTGAGATAATGGCCTGATGCGCTTCCTTCAAATTGAAGGGCTTGGTGATAAAGCGGCGGAAGCCTGAGTTCATCGCGCGCTGGATGGTTCTTGAGTTTACATCCGCACTGACAGCAATGACCGGAATTTCACGCGTTCTGCCATCTGATGCGAGCGCGACCTGTGCCTCAAATCCGTCCATGCCCGGCAAGTTCAGGTCCATGAGGATGAGGTCAACCTTGCGTTCACGCGCGACCGCAATGCCGTCCTCCGCCGTCTGAACCGTAATCAGGTTCAGGCCCGAGATGTCACCAAGGAACTGCTGCATCAGGTCCGAGTTTGCCGGATTATCTTCAATATAAAGGATGGTGGAAACACCCTGCCGTGACTGGGCCATGCTGCGCCGTGCACGGCGCTCAAACACCAGATCTTCGGGCTTGTCGCGCCGGGTCCTGGATTTCACCACCGGCAGGTCGATCCAGAAGCGTGTGCCAACGCCAAGTTCGCTCGAAAGCCCGATCTTACCGCCCATGGCCTCAATCACTGTTTTGGAAACCGTGAGGCCAATGCCCGAGCCTTCGATGATCGAGGCCTCGCGACCCAACCGGTTGAAGGGCTCAAATAATTGCTCCCACTGGTCATCGGGGATGCCGCTGCCAGTGTCGATGACAGTGGTACGCATGATGCCGGGCACCGGCTCGCTCACCTCGAAGCCAACGCTGCCGCCGTCACGGTTATATTTAATGGCGTTGGAAATCAGGTTCCGAAGCGCTTGCTGGAAACGCACGCGGTCCGCGCGCACAGCGACGTCCTCGCCCATACTGCGCAGGGGTTCCAAGGTAACGTGATACTGCTCCGCCATAGGGGCGAGCATTTCAATGGTTTCCTCGAGAATGCCCTGCACTGAGATACCTTCGATGCTGAGGTGCACTTCGCCCACCTCAAGCTGTGCGAGATCAAGCACCTGATTGATCAGCGACAGCAGGTTTTCACCGCTTCTGCGAATATGGCCCAGATAGTCGCGCTGTTTGTCTGTCAGCTCTTCCTTGCTGCCCAGTTCAAAAAGCTGTGCAAAGCCGAGAATGGCATTGAGCGGCGTGCGCACTTCATGGCTGATGGAACTGAGGAACACGGTTTTGGCGCGGTTTGCGTTCTCCGCCGCTTCCTTGGCGTTCACCAATTCACGTTTCACTGCAGCTTCCGCGGTCATGTCACGCAGGATACCGCCAAAAAACTTCTCTCCCTGAACGTCGAACTCGCTGATGGCGAGATAGAGCGGGAATTCACTGCCGTCCTTGCGGCGCCCTTCCACCTCACGGCCAATACCGATGATTTTCGCCTGGCCGCCCTGCACGTAACTTTTGAGATAGCCATCATGATTGAGGGCATACCGTTCCGGCATCAAGACCTTCACGTTGCGGTCAACCAGTTCATATTCCGTGTAACCGAAGATATGTTCTGCCGCCGGGTTCACAGCAACGATCCGGCCACGTTTATCAATCACCACAAGGCCTTCAACGATGGTGGACCAAAGCGCATCGAGTTGCGCTTTGCTACGTTCAAGCTGGTTTGAATGGGTGCGCCCCAGTTGCCGGTGCAAGAATATGAGTGTGGCGAACAGGAAAACATTGAGGACCGCGAAATACTTTTGAAGATCGTCAGCCGACATCACACTGCGGAACATGAGAAGGGCCACAATCGTTGCAAATACTGGCAACCGTATCCGGTGCGCAAAGGGGAGAAAGGCAAATCCGATGAGGCTATAGCCGATAGCTGTGACCAAGCCGTCACCAAGGAGCACCTCCCCGGTCATGAGAGCCAAGGCCAAGACAATAAGGACTATGGCCCAGTTTCGTGCCATCTGTCTTCCCCCATCCCAATCGGCATGACGACGCCTGTTTATCATTCGTGAAAACAGGCCGTGTCATATTTATATGTCTACTTTTACAACAATAAGTTAAAAAACAAAAGTGTCTGGCGGACGAAATACAATCCAACAGCGTAAATATCCCAATAATATTTCCAGTAAAGCACTGTGCGAATACTGAAGATTTGGCGCAGGCGTCAGCCAGTTTTCCACATTGAAAACAGCAGTTTCTTTAGCGCGTCCAGGTGGTTTTCTGCTTTGAACCGTTTTGCTTTGGCAAGACGTGTAGCGCGGCTGGTAATTGCAGGGGCGAGCGCGCGACTCACCGCTTCAGCGATGGATGCCGGGGTAAAACTCTCGAATGTTTCAAAACCGGCGTTCTGGCTTTTTGCTTCCCATTCAAGGCAGCAGTTTTCCGGCACCACCAGCATGTTCGCCGTGGCAATGGCTTCCCACACAAGGCCTGACGACTGATTGTAATAATAGTCGGGGTCATAAGGCACCAGCACAAGGTCGCTGTCGTTGAACAGTTGGCAATAGGCCGTGTCGTCCAGGCGGTGGTCGATATAGTTGAAGTTGCTATACTTCCGGTCCGCCACCTGCAGGCGTTCATCCAGCGCGACGCTGTCTTTGGTGGCAACCCCGTTGCCGGTTTGCACCGTGAACTGCCAGTCACTGTGGCGTGGGCACAGGATATCGAGAATATCTGGCAGGTGATGTGCGCCTTTGGTCGGCGTAGCTGCCCCCGCGTAAAGCAGCACATTTTTGCCCGGGGTGTCCCTGAGCGGCCCGTCCGGTTGGATGGCGGTGTTGAGCGCGGGGTACGGCGGCACCGGTTTGCCTGCGAGATAGCTGTACTGAGCGGCATGGGCGCGACCAAGCGCGATGAAATGTACCTTGTCACCGTCCGGTTCAACGTTGCGGAAGGCAAGCTTGTAAAAGCGTGCAGTATCCCAGGCGTAAATTCGCCCCTCGCCGCTATCCCCCTCGAGCACATAACCGCTTGGGGCCATCAGTGAACAGATAAGGGTCGGGCGCCGGTCTTTCTCAAGGCCGCGATACCATGTGGTAAGGCCCGCCATCTGATATTCGGTGATGGTGGTGAAGATGAGCAGGTCTTCCGGCTCCAGCGGCACATGTGGGTCTGCAAAACGGTTATCGGGCGTGAGGTGAATGCCTTTTTGCAGGCGTTCCATGTCCTCAACCATGCGGCCGTTATTCTTGAAATATTTATCCCAGTTGACGAGCGGATCGGTCCGGTCGTCGCTGTGCCATGCCGTGCGGGTGAAGTGTTTGATGACAGGGATACCGTCAATCTGGCTTTCAGGGAAATTGCCGTGGGAGAGAATGGCAACCCTGTGCCCGGTGCCGAGGAAAAGCGACGCAAAACGCGAGGTCCACACCGCTGGATGCCCGCCCATGTGCGCGAGGCACGGATCACAGATATATACTTTTGCCACAAGAACCCCCACCAGTCATCGCGCCGAAAATGGGGCAGTGGCGGGGCCTTGTCAATATGGCGGGCAGTGACAGTTTGGTGGCGTTATGCCTTGCCGCGCACCAACTGCAGGCGCGTAAGCGCAAAACCCGCGAAGGAAATACCCAGAAGGGCGATGGAGAGGAGATATTCTGCGGTCGTGAATTCGGTCATTTCTTGATCCCGTCATTGCTTTTATTGGTTTTGATGAAGCCAATGTGGGCGGCCAATAAGGCAGGAACGTGAAGGAAATGGGGTGAGTTTGGCGCACAGTGCGCTTTTCCAGGCGCGGCCATTTCAGCGCGTCAAGCGTGGGTACAAAAGAAAACCGGCAGCGCATGAGGTGCACTGCCGGTCCAAATTTCTCGTTTTTGCAGACGCTTAGTGGTGCGTCGCCGTCACTGGCGGCTTGCCAAGGGGCGGTGCGAAGCTGGTGAGGTTGATGCCTTCAACCGCGGCTTCATACTCTTCGATCTTCGGCGTACGGCCAAGAACGGTGGAGAGCACCACAACAGGCGTGGACGCGAGGAGCGACTCGCCCTTCTTCTCAGCCGAATCTTCCACAACGCGGCCCTGGAACAGGCGGGTCGAGGTCGCCATCACGGTGTCGCCCTTCTCAGCCTTTTCCTGGTTGCCCATGCAAAGGTTACAGCCCGGACGCTCGAGATAGAGCGTGTTTTCATACTGGGTGCGTGCCTTGTTCTTGGGCGCGTTGTCGTCAAACTCGAAGCCCGCGTATTTCTGCAGCACTTCCCAGTCGCCTTCGGCCTTCAGCTCGTCCACGATGTTATAGGTTGGCGGTGCGATCACGAGCGGCGCCTTGAACTCCACCTTGCCGTTCTGCTTCTCGATGTTCCGGAGCATTTGCGCGACAATTTTCATGTCGCCCTTGTGCACCATGCAGGAACCCACGAAGCCGAGGTCGACTTTCTTCTCACCCTTGTAGAAGGAAACCGGGCGGATGGTGTCGTGCGTATAGCGGCGCGATACGTCCGCGTTGTTCACGTCAGGGTCCGCGATCATCGGCTCGACGATTTGGTCGAGGTCGACAACAAACTCGGCATGGTATTTGGCGTTGGCATCAGGCTGCAGCGCCGGACGTGTACCGGACTTGATCTCGGCAATACGCTTGTCCGCGATCGCGATCAGGCCTTTGAGGGTACCCGCCGCATTGTCCATGCCCTTGTCGATCATGATCTGGATACGGCTTTTCGAGATCTCGAGCGATTCGATCAGTGTCGCATCTTCGGAGATACAGATGGAGGCTTTTGCCTTCATCTCCGCAGTCCAGTCGGTGAAGGTGAAGGCCTGGTCGGCAATGAGGGTGCCAATATGAACTTCAATCACGCGGCCCTGGAAGACGTTCTCACCGAACTCTTTCAGCATCTGCGCCTGGGTTGCGTGCACTACATCACGGAAGTCCATGTGCGACTTAAGGCTGCCCTTGAAGGTAACCTTCACCGATTCCGGGATCGGCATGGTCGCCTCACCGGTTGCGAGCGCGAGCGCCACGGTGCCCGAATCCGCACCAAAAGCAACGCCCTTCGACATGCGGGTGTGGCTGTCGCCACCGATGATGACCGACCAGTCATCCACGGTGATGTCGTTGAGCACCTTGTGGATCACGTCCGTCATCGCGTGGTATTCGCCCTTCGGGTCCCGCGCGGTGATAAGGCCGAATTTGTTCATGAAGCTCATGAGCTTGGGGATGTTGGCCTGCGCCTTGGCGTCCCACACCGATGCGGTGTGACAGCCGGACTGGTAGGCGCCGTCCACCGTCGGTGAAATCACCGTGGCGGCCATTGCTTCAAGTTCCTGCGCGGTCATCAGGCCCGTGGTGTCCTGCGAACCAACGATGTTCACTTTCACACGCACGTCAGAACCCGCGTGCAGCACCTTGCCCTTGGCAACGCCCACCGCGTTCTTGTTGAAGATTTTCTCAACCGCCGTCAGGCCCTGACCTTCGTGCGACACTTCCTTGGACGGCGCAAATACGAGCGGCGCATCCACACCAAGCGTGGTGGCCGCGAACGTTTGCAGCTTCTTGCCGAACACAACAGCATAGGAGCCACCAGCCTTGATGAACTCCACCTTCGGCGGCGTCAGCGCGGAGGAGATGTCCACCAGCTCTTTTTCGCCAGACGCGTCATAAAGCTTTTTGGTTTTGGTGTTGATGGTGAAGACCGTACCGGTCTCAACTGAATAGACCTGCTCCAGCACCGGGTCGCCGTTCGCGTCCAGCACCGGCTTGCCGTCAGCACCGGTTTTCTTGACCCAGTTCTTGAGGTCGAGGCCGATACCGCCCGTCACACCCACGGTGGTGAGGAAGATCGGCGAAATGCCGTTGGTGCCACCAACGATTGGCGCGATATTCACGAACGGCACATAGGGGCTGGCTTGTTTGCCGGTCCAGAGTGCCACGTTGTTCACACCCGACATACGGGAGGAGCCCACACCCATGGTGCCTTTTTCAGCCACCAGCATCACGCGGGCGTCGGGGTGCTTTTTCTGCAGTTCCTGAATTTCAGCCTGTGCCGCAGGCGAGATCATGCACTTGCCGTGCAGCTCACGGTCCGAGCGGGAGTGTGCCTGGTTGCCGGGCGACAAGAGGTCGGTCGACACATCGCCTTCCGCAGCAATGTAGGTCACGACCTTGATGGTCTCGTCAATGTCCGGAAGCTTGGTGAAAAACTCCGCCTGCGCGTAGCTCTCGAGAATGTCCTTCGCCACCGCGTTGCCTGCCTTATAGGCGGCAGCCAAACGGTCAGTGTCGGCTTCATAGAGGAAGACCTGCGACTTGAGCACGTCCGCTGCTTTGGCAGCAATCGCGGCGTCATCACCGAGCGCAAGGTCAAGCAGCACCCCGATCGACGGGCCACCCTTCATGTGCGAGAGAAGCTCAAACGCGAAGTCCGGCGTGATTTCAGCCACAACAGCCTCACCGAGGATGATTTCCTTCAGGAAGCGGGCTTTCGCGCCAGCTGCACTCGTGGTGCCCGGCAGCGTGTTGTAGATGAAAAACTCGAGGGACGCTTTCCTGTGCGCGTTCCCCTCGTCCTTGATCTGGGCGATGATTTCTTCAACGAGCGCGGCATCCTCAACAGGCTTCGGATTCAGCCCCTGGCTTTTGCGCGTCTCGATCTCGTTCAAATATTCGGTGTACAAACCCATGACTATCCTGACAAAAAGTGTTAGATGAAGCTTGAAACCCGGGCCACAGACTGGAGTGCTGAGCAAGGGAAAAGCGGGCCGGCGCGGATATTATTTCAACAGCCCCTTGCTTGCAAGATGGTTCGGCTTGAAAAACATCAGGTTTCGGCCAATTTTTGCCCTATCCTCAGTGCAAAATCGACCTACTTTAACCCTTTTAAGTGGAGTGATCGATCACATGGCATCCGTTTCCCATGACACACTCAAGACCCGCCGCACCCTCACTGTGGGCGGCCGGGAATATGATTATTACAGCCTGAAGGCCGCGGCCGAGCAGATCGGCGACATCTCGCGCCTGCCCTATACCCTCAAGGTTCTGCTCGAAAACCTGCTGCGGTACGAGGACGGCACGTCTGTGACCACCAAGGACATTCAGGCGCTTGCCGACTGGCAGAAAAACAAGCGTTCTGACCATGAGATTGCTTACCGCCCAGCCCGCGTACTGATGCAGGACTTTACGGGCGTGCCTGCCGTGGTGGACCTTGCCGCCATGCGCGACGCCATGGCCGCCATGGGCGGCGACCCGGAGAAGATCAACCCGCTCGCGCAGTGTGACCTTGTTATCGACCACTCGGTCATGGTGGACAAGTTCGGCACCCCGATGGCGTTCAAGCAGAACGTGGACCTTGAGATGGAACGTAATGCCGAGCGCTACGAGTTCCTCAAATGGGGCCAGAACAGCCTGAACAACTTCTCCGCTGTGCCGCCCGGCACCGGTATTTGCCACCAAGTAAACCTTGAGTATATCGCCAAAGCGGTCTGGACGTCTGAAGAGAATGGCCGCACGGTCGCCTATCCGGATACCTGTGTCGGCACCGACAGTCACACTACCATGGTGAACGGCCTTGCGGTTCTGGGCTGGGGTGTTGGCGGTATTGAGGCTGAGGCCGCCATGCTCGGCCAGCCCGTGTCCATGCTGATCCCGGAAGTTGTCGGCTTCAAGCTGACCGGCAAACTGCAAGAAGGCATCACCGCGACAGACCTTGTGCTGACGGTCGTACAGATGCTGCGCGAGCGCGGCGTTGTGGGCAAATTTGTCGAATTTTACGGCAATGGCCTCGACCAGCTCACGATCGCAGACCAAGCCACCATCGCCAACATGGCGCCGGAATACGGCGCCACCTGTGGCTTTTTCCCCATCTCGCAACCGACACTCGATTATATGCAGTTCACGGGCCGCGACGCAGAGACCATCGCGCTTGTGGAAGCCTACGCCAAGGAACAAGGCATGTGGCGCGACGCAAACGCGCCCGAGCCTGTGTTCACCGACACGCTGGAACTGGATATTTCCACCGTCAAGCCGTCGCTCGCTGGCCCCAAACGGCCGCAGGACCGGGTGGAGCTTGCCAACGCCGCTGCCGAGTTTGACGAGGTACTGGCCTCGTTCGACAAAACCGGCGACCGCGAATATGACGTTGCAGGTGAAGACTTCAAACTCAACAATGGTGACGTGTGCATCGCGGCCATTACCAGCTGCACCAACACCTCAAACCCCGGTGTGCTGATTGCTGCGGGCCTTGTGGCCAAAAAAGCCAATGAGCTTGGTATGAGCCGCAAGCCATGGGTTAAAACCTCGCTCGCGCCCGGTTCGCAGGTCGTGACAGACTATCTGGACAAGGCGGGCCTGACCGAACACCTGAATGCGCTTGGCTTCAACCTTGTGGGTTACGGCTGCACCACCTGTATCGGCAACTCCGGCCCCTTGGACGGTCCCATCTCCAAGACCATCAACGAGAATGACATGGTCTGCGTGAGTGTGCTCTCTGGCAACCGGAACTTCGAAGGCCGCGTGAGCCAGGACCTGAAGGCAAACTATCTCGCCTCGCCGCCGCTTGTGGTGGCTTATGCGATTGCTGGCTCGATCCGCACCAATATCACCACAGAGCCGCTCGGGCAGGACAAGGACGGCAATGACGTTTACCTGCGTGACCTGTGGCCGTCGAACAAGGAGGTGGCGGACGCCATCGCCGCCTCGCTCACCCGCGACATGTTCATCGAACGTTACGCGGATGTGTTCACCGGCACGCCGGAATGGCAGGCCATCCCAGTCGCCGAGGGCAAAACCTATGAATGGAACAGTAAGTCCACCTATGTGCAGCATCCCCCTTATTTTGAGGGCATGAGCACGGATGTGGCAGACACGTCGAACATCATCGGCGCGCGCCCGCTTGCTCTTCTGGGGGACAGCATCACCACCGACCACATCAGCCCTGCGGGCTCGATCAAGCCGGACAGCCCTGCGGGACAGTACCTGCAGTCGAAGAATGTGGCGGTCGCTGACTTCAACAGCTACGGCTCGCGCCGCGGCAACCATGAAGTGATGATGCGCGGCACGTTCGCGAACATTCGCCTCCGCAACCTGATGGCGCCGGGTACTGAGGGTGGCTGGACCACGCACCAGCCGTCGGGCGAGGTGATGAGCATCTATGACGCCTCGATGAAGTATCAGGAAGCAGGCACGCCGCTCGTGGTGATCGGCGGCAAGGAATACGGCACCGGCTCAAGCCGCGACTGGGCGGCGAAGGGCACCAATCTCCTTGGCGTGAAGGCCGTGCTGGTGGAAAGCTTCGAGCGTATCCACCGCTCCAACCTCGTGGGCATGGGCGTGCTGCCGCTGCAGTTCAAGGAAGGCGATAACCGCGAAAGCCTGAACCTTGTTGGCACGGAAACCTTCGATATCACCGGTATCGAAGGCACGATCAAACCACGCCAGGACGTGACAGTGATGATCCATTATGCTGACGGCAGCAAAAAAGAGATCACCGTGCTTTGCCGTGTCGATACGGAAGATGAGGTCGCCTACTACAAGAACGGCGGCATCCTGCACTATGTGCTGCGCCGTCTGGCGTCCTGAGGCACCAAAGACATCAAGCGACAAAAGGCGACCAAACGGTCGCCTTTTTTGTTGCAGCGAAAGGAGCCAGAGATTAGTTCGTAAACAGTCGTGATTTGATTGGGGGATTATATGACGTTCATCAAACCAACCGTCGTGCTTGCTCTTATGCTCACGCTGCCAGCCTGCTCATCGCGGACCTTCGATATCAGTTCAAGCCAGATCAGCGCGAGTGTAGCGGCCGAAACACTGGTGACAGCAGAGAAAGGCGATCTGCTCTATTCTGAAAGCAACGGAGCCATGATTGACGGTGCGGAACTGTTGGCACCAGTCAAGGCCAGAACCGTTCTCACCCATCACGATGTCCCTGCGGGAGAGAGGCTGGTCCGCCGCGTCAGTGAGGGCGAAGCCTTTTTCTGTACCCAACGCAAAACGCATATCGACCCCTTCACCGGGCCATTCAATTTTTCTTGCCTCAGAGATGTCGATGAGGATGAAAAATTTGATGAGATTTATGTATTTAGCAACGACCTTAACAACAAGCGGACGCTGGACCCGGCTGCGCCATATCGACCGACCAAGGTGGAAAACGGGGGCGCCCTGAGTGTCGAGCTATACTATGCAGGTTTGCGCAACAATCAGGTGATCATCACACAGAAACTGGTGAATCCTGCCACGTCGGAATCATTGGACATTGCCGAATATTGCGTTTCCGATTTTGCAACCAGTCCCGAACTGCGCATTCCGCTGTTTCCGATTGACCTTGGCCTTCTGAAAGACGACGGCATGAGTATGATCATGCAGGTGCAGTCGGCAACCGAAAAACAGGCAACAGTCAAGATTGTCAGGGGTTTTCCCTCCTGGTCGGCAAATGGCAACGTCCTGAAAATGTGGGGTAAGGTCAGAAAAAGCAAAGCTTGCCTCTGAACCACCGACACCAAACGATAAAAGGCGGCCGTTGAGCCGCCTTTTTTGTCAGAATAAGGTCTTGGCGTTTCTAGCCCACCGCAAGGCGGCGCGGCAGGCTGCCGCGTTTGACGTTCTCGCGCACGAACGACATCAGGTAGCGCGGTTTGCCAAACTCATCAAGGACCGGCAGGTCGAGGATATCCACGCCCACATGCTCACGCCCCATATGGGGAATGTTGCCGCGGTAGCGACCAATGCAGGGGCTCGTCAAAAGTTCGCGGAAATAACCTTCGACGCCAGTGAGCGCCTCGCTCTTCATCTCGGACACCCGCATGTTTTGCCTGAGAATGCCGGTAAAAAGCGTGCGGTATAGCTCGCCGAGTATTGAGAGCCTGCCGTCCGACAGGTCGTCTTCAAAGTCGATGAGGAAGAAGCTGGCGTGCCAGCCCCGCAGGTCTTGGAAAGTGAAGGCCTTGCGGCTGGGCATAACGGACCCGTCGCGCTTCTGGCCATAAAGTTTGATGATCGGGTCAAACGCAGGTATGAGCGGCAACTTTTCCTGAAGCGGGTAGTAAAGCAGTTCGCCGTGTTCCCGTTTCACGGTTTTCACAGGTGCGGTTTCACCCGTGTCATTGGTTGCCGTCACTGCGCCGAACGATTTTTTTGTTAGATCCAGGCTGTCCATCGGTTATAGCGTTCCATACTCACATACAGGTGATTGGCAAGTGACTTATACAGTTCGTAAGCTAGAAACATGAGAAAGTGGTTAACAGCAGCAATTATTGTTCTTGGTAGTATAACAGCTGCCATGGGTGTCGCACGTGCGGACGATGACAACCGCCTGACGGTCGTGGAGCTTTTCACGAGCCAGGGCTGTTCTTCCTGCCCGCCTGCGGATGCTGCACTCAAATCACTCCGGGACCGTCCGGGCGTGCTCACCCTCTCATGGCCGGTTGATTATTGGGATCGCCTCGGCTGGGAAGACACCTTTGCCCATCCCCACAACGCCATGCGCCAGGCTGCCTACAACAAACGCCTTGGCCGCGGCGGTGTTTTCACCCCGCAGATGATTGTGGACGGTCGTGTGCAATGTGTTGGCTCGAAGCCCGAGAAAGTCCGCACCGCCATCACCAAGGCGCGTGAACTCAATCATATGTGGATTACGCCTGAGCTTGCTGCCGCAGGTGATAGCCTCGCGGTCGCGCTACCCGGCGGCGCGGTGCACAGCACAGCTGCTGTTCGCATAGTCTGGTATCTCGCCGATGCCGAGGTTGAGATCGGCGACGGTGAAAACGCGGGCCGCCGCCTCCATTACACCAATGTGGTGCGGGCGTCCGACGTGATCGACATGGACTGGTCCGGCAAAGCGAAGTCACTGACCATTGACCTTGAAGAGGGTCGCGCGGCGGGCGCTGACCATGTCGCCATCCTCATTCATGATGAATATGGCCACGGCCCCATCATCGGTGCTGCCAGCATGGCGCTGCCCGAGATGGTTACCAAAGCGTCGCTCAGCAACTAGGCTTTCTCCACACAAACCATGCGCACTTTCCGCGCATACCCCGCACACATCCCGCGCATTATCCGCACAGATTCGACACACACCCCGCACAGATTTCTTGACATTTGCGCGTTCAGCCGTCATAGAGCGCGCGGCGAAATTGATCGCGGCCCCTGATGGGCCAGCGGCGAAGGGGTCGGATGACCGGCCCATATGAACGAAGTTTCCGTGCGAAGTCGCACAAGACCATAAGTGTCCCGGGATAGGCGAAAAAGCCCCGTCCCTACTACTAGCGGTTAAGGAAAAGGCGTTCCGCCATTTGATAAACGCCCCTGAATGGGGGCCTTAACCGATGCTAGGACATTTATGACAGACTTCAGTACGCTGGGCCTCAGCGCGCCGGTACTTCGTGCTATTGACGATCTCGGCTTTACCACCACCACCGAAATTCAAGCTGCCACCATCCCGACCTTGATGGCAGGCCAGGACGTTATTGGTATCGCACAAACTGGCGGCGGCAAGACCGCGGCATTTGTCGTGCCAATGATTGAGCGCCTGATGACCTATGAAGACAAGCCGAAAAGCGGCATGCCGCGCGCGCTTATCCTTGCGCCGACACGCGAACTTGCCCTGCAGATTTCCGAGACCGTGAAAGCCCTCACCCGCTTCACCGAGCTCAAGAACTGCACCATTTTCGGTGGCGCGCCTTACCGCACCCAGACCCATATCCTGCGCCGCGGCGTGGATATCCTGGTCGCGACCCCGGGCCGCCTTATTGACCACATGAAACAAGGCAACATCTATCTTGATGAAGCCAGCTATTTCGTGCTCGACGAGGCTGACCGCATGCTCGACATGGGTTTTGTTGACGATGTACGCGGTATCGCAGCCAAAATGATGAACGACCACCAGTCGGTCATGTTCTCCGCCACCATGGATCACCGTATCCGTGAGCTTGCTGGCTCCCTATTGACCGACCCGGAGCATATCGAGGTCGCCCGCGAAGCAACGGTGGCAGACAACCTGACCCACAAGGTCCTGTTCGTGCCGTATGACAAGAAACATGACCTCCTGCTCCACATGATCGAAGAGCACAAGGTATCGAAGTCGCTCATCTTCGTGCGCACCAAGCGCGAAGCTGATGAGCTGGCAGACTATATGCTTGAGCAAGGCCTGAACGCCCAGTCGATTCACGGCGACAAACAGCAGCGTCAGCGTGAGCGCATCATCCGCTCCTTCAAGACCGACCGCACGGATTTCCTCGTGGCGACAGACGTTGCCGCGCGCGGCATCGACGTGAAGGACATCGGCCACGTGTTCAATATTGACGTACCAGTTGAAGCCGAATCCTACGTGCACCGCATTGGCCGTACGGCCCGCGGCGGCAAGTCTGGCGAAGCTTTCACCTTCTGCTCCAAAGGCGAATTTGGCCTTCTGAAAGCCATCGAACGCCTGATCAAGATGGAAATCGAGGTTGAGCAGAACAACCCGTTCCCGCTGGTGATCGAGCGCAAGAAGTTCAAGCCTTCAGCTCGTCCGGGTTCGCGCGGGGCCAAAGGCGGTTTCGGCAAAGGCAACTTTGCGAAAGGCGCCGGCAAAGGCAAACGCGGTGACAAACCGTTTGGCGACAAGCCATTCGCGAAAAAAGGCGAAGGCAAACGCTCTGGCGATTGGAAGACCGACGGTAAGCGCGATGGTGGCTGGAAAGCTGAAGGTAAGCGTGAAGGCGGTTGGAAGACTGAAGGCAAACGCGACGGTGACTTCAAGTCCGAAGCTAAACGCGAAGGCGGCTGGAAATCCGAGGGCAAGCGCGAGGGCAACTGGAAGTCCGAAGGCAAGCGTGAAGGCGGTTGGAAAACCGAAGGTAAGCGCGATGGCGACTGGAAAGGCGAAGGCCGCAAAGCCGAGGGCCGCAAGTCGGACGATGGCAAAACCTTCTCGAAGCCTGCTGGTAAATTCAGCCCCAAGGGCGGCAAAAAAGCTGGTGACTTCGCTGGTGGCAAACCGGGCGCAGCCAAGAAACATGCTGGCAAAGCCGGAGGCAAGCCAATGAGCAAAGCTGGCAAGCCCGCATTTGGCAAACCACGCAAAGCGAAGGTTGGCGGCAACCAGCCACTCAAGCGTCGCTCCGCTTAACTAGCGCGCGCGACCTAAAAAGAAAAAGCTGAACAGGAAGGCCGGCTGGCCTTCCTCGTTTGCGGCAGGCAGGTCAAGCACTTCAAATGACCGGTGATCCTGCCCCTCGAACGGGATAACACCCGAATAGCGGCCATAAGCCCCACCCGCCCTGATCGCCTTGAAATAATCGGCATAATCATCAAACGTCACATGCGGCAGACCTGAAAACAGGTCGCCCGCCTTCAGGCGACGGCCAAACATGTCCATCACCCTGTCGCCAATGATGCGGAAGCGAAGGTCGCCATTCTCAAGCAGGTCCGACACGACCATACGGGCATGCCAGCCAACAAAATGCTGGAATTTGAGTGCTTTTCTGGGCGGTATTACACCACCCGCCCAAAGGGGCGTCACGCTTTCAAACCGGCAGAGCGCGGCATCAACGGCGCTATTGGCCTCAAGGTCTGCCAGACCGTGAGTGCGCGCCTGATAATCGTCCTGCCGCAAGCGGCTTGACGAAGCGCCTTTGCTATCACCCACTTCTGGCTTCATACTGATGTGACTTTCCCGAGTCCCCGTTGACTGTGCAAGATAGGACCAAGCTATGAACAAATGGTTAGCCGTAGCCCTTACCCTAAGCCTCGCAGCACCATCGCTGCCCGCCGCCGGGGAAGATGAAGCGTCATTTGAAGCCAGTCAAGCAGCCCGCGCAAAAGGCGGAGAGGCCTTCCGCGCTGGTGAACTGGCTGCCGCGCTCAAAGCGATGGAGGAAGCACTGGCGTTCCGCCCCACACACCCGGGCCTTCTTGGCAATGTGGCATATCTTGCAGCGTCAACCGGCGACGGCCAGCGCGCGGCTGAAGCACTGCGGGCCTATGCGGCGCTTGGCCTGGTTCCTGGTGATGAAATTCAGGCCAAAGTGAAGGAAGCTGTCGCCTATGATGCATGGCAAACACTCCAGGATGCCTTCGCCCGAAATACCCGTACGATCGGAACTGCTGACATCGACACGCCGCTACCCGCGGACCTGCGCCTCGTAGAAGGCATCGCCATGGCAGAGGACGGCACCCTTTATGTCGGTACCGTGGTGTCTGGCGGCATCTATCGCATGAACGGCCATAAAGCGACCATGGTGGTTGATGCCAGAGACCATGAGTTCGGTAGCTTCTTTGGCATGGCCATGCATGACGGCAGCCTTTACGCGACCTTCGCGCGGGTCGAGCAGACACCCGGCTTTGTACCGGGCGAAGGCCAGACAGGCCTTGCCAAAATCAACCCGGAAACGGGCGATGTGATCACCGTCTGGACCTTGCCGGACGGCACCGAAGGCCAACAACTCGCTGATCTGACCATCACATCAGACGGCACCATCTACGTGAGCGACGCCCAGGGTAAAAAGATATACCGGGTTGAAGGTGACACACTGCTGCCTGCCTTCAACCACAAGGGTTTCATGAGCCCGCAGGGCATGGCCGACCTGCCGGGTAAAGGCCTCTATATGGCCGACTATGGCCGCGGCATCTGGAAGCTTGATGAAAAGTCAGGCGAGGCGACTTTATTGGATACCCCAGCAGACACATCTCTTCTTGGGATCGATGGGCTGGTTGCTCATAACGGCCGCCTGATCGCGATCCAGAACGGCGTTACGCCGCAGCGTATTATAGAGATACACATGGATGGTGATGCCATCACCGGCACCACGGTGCTGGCGCAGGGGCTTGAGGGCTGGGATGAACCTACGCTTGGTGTCAGCGGCAAACACGGCATCTACTATATTGCCGCAAGCCAGTGGCCCAAATACGGAGAGAGCGGCGCTATCCGCCAAGGGATGGAGCCACCTGCCGTGACACCGGTGATGCTAATCAGGGATTAGCGGAGTATTTGGACTCGGCTACGATGTCATAATGATCGGCGAAGAGGAGCCGTTCATAAACACCGACATGGACCGGATAGCCGGGTTTGAAGAAGAAAGGTGTCAGCGTTTCAATTCGCTCTAGCCTACCGTCTTTAAATTTGACGGTAATGGCGCGCCAACCGCCCTCAAGATCCTCGAGCGACACCACTTCGGCTGTCACCACCCGTGTTGGTACTTCAGGCAGCCGGAATGTGAACCATGCTGCCAGCACCACAATCAAAAGCGCGGCCGCAAGCCGCCATCCCGGTACTTTCATGCCTTCCCCCCAAGCTGCGCCTTGGCCCACAGGGCTGCGTCGCGCACCACTTCGCTGGCATCATGGCAAAGATTGTTGACCGCTGGCAAGTGGCCCGTGTTGCCCGAATTACCGATGGCATAAAGCACATTGCGCACAAAACGGTCACGGCCGATGCGTTTGATTGGGCTGCCGGAGAAGACTTCGCGGAAGCTTGCGTCATCCAGCACCACCAAGTCACTGAGCGCAGGCGCGCCCAGTTCCACACGGGCATGGAAGGCGGCCTCATGGCTTGCTTGCGCAAACTTGTTCCACGGACAGGCGGCGAGGCAATCATCGCAACCATAGATGCGGTTGCCAAGCGCGCGGCGGAATTCCTCCGCGATCGGGCCTTTGTGTTCAATCGTGAGGTAGGAAATGCAGCGCCGCGCATCAATCTGGTAAGGCGCGGGGAAAGCGTCCGTCGGGCAGGCCTCGATGCAGGCGCGGCAGGAGCCGCACTGGTCGCGGTGCGGGCTATCGTGGGCCAGATCCATATCGGTATAGATTGCCCCCAGGAACAGCCAGCTGCCAAACTCGCGGCTGACCATATTGGTGTGCTTGCCCTGCCAGCCAAGACCTGCAGCGGACGCCAGCGGTTTTTCGGGCACCGGTGCCGTGTCGACAAACACCTTCAACTCGCAGCCGTACGTCTCCACAATCCAGCGCGCAAAAGCCTTGAGGCGTTTCTTGATGATGTCGTGATAGTCCTTGCCGCGCGCATAGACGGAGATGTTGCCGTATTCGGGCGCATCTAATAGCAGGCGTGGGTCATCTTTGGGGCCATAGTTGACACCGAGCATGATGGCGGACTTCGCATTCGGCCACAGCGCGCGCGGGCTGGCACGGTGATGCAGGCGGGTTTCCATCCATTCCATGGTGCCGTGGCGGCCTTCGGCGACAAAACCATGCAGCCATTCGGCCACGTCATCGCGCAATTCAGCCTCGGTAATGCCGAAGGCATCAAACCCGAGCTCGGTCGCTTTGGCTTCAAGCTCGGCGCGGATATCGCCGGGCCCAGCCACTTAGAAATCCAGTTCCTGGTAATGTTTCGGCGGCGTGAGGCCGGTGATACGATCCGTGAGCAGCGCGCGGATCGAGCGGCGCGATTTCACCCGCACGTACCATTCTTTCACCATCGGCCACTGTTCCCAGTTGATGTCACCGAAATAATCGACAACCGAGATGTGGGACGCCGCGGCCGCATCAGCCATGGTGAACTGCTGGCCCGCCAGATAGTGGCGGCGTTCGGCCAGATAGGTGATGTATTTGAGGTGAACCTTGAGGTTATGAGACGCGCAGCGGATCGCTTCCGAATCCGGCTCCCCCATGCCAAGGAAACGCTTGAACAGCTTCTCCGACACCGTATGGCGCGTGACTTCGGTGCCCACTTTGGAATGGAACCAGCCGGCGAGGCGCCTGATCTCATAGCGTTCATCCGCGTCGCCGATCAGCATCGGCGGCTCGGGGATCACTTCTTCAAGATATTCGGCAATTGCCATGGTGCCTGAATAGGCGTGGCCGTCATCCATCACCAGCACCGGCACTTCACCCGCGGGGTTGAGCGCAAGGAAGGCAGGCCTGCGTTCCCACTCCCGCTCCAGCTTCAAAGTGAAATCGACGCGCTTCTCGGCGAGAAGCACGCGCACAAAGCGAGCGGATGGACTAAGCCAGTGATGATAAAGTGTCGGCATGGCGACCCCTTACATAACGTATGTTTCAGGGGTCGCCAATTCGGAATTTGCGTAACGCGTGCAATATATTTTTGTGCGTCAGGCTGTCAGCTTCTCGTCCACCGCTTCATCGCTGATTGGATGCTCGAGCCGGTTCACCATTTCCTTTGGCACAACCTGCCAGAACATGCCCTTTTTGGCGTCCCAGTTAGAGAGCACGGTCGCACCCCAGCGTGAATGGGTTTCCGCCACATGTTCCTCAATGAGCGCCTTGAGCACCGACTCCCAGTGTTCGCTGGCAAGGCGGCTATAAAGCACGGTGTCATTGTTGATGTGTTCTTCAAGCGTGCCTTCATCATCGAGCACGAAGGCCATGCCGCCGGTCATGCCAGCACCGAAGTTGTCACCGACGGAGCCAAGGATCACCGCTGTGCCGCCGGTCATATATTCACAGCCGTTGGCACCACAGCCCTCAATCACCACACTCGCGCCCGAGTTACGAACCGCAAAACGTTCACCGGCCTGACCGGCTGCAAACAGTTTGCCCGCGGTTGCGCCGTAAAGCACAGTGTTGCCGATGATCGTATTGTCTTTCGAATTGAAGGACGCCCGGTTCGATGGCCGCACCACGATAGTGCCGCCCGAGAGGCCCTTGCCCACATAGTCGTTGGCGTCGCCCGCGACTTCGAGCTTGAGGCCTTGTACCGCAAACGCGCCCAGCGACTGGCCCGCCGAACCACGCAGCCGCACGGTCACATGGTCAGGCCGAAGGCCATACATACCGAAAGTGCGCGTGATCTCGGACGAGAAGCGTGTGCCGATGGCGCGCAAAGTGTTCTGCACCGAATAGGTGAGCTGCATTTTCTCACCTTTTGTGAACACGGCCTTGGCATCCTCAAGCATGCGGGCATCGAGCGAATCCGGCACCTCGTTGCGGCCCTCAAGCGTGCAGACGGAGCGGTGCGAACGCCCGCCCACCTGCACGAGAAGCGGGTTGAGGTCGAGGTCATCAAGGTGTTCCGCACCGCGGCTGACCTGATGCAACAGGTCGGTACGGCCGATGATGTCATCAAGCTTCTCGACGCCGAGCTCCGCGAGGATTTCACGGGTTTCTTCGGCGATAAAGCTGAAGAGGTTCACAACCTTCTCCGCCGTACCGTCGAATTTCTTGCGGAGGTCCTCGTCCTGCGTACAGATGCCCACGGGGCATGTGTTCGAATGGCACTGGCGTACCATGATACAGCCAAGCGCCACGAGGGAAGCCGTGCCGACGCCATACTCCTCGGCGCCCAGCATGGCCGCGATCACCACGTCACGACCGGTGCGGATGCCGCCGTCCGTGCGGAGCTTCACCCGGTGGCGAAGGCCATTGAGCGTCAGCACCTGATTGACCTCGGCGAGGCCGATTTCCCACGGCGTACCGGCATATTTGATGCTGGTTTGCGGGCTTGCGCCTGTGCCGCCTGAATGACCACTTACCAGGATCACATCTGCATGCGCCTTCGCGACACCGGCTGCGATCGTGCCGATACCAGCCGAAGACACCAGCTTCACGCACACTTTGGCACGCGGGTTGATCTGCTTCAGGTCGTAGATCAGCTGCGCCAGATCCTCGATTGAATAGATATCATGGTGCGGCGGCGGGGATATAAGTGTCACGCCCGGTGTGGAGTGACGCAGTTTTGCAATCATCTCCGTCACCTTGAAACCGGGCAACTGACCGCCCTCGCCGGGCTTGGCGCCCTGCGCGATCTTGATTTCAAGCTCTTCACACGCGTTCAGGTATTCCGCGGTCACCCCGAAGCGGCCGGAGGCCACCTGTTTGATCGGGCTGTTGGCGTTATCGCCGTTCTCATAGGGCTTGTAGCGCTTGCTGTCCTCGCCCCCTTCACCGGAAACCGACTTGGCGCCAATGCGGTTCATGGCAATAGCAAGCGTTTCGTGTGCCTCCACCGACAGTGCGCCAAGGGACATACCCGGCGTGATGAACCGTTTGCGGATCTGGGTGATCGATTCCACCTCGTCGATCGGCATACCTTTTTCGGGGCGGCGGAAATCCATCAGGTCACGCAGATTCACCGGCGGCAGCTTGTGAAGCCCGCGGGAGTAGGTGAGATATTTGGCATAGTTGTCCTGCCCAACTGCTGACTGCAGCAGGTGAATAAGCTGGCCATCATGGGCATGAACCTCACCGCCACGGCGATAGCGGTAGAGGCCACCAATCGGCAGCACCAGCGCGTCATCCGCAAAGGCTTTGGCGTGCTGCTCCAGCACTTTTTTCTGGATACCGGCGAGGCCGATACCGGAAATTTTGGTCGGCATACCAGGGAAGAACTCCGCGACGAGCGAGCGCGAGAGCCCAAGCGCCTCGAAGTTGTTACCACCCCGGTAGGACGAGATGACCGAAATCCCCATCTTGGAGAGGATTTTCAGCAGGCCCTGATCAATGGCCTCGGATGCGCGCCAGATGGCGTCATTGAGGCTCATGTCACCAAAGAGGCCTTTGGCGTGACGGTCCGCGATGGCGTCCTGCGCCAGGTAGGCGTTCACGGTCGTAGCGCCCGCGCCGATCAGCACGGCAAAATAGTGCGGGTCAAGGCATTCGCTCGCGCGCACGTTCAGGCTGGTGAATGTACGTAGACCCTCGTTGAGAAGGTGTGTGTGCAGGCCGCCGGTCGCGAGGATCATCGGCACCGGCGCGCGGTCTTCGGTGATATTCTCGTCGGTCAGGAACAGGTGGCCACGGCCCGCGCGCACGGCATCCTCAGCCTCGCGGCGGATACGGTCAATCGCTTCGCGGAGCGCGCCCTTGCCGCCATGTACGTCAAACGTACAGTCGATCACCTGGGCTGCGTCACCGAAGTGTTCAACGAGCGTGTTCCACTCACGGTTGGAGATCACCGGGCTGTCGAGCACGATGGCTCCCGCCTGCGTGTGGCCGCCATCAAGCACGTTGGCGAAGTTGCCAAAGCGCGTTTTGAGGCTCATCACCCTGTGTTCACGCAGGCTGTCAATCGGCGGGTTAGTCACTTGGCTGAAATTCTGCCGGAAGAAATGCGACATGTTGCGGTATTTGGACGACAGCACGGCAAGCGGCGTATCGTCACCCATCGAACCGATGGCTTCCTTAGCCGTCGCCACCTGCGGATGCAGGATCAGCTCAAGGTCTTCATGGCTGAGGCCCGCCACAATCTGACGGCGCTTCAGTTCTTCGCCTTTAAACGCAGGCTCCTCTGGGCCACGGAAACCCGGCAGTTCATCAATACCGCGGATATCCTGCACCCAGTCCTCAAACGGCTGGGAGGCGGCCAGTTTGTCCTTGATTTCACGGTCGTGATAGAACTGGCCTTCCTGAAGGTCGAGCGCAATCATCTGGCCCGGGCCGAGGCGGCCTTTTTCCATCACATCTTCTTCGTCCACGACCACCATGCCGGTCTCGGACCCCACCACGAGGAAACCATCATTGGTGACGGTGAAGCGCATCGGACGAAGGCCGTTCCGGTCGAGGCCCGCGACAACCCAGCGGCCATCGGTGGCGGCGAGTGCTGCCGGGCCGTCCCATGGTTCCATCACCGAGTTTGTATAAGCATACATGGCGCGGTGCGCTTCGGGCATGCTTTCCTTGTTGGTCCAGGCCTCGGGCACCAGTAGGGTTTTCACCATGGGTGCCGAACGGCCCGCGCGCACCATGACTTCATAAACCGCATCAAGCGCCGCGCTATCGGACGCCCCCTTCGGGATCACCGGTTTGATATCTTCCGAGTTTTCGCCAAAAGCGATCGAAGCCATACGAATCTGGTGGCTGCGCATCCAGTTCACGTTGCCGCGGATGGTGTTGATCTCGCCGTTGTGCGCCAGCATGCGGAAGGGCTGTGCGAGCCACCACTGCGGGAAAGTATTTGTGGAATAACGCTGGTGGTAGATCGCGAAGGAGGAGACAAAACGCTCATCCTCAAGGTCCGGGTAGAAGGTCGAAAGTTGTTCGGCCAGAAATAGCCCTTTGTAGATGACCGAACGGCACGAAAGCGAACAGATGTAGAAATCCCCCACCTGCGCGCGGATCACGGCGGATTCGATGCGGCGGCGCACAAGATAAAGCTCACGCTCAAACGTTTCTTCGTCCACACCTTTCGAGTTGGCGATCATGATCTGCTCAATCTCGGGGCGGGTGCTTTCGGCCTTTTGGCCAATCACATCGATATCGACCGGGACCTGGCGCCAGCCGTAGATGGTATAGCCAAAGGCAAGGATCTCTTTTTCCACAATCGTGCGGCAGACTTCCTGTGCCGACAGGTCGACGCGCGGCAGGAAGACCATGCCGACAGCCAAACGGCCCTCCGCGGGCACGTGGCCGGTCGCGCGCACGTGTTCCTTGAAGAACTCCTGCGGGATTTCAACGTGGATACCCGCGCCGTCACCGGTTTTGCCGTCAGCGTCCACCGCACCGCGGTGCCAGATCGCCTGAAGCGCCTCGATCCCCATCAGCACCACACGGCGCGAGGGTTTGCCGTTCATGGCTGCAACAAGGCCGACACCGCAGGAGGAATGTTCGTCCGCCGGGTCATAGAGGCCGATGGGGCCCGGTACATGCTCGTTATACATCTGCATCTTCTGGCTTCCCTTCTTTACGCGGCAACAGTTGCGCGTTCGCGCAGGTAGGTTTTGATCTGGTCGGCGGCGTCGCGGCCATCGCGGATGGCCCAAACAACAAGTGACGCACCGCGAACGATATCGCCTGCGGCAAACACACCATCCAGATTGCTCATCATGGTTTTATGGTCGACCGTGACCGTGCCCCAGCGTGTGACCCGAAGTTCGGGCGCACCAAAGAGGGCGGGCAGGTCCTCAGGCTCAAACCCGAGCGCGAGAATCGCAAGCTCACAGTCAAGCGTGAAGGACGAGTTCGGCACGGGCTCCGGCGCTTGGCGCCCAGTGGCGTCAGGTGCGCCGAGGCGCATCTCGTAAGCGCGCACGCCTTCAACTTCCTTGTCGCCAAGGAAAGCTTCAGGCCCCGAGAGCCAGACAAATTCAACGCCTTCTTCCTCGGCGTTCTGCACTTCCCGCACAGAACCGGGCATGTTGGCCCGGTCACGGCGATAAAGGCATTTGACCGACTTGGCGCCTTGCCGCACAGCGGTACGCACACAGTCCATCGCGGTATCACCGCCGCCGATAACGACAACATTCTTGCCATTGGCGTCGAGGGCACCGCTTTCAAACTCCGGCACCTTGTCACCAAGGCCCTTGCGGTTGGAGGCGATCAGGTAATCGAGCGCTTCGCGGATGCCGCCAAGACCAACACCCGGCACCTTGAGGCCGCGGGCGCGGTAAACACCGGTCGCGATCAGGATAGCGTCATGTTTTTCGCGCAGTTCCGACAGGCCTTCTTTGTCGCCCACTTCAAAGTCAAGGTGGAAGGTGATGCCCGATTGCTCAAGCCGACCGGTGCGGCGACCCACAACGTCCTTCTCGAGCTTGAAGCCGGGGATGCCATATATAAGGAGGCCGCCAGCACGATCGTGCCGATCATAGATATGAACCTGATAGCCTGCTTTCCGCAGCTCTTCGGCGGCTGCGAGGCCAGCAGGACCCGCGCCAATGATGCCAACACTCTGGTCAAGTTCGCGGCGCGGGGTGATGGGTTTCACCCAGCCATTATCCCAAGCGTTATCGGTAATAAATTTCTCAACACTGCCGATGGTGACCGAATCGAAATCCTTCTCGATCACACAGTTGCCTTCACACAAGCGGTCCTGCGGGCAGATGCGGCCACAGATTTCCGGCATATTGTTGGTGGCGGAGGAGATTTCATACGCCTCCTGCAAGCGGCCTTCAGCCGTGAGGCGCAGCCAGTCGGGGATATTGTTCCCTAGCGGGCAGTGAATCTGGCAGAAAGGCACACCGCACTGGCTGCAGCGGCTGGATTGTTCCTTGGCGCCGTCGATATTGTAGCGCGCATAAACTTCCGAAAAGTCCTGCTTGCGCTCTTCCGCTTTGCGCTTGTCCGGCATTTTCTGGTCGATCGAAACAAATTTGAGCAGATCGTCGGCCATAGGGCACCCTTCTCAGTCTGACAGTTGAAGCCCGCAGGCGAAGGCCTGCAAGCCGTATTTTATTGGCCCGGAGCGATGGACAGCGTTCTCAAACGCAGTAGCGTGACGGTCCCGAAAGATCATGGTGAGCCAGTTTGGCTCCAGTCTTTGTCGGGGCGTGCAAGTTACTCTGTGTCGCCGAGAAATTTTGCTGTCCGCGATTCCGATGCCGCGCATTATAAATTCAAAAATACCAAATTTCACGCAAAAAATGCATAATAGGTAACATATACTGACCTATTTTTTGTAAGCCACTTAAATTTAACGATTCTTTTCGGGGCGTTCCAGCGTTTTTTAGTACCATTATTGTACTATATAGGCTATCGCCCCCAAAATGCGGACTTGTTATAAGGGCTATGCGATATTTTCTTGGGGAGGGACCGGCCTGTGACGGCACTGCATCTTTTCATCCTGGCGATTGTTCAGGGTATTACCGAATTCCTGCCCATCAGCTCCAGTGGCCATTTGGTATTGATCCCGGTTCTCACCGGCTGGACCGATCAGGGGCTGATGATGGATGTCTCGGTGCATGTGGGCACACTTGTGGCCGTTCTGGTTTATTTCCGGGACGATACCAAGGGCCTGTTCCTCGCCGGCCTTGGCAGCATTGGCATCGCCCCCGCCCGCCGCGCGATAGAAGGCACCATCTACGGCAAGCTATTCTGGGCCATTGTCATCGCGACCATCCCCGCTGTCATCGTCGGTTTCATGCTGAAGGTGACCGGCACTGTAGACCTCATGCGCGGCGCGGCCGTGATCGCCACCACATCCATCGTGTTTGGCCTTCTGCTCTATTGGGCGGACCGCGTGGGCGCGACGGAAAAGTCGCTTGAACGTATGGCAATCAAACCAGCACTGATTATCGGGCTCGCACAGATGCTTGCGCTCATCCCCGGCACCAGCCGTTCGGGCATTACCATGACTGCGGCGCGCTACCTTGGTTTCAACCGGCAGGACAGTGCGCGTTTCTCGCTCCTCCTGTCGATCCCGACCATCATTGGTGCGGCCGTTCTCCTTGGCAAAGATGTGGCCACGAGCGGTGACAGCATCGTCTGGGCGGAGGCTGGCATCGCGGCGGGCCTGTCGTGCCTCGCGGCCCTTGCCGCCATCCACTTCCTTATGAAATGGCTCGCGCACGCCAGCATGGCCATCTTTGTGATTTACCGCGTGGCGCTCGGCCTTTTCCTGTTCGCGCTCATCGCGGCAGGCACCATCTGAATTCACTTGCTGTTCATGAGGGCCGCGCTACTCTTCCCCATCGCAATGTTTCTTCGGTGGGGAACACTATCTTGAAAAAACTGATTTCACTTGCCGCCGCTGGCTGGCTTATTGCGGGTACGCCTTTTTCTGCGGCCGCACAGCCATATACGGTCTCCGACACGCGGCTCGCCATCACGGCAACATTCCCGGACACGCCCGACTACACAGCCACAGAGGCCTGCCCGGACGTGCCCGAGTGCAAGTTTACCGGCTGGGACTTTACCGAATACGGCACGGGGCAAAATTTCTGCACCTTCAACCTGACCGTGGCCGAGTTTTTTGGCGGTGATGGGCGCGTTTTCACCAATCCCGAGAAGGCGGTTGAGTGGGCGCTCCTCCAGAGCTATAGCGCCGACGACGAAATTCTGAGCGATGTAAGCATTTCAAACGAGGGTATCAAGGGGCGCGAGATGCTGGTGCGCCTGACGGCCGACAGCTTCGGATCGGTCAGCCACCAGCGCAGCTATATCAAGGTGCTGGTGCGCGCGAACTTGATATACGCCGCGACTGCCCGCTGCGATGAGCGCGTGGACAGCAAAATCCAGCGCGGCTTCATCGCGTCAGTGCAGCCACTTTACCTCAAGCGTCCTTGAATTGGCCGTGGCGACGGTGATGCTCCATATAAAGGGGCAGCACCGCGCTGATACGTGTGGGCGTGATACCGAGGTCTTTCATGCCCTTGGCACCTTCCGGCACGATGTTATCTGTGCCAAGAAGCTTGACCTGATCGCGTGTGAGCGGCGGGTTCGGCAGGAGACCCAGGAATGTTGCTTTCATCATCGCGAGGCCCATGGGCACATTGAACATGGGCCGGCGCACGCCGGTATAGTCCATCATCTCATCCAGAAGCGCGCGCAGGGTTTTCACCTGCGGGCCACCGAGCGAGAAGGTCTGGCCTTCTACCCCTTTGCCGCCCAGGCTCACGCGTACGATAGCCTCGGCCACGTCCCGCACATAGACAGGCTGGAACTTCGTATTCAGCCCCGGGAATGGCAGAAACGGCAGCTTGGCCGCGAGTGAGGCAAAGCGGTTATAGAAACCGTCTTCCGGGCCAAAAACCACACTCGGGCGCAGGATTGTGGCAGTTGGGAACGCCTCCAACACGGCTGCTTCACCGGCGGCCTTGCTGCGGGCATACACAGACGGCGAACTCGCATCGGCGCCAAGCGCTGACATCTGTACGAAAGTCTTCACGCCGGCCTCGGCGGCGAGCCTTGCCGCCATGCCTGCCCCCTCGTTTTGGACCGCATCAAAGGTTTGGCCGCCACTTTCATAAAGCACGCCCACAAGGTTGATCACACAGTCCGCATCCTTGACCACGCGCTTGAGGGAAGCCTCATTTTTGATATTGGTCGCCAGAATCTCGATCTGGCCCAAGTCACCAAGGGGTTTGAGGAACTGCGCCTCATGGGGACGCCTGACCCCCACGCGAATCACATCGCCGCGCGCCGCCAGCTTCTCCACCACATAGCGCCCGATGAAGCCTGAGCCTCCAATCACTGTCACATGCCGGGATTTCATACTGTAACCTCCTGTGCCGGGTAGAAGTTTTTTTCGCCATTCAGTCTAAACCCACACGAAAAATGTGGCAATTCTGCATACGCGCGAACACTGGGACCAGATGACGCGGCAAAATTATGAGGCTCATGATGCTTTTTTGAATGTGAGCGCTTGACAGCCACCCCCCGCCCGCGCTAAATCCCGCCGACCAATTTACTGCGTGCCCAGATGGCGGAATTGGTAGACGCGCTAGCTTCAGGTGCTAGTGTCCGTATGGACGTGGAGGTTCGAGTCCTCTTCTGGGCACCATTCAAAACCCGCCTTTCAGGCGGGTTTTTGCTTTTTGGCCCATCCATTAAAGCCGTGCATTTGACAGCGAGGCGCTGCTGCAGCATAGAAACCCCATGCAGATATTCGAAGGCATAATAACAGACCGAGGATCGAAATACGCGGTTTCGGGCGGCGAGTGCCATACCCCCGACGACGCCAAGGCGTTTATCAAGGAGCTTTGCCGCAAAAAGAAGTTCGCCAAGGCGACCCATAATACATGGGCCTTCCTTGCAGACGATGAACCGGTGAAAAACGATGACGGTGAAAGCGGCGCGGGCATGGTGATCGTGCGCATGCTGGAGCGCGAAGATATCCGCAATCATATCGTTGTGGTCACGCGCTGGTATGGCGGCAAACATCTGGGCGGTGACCGCTTCCGCCATGTGCAGGACGCAGTGCGCTACTATATTGACCACGCGCTTAAATAACCCTGTCAAAGCACTGGTTTTTCAAATAATATAACCACCTGGATATATAGGTGGATCATGGCCGAACCTGCGCTCAGTACCGTACTTTTTGCCCTCGCGGACCCCACGAGGCGCTCTATCCTCGCACGCCTGCGCGACGGGGACGCGACGGTCAGTGAACTGCTGGAGCCACTCAGCATTTCCCAGCCTGCGCTGTCCAAACACCTCAAGGTGCTGGCGTCCGCGGGTCTTGTCACCACCAGCGCCGATGCGCAGCGCCGCCCGCGCAAACTGGAAGCGGCCCCCTTGGAGCTCGTCGCCGAATGGCTTGAAGATTTCAGGCCCTTCTGGGAAGACAGCGCGCGCCGCAAGGTGGAGCTACAAACCCTGCTGACAGCCGACGAGTCGATCGAATGGGAATAAACGGTGGCGAAGCACCGAAACTGTCGACGGACCCTTTAAAACCAGCTAGTAGGCGCACATGAGCACATCTGACTTTGAAATATTCCTCGCCACCGTACCGGGCCTTGAGCGTCCGCTGCTTTCCGAAGTACAGGAAAAGGGCTTTGAAGGCGCGACTCCCACCCATGGCGGTGTGAGCTTTCGCGGCGGCTGGCCCGATGTATGGCGCGCCAACCTTATGGTGCGCGGCGCGAGCCACGTGCTCGCCCGCCTCGGGGAGTTCCGTGCGCAACACCTGGCAAAGCTCGACAAGCGCGCGCACAGTTTCCCCTGGTCCGACACCTTGCGCGGCGATATACCGGTGCGTGTTGAAGTCAGCTGCAAAAAGTCCCGCATCTATCACGACAAGGCCGCCGCTGAACGCTTTGAGAAGGCAATTGCTGCCACCACCGGCGCAACCATTTCGTCGGATGCTGACTTGTGCATAAAGGTGCGCATTATCGATGACCTCTGCACCATCAGTGTCGATACTTCCGGTGACCCGCTTCACAAACGCGGGCACAAGGAAGCGGTCAACAAGGCGCCAATGCGCGAAAATCTGGCCGCGCTACTTTTAAGGGAATGTGGTTACAGAGGCACCGAGCCAGTGATCGACCCCATGTGCGGATCCGGCACTTTTGTAATTGAAGCAGCAGAAATTGCGCATGGTCTTTATCCCGGCCGCAGCCGCCGCTTCGCGTTTGAAGACCTCAAAAGCTTTGAAGCAGACGCATGGCAGGCCATGAAAGCAGACACGAGCCCCCGCGAAAGCGACAAGGGTTTTTACGGTTTTGACCGTGATGCGGGCGCCATTACCATGTGCGTGGCAAACGCGGACCGCGCCAGCGTCGGCTCCCACACCCACTTCATACGCCAGGCCATCAGCGACCTCACGCCCCCTGAAGGGCCAACCGGCCTCATTATCGTCAATCCGCCCTATGGCGGCCGCATTGGCGACACCAAAAAATTGATGCCGCTTTATCAGGCTTTGGGGAACACACTGAATAGCCGCTTCAAGGGCTGGCGTGTCGGCATCGTCACCAACTCGGCTGACCTCGTGCGGGCGACCGGGCTTTCGTTCGTCAAGCGCACTACTGCTTTCTCACACGGCGGCATCCCGGTAAAACTCTATAAAACGCTGCCACTGCAGGGCTGATAGGGTACCCTATTCGAAATAGACCATGCACTGGCGCGATAGCGCCACCAGGTCGCCACCTTCGGTGAAGATGCGGCCGGACTGCTGGCTATAACCACCCGCGGCAGCCTCAAGGCTATAATCAAGATAGAACCATCCCGGTTTCACGCTCTCGGGAGGGGTTACAAATTCAAGCGACCAGCTGAGCGAGCTTGCCATCACCGGCCTGTCATAGTGCGACATCATCACGGGCGGCGGAATGTCCGCCACTGCAACCAGCGCTTCCATCGGCATGGCCGACATATCGTCCTTATGGCGCACCCATTTGCCAAGCCGCCGCGCCTTCTGGTTCGACATGGGAATGCCGCCACCGGTCCAGTGCACGTCGAAATGTTTGAGGAATGCAGGCAGCAGGCGCACAGCACTGTCCATGGGCGGCACACTGTCGCGCGCTTCTGGCGCAAACGGCAGTTCTGACGCGACAGCCTTGGTCTCGCGGTCAGTTCCAAATGCCGCCATCGCCTGCGCGCACACAGCGTCGCCGTCATAAAGCCGCGCCGTTGCCTGCGTCACATTACGCCCTTCGCGCAGGAGCTCCGACTGAACCCGCACAGTACCGGCAGGCGCTGGCCCAATGAACGATACCATAAGTGAGCGCAATGATTTGGGCGCCGAGAGCGTGTGCGTCATACCTCGCGCGAGAAGCGCCGCGACAAGGCCACCAAATACCGCGCGTCCTTGTGTCCAGCCCTCGGTCAGGTCTGCACGGGCGTCGATGCCGCCGATGTCATTCAGAATGTCGGCGAAATTTCGTTCCTGCATAATAACTCCTAAATACATTCGGGCGGGACCGCGTTTGCATGGATGTACCGCTACAGATAGACCCATGTCTGCACACGACAAGCATGCATTTCTGTATGACCCCCTTGCAGTGAAACATAGCCTGCAAAGTCCTCGCATATAGTCCTTTTTTCTGCCACAAGGGTCTTTATAATGGCCGCACCGCCTGTCAAATTCTGGCAGGTACCAACACGATGCCTTTGTGCATGGGTTTACGGGCGGCCCGAATATGTGCAAGATCAACGGGTTAGAAAGTTTCAGGAGTATATATGGC
Organism: Kordiimonas gwangyangensis DSM 19435 = JCM 12864; assembly: GCF_000375545.1. GTDB lineage: Bacteria > Pseudomonadota > Alphaproteobacteria > Sphingomonadales > Kordiimonadaceae > Kordiimonas > Kordiimonas gwangyangensis. The sequence continues at coordinate 731,959 of NZ_AQXF01000001.1, forward strand.
CATCCATCTCTATGAGGGCGACCTGCCGGACGGGCTTGACCTTGGCTCTGTTGTGGCAATCGATAGCGAGACGATGGGCCTGAACCCGCACCGCGACCGGCTGTGCGTGGTGCAGCTTTCAAGCGGCGACGGCAATGCGCACCTGGTGCGCTTCAGGAAGGGCGAATATAACGCGCCGAACCTGTGCCGCCTGCTTACCGACAAGAATGTGCTCAAGCTTTTCCACTTCGCGCGCTTTGACGTGGCTGTGATGAAGCAGTACCTGGGCGTCGACACCAGCCCGGTCTATTGCACCAAAATCGCTTCCAAGCTTGCACGCACCTATACGGATCGGCACGGCCTCAAGGACCTTGTGCGCGAACTGGCGGGTGTTGATCTCGACAAGCAACAGCAGTCCAGCGACTGGGGCGCTGATGAGATTACCTCCGCGCAGCAGGAATATGCCGCCTCGGACGTGCTATACCTTCATGCGTGCAAGGCGAAGCTCGACATGATGCTGGCTCGCGAAGGCCGGACCGAACTGGCCGCCGCCGCTTTTGCCTTCCTGCCAACACGGGCAGATCTCGACCTCAAGGGTTTTGAACCCATGGATATTTTTTCGCACTAAGGACCCCTGAACCGCATGGCACAGCCCGCACAGGACCATCTCAGCAGTCGCGACGCGGCACGTGAACGTGCCCGCGATGCACTGTCGCCGCTGCCAATTGTGCCGCAAGGTGACAGCTGGGACCGCTTCATCGTGGTGATGCGGGTGCTATTGCCAGTTCTTGCGGTAATCGTGGGCGCAACGACCATTCTTTGGCCGTTCATTAATGAAAAAGAAGTCAGCTTCACCCTGTCGCGTGAGGAAGTTGCAAAAAGTGACGGCGTCATTCATATGACCAACCCGCGTTATGTGGGCACTGATTCCGGCAACCGGCTTTTCAGCGTTGAAGCGACGACAGGCAGGCAGGAGGACGCAAGTTCTCCCCGCATTCGCCTGAGCGACATCCGTGCCCAAATGGAACTGCAGCCTGGCAACCCGGCATTTGTGCATGCCCGCACCGGCATTTACCGCATGAAAGACAGCACACTTTCTCTTATCGGCGGTGTGTCGCTAAGGTCCGCCGCCGGCTACCAGCTTGAGATGGACGGCGCGGAGATTGACCTCAAAGCCCACAAAGCGGTTGGCAGCGGCAATATCCGCGGCGCATCAGAGGTTGGCCAGTTGCAGGCCAACACCATGGAAATTCTGGTTGATACACAGGAAGGCGTGTTTGAGGGCGGGGTCAAGATGTCCCTTGTGCCACGCAGACCTGAGGCAAACGGCCCCAAGGCGCCGCGCCTGACCAGCCACCCCAATAACCACCGCAGCCAGTTTGCGGGCTCGTGAGGCAAGTTATGACTTTTCGTGCAAAAACCCTTCCGCTTTTCATTGCCACCGGTCTCGCGCTATCGGGCGCCGTGTCCGCGCAGTCGGTCCTCAAGAACCATGACACTTACCAGCCGATCGACATCACCGCCGAACGGCTGGAGATGAAGCAAAAGGAAGGCCGCGCCATCTTCAAAGGGGCTGTTTCGGTCAAACAGGGTGATATGACCCTGAATGCCGACGCGCTGACCGTCTTTTACCAGACCGAAAACGGCGTCGAAAACCCGTCTATCTCCCGCCTTGACGCGGAAGGCGCCGTCAAACTGGCGTCCGATAGCGAAACACTGACCGGCGACTGGGGTGTCTATGATGTTGACCGCAGGCTCATTACCCTCGGTGGCAACGTGACTTTCAAGCAGGGTGACAACACGCTCAAAGGTGACCGGCTGGAGTTTGATCTGGTGTCCGGCCTCGCGAAACTCGACGGCAAGGCAAGCGAAGACGGACGTGTTCGCGGCCAGTTCAGCGTGCCCGGTCAAAAAGAGAAAAAAGACGACCAAGAGTGAACGGTGGCGCACTTAAGCGCTTCTTTACACTGGCAAAAGCCCCGGTAATTTAGTGTCCGGGCATTGCTTTTCTCTAGCATCGCGCCCATCTTCATGATTTATTGATAAAGCTCATGCATAAAATGAGCCAAACAGCTTCGCGGGTGATCAGGCCGGGGAAAACCTGACACGGAAGGCCCGCAATAAGGGATGGTTTATGAGTGTGAATGGCAGCGCAAGCAGTCAAACGTCGAACGCGAACAGCAACACTGAGCGCGAGAGCGAAGGCCTGCATGTACGCGGTATCGGCAAAGCCTATAGCGGGCGGCCGGTCCTTAGGGATGTGTCCCTTTCCGTCCACCGCGGCGAAGTGGTTGGCCTTCTGGGGCCAAACGGCGCCGGCAAAACCACCTGCTTCTATTCGATCACAGGCCTGATCGCGCCCGACCATGGCCGTGTCGAGCTTGACGGCCATGACGTAACACATCTGCCCATGTATCGCCGCGCACGGCTTGGTATCGGCTACCTGCCGCAGGAAACAAGCATTTTCCGCGGCATGACTGTTGAGGAAAACATCCGTGCCATCCTTGAGGTGGTGGAGAAGGACCGCGCACTGCGCGATTCCATGATCGACGAGCTTCTTGACGAATTTTCGATCACCCATTTGCGCAACACACCCGCGCTTGCACTTTCGGGTGGTGAGCGGCGGCGCTGCGAGATCGCTCGCGCGCTGGCGGCACGGCCAAGCTTCGTGCTGCTGGATGAGCCATTTGCGGGCATCGACCCCATTGCCATCGCGGACATCCGCGACCTGACGGCCCACCTGAAAGACCGCGGCATTGGCGTGCTGATTACCGACCACAACGTGCGCGAAACACTCGATATCATCGACCGCGCCTACATTATCTATGACGGGCATGTGCTGTTTGAGGGGAACGCAGAAGCTGTGCTCAAGGACCCGGATGTACGCCGGGTGTACCTGGGTGAGAGTTTCAGCCTTTAGGAGGGGGTATCGTGGCTTTAACGCCAAGGCTTGATCTAAGACAGAGCCAACAGCTGGTGATGACACCCCAGCTGCAGCAGGCGATCAAGCTTTTGCAGCTTTCGAACCTTGAGCTCGCCGACTACGTGGCCCAGGAAGTCGAGCGCAACCCGCTTCTGGAAGTTGGCGACCCATCCGACGGTCCCATCGCGCAAGAAAGCGGCGAACAGGGCGGCACCGCGACAGACGATTACCTGCGCGAAGGTGGCGACGCGGGCGGTGACGGTAGCGACGGCATCATCGCGGCTGACCGCGGCCTTGAAAGCCAGATGGACACTTCGTCCGGCAATGACGGCGCGCTCGACGCCGACTATGAAACCAATATCTATAATAGCGATGCCGTTTCCGACCGTGTGGGCGACGGCGGCGAAGGGCTGTCATCTGGCAGCTTGTCATACGATGGTGGCGGCTCGGTCAAAGGCTCAGGCGGCGGTTTCGATGAACGCGGTCTTGACCAGACCCTCGAAGGCGAAGAAAGCCTGCAGGACTATCTGATGCGTCAGATGGTGGTGGCGCTTCATAGCCCCATTGAGCGCATGATCGCGACCCACCTGATCGACCTTGTTGACGAAGCTGGCTACATTCGTGCTGAAGCCGTTGACGAGACTGCTGAGCAACTGGGCGCGACAGCCGAAGAGGTAGACCGTATTCTCACGGTGCTCCAGTCGCTCGAGCCATCGGGCGTGTTCGCGCGCACCCTTGGTGAATGCCTCGCGATCCAGCTGCGTGAGCTGGACCGCTTTGATCCGGCCATGGAAGCGCTGATCAATAACCTCGACCTGCTCGCGAAACGCGACATGGCAGCCATCAAGCGCCTGTGCGGTGTGGATCAGGACGATATCGCCGATATGGTCAAGGAAATCCGCGCGCTGAACCCCAAACCGGGCCTCGCGTTCGGCACCGCGTCGGTTCAGCCGGTGGTGCCGGATATTTTTGTCCACAAAAGCCGCGCTGGCACATGGGTGGTTGAGTTGAATACCGATACGCTACCCAAAGTTCTGGTGAACCAGCAATACCTGTCGGAGCTTACGGAAGTCGCGAGCGGCAAGGAAGCGAAGACCTTTGTGTCTGACTGTGTGTCGTCGGCCAACTGGTTGGTGAAGGCGCTCGATCAGCGGGCACGGACGATCCTCAAGGTCTCGACTGCACTTGTAAAAACGCAGGCGCATTTCTTCGAGCACGGTGTGCGCTTTCTCAAGCCGCTCACGCTCAAGGACATCGCGGACGAGATCGGCATGCATGAAAGCACCGTGTCACGTGTGACCAACAACAAGTTCATGTCCTGCCCGCGCGGTATGTTTGAACTGAAGTATTTCTTCACATCCGCCATCAACGCGGGCGACGGTGGTGACGCGCATTCATCCGAGTCGGTCAAATTCCGCCTCAAGGAACTGATTGACGCCGAAAGCCCGAAAAAGATCCTTTCCGATGACAAGCTCGTGGACATGATGCAGGCCGAGGGGATCGACATCGCGCGGCGTACAGTCGCCAAATATCGGGAGGCGATGCGCATCCCGTCCTCGGTGCAACGCCGCCGCCTCAAGAACATGGGTTCGTGAGTCGTTTTCACACGATGCCCCAACGCCCTGCCCGAGCGCCCTTCAATTGCCGTTTAGTTTCAAAAATTTGACATAAATCATTCCCCATTAACCACACTTAAACCATCTTTTGTGGTAGGCTATTTTTGTTAGCCGCAATAGCTGACAGCGGCCCCGATGTCGGACGGGGAAAGGCATCGGACCAATGTGCCGCAAGGCGGGTTGCAATGACCCGTGTTACCGAAGAAGGCTGCCTCCCCGGCAGCCAGAGAAAGGATGATTGGCACCTATGGATATCAATGTAACCGGACGGAAAATGAATGTAGGCGCAGCACTCACCAGCCATGTTGAAGAACGCCTCGAAACAATCGCAGATAAATATTTCAGCCGCACCATTGATGCTACAACCACCTTCGTAAAGGAGGGTCACCTTACCCGAGTAGATATATCACTCCACGCCAATCAGGGAATCAGCCTCCAGGCAAGGGGCGAAGCCGATGATCCCTATGCTGCTTTCGAGGATGCAGCCGAGAAAGTAGAAAAACAGTTGCGTCGTTACAAACGACGGCTTAAGAACCACCACCATACTCCGCAGCGCGAAGTGGCCATGGAATTGGCCCGCGATACGATTATCGCGCCGGAGGAGGAAGACGATGACGGGAACGAACAGGCCGTAAATGGGCATGACGATCAGCCGATCATCATCGCGGAAAGCAAGAAGGAGATCCCGCGGGTATCCGTGGGTGATGCTGTGATGTTGATGGACCTGGCTGACGCCAACGCATTCGTCTTTAGAAACCGTAAGAGCGAAACGCTGGAGGTGGTCTATCGCCGCCAGGATGGCAATATCGGGTGGATAAGCCCCGGTGCCAGCAGTTAGCGCCTTTCGGAACTGATAGGACTTAAGCCAGAAAGGTTTCCGGGCCCGACTGTCCTGGGCCCGGACAAGAGAGAGATCATGGAGATCGAAGATTTGCTTGCGGCTGAGAATGTTCTCGCCGACTTCAGAGCATCGAGTAAAAAACAGACCATTCAGGCACTGTCGCGCAAGCTCGCCGACGGGCTCGGCCTCGACCCCCGTACTGTTTTCGAAAGTTTGCTGGAACGCGAACGCCTGGGTAGCACGGGTGTTGGCAAGGGTGTTGCTATTCCCCATGCGCGCATTGAAGGCCTTGACCGAATTGTCGGCCTGTTCGCGCGGCTGGCATCCCCTATCGACTTTGACAGCGTGGACGACCAGCCGGTCGACATCGTTTTCATGCTGCTTGCCCCCGTGGACGCTGGCGCGGACCACTTGAAGGCGCTCGCGCGTATTTCGCGCCTTCTGCGGGATGAAAACACGCTCAACAAGCTGCGTGTAACCGCAGACGCTGGCGCGCTTTACGCCATGCTGGCGCAACCCACGAGCAATGCAGCGTAGCTAGAATTCCACTTTGCGGAAATAAAGACCATCCGGCGGGGCGTTGAGCCCAAGCCGGGTACGGTCGCGCGCTTCAAGCGCGGCTTTAACATCAGCGGGCGTCCAGTTGCCTTCCCCCACCAGTTTGAGTGTTCCGGTAATTGACCGGATCTGGTGGTGTAGGAACGAGCGTGCGCCTGCATGGATGTGCACTTCCTCACCAAAGCGCTCCACCGTCAGGTAGTCCATGGTTTTGACCGGGCTTTTGGCCTGACAATGCGCATGGCGGAAGGTGGTGAAATCATGCTGCCCCACCAGATGCTGCGCCGCTTCATGCATGGCTTCATGATCAAGCGGTGTTTTCACCTGCCACATCAGGCCACGCTGGAAACTTGCCGGCGCGCGCCGGTTGAGGATTTTATAAGTATAATGCCGCTTGAGCGCTGAGAAGCGAGCGTGAAACTCCTCATCCACCAGTTCCACCGCCACCACAGCAACCGGGTTTGGCCGAAGGTGATAGTTTAGCGCGCCCTGAAGGGCATCTGCCGTCATCGGGCGCTCAAGATCGAGATGGGCAACCTGGCCGGTAGCATGCACGCCAGCGTCTGTGCGGCCCGAGCCCATAACCTTCACGTCCTCATTGGGCGCAAAGCCCTTGCAGGCATCCTCAAGCGCGGCCTGAACGGACGGTCCGTTCTCCTGCCGCTGCCAACCCACATAGGGCCTGCCATCATATTCAATGGTGAGCTTGAAGCGCTGCATCAGTCGTCCAGGCCAACTTTTGTACCTTTGGGCACCTTGAAGCCGCGCAGAAGGTCTCCGCGGTCCATCGGCCCCTTGCCCGCGCGCTGGGCACGCGTGATGCGGTAGGCGCCTTCGCCGCAAGCGATAAGGAGTTCGTCATCAAGTGCGGTACCTGCTGCGCCTTCCGCATCAACGATTTCACCTGCCAAAATCTTCACACGCTCGCCCGCCATCTCGGACCAGGCGCCGGGGAATGGAAACAGACCACGCACATGGCGATCAATCTCTACCGCTGGTCGGGTCCAATCGGTCCGTGCTTCCGCTTTGTCGATTTTTTTGGCGTAGGTGACGCCTTCTTCACCCTGCACCTCTGCGCTGAGTGTGCCATCCGCGAGGCCGGTGATTGCCGCGTCAATAAGGCTCGCGCCCATCTCGGAAAGGCGATCATGCAGGCTGAGCGTGGTGTCGTGCGCTGCGATATGAGTTTCCGCACGCATCAACACGGGGCCAGTATCAAGACCGGCTTCCATTTGCATGATGCACACGCCGGTCTTGGTGTCCCCAGCCATGACCGCGCGGTGAATGGGGGCAGCACCGCGCCAACGTGGCAGCAGGCTTGCATGCACATTCACGCAGCCGAACCTGGGCGTATCCAGCACCACTTGTGGCAGGATCTGGCCGTAAGCCACGACCACGGCAACGTCAGCCTTCAGGCCAGCGAATTCGGCCTGCGCCTCGGCGTCCCGCATGGATTTTGGCGTGAACACCGGCAGGCCATGGCTTTCCGCAAAAGCATGAACCGGTGATGGGCGCAGTTTCTTGCCTCGCCCGGCAGGCGCTGGCGGCTGGCTATAGACACCAACAAGCTCGTGCCCGGCATCAATCAGTGCTTTCAGGGTTGGCACCGCAAAGTCCGGGGTGCCCATGAATGCAACGCGCATGCTGCCGTGCTCCTGCCGCAGGCGGCTAAAGGACTTCAACGTCCTTTGTTGCCTTGCGAACCTTCTTGATGATCATATTGCGCTTCAACTTCGACAGATAGTCGATGAACACAACGCCGTTCAGGTGGTCAATCTCGTGCTGCACGCAGGTTGCCTTCAGGCCTTCCATCAGCTCTTCCTGCTGCTTGCCGTGATAGTCGAAATATTTGACCTTCACCTTGGCCGGGCGCTCTACTTCGGCATAATGCTCGGGCACCGAGAGGCAGCCTTCGTTATAGACGCTGAATTCTTCCGATTCCCACGTGATTTCAGGGTTCACGAGGAACACGGGCTTGCGGCCTGTATCTTCGTCGCCCTCGGTATCCATCACGATCACGCGTTTTGGAACCGCAACCTGAATGGCGGCAAGACCAATGCCCGGCGCGTCATACATGGTTTCGAGCATGTTATCCATCAGACGGCGCAGATCGTCATCCACCTGTCCAACCTTGTCGGACATGGTCTTCAGAAGAGGATCGGGCACATTGATGATCGGTAGTTTGGCCATAGCTATAGTTCCAAAAGGCTTTATCTGTTCCCGCATTACCTATGGACGCACATGCCTGCCGTCAAGCCGAAAGCTGCATCAAAGCGCGGAAACCGGCGCATCGCAGCTATAACTGCCATGCATATCTTCAATCTCGACAACCCATAGGTCGCTGTCAAACTGGCGCTTCTTGCGCACGCGGGCGTCTGCGTCCGCTTCCGCCTCGCCCGTTTCAGGGCCAAGGCGACGCCAGATGCGGTTGCCGTCAAAATCGCGCGACTGCTCATAGAGATGCACACCTTTGCCGAACTGGTTCACCTTGAGCAGGATGCCGCCGCGCGCTTCATCACCCTTAGCGACCACAAAGGCCGGGGAGCCCTGCGCATGGCAGGTGCGCACATGCGCGTCGATCCAGATTTTTGTCGGCAGCCGGTCGTCCATCATGCCCTCATATGAGGGCCGGGAACGTTTAAGGTCAAGCGGAAGCGGGAGAATGGCCTAAAGGGCGTCTTCTTCAAGGCCAAGCACATGAAGCCGGTCAGCGAACATTTTGCGGATATGATCTTCAGGAACCTTGAAGGAAATACCAAGCGAGGCATCGCGCGCCCAGGCAACTTCGCACGGGATATCCCCGCGGTCCGCGACGGAGAGGGTAATCTCGGAGCCTTCCTTGAGCGGAAGGTCAACGCGCACACGTGCGCCGCCGAGCGACAGGTTCCAGATCTGGCAGGAAACGGTGTGTTTTCCGACCGTCAGTTTGGCAGGCCACAAGACCGACCGCCGCCGGTGCCGCCGGTGGTCCGCATCTGTCTGGGTGTCATGTTTTTCCTGTGCCATAGGAGGCCCTCTCAAACGACTGAGCTGGCATTTTGCCTGATATCATTGGGTCAGTCTAGCAATGACATGTGAATCAATCGTCACCAACAAGATGCAATTTGAGGAAAATACCCGCCAAGCTACCTTTGTCGCGATGTGCGAAATCTGTGTCGCAAAATGCAGCAATGTGTGCGAAAACTGTGCGGGAAATGTGCGGCATCCGCGCAGGCTTACAGGCAATGGCCGGGGATAGAATGGAACGCAGCTCAAGTATCCTGATCGTTGAAGACAGCCCGACACTCGCGCTGACATACCGCGAATATCTGCGCCCGCTCGGCCTGCCAGTGGAGATTGCCGAAACGGGTGAAACGGCACTCAAAAAAATCGATGCGGCACTGCCGAGCGTGATCCTCCTCGACCTCATGCTACCGGATATGGACGGGCTTGAAATCCTCAAGCGACTGCATGACGAAAAACGTGATGTGCGGGTCATCGTTATCACCGCGCACGGCTCGGTCAAAGTGGCCGTTGACGCCATGCGCGAAGGCGCGACGGACTTTCTTCTCAAGCCTTTCTCGGCCGAACGTATCCTTACCACTGTCCGCAACGCGCTTGAAATCCACCGCCTGTCCGGCCTTGTGGAACAGTTCGCGGGTGGCCGCGCCAAAAAGTTCGAGCGCTTCATCGGCTCAAGCCCCGCGATGCAGGCGGTTTACCGCATGATTGAGGATTGTGCTGCCTCCAAGGCGTCCGTCTTCATCATGGGGCCTTCGGGTACGGGTAAGGAACTGTGCGCTGAGGCCGTCCATAACCAGAGCCCGCGCAAGGACAAACGTTTTGTCGCCCTCAACTGCGCCGCCATCCCGGCCAACCTGATCGAAAGCGAGATTTTTGGTCACAAGAAGGGGGCCTTCACCGGCGCGACCGCCGACCGTGACGGTGCAGCGGTAACAGCGGACGGCGGCACCCTGTTCCTCGACGAGATTTGCGAAATGCCGCTCGATTTGCAGGCCAAGCTGCTGCGCTTCATCCAGACAGGCCAGGTGGTGCCGGTGGGCAGCAACACACCCCGCAACGTAAATGTACGGTTTGTTTGCGCCACCAACCGCAACCCATGGGAAGAAGTGGAGGCCGGGCGTTTCCGCGAGGACCTTTATTACCGCCTGCATGTGGTGCCTATTCACCTGCCGCCGCTGGCCGAGCGCGGCGATGATGTGCTGCTGATCGCGCATCACCTGCTGGCACAATATGCCGCGGAAGAGGCCAAGACCTTCGACCAGATCGAGCCCGAAGCAGAAGCGCGACTGAAGGCCCACAGCTGGCCCGGCAACGTGCGTGAGCTTGGCAACGTCATTCATTCTGCCGTCGTGCTCAATGACGGCCCGGTGCTGACGACCAAAATGCTGGAACGGCTGATGGGGCCGACCCGCCGCCTACGCGCCGAAGCCGGTATCCCCGAGGCCGCACCCGCACGCCCGGCACCTGCCCCCGCCGCCTTTTCCGCCATGCCGATCAGCGCGGAAGAGATTGAACCACTGGCCGTGTCAGAACGGCGCATTATCGAGCATGCCATCAGCCTGATGGGCGGCAAGGTGCGCAAGGCCGCCAAAAAACTTGAGGTAAACCCCTCAACCCTCTACCGCAAATTGAAGGAATGGGAGGAGGCCTGAGCCTCACCCAAACCCAAGGTCACCCGAACAACTAAAATAAGGCGCTGACAGCCGCCATTTACGGAGACAGGGCATGAGCCTTGAACTGATCATCAACATCATCGGTATTGTTGGCAGCATCCTGCTGCTCACCGCCTATTATTGCAGCACAGATGCGCGCTTCCGTGACCGGACGCTTACAGTAACCGCGCTCAATTTCTTTGGCGCCGCGGGCATTGCCATCAATAGCGGCTACTATGGCGCCTACCCTTCGGTCGCGCTCAATATTTTCTGGTGTGTGATTGCGCTTTTCGCGGTGCGGAACGCGGTGATCGTCGCTCGCGGCCTTATCGCCCCACGCGAGAGTGAGCACTGACCCTTTAACAGAAAAAGGCCGGACGATTACCGTCCAGCCTCTTTGATCTGAGCTCTACAGTATTTATGCGTCTTCGCCTTCGCCCAGCAGTTCCTTGCGAACGCCTTCAAGCGCATGCGCGGTCGAGGCTGCAAGGCCTGCCATGTTCACAAGGTCGGACGCAGACGCAGTCATGCGCGCGATCTGGATCGAGTGGCTCATGCCCAAAAGCATCGGGCCGATCACCCGGCCACCCCCAAGTTCCGCCAGCAGCTTGTAGCCGATGTTGGCGCTATGGAGCGCAGGCATCACAAGCACGTTTGCGGGGCCCGAGAGGTTCATGAACGGATATTGTTCCATGAGGCTGCGGTTGAGTGCCACGTCAGCCTGCATCTCACCGTCAAACTCGAAGTCCACGTTGCGTTCGTTGAGGATGTTTACAGCCTGTTGGATGTGTTTTGTCTTGTCCGACGGCGGGTTGCCGAAGTTCGAGAACGACAGGAACGCCACCCGTGGCTCGTGGCCGAGGCGCTGGACAAAATAAGCTGCATTCTGCGCGATGTCGGCAAGGTCTTCGGCACCCGGGCGTTCGTTCACCGTGGTGTCTGCCATGAAGACCGTGCGTGATTTGGTCACCACGATCGACATACCAAACGGGCGCATGCCCGGCAGCGGGTCGATCACGCGGCGGATGTTCTTGAGCGCGCGCCAGTAGTGGCGGGTCACACCGGTCACAACCGCGTCCGCATCACCCGTCGCCACCATGCACGCCGAGAAGACGTTCCGGTCACGTTTGACAAGGCGCTGCACATCGCGCAGCAGGAAGCCACGGCGGTTCAGACGCTCGTAGATATAATCCACATAGTCGTTGGTGCGCGGGGTATTGGCGGCATTGACAATTTCAAACGCCTGGTCGTCCACACCCATTTCACGCAGCTTTTCGCGGATCGGCGCTTCATAGCCCACGAGCACCGGCACACCGTAGCCAGCGTTCTTGAAACCAATGGCTGCGCGCAGGACTTTCTCTTCCTCAGCTTCGGCGAATACCACACGCTTGGGCGTACGGCGCTTGAGGTCCTCGAACATGGCCGAGAGCGTGTCTGCCGTAGGGTCGAGGCGACCGGCGAGCTCTTTCTCATAAGCTTCCATGTCGGCGATCGGTTTACGCGCAACGCCGGTGTCCATCGCGGCCTGTGCCACCTTCACCGGAATGCGGCGGATAAGGCGCGGGTCGAACGGTGCCGGGATGATATATTCCGGGCCGTAATGTGGCTGCTGGCCACCATAAGCTGCAGCCACTTCGTCCGGCACATCTTCACGTGCCAGCTCTGCGATGGCTTGGGCGGCTGCAATCTTCATTTCTTCGTTGATGGTGCGCGCACGAACGTCAAGCGCACCGCGGAAGATATAGGGGAAACCAAGAACGTTGTTCACCTGGTTCGGATAGTCCGACCGGCCGGTGGCGATGATCGCGTCCGGGCGTGCTTCGCGCGCATCCTCAGGCGTGATCTCAGGGTCCGGGTTCGCCATGGCGAAGATGATCGGTTTTTCGCCCATCGACTTGACCATGTCCTTGGTGATGGCACCAGCGGCCGCGAGGCCGATGACCACATCAGCACCCACCATGGCTTCTTCAAGCGTGCGTGCGTCGGTCTTGATCGCGTGGGCCGATTTCCACTGGTTCATGCCCTCGGTACGGCCAGCGTAGATCACGCCAGTGCGGTCTACCATGGTCACATTCTCATGCGGCAGCCCCATGGCCTTAATGAGCTCAATACACGCGATACATGCGGCACCCGCGCCGATGGCCACCACTTTGGTGTTCTCAAGCTTGCGGCCCGTCAGATCAAGCGCGTTGATGAAACCCGCCGCCGTGATGATCGCCGTGCCGTGCTGGTCATCATGGAAAACCGGGATATCCATGGCTTCGCGCAGGCGCTGCTCAATGATGAAACACTCAGGCGCCGCGATATCCTCAAGGTTGATGCCGCCAAAGGACGGCCCAAGGAGACGCACGCAGTTCACGAACTCATCAATGTCCTCGCTTTCGACCTCAAGGTCGATCGAGTCCACATCGGCGAAGCGCTTGAAAAGTACCGCCTTGCCTTCCATCACCGGCTTCGAAGCCTGCGCGCCAAGGTTACCAAGGCCAAGGATTGCCGTACCGTTCGAGATAACCGCAACAAGGTTGCCCTTGGCGGTATAGTCGTAGGCCGTATCCGGGTCTTTCGCGATTTCCTTGACCGGCACTGCCACACCGGGGCTATAGGCAAGCGACAGGTCGCGCTGCGTAGCCATGGGCTTGGTGGCGGTGATTTCAATCTTGCCGGGGCGTCCCGATGAGTGAAACCGGAGAGCTTCCGCATCCGTGAATTTGGAAGATTTGCTGGCCATGGGGAATCCTCTGATCTTTGGTCTTCTTTGGGTGGCGACAGATTAAAGAATGCTTTAGAAGCGGGGTATGTTATGCGGCATACTATGGCATAAAGCGGCTGACAATTGAAATCGGGCAGTTAACCGGGAGTTTGTTTACAAAATGGAAGGTAGCGCGCAGTTGGGGGCTAACGCGACAGCAGAGGGTGCACAGGCGCCAGGCATGGCCGGCAAGCCTGACAACAAGTGGGCACGCGCCGCGCGTGAACCCGGCATTACCCCGATGATGCAACAGTTCCTTGAGATCAAGGCAGACTATCCCGATTGCATGCTTTTCTACCGCATGGGCGACTTCTATGAGCTGTTCTTCGAGGACGCGGAACGCGCCTCGGAAGCGCTCGACATCACGCTCACCAAACGCGGCAAACATCAGGGTGAAGACATCCCCATGGCCGGCGTGCCGGTGCATGCAAGCGAGATGTATCTCTCCCGCCTTATCCGCAAGGGTTTCAAGGTCGCGGTGTGCGAGCAGACCGAGGACCCAGCGGAAGCCAAAAAGCGCGGCTCCAAATCCGTGGTGCGCCGTGAGGTGATCCGGCTTGTGACGCCCGGCACGATTACGGAAGAAAACCTGCTGGACGCCCGCGCTGCGAACTATCTTGTCGCACTTGGCCGCGCGCAGGCCGACCTGTCGCTTGCGGTGGTTGAGATCTCGACCGGTGAGTTTTTCATCCTGCCCACCAAGGCCGGGCGGCTGGATGCGGACCTCGCGCGCCTCAACCCCGGTGAGCTGCTGCTGCCGAATGATATCCAGTCAGACGAAAAGCTCGCGGCCGCGCTTTTTGACTGGCGCAGCATCACAAGTCCGATGGAGCCGCACCGCTTCGACAGCACTTTCGGCACCCGCCGCCTGAAGGAGCTATTCGATGTCGCGACGCTTGATGGTTTCGCGAACCTGAGCCGGGCCGACCTCGCCGCCGCCGGTGCGCTGGTGGACTACTTGGAGGATACCCAGAAGGGCAAGATGCCGCGGCTTTACCCGCCGCGCCGCCTGTCGGCTGACGGCACCATGATGATCGATGCCGCCACGCGCCGGAGCCTGGAGCTGACCCGCACGCAAACGGGGGAAACAGCAGGCAGCCTGCTTTCCGTGATCGACAACACAGTGACGGGCGCTGGTGCGCGCCTTTTGGCAAAACGCCTTGCGGCACCCCTCACCGATCCCGTGCGGGTAAACGAGCGGCTTGACGCTGTGGCCTACATGATCGAACGCCCGCACCTGCGCGCGGACATCCGTGCCGCACTCAAGGCTGCGCCGGATATGGAACGTGCGCTGGCTCGCCTGTCACTCGGCCGGGGTGGCCCGCGCGACTTACTTGCCATGCGCCTCGGGCTTGAGGCCGCACGCGCGGTCAAATCCTATCTTCTCGCGCCCAAGGACGCGCTTGAAGACATGCCGGACCTTGTGGCCGACGCCGCAACCGACCTTGGCGAGCACACGGACCTCATCAACGAACTGGGCCGCGCGCTGGTGGAAGAACCGCCACTTCTGGCGCGTGACGGAGGTTTCATCCAGAAGGGTTACAACACCGCGCTGGATGAGTTTCGCATGCTGCGCGACGAAAGCCGCCGCCTGATCGCGGGGCTTGAGAAAGACTATCAGGACCTGACCGCCATCAGCGCGCTCAAGATCCGGCACAATAATGTCATTGGCTACCACGTGGACGTGACGGCAAAGCACGCGGACAAAATGATGTCCGCGCCGATGAACGAAACCTTCATCCACCGCCAGACCCTGGCGAACTCCGTACGGTTCTCGACAAGCGAGCTTTCGAAGCTCGCGGGCAAGATTTCAGAAGCGGGTGACCGTTCGCTGTCGCTTGAGCAGGAACTGTTCGCGGGCCTTGTGGCGGATGTGCTCTCGCATGCCGAGCCTATCTCCACCGCCGCCGAGGCGCTGGCGAACCTTGATGTGGCGACAAGCCTTGCCACTCTTGCAGAGAATGAAAATTACACCCGGCCTGAGGTAGACGACAGCCTCGCCTTCAACATTCAGGGTGGGCGGCACCCGGTGGTGGAAAAGGCGCTCAAGAAATCGAGCGACAAACCCTTTGTCGCCAACGACTGCGACCTCGGCCCCGATGACCGCCTGTGGCTGATCACCGGCCCCAACATGGCGGGTAAAAGTACGTTCCTCAGGCAAAACGCGCTCATCGCCGTCATGGCGCAGATGGGCTCCTATGTGCCGGCGGATTATGCGCAGGTAGGTGTGGTGGACCGGCTGTTCAGCCGGGTCGGCGCATCGGATGACCTTGCGCATGGCCGCTCGACCTTCATGGTTGAGATGGTGGAAACCGCCGCCATCCTCAATCAGGCCGGGCCACGGTCCTTGGTGATCCTTGACGAGATTGGTCGCGGCACCGCGACCTATGACGGGCTTTCGATCGCTTGGGCAGCTGTTGAGAACCTCCATAACATCAACCAGTCGCGCGCACTTTTTGCCACGCACTATCACGAGCTCACGGCACTCAAGGAAACGCTTGAGGCTGTCAGCCTGCGCTCGATGAAGGTGCGTGAATGGAAGGGTGATGTGGTGTTCCTGCACGAGGTAGCGCAGGGTGCGGCGGACCGTTCCTACGGTATTCAGGTCGCCAAGCTTGCCGGCCTGCCCACGCGGGTAATTGACCGCGCACGGCAAGTGCTTGACCACCTTGAGAATAGCGACAAGGGCGATAAGGTCACAGGCCTCATCAACGACTTGCCGCTTTTCCAAAGCGCACCAGTTTCACGGGTTAAAGAGCCAGAGGGCCCAAGCGCCTTGGAAGAAAAACTGCGTGATATCAACCCGGACCAATTAACGCCACGGGAAGCGCTTGAAATCCTTTATAGTCTCAAAGACGAACTTGAGGGCTGACATCAGGCCCCGCCAGAAAGCCGCTTTATGAGCCAGATCAAAAATCGTCGCGCGCTTATCAACCGCAAGGAGCTGACCATAGCCCTTGCGGAAATGGTGGAGAACAAACCGCAGGGCGATTGGCAACTGGCGGCCACCGGCATCCTCAAGACCGCGCACCAAGCGGGCTGGCAGGAGGTGAAACGCCGCTTCATCGACGAGGCAGAGAATGGGCGCACGGCCGCCAAGTCGCTTTGCTACGTGATGGACCAGCTGCTGCGCACACTTTATGACTTCATCACCACCCATGTTTATCCGCTTTCGAACCCCACTTCGTCCGAAAAGCTATGCCTTGTGGCGACGGGCGGATATGGCCGCGGCGAACTGGCACCCTATTCTGACATCGACCTCCTGTTCCTTATTCCCTACAAATCGACACCGTGGGCGGAGAATGTAGTGGAATATATGCTCTATGTGCTGTGGGACCTTGGCCTCAAGGTCGGTCACGCGACCCGCACGCCGGAGGAATGTACCCGCCTCGCCAAGGAAGACCTGACGATCCGCACCGCGCTTCTTGAAGCCCGCTACCTTTGGGGGGAGGAGGAGCTGTTCCATACCGCTGCCAAGCGCTTCATCCGCCGCGTGGTGGCGCCAAGCGGGGCGGAGTTTGTCGACCTCAAGCTGCAGGAGCGCGACAACCGGCATAAAAAGATGGGCGACAGCCGTTATGTGGTGGAGCCCAATATCAAGGACGGCAAGGGTGGCCTTCGCGACCTGCAGACTATGTGGTGGATTGCGCATTACCTATATGGCGGCCTCACCCGCGACACCATGGTGGCGGAGGATATGCTGACCGCCACGGAAAACCGCCAGTTCCGTAAGGCCGAGTCGTTCCTGTGGACTGTGCGGGTGGCGCTACACTATATGGCGAACCGGGCGGAGGAACGCCTGACGTTTGACTATCAGCGCATGCTTGCGGACCAGCTTCGCTACAAGGACCACCCCGGCGCAAGCGGGGTTGAGCGCTTCATGAAGCACTATTTCCTTGTCGCCAAACAGGTGGGTGACCTGACGCGCATCTTCTGCGCCGTGCTTGAGGCGCGGCAGCAAAAAAGCACCTTCCTCGCCCGCTTCCGCCGCACCAAGAAGCTGCAGGAATTTGTTATTGAGGCCGGACGACTTTCTTTCGGCTCACCCGACGACCTGAAAGAAGACCCGACCCTGATGATCCGCATCTTTGCGGTCGCTGACGACAAGGGCTTCGATATCCACCCGGACGCGCTTCGCCTGATCAAACTGAACCTGCACCGCATCACCGACAAGATCAGAAACGATGAGCGTGCGAACGAGGACTTCCTGCGCGTGCTGACGAGCGAGAAGGAAGGTGAAATCAACCTGCGCCGTATGAACGAGGCCGGTGTGTTCGGGCGTTTCATCCCCGACTTCGGCCGCGTCGTCGCGCAGATGCAATATGACATGTACCACCACTATACGGTGGACGAGCACACGATCCGTGCCATTGGTCTGCTGGCCAAGATCGAAGCTGGCGAACTGGCGGACGAACACCCGCTATCGACCGACGTGATCCAGAAGGTCATCTCACGCCGTGTGCTTTATGTGGCGGTACTTCTGCATGACATCGCCAAAGGGCGCGGCGGCGACCATTCGGTCATCGGGGCTGAAGTGTGCGAATATCTATGTCCGCGTTTCGGCCTCAAACCCGCTGAGACAGAGACCGTCGCGTGGCTCGTGCGCTGGCACTTGCTGATGAGCAACACCGCGTTCAAACGCGACCTCTCTGACCACAAGACCATCCATGATTTCTGCGAGCTGGTGAAAAGCCCGGAGCGCCTGCGCCTTCTGCTGGTGCTGACCGTGGTGGACATCCGCGCCGTGGGCCCCGGCATCTGGAACGGCTGGAAAGGCCAGCTGCTGCGCGAGCTTTATTACGCGGCGGAAGAAGTGCTGGTGGCGGGCCACGTGAATGTGGGCCGCGGCGAGCGTGTGAAAGCCAAGCAGGAAAGCCTGCGCGAAGTGCTGAAGGACTGGGACGACAAGACCTTCGCCCGTCACGCCAACCGCATGTCGGACGCTTACTGGATTGCCGAAGGCCCGAATACGATTGAACAGAACGCCCGCCTCATCAAGGAAACCGACGACCGTGGCGGCGCATTTGGCGTGACCGCCCGCGTTGAAGCCTTCCAGGACATGACCAAGGTGGCTGTGTATACCGCCGACCACCCTGGCCTGTTTGCCCGCGTTGTGGGCGCGCTGGGTGTTGCGGGTGCGACCATTATGGATGCCAAGATCCACACCTCCAAAGACGGCATGGCGATGGACAATTTTGCGGTGCAGGACATGGATGGCCGCGCGTTCGACAGCCAACATGCACTCGCGAAACTGGAGAGTACCATCCTTGAGACCTTGCGCGGCAATGTGCGGCCCAAGGAGCAACTGAAGGAAAAACGCATCTTTGGCAAAAAAGACGCCGCCTTTGAAGTTGAGCCAGTGGTGCTGATCGACAACAAGGCATCGAACTGGTCCACCGTTATTGAGGTGAACGCCAAGGACCGGCCCGGCCTGCTTTACGACCTCGCCTATGCGCTCTACCGGCTGAAGCTTTCCATCTACTCCGCACATGTGGCGACCTACGGCGAACGCGCGATTGACGTATTTTATGTGCGCGACCTTGTTGGCCAGAAAATCAGCAACAAGATCAGGCTGAGGAATATTGAGGAAAAGCTGCTGAAAGCCGCCAAGGGCGAGCCCATCTTCACCCATAAGAACAAACATACGGAGACGGTGGTTTGAGCCTCGCGAAGCGGATTTCCACCGTTGGCGGCTTCACTCTGCTGAGCCGCCTGTTTGGTTTTGTGCGCGATATGCTGGTGGCCCGCTACCTTGGCGCAGGCATGGCGGCTGACGCCTTTTTCATCGCGTTCAAGCTGCCGAATTTTTTCCGTCGCCTGTTTGGTGAAGGTGCCTTCACTGTTGGTTTTGTGCCGCTCTATTCCCGTTTTCTTGGCAAGGACATCACGCCTGAGAGCAAAGCTGCGGCGGACGCGTTTGCGGGTCAGGTGATCTCCTGGCTATTACCCGTCCTCTTGCTGTTCCTAGCCGGCATGGAAGTGGCCATGGTGCCGGTGATGTTTGGTCTCTCCGGCGGATTTGATGGTGACAGCGAGAAATTCAACTTCGCGGTCGAGCTTGGGCGGTACACTTTCCCCTACCTCGCGCTTATCTCGCTGATGACCTTTTTCACCGGCATGCTGAACGCATGGGACCGTTTCTCGGCCGCGGCGTTCGCGCCGGTGATCCTCAATATCTTCATGATCAGCGCGCTTCTGTTCATGGGCGAGACCGAGGTGGAGAAAGCCCGCTGGCTTGCCATCGCTGTCTCAACCTCCGGCGCCGGGCAGCTTCTGTGGGTCTATGTCGCCGCGAGGCGCGCAGGCATTCGCGTGGGCCTGCCACGACCGCGCCTGAGCCCCGAGATCAAGGAGCTGTTCCGCGTGATCGGGCCCGCGGCCCTTGGCGCGGGCATTCTGCAGGTAAACCTACTTCTGGATACCTTGCTGGCAGCACGCTTTTTGCCGGAGGGCTCCGTGTCCTGGCTTTTTTATGCTGACCGGCTGAACCAGCTACCGCTTGGTGTGATCGGCATTGCCGTTGGTACCGTGCTGCTGCCCGGCATCTCCCGCCTGATCGCGGGTGGGGACGACGCCGGCGCCGCGCGCCAGCAGAATCGTGCCATTGAGTTCACGCTTCTCATCACCCTGCCCGCTGCGGTCGCGCTCGCACTGATTTCCTCGCCGATCATTGCCACACTTTTTGAACGTGAGGCCTTTCTGGCGAGCGACACCGCAGCCACCGCAGCCGCCCTCAGCATCTATGCACTCGGCCTACCCGCGTACGTGGTCGCCAAAGCGCTGACGCCGGGTTATTTCGCGCGGCAGGACACCAAAACGCCGGTGCGTTTTGCCATGGTCTCACTTGCGGTCAATACCGCCCTCAATTTCGCGCTGATCTGGGATTTTGCCCATGTGGGGCTGGCCGCCGCCACCGCTGTTGCGGCCTGGGTGAATGTGGCGCTGCTGTATTTTGGCCTGCGCCGTAGCTTCGCCTTCAGTCTGACAGGCAAAACATGGATTGCAATTTTCAAATCGGCCGCGGCCTGCGCGGTGATGGCGGCTGCACTGCTCGTGTACCTGCATTTCTATTCGCCTGCCTTCTCAAGCGCGGGCATGAACCGCATCCTTCATCTGGTTGGGTTGATTGCTGCGGGCGGTGTGGCCTATCTCGCCACCGCCTTCGCCATTGGCGGCATCCGCATTGCGGAACTGCGGCAAATTATGAAGCGCTAGGCGCGTTGCCCGCTTGACCAGCTTTCGCCCGCACGCCATAACGCTGCTTCTGGAAGCGGCCCGGTCCAAAGGTGTCCGCCACGTCATTATGGAGAATTCTGGTGACAAAACGCGTTTTTTCGGGCGCCCAGCCCAGCGGTAACATGCATCTTGGCAACTATCTTGGTGCCTTCCGCAACTGGGTGAAATTGCAGGACGACTTTGAGTGTATTTACTGCGTGGTAGACATGCATGCGATCACCGTCTGGCAAGACCCGGCAGACCTGCGCGCCCAAGTGCGCGAAGCCGCAGCCGCTTATATAGCCGCGGGCGTTGACCCGAACAAATCCATCCTCTTCAACCAGAGCCGTGTGGCAGGCCATGCGGAACTTGCCTGGATTTTCAACTGTGTTGCGCGCATCGGCTGGCTGAACCGTATGACCCAGTTCAAGGACAAGGCGGGCAAAAACCGCGAGAAGGCATCAGCGGGCCTGTATGTTTACCCGAACCTGATGGCGGCGGACATTCTGCTTTATAAAGCCACCCACGTACCGGTGGGCGAGGACCAGAAGCAGCACCTTGAGCTGACCCGCGACATCGCGCAGAAGTTCAACAACGATTACGGCATTGAGCTGTTCCCGGTTGTTGAGCCGATCATTCAGGGCGAAGGCACCCGGGTGATGAGCTTGCGCGACGGCACCAACAAGATGTCGAAATCCGACCCGTCGGAATATAGCCGCATCAACCTCAATGACGACGCTGACACCATCGCGCAGAAAATCCGCAAGGCCAAGACGGACGCTGAGCTGCTGCCCGCCAAGGCTGACCTGCTCGAAGGCCGCCCCGAGGCGCAGAACCTTGTTTCCATCTACGCCGCCCTAACGGACATGAGCCGTGACGCTGTGTGTGCGGAATATGAAGGCAAGGGCTTTGGCGACTTCAAGAAAGCGCTCACGGATGTTGCCGTGACACGCCTCGCGCCAATCACCGAGGAAATGGCGCGCCTGCAAAAGGACGAAGCGTACATCGACAGCGTCCTGCGTGCGGGGGCCGAGCGTGCCCACGCGATCGCCGAACCCATCCTCAATGAAGTCAAGGATGCCATTGGCTTCATGCGTTAAGGCCGTTCAGTCTGCGTTCAGGCTTCGCCCTGTATGCTGCCTGCGATAATTTGAAACAGCGATCAAGTCTTGCTGCGCGAGCGAGGCTTGATACACTGGCCCGGTCAAGAGCCAGCAAAAGGACGGAAAACACGCAGATGGCCAGCATGATGACAGCAAAATCCCTCAAGAATATTGTACTTGCGGCGGCACTTGTTGCACTGAGCGCATGTTCCAGCACGTTCCGCAGCGATGTCGCCACCTTCCACAAGCTTCCGCAGCCCGAGGGCGAGCGCCTGATGCTTGTGCCCATGAATGAGGAACGCAAGGACAGCCTTGAGTTCCAGCAATATGCGGCCATTCTTGCCAATCACCTGCGCCATGAGGGCTATAAAGCCACGGGCGAGAAGGACCCTGACTTGATTGTCGGCTTTGACGTACAGATCAGCGACGGCCGCGAAAAAGTCTCCGCCATGCCGGGTGCGCGCAGTGACTTCTACTGGCGCAATTACTGGTACTGGGGCCGCTACTGGCACCCGGTCTACCCTGTGGGCGTCGATTTTTACGATGACCGCCTTGTGACTCGCACGGTCTACACCGCCACCCTGTGGCTCGAGATCCGTAAGCCGGACGGTGAACTGCTGTTCGAGGGCCGCGCCGAAGCCGAAACCCGCAACCGCGCAATCCCGGAAGTTGTTCCACACCTCGCCGAAGCGCTGTTCACGGACTTCCCTGGCCCAAGCGGCGTAACCCGCCACATCAAGCTGGACCTCGGCGACGAAAAATAATCCACGCGCTTTGTTGGATGAATAAGAACCCCCGGCTGGCCGGGGGTTTTCTTTATGCGAGGTGCTTTTGGCTCGCGCACGCACTACCCCCACAGAAGGGTTCTTTCGCGCGCGGGGATGACTTGAAATAAAGCCAACCGCAAGCTTCATTGCCGCACACGGCGAGTCGTTTGTCCGGCAGGCGTTTCATCAGGTCGAGCGCATCACGGGTCAGCAGATCCATGATGATGGTAAGATCAGTGAACGCCACTGGCTGCACCTCAATATGGTCATCAAGGAACACAAGCCTGTGTGCAGCCACCGAATGCTGCCAGAAGGCTTCAAAGGCGACCATATCGTCATAATCTGGCTGCTGCCCTGCGGCGAAGGCCGCCAAAATCTGGTGCATTAGCGCGCGCAGGTTCTTTGCGAATGTGAGCGCCTGTGACGCTTCTTCCGGCTCAAGGCTTGCTTTCATCGCAATGATATCGGCCAGTTCCGGCTCCATCACACCTGCCACGACCGACCACTGGGCAAACCGGATGTAATTGTCCAACCGATCAAGGGGCTCTTCAAGCGACCAACCAGTGAGGGTGTTGATAAAATCCAGCACCTGGTGCCCGGCCAGAAGCTCGTCTTCTTCGAAATCTGTGAGCAGGGCATGTTTTTGCGCTGGCGATAGGTCGGTTGTCACCGGTCGAATGTTCCTGTTGGCAGAAATACGTGATTATTGAAGATGGCGCGCGCGCGAAGCAGTTGCAAGGTTGTTGTCTATGATCAAAGACGGCAGCCCCACGCATTTTCAGGAGTCAGTACTGCATCCGAATTTGCCCTCTTGACTTATGTACAAAAATACATACTTTGTAATTCAAAGTACTTTGCATGGCGCAAAAAAGGATACATGAAGATGGTAAATGACCTGAACGACGACCGGCCGATGAACCCGGCAGATGATCTGGCCCTCATTCGGCAGATGATGGAAGCGGGCCGCGACCGTGTGGCGGTAAGCGGCGTGCACTTCATCCTGTGGGGCATGTTGCTGACCATCGCGTTTTTTGTTCAGTACCTGAGCGTCTATGGCTACCTGCCGCCGATGATGGTGGAGATCTGGGCACCGATGTTCGCCATCGGCTGGGGTATTGAATTCTGGCTCGCGCGGCGCTGCCCGCCGCCCACACGGACATCAAACCTTGCTGTTGTGGCCCATTCTTCCGCCTGGACCGTGGTGGGACTCGGCACGCTTGTGTATTTCGCGGTGTCGGTGCTGACGAAAACATTTGATCCCAAGGCCATCACCCTGCTGTCGGCCGCGCTGATGGGCGGAGCTTACTGGGTGACGGCGGTTGTGACCGGCGTGCGCTGGCTCAAATATATTGCGCTTGGCTGGTGGGCGGTGCTGGCCTACGCCACCTCGCTTACGGTCTATGACGGCGAAATGCTGCTAGTGATGGCGGCGGCGAGCGCGCTTCTCCTCACCCTGCCGGGCTTTGTGATGAGGCGGCTTTACAACAGCGGGGAATAACCATGGCGGATTTTGACTACCGCACCATCGATGATGTGATCCATTCCCGGGTACGCCTTGCGATCATGTCCTACCTCGCTTCCGCCCGCGCGGCCGAGTTCACCGAACTAAAAAAGGTGCTCAAGGTATCGGACGGTAACCTCAGCACCCACCTCAAGAAACTTGAGGACCACGGATACGTGAAAACAGAGAAAGGTTTTGTCGGCCGCAAGCCGCAAACCATGGTCGAGATAACAGAAGACGGCAGTAAAGCCTTCAAAACCTATGTGGACGGCATCGCCGCCATGCTGGGACAGACCAACAACTAAAAGCCCACAATAAAGCGGGCACCAATATCACGACGACAGCAACCAGGGCACAGCATAAAGCCATGCGGCCCGAGACACGACAGGAGGATAGTATGCATAAACTGATGAAAAATTTCTGGAAGGTGTTTGCAATGGCCAGCGCTGCACTTTGGCTGGCGGACCGCGCGGCAGCAGCAGACCTCACGGTAGATGTCGGCAATATCAAGACGGAAAGCGGGAATATCCTCATCGCCGTCTATGACAAGGCTGACCGCTTCCTTGCCGATGGCGGCATGAAGGTGAGCATGAAGCTGAAGGCGAATGCTGGCGGCGTCAGCCACACCTTCAAGGGACTTGATGCCGGCACTTATGCGGTTTCCGTCTTTCACGATATGGATAGCGATGGAGAGCTGAACAAGAACTTCATGGGCATCCCGCAAGAGCCATACGGCATGTCACGCGGTGCGGTTGGTCGCTTTGGCCCACCCAAGTTCACCGACGCCGCCTTTGAGCTACCGGACACCGGCAGCGCACAGAAAATCACCCTGCATTAGGGCTACCGTTTCCCGCCCTTCATCCTGGGGCATTTGCCCGCACAGGCATGGCTTGTGCGGGCTTTTTTAATAAGTTTAGTCGAGCGTGTCGAAAATGGTTTTGATGAACAGCTTGGTGGGGCCGTCATCCTTCGGATTCACCCAGCCTTCCATGTCGTTCAAGGGGCCTGCGGCGATGATGTCCTCCAGAATTTCATCAGCATCCTTGGCTGCTTTCACGCGTGCGCGCGCTTCTACCAGCATGTCGTGATAGGCCTGAAGGCCAGCCTTGTCGGTCAATTTACCGTGGCCGGGGATCACTTTGGTGTTCTCGTCTGCCGCTTCAAGAGCGCGAGATGCCGCCATGATTACACCGTCAATGGTGCCGCCATTGGAGGTATCAATGAACGGGAAACGGCCGTTGAAAAACGTGTCACCCATGTGAATGACATTGGAGGTGCGGAAATGGATGATACTGTCCCCGTCCGTATGGGCGTTGGGGATATGGATGATGCGCGCGTCTTCCCCATTCAGGTGCAAGGACATTTCTTCGCTGAACGTCACCACCGGCAGCGCCGGCCCAGTTTGCGGTGCTTCGGTGTGATTGAACGCCTTGATGAAGGAACCCGCGCTCAGCCGCTGGCGCACATTATCATGCGCCACAACCACCGTGCCTGAACTGCCCAGCTTCTCATTGCCGCCGGTATGGTCATAGTGGAAGTGGGTGTTGATCACATAGCGGATCGGTTTGTCAGAAATACCCGCGATTGTCGCCTTCAGGCGCTCAGTCAGCGGTGCAAACTGGTCATCGACGATAAAAACACCGTCTTCGCCTGCCGAGACACCAATGTTCCCGCCAGCGCCGTATATGATATGGATGTTGCCGGAAAGTGGCTCCGTCCGGATTTGCACCTGATCCCAGCTGTCCTGCGCTTGTGCACTGCCTGCCGCCAGAATTGCCGCCAGCATCGCCCCCCTGATGATCATCATTCATGCTCCGTTAAAGTTTGAAATGTCATCCCCAATGCACGCCAGTTTAAAGTGGTGGCAGGGGGCGTCAAATGACAACTGCTTGAAGGGCGAGACACATAGGGGATCGCCGCACACCCGTGCGGCGGCAAATTTCTCGCACTTCGCCCTTAAGCTGCCATGCTTGGTGCGTTAAAGTGCGGCCAAGGGTGCATTTGCCTTTGCCGTCCGCGCCCGAATTGGCTACATGAATGAATAGGCCGCAATCAGTCAGGTGAAGGGAGCTCCCGTGACCCAAAAGAAGGTCATTGCCGTCATTTTCGGCGGAAGAAGTGTTGAACATGATGTCAGCGTACTGACAGGCCTTCAGTTCCTTGAGGCGCTTGACCCCGGCAAGTATGACGGTATCCCGGTTTATGTCGACCCGCTTGGCCAGTGGTGGACCGGCGCACCGCTCACCCGGCGCAGCCGCTATCCCCTTGAAGACAGCCCGAAAGACCTGACACAAGTGATGCTGGACCTCGCGACACCCGCGAGCGGCCGACCGCAGCTTGTGGCTTTCTCGAAGGGCCTGATGGGCGAAAAGCGCACCACCATCCCGTTTGATCTGATGGTCCCTGCGATCCATGGCTCTAACGGTGAAGACGGCACGCTTCAAGGCATGCTTGATTTTGCCGGCATCCCTTATGCCGGCTGCCGCACGCTCGGCGCCGCCGCCACCATGAACAAGGTATTTGCCAAGAAGGTCGCTGCCCAAGCTGGTATCAAGGTGTTGCCCGAACTGCTGCTCAGGCGTCCGAAAAAGGGTGAGTTTCTTGACCCCGATGCGCTCAAGAAACAACTGCATGAGGCTTTTGGCGAAATTGGTTTCCCTTTCATCGTCAAGCCCTGCAACCTCGGCTCCAGTGTCGGTGTTGGCAAAGCAGACGACATGGACGGCCTTGTAGCCGCGCTTATGACCGCTTTCCGCATGGACAGCGAAGTGATTGTGGAGCCATTTGTCGCGAACCTTGTGGAATATAACATCGCTGTACGCCAGACCGCAGACGGCAAGACAGTGACATCGGCGATTGAGCGCCCGCTGCGTGACGCCGAACTGCTGGACTTCAAAAACAAATATCTCGCAGGCGGCACACCCGGCGGGCCGAAGCTTGATACCGGCCCCAGCGAAGGCATGGCCTCGCTCAACCGCGTCTTGAACCCTGATGAGCTGACAGACGCGCAGGACAAATTCATTCGCGGCAGCGCAAGCGGCATCTTTGATGCGCTCAGCCTTGCCGGCAGTGTGCGGGTTGATTTCCTGTGTAACGGCGACAGTGGCGAGCTTTGGCTCAATGAAGTCAACACCATCCCGGGCTCCTTCGCCTACTTCCTCTGGGAAGCAGCAAGCGAGCCCTTGAGTTTCCTCAAACTTTCGGGCGAAATGGTTGAAGAAGGCTTCCGCTTGTCCGGCGACCGCCTTGGGGACACCGATACCGCCACCGGCGGCGCCACCATCTTCTCGCGGAGCTGATACGTTGCCCGAGGGTCAAACCATCATGACCACAAAACGCTGGTTTCATAAGGTTGAAGGCACAAATGGCCAGTCGCTCATATGGCTGCACGGCTGGGGCATGGAGCATGCGTCGCTCCTTCGCCTCGCGAGCCTGTTCAAGACGACCCACGCTAACACACTGTATGACCAACCCGGTTTTGGCCAGACGCCACGACTTGCGGACGGCGCTGGCACGGAAGACTATGCCGATATGCTCGCGCGCGAGCTTGAGCATGTGCCGGGCGCACCGCACATCCTGATTGGTCACAGCTTTGGTGGCCGTGTTTCTGTGCAGATGGCAGCGCGGCACCCGCATCTGGTGAAAGCCATTGTGCTGATTGGCGGCGCGGGGCTGCAGCGCCGCCGTTCGCTCGCCTTCAAAATCCGCGCGCGCTGCCTTCGTCTCATGGGCCGGACCGCGCAACTACTCGATAACCTGTTTGGTACCAAATTCCGCGACGCCTATGTGGAGCGTTTCGGCAGCGCCGACTATAAAAACGCCGGGCCGCTTCGGCCCACATTCGTGCGCGTGGTTAATGAAGACCTGTCGCTGCCCGCTAAAACCGTACGCTGCCCCGCGCTGCTGATTTACGGATCGGACGATACGGAAGCACCGCCAGAAATTGGCCGCCGCTATGAGAGCCTGATCCCCATCGCGCGTTTTGTTGAAGTCAAAGGCTTCGACCACTGGGATATTCTCGGCCGCGGTGCCTACCAATGTGAAGCTTTGATCCGGACATTCATGGATGACCTCAAGGATGAGTGATTTTCTTCTCAACTTCTGGCCTGCGATAGCCTTTGCGCCGCTGGTGCTGCTGTTCGCCTATGAACGCGGCAAAACCTTCATGATGATCTTCCAGCAGGAAGAGTATGACGATGTGCGCTTCCTCGCCTGGTACAAAGCCAGCATGGCATTTGACCGCCGCGCCAGCATCTGGCTCCTCGCTGCTGTGGTTATCGGCCTCATTTCGCAAAGCACGCTGATCGGAAACCTTGGCGCTGCCGCAGGCATGGCGGCCTTCCTCATATGGCCACTGATGGCGGGTGCGTTCATTCACGGCTCCATGCTTTCGCGCGCGAACCGGTTGGCGTCCAAAAAGCCGCTTGTCATGACGCCGCGCGTCAAACGCATTCTGACCGTCTACATGGCCGGCATGGCAGCACTTTACCTGCTGGTACTGCTCATTGCTGTGCTTGCCCCCAAGGGCACACACTACGCTGTCGCTGTGGATATGGACGGCATTGGCTTCGCGAGCCTACCGTATAATTGGCAGGTTGTGCTGGCAGCCATCCTGATGCTGCCTTACCTGCAGCTGCCGCCTTTCATGCTGGTGGTCGCCAACAAGATCCTTGAACCCGCTGAAGAGCGAGTGAAAGCGAAGTTCCGCGCGGAAGCGACTGAGAAATTTGCCAAGCTTCAGCCCAAGGTGGTTGCCATCACCGGCTCGTTTGGCAAAACGTCGACCAAGCATATCCTCAGCCATATCCTCGGTGCCGCGGCCCCCACGCTTGCCACACCCGGCAGTGTGAACACCGAGATGGGCATCACCCGTGTCATACGCGAACAGCTGACCGACAAACACCAGTTTTTCATTGTCGAAATGGGCGCCTATGGTCCCGGCTCCATCGCGCGCCTCTGCCGCCTGACACCACCTGACGTTGGCCTCATCACTGCTGTCGGCGCCGCGCACTATGAACGGTTCAAAACGCTTGAGACCGTCGCGCGCGCCAAATTCGAACTGGCAGAAGCCGTATTTGAAAAAGGTGGGCAGGTTGTTGTGAACCGGGACGGCATCGCGCCGCATCTGCTGGCCGACCGGCTTGAGCATGTGCCCGGCAATTACCGCATCGTGGGTGCGGAGGGCGACGTGGTGATCACCGGTTACCGCATGACACCTTCGGGGCTTGAAGTGACCATCGATGACGCGGGCGAAAGCCATACCCTCAAGGCGCCGTTATTCGGCGACCACCAGGCTGGTAACGTAGCGCTGGCGGCGGCGAGCGCGCGGGCGCTTGGACTGCCGTGGGCTGCGATCAAAGGCGCGCTTGCGTCTGTGCCGCAAATCAAACACCGGCTTGAGGTCAGCAAATCCTCGGGCGGTCCGACGATTATCAACGATGCCTACAACTCGAACCCTGTTGGCTTCAAGGCTGCACTTGAATGCCTTGATGTGCTGGTGAGTGAAGGCGGTCGCCGTATTCTCGTGACCCCGGGCATGGTCGAACTGGGTGACAAACACGATGAAGAGCACGCCAACCTTGGCGCGCTTGCGGCCAAACACTGCGATATCGTGCTGGTGGTGACATCAAACCGCATTCCAACCTTTGTGGACGCGCTCAATAAGGCCAATGACGGCAGGGTCACTGTCATGACCTATGACAAACAGGCCGACGCGGAAGAATGGGTGAAGGCGCACTGGCATGCGGGCGACGCGGTACTCTTCGAGAATAACCTGCCGGACCTTTATGAAGCGGTGATTCGCTTCTAACCCCCAGCTTCTCTAACCTTCTGGGGTCTCGCCTGTTTTGACATCAAGCTTTTGCAGATTGGCCCGCGCCGCGTCAGCGTCCGGGCCTTCTTCTGTTTTCAGCAGCAGATCAAGCCATGCCTTGCGTGCCTCATCCTTGCGGCCTTGCGCAAAACGAAGGTTGCCAAGTTCAAGAAGTGCGGCGATATCGCCCGGGTAGGCCTTTCGGTACTGGGCAAGTGCGGCTTCTGCGCGGTCAAGCTTACCGATACCGCGTGCGGCTGACGCGATGAGGAGGAGGATATCCTCCCGGTCTTCATCTGCCTTAAGCACAGCCTCAAGGTCCTGCAGCGCATATTCATAGTCATGGTCCGCCGCCGCTATGCGGGCGCGGTCAACCAGCAGTTCACGCTCCTGCGCGGTGCCACTTGGCACGACTGCGAGCGCCAGCTCAATCGCGTCCTCCGCACGGACAATTTCGCCGGCCAGCAGCCACGCGTTCGCGGCCTGACCATACATATCCGCGATCAGCACGCCGTCAGCCACAAGGCGCTGGTTACCGAGTACCGGCATGCCCTTGCCAACCCGAATATCTTCGGCAATGCGCATCAGGCGCACAGCGCTTTCGGCATATTCCTGCAAATGAAACAGCCCAAGCGCTTCACAGTGGCGCGCAGGCACACCGCCGCCAGCTGCCTGCCATTCAAGCGCAAGGTTGATGGCTTTATCAGGCGAGCGGTCAATCATATCGACACAGGCCCGGTAACGTTCCTCGCCGCCCTCTGCCGCGCTTACACGAAAGGGTGAAAGCATGGTGGTGGCAATCGCGAGCGAAATCAGTAATGTTGGCGTCATTCTCATGCGCGCAAAGTGCGCAAAAGCCGTGGCAATTTCAAGGCAGAAGACAGGGCAGTAGTGGCAAACGAGCATTTATTCATCTTTGGGCCCGGCTACACCGCCGGATATATCGGCCAACGCGCGCTGAGCGAGGGCTGGACCGTCAGCGCAAGTTACCGCGACGACACTAAAGTCGATGGTCTGCGCAAGGCGGGATACAATGCTGTTGCACTGGAACCGGAAGCACTGAAATCAGCGCTTTCAGACGCGACCCACATCCTGACATCTGTGGCCCCCGGGCCTGGTGGCGACCCCGTATTGCCCTTCCTGAAAAGTTGTGCAGGACAACTTAATAATCTGAAATGGTGCGGCTACCTGTCCTCCACCAATGTTTATGGCGACCATGGCGGCGCCTGGGTTGATGAGGGCACGCCAGCTAGCCCAAACCTTGATCGTGGCATACGGCGGGTTGAGGCGGAAAACAACTGGTTGGCTTTGGCTGAAAGCCTGGGTGTGCCACTCCACATCTTCCGCCTTGCCGGCATTTATGGCCCGGGCCGCAACGCCGTGCGCACCATGCTCGATGGTCGCGGCAAGCGTATCTACAAGGAAGGCCAGCTTTTCAGCCGCATACATGTGGCCGACATCGAGGAAACCGTATGGCGCGCCATGAACGCGGACCTGTCGTCCCGCGTCTTCAACCTCGCCGACGACGCACCCGCAGCGCCACAGGATATTATCGAGATCGCGGCCAAACGTCTTGGCATGGAGGTGCCACCGCTGATTCCGCTCGCGGACGCGGACCTGAGCCCCATGGCGCGCAGCTTTTATGCCGAAAGCAAACGTGTGCGGAATATGCGCATCAAGGAAGAGCTTGGTATTACGCTCAAATACCCGACATTTGAGAGCGCGCTTGAAGACCTTGTGGCGTTTGAGACCAAGACCTGATCAGGCCATCGCGTCGATCTGCTCGTACGTCATGTTACCGGGAATAAGGAACAGCGGGCACGGCAGGTTGCTCGCAAGCTCGTGGGTGAAATAATCCACCAGCGGGCCCGGCCCACCTTCAGAACCGACACCAAGCACAAGGCCGAACACATCCTTGCGTTCCTCAATGAACTTGCGGATTTCATCCTTCGGTTCACCTTCGAGGATAACCTTCTCAGGCTTCACGCCGCAGTATGCATGCAGCCGCTCACCCATTTCCTTCAGAAGCTGGGTTGCGTCTTCATAGGCTTCCTCGCGCATGCGGTCAGCCACCGCCATCCAGTGCTGGAATTCGCCGGGGCGAATGCAGTGGAAAAGAATAAGCCCGCCACCGGTGATGTGCGCGGCACGTGCAGCCGCAAAGCGAATAGCCACTTGCGACTCTGGCGAGCCGTCAACGACCACCAGAAGTTTGCGCCACCGCTTGGTGACCGGACGCAAAGGCCCGTGGATTTCTTCCGTTACAGTTTCAACCACGATTTTCTTCCCTCTTGAGCTGTCACTCTGTCAGCATGATGCGCCGTAGGCAAGCCTATTTGCACGCCACTATTTGAGGAGAATGTTGGATACTTCACGCAGTTTCGTACGCGCCCGCAGCAGGTAAAAGCCCTGCATCGACAGGTGGTTCGCGAGCACCCCATCAATCGCGCCATTGGCAACAATCAGAGGGTCAAGCGTGGCCGCCGCGCGCAGGCTTTTCAGAAGCTCACCATATAGTACCGACACCTCACGACCCTCAATCACGTTGGAGAAGTCCTCGCGCAACGCTTCAAGGATGATGGTATAGGCGTAGACTTGGCCCTTGACCTGATAAAAGAGATCATCGGCGCCGAAATCCGGCAGCACACCGCCCGAATGTTCGCCAATATAGGATTCGAGCGCCGCCGAAGACGCACCAAGGTCAAGCGCGATGCGGTCGAGGGTCGCCAGCAGGTTGTCGGCGCGCCGCTCAAACACTGCATCACCGGAGGCGAGGCGCGCGTTATAGCGCTCTAACTGTTCGATTGCTTCGCGGTAATAAGCGTCAGACGGCGTTGTCGGCAGGATGGAGGTCGAGAAATCGATCACCCAGCGATCTGGCTCCTTTGAGAGGTTGCCGGACGCTTTAAGGAGGTCATCGTCTTCCGCGCTTGAGCCACGGGTGCGGCCAAGCTGGTCCCTGAGTTCAAAGGCAAAACGGCTCAGCGCGCCCATCATGCCTTTCTGGTAGTTCGGGGTGTTGTCAAGCCACCAGCCGGGCTGGAAGATGGGGTCATTTGGCGTCCAACCGTGGTCCACGGTCTCCCGCTTCACGAGATAGATGAGGTCTGTCACCGCACGCGAACCACCGGGTTTGGTCACCGTCGGCAGGTTCAGGTTGTCGTCAACCCGGTGCACAATGGGCATGCCGATGAGGATGTAGAGGATGAAAGCAAGCGGAATAGCGACCGCCACCTTGCGCCAGGTGCTGCCAGAGACAGTCACAACCCAGCCGGTGAAATAGGCCCACAGCGCCTTCAGGCCACGACCGATCATGGCGAAAAACGCCACAAATTTTTCCTTGATCCAAAGCCAGATTTCTTGCGCCATTGTCCCACTCCCTGTCCTCACGCGCGCAAATTATGGTGTGCGCCCCGCTTTCCATAATGTCGTCGTTTAGCGTGGCAAAAACAAGTGCTTGACCCCATTTCATTCATGGACAGTTAAGCCACAAGCGATCATGCTGATGGGATAATATCGTCAAATCCGTCCGGGACCCGTGATATGCACGCCCAAACCTTTGCCGCTTCGGCGTTTATTGCCGCCATGGTTGCCTTGCCGTCCACGGCGCAGGAAGCAGACCCATCCGAGCGTCCCTTGCCGGAGGACGCCGCCGGGCGCTGCATCATGGCCGAAGACATCAAAGCCTATCATACCATATCGGATGAACTGATCCGCTTTGAACTCAAGGACCATGACGTAATCGCAAGGCTGCGCAAGGTTTGCCCGCAGCTGCATTACCACGGCTATATCTCATACCAGCCGGTAAACGGCATGTTATGCGCCAAGTTTGATGATGTGGTCAGCCGGTCGGGCATGCCCTGCCGAATTGACAGCTTCACTATGATCGACCATGCGCCGGGCGATGAGAAAGACGATCCTTCGGAAAAGCCTTAGGCACTAGACCGCCTCAAACTCGTCCCTGAGCGCCCGTTTCAGCACTTTGCCAGTAGAGTTCCGCGGCAACGCTTCCAGTATATGCACCGCCCGCGGCATCTTGTATCCCGCGAGGTCGGCCTCGGCATGGGCTATCAGATCATCCGCCGTTGCAGTCTGGCCCGCGCGCAAAACTACCGCCGCCTGCACCTGCTCACCCCACACATCATGCGCCACACCAAAGACAGAAACCTCCGCCACCGCCGGGTGGCGAGCAAAAACCGCCTCCACCTCGCTCGGGAACACGTTTTCGCCGCCGGTGATGATCATGTCCTTGATGCGATCCTTGAGATAGAGGTAGCCATCCTGGTCGAGATAACCGCCGTCACCGGTCACATACCAGCCATCCCTCAGCACTTCGGCGCTGGCTTCATCGTTGCGCCAATATTCGTTCATCACGCTGGGTGTCTTGATCCAGACTTCACCAAACTCGCCGATGGGAAGCGCATTACCGTCCCGGTCGCGGATGCTCAGTTCCACATTGTGGAACGCGCGGCCCACACTGGCGCGCCGATATTCATGGGCGGCCCCATGATCCTCCGGTGGCAACGCAGTTGCGTAACCGCACGTTTCCGTCATGCCATATAGCTGCACAAAACCAGCATCCGGGAATGCCGCCATGGAGGCCTTGAGAAGCGGCGCTGGCATGGGAGAAGCCCCGTAGGACAGGTATTTGAGCGAGGAAAGGTCGGTGCTGGCAAGGCTTGGCTCCTTCAGGAGGAAGGCCAGCATGGCGGGCACAAAGATGGTGCGGGTAATGCGCTTTTCCGCAATGGTGCTGATCACCTCAGCCGGAATAAAGTCGCGCAGCACAACTATTGTCATGCCGTAATAAAGCCCGATCAGGGCCCAGCCACAGCCCGCGATATGGAAAAGCGGTGTGGGGACCATCTGCACATCTTCTGCATGCCATGCGTTCCAGGGGCCGTCCACCTCCGGCGTTTCACGTGAAGCGAGGATCGCCTGCTGCGACACTGCCACCCCCTTGGCGCGGCCCGTGGTGCCGCTGGTATACATCATCAGCGCCGGCGCGCCGGGGTCAATGTCGCCGTAATTGGCAGCAGGCACATCAGCGTCACGCCAGGCAGCATACGTGCCTGCTTCATCAAGGCAAACGAGGGGTACGGCTTTGTGCTTGGTGCTCTCCACACCCGCCACAAACGCCTGATCCGCGAAAATAATGCCGGGGGCGCTGTCATCCAACTGATCAGCGATTTCGCGCGCGGTCAGGCGCCAATTGAGGCTGACAAAACAAAGCCCAAGCCGGGTTGAGGCATAGAGAAGTTCGAAAAAAGCGATACTCGACCGGCCAAGGTAAACGACACGGTCACCGGCCCTCAGCCCCACACCCTGCAGCACTGCCGCCGCTTTGTGGCTGTTTGCCGCGAGTGCGCCGTAGGTGACTGTGTCCCCGCCGCAATCAATCGCCACTTTGCTTTGGAATTCGCGTGCATGACTGTCGAGATATTCGTGAAACAACCGATACGGTATCGCCATATATATACTCTCCCCTTGAATATAGGAGATTAGCGCGAGAGACCTTAGCGGCAAGCAATATCGGATAGCCCTTGCACGCCCGAGCGCAAGCGCCTAGAGAATAGGCCATGTCCAGCATGATCTACAAAATCCTGCGTCCGCATGAATGGGCGGAAGCGCTTGAAAGCAAAAGCTTCGCCGGTGCGCCGGTGGACGTGGCCGACGGCTATGTGCATTTCTCCACCAAGGATCAGGTTTGCGAAACAGCGGAAAAACATTTCACCGACGCGGATAAAATCCACCTGCTTGGCTTTGACGCCGAGGACTTTGGCGACGATCTGAAGTGGGAAAAGTCGCGTGGTGGTGCCCTGTTCCCGCACCTCTATGCACCGCTTGATGTGTCACGCGCGCGGGAACGTTTCTCGCTGTCGCGCCGCATTGATGGCAGCTTCGATTTCCGCTTCATATTTGACGACAAGAAACCAAAGAAGAAATAACGAAAGACCGGGCGCGATGATCGACCTTTTCCCGATTGCGAAACCCCTTGTTCACGCGCTCGACCCCGAAGCCGCGCACAATGCCACCATCAAGGCTTTGAAGCTTGGCCTCACGGGGCAGATTGGCCGCGCGAGCGATGACAAGGTGCTGGCCACCACCGCTTTTGGCCTGTCGTTCCCGAACCCCGTTGGCCTGGCGGCCGGTTTTGATAAAAACGCCGAAGTCATCACCGCGGCACACAAAATGGGCTTCGGTTTTGCAGAAGCTGGCACCGTGACGCCGAAGCCGCAGGACGGCAACCCGCGCCCGCGCCTCTTTCGCCTGAGCGCAGACCGCGCGGTCATCAACCGCTTTGGTTTCAATAATCGCGGCCTCGACTATTTTGAAGATCGGCTCAAAGCCCTGCCGGCAACACGCGGTGTCTTTGGCGCGAACGTGGGCGCCAACAAGGATAGTGACGACCGCACCGCAGACTATGTGACGGGGATCGAGCGCCTTTATGGCCTGAGCGACTATTTCACCGTCAATATCTCAAGCCCCAACACACCCGGCCTCAGGGCACTGCAGTCAAAAGCGGCGCTTGAGGAACTGGTGGGCCGCGTGCTTGAAGCGCGCACAGCGAAGGTTGCAGCGGGCGCCCGCTATATCCCTATCCTCGTCAAAATCGCACCAGACCTGTTGGACGCGGACATCCGCGACATCGCCGACATTGCGCTTTCAAGCGGCATCGACGGCCTGATTGTCAGCAACACCACGATCGCACGGCCCGATAGCCTCGTGAGCAAAGACAAAGGCGAAGCTGGTGGCCTTTCTGGCGCGCCGCTCATGGCACCATCTACTGAAATCCTGAAAGCTGTATACAACGCGACAGAGGGCAAAGTGCCGCTCGTGGGTGTGGGCGGTATCGCCTCTGGCGCGGACGCTTATGCAAAAATTCGTGCGGGCGCGTCGCTTGTGCAGCTCTATTCCGCGCTGGTGTACGATGGGCCGGGCCTGGTCACCAAAATCAAACGCGACCTGACCGCGCGCCTTAAGGCTGACGGCTTCAGCTCGGTTTCTGATGCTGTTGGGACTGACGCTTAAGCGATCAGGTTCAGACCACTGCCTGCTGCAACGAGTGGGCGCAGCAGTGACGTGGTATCCGTCACAGTCGTGCGCGGATTGAGCTCGGCACTTGCAGCTTCACCAAATCCACCGCCGATGGCCGCATCAGGCCTTGATGCGGCTTGATCAGCCTCACGTTCCGGCGCTTGGCCGCCTTCAAGCGCGGCCCCCGCTTCTTCCTGCCGTTTGGCGCTGAGGTCCGCTTCCGCCTGACGGATTGAAGCCTCCGCCTGCGCAGCTACTGCCCGGTCCTGACCCGATGGGCGTGCCGGCGCGAGCGCCGCCGCCTTCACGACCCGCATTTTCTCGATCGTGGCTTCTGGGTCATCCGGCACGCTTGAGGTATCGATGCTCACATGACCACCCACTGCATACTGGAAGCCGTCCGGCCCGCGGACATATTCAAACTGCGGGCTACCAGCATAGCCTTGCCCGGTTGCCGCATGTGCGGCCTCGTGGGCGCGCACTTCACGGTCGCGCGCCTTAAGGTCACTCACTTGCGCGCGTTCATCTTCGGATAATTCACTGGCAAGCTTGGGGCCTTCCTTGCTGGTGTCCTCTGCAGGTGCTGCGGGTGTCGGCTCCGGCGCTGGCGGGATACGCCCCTCGTCAACCTGAATGGAAACAGCAGCCGCACCACCCAAATTCTGGGTACTGCCGGACAGGTAATTTCGCGGCGGTTGAACAGCGCCTTCCTGCGTAGCCGCTGGGCGCGGCTGAGGGGTTGCCGGGGCACCACTATCAGCGCCCGGCAGCTTCGGTTTCAAATTTTCCGGCACATCGGGGCGTTTGAGCCCGGGGGGCGGCGGCCCGATGGACGGCAATATAACCGCGCTTGTCATGGGCCTATTTTAGCGGAAAGCGCGGTTTTTGCCTACTGGGCTTTTATGCAAGCAAAAAGCCTGCGTTAAAACCGGTTCCCCGGTCCTTCTTCCGGTCCGCCTTCTGGCCCTTCGTCATCAAAACCGCCCGGTGGTGGCGGTGGCGGCATATCGTCGTCATCACGGCCAAAACCTTCGCGCTTCATGCGCCATTTGCGGCGCTTGTACATATCCTCCGCGAGCTTTTGACGTGTTTCAAGGTCAAGGTCCGCAACGATATCCAGGAGGATTGCTTTCAACGGGCCATGCAGCATGCGGGTTTTGGCTTCGAGGTCCGTGAGTGCGGCGCGCAGGGCGTTTTTGTCCACCGTTTCCGCGAGCAGGATAGCGCGAACCTTCTCTTCACTTTCGCGAATGCCCTGGAAGTTCCCCCGCAGGTCATTGCGGTGACCCTCCATGAGCTCCTTGAGCTCCTCCCGCTTCTCTTCCGGCAGGTAAGCCGCGAGGCGGCGCATGCTGAAAAGCTCCTTACCGCCACCCATGCGGTGTTCGCGGTGTGGACGGTCGGGCCTTATCTCCTTACCAAGCAGATAGCCGCCCACAAAGATATTGGCTGCCAGCGACGCTGCGAGCAAACCATGTACCCAGGTTACCTTGAAAGCCATTCTACTCGTCCTCCAGATAGAGTTCCGCATTACTTGCGAAGAAATGTGCGCTGAGGTCAACGGCTTCGGCGTCTGTATCGCCCGCGGGCGCCTCGCCCTGCATGCCGATGGCGATACCAACGCCAAGGACAATCACATAAGCCGCCGCTTGCGACGCGAAGGCCACACGACCGCCAAACCCTTTGAAAAGGCGCGCGAGGAAGCCGTCAGCTTCACTGCTCTGGCGCGCAGCCTCCTGTGCCGGAATATCCATCAGGCGGGCGAGGAACGCATCCGCGTCACCCGGCACTGAATGTTCGCGCGCAAAAAGTGCGTCCAGCGCTGCGTCTGCCCGCGCATGCTTTTGCCCGGCGTCCGAGCCAAGGTAAGCCTCCGCGCGGCGGGCATCTGCCTCTGGCCAGTTGGCACTGTCAGCGCCGAAGCGGGCGCGCAGAAGGTCATATTCCTGTTCATTCATGGGCACCATTTTTGCCCTCCTATCCTAATGCTTCAAAAAGCTGCTCACGGTCATTCATGAGAAACTCCCTGAGCTTTGCCCGTGACCGCACCAGTAGCGATTCATAGGCTTTCAGGTTCATCTCCATCGCCTCTGCCGCTTCGATGTTCGACAGTCCGTCGAAATAGCTGAGCGTCACGGCGATACGTTGTCTGTCCGGAAGGCGGGTGAGCGCTGCATGAAGCTGCGCTTTGCCACTTTCTTCCCCGAGGATGGCTTCGGCGTTGGGCCGGTCGTCCGCCTCGTCAAATGTTTCAGGCAACTGGTCCACCTTGCGGCGACGTTTCTCGTCAAGGCAACGGTTGACCACAATTCGGTGGAACCAAGTGGTAAACCGGGCTTTTGTGCTGTCGAACCGGTCCGCGTGGGTCCATATCTTGGTGAAGGCTTCCTGCACCAGATCCTCCGCGCGGGCGACGTCGTCGAGGTAGCGGTACGCAAGGGCGCGATACCTCAGTGCATGCCGCCTGACCAGCATGCCAAAGGCGGTACGGTCCCCTGTCGCAACGCGGCCCATCAGGGCCTCGTCCGTCGGTTCTTCAGCTTCAATCGCCAAACCACTACTCTTGTTTTTTATGTCATTTCGTTCAACAACCTGCACCTGATACGCACCATGAGTGAGGCACCCTTCGCACACGCGCCTCGTTTTAAACATAAAACCGAAACAATTTCGGCCTATGCGCATGTGGCGTCATACAGTATGACAGGTGTCATTATATTGATGGGATTTGGCGCGCGGCGAAAGTCGCAATTAAGCCAAAGGCTAGAATTGAAGGTTAGGTTATGAAAATTGCGGTCATTGGCACGGGTTATGTAGGCCTTGTCTCGGGCACATGTTTCTCTGAATTCGGGCATGAGGTCACGTGCGTCGACAAAGACGCAGGCAAGATCAAGGCGCTCGAGAACAACATCATGCCGATCTATGAACCCGGGCTTGATAGCCTTGTGGCCCGCAACGTTGGGGCCGGCCGCCTGACTTTCACCACTGACCTCAAGGCAGCAATGAAGGGCGCCAAAGCGGTGTTCATTGCTGTGGGTACACCCAGCCGCCGCGGTGACGGCCACGCTGACCTTCAGTATGTATTTGCCGCGGTCGAGGAAGCTGCAGGTTACATCGAGGACTATACGGTTGTTGTCACCAAGTCGACCGTGCCTGTGGGCACTGGCGCCCGCATCAAGGCGCGCCTGACGGAACTGCTGCCTGCTGACAAATTCGATGTTGCGTCGAACCCTGAATTCCTGCGCGAAGGCGCGGCCATTGAAGATTTCATGCGCCCCGACCGCGTTGTATGCGGCGTTGATAGCGAGCGTGCGCACGATGTACTGAAGGAGCTTTACCGCCCGCTTTACATCAACGAAACACCAATTGTATTCACCAACCGCGAAACCGCTGAAGTAATCAAATACGCAGCCAACGCCTTCCTCGCGACCAAGATCAGCTTCATCAACGAGATGGCTGACCTTTGTGAGGTAGCGGGCGCGGACGTTCAAGAAGTTGCGCGCGGTATCGGCCTTGATAACCGCATTGGCAGCAAGTTCCTGCACGCGGGGCCGGGCTACGGCGGTAGCTGTTTCCCGAAAGACACCCGTGCGCTGGTGTCCACAGCGGACGAATATGGTGTACCGCTCAAGATCGTGCGGTC
This sequence comes from Kordiimonas gwangyangensis DSM 19435 = JCM 12864, assembly GCF_000375545.1. Lineage (GTDB taxonomy): Bacteria > Pseudomonadota > Alphaproteobacteria > Sphingomonadales > Kordiimonadaceae > Kordiimonas > Kordiimonas gwangyangensis. Next base: position 772,356 of record NZ_AQXF01000001.1, read on the forward strand.
GGTTGTTGAAGTGAACGAAGCGCGCAAGCGCGCCATGGCCGAGAAGGTTATCAAGGCCTGCGGCGGCGATGTTAAAGGCAAACGCCTCGCTATCCTTGGCCTGACGTTCAAGCCAAATACCGACGATATGCGCGAAAGCCCGTCGCTCGACATTATCCCGGCACTGCAGGACGCAGGCGCTGAAATCCACGCCCATGACCCGAAGGGTGCGGAAGAAGCTGCCAAGATGCTCAAGAACGTTACGTTCCATGACGAGCCCTATAGCACGATGGACGGCGCAGACGCGCTTGTGGTCCTGACCGAGTGGAACCAGTTCCGTGCGCTCGATTTCGACCGTGCACGCGGCCTGATGAAAGACGGTGTTCTGGTCGACCTGCGCAACATCTATGCGAAGGCGGACCCGGCGAAACACGGCTTCCGCTACACAGGTATCGGGCGCGGCGCGTGACGGCAGGGGTTGCGCTCGCACACCCCCACAAACGCATCTGGGCCATCGCTGGCCCAGCCATCATCGCCAATAGCGCCGCTCCGCTTGTCGGTCTCGTAGACACTTGGGTGATCGGCCACCTTCCGGGCGCGGCCTATCTGGCCGCGGTCAGCGTGGGCGCGATGATCTTCAGCTACCTTTCGTGGGCATTCGGCTTCCTGCGCATGAGCACCACGGGGCTTGTGGCGCAGGCCCACGGGCGCGACGACAGCGACCAAGTCGCGCGTGTGATGACCCGCGCGCTGTTGACCGCCTTGGTGATCGGCAGCCTGATCGTTCTCCTGCAGGGGCCGATCTATCATCTTGTGCTGCGTGCCATTGACCCGCCCTCAGATACGGTCGGTCTGTTCGAAGCCTATTTTGATATTCGCGTCTGGGCGGTGCCAGCGGCACTCATTGCTTACTGTATCACCGGGTATCTGATTGGCACTGCGCAGGCGACAAAAGCGCTTTATGTGCAGCTTGTGCTCAATATCACGAACGGTGTGCTGAACCTCGTGTTTGTGCTGGGCCTTGGCCTTGGCGTCAGCGGCGTGGCGCTCGGCTCACTGATCGCCGAATGGCTGGCGGCGCTTGTTGGTCTCGCATTTGTGGCGCGCGGGCTAGGCGCAGGCACCCTCATCAAAGCCGCGATGAGCCGCGTCACCTATGATATGGCCAAGATGAAAAAGCTCCTGAGCGTGAACGGCTATATTTTTATGCGCACGCTGCTGCTCATTCTTGCTTTTGCGCTGATGACGCGCGAGGCGGCGGCGCTTGGCAAGGTACCACTGGCCGCCAATCATGTGCTCAGCACCTTCCTTATCCTGATCGCCCTTGGGCTTGACGGTTTCGCTTATGCAGCCGAAGCGCTATCGGGCGCCGCATTCGGGCGCAATTCACGCGGCGAGTTTCGGGCGTGGGTGCGCTATGGCCTCATATGGTCAGCCATCGCTGCGGTGATCTACACCGCCGGTTTCGCGCTCTTTGGCGCGCCGATCATTCGCGCGCTGACCGACATTGAGCCGGTGCGTGCCGCCGCTATTGAGGCACTACCCGTGCTGGCGCTGCTGCCCGTTGTTGCCTTCTGGTGCTACCTTTATGACGGCATCTATATTGGTGCGACCGCAGGCGGCGCCATGCTGGGCACTGTCGCCGTGGCGGCCTTCTGCTTCCTGGTGGTGCTGTACCCGCTCACGGACCGGTATGGGCTTGTCGGCCTTTGGGTCGCGATGGCGGTCTTCAACGGTATGCGGGGGCTCGCGCAAGCAGTTTATTACCCCCGCATTGAACGTCGCCTCACGGGCGACTAGCCAATCTGGCGCTTAAAGGATCTCAAGCACGCCTTCCGGCGGGCGACCAATACGAGCCTTGTGCCCGTTGAAAACGATCGGGCGTTCGATCAGCTTTGGTGTTGCCACCATCGCCGCCACGAGCGCATCGCCCTCTTTTTCATCGAGCTGCTGTTCCTTGTATTCCGCCTCGCCCTTGCGCATCAGGTGGCGCGGTTCCATGTCGAGGAGCTTGAGAGCATGCTTGATCTCGTCCGCCGTTGGCGGATGCTCAAGATACAGCCGTACATTGACTTCAAGGCCGCTGTCCTCAAGGAGGGCGAGGGTCTGGCGCGACTTGCTGCAGCGCGGGTTATGCCAGATGGTGACGCTCATAGGTTAAACTCCCTTGATCTAGAACTTTTCCAAGGGTTTAGCGCGTGAATATGTCGTCGGCAAGGCTGAGGTGCAGTCGCGGGCAGGCTCATGGAGCGGGTGAAGGGAATCGAACCCTCGTCTTAAGCTTGGGAAGCTTCTGCTCTACCATTGAGCTACACCCGCACGCCCGACTGAGGCCCAAGCATTTAACAGAGCTTTTGGAAAAAGCAAGAAATGATAGCGCGCGAGGCCACCGAAAGGCTTGACGACAGGCGCAGGGCAAAGCAACGTGGCGCCGCCCCTTTCATGCGGGGCAAGCAATTGGTTTATCGTCAGGAGACAGACAAATGAAACAGCGCGCAGGCCTAGACAAAAGCCTCACTTCCACTTGGTCACGTCAGACCCAGATGGTACGCGCGGGTTCGATGCGCTCCAACTATGGCGAGATGAGCGAAGCCATGTTCCTCACGTCCGCTTTTGCCTATGAGAATGCGGAAGAAGCGGAAGCGCGCTTTGATGGCCGCGCGGAAGGTTTCACCTATTCACGCCAGACCAACCCGACGGTTGCCATGTTCGAACACCGTATGGCGGTTCTTGAAGGCGCGGACGTGGGCCGGGCGACCGGCACCGGCATGGCCGCGATGACAGCGGCGCTGCTCGCAAGCCTCAAGGCGGGCGACCATGTGGTCGGCGCGCGCGCGCTTTTTGGTTCCTGTCGCTGGCTGATGGACACCTTGCTGCCGCGCTACGGCATTGAGACCACTGTGGTGGACGGCACTGACCTGAACGCATGGAAAGCCGCCATCCGCCCCAACACCAAGATCTTCTTCACCGAAACACCAGCGAACCCGACGCTTGAGATCGTGGACCTGCGCGCGCTTGCTGACCTTGCGCACAATGCGGGCGCACTTCTGGCGGTCGACAATGTGTTCGCAACACCGGTGCTTCAGCGCCCGATGGAACTGGGGGCAGACATTGTCGCCTATTCCACCACCAAACATATTGACGGCCAAGGCCGTTGCCTTGGCGGCATTGTGCTGTGCTCCAAGGAATTTGACGAAGAACATCTCTACCCCTTCTACCGCCACACCGGCTGTGCCATGTCACCGTTCAATGCATGGGTGATGCTGAAAGGCCTTGAGACCCTGAGCCTGCGCGTACACGCCATGTGCGACAATGCGGAGAAAGTGGCCGCGTCCATCGCCAAACGTGTAACCGACACGCGCCACCCCGCGCTCGCGAGCTTTGAACAGCAGAACCTGGCCCTCAGCCAGATGTCCCGCGGCGGTACCATGGTCGTGTTTGAGCTTCCGGGCGGCCGCGAACAGGCGTTCAAGTTCATGAACTCGCTTGAGATTGTGGATATTTCCAACAATCTCGGCGACAGCCGTTCGATCGCCACCCACCCTTGGAGCACCACACACAAGGCGCTGGCGGAAGAAAGCCGGCTTGAGCTTGGTATCACGCCGGGCCTCATCCGTTTCTCGGTAGGGCTTGAGGATAGTGACGATCTCGTTCAGGATGTGAACCAGGCGCTGGATAAGGCCGGAGTGTAATCCGGCCCGCGCGTGGGGAGCATGAACACACTATGGTAGACGATGAACTGATCGACGGGGTCCTGACCTTCGAGGAAACCACCGAAGGCATCCATATCGCCGTTCAGAGCTACTTCCTGTCTGAGCAATCAAAGCCGGAGGTCCAGCAATTTGTCTGGGCCTACCGCATCCGCATCACCAATGATAGCGACCACACCGTGCAATTGTTGAACCGGCACTGGATCATCACGGACGGTGTCGGTGGCACGCAGGAAGTGAAGGGTGTGGGCGTCGTGGGCGAACAGCCTGTGCTCAACCCCGGTGATGCTTTTGTCTACACAAGCGGCACGCCGCTCAGCACCCCATCGGGCATCATGCGCGGCTCTTATGAGATGCAGCGCGCGGACGGTGTGCTTTTCCGCGCGACGGTCCCCGCCTTCTCGCTCGACAGCCCACACATTTCGCTCAACATCAACTGAGGCACGCCCGGTGATCGATCTCAGACCGGTCCTATATACCCTCGGGTCGCTGATTGTGCTCCTCGCTGTGGGCATGATCCTGCCGATGATTGTGGACCTTGTCGCCGGCAACCCGGATTGGCAGACCTTCGCCATCGCCATGTGCCTCACGGCGCTCATTGGCGGCATGCTCATGCTGTCGACCCGCGGTAGCGGCGACAATCTGAACCTCAGGCAGGCATTCCTGCTGACAACTGGCGCCTGGGCCGTCCTGCCCGCGTTTGCAGCAATGCCGATCTCCTTCTCCGAGCTCGACCTCAGCTTCACCGACGGCTATTTCGAAGCCATGAGCGGGCTGACAACCACGGGCTCCACGGTCATTACCGGCCTTGATTATGCGCCGCCGGGAATTCTTTTGTGGCGTGGGCTCCTGCAGTGGTTTGGCGGCATCGGGATTGTGGTGATGGCTGTGGCTGTGCTGCCCATGCTTCAGGTCGGTGGCATGCAGGTCTTCAAGGTCGAGAGTTTTGAAACGGTCGAGAAAATCCTGCCGCGCGCCGCGCAAATCTCCGGTCTGATCTCAGGCATCTATGTCGCCTTCACCGCGCTTTGCATGTTCTGTTACATGCTGACCGGCATGGAATCCTTTGATGCGCTCGTCAATGCCATGACCACCATCTCTACCGGCGGTTTCTCGAACTCGGACAGTTCTTTCGGCAAATATGACCATCTAGGCACCGACACAGTATGCCTTATTTTCATGATTGTCGGCTCCATGCCGTTCATTCTGTTCCTGCAGGTTCTGCGTGGCAGGCCCCTCGCGCTCTGGCGGGACGAGCAGACGCGCGGTTTCCTCGCGCTTGTCCTGTTCCTCTGTGTCAGTGTCACCATCTGGCTGATGGTCTGGAAAAGCTTCACACTCGAGGAAGCGTTCCGATACGGCAGTTTCAACATCATCTCGGTGCTTACCGGCACCGGCTATGCCTCGACCGACTATGGCCAGTGGGGCGCCTTTGCCATCACGCTCTTTTTCATCGCCATGTTCATTGGTGGCTGCGCCGGTTCCACCAGTTGCGGGATCAAGATTTTCCGCTTTCAGGTGCTGCTGAAATGCATGCGCAGCTGGATGGAACGTATGGTGCAGCCGAACGGTGTGTTCATCGCGCGCTATAATGGCCGCCCCATCCCGGATGATGTTCGCGCCTCGGTCATGAATTTCATGACGCTCTTTCTTGTCATTTTCCTGCTGCTGTCGCTTGGCATCGCGATGACGGGCGAAGACTGGATTACCTCGCTTTCAAGCGCTGGCACCGCCATGGCAAACGTGGGGCCGGGCCTTGGGGACAAGGTGGGTCCTGCAGGCAATTTTGGCGGCCTGACCGACATGGCAAAATGGCTGATGTCCTTCGGTATGCTGATCGGGCGGCTTGAAGTATTTTCAGTACTCGTACTTTTTTCACCGCGCTTCTGGCGTGCGTAAGGTAATTCCGTTAGGCTGCCGTTCAGGTTGAATTTGATAGTCTGGAGCGTATGAAAACCGCTGTCTTTCTGATGTTCGCCCTTTCAAGCTGGCAACCCGCTGATACGCCAGGTTGGCAGGATTTTGTCTCCGGTGCATTTGAAAACGCGCGTGAGCGCGCAGCCGCAAGCCATACTGCCGACGGCCTTGCCCTTGCCTGCCGCAGCGGCCTTGTCATCGGCGGTTTCCAGCAAACGGGCGAAGCATCCGTCGTCTCGCTCCACCGCGCGCTTGAGGACTGCAGCGAAGCCCTGCATATGGACCCCCACAATATTGTCGCAAGCGTCAGCTATGCGCTCGCGCTCGGGTATGAGGGCAAACGCCTCAAGAAGGCATCCTATATCAAGGCCTCGCGCGAGCGGTTAGAGCATTGCCTCGCGCACCATCCCGATGATCCGCTCGTGACCGCGGCGCTTGGCGGTTGGCATTCTGCCGTCAGCAACGCAGGCTTCCTCGCCCGTGTCGCGCTGGGCGGCAGCAGGAAAGACGCTGAAGCTTATTTCCAACGTGCAATTGAGCTTGACCCGCGCTCGGTGGGGACCCGGTTTGAATATGTGCGTTTCCTCGCGCGCGGCGGTAAGGACGACCGCAAGGAAGCACTGAAGCAGCTGCGCGCAACACTCGCGATCAAACCCGATGACGCGGCTGAGGAAATCATGCTCGCGCGCCTCGCGGAACTCATTGTCCCACTCGAAGCCGATGACAAAAAAGCCGCGCGTGACACGGTTGAGCGCACAGCAGCTTTCCGGGACCTCGCCGACATGCGCGATATGGAAACGCGGTTCCCGCTCGAACCGCTCGAGAATTATAACGCCGCACAATGAAAAAGGGCGCCATCTGGCGCCCATTCTTTTTGCTCCGGCGTTGTAGGCTTAGCCGAAAGTTTTCTGCCGCGCCGCTGCACCGCGTTCGATCGCCGCCGCCGTCAGCCGGTCGATATCAAGCACATGGCGGATCATCTCGAGGAGGCGCAGCTCTTCCTGGCTGAGCGCACCGTCTGAGGCTGCAACTTCACATGCCAGCGCGTACACAAGGTCCGAATGGCTTTCCGGGATGGCTTCCTCAATCAGGCCCATCACGGCGTCCAGCCCTTCTTCGCTTTGCAAAAGCTCGATACAGCTATTGGTATCCGAACGCAGCTTCTCAACGTTATAGTTGCGGAAGGCCGGCAGGTAGCCAACGATACCGGTCATGCGGTTGAGCTCGGTATCCGTCATTTCGTCGTCTGAGGCGGAAACGGTAACAAGCGTGTAGATAAGCGCGGTTTCTGGGCTAATAGTCGACATGATTTTTCCTCTAAAGTATTGGCCCTCACGTTAGGGCGAAACGCGCTTTGTCTCAAGCGCTTTGCGGGAAAAATTCACACACGGTTTTCACCGCTTCGGCCAGTCCCACGCGCTCTACCTCCACCCCTTCAGGCATGGCATCCAGAAGCCGTGTCGGCGTCTGGCCGTCCAGCATGATGAAAAGCCCCTTGTCCGTGGCACGGCGCACAAGGCGGCCATAGGCCTGCGCGAGCTTGAGCCGCGTCAGCATCTCATCATATTGCCGCCCGCCGAAGGCGGCGCGGCGCGCGCGGTGCAGCAGCGTCGGGCGCGGCCATGGCACGCGGTCAAACACAATCAGGCGCAAGCTTTCGCCCGGCACGTCCACCCCGTCCCTGACAGCATCGGTGCCCAAGAGACAGGCATGCGCCTCGTGGCGGAAGATATCCACGAGGGTGGCTGTATCCACCGGGTCCACATGCTGGGCATAGAGCGGGATGTCCATGTCTTCAAGCGGCCCGACAATATGCTCATAGGTCGCGCGCAAACGGCTGATGGCGGTGAAAAGCCCCAACGCCCCTCCGCCAGACGCAAGGAAAAGCGAACGGTAGGCCGCTGCCACCTGTTTGGGGTCATGTTTGTTCACATCACCGACGATCAAAACCTTGGTGTTGGCCTTATAATCAAAAGGCGACGGTACCGACAGGCGTTTGGGCGGAATAAGAAGGTGCTGCGCGCCGGTTCGCATATCCGCCGATGACCAGTCATCCGCGTCCGCCGCCTTATCGCGCAGGGTTGCGGAGGTGATCACCACCCCATGCGCCTGATCAAGCACCACATCGGCAAAGGGTTTGGTTGGATCAACAAAATGGCGGCAGAGCGCCATGTCGCGGTCGCGGCCATCAAAGCGGTCAACCTCCAGCCATTCGATAAAGCTGTCATCAAGCGGCCCGCCGAACCCTTCTGCCATCGCCGCCCATGTGGCGACCATATCCGCGCGCTGTTTGACCGAGCGCGCGCTGGTCTCAAGCCTGCCACGCGCGCCGCTATCTAACACCTCCGCGTCTTCATCGAGGCGCCTCAGAAGCGCGTTTGCCAGTGCCTGCATCGGCAGCGCAAGGCTTTTGAGCGCCTCGGCGAGCGCATGGGCGGCGTCCGTCAGCCCCTCGATCGGGTCATTGGTGGTGGCTTCAAGCGAATGGAGGCCCCGTGCGTCCGATCGCGCGAGCACTTGCGCACGCACCAGCATTAGGAAATTTTCAAACCGGGTCATGGCCGCAGCACCCGTCACCCGGCCGACCCAGTTATCGGAAGGCAGGATACGCGCGGCCTCGAGCACGTCATCCAGAAGGCGCTTGGCGTCCATGTCATCGACCACCAGTTCCTCGATGCGCGACTTGAGGCCGCGTGCGCGGGTCGAGCCGCCGCTTTCCTTGCCCCTGAGCCAGCGGCGAAGCTCCGCCCCCTCAAGGCCTGAAAGATGTACGGAAAAGGCGCTGTCTGCGGCCTCAAACACATGGTGGCCCTCGTCGAACACAAGGCGTTTGGGAAGGTCCGGGTCACCCGCCCGCGTCGCTGCCTGTGCCACCACAAGCGCATGGTTCGCGACCACCAGTTCGGCATGTTTGGCCTTGCGTGCCGTTTTCTCGATGTAACATTTGCGGAAATGCGCACAAGCCGAATAGAGGCATTCACCGCGCCGGTCGGTAAGTCCTGCTATACGGCCCGCGCCAAAATGGCCGCCCAGCCAGCTGGGGAAATCCCCGCCAATCATATCACCGTCGCGGGTGAAGCGCGCCCAACGCACCACAAGGCCGATGAGCAGCCGGTCCTGCTCCCCGCCCGGGCCAGCTTGCGCGCGCATCATCACTGCGCGCAGGGTTTCCTCGATATTGAGAAGGCAGGCGTAATTCTCCCGCCCCTTCCTGATCACCGCGCGTTTGGCCTTGATGCGCGGGTCGGGGTAGAGGCGCGACAGTTCCTGATCAAGCTGGCGCTGTAGGTTTTTGGTGTAGGTCGAAAGCCAGACAGCACCGTCGTTCTTCTGTGCCCACACGCTCGCGGGCGCGATGTAGCCAAGGGTTTTGCCCGTACCTGTGCCCGCTTCCAGAAGCTGAAGGTTGGGTCCTTCCTCAAACTCACGCGGACGGAAGGCGTGGGTGGCGGCAGCAGCAAACCGCACCTGCCCCTCCCGGCTCTCAGACCCTTCGCCCAAAAGTTCGGCCAAACGACTTTTTGCCTCATCTGGCGCGACACCGTCGTCACCCGGCTGTGGCGGCGGGCCACCATCTTCCCATTCCGTAAGCGCGGACCAGACGGCAAGGCCATCCTCCCGGCTATGGTCGGCATACGTCTCAATCGCGCGCAGCACAAGCGGGCCCCAAGGCCATGCGGCGCGCGCCATCATCATGGCTACCTTGGCGCCACCGGCCCTATAGCGGTAGGTCTGCGCTTCCATGTCGGCAATCAACCGCTTCGCGATTTCGCGTACACAAAGGCAGCGGTCTTCATCCGACTCCAGCGCCATGTCGATATGCAGCGCGTCCCTCAGGCCCTGCACCGTGGGCAGGCAGAAGCGCGCGGGCCGCACGAAGGCGTATAGCTCCAGCGCGTCAAAAGCGCGAATAAAGCCGAGGCGCAAGCGGCGCGCCGCCACAACGCGGTTCACCAGAAGGTGGGTTGTCTTGCTGATGCGCTCCGCGGCTTCCTCTAGCCCAAGAGCTTCAAAAGCGCCGTCTTCGGTCAAAAACTGCACGTGCCGCACCCCCACGACAGCCACGGGCAGGCGGTCGAGGTCGGTACTTTCCGCTTCGGCACTGACAACAAGATCTTCCATGGGGCGGGAGCATATCGTCAGAGTTTCACAAAAAACAGGTGAATATGTTGCTTATCGCCAAATGCAGTATATCTTGACGGAACCGCGCGCAGAGCCTAGCTTCCGCGCGTTTTTTAACCTCCAATCTAAGGTGACCGATAATGACCGGTAATATTGATCTAGCCCTCTCCAGCAAAGCTTGGCCTTTCCAGGAAGCAGAGAAGCTTGTCAAACGGTATAAATCGGGCAAACCCGAGAAGGGCTATGTGCTCTTTGAAACCGGCTATGGGCCGTCCGGGCTGCCGCACATCGGCACCTTTGGCGAAGTGTCGCGCACGACCATGGTGATGCGCGCCTTCCAGGAAATCTCGGATATCCCGACGAAGCTGGTCTGCTTCTCCGACGATATGGATGGCCTCCGCAAGGTGCCTTCCAACGTACCGAACCAGGAACTGCTGCAAAAGGCGATTGGCAAGCCGCTGACATCCGTGCCGGACCCCTTTGGCACGCACCCGAGCTTTGGTGCGCACAATAACGCACGCCTGCAGGCCTTCCTTGACCAGTTCGGTTTCAAATATGAGTTCTATTCCGCGACCGAGTGTTACAAGTCCGGCCGTTTTGATGAAACACTCATCAAAATCTGCCAGAACTACGACAAGATCATCAATGTGATCCTGCCGACGCTTGGTGAAGAGCGCCGCCAGACTTATTCGCCCTTCCTGCCACTGAGCCCGGAAACCGGCGAGGTGCTGCAGGTACCAGTGCGCATCGAGGACCCGGAAACGGGCCTGATCTCGTTCGAGGACGCCAGCGGCAAGCGGGTTGAAACGCTCGTGACCGGTGGCAAGGTGAAATGCCAGTGGAAAGTGGACTGGGCCATGCGCTGGGATGCGCTTGATGTTGACTATGAGATGGCGGGTGCCGACCTCATTGAAAGCGTGAAGCTCTCGTCCATCATTCGCCGTATCCTTGGTGGCCAGCCGCCAGAGGGCTTCAACTATGAGCTTTTCCTCGACCAGAACGGCCAGAAAATTTCCAAATCCAAAGGCAACGGCCTGACAATTGAAGAATGGCTGTCCTACGCCAGCCCGGAGAGCCTGTCCCTCTATATGTTCCAGGCACCGAAGAAAGCGAAACGCCTGTATTTTGACGTGATCCCGAAGGCCGTGGACGAGTATCACACCTTTGTCGAGAAGTTCCACGAGCAGGAACTGGCGGACCAGTACAAGAACCCAGCGTGGCACATCCACGGCGGCAAGGTACCGGAAGCCAAGCTGCCGGTTTCCTTCGCGCTGCTCCTCAACCTCGTGTCGGCCGCAAATGCCGAGGACCGCGAGGCGCTGTGGGGCTTTGTTGGCCGCTATGCCGAGGGCGCGAATGCCGAGACATACCCGGCGCTCGACAAGCTTATGGGTTACGCGATCCGCTACTATGAGGACTTCGTGAAGCCGAACAAGTCGTACCGCCTCGCGAACCCGCAGGAACGTGCCGCGTTTGAGAGCCTGAAGCGCCGCCTTGAGGACCTGGATGCAAACGAGACCGACGCCGAGGTGATCATGACCGAGGTCTATTCCGCCGGCAAGGACGCGCAGTTTGAAAACCTGCGTGACTGGTTTGCGGCTTGTTATGAAGTACTGCTCGGCCAGAGCCAAGGTCCGCGCATGGGTGGCTTCATCGCACTATACGGCATCAAGGAAACGCTTGAGATGGTGGAAAAGGCCATCAAGGGTGAAGCGGTCGCGTAAAACCGCGCGATCCACGTGAAACATGAGAGGCCGCCTCATAAGGGCGGCCTTTTTTCTTATATTTCGCTGTCATTACTCGGGCAATGCCGGGTTTTAGTCCGGCATGAATATTTCTTCGATCGAGAGCGCAAAAAGCGCGGAGATCTTGAAGGCGAGCGGCAGGCTGGGATCATATTTCCCGGTCTCGATCGCATTCACCGTCTGGCGGGAGACATCAAGCTGATCGGCTAAGTGCGCCTGCGACCAGTCCCGCTCGGCCCGAAGGACTTTCAACCGGTTTTTCATTTGTATTTCCTCGCTGTCAGTGCCCGACCGAAACCCCACGCAAACGTCATGATGGGCAGGATGAAGATAGTGTCGAGCTTTGGAAAGCCGATGCCCTCAAGAAAGCCGTATGCAAAGGTGCCGAAGGCGACAACAAGGAAGGCGATCAGCACCGCTTCCATCGCCTGCTGGCGTTGCAGCTCATCGAGCGAGCGGTAGTAGGTGAGTTCGGCCTTCAGCGCCATGAGCGCCGGGATAACCGGTATCAGCACGAGGATAACCTGAAGCCACATGGCGACCTCGTTGTGCCGAAGGTAATACACCGTGGCCAGAATGGTCACCATGTAGAGCGCCATCGAGAGGAAGAAGTTTTTATAATAGGTTTTAGCTGCTTGTTTCATCGCCATCGTCCTGTCTTGCGTCCATGACATTATGTCAATGACACTTTACATAAACATTCAAGCAAGCATTGTCAAGCGAGCTTTACAAAAAGTCGTTATGTTTTTACAGTAGGAGTTATTCGCCCTTGGCGGGGCAGCTTGCCTCGGGCGCGCGGTTGTGACCAACCACGGTAAAACTGAAGGCCCCGTCCGCGTAGCGCACGCGGGTGACGCCGGGCACATAATCGCCGGTACCATTGAGCCGCTGCATGTTAGGCACGCCGAGGAATTCTTTCTGCTCACAATAGGGCGACGTGTCACCGTGGATCACGAGCACGGGTTTGCCGAAAGCCGCCGCTTTCTCAGCCAGCGCATCAAGGAACGGCTTGTAGGGGTCACAGTCTGTGTGCACTGTCTGATCACAGACCGGCAGGCCGCCCGGCACTTTGGTCGGGTCAGTGTGCATGGCGAGCACAAAGGCTTCCGACCCAGCTTCATTTGCGGCACGGAAGCTTTCCGCGAGCCATGTGAGGTTGGCGGCGTCCCGCGCATCCACGCGGGCATAGTTCATCGCCTTGTCGCCGATTTTAATCTCGTCACGGCCATTGCCGGTCGCGATAATATGGAAGGTGGCGAAGGTCACCCCGCCCGCGGACCAGCGCGCATTTTCAAGCTGGCCGCCCTGCCGGGTTATATTCCACTCCGGCTTTGAGCGCGGGTCCGCCTCAGGGCGCATGTCTTTGGCGAAATAGAGCGGCATGAGAACCTGATCGAGGATCTTGAGCTCGTCATCGCCCTTCCTGTCACAGTCGGTCCAGTCATTGTCGCCCGGGGTGAAAAAGAGTGGCACATCCACCATGTCTTCAATCAGCTTCTTGTTGCCACTTAGCTCCTCAAACGTGCAGCGCGTGCCGCCGGATTTGGTATCGCCGTAGAAAATGCTGAATTCGGCACCATCAAGCCTGGGATCATGCGCCAGCTTTTTCATCATGGTGACTTGGTCTTTTGTGTAGGGCATGTCACCAAAGGCAACAAAATCCACATCCGCAAGCGCTGGCGCCGCAATGGTTGCCGCAATACCAAAAGCCAAAACCGAATTCCGCATGATTATCCTCAAAGTTTCCTCACCTTGCCATAGCGTGACAGTGATGAAACTCCTGTGACAGTGCAACAAAAAAGCCCGGCGAAAAGCCGGGCTTTGAAACTTTTGTGCGGGTCGCCGTGCGAAGTCAGACTTCCGTGTCCACTTTCTGCACTTCGCCTTTGGCGACACCCACCATGGCGGGGCGCAACAGACGATCGCGGATCACATAACCCGCAGCAACCACTTGCATTACGCTGCCCGGCACATGCTCGGTCGTTGGGACTTCGAACATGGCCTGGTGGACTTTGTGGTCGAACTTTTCGCCCACCTTGGGGTCCACTTTCTTGATGCCGTGACGCTCAAAAATGTTCAGCAGCTCACGCTCGGTCATCTCGATGCCGTCAACAAAGGCCTTGAGGTCAGCCGGGATTTCTTCCGGCATGGTATCCAGCGCGCGGCGCATGTTATCGGAAATGTTCAGCATGTCGCGGGCGAAGTTCGTCACCGCATAGGCGCTAGCGTCAGCTTTGTCCTTCTCCGCGCGGCGGCGTACGTTTTCCGTCTCCGCCATGGTGCGCAGCAACCGGTCCTTGAGGTTCGCCACTTCAGCCTTGAGGGCCGCGACTTCGTCACCACCGCCCGCGAGCTCTTCGGGAGAAAATTCTTCTGCCGTGAACTCCTGCTCAAGCTTGGCTTCCTGCTCTTCCGCCTGTTCGTTCGTCTTGTTTTCCTGGCTCATTTTCTGTCCGTTACCCAAATCTGTTTTCTTGTTTGCGCTTTGCCTAGAGCAAGCGGCCCACCACGCGCGCTGTATAGTCAACCATCGGCACGATGCGGGCGTAATTCAGTCTTGTCGGGCCGATCACACCGATCACGCCGACAATCTTGTTCGCGCCATTCATATAGGGAGAAACCACGAGAGAAGAACCCGAAAGCGAAAATAAATTGTTCTCCGCCCCGATGAACAGGCGCACACCGCGCCCGTCTTTGGCGAGATCGAGGAGTTTGATCAAGTCTTTTTTGCGTTCTAACTCGTCAAAAAGGCGGCGGATTCGCTCAAGGTCTTCGGCGGCCTGCACACTCTCAAGCAGGTTCGACTGTCCTGAGACAATGAGCGACGCCGGCGCGTCACCACCCGTCCAGACCGCAAGACCGTCCTCAACCACCTTGGAGGTAAGCGCGTCGAGCTCGGCCTGTCTGGCTGAAAGCTCAGCCCGAATGGTGCTGCCAACTTCATCAAACGTGCGGCCCACAAGCCGGGCATTGAGATAATTCGCCGCCTGCACCAGTGCAGAGGCCGGGAGCCCGAGCGGCAAGTCGATGATGCGGTTTTCCACGCTACCGTCCTCGGACACCAGCACGACAAGGGCGCGGCCAGGCGCGATGGGCACAAATTCGATATGGCGGATCGTCAGTTCCTGCTTGGGCACCATGACGACAGACGCGCAGCGCGAAAGCCCGGAAAGCGCGCGGGTTGCCTCGGAAAGCACATCCTCCATCGCGCGGCCAGTGGACGAGCATTTGCCGCGGATGGCCTCCCGTTCCGACTTGGTGAGGTTGCCAATTTCCATGAGGCCATCGACAAAAAAGCGCAGGCCGATGTCGGTCGGGATACGCCCGGCGGAGGTATGGGGCGCCGCCAGAAGCCCGGCCTCCTCAAGGTCCGCCATGACATTCCGGATGGTCGCGGGCGAGACGCCAAGCCCCGCCGTGCGGCTGATCGTGCGCGAGCCAACAGGATCGCCGGTTTCGAGATAAGTCTCGACAATCTGGCGGAAAATGGCTTTCGAGCGTTCGTTCAGTTCAGCAAGCGACATGCAACTTTACCCTCATCTACAGGGCTGAATGTAGGTATGCGATCGCCGTCCGTCAATTGCCCGCACACTGTGCGGCATCTGTGCGGAAAGTGTGCGGAGGGGTGTGCCCGAAAAGCCGCCATTTCCGCCATTCTGCGTTCAAAAGTGTGCGGCGGGTGTGCAAAGGCGCCATCACAGCTTTGACCTCGCCCCCCAAGAGGGAGTAGAAGGAGCCAACAAATGTCAGGAACAGATAGAAGGACAGCCCATGCGACCGAGCGGACGCGCCAGCGACGAAATGCGCCAGATCGAGATGACCCCCGGCTTTGCCAAACATGCTGAGGGTAGTTGCCTTGTCAAATTCGGCGATACCCACGTGCTTGTGACCGCAACGTTTGAGGACCAGACGCCACCATGGCTGCGTAACACCGGCAAAGGCTGGGTGACAGCAGAATATGGCATGCTGCCGCGCTCGACCCATGGCCGCATGCCGCGTGAAGCAGCCAAAGGCAAACAGTCTGGCCGCACGCAGGAAATCCAGCGCCTGATCGGCCGTGCCATGCGCGCCGTTGTTGACCTCACCAAACTTGGTGAAAAACAGATCCGCATCGACTGCGACGTGATCCAGGCTGACGGCGGCACGCGCACGGCGTCCATCTCCGGCGCCTATGTGGCGCTGCACCAGTGTTTCGACTGGATGATCAAGGAAGGTCACATCACAGAGATGCCGTTCACGGACAGCATCGCCGCCATTTCCTGTGGCATCTATCAGGGCAACCCGGTGCTGGACCTTGACTATGACGAAGACAGCGCAGCAGAGACCGATGCCAACTTCGTGCTGACCGGCAAGGGCGGCATTGTGGAAATTCAGGGCACCGCGGAAGAAGAGCCTTTCTCGGAAGAAGAATTCCTGCGCCTCTTGCGTCTCGCGCGCATCGGCTGCGACGAGATCAAGACAGCACAAGCCAAAGCGCTGGGGCAATAAGCTGATGGCACGCTCGTTTGACGGCAACAAGCTGGTGATCGCCAGCCACAACAAGGGCAAGGTGCGCGAGATTGGCGAACTTTTGGAGCCTTTTGGCGTGGAGACCATTTCTGCCGGTGCGCTTGGCCTTGATGAGCCGGTTGAAGACGGCCTGACCTTCATCGCCAATGCCGAGATCAAGGCCTTGGCCGCTGCCAAAGCGTCCGGCCTGCCTGCGCTGGCGGACGATAGCGGACTTGAAGTTGCTGCCCTTGGCGGTGAGCCGGGCATCTATAGCGCGCGCTGGGCAGGCCCGACGAAGGACTTCAATATCGCAATGAAAGACGTGGTGGAGAAAATGGGTGACGCCGCTGACCGTAGCGCCAACTTCACCTGCGCACTGACCCTCGCATGGCCTGACGGGCATATGGAAAGCTTTGAAGGCAAGGTGTTCGGCACCGTCACATGGCCGATGCGCGGCGAAAAAGGCTTTGGCTACGACCCCATTTTTGTGCCCACCGGCTTCGAGACCACCTTTGCCGAGATGGAGCCCGCGGCCAAACACGCCATGAGCCACCGCGCCCACGCGTTCAAGCAACTGATCGATGCCTGCTTTAAAACCAACTGATGTCCCGGCGCTCGCGCCGAGTGACTACAAAGGGCCAGCCGCCATTTATGTGCACTGGCCCTTCTGTCTCAAGAAATGCCCTTACTGCGATTTCAACAGCCACGTGCGCGACGAGGTGAGCCACGAGCGCTGGCGCAAAGCCCTCGTGCGCGAGATTGATACCTTCGCCGCCCATTACCCCAGCCTTGAGGCCAGCTCCATCTTCTTTGGTGGTGGTACGCCAAGCCTGATGGAACCGGAAACGGTCGCGGCTGTGATCGACCGCGTACGCCACCATTGGGGCCAATCGGATATCGAGATCACGCTGGAAGCCAACCCATCTTCCGTGGAAGCCGCGCGTTTCCGCGACTACCGGGCTGCGGGTGTCAACCGTATCTCCGTAGGCATCCAGTCGCTCAACAATGATGTGCTCAAATTCCTTGGCCGCCTGCATTCAGCGGAAGAAGCGCTGAAAGCACTTAAAGTCGCGCAAGCCAACTTTGAGCGTGTGTCCTTTGACCTCATCTACGCCCGGCCTGAACAATCACTTGAGGATTGGCGAGCAGAGCTCGCTGAAGCGCTCAGCTTTGGTACCAGCCATTTGTCGCTCTATCAACTCACCATTGAGGAAGGCACCGCCTTCTATCACCAGTTCCACCGCGGCAAATTCAAACTGCCGGACGAGGATGAGGCTGCGGCGCTATTTGAGCTGACGCAGGACATGACCGAGGCGGCGGGCCTGCCAGCCTATGAGATTTCCAACCATGCCCGCGCAGGAGAGGAGTCAAAACATAACCTTACCTATTGGAAAGGTGGGCTCTACCTGGGAATCGGACCAGGTGCACATGGCAGGCTTATGGATAATTATTACGGTACACTTGCCCACTCACAGATCAAGCGCCCTGAGAATTGGCTTGAAGCGGTAGAACTTCATGGTCACGGCACAGACCAAATCGAAGACATTCCCTTAGCCGACTATCAAATGGAGAGACTGTTGATGGGGCTACGTCTTTCGGATGGTATCAGCTTGTATAACGTCGGTTATTCTGATCGCCCACAGATGGACAGTACCATCGACCGAGATGCACTCGAGGACTTAATACAGGGTGGATATATCAATAAACTGAACGACCGCATTTGGCTCACACGCCAAGGGCGCCCACTTCTGAACTTCATCCTCGGTAAACTGGTGGCTTGAAGGCGGCGCAACAAAAACGCTTGCCACACCAATAAGTTATCTTCTAACTTTTGTTTATCCCGCCAATTGTTACGAAGAAATTCTCCATGCCGTTCAAGCTGTCTGCAGTATTCATTGCCCTTTTTTCCGCGTTTTTTTCCACATCGGCGTTTGCTGCATTCCAAATACCGGAACTCTGCCGCGCCGCAACTGTCGATTTTGCGAAATATGACCGTAACCCGCTTGAATTACCCGCATGTGCGAAGAACAAGAATTGCAACAACAAGGATGCTGAAGCAATCGCTGACTGGTTCGACGCCGCAGCCAAGGAAGCGTCCGACCGGCTTTATTCCCTGCCGGACTATTATGCCGGCGACACGCAGAACAAACTTTGTACCGAACTGATTGCGATCTACGGCCGTGTTGGCCAGTTCAAATTTGTCGACCTGTCAAAACTCACCCCGACCCGGCAGCAGATGGTAGGCGAAGCCGTGAAATTCATGGCAGAAACTACAGACCGCGGCTATGCCCGCATTGGCATGAGCCGCGCGGAACGCGGTCAGGCCGCGAGGGCTGATCGCCCGCTTCTTGAGGCCCGCCGCAAAGAAGCTGCTGAGGCCAAAGCGCGGGCAAAAGCGGAGGATGCGGAAGCGAAGGCCAAAGCACAGGCTGACGCGAAGGCGAAACTTGACGCGGAGGCTGGAGCGTTTGAGGAGAAAGTCACGGCAGCACTGTTTAGTGGCATCGAAGTCGGCTTCACCGTCAGCAAAGGCACTGGCCGCACGATTTTCCGCCCCGAGCAGGGCGAAACCTTTGCGGACGCCATTATGTATGCCTTTGCCGCCTGGCATGAAAACACCGCCAACCGCGCCGCCGCTGATGCTTTCAAACCGCCCGTCAAAGACGAATTTGAAACCACAGCACAGCACGCCGCGCGCGTCGCGGCGGCCAAAACAGCCTATGACGAAACGCATAAAGATGACGGCACGCCGGACTATACCGACCTTGATGACTATATCGCCGCGTCAACGGGTGGCTTTGATGCCCGGAACATCAGCTATAACGCAGACCGGCAGGTGTTCACGGCGGAAATTGTGACCGGCAACGGCCTTGCCGCCGCACGTGTGGAAATCCCGGTCCCGCTCGCAGACGCGCGTGCGGCAAAGCCTGTGCTTGAAGCGGCAGACCTCGTGCTTGCCTTCAGCATTGACCCGGGCGCGCAGACAGTCAGCCTCAAACGCGCGGCCTTTGTAAGCCTTGATGAAAAACAGCCCACTAAATCGGCGTTTTATCGAGCCAACCTGTCTGGTCAGGATTTCGCGATGGCGAAAGACCGCGTCGCAAGCTGGCATCGGCTTTTTGAAGAGAAACGCTCAACAATTGCAACGCAGCGCGCCGCTGAAGCACAAGCCGAGCGCGAGCGTGTCGCAGAACTTTACCCCTACCGTGCGCGGTTCAGCTGCAACATTGGTGCGCTTTATGTGTGCCTTGGCCGCGACGGCGGCATCAATGTCAGGAGCGGCACTGAAATCAAATACTACAGCGCGCAGGACGTAGCCGGGCGTGACTATCTCGACGTATTCCTGATGCATGATTTCGAAATTGGCGCGGAAACCAGCAGCCGCGCAGGCCTCCGCATGACCCTTGAAATCACCGACTATGTGAACGGCAAAACGCTCTACCGCGAAGAGGCCGCGAGCCCAAGCGGCGTGATCCGGGTCAGTGATTGAGGGCTAGCGCGAGGCTAGGTGCCGGATCAATAGTCCCGGCGGTGTGAGCGGAGGCTATAGCCGAAGCTTGGGAAGGCCGTTGGCGCGGGGTCCACGACGGTGAAGCCTTTCTGGTGCACCTCAAGGATCGCGAGTGTGCGTTCATTGGTGCCGTCGGGCAGGAAGCGGAACAGACCGTCGGTACCGACAAAGCCGTACGGATTCGTCAGCCGCTCAGCCGAGAAACGATATTCCGCCGGTACACCCTCATCCCGCGCCAGTGCGGCCACAAGCGCCATGGCGTCATAGGCGATAGTGGCAAGCCGCGGGGCATCCTCGTCATAGGTGGCTTTGTAGCGCGCGAGCAGCGCCGCAGGCTTTTCCGGCATGGGCGCTGCAAACCAGGCGTTCTGGAGCGGCGGCTCCCTGAGGATGCTTTCATCGTTCCAGAGGCCCGTACCCAGAAGTTTCACCTTGTTGGGGTCAATCTCATAATAGGGCAATAGCGGTGCGAGCGTGCGCAACAGTTCCCCACCTTCGGGCACAATCACGGCATCGAACGGTACAGGCTCAAGCGCTTCGGCTTTCTCAAGCCGGTCCGCGACCTCGTTGGTCATGTCGTCATTCAGGCTGCGCAGGAAGCGGATCTCGTCCTTGAGCGCACGCTGGCGTTCGTCATAGTTGCCAAGGCGTTTAACCGGCCCGAATACCTGATCAGGGTCGGGCGGATAGCTTTCCATCGCCGTGATGCGCGCGCCACTATCGGCGATGGTGTCACCAAAGGCCGTGCGCACACGGTTGCCGTATAGGCCCTCCGGCAATAGCGCCGCAAAACGCCGGTAGCCGGTATCGATGGCATAATCCACAACCCGGTCCACTTCGCCTTCGGGGATAAAGCCAATGATATAGCGGTTGGGGGCCGCAACACTCTGGTCGTTTGAGAAGCCGATCATTGGAATACCTGCCGGCGCAAGCACATCTCCGGCCGCCTTCACATTGGCACCCAGAAGCGGGCCAAGCACAACGCTCGCACCGGCCTCTATCGCCTTGCGTGCCGCCTGTTCGCTGGTGGCATAATCCGCCTTGGTATCAAACGGCATCAACAGAAGACGCGGGTCATAAGCGTCAAAAAGCGCCATGGTGGCCGCGCGCAGCAACGCATTGCCTGTCTGTGCCTCAGGGCCAGTGAGTGGAAGCAAGATCGCAATACGGATTTTCTCGGCGTTTTCCATGCCGGTCATGCCGTCGCGGATAGGTGCCTGTGGCTGTTCACCAAGGTCTACCTGTTTTTCAGGGCGCGGCGGCACATCGCCACTACGGGTGCGCGGCGTTTTGCTTGTGCTCGTGTCGCTTGAGCAGGCGGCAACGGCCAGAATTAGCGCAATCGCTCCTAAAGCTCGGCAGTAATGGAAGAAGCGGCTTGCAAGCATATCCAACCTTGGTGTTATCTGGCCCCAGAAGGGGATCGCCCAACGATGGCTGACCCTAGTTCGAATTCATGCGGCTGTAAATCGGCGCCTCGCCAAAGCATGACGCTTTTTGAACCACAAGTGCAAGTATGGGAATGAAAAATGGCCGAATTCGGGTCTCAGCAGATTTTGAAACCGGGGCTTTATGTGGTCGCCACGCCTATCGGCAATTTGGGGGACCTCAGCCCGCGCGCCAAACATGTGCTAGGGCAAGTTGACCTGATTGCCTGCGAAGACACGCGCGTCACCGCCAAGCTGTTGACCGCGAACCTGATCAAAAAGCCGCTGGTGCCCTATCACGAACATAACGGCCCGGTCGCACGGCCAAAAATCATGGCGCGCCTCGCGGAAGGCGCGAAGGTCGCGCTTGTCTCGGACGCCGGCACGCCGCTGATTTCAGACCCCGGTTTCAAGCTGGTGGCTGAGGCGCAGGACGCCGGGCATTATGTCTCCGCCGTGCCGGGCCCGTGTGCCGCCATCATGGCGCTCTCGCTCGCCGGTATGCCGACGGACCGTTTCCTGTTCATGGGTTTCCCGCCGAACAAGACCAAGGCGCGGCAGGACTGGTTCCGTGCGGAGCTGCGCACCAAAGCAAGCCTGGTGTTTTACGAAAGCGCCAAACGGGTTGCCGACTGTCTTGCGGATGCGGCAAGTGTACTCGGCGACCGGCAGGGTGCCGTATGCCGCGAGCTCACCAAACGCTATGAAGAAGTCAGGCGAGACAACTTGGGTGGTCTCGCCGCCTTCTACGGCGCCGGTGAAGCCCCCAAGGGCGAGATTGTTGTGGTCATCGGGCCGCCTCCGCACGGGGATGAGGGCGACAGCACCGCGCTGGATGCAGAAACCCTACTCAAGGCCGCGCTCAAGCATATGAGTGTCAAATCCGCCGCCGCTTTTGTGGCCGAGCTAACGGACGTACCCAAAAAAGTACTCTATAGCCGCGCGCTTGAGCTCACAAAGGGCGATTAGGCTTGGCAGGCGGGCGCAAAGCAGCGGAGAAACGCGGGCGCCGGGCCGAGCTGATCGCGTGCACGCTTCTACGCCTCAAGGGCTACCGCATTTTGGCTGAACGTGTGCGCGCCCCGGTCGGTGAGATTGATATCATCGCCACGCGCGGCAATACGCTGGTTTTTGTGGAAGTCAAACAGCGCAGAACCAGGGCTGCCGCGCTTGAATCCATCACCGCAAAACAGCGCAGCCGTATTGAGCGCGCCGCGCTCCTGTGGGTCGCAAAACACAAAAAACAGCACTTATCACTTCGCTTTGATGTGATTGCCATTGCATGGCCGCGCCTACCGTCCCATATCAAGGACGCCTGGCGCGCAAACGTTCAAGCAACGCTTTAAAGAATTCAGTTTAAGAACGAGGTTTTTTCATGGGCAAACAAGGGCTTAAAGTCGCTTTTCAAATGGACCCGATGCACAGCATCAACATCAAGGGCGACAGCAGCTTTGTGCTTGCGCTGGAGGCGCAGGCACGCGGCCACAAGCTCTGGCACTATCTGCCCCAGGACCTCAGCTATAATGAAGGCAAGGTGTCTGCCGTCGCGCACCCGATGACGGTGCAGCGAGAAGACGGCGGCCGCCACTTTGAGTTCGGCACGCCGGAGCGCATTGACCTCAGCGACATGGATGTTGTGTGGATGCGGCAGGACCCGCCATTTGACATGGCCTATATCACCGCAACCCATCTGCTTGAACTGGTGCACCCCGACACGCTCGTGGTCAACAACCCCGCAGAAGTCCGCAATGCGCCGGAGAAGCTGTTTGTCACCAAGTTCCGCGACCTGATGCCGCCAACCCTGATCACGCGCCGTGCTGATGACGTGCGCGAGTTTCGCGCCAAATACGGCGAGATTATCGTGAAGCCGCTATACGGTAACGGTGGTGCCGGTGTGTTCCACCTGAAAGAAGACGACAGCAACCTGGCAAGCCTGCTGGAACTTTTCTTCATCCAGAGCCGCGAACCGGTCATGGTGCAGAAGTTCCTGCCGGAAGTACGCCATGGTGACAAACGCATCATCCTGATCGACGGTGAGGTAGCGGGTGCCATCAACAGGGTGCCGGCCAAAGGCGAAGTGCGCTCCAACATGGTCGTGGGCGGCATGGCAGAGGCGTCGAAGCTGACACCACGCGAGGAGGAAATCTGCGCGCGGCTCAAGCCCGAACTCAAGAAACGTGGCCTCATCTTCGTTGGTATCGACGTGATCGGCGACTGGCTGACGGAAATCAACGTCACCTCGCCCACCGGCCTGCAGGCGGTGAACCGTTTTGACGGCGTGAAGCTGGAGGCCGACATCTGGGACGCGATTGAAGCCAAGCTTTAAACCGCTGATCCCCCACAAAAAAGGCCACGCCCGATCACCGGTGCGTGGCCTTTTTTTTATCTTGAATGGCTTAGAAGCCGCAGACACCCAGTTTGGAGCAGAGCTCGTCCAGTTCCTCAAGCGTCTCGTAGGAGATGGTGACCTTGCCGCCCTCGCCTGCGTGGTCAATCAGCACCTTCATGCCGATGGCCGCGGTCAGGTCCTTCTCAAGCGCGACGGTGTCAGCGTCTTTCTTGGCACCAGACGAGCCCGAGCCACCCGGACGTGGTTCACGCTTGCTGCGGCCTTTGGCTTCACCGGCCAGCGCTTCGGTCTGGCGCACGCTAAGCCCTTCAGCGACAATACGTTTTGCGATTGCGGCCGGGTCTTCAGCGCCAATGAGCGCACGGGCATGGCCCATCGAGAGTTTGCCGTCATCGACCATTTTCTGCACCGATTCCGGCAGGTTCAGCAGGCGCAGCAGGTTGGTCACGTGGCTGCGGCTCTTGCCGACAACCTCGGCCGCTACTTCCTGCGTGTGACCAAATTCCTCGATCAGCTTCTTGTAGGCGCTCGCTTCCTCGATCGCGCTCAGGTCCTGGCGCTGGATGTTCTCGATGATCGCGATCTCGAGCACTTCGCGGTCGGTCAGTTCCTTGACGACCACCGGTACCTCATGGATGCCAGCCTTCTGCGACGCGCGCCAGCGGCGCTCACCGGCGACAATCTGATACTGGTTGGGGCCGACCTCCCGCACGAGAATCGGCTGCAACAAGCCCTTCTGCTTGATGCTTTCCGCAAGATCAGCGAGCGCGTCTTCGTCAAAATGATGGCGCGGCTGGCCTGCATTACGCTCCAGAAACTCGATCGGCAACAGGCGGCGGCCACCGGCTTGACCACCTGCGGCTTGTGCCGGGCCCTCGGGGCCGTCCTCGAATACCGGGCGGTCATCGCCCAGAAGTGCTGATAAACCCTTGCCGAGGCCTTTACGTGCAGCTTTACTCATGAAATCAACCTAACAGTTTGTTTTTATTTGTATTTTTACCTCAAGCCGCGACTTTTTTATCGCGACCCAGAAGCTCCCTTGCCAGCTTTATATAGGCCTGGCTACCGACACAGCGGTGATCATAGAGAAGCGCAGGCTTGCCGTGGCTTGGCGCTTCCGAAATGCGCACATTGCGCGGGATCACTGTTTTATAGACTTTTTCACCCAAGTATTCGCGCACATCCGACGCCACCTGTTCGGAGAGGTTATTGCGTTTGTCGAACATGGTCAGCACCACACCATTGATGGTGAGGCGCGGGTTGAGGCTCGCGCGCACCTGCTCAATGGTTTTAAGAAGCAGGCTCAGGCCCTCAAGCGCAAAAAACTCACACTGCAGCGGCACTAGTACCGAATCAGCAGCGACAAGCGCGTTGATGGTCAGGAGCGACAAGGACGGCGGGCAATCGATGAGGATATAATCATATTCCTGCCGTGCGACGGCCTTCTCGAGCGCATAACGCAGGCGGAAATTCCTGTGCGGAAGCTCTGCCAGTTCAAGGTCAGCGCCCGAAAGGTCAACGGTGGAGGCGACAATGGAAAGGCCGGGTACCTCGGTTGGTACAATGGCGTCACCCAGCGGAGCCGCACCCAGAACCACGTCATAGGACGTGATTTCCCGGGCCTTACGGTCGATACCAAACCCGGTGCTGGCATTGCCTTGCGGGTCAAGATCAAGGATCAGGACACGTTTTTTGACCGCAGCCATGGCGGTTGCAAGATTGATGGTCGTCGTGGTTTTGCCCACGCCACCTTTCTGGTTCGCCACTGCGATGATATGGGCCCCACCCGTCATCTGGTCCACCGGCATAGCCGTCACTCTCCCCTCTTGAGCCTACAGGATGCAGGCCCATGCAACTTTTACAGTCGTTCGAGCTTTGAAAGCCTCAGGATAACCCCGTTGGGGTCGGAAAGGCTTTTGTGCTTTGTCACATCCATCTTCCAACAAGCCTGCGCTTCGGTCAATTCTTCATCCGCGCCTTCCCCCTTGAGGAGCCACATTTCTGTGGTGTTGCCAAGGAACGGTGATGCCCATTCGATAAGCTGTAGCACACGCGCGCAGGCGCGGGACGTGACAATATCGATGGGAAATGGCTCCAGCGCTTCGATTCGCTCATTATGGATCGTGGCCGTCGCCGATGTTTCACGTGAAACCTGGCTCATGAAGATGCATTTGCGGCCATTGGCCTCAACCATATGCGCGTGACCAACGTCCATAACCGCAAGAACCAGACCCGGAAAACCGGCGCCAGAGCCGATGTCCAGCATCGTCAGGTCACGGTCACCATAAGCTTTACGCAGCAGCGGCGCCATTTGTGCCGAATCAAGGAAATGCCGTTGCCACATAGCATCGAGTGTCGAATTTGCCACCAGATTTTTAGCCTTCTGCCACTTGGCGAGAAGACCGGCATAGATTTTCAGCTTGTCCAGCGTTTCACGTGAAACATCGAGATCGCGGGCAAGATCGTCAGCGGAATACATAAAGCCTCTTACGCCGCACGGCGTTTTTTGACGTGGGCGAGCAGCAGCGAAAGTGCCGCCGGCGTAACACCTGCGATTCGTGCTGCGGCACCAAGTGTGGCCGGACGGGCGTCACCGAACTTCTGCCGCATCTCGTTCGAGAGGCCAACGATGGTTGCGAAGTCCAGATCCTCCGGGATCTCGAGCGCTTCATCTTTGCGGAAGGCAGCAACGTCCTGCGCCTGCCGCTCAAGGTAACCAGCGTACATGGCATCAATCTCGAGCTGGCGTGCGATATCAGGGTCGATGCCGCCAAGCTCATTAGGCCACACTTCACGCAGCTTGTCGAAGTCGATAGTTGAGAATGCAAGCAGCGCTTCGCCGTTCCGGCGCACGCCGTCCTGGTTGATCTGGATGCCAACCTTGGCGGCCTCATTTGGTGTCAGCGACAGCGACTTGAGCGTTTCATGACCAGCGTCGAGTGCCGCTTTCTTGGCGGTATAAGCTTCTGCGCGTTCGTCATGCACAAGGCCAATATCGATACCCTTGCCGGTCAGGCGCTGGTCAGCATTATCGGCGCGCAGCAGCAAACGGTATTCCGCGCGGCTGGTGAACATGCGGTAGGGTTCGCGGGTGCCTTGGGTGACAAGGTCATCGAGCATCACACCGATGTAGGCGTCAGCGCGGTCAAGCACAAAGGTCTCACCCTCGCCCCTTGCCCGAAGCGCTGCGTTCACGCCCGCCATCAGGCCTTGTGCCGCTGCTTCCTCATATCCCGTGGTTCCGTTGATTTGCCCCGCGAGGAAAAGCCCCGGCGCGCGGCGCGTTTCAAGCGTCACCTTTAGTTCGCGCGGATCGACAAAGTCATATTCAATCGCATAGCCGTGGCGGATGATACGTACATTCTCAAGCCCCGGGATCGAGCGGATCAGTTCGTCCTGAACTTCTTCCGGCAGGCTTGTGGAGATGCCGTTCGGGTAGACGGTGTCATCATCCAAGCCTTCGGGCTCAAGGAAAATCTGGTGACTTGTCTTGTCGGCGAAGCGCACGATCTTGTCTTCGATCGACGGACAATAGCGCGGGCCCTTGCTCTCGATCTGACCGGAATACATCGGCGAACGGTGCAGGTTCTCACGAATGATTTCATGCGTGCGGTCAGATGTGCGTGTCATATAACAACTGATCTGCGGCACGGTGATCTCGCTTGTCAGGAACGAAAACGGCACCGGCGGCGTATCGCCCGGCTGTTCTTCACACACCGACCAGTCGATGGTTTTGCCGTCAAGCCGCGCGGGTGTGCCGGTCTTGAGACGACCAAGTTCAAAGCCGATTTCTTCGAGCGTATCCGAGAGACCCAGCGATGGCGCTTCATCTACCCTGCCCGCGGGTATCTTCTTTTCACCCAGGTGAATAAGCCCGCGCAGGAATGTGCCCGTGGTCAGGATCACCGATTTAGCAGTGATCTTTTTGCCGCCCGCGGTGACAATACCCGTCACCACCGGCTTGTCGCCCGCGCGGTCAAGCATCAGGTCTTCCACTGCCCCACCCTCGATGGTGAGGCACGGGTAACCGTTCAATGTCGCCTGCATGGCTTCACGGTAAAGCTTGCGATCAGACTGGCAGCGCGGTCCTTGAACCGCTGGTCCCTTACGCTGATTGAGCAAACGGAACTGGATGCCGCTGGCGTCCGCAACCTTGCCCATGATGCCGTCAAGCGCATCAATCTCGCGCACCAGATGGCCCTTGCCCAAACCGCCGATGGCGGGGTTGCAGGACATCTCACCGATGGTTTCAGGCTTATGGGTAATCAGCAGCGTATTCGCACCCATGCGCGCAGATGCCGCCGCCGCTTCACAGCCGGCGTGGCCACCCCCGATTACAATGACATCAAAATCCGTCATATGCCTGCTCATCCATCCGATGCATAGAAACACAAAAAGAGGCCCGTGTCAGAGCCCCTGTTTTGCGGTGTCTATAATAGAGAATGAGCTTTAAGTCAAAGTTAAGGACGCAGGCCAAAAATCCGATGTTCCACGTGAAACATCGGGTAGCTCATTTCCCGATACAGAAGTCGGAGAAAATGACGTCAAGGATGTCCTCGACGCCGACACGCCCAGTGATACGGCCAAGCGCCCGCGCCGCCATGCGCACATCTTCTGCCGCCAGCACGGCATCGAAGCCTGCGTTCTGATCGAAGCGGGTGAGATGCTCGACCGCTTCCTCGAGTGCTCGCCGGTGACGCACGCGCGTGAGTGACGGTGCCTCGCGCGGCGCCATTGCATCCCGCACATGGTCTTCAAGCCGCTTGAACAAGTCATCAAGGCCATGTGATTTTTTGGCTGAGACATAAGCCACGTCGATCACCTTGCCCGGCAGCTTGTCATGTTTCACGTGAAACATGTCCGCCCTGTCGGTTTGGGTGATCACCAGCATGGCTTTTTCATCGAGCCATTTTTCCATCGACGTCGGCAGGATGGGCCAGTCATCGGCGCGCACCAGCACGAGGCGAAGGTCGGCTTCCTCGGCGCGTTTGAGCGCACGGCGGATACCCTCCTGTTCAATCGCGCCCGTGCTTTCGCGCACACCAGCGGTGTCGATCAGCCGGACCGGGAAGCCACCAAGGTCGAGCTGGATTTCGATCACGTCGCGCGTGGTGCCTTCTTCGTCAGAAACGATTGCAATATCGGATTTGGCCAGCGCATTCAGGAGTGTGGACTTGCCCGCATTGGGTTCACCCATGATGACGATGCGGTAGCCTTCGCGTAAAGCCTCACCACGGCGGCCATCCACAAGATGTTGTGTTATCTCCGTGCAAAGAGCCGCTATATTTGGTTTTACAGCACCTGCAACACCCTCCGGCAGGTCCTCGTCCGGGAAATCGATGTCGGCTTCGAGATGCGCGAGGTGTCCAACGAGGCGGGAGCGCCAATCCTCATAGAGTTCCCTGAGCGCGCCGTCCATCTGCCGGAGCGCCTGTTCGCGCTGCGCCGCGGTCTGGGCGTGGATCAGGTCATTGAGGCCTTCAGCCTCGGTGAGGTCGAGCTTGTTATTCTCAAACGCGCGGCGGCTGTACTCGCCAGCCTCGGCCGGGCGCAACCCTTCGATACGGTCAAGCGCATCCAAGACCCCCATAACCACCGCACGGCCACCATGCAGATGGAGTTCGACCACATCTTCCCCGGTGAATGAGGCCGGGCCCTTGAACGCCAGCACCAGCGCTTCATCAAGCCGCGCACCACTTTCAGGATCACGCAAAAGACGGAGGGCTGCATAGCGTGCCTTGGGCACCGCTTTGCCGGTCAGCGCCTCTAGTGCTGCAAACGAGCGCGGACCGGAAAGCCGCACCACAGCAACCCCGGCAGTGCCGGCGCCGGAGGAGAGCGCAAAAATTGTGTCGTCATGCAGGCTGGTCACGCTGGTATCCTCACACCCGATGGGCTTATAAGAAAGACAATCATTTTTCAGGTTCAGCTTATCCATATCGCGAGGGCTTTCATGTCGCAACTCTCCATGCACACCCCGGTCATTGATATCACCATCACCGAGTTTGACGGCGCCATTGTCTCGCTCGACTGGGGATGGAGTCCGTTTCAGGAAAGCACACCCTTGCTCATTGAAGCCAAACGCCAGCTCGACCTCTATTTTGACGGTGAGCTGACGGAGTTTGACCTGCCGCTTGCCGCCATGGGCACCAAACATCAGGAGAAGGTCTGGGCGGCCATGCGCGAAATCCCCTATGGAGAAACCCGAACCTATGGCGATATGGCAAAAGAGATCGGCTCGGCAGCGCAAGCAATCGGCACTGCGTGCGGGCGTAACCCGATCCCGATCCTTGTGCCCTGCCACCGCGTGGTGGCGTCCGCCGGCAAGCTTGGCGGATATTCCGGTGACGGTGGTCTCTACACCAAACGCGCCCTACTTGTTCTTGAGGGCGCTTTGAGCGTTGAAGAAGGCCAGGCGCTTGAAGCATCGGGCGCGCTTGACTAAGTCTAGACATAACTGAGGGAACCCCAAGCCTCGAGGAGGGACAAAATGGCAGACTATATCGATATCAAGGCGGCGGACGGCAGCGGCAGTTTCAAGGCTTATGTGGCCAAGCCCGAAGGCGGCAAAGGCCCGGCTGTGGTCGCGATCCAGGAAATTTTTGGCGTCAACGGTGGCATGCGCCAGATCTGTGATGACCTCGCCAAGGAAGGCTATATCGCCATTTGCCCCGACCTTTTCTGGCGCCAGGAACCCGGTGTGGATATCACCGACAAAAGCCAGGAAGAGTGGGACAAGGCCTTCAAGCTGATGCAGGGCTTCGACCTCGGCAAGGGTGTTGAAGACATCAAAACCACCATCGATGTGGTGCGCGGTATGGACGGTTCGACCGGCAAAGTGGGTGCGGTTGGTTACTGCCTTGGGGGCCTGCTCGCCTACCTCACCGCCGCCCGCACGGACGCCGATGCCTGCGTGTCCTACTATGGTGTCAACATCCACACCTTCCTCAAGGAAGCTGCGAATATCAAGAAACCGCTCCTGATGCATATCGCCGAGGAAGATGGTTTTGTCGACAAGGACGCACAGGCGAAAATACACAAGGGACTTGATGGCGTTGGCCAAGTTTCGATCCACGACTATGCCGGTGTCGACCATGCCTTCGCGCGCCCTGACGGCGTGAACTGGGACGGTGAAGCAGCCACGCTCGCCAACACCCGCACCAGTGCATTCTTTGAAAACCATTTGAAAGGCTAAAACCATGAGCCATGCGATCGTGATGGAAAAAACCGGCGGGCCGGATGTTCTCAAATGGTCCTCACGGTCGCTGGACGGTCCGGGCGCCGGTGAAGTGCGCCTGCGCCAAACAGCCATTGGCCTCAACTTCATCGACACCTATCACCGCACCGGGCTTTACCCGCTACCGCTGCCTGCCGTGCCAGGGCTTGAAGCCGCTGGCGTGGTTGAAGCGGTCGGTGAGGGTGTCACAACCTTCAAGGTGGGTGACCGCGCGGCCTACCCCGCCGGGCCGGTTGGTGCATATGCGGAGGAACGCAATTTCCCCGCCGCCAAACTTGTGAAGCTGCCGGACGGAGTGTCGGACGAAGATGCCGCCGCCCTCATGCTCAAGGCCTGCACGGTCGAATATCTCATCTTCCGCACGTTTGCGGTGAAACCCGGTGACACCGTTTTGTTCCACGCGGCCGCGGGCGGTGTGGGGCTGATTGCCTGCCAGTGGCTCAACGCCCTTGGTGTTACCACCATCGGCACGGTGGGTAGTGACGCGAAGGCCGAACTTGCCCGCGCACACGGCTGCCACCACACCATCAATTATGCGAGCGAAGATTTTGTCGCACGTGTGATGGAAATCACGAAGGGTGAAGGTGTGCCTGTTGTCTATGACAGTGTGGGCAAGGATACCTTCCGGGGTTCGCTTGAGATATTGAAGCGCCGCGGCACGCTGGTGACCTTCGGCAACGCGACCGGCCCCGTAGACCCCTTCTCGCCCGGTCTTCTCGCGCAAAAAGGCTCGCTCTACATCACGCGTCCCACATTGATGGACTATGTCGCCACCCGCGAGGATCTGGAGCTTTGCACAGGCCGCGTGTTCGACGCCATCGCCAAAGGCCACATCAAGGCGGATATCAACCAGCGTTACGCGCTCAAGGATGCCGCGGAAGCCCACAGGGCGCTCGAGGCACGCGAAACCACCGGTCAGACGATCCTGTTGCCCTGAGAGCCGTCATGAGCGCTCATACCCCCTTATACCTGATCCCCGGCACCATGTGTGACGCCCGGCTGTGGGGGCGCATGCTGCCGCATATGAACAGCGCTAATGTCGCACATGCTGACTATACGGGGTCGGAGACCATGGAGGCCATGCTTGAGAAGGTGATGGACGGCGCGCCGAACGAGCCCTGCCATCTGGTTGGTTTCTCGCTTGGTGGGTATCTCGCCATGATGGCCGCAACCCACGCAGCCTCGCGTTTTAAAAGCCTGACCGTGATTGCCGCTTCGCCTTACGGCTTGTCCGATGACGAGAAGGCGCTCAGGCAGCGCAATGCCGAGATGCTCACCCGCCTCACCTACCGCGGCATGTCGAAAGCGCGGCTCAAACAGTTTGTGGCGGAAGCGCATCTGGATGATGAAGCCATCAGTGGCACCATCCTCGCGATGGAGCATGACCTTGGGCAGAATGAGCTTATCCGCCAGCTGATCGCGCCCATCGAGCGGCCGAATGTGAAAGCGGAACTGCTCGCGCTTGATATGCCGGTGCATTTCATCATGGCGAGGGCGGATGCTATGGTACCATTCAGGGCGATTGAAAAGCTGGTTTTAGGGTCAAGCGGCAAGATCACGCTCCATCCTGTCGAAGGCTCAGGCCATATGATCCCGCTCGAGGCACCCGAAGAAATGGCCGCACTTCTTAAGAATATCTGCCACTGATCTTGCCCTCACCCAAGCACTGCATCCCCGATCTTTATCGATCCTTTATGAATGCAGCTCACTACATGTTGTTAATCTTATATTAGATAAATCAAGATATAGATGTCATTGGCAGCCTTTGTTGATGAGCACCCGGTAATTGGACAAATTAGTCTGAGGAGCTTGGAAATGTATGGTGAATTTGACGGCTATCGGTTCCGTAACGCACGTGAAGCGCTGAAGTCCGAAATCTGGAATAAGGCCAGCAAAATCGCCGGCCACGACCCCGATATCTACCGGCAGGACAGCTGCGGCCGCACGATCCGCTATATGGATCACGGCAAAAAAAGCCAGTTCGGCTGGAATATCGACACGATCCTCCCGCTCTCACGCGGCGGTTCGGCGGACAGTTATAACCTGCAGCCCCTGCACTGGGAAAACCACCAGCTGAAACGGCAGCATTTTATCTGGTCGCCGGAATTTGGCGTGTCAGACGCACGGGTCCACTAGGCCTTAAAGACTAAAGCGTTAGCCGGTAAAAGCGGGTATCAACCGCCATGCGCGGGAACCTGTCCGGCAGGTCTGACGCTTCCACGAGGTCAAAGCCGTTCTTCTCATAGAAGCGGTGTGCGGCGAGGAACTTTGCCGTTGTGCCGAGCAGAATTTCAGACAGTCCGCGTGCCTTCGCTCGGGCTGTCACATAGTCGAGAAGCGCCTGCGCTGTACCGTAAGCCCGCCCGCGATATTCAGCAGCCACAAACATTTTCCTCAGTGCCACCCGGCCTTCACCGATATCAATAAGCGCGATGGTGCCGACAACCGCATCATCCACAATCGCGAGCCAGAAACCGCCCTCGCCCTTCTGGTAAAAACCTTCAATATCAGCGAGGTCTGGCTGATCCTCATAGCTGATATCAATGCCGAATTCCTCGCGCTGGATGGGTACAATCAGGTCCCTCACTGCATCCCTGTACCGCACTTCATAGGCAATGATTTTCATACCTCAAAGCCCGCGAGAATATCTTCCGTTGAGGCGATGGTGGCATAATCCGCCGCGAGATGGGTGAGCGTAAGGGCATGCACATCTTCCGACGTCCAGACCTGACCGCGAGCGTCGGTAACACCGGTCGCAGCGGTCGCATCCGACACTACAACAACCCTGTAGCCAAGACTTGCAGCCATACGGGCCGTGGTATCGACCGAATGCTGTGTCAGCACGCCACATATCACCAGGGTATCCACATCATGATCAAACAGATGATCATGAAGCCCAGTACCGACAAACGCGTTGTTGGTCTTTTTGCCAAACACGGTCTCATGGGCGAAGGGCTCCGCCACATCCTTGAAAGCATGGCCGGGCTGGCCGGGGCGGTATGGTGAGCCGGGTTCCTGACTGTCATGGCGAATATGAATGACCGGCGAGCCGCCATTTCGCCAATAGCTCAGGAGCTTGGAGATATTGCCTTCTGCATCAGGGTTATTGCGCGCGCCCCACTTGGGGTCGTCAATCGCTTCCTGCACGTCGATGATCAAAAGGGCTGTCTCTGCCACCGTGAAAATCCTTCAAATAAAAAAAGGGCCTGCAAAACTGCAAGCCCTTTACCCTAACGGGTTTGATCTCAAATCCCAGCGAAATTAATTGTTCATGCTGGTGAAGAAATCCTCGTTGTTTTTGCTTTCCTTGAGCTTGCCAAGGAGGAATTCCATCGCATCGACAGTGCCCATCGGTGTGAGGATACGGCGAAGTACCCACATTTTCGACAAGGTGCCCTGGTCGACGAGCAGTTCCTCTTTCCGCGTACCGGACTTGAGGATGTCGATCGCCGGGAATACACGCTTGTCGGCCACCTTGCGGTCGAGCACGATCTCGGAGTTACCCGTACCTTTGAATTCCTCGAAGATCACTTCGTCCATGCGGCTGCCGGTCTCGATAAGCGCGGTCGCGATGATCGAAAGCGAACCACCTTCCTCGATATTCCGGGCGGCACCGAAGAAACGTTTCGGGCGCTGCAGCGCGTTGGCGTCCACACCACCGGTGAGGACTTTGCCCGATGACGGCACAACGGTGTTATAGGCGCGCGCGAGACGGGTGATACTGTCAAGCAGGATCACAACGTCCTTACCGTGCTCCACCAGCCGTTTGGCTTTCTCGATCACCATTTCAGCAACCTGGACGTGGCGCGATGCGGGCTCGTCGAAGGTGGAGGATACCACCTCGCCCTGCACACTGCGCTGCATGTCCGTCACCTCTTCCGGGCGTTCGTCGATCAACAGAACGATCACGTAACACTCAGGGTGGTTGGCGGTGATGGATTTCGCGATGTTCTGCAAGAGAACAGTTTTACCGGTCCGTGGCGGCGCGACGATGAGCGCACGCTGGCCTTTGCCGATCGGGGCGACAAGGTCGATCACCCGTGGTGACTTGTCCTTGACCGTTGGATCATCGGGGTCGAGCTTCAGTTTCTCGTCCGGGTAAAGCGGCGTCAGGTTGTCGAAGTGAACCTTGTGTTTGGTCTTCTCAGGCTCATCGAAGTTGATGGAGGAGACCTTCAGAAGCGCAAAATACCGCTCGCCATCCTTCGGCGCGCGGATCTGGCCTTCAACCGTGTCACCGGTCCGGAGCGCAAAACGGCGGATTTGGCTCGGGCTCACATAAATATCATCAGGGCCCGGCAGATAGTTCGCCTCGGGGCTGCGCAGGAAACCAAATCCGTCAGAGAGGATTTCGATCACGCCGCCACCAGAGATTTCGATATCGTCCTCGGCCAGTTGTTTAAGGATCGCAAACATCATGTCTTGTTTGCGCATGCTACTCGCGTTTTCGACGCCCGCGTCCTCTGCCAGTGCAAGCAAATCAGCCGGTGTCTTGTTCTTGAGATCCTGTAAGTGCATGGGATCGTCCAATTTGTTGTTATTCAAGGAGGTTTTCCAGATTATTGGGGCTTTTTCGCCCAAGTCTTTCGGAAATTGATCAGCCGGTATACTCGATGCAAAATCCGGCATTTTTTGGGAATTTGTGCAGACACGCGCCAGAGATAGCGCGCCTCGATATTTTCAGGCTATCACGATGGCTTAAGCTGTCAAGCCATTTGGTCCCGATGCGGGATGATTGGAAACAATCAGAAAGCTTTTGGTACCACCAGAAGAACAATCGCAAAAATAAACAGCGCTGGCACCTCGTTGATACGGCGGTAATAACGCTCATCCTTTGGCCGTTCACCGCGTTCAAAAGCCTTGCGGTGCTTGGATAACATGCCGTGGAAACCGGACAGCAGGAACACCAGCAAAAGTTTGGCATGGAGCCAGCCACCGGCCGAAAAACCAATATTAAAAACAAGCATGATGCCAAGAATCCAGGTGATCGTCATCGCCGGGTTGATGATGATGCGCATCAGGCGGCGTTCACGCTCGATCCATTTCTGGTCCTCTTCCGACCCTACCTCGCACTGGCAGTGGTAGGCCAGGTAACGCGGCAGCATGAACATGCCCGCCATCCAGAAGATGACAAAGACGATATGCAGCGCCTTGGTCCAGAGATAAAACTCGCCCAGATAGCCTTCCATTGACCCTTCCCCTTATGTGGTAACTGAAGTTCTACCGGCGGAAATTCTTAATGGTTTCCGAGAGAAGCGCAACATTCTCTGGTGGTGTCTGCGGCACAAAACCGTGACCAAGGTTGAAAATATGCGCGCCGCCCTTGAGCTTATCCAAGATACGGTTGGCTTCATCCACCATGGGCTGGCCACCGGCGACCACCAGATGCGGGTCCATATTGCCCTGCACACACACCTGGCTTTGCACATGCTCCGCCGCCCACGAGAGTGGCACACCGGTATCAAGCGACACAGCGTTCACGCCGGTGCGCGCAACAAATTCCGGCAGCATGGCGCCAGCAAGCCGCGGGAAACCAATGATCGGTGTCTCGGCGTGTTTCGCCCGCACCTTGTCCACAATCGCGCGGGTCGGCTCAATCACCCATTTCTCGAACATGGGTTCCGGGATCGCGGCGGACCAGCTGTCAAAAATCTGCACAGCATCTGCACCGGCATCGATCTGCGCGATCAGATATTCCGCCGTTGCGTCCACCAGAAGGTCGAGGATCTTGCCAAACAGCTCCGGGTCGCCATAGCCCATCTGGCGGGCGGCTGCGTGGTCTTTAGATCCCGCGCCTTCAATCATATAGGTGGCAACCGTCCAGGGCGCGCCTGCAAAACCAAGCAAGGTCACATCTGAAGGCAATTCGACCTTCAAGCGGCGCAAGGTTTCATACACGTTGCCCACTTTTTCGTGGAAAGCACCCAGCGACAGGCGATCATAGGATGCTTTGTCTGTCACCGGGTTGAGGCGTGGGCCAACGCCTGCTTCGAACCACACGTCCTGGCCAAGTCCGTCCGGCACAACAAGGATATCGGCAAACAGGATGGCACCGTCCATCCCAAACCGGCGGATCGGTTGCAGGGTCACTTCCGTGGCCTTGTCCGGGCTGTAACAGAAATCCATGAAGGATGGTGCTGTTGCCCTCACTTCACGGTATTCCGGCAAATAACGCCCTGCCTGACGCATGAACCAGAAGGGGACACGGTCAGAGGGGTTTCCCTTGAGAGTCTCGAGAAGAATTTTTGCCATGAAAGCTTCCTGTTATTGATACTCGGTCGGCCTGCGAGGCTCAGACAACATACTAATAAATATATGTATATATATTTTGTAGTTGTAGTGAATGCCTGTGAATCCTGTGGAAAACGATTTATCCACAATCTTGTACACAAACAAGCCACCTGCGGCACTGCATCGCGTAGCCTGTGTATAAACCATGGGAATATTTACACAAATGGCGAATTTGTGACCCTACATAGCCTGTGGATTATGGGGAAAACATCAAAATCTGGTGTTTTTTGGCATCGCTTTTCCCTGTAAGCCCGCGTCTGTGCACAAGCCTGACAGTTTGTCGAACAAACACTTCACAAATTGGGGGTAAAGGCCTTAGGCTCGTTTTCAACCGGTCCATCAACAAGTTATCCACAGGCTATTCCCATGAGTCTTCCACCCGTGCCAAACGAGGAAAACATGCCCGATCCTGTCTCGCCCGCAGGCGCCATTTCGAGCCGCGATGATGAATTTCACCTGCATCTGGTCTCGGATTCCACAGGTGAAACCCTGGAGGCCATCGTGCAGGCTGCGCTCGTGCAGTTTGAAGGGGTGAATGTTAAAAAACATTATTGGCCGCTTGTGCGCTCCGCCATGCAGATGAGCCGCCTGATGGAAGATATCCGCGAACAGCCGGGTCTCATCATGTATACGCTGGTGAATGTGCCGATCCGCGAAGCGCTTGAGCGGGAGGCCATGGAAGCCAGCTTGCCGGTGCTCTCGATCCTTGATCCGGTGATCAATCTGCTCGGGTCCTACTTCGGTGTGCAGGCCTCCCACAAACCGGGTCGTCAGCATAAATTGGATGCCCACTATTTTGAACGCATCGACGCGCTTCAATTCACCATGGCGCATGATGACGGCCAGCTTGTGCAGGACATGCCGCAGGCGGATATCATTCTTGTCGGTGTGTCGCGTTCATCCAAAACACCGACGAGTATTTATCTCGCCAACAAGGGGTACAAGACCATCAACGTGCCTTTTGTACCTGGTTGCCCGATGCCGCGGGAACTGGATGAAATCCGCGGTAAATTTGTCATCGGCCTTACCACAAGCGCCGAACGACTGGTGGCCATTCGTACCAATCGGCTGCGGTCGATCAATCAGGATGAGGAAGGTGACTATACCGACATCTCCCACATTCAGGAGGAGATCAAGGAATGCCGCAAATATTGCACCCAGCGTGGCTGGCCCACGATTGATGTGACCCGCCGGTCGATTGAGGAAACTGCCGCCGCCATCATCAGCCGCTATACAGCGTGGCTCGACCGACCGACCGAAGGTGCGCCGACGCATGACTGAGCTCATACTGGCGTCAGGCAGTAAAACCCGCGCCGATATGCTGACGTCTGCCGGGGTGCCGTTCAGTGCGGTCAGACCGGCCGTGGATGAAGATGCGATCAAACAAGCCTTGCTTGCCGACGGTGCGCCCGCGCGCGATATTGCCGATGCGCTGGCGGACGTGAAAGCGCGGAATGTCTCTTATGCCCACATGGGCAAGCTGGTGCTGGGGTCCGATCAGGTCATCTGGAAGGACGGCGATCTTTATTCCAAAGCCACAAACCGTGAGGATGCGATTGCCACACTTAAGGGTCTTTCAGGCGGCACGCATGAACTGATTTCAGCTGCGGTCATATATGAAGACGGCCAGCCCATCTGGCGTGCGGCGCAAAGTGTGAAACTGAGCATGCGGCCGCTCTCGGACGATTATATAAGCTGGTACCTGGACCAGATTGGCGAAGCGGCTTATTCATCGGCTGGCGCATACCAGCTTGAAGGGCTTGGTGCGCAGCTGTTCACCCGTGTGGACGGCGACTATTTCACCGTGCTTGGCTTGCCGCTGTTGCCGGTGCTCGACTTTCTCCGTCGCCGGGAGGTATTGCCGTTATGAGTGAACGAGATTTCAAAAAAGCCGCCGTTATTGGCTGGCCGCTGACCCACACCCTGTCGCCGGTTATCCACAATCACTGGATGGCGAAATACGGCATCAGCGGCTGTTATGAAAAACGCCCGGTCGCACCAGACAGCATTGGCGACGCGCTTGCAGCCATGAAAGCTGAGGGCCTTGTGGGCTTCAACATCACGGTGCCGCATAAGGAAGCCATTATCCCGCATCTGGATAAACTGGCTCCGCTCGCACGCCTCATGGGGGCGGTGAATACGGTCAAAATCGAGCCGGACGGCAAAACAACCGGTTTCAACACCGACGGCATTGGCCTGATGGCAAACCTGCAGCAAAACCTGCCGTCCTGGCCGAAGGATCGGCCCGCCATGGTGATTGGCGCCGGTGGTGCAGCCCGTGCGGCGGCGCTTGGACTGTTGAACGAAAACCTGCCCTTTGTAGTCATTACCAACCGCACGCGCGAAAAGGCGGAAGTTATCGCCAAGGAAATCGGCCGTGGCCGTATGGTGGTGGTCGACTGGAAAGAGCGCAATGATGTGGCGCTGACCGCAGGGCTGATCGTCAACACCACGGTGCTGGGCATGCACGGCAATGATCCGCTTGAGCTCGATATATCCAAATGCGCGAAGGATACGGTTGTGTACGATATCGTCTACCAGCCGCTTGTGACCCCGCTGCTCAAGGACGCTGAAGCCCATGGCCTTCGTACCGTAACCGGCCTTGGTATGCTGGTCTACCAGGCCGCCGCGGCCTTCAAAGTGTGGTTTGATATCATGCCCGAGTATGACGACGAGCTGCGCGAACGGCTGGAGGCGGTGTTCAGATGAAAATCATCGGGCTTACGGGTTCCATCGGTATGGGCAAGTCGGAAACGGCCAAGATGTTCGCGCGTCTTGGTGTGCCGGTTTTTGATGCGGATGCTGAGGTACACAAGCTGCAGGTCAAGGACGGCCCGGCGATCCCTGCCATTGACGCGGCCTTCCCCGGGGTGGTTGAGAGTGGTGTGCTCAACCGCACAAAACTGGGTGAACTGGTGTTCGCGGACCCTTTGGCCAAAAAGCGGCTTGAGGCTATCATGCACCCCATGGTCACCGATGCCCGCATTGCGTTTTTTGACGCGGCTGAGAAAGCGGGTGCCAAATTTGTCGTGCTCGATGTGCCGCTTCTGTTTGAAACCGGCGGCAACAAAGCCTGCGACAAGGTTGTTGTGGTCTCGGCTCCCTCAGGTGTGCAGCGCGAACGGGTGCTGGCGCGCCCCGGCATGACAGTGGAAAAGTTTGAAAACATCCTTGCGCGGCAAGTGCCGGACAGTGACAAACGCGCAGGCGCGGACTATATCATCGAGACGGACAAAGGCCTTGAGCATGCCTTCGCGCAGGTCGAAAAAATCGTGAAAGAACTGGAGCAGGACCAATGAGCGTACGGGAGCTGATTTTCGATACCGAGACCACGGGTTTCGACCCGATGAGCGGTGACCGGTTAATCGAAATCGGCCTTGTGGAAATGGTTGATAAGGTCCTGACCGGCAAACACTATCACCAATATGTGAACCCGGAGCGCGACGTGCCGGAATCTGCTGTACGTGTACACGGTATCACTACGGATTTCCTGCGTGACAAGCCGGTTTTCGCCGATGTGGCGGACGAGTTTCTCGAGTTTGTTGGCACTGACAGTGTACTCGTGGCGCACAATGCCGAGTTCGATATGCGCTTTATCAACTGGGAGCTGGAGAATGCGGTCAAACCCATCATCCATGTGAAGCGCTTTGTTGATACTCTTGCCATCGCACGCAATAAATTCCCGGGTGCTGCCAACTCGCTCGACGCGCTCTGTAAACGCTTCGGGGTCTCGAACGGTCACCGGACACTCCACGGCGCGCTCCTTGACGCTGAAATCCTCGCCGATGTTTATATCGAGCTTCTGGGCGGCAGGCAGGCGGGGCTTGACCTCGCGGTCGATAGCGGCACTGGCCATATCGTGCGCGAGAAGAAAAAGCGCGAACCCCGCAGTTTCACCGTGAGCGAGGCCGAACTTGAAGCCCATAAGGCGTTCGTCGGCAAGCTCGGCGATGCCATCTGGAATGCATGACGGCGCGTTGACCGCGTCGCATTCAGCCTTACATAAACCCCACCAACACATCACTTAAGTCAGGAGAGGGACTGCAGATGTTCAGTCATGTCATGCTGGGGGCCGATGATGTCGCCCAGTCGAAAAAATTCTACGACGCCTTGATGGAAACGCTGGGGCACCGCCCCGGCGTGATGGACCAAAAAGGCCGCTGCTTCTATTTCGAGAAAACCGGCGTTTTCAGCCTCTCGAAGCCGATTGACGGCCAGCCAGCCAGCTGCGGCAACGGCAGCACCATCGGCTTTGTTGCCGACAGCCCGGAAATGGTTGATGCGTGGCACGCAGCCGGGCTCAAGCATGGCGGCAAGGCGATCGAAGACCCGCCAGGTGTACGCGAGGGTGCGGGCCAGAAAATGTACCTCGCCTACCTGCGCGACCCGTCAGGCAACAAGATTTGCGCGCTCCACCGCATGGTCTAGTCCATCGGCGTGAACGGAATTAAAGAAGCCCCCGAAATGTTCGGGGGCTTTTTCTTTTAGTCGATCAGGGTGAAGAAGCGGCCGAGTGGTACACCGGCGGGGCAGAAGACATCCTTGCCTTGGTCGCAGTCATACAGGCTGAAGGTGGTAATGTCGGCGCGGCCCACGAGATAGGCGTGTTTCACATACCCCATGTTCGAGAGCACCCGACTGTCGCTGGAGGCGTCGCGGTTGTCACCCATCATGAAATAGTGGCCTTGTGGCACGACATAAAGCGATGTGTCGTCATAATCGCCCTTGTCTGTGCGCTCATAAATACGGTGTTTGACCCCGTTTGGCAGGGTTTCCTCATATTCCTTCACGCGTTGGTCGAGGCCATTATAATCAGTGTAGTTCACATCACGGAGGAAAGTGCGCTCCACCAGCGTGCCGTTGATGTAAAGGCGGCCGTGTTTCAATTGCACCGTGTCGCCCGGCAGGCCGATCACCCGCTTGATGAAATCATTGTGGTCCCGGTAGGGCAGCGTGAAGACCACTACATCTCCGCGGTCCGGCGCGTCGTCAAACAGGCGGCCTTCGGGGATGAAGTCGGGGTCGAAGTGGAAGGAATAGCGGTTATAGCCATAGGACAGTTTGGAAACAAAAATCCGGTCCCCGACTTCAAGCGTGGGTTCCATGCTGCCTGACGGAATGTGGAAGCTACCCCAGCCGAAGGTGGTGAAAATCAGGTAGAAAAGAACAATGACAACAAGGTCTTTGAGAAGCACGAGCGCCTCATTCTTCGCGGGCTCTTCCGCGTCTGCCTTACTGCTTGCCTGACTAGTCTCGGGTGCCTTGTTGGCGTCGGTTGTCATATGGTCCCCGCCCCTTGGAGTTTGGATTTTTTATCGTTCTGGCTTTTGTCCATTTGAAAGCGAGTTTAGCCCGCACCTTCCCATTTTCAATCTTTCTTTGGGGTGTGCGGCGATTTGAAACCTGCCTGTGGCTTTTATGTAAGGGGACAACATATTCTCTGCAATGAGCTTTTTAGTTGCAGGATCAGGCAAAATTTATGCACCTCCGCCCTTGCGGCGTGCCTTACCCACACCTATATAGGCCGAGAAAGACGCTGGAGGCCGGTCGTTTTGGCGCCCAGCAGATGAACCAAAAACATGAACCCAAAGAGGCTGTAAAAGGGTGCCGATAGGGCCCAGGCAGTCGGCTTGACGAAGGGAAAAGGTAATATGGGTAAAGTAATCGGTATCGATTTGGGTACGACAAACTCGTGCGTAGCCATCATGGACGGCTCCAAGCCGAAAGTTATTGAAAACTCCGAGGGTGCGCGCACCACGCCGTCGATCGTT
Source organism: Kordiimonas gwangyangensis DSM 19435 = JCM 12864 (assembly GCF_000375545.1). Classification (GTDB taxonomy): domain Bacteria; phylum Pseudomonadota; class Alphaproteobacteria; order Sphingomonadales; family Kordiimonadaceae; genus Kordiimonas; species Kordiimonas gwangyangensis. The sequence continues at coordinate 814,907 of NZ_AQXF01000001.1, forward strand.
GGTTTCACCGACGGTGGCGAGCGTCTCGTTGGTCAGGCCGCAAAGCGCCAGGCTGTAACGAATGCGCAGGACACCCTGTTCGCGATCAAGCGCCTTATCGGCCGCACGTTCGACGATCCGACCACGCAAAAAGACAAGGACATGGTCCCCTACAATATTGTGAAGGCGGACGGTGGCGACGCGTGGGTTGAAGCCAAGGGCGAAAAATATTCCCCGAGCCAGATCTCGGCCATGATCCTTCAGAAAATGAAGGAAACGGCAGAGAGCTACCTCGGCGAGACGGTTGATCAGGCGGTCATCACCGTTCCGGCATACTTCAACGACGCGCAGCGCCAGGCAACCAAAGACGCCGGCAAGATCGCGGGCCTTGAAGTGCTGCGTATCATCAACGAGCCTACGGCAGCCGCGCTTGCCTACGGTCTCGAAAAAGAAGACGGCCACACCATTGCGGTGTTTGACCTTGGTGGCGGTACCTTCGACGTATCGGTTCTCGAAATCGGTGACGGCGTATTTGAAGTGAAGTCGACGAACGGTGACACCTTCCTCGGCGGTGAAGACTTCGACATGCGCCTCGTTGAGTATCTGGCGGCTGAATTCAAGAAAGAAAACGGCATCGACCTCAAGGGCGACCGTATGGCGCTGCAGCGTCTGAAGGAAGCGGCTGAGAAAGCGAAGATCGAGCTTTCCTCCTCCACGCAGACGGAAGTGAACCTGCCGTTCATCACCGCTGATGCGTCTGGGCCGAAGCACCTTCAGATCAAGCTGACCCGCGCCAAGCTCGAAAGCCTTGTGGAAGACCTGATCAAACGCACGCTTGAGCCTTGCAAAAAAGCGCTCAAGGACGCTGGCCTTGCCGCGGGCGAGATCGACGATGTTGTTCTCGTGGGTGGTCAGACCCGTATGCCGAAAATCCAGGAAGTCGTGAAAGAGTTCTTCGGTCGCGAGCCGCACAAGGGCGTGAACCCGGACGAAGTGGTTGCCATGGGTGCCGCCATTCAGGCTGGCGTTCTTCAGGGCGACGTGAAGGACGTTCTTCTTCTCGACGTGACCCCGCTGTCGCTCGGTATCGAGACGCTCGGCGGTGTGTTCACACGCCTTATCGACCGCAACACCACGATCCCGACGAAGAAGGCTCAAGTCTTCTCCACCGCGGAAGACAATCAGGGTGCAGTAACCATCCGCGTCTTCCAGGGTGAGCGCGAGATGGCTGCCGACAACAAGATGCTCGGTCAGTTTGACCTTGTGGGCATCCCGCCGGCACCACGCGGTGTACCGCAGATTGAAGTGGCCTTCGATATTGACGCGAACGGCATCGTGAACGTGTCCGCCAAGGACAAGGGCACGGGCAAAGAGCAGCAGATCCGCATCCAGGCATCTGGTGGCCTCTCTGACGCTGACATTGAGAAGATGGTCAAGGACGCCGAAGCCAACGCTGACGCGGACAAGAAGCGTAAGGAGCTGGTGGAAGCCAAGAACCAGGCTGAAGCGCTGATCCACTCGGCTGAGAAAAACCTTGATGAGCACAAGGACAAAGTGTCCGACGCTGACAAGGGTGCCATCAACGCCGCGATCACCGACCTTAAGTCCGCGCTTGAAGGCGACGATGTCGACGCCATCAAGCAAAAGACCGAAGTGCTGGCTCAAGCCACCATGAAGATGGGCGAGCAGATTTATAAAGCTGGCCAGGAAGCAGGTGGCGCAGACGCTGATGCAGCAGACGCCGCACAGGCCGACGCGGCGGCGAAAGCAGCTGATGACGGTGACGATGTGGTTGACGTGGACTTTGAAGAAGTCGACGAAAACGACAAGAAATAAGATGGCTGCCTGAAGCCATCCGGAACATGGGCGCCGCCTCCCACATTTGTGGCGGGCGGCGTCTGACTTCCGGGGCTGGCGCGCTTTTTAGGGAAAGCGGGCACGGTGTGGCGAGGCAAACAGCGCGGGGAGCCGCTTATGTCAAAACAGGATTATTACGAGCTCTTGGGCGTCGCGCGGGATGCGGACGAAAAAGTGCTCAAGGCTGCCTTCCGTAAGGCAGCGATGAAGTATCACCCGGACAAAAACCCGGGCGATGCGGAAGCTGAGAAAAAGTTCAAGGAAATCGGCGAAGCTTACGACGTCCTCAAGGATGCGGAGAAGCGCGCCGCTTATGACCGCTATGGTCATGCCGCGTTCGAGCATGGCATGGGTGGCGGTGGCCGCGGGCATGCGGGTGCAGGCGGTTTTGATTTCTCAGACGTATTCGAAGAATTTTTCGGTGATTTCATGGGCGGTGGCGGCGGTCGCCGTCGGCGTGGCGGTGGCGCGGCAAGTGGCCGCGGCAACGACCTGCGCTTCAACATGGAAATCACGCTCGAGGACGCTTTCCGCGGCAAGACCGACCAAATCAAGGTACCGACAAGTGTGGCGTGTGAGCCGTGCTCGGGTTCCGGCGCGGAGCCGGGCTCCAAGCCAGAGATTTGCGGCACCTGTGGCGGCGCGGGTAAAGTGCGCGCGAGCCAGGGCTTCTTCATGGTGGAACGCACCTGCCCCACGTGCCAAGGCACCGGCAGCGTGATAATCAACCCGTGCAAGTCCTGCGGTGGCGCGGGTCGTGTACGCAAGGAAAAGACGCTTCAGGTCAAAATCCCGCAAGGGGTTGAAGAAGGCACGCGCATCCGGCTTGCCGGTGAAGGCGAAGCGGGCACCCGCGGTGCACCCCCCGGTGACCTTTATATTTTCCTCTCCATCCGCCCGCACCCCATCTTCAAACGCGACGGTGACATGCTCTATTGCCAGGTGCCGATCCCGATGGCGACAGCCACCCTCGGTGGTGACATCGAGGTGCCGACAATTGAAGGCAAACGTGCACGCATCAAGGTACCGGAAGGCACGCAAAGTGGCCGCCAGTTCCGCCTGCGCGGCAAGGGTATGCCTGAGCTTAACGGCGGTTTCACCGGTGACATGATCATCGAGACGCAGGTCGAGACGCCGATGAACCTGACCAAACGCCAGCGTGAGCTGATGGAAGAGTTCGCGGCTGAAAGCGGCGATAATGTTTCCCCGCGTTCAGAAGGTTTCTTCTCGAAAGTGAAGGAACTGTGGGACGACCTCACCGAATAGCGGTCTAACGAGTTCAAACGATAAAAAGCCGCCTCATCGGGCGGCTTTTTTCTTGTTGGCCTCAATGGCCTGCCATGTGTCGGACGAGATATCACAGAGCCGCCATTCGGCGAGTTTTCCCCAGTTGTTGCAGTGCTCACGCACGCGCTTCGGGAACCATTCCCACGCGCGCAGCAGCCAAATGTTGCCACCCTTAGGCGCGCCCACAAGCGGGCCGGATTTCACTGGGCGCAGGGAGAAGTCCTTGAAGGTGAGTGTGCTCTCACGCGGTAGGCCAAGCCCTTCGGGCAGATGGAGCGCAAAGGTAAACCGCTCGTATGGTTTAGCGCTGTCGGTGAGCGAGCTTGTGCGTTCAGGGTATGCCTGCGCTATCGGGCGCAGGGCAAAACATTTGTCCGCGTCCGGCGCGCAAGTCACCAGCGCCACATCGCCGATGGTGTGCGAGACAGTGGTGACCACCCGGCCATTTTTGATCGACGGCTGTTTGATTGTGCTGGTGGTCGCAAGATAAAGGTCAAACGGCAGGTCAGCCTCGATTTTCGGGAAAAGGAAACGCTGACCGCGGCCATAGGGCACGACGCGAGGCCAGAATTCATGCCGCTGCACCCACACATCAAGCGCGCGTTCCTCCACCGTCGTAACGGTTGCCGGAATCTCGCGCCCACCATAGACAATCGTGAACTGAACTGTGGTTACATCGCGCTCAAAAACCGGGCTGTTGTTGGTAAACCCCAGTTCGAGCGCCGTGCGACCAAGGCATACGGCAGAGAGCGTAGCCATGACGAGGAGCAGAAGCGCACGCCCGAAATTCATGGGAACCAGCCCCAGCCCGTTGGCCGCCCGCATGATATCAGCTGCCGCACCAACGGTGAGCGCAAAAGCGACCGCGCCAATGCCAAGGTAAACCTGCAGCGGCGATGCCCAGGTGATGCCACCCCATACCAGAAATACGAAGGTGCAGGTGACCATATAGGTCAGCAGCAACATTTTCCACTGATGGCGGGCATGCAGCCAGCGTGTCACCGGGGACGCAAGCAGGATTGCGACGGCAATCAGCGCAAGGCTGCCGATGACAAACACAGATGTACTGAGGTTGGTCATAAAGGCGGGGTTAGCTCACATAAGCACTCAAGAGCCGGGCGATTTCAAGGATTAGCGCGTCGGCTTCCGCCTCGTCGTCTTCCTCAATCGCCTGATCTACCAGGATGGACACCGTGGTTACCATGGTTCGCATCATGGCGGCTTCGCGGTGGTCCGGCAGGCTCACCCCCGAGACCGCGAGAATATTGCGCACCATCGCTGCGAGGCTACTGTCGAGGCCCGGTGTCACTTCCCAAAGCGAGCGCTGGCTGTTGGCCCAGCGGGTCAGCGGGCGAAAGCTCGGGTGCTCACGCGCGGCAAGCCAGAAGGTGCGGATCAGCTCCTCCAGCGTGATGCGGACAGACTGGCCGGGCGGTGTTGCGGCCAGCGCTTCAGCCACCTTTTGCTCCACCTCATTGTAAGCGGTGTCATAAAGGTTCGACAGGATATCATCCCGGTCTTCGAAATACTGGTACACCGATCCCACGGGTACGCCCGCTTTGCTGGAGATACCCGTGGTGGTGACCGCAAGCGGTCCTTCCTCCACAAGCAGCTTCTCCGCGCCAAGCAAAATGGCATTGCGCCGCTTGATCGCCCGCGCCTGTGTCGGGATCTTCTTTGGTGGTCGTGTTCTCAAGTGCCCCTCACCGCCTTCCGGTCATCGCCCAATCCCCGGCAGCTTAGCTGCAAAAGCGGGGGCGTCAAATAATGATAAAATGAAACGCTTTCACTTTTTCTTGACGAATGACAAACAAGGGCGCATGCTGCACTTAAGTTTTAATGGCTTCCATTGCATCTGCGTGATGGAAGCGGGAGGGGGAAATGATGAAAAACACCGTGAAGGCCTTTTTGGCCGTCATTTTTGCTGTTGTGGCCACGCCGCTCGCGCTGGCGCAATCCGTCATTGAGATCGAGCCTGGCGAAGGCGTGCAGGAAGCGCTTCAGGAAGCGCTGATCATGGCCGAACCCGGCAGCGTGATCGAGCTTAAAGCCGGCCGCTATGAATTTACCGGTGGTCTCTCCCTCGATGTTGAAAACATCACCCTGCGCGGTGCTGGTATGAACGAGACTGTGTTGTCGTTTGCAGGTCAGACCTCGGGGTCCGAAGGGCTCCTGATCACCGCGGGTGGCGCGCGTGTTGAAGCACTGGCGGTTGAAGATACGCCCGGCGACGGCATCAAGGCCAAGGGTGTTGATATCGTCACCTTCAAGGATGTGCGCGTGGAATGGACCCGTGGCCCGAATGCTGAAAACGGTGCTTACGGCCTCTATCCGGTCGAGAGCAAAAACGTGCTGATTGATGGCTGTGTGGTCAAAGGTGCTTCGGACGCGGGCATCTATGTGGGCCAAAGCCAGCAGATCATCGTGCGCAACAGCCGTGCGGAACTGAACGTGGCCGGTATCGAGATCGAGAACAGCTATTTCGCGGATGTGTACAACAATGTCGCCACCCACAACACAGGCGGCATTCTGGTCTTTGACCTGCCCAACCTGCCGCAAATGGGCGGCCACAGTGTGAAGGTTTATAATAACAAGGTAGTTGCGAACGATACGCCGAACTTTGCCCCTCCCGGCAATATCGTGGCAACCGTGCCCATGGGCACCGGCATCATGGTGATGGCGAACCGTGAAGTTGAGATTTTCGACAACGAACTCTCTGACAATGCGTCAACGAACATTCTTCTGGTCGCTTACCCACGCGAATATAATGACCCCACCTACAACCCGCTGCCGCGCGCCATTTATGTGCACGGTAACAAACACGGAAAAGCAGGTTTTGCGCCTGACCAGGCTGTCAAAGACATCATTGAACCGCGCACTGGCACGCCGGTACCGCATATTGTCTGGGACGGTGCGGTGGACGGTATCTGGGCGGCGTTCTTTGGTCCCGATGATGAAAACGCGATTTATATCAGCGAGCCTGAGGGCACCACATTCGCCAACCTGCAGTTCGTCAAGGACATGATCCTGCCGTGGGGTGCGTCCGTGGATACCGATATTGAAGACTATGCCGGCGAATTGCCGTCGCGTGCTGCGGTTACCCTGCCGCAGGAAAAATAAAAAGCTGTTTCGATAAGGAGAATAGGAGGAAAGCCCTTGTTCAGACGTGTTTTGAGTGTTCTTGCCGCCGCCCTTTTGAGTATGACCACCATCGCTGCGGTGGCACGGGCCGAGATCAACGATGCTGCGCTTCTGGCGGCGCGGCCGGCTAAACTACTGTCTGAATACGGGCTTTTCAGTGATTATGCGAACCAGATGCCTGCTGAAGGTGTTGTCCCCTACGCGCTGATCACGCCGCTTTTTACCGACTATGCACACAAGTTCCGCTTTGTTTATGTGCCGAAGGGCGAACACGCCACCTATGACGCCAAGGAAGTGATGAACTTCCCGGTTGGGTCTGTGCTGGTGAAAACCTTCGCCTACCCCGCCGATTTCCGCGCCCCTGAAAAAGACATCCGCATCATTGAGACGCGTCTGCTGATCCGTCAGGAAAAGGGCTGGAACGCCTGGGCTTATGTTTATGATGAGGAGCTGAAGGACGCGGTCCTCAAGGTCGCCGGTAAAACCCTGCCGGTTGAATGGACCGATGAAGCAGGCAACGCGCGGTCGACCAATTATGTGGTGCCGAACAAGAACCAGTGCAAAGGCTGCCACACCTACAATAAGGAATTCTCCCCCATTGGCCCCAAGGCGCGGAACCTGAATATGGATTACAAATATCCCGCAGGGTCCGAAAACCAGCTTGCGCATTGGTCGCGCGTTGGCGTGCTTGAAGGTGCGCCAGCGCCCGCTGATGCGCCGCGTGTGCCTGATTTCCTTGACGCCAGTGCGCCTGTTGATGCCCGCGCCCGCGCCTATCTTGATGTGAACTGCGCGCACTGCCACCGCCTTGAAGGCCCGGCAAGCACCTCCGGCCTGTTCCTCACATGGGATGAGGCCAACAAAACCCAGTGGGGCTACAAAAAACGGCCCGTTGCTGCGGGTCGCGGCTCCGGTGGGCTTGACTATGACATTATGCCGGGCAAGCCCGACCAGTCGATCCTTGTGTACCGGCTGCAGTCGCTTGATCCGGGAGTGATGATGCCTGAGGTGGGACGCACCATGGTGCACGAGGAAGGCATCGCGCTTCTGAAGGAATGGATTGCCAGTATCGAGTAGGGAGTACTGAGTAACAGTGAGGAAACAGGCGCTGCGCTCAAGTGGGGGGCGCGTCCGCCTGTAGGGGACTAAATCATCGCGGCCTGCCAGAGTGCCGCCATATCGGGAGGGGAGCCCATGACCAACAGTTACCTTAAAAGCCTGCTGCTTTTGAGCGCGAGCGCCGGTGCGCTTGGTGCCGTGAGCATGCAGGCGTCCGCACAGGACGACACCAGCTTCACGCTTGAGGAAATCACGGTAACCGCACAGAAGCGCGAACAGTCCGCGCAGGATGTGCCGATTACCCTGAACGCCTTCTCCGGCGATTTTCTACAAACCATCGCCGCAGAGGACCTGCGTGATATCACCGCCTACACGCCAGGCCTCGAGATCGACGGTGTTACCCAGCCGCGTTTCCGCCTGCGCGGTGTTGAAACCAGCGACTTCGGTGTGGGCACCGACCCTGCCGTTGGCTTGTTTGTTGACGGCGTTTATGCCTCCCGTTCGGGCGCGGCGATCGTCTTCTTCTCGGATATTGAGCGCGTTGAGGTGCTGAAGGGCCCGCAAGGCACGCTTTTTGGTCGTAACACCGCAGCGGGTGCCATCTCGGTCATCACCAGAAAACCGGTGATGGACGAAACCGAAGCCCAGGTGCGTCTGCGCTATGGTCGTTTCGACAAACGCCAATTTGACGGCATGATCAACCTGCCGCTTACTGACACCATCGCCATGCGCGCGAACTTTCTGGTCAACAAGCAGGACGGCTACGTCAAGGATGCGATTACCGGCGAGGATTATGGCCGTCAAGACAACGTGACCGGCCGGGTGCAGTTCCGCTGGGAACCGAACGACCGAACCGCCGTCAATCTCGCCTATGAGTTTGACCACACCGAACAGGATGAGGATCAACCCATCCTTGGTGTCTCAAATGGCAAGCTGCGCGCGCCAGTGGGCGCTGAAACTGTGGGCGACCTGCCGGGTCACGGCGATTTCCTTGCCGCTGTCGCGCCGCTATTCGGCTTGCCCATCACCAAGGAAACGCCGCTTGATGTGCTCTACGGTATTCCGCTTCCCGCCATTTATGCGGGCTTTGGGGCGTTTGGCTACTCACCTTCCAACCCGAATGCGGACTGGAATTTCTTCCGCGATGCACGCAGTGTCGGCGGTGCCAATCCGTTTGGCCCCATCGCCAGCGATATCGGTAACGGCGAAGAAAACCGTGATCTTGACGGCATCACGCTTAACATCACCCATGATTTCGGTTGGGCGACCCTGACATCTATTTCGGCCTTCAAGAAGTTCACCTCGAACAACCTGCAGGACGAGGACGGCACCGCCGATCCGGATTTCTACTTTGATACCGACAACGTGGAAGAGAACGAGCATTTCTATCAGGAACTGCGCCTCAACGGTGTGAACGGTCCGCTCACGTGGACCACGGGCCTCAGCTACTATTGGGAAAACGCGAAGCAACAGTCCCAGACCCATGCGACGCTCGATAGCATCGATACGGTTCTCTATAACATCGGCATCACACCGGGCGTGCTGGCAGCCAGTTTTGACCCGACGGACGGTATCAACGCGTGCGAGAGCCTGTTCCTGGATTCGCTCGGTGGCTTCATTTCCTTCAACAACACGCCGCTCAACTGCTTTGACGGCAGCCTGCCGGCGCTCTCGCTTGAAGATATCGCCAACCTTGGTCTGACCACCATGAGTGGCCGCACATGGACCGAAACCATGTATGGTGAGGGCACCTTCAAGGCATACGCTGCCTTCGCGGACGTGACCTATGCAGTCACAGACCGGTTCAACGTCAACGCCGGTGTACGCTACACGCGCGATGAAAAATCGTGGGAGTGGTACAACGGCCGCCGTGAAATCTCCGGTTACGAGCGGCTTGATATCCCCGGTGTGGGTAATCTTGCTGACATCCACCAGCAGATCCTTACGGGCATTTTCCAGCAGTTCCTCGGGCCAACCGCGTCAGGCGATATCGTCTTTGATGTCGGCGGGCTTGAAGGCGTTCACTACACCAGGAAGGACAGCTGGGATGACCTGAGCCCACGTGTCGCCATCGACTATCAGTTCAGTGACGACGCCATGTTCTACGCGTCCTACGCGCGGGGCTACAAGGCGGGTGGCTTCAACTCGGTTGAGGTGAACAGCTATTTCGACAATGAGAAAGTCTGGAACATCGAGGCTGGTATCAAGTCGCAGTGGTTCGATAACCGGGTGCGGTTCAACGCGGCTGTCTGGAAGTATAAGTATAATGACAAGCAGTCGATCCGTCTTGTGGACGTAGACGGCGCCAGCGTGCCGCAATATGTCACCCAGAACCAGGATGTCTCCGGCAAGGGTCTTGATGTGGAAATGCTCTGGATTCCGCTCGCGGGCCTGCGTTTCTTCGCGAACGGCGGCTATCAGGACATCACCTGTACGGAAAGCTGCGGTGATAGTGCCGTTGGTGACCCGACCGGCGAACCATCCACCCGCGTGTCCTTCGGTGGTGACTATACCATGTCACTTGGTGACACGGTGGGTGCCATCACCTTCCATGCGGACCACAGCTACACCAGTGCGCGCCGTGAAAACGGTGAATGTATCGGCGACGGCACTTGCGGCACCGTTACGTGGGGCGGTGTCACATGGAAAACCGGTGAGGCGAGGAACTTCACCAACGCGCGTGTGACATGGTCGAACCCGGATGATGACCTCAGCATCTCGCTCTTTGCCCGCAATATCTTTGGCCACCGCTACCGTGGTGGCGCGAGCGGGTTGGCGGTTGATACCTTCGGTGCACCGCGTGCTACGCTCATGGAACCGAGCACGTGGGGCATTGACCTGACCGCGCGTTTCTAAACCAGCGCAAAAGCAAAAATGCAGAAGGCCGGGTATCGCCCGGCCTTTTCTTTTGCCCCACTGCCTGATAGCAAAGAGACACAGTATTTTACGGAAGGGCGAGCGATGGCGGCACTGGTAAAAATTGGCATTCTGGGTGCGATGGGCCGCATGGGCCGCGCAATTGCTGCCGAGGTGATTGAGGCTGATGGCATGGAGCTTGTGGCTGTGTGCGACCGTCCGGACCACACGCAGGTCGGCAAGCCATATCCGGGTGCGGATGCTTCGCTTGTCTCCGCCGCAGCTCAGGTGTTCGCGGAAGCCGACGTGGTCATTGACTTCACGCCGCCGGGCGCGACGGCTGAACATGCAGCGCTGGCCGCCAAACACGGCAAGGGCATCGTTGTGGGCACTACGGGTCTTAGCAGTGCGGACGAAGCGGCACTCAATAAGGCCGCAGAGGTAGTACCCGTGATGCAGGCGGGCAATTATTCGCTTGGTGTCAATTTGCTGATGGCGCTGGTGCGCGAAGCCGCGTCAAAGCTCGGGACTGATTGGGATATCGATATTCTTGAAATGCACCACCGCCACAAGGTGGATGCGCCCTCGGGCACAGCGCTCATGCTTGGTGAAGCCGCCGCCGACGGGCGCGGCAAACCGCTTGGCGAGGTGCGCACACCTGCACGTGAGGGCCTCACGGGCGAACGCAAGGAAGGCTCAATCGGTTTTGCAGCGCTTCGGGGCGGCAGCGTGATCGGCGAACATGAAGTGATCTTCGCAAGCGCGAATGAGCGGCTCGTGCTGTCGCACAAGGCGGAAAATCGGGGGCTTTTTGCCGCTGGTGCCGTCAAGGCGGCCGCGTGGCTCGCGGTCCAGAAGCCGGGGCGTTATTCGATGAAGGATGTGCTTGGCCTCTAGGCCGCCAAGATAAGGGGGAATAAAATGGAAGAAGCACTGCTTGCCTTGCAGGAAGGCTTTCCTGTCTTTCTGGTGCACTCAGCCACCAGCCTTGTGCTGCTGGCGCTTGGTATAGCCATTTATATGCGCTTCACGCGGCATGACGAGATCAAGCTCATCCGTGAAGGCAATGTAGCAGCGGCCCTTTCGCTTGGCGGTGCCATCGTCGGTCTTGCCCTGCCTATTGCTTTTTCGCTCGCGGCATCCGTGACGCTCTGGGACCTTGTTATCTGGGGCATTGTCGCCTTTGTGCTGCAAATTGTTGCCTTCCGCATCGTTGACCTTGTGCTCAAGGACATCTCCCGCCGTATTGAGGCGGGTGAAATGGGGGCTGCGGTTATTCTCGTCTCCTTCAAGCTGGCGACAGCCTTTATCAACGCAGCCGCCATTGCGGGTTAGCGGACCTAGGGTGGGCCAATGCGACTGAGCCGGGAAGTTTTCCTGTATCTGCTGATCATTGTTGTCGTCATCATCCGCTACGCGGCGGAAGGTGGTGATGGCCCGCGCCGGCCCGCGCCCGGCCTGCCGTCAGAGCCCGATACGCCGGTATTGGTGCCAGAAGGAGAGCCCCTTCCAGGTAACGACCGTGGTACTGTTGTGGTGGAATTGGATGCCGAGGTGAAAAACGGTGTCGGAACGGCCTTCGCTGTGGACAGCAATGGCACCTTCATCACCGCCCGGCATGTGGTGGATGGGTGCGGCAAAGTGTTCCTTGTTCGGGGTTCGCGCACGCTAGAGCCAGTCACATCCGCAACATCGGAACAGAACCGAGATTTCGCGGTCGTGCGCGCTGCCCGCTTGAAACCGGATTATGTTGCCCTCTCGCGCCGCAGCCCGAAGCGGGGCGAAGACGGCTTTATGATGGGCTTCCCGCAAGGTAGCCCCGCTGATGTACGCGCCACAGTGGTTGGCGCAACCGAAATGCGCTCGGTGGGGCGCTACCGCATGCGCGAACCGGTCATCGCCTGGGTCGAGCGCGAGCGCAAACCCGCCTTCGCCGGGTCGCTTGGCGGCATCTCAGGGGGGCCGGTTTTTGATAGTGAGGGCTTTGTGGTGGGAACTGTGGTAGCAGGTGCGCCGCGTCGTGGCCGCGTCTATACCACCCATCCGCGGGTTTTTGGCGACACAGGTTTCCTCAACACCGAACGGGGCGATGTGCAACACGCGCTCTCAGGCGGTGTAACGCGGGAAAACTTTGCAGAGAAAGGCAACCGCTTGCGGGCGGACCGTACCATCGCGCAGGTTTACTGCAAGGCAGACTGATCAGACGATCTCGTCGATGGGAATACGGTGCCGCCACTGCGCCAGCGCGCCTTCAAGTGAACGTGCAAACCCCTTGCGCTCTGCCGGGAGCATGAAGCGGCCAAATACCACCTGTTCGCCATGAGAGCGCAGAGAGAGTTCATTATCGTCTCCGCCCAGTTTTCTCAATTTCACCTGCGCCCAATAAGGCTCGAACCGCCAGGTTTCAGAGCGGCCGTTCGGGTGAACACGGGTGAGGAGCAGGTCCGTGTCGGTAAGCTGCACTGTCTCAAAGCGCTGTGCAGAACGGTAGTTTAGGAAAAACGCCAGCCACAGCGCAATTAGGTCGATCGCAACGAAAATCACCACCGGCCAGGCCCCAATCATGATGAAGCGGATGGCGGCAAACACACAGAAAGCGGCCAGCACGCCAATCATGCGGTTGAAATTCTTTTTCTTCAGCGAGCGGTGGGCATATAGCGTGGCGTCAAAATGCAAGCGCCGCGCCCTCGGCTGCGGCGCGCTTTCGCCCTCACGGGCGTCATGGTGGCTGTCGTTATGCTCGTGGGTTTTTGCCATGACCGCATTATAGCAGCAATCAGGGCCGCTCGCCGCGTAACAGTTTCGGGAGCTCACCCACCGTGCCGCGTGCATGGCTCATGAAGAAATTCTTGAGCGGCGTCACTTCGTTGATCGCGGCCATGCCAAGGTCCCGCACCAGCTTGACCGGCCCGATGTCGTTCGAGAACAGGCGGTTGAAAATGTCGGTGATGGCGTAGACGCTGGCATTATCGGTGGTGCGCCAGCGGCCATAGTTCTCCAGCACGACAGTGGAGCCGATATCAAGTCCCACGCGTCGTGCGTCGGTCAGTACCTCAATGAGCACCGCAACATCTTTGATGCCGAGGTTGAGGCCTTGCCCCGAAATGGGGTGGATGCCGTGTGCGGCGTCGCCGACGAGCGCGAGGCGTTCGGCGACATACTCTTGTGTGTACTGCAGGTTCAAGGGGTACGCCCAGCGCCCGCCAATGACTTTTACTTCACCAAGGAAGTCACGGATGCGGCGGCTTACTTCGCTTTCAAACGCGCGCTCGGAGAGGCCCATGATGGTCTCAACCAGATGGCTCTTCTCTGTCCACACAAGCGAAGACCGGTTGCCAGTGAGCGGCAGGATCGCAAAGGGGCCTGAAGGCAGGAAGCGTTCATGTGCGATGCCGCAGTGGCTGAACTCGTGCTCAACCGAGCATACGATACCGTGCTGCTGGTAATCGATTTTTGACACCGCCATGCCAGCGTGTTTGCGCACAATCGAGCCGCGCCCGTCAATGCCAAGCAGGAGCGGCGCGTGGATCACGGTGCCGCTCTCGAGCGTGACGGTCGCGCGGGCACTGTTGCGCTCGATCTTCGCGACCTTCTCGGGTGCGAGCAGGTGGATGCCTTCCATCTCCTCAAGCCGCTTGAAAAGCGCGAGGCGGGTGTGCCGGTTCTCGACCATATGGCCAAGAGGGCCATCGCCAAGTGTTTCATTGTCGAAATGCAGGTGCAGGAGCGACGGGCCATCCGACACGCGGATCTCGAGGATCGGCTGTGCGAAGGGCTCCATATGTTTCCATATACCAAGCGCCTCAAAAAGCTGGCAGGAGGCATAGGCAAGTGCGCTTGAGCGGCCGTCATAGCTTACCGCCGTCAGGTCGCCCTTCGGTGCCATGTCGATGACCGCAACCTCGAACCCTTCCTGCGCGAGGCCGATGGCCGCCGTCAGGCCCGCAAGCCCGCCGCCCACGATGGTCACGTCGCACGAGATTTCCGTCTGCTTTTTCTTCGCCGCCATAGCCTGTCTCCTTGGTCTTCATGTAGGCCCGCGCGCGCCTGGTTGTAAAGGGACCTGATGCCGCAGCACAGGATTTTGCCACCTTTTTGGCCGATAAATTGCTGCCATGAAATTGCCGCTCTTGTCCTAGACCCTTGTCCCGCATTAAAGTGCAGCGAACAGGACAAGAACATTGCCCTGGCCGCTCTCTTTTTGTTTGGGGTGCGCCGGGCAAGACGGGTGAAGCCCGAGGGAGCAACAGATCAGTGTCAGCGCGTAGGCAAGCCGCCACGGGGGCAAAAACGGCTAAATCGGCAAAAGACAAGGCACCCTTGTTGCCACCGGCTTTTGTCGTCTTTCTCAAAAGCACCGCATGGCGTGCGCTCGGCCTCGCGCTCATCGCCTTTGCGCTCAGTGTGCTTGTCTCGCTCATCAGCTATAACCCGGCCGACCCCACCATCAATAATGAAGCCACGCGGGAGGCCACCAACTGGCTTGGTGCATACGGTGCCAACATCGCCGACGTGCTGATGCAGACATTGGCGCTTGCCGCTTACCTGCTGCCGCTTCCCATCGCACTTTGGGGCTTCAAGCTCTTGTGGCTCAAGTGGCTGCCGCAGTTCTGGCTCAACCTCACCTTTGTGCCGGTCAGCCTTATCCTTATCGCTATCGCGCTAAGTGTGGTTGCCCCCGCGCCTGACTTTGTCGTGCAGGCGGGCTATGGCGGCGCGCTTGGCCAGCGGCTCTATCTGCTGCTTGTTGAGCTTTTTGCCGGTTTTGTCATCCCGGCGTGGGTGTATGGCCTTGTGTTCGCGGTACTTGGCATTCCGGCCTATGCCTTCACTTTTGCTTTTACAAAAGAAGAGTGGGCGCGTATTGGCCGCGCGCTTTGGTGGGGGATCACCAATATGGGGCGCGGCCTCGCGTGGACTGGCCGCATGATCGCGAGCGGTGTTGCGGCGACCTTCTCCGCCGTCTTCCGCCGCTCGGATGCGCGGGAAGACTATATCGACGATGATGAACCGCCGTTCGAGGTGAATGAGACCCGCGAACCATTGGCACCGCGCCGGCCCAAGGCGAAAAAGCCTGTGGTGCCGGAGAAACGCGTCAAACCGCAGGCCAAGCCTGAACGCGGCAGGCGCGAAACCAAGGAAGCGCAAACGGTGCTCGATTTCGGTGATGCGGGCGACTTTGGCCTGCCGCCGCTTGAACTGCTGGCACCACCGCCGCCGCCCGAGAAACTGGGCCGTATCAGCGAAGAGTCGCTCGAGCAGAATGCCCGCATGCTTGAGGGTGTGCTGGATGATTTCGGCGTGCAGGGTGACATCAATGACGTGCGCCCCGGCCCTGTGGTCACGCTTTACGAGCTAGAGCCCGCGCGCGGCACCAAGTCTGCTCGCGTGATTGGCCTTGCTGACGATATCGCGCGCTCGATGAGCGCCATCTCCGCCCGTGTGGCGGTGGTGCCGGGCCGGAACGCCATTGGTATCGAACTACCGAACAGCGACCGCCAGACCGTCTTCCTGCGGGAACTGCTGGCGAGCCGCGACTATGAAGCCACCAAGGCGCGGCTGCCGGTTGTGCTCGGCAAGGACATTGGCGGCGCGCCGGTAGTGGCGGATCTCGCCTCGATGCCGCACCTCCTTGTCGCGGGGACCACCGGTTCCGGTAAGTCGGTCGGTATCAACACCATGATCCTGTCGCTTCTCTACCGGCATAGCCCGGAAAGCCTGCGCCTCATCATGGTCGACCCCAAGATGCTCGAGCTTTCGGTTTATGACGGTATCCCGCACCTCCTGACCCCTGTGGTGACCGAGCCGAAGAAGGCTGTGGTCGCGCTCAAGTGGGCGGTCCGGGAGATGGAAGAGCGTTACCGGAATATGTCCAAGCTTGGCGTGCGCAACCTCGCGGCCTTCAATAAACGCATTCAGGAAGCGCGCGAAAATGGCGAGCGGCTGTCGCGCGAAGTACAAACCGGCTTCGACAAGGAAACCGGCCAGCCGGTTATGGAGCAGCAGGAGTTCGACTTCCAGCCGCTGCCCTTCATCGTGATCGTGATCGACGAGATGGCCGACCTGATGCTTGTGGCGGGCAAGGATGTGGAAGCCACAGTGCAGCGCCTCGCGCAGATGGCGCGGGCGGCGGGCATCCACCTTGTGATGGCGACCCAGCGCCCATCGGTGGATGTGATCACCGGCACCATCAAGGCCAACTTCCCGACGCGTATCAGTTTCCAGGTAACCTCGAAAATCGATAGCCGCACCATCCTTGGTGAACAAGGGGCGGAGCAGCTTCTGGGCATGGGGGACATGCTGTTCATGGCCGGTGGCGGACGCATCACGCGGGTGCACGGTGCCTTTGTCGCCGACCAGGAAGTGGAAAAGGTTGTTACCCACCTGCAGAAACAGGGCGCGCCCGAGTATCTTTCGGAAGTGACCGAAGAACCTGAAGAGGGCTTTGACAGTCCGTTCATCCCCGGTCCATCTGGCGGTGGTAGTGATGATGACAACAGCCTCTATGATCAGGCGGTGGCCATTGTGATCCGCGACAAACGCGCGTCGACAAGCTATATCCAGCGCCGGCTCAAGATCGGTTACAACAAGGCGGCCTCGATCATTGAGGAAATGGAAGACCAAGGCGTCATCAGTGCGCCCAACCATAAGGGCCAGCGCGAAGTGCTGGTGCCGGACCGCGACGAAGAATTTTAAAAGAGGGGCCTTTTCGCCTCTCCAGTGAAGGATAGATGAATGCGCTTTGGCGTGATGTTTTCGCTCATGATGGCCCTCAGCCTGCCTGCCGCCGCGCAGCAGAAGGTGGAGGACGAGCTGCCGCCACTCGAGGAAAAAGTGTTGCCGGGGGACCAGAACCTGCGCGCGCTTGGCGACATTCAGGACTATATGAAGGCGGTCACCAGCATCAAGGCCAAGTTCCGCCAGCACAGCCCTAACGGCACGGTGGCGGAAGGCACGCTATACCTTGAGCGTCCCGGTTATATCCGCTTCGACTATACCGACGACACACCCTTCCTTGTGGTGGCGGACGGTAAGACGCTCAATTTTGTCGACTATGAAATCGGGCAGGTGAGCAAGTGGCCGGTCAAGGACACGCCGCTTCGTGCGCTCCTCGGCAACTCGGTCGACCTCGCCGCGCTTGGTGCGCATATCGAGCTTGAGCCCGCGGGCGCCAAGGGCGTGATTGCGCTGACGGCGCAGGATAACGACCGGCCCGAGCTTGGCACCATCACGCTCTATTTCCGCAAGATCAACGACACCAAGGGCGGCCTGCAGCTGACCTCTTGGGCGGTGGTGGACGCGGAGGACCGGGTGACCTATGTGGAAATCCGCGACCCGCAGATCAATGTGGACATTGAAGACAAGCTCTGGACCTTCGAGGACCCGCGCGGGCTTTCAAAACGCCGCCGCGTTCGTCCGTGATCTCTGGCCTGACTTTTGGCCTGATCTTTCGCGTTCGTCCCGCATTTCCGCTTGCGCGCACCTCTTGTGCGGGCTAGGCCTTTGCCTATATCTCACGTGGGAATCATGCAGGAAAAAGGCTGAAAATGACGATCGAAGAAGACGATATTTCCGAGCTTTTTGAAGAATCGCCGGGGCTGAAGGCGGTCGCACCCTTCCTCAAGCTGGCGACAAGTGTGCACTGGTTCAGGGCGCTTGGTGAAGACCCTGACCGCCGCACAGTCGACATCGCCCGCGCCTACGTCGACGCGCTCGGTTTCCCCGAAGCGGACCCCGCTTTCCTCGCCGACTGGGAAGAAGCCGCCGATGCCGCCGAGAATACCGAAATCAACAGCCCGGCCTGGGAAGCGGAAGAGCAACTGCGCGCGGCCCTCACCGACGATGCACTGGATGTGCTTGACGAGCAGACGCTCGAGATGGTCATGACCCATGTGGCGACCGAAACGTCTGAGGCCATTGAGCAGGCAGCGATGGAAGCAGCCCAGGAGCTTCGCATCTTTGACGAAGAGTTTGTGCGCGCGGTCTCGGGCGCTGCCGTTCAGGCTGTGTATCAGGCCACGCTCGCCGCGATCACGGGTGCGGATGAGGATCATCCCTTTGTGCTGCGCTTCCAGCTCTTTGAAAAAGGGCGCTGGCCTATCGGCGTGATTGGCAATAGTTTCCTGATATTCTGATAAAAAATTCGGCAAAAACACATTCTGGCGGGGAGGCCTTCATGCGCATCATCACTTGGAACATCAACTCGGTCCGGGCACGGCTTGATATCGTGCGCCAACTCATCGAGGAGTATAACCCCGACGTGCTGTGCCTGCAGGAAATCAAGGTACAGACCGACATGTTCCCGCGCGGCTTCTTCGAGGATATGGGCATGCCCCATCTCGCCATCCATGGCCAGAAGGGTCACCACGGTGTGGCCACGGTCGCCAAGGCACCCTTTGATGACAGCTTCCATATCGACTGGTGCGGCATGGGCGACGCGCGCCATATCGCCATCAAGCTGAAGGAAGGGCCGACGCTCCATAACTTCTATGTGCCCGCAGGCGGTGATGAGCCGGACCCGCTGATCAACGACAAATTCGCCCACAAGCTGAAGTTTGTGGAAGAGATGACCACCTGGTCGAAGGAACTGAAGGAACCCAGCATTCTGGTGGGGGACCTCAATATCGCGCCGCACGAGAATGACGTGTGGGACCACAAGAAACTCCTCAAGGTCGTATCGCACACACCGATCGAGACCGAAGGCATGATCGCGATGATGAAAGCCCATGACTGGGTCGATGTGATGCGCGAATTTACCCCGCTGCCCGAGAAGCTCTTTAGCTGGTGGTCTTACCGCGCGCGTGACTGGGATGCGGCTGACAAAGGCCGCAGGCTCGACCACGTGTGGGTCAGCCCCAGCCTGAAGCACACGCCGGTGCATATGGAAGTGCTGCGCGGCGCACGGGGCTGGGAGAAGCCAAGCGACCACGCGCCGGTACTGGTGGATTTCAAATTCTAGGAACAAGCGAGCAAGGCCATGGCGGGTGAGTACCACATTGAAACAATGACCCGCGATGACGTGGAAACCGCGATCGAATGGGCGGCGCGTGAGGGCTGGAACCCCGGCCTGAATGACGCCGCCTGCTTCTATCAGGCTGACCCGACCGGCTTTTTCAAAGGTGTGCTGAGTGGCGAGACCGTCGCGACCGGCAGTGCGGTTTGTTATGATGACAGCTACGCTTTCTGCGGGCTTTATATCGTGGCCCCCGAACACCGCGGCAAGGGCTATGGCCTCGCGCTCACAAAAGCCCGCCTCGCCTACTGCGGCGACCGCAATGTGGGCATCGATGGCGTGCTCGAGAATGTGAAAATTTACGAGCGCATCGGCTACACGGCCTTCTATGAGAACTGCCGCTTCCACGGTGAAGCCAATGCAAGCGGTGCTATCGCGTCCGCTATCATAGACCTCGGCCCCACAAGCCTCGCCACCATCCGCGCCTATGATCGCCAGTGTTTTCCTGCGCACCGGGACGCGTTCCTGAACGCCTGGCTTGGCCAACAGGAAGCCCGCACAGTGGCTTATGTGGAAGACGGCGCAGTGAAGGGCTATGCCGTGCGCCGCAAGTGCCGGGAGGGCTACAAGGTCGGCCCGCTGTTCGCTGATGATGCGGAGATTGCGGGGGCGCTCTTCGATGCGCTGCAGGCGGACATCAAAGGCGCGCTCATCATCCTCGACACGCCGGAAAATAACCCGGCGGCAGTGAGCCTCGCCACCCGCTACGGCATGGAAAAAGTCTTCGCCACCGCGCGCATGTACCAGAAGGGCATGCCCGACATCGCCAACGAGAAGATATTCGGCATCACCACGTTTGAGTTGGGGTAGCCGTTAAGCCCCCAGCCCCTGCAGGCTGTAGCCTCCCGGCTCAGTAATCAGGATGCGCGCAAGGTTGGGTTGCGGTTCGATCTTCTGGCGCAGGCGGTATACGTGGGTCTCCAAGGTGTGGGTGGTGACGCCCGAGTTATAGCCCCACACTTCCGTCAGCAGTTCCTCGCGGCCCACGGGTTTGCCGTTGGCGCGGTAAAGATACTTGAGGATCGCGGTCTCTTTCTCGGTCAGGCGCACCTTCTTGCCGTTTTCCTTTTCCTCGAGAATCTTGCCTGAGGGGCGGAACTGGTAGGGGCCGATGTCGAAGGTGGCGTCTTCGCTTTGTTCATACTGGCGGAAATGGGCGCGGATGCGGGCGAGCAGCACAGTGAAGCTGAACGGCTTGGTGACATAATCATTGGCGCCAGCGTCAAGGCCGAGCACGGTGTCCGCGTCGGACGTGTTGCCGGTCAGCATCAGGATCGGCACCGAGATGCCCTGCTTGCGGATACGTTTACAGAGCTCACGGCCATCCATGTCCGGCAGGCCCACATCAAGGATGATCATATCAACCTGATTGTCCTTGAGGAAGGCGAGCGTGTCGGCGGCGTTGCCCTGCTCCGTCGTGGAAAACTCATCACAAAGCGCGAGCTGGTCCGCAAGGCCTTCACGAAGGTCCACGTCGTCATCAACAAGAAGCAGTTTCCTCACAGCCATATTTTTCACTCCTCCGCGTGCGGGTAGAAAATTATTTTCCAGTATGCGTTAACCAGCCCTATATAAGAAGCCGAAAGCTTTCGTACCATCACACACACTCACATTTGATTGATCATGTCGTGACGGATAAGCGAAATCCAGTACTGACATTGTCGCATTTTCCCCTATATGAGGGTGCATGACAGATTTGGACAAGGACCTCCTGACGCTTGAGCGTGCCGCAGACGACCTGCGCCGCGGCTATATGGCCGTGGTGTCGGACGGCAGCCGTGCGGTTGCGCTGATCCCGGCGGAGCTTGCGAACACCCCTTCGCTCGCGCGTTTTGACGAGTTCACTGAGGGCTCCTTCATCCTGCTGACCAACAACCGCGCCGCCAGCCTCAAGGTGGCGGGCGAAGACTGGCCGGTGGTGCGTATCGCGCGCCCCGCCTGGATGAGTGCGGCGGATATTGTGGCGATGGCCGACCCGACGCTCGATCTTTCCACCCCGCTCAAGGGCCCGTTCAAGCGGCTCAATCACCCGGATGAAGCGGTGGACCGTGCGGCGGTGAAGCTGGTCAAATGGGCGCGGCTGTTGCCGGCGGTGGTGGCGGCGGAAGTGCCGCTTGGCTTCGCGAGTGAACATGGCTTCCTGAGTGTACCCGCGACGGTGGCGCTTGAGGCGGACTATACGCAAGCCGCCAAGCTGCGGCAGGTGGCCTCGGCCCGTGTGCCGCTTGCGGGGGCGGAGAATACTCGTCTTGTTTCCTTCCGTCCGCTCGTGGGCGGCATTGAGCATATCGCCATCGTGATTGGTGAGCCGAACCGGCATGACCCGGTCTTGATGCGTATCCACAGCGAATGTTTCACTGGTGATCTCTTGGGCTCGCTCAAGTGTGACTGTGGCGAACAGCTGCGCGGCGCCATCAAGGCGATTGGCGAAGCAGGCGGTGGTGTGCTCCTTTACCTCGCGCAGGAAGGCCGGGGCATCGGGCTTATCTCCAAACTGAAGGCCTATGCGCTGCAGGACCAGGGTTATGACACCGTGGACGCCAACACGCGCCTCGGTTTCGATGTGGACGAGCGGGTTTTTGCGCCAGCGGCAGAGATGCTCAAGGCACTTGGTTTCCCAGCCGTGCGGCTGATGACCAACAACCCGGACAAGGTCGCGGGGCTTGAGCGTTTTGGCGTGACAGTGGCGGAGCGTGTGGCGCACAAGTTCCCCACCAACCCGCATAATGAAAATTACCTCGCCACCAAGAAGGCCCGCACCGGGCATCTTCTTTAAGCCATGACAGTCTGGACCGTCATTCAAAGTGAAGACGACCCAAGGCGCGGGCGGCTTATCGGCCCCATGTATGATGCACCCTGTGCACTTGGCCGCACCGGCATGATCCCGGCGGACGCCAAGCGCGAGGGTGACGGCGCCAGCCCCATGGGCACCTATCCGTTCCGGCAGGTTTATTATCGGCCAGACAAGGTCCCACGCCCCATGTCAGGCGTGCCGGTTGGTATGCTGAAGCCGGACTATGGCTGGTGTGATGACGCTTCAAGTGCGCACTACAACAGGCTCGTGCGCCTGCCCTTCGGCCCAAGCCATGAGAAGATGTGGCGCGATGACGATGTCTATGATGTGGTGGTGGTCATTGGCCACAATGACAGCCCGGTGATCAAGGGCCTTGGCAGCGCCATTTTCATGCATGTAGCGCGGGAAGGCTATACGCCCACGGAAGGCTGCGTTGCGCTCACCCTCAAAGACCTCACCCGCTTCCTGCGGCAGGTCGGCCCTGACGATAGCCTCAAAATCGGTTAGCGGTAGTCGCGCGCGCCAAAGATGGCGGTGCCGACACGGATGTCCGTCGCGCCCATGGCGGCAGCTAAGGCATAATCCCCGCTCATCCCCATTGACAGGCGCGGCAGCCCATGGCGTTTCGCCAGCTTCTTGAGAAGCGCGAAGTGCATGGTTGGGTCCTCGTTTGCGGGTGGGATGCACATCAGGCCGACAACCTCAAGGCCAAGCGCCTTGCAGCCTGCCAGTAGCTCCGGCAGTTCCTCAAGCGCGCAGCCGCCCTTCTGTTCCTCACGCCCCGTATTCACCTGGATATAGACCGGCAGCTTTTTACCCTGCTTCTCCATCTCGCCCGCGAGCGCTTTTGCGAGCTTGAGGCGGTCAACCGAGTGGATTACGTCAAAAAGTGCGACCGCATTTGAGGCCTTGTTGGTTTGCAGGCCACCAATCAGGTGTAGTTCCACATCCTTATAGTCGGGCTTAAGCTCCCCCCAGCGTTCTTCCGCTTCCTGGACCCGGTTTTCGCCAAACACCCGGTGCCCGGCCTCAAGCGCGGCGCGTACTTTCTCGATCGGCTGCACCTTGGAGACCGCAATCAGCTTTGGCTGGTTAATGGCGGTGTCCACATGTTTGCAAGTGCGTTCAATCTCGTGGCGGACAGCGTCGATATTGGCTTTGATGTCAGGCATCATGGCAGCGGCCTTCCCGGGGGCTATAAGGTTCATATTTGGCTTATGCACCCTATGTGCTACCACACGGCTATGGTCAAGTTCATGCGCGAAAAAAATCGGCAGTTCCGTTTTCATCCGCTCGCCAAAGCGGCGGGTGTGGACATGCTCGTCTTTTGCACAGATGCCGCACGCGTGCCGGACCCTGCCAAAGTGATCGCAAAACTGCCCCAGGGCAGCATCGTTATCTGCCGTGATTATGAGCATCCGGACCGGGAGGCTTATGCGCGTGAGCTGCGCGCCATCACCCATAAAAATGGCCAGTTTCTGCTGGTTGCAGGCGATGTGGCGCTGGCGCGGCGCGTGGGCGCGGACGGTGTTCACCTGCCGGAGTATATGCTTGGCGCGCGCCACATACTCAGTGGTTTTCGCCTTGTGACCGCGGCCTGTCATGGCAAGTTGGCCATGCGCCGTGCGGAGCAGCTTGGCGTGGATTTTATCCTTGTTTCACCGGTGTTTAGCACGCGCAGCCACGCGAATGCCCGTACCCTTGGCCCGCACCGTTATGCGCGGCTCACATCCCGCACACTTTCCGCACACATTGCGCTCGGTGGCGTGAACGTGCGAACAGGGCGTGTGTTGCGTGGTTTAGGTCTCGCCGGTGTTGCGGCGATAGACGGATTATCTGATTGATAATAAGGGCTTAGAAGCTCAGCTTGCCGCCGAGGAAGACCATCTGCGACTTCTCGCCCGCTTCCGGGTGCAGCATCATGCGGCTGCCATAGTCATAGTAGCGCACGCCGCCCTGCAGGCCGATATTGCCGGACAGGCGGTAGCTCGCGCCAAGCTCAACCGAGATGATGTTGCGGGCTTCATTCTCAATGCCGTAAAGGTCTGCGCCTTCCTTGTATTCATTGAGGCTGAGGCGCGCGGCCCAGCTTGTCGCCTGGTAGGAGAAGCCAACGCCGTAACCGGAAATGTCACGCTCGAAAAGGCTTTCCTGGCGCATCATCGACGCGTCCAGATTGAAGCCGGAGTAGCCAACGGTCACGCCGAAATTATAGTTCCGCTCCGCCATGTCGCTGGTCGCGAGTGGCGAAAGCGAAGGGATACCCTGCATCGACAGCCGGTAGTTGCTCTCGAGCGAGATCTCAAGCCCGGCAGCATGCGGGTTGCTGCTCAGCGGCAGGCTGAACCCGGTGCGCGAGGACGCGTCAAACAGGTCCTGGCCATAAGCACCGCGCACGAGTCCGTCAGGCGCGAGAAGCGAGGAGAAATCAGGGCGCTCGCCCGCATTACCGATCACACCCATGCCGGGCTGCGGCGCGCTGCGGTCGCGAAGGTAAAAGAAACCATTGTCCTTCGCGCCAGAAGTATCGCGCAGGCTCAGTTCCAAGTCCTTGATTTCACCGGATTTTTCTTTTTCGTCCGTGGAGCGGATCTTTGCTACCTGCTCGGCGATGAAGAGATCGAGGCTCTGCATGAAACCGGTCGCTTCAAAACGAGCTTTATCCTCGGCTGCGGAGGCAACTGAGGTGCCGCAAACCATCAGGGCGGCAATTACCGATTTCAATACGTACTTCATGACCTTGGGGAGACTCGCTCTCGTCGTTCCTTCCATGGTAAGGACTCTAGCCCCCAATATGCAAGATGGCTGGGCAAAAATAGGGCAGCCTGTGTCCTCGCTGCCACTATTTCATCCACTTTCTGTCTGGTCAGGGCCTTTTATGGTCGCTATAACCCGCATTAAGCCATGGTTGCTCCACATTTCGAGTGTAGCACCCGTGTGACGATAAAAACGAATCTACGGGGTGTAGCATGCAGAATTTTGCCCGGACCGTTATGGCGCTGTCGCTTGTACTTGCGCTTGGTGCCTGTTCCGGATTGTTTGGCGGCAAGGATGACAAAGGCGCGGGGCTTGCCCCACGCACGACAGCGATTGGTGTGAACGGTTACCTCTGGCAGGCAACGCTCGACACCCTGTCCTTCATGCCTTTTGATCAGGTTGAGCCTTCGGGCGGTGTTATCACGACCGACTGGCACTCCACGGCTGATGCGCCGAACGAGCGCGTGAAAGTCACGGTGCAGTTCCTGTCGGAAGACCTGCGCTCGGACGCGATCCGCGTTTCCATCGTGCGCCAGGAGCGTGAAGAAGGTGGTGCGTGGCTCACGGTGCCCGTGCAGGCGTCCACCAAGCTTCAGGTTGAGGAATCCATCCTCGCCCGTGCCCGCCAGCTTCGCATCGCGAAACGCGGCTAACCAAGGCTTGCGCCCCGGCTGGTCGCAGCCGGGCCATACCAGTTTCATCATGCGCCGGGCGTTTGCCCGGCTCTTGCAGTTTTACAACATGCCGCCTGACCACAGGCAGCCATCCTGACCGAGACCAAAAAACATGTCGCGCTATAACGCTAAGGCCACCGAAGCCAAATGGCAGAAAGTCTGGAGTGAGGGCAAAACCTTCAAGACGGACAGCAAGTCAGACAAGCCCAAATATTATGTGCTTGAGATGTTCCCCTACCCATCGGGCCGTATCCATATGGGTCACGTGCGGAACTACACGCTAGGTGACGTTGTGGCGCGCTACCGCCGTGCAAACGGCTATGAGGTGCTGCACCCCATGGGTTGGGATGCGTTTGGTATGCCGGCGGAGAACGCGGCGATGGAACGCAAGGTCCACCCCGCTGACTGGACGTATGACAATATCGCCAACATGCGCGACCAGCTGAAGCAGGTTGGCTTCGCGATTGATTGGGACCGCGAAATCGCGACCTGCGACGCCGAGTATTACGGCAAAGAACAGCAGATCTTCATCGACTTTTTCAATGCGGGCCTTGTCTACCGCAAGGAAAGCTGGGTGAACTGGGACCCTGTGGACAATACCGTGCTCGCGAACGAGCAGGTGATTGACGGCAAGGGCTGGCGGTCTGGCGCGCAGGTTGAGCGCCGGAAACTGAGCCAATGGTTCCTCAAGATCACCGATTTTGCTGAAGAGCTGCTCGATGGTCTCAAGACGCTTGAGCGCTGGCCCGACAAAGTGCGCCTGATGCAGGAAAACTGGATCGGCCGTTCGGAAGGCCTCAAATTCGGCTTCGAGATTGCGGAAACCGGCGAGACCCTGCCGGTCTACACCACCCGCCCCGACACGCTGTTTGGTGCGAGCTTCTGTGCCATTGCGCCCGACCATCCGCTTGCCGCGAAGCTGGCGGAAGAAAACGCAGAACTGGCGGCGTTTGCCGAGGAGTGCCGCAAGACCGGCACCACGGAAGAGGCGATCGAGAAAGCAGAGAAGCGCGGCTTCAACACCGGCCTTCATGTGCGCCACCCGCTGGATAAGGATTGGCTGCTGCCGGTCTATGTGGCGAACTTCGTGCTGATGGATTATGGCACGGGCGCGATTTTCGCCTGCCCTGCCGGTGACCAGCGCGACCTTGATTTCGCCCGCAAATACGACCTGCCAGTGATCCCGGTGGTGCTGCCGGAAGGCGAAGACGCGAGTACTTATGAGATCGGCACCGAGGCCTACACCGGCCCCGGCAAGATGTTCAACAGCCGCTTCCTCGACGGCATGGATGCCGCGGACGCCAAAGCGGCGCTGATCGACAAGGCAGAAGCCGAAGGTTGGGGTGAGCGTACCGTCAATTACCGCCTGCGCGACTGGGGTGTATCCCGCCAGCGTTACTGGGGCACGCCGATCCCGTTTGTGCACTGCGACGACTGCGGCGTGGTGCCGGTGCCCAGTGACGAGCTGCCAGTCAAACTGCCGGAGGATGTCTCCTTCGACAAACCGGGCAACCCGCTCGAGCATCATCCGACCTGGAAGCACACTAAATGTCCGTCCTGCGGCAAAAAAGCGGTGCGCGAGACCGACACGATGGACACATTTGTCGATTCGTCCTGGTATTTCCTGCGCTTCTGTACGCCGGACGCCGACGCGCCGTTTGAAAGCGACGTTGTCAACGAATGGCTCCCGGTCAAACAGTATATTGGCGGTGTAGAGCATGCGATCCTGCACCTCCTCTATGCGCGGTTCTTCACCCGTGCGCTCAAGCACGTGGGCCGCACCAATATCGCGGAGCCGTTTGACGGCCTGTTCACGCAGGGCATGGTCACTCACGCCACTTACAAGGACAGCGACGACGAATGGGTGTTCCCGGAAGTGGTGCGTGCGCGGGATGACGGCTCGCTCTACCGGTCGGATAACGGTCTTGAAGTGACCGAAGGCCGCATTGAGAAGATGTCCAAGTCGAAGAAAAACGTGGTCGACCCCGATGACATCATCGACCAGTACGGCGCTGATACCGCGCGCTGGTTTGTGCTCTCGGACAGCCCGCCGGAGCGGGACCTCCTTTGGACCGAAGCAGGCATTGAAGGCGCATGGCGTTTTGCCCAGCGTGTATTCCGCCTTGTGGACACGCCGCCGGCACCGATTGGCGCGTACGGCGTGAAACCGCCTGCCGAGCTTTCGAAAACGGCAGAAAATCTGCGTAAAGCCACACACAAGACCATCGAAGGTGTGACCGCGGATATCGAGAACCTGCACTTCAACAAGGCCGTTGCGCGCCTCTATGAATTCGCCAATGCCGTGGGCGGCAAATGCACCGGCGATGGCGCGCCCGAAGCACTGCGTGAGGCGCTTGAAGCGCTCGTGCTGCTCGTCGCACCCATGATGCCGCACCTCGCGGAAGAGCTTTGGAAGAAGCTTGGTCACAAGGAACTGGTTGCCAACACGCCGTGGCCGAAGGCTGAGAAGGCTTTCACCGTGGACGACACGGTCAAGATGGCGGTGCAGGTGAACGGCAAACTGCGTGACACCATTGAGGTGCCCAAGGACATGCCGAAAGAAGAGGTTGAGAAAATCGCCCTCGCGTCCGAGAATGTGAAAAAGTTCACGGATGAAGGCACGATCCGCAAGGTCATTGTGGTGCCGGGCCGCATCGTCAACATCGTGGTAGGCTGATGAAAAAACTTGGCGCGTTTGCTCTCCTGCTTCTTCTGACCGCATGCGGTTTCCGTCCGCTCTATGAGGCGGACGGTTCTTCGGGCGCAATGCAGGAGCATCTGGCCAGTATCGAGGTGGCACCCATTCCGGACCGCCTCGGCCAGCAGATGCGCAACCGGCTTCTCGACCGGCTGAACACCGGCGGTGTGCCGCGTTACCGGCTTGAGGTCAGCCTCGCGCAGGAAAGCGAAGGTTACGGCATCCGCCCTGACGCTGCCGCGACGCAGGAACAGCTGACCATGTTCGCAACCGTTAAACTGGTGGACCTGAACGGCGAGGGGCTGGTATTTGAGGAAAACATGCGCTCCACCACGTCCTATGACCTCGTGCTTTCGGACTATGCGATCCTGACCCGGCGTGAGGATAGCGCGCGCCGCCTTGTGCTTGAGCTCGCGGAACGTATCCACCGCCGCCTCGCCATCCACTTCAGCAAAGCAGACGCAGAAGAGTGAAACCGAAGCCAAGGGACATACCGGCGATCCTCAAGTCGCTTGACCCCAAGGTTCGAGCGGTGCTGATTTTCGGCCGGGATGACGGCCTCGTGCGTGAGCGCGCCGAGAAGATCGGCAAGCAGATCACGCCTGACCTTTCTGACCCCTTTCAGGTCGCGCGCCCCACAGCATCAGACATCAAGGAAAGCCCGAGCATCCTGCTCGACGAAGTCGCCGCACTTTCGATGATGGGCGGCAGGCGCCTCATCCGCCTTGAAGGTGCAGGCAATGAGGCGACAGATGCGGTCAAGCTTGTGCTGGATAGTGAGCTCGGTGATGGCCTTCTGGTTATCACAGCGGGTGACCTCAAGCCCACTTCAAGCCTCAGGAAACTCATGGAAGGTGCCAAAAACGGCATCGCCATCGCCTGTTACGAGGACAGCGCGCAGGACTTGATGGGCCTCGTGCAGTCGGTGCTTTCAGAGGCACGGCTCAGTGCCACACAGGATGCGGTGGCTTACCTTGTTGATAACCTTGGTGGTGACCGCATGGTCTCGCGAAGTGAGCTCGACAAGCTGGTGCTTTATATGGGCGCGGGCGGTGGGCAGGTAACGATCGAGGATGCCAAGGCCTGTGTGGGCGACACGGCTGCGCTTGGCCTTAACCAGATCGCGGAAGCGGTGACGGCAGGCAACCTCAAGCAGCTTGAACGTTTCCTTGAGCGCGCGTGGACGGCAGGCGAAAGTGCCATCGCCATCATCCGCACGCTCCAGAACCGCATGATGCGTATCCATCTGGCGCGTGGCTATATGGAACAGGGTATGAGCGCAAACGATGCTGTCGGCAAGCTGCGCCCGCCGGTGTTTTTTGGTGAGCGTGACCGGTTTGTCGGCGAAGTTAGTCGCTGGGGTACAAGGAAGGTCGAGATGGCGCTTGAAATCCTGCTTGAGGCCGAGCTTGACTGCAAGACCACCGGCAACCCGGCGGATGTGATTTGTGCGCGCGCGCTCCTGCGCCTCGCCAAGGCGGCGAAATGACCATGCGCATCGGCTTTTTTGGTGACAGTTTCATCGCTGGCATTGGCGACCCTGAAGGCAAAGGCTGGGTTGGTCGCGTGTGTGAGCGCGCGGGCATCACCGCCATCAACTTCGGTGTGGGCGGCGACACGGGGGAAGATATCCTCGCACGCTGGCGGCGTGAGGCCGAGGGCGCACACCTTGACCGTATTGTATTCTCCTTTGGCGCCAATGACTGTTTGCTGACCGAGCGTAAGCGCATCCGTGTGGGGCAGGTGGACCGCCTCAAGATCGCCAAAACCCTGATGGTGGATGCGGCGCGTGTTGCACCTGTGCTGTTCGTGAGCCCGCTTCCCATCGCTGGTGACAAAGCGGCCACCACCCGTATTGGCGAGATGGCGCGGCAGCTCATCACCTTCACGCGCCTTCATAAAACGCCTTATGTGAATATCTTTGAGGCCGTGAACGCCGCATCCATGTGGCACGAGGAAGCCATGGCTGCGGACGGTGCCCACCCCGGTGCGATGGGGTACGAGCTTGTTGCAAGCCTTGTGGAAGAAAGCCCTGAGTGGCAGGCGTGGTTGAAGGATTAAACTGACGCCTGCATGCCGTGCAGCTTGCGGTAGGCCGTGGGGCTGAGGCCGAAGCGTTTTTCAAACACCTGAATAAGCCGGGCCGACGAGCCGAAGCCAGATGACGCGGCGACGGATTTGACCGGCATATCTGGCTTCTCCAGCAGCGCGCGGGCAGCATCAAGGCGCAGGCGCTCAAGGTAACGCGCGGGCGTCGTGCCCATCTCGGCGACAAACTTGCGGTGGAAGCTGCGTTCGCTCATGCCTGCAGCGTCTGCGGCGTCAGTCACGCTGATATTCCCGCCCATATTCTGGCTCATCCAGTCTACTGCCTTTGCAATCGTCGAGGTGCTTTTCACTTGTCCCTCAAGAAGCGCGCTGAACTGGCTCTGGAAACCAGGCCTGCGGGCATAAACCACAAGGCGTCGGGCAATTTCCATGGCGAGTTTGCGGCCATGGTCGCGCTCCACAATGGCAAGGCTCATGTCGATACCTGCGGTCACACCAGCCGAGGTCCAGAATCGCCCGTCTTCCACATAAAGCGCTTCCTCATCCACCTTGATGTCCGGGTAAAGGCGCGCGAGTGCGCGGGTCGAGCGCCAGTGTGTGGCCGCCCGTTTGCCCGCAAGCACGCCAGCCGCCGCAAGCAGGAATGTGCCTGTGCATACGCTCGCCACCCGCTCCGCCCCGTCTGCCATGGTTTTGACCCATGCGCGCAAAGCGTTGTCTTCAGCGGCTTTCCGAATGCCGTCACCGCCTGCCACAATGAAGGTGTGTACCGGGCCTGCTATCTCCGTATAGGGCACAGTCTCAAGCCGGATGCCACAGCACATGGCGGTGGAGGTGCCCTCCGGGCTCGCCAGCGTGATGTCATACTCCGCGCGGCCATAAGCTTTGTTCACGGAGGCAAAGACCTGCGCGGGGCCGGTCACGTCCAGTATCTGGGCATGATCAAAACAAAGAATAACCAGCTTTTTGGTGCTCATGGCTTTAGCCCTTTGGCAGAAATCATAAATAAAATGTCATATCTGCCAAAAGGGATCAAGCGTAAGCTTTTCAGAGATCCCGATCATAACAGCGAGATAAGATCATGAGCATCACCATTGGCTTCCTGCTATTCCCCGACATGACCAACCTGGACTTTGCCGGGCCTTTTGAAGTGTTTTCGCAAGTACCGGGCGCAAAGGTTCACCTTGTTGCCAAGTCCATTGATGCCGTCACGGCTGACAAAGGCCTGCGGCTCCTACCTGACACGACGTTTGCCGACTGCCCGCAGCTTGATGTGCTCTGTGTGCCCGGTGGCCCGCATGTGGATTTTCTTTTCAGTGATACAGAAACCCTGTCGTTCCTCAAGAAGCAGGGTGACGGCGCCAAATATGTCACGTCCGTCTGCACCGGTTCGCTCATCCTTGGCGCGGCAGGGCTCCTTGAGGGCTACAAAGCCACGTCGCACTGGACATCGGTAGACATGCTGTCCCACTTCGGCGTGGTCGCGACCAAAGGCCGTGTGGTCAAGGACCGGAACCGTATCACGGGCGGCGGCGTGACCGCGGGGATCGATTTTGCCATCTCCGTCGCGGCAGAGCTTGTGGGTGAACAGGTGGCGAAGATGATCCAGCTCGGGCTTGAATATAACCCGGCGCCGCCCTTTGTTGGTGGTCACCCTGATGTAGCGGAGCCTGAGATCGTCGCGGCGGTCGGTACCATCATGCGCGAACGGCTGGACCGACGGCGCGCAGCCGTGGGTAATTTTGCGGCCTGATGGCCTTCACAAACGAAAACCGGCTGATGAGATAAACCCATCAGCCGGCCTGCATTTCGGAAAATTTACTGCCTGATTAATTGAGATTAATCGGGGCAGGGTCTTCGCTACTTGACGCGCCAGCATTCGCTGACCCGCCTTGTTGCGCTTCCTGTGCCGTTTGGGCACGGTAAAGCGCTTCGAAGTTGATTGGCTCCAGAAGGAGCGGCGGGAACCCGCCATCGCGGCTTGCATCCGCAATAATGCGGCGTGCAAACGGGAACATCATCATTGGCGCCTGCACGAGCAGGAAGGGCTTCAGTGCCTCTTCCGGAACGTTGCGGATGCCATAAAGGGAGCAGTAAGCAAGCTCAACCACGAAAGCAACTTGCTCGCCACCGTCGGTGGTTGGTGCCGTTGCTTTGGCGGAGATCTTCAGCTCAACCTCGTAAACTTCATCGTTCATTTTGCGAACGCCGACATTGACGTTCACGTCAATGGCCGGTTTTGCACCAGCGAGAGCCTGAAGGCTTGCCGGGGCGTTCGGGTTTTCAAACGAAAGGTCTTTTACATATTGTGCAATGACGCCTGCTTGCGGGCCTTCCGCACCAGCCGGTGCCGGGCCGCCTACTGGCGTTTGGTCATTCCCAAATTCATTATCAGCCATTTTGTCACTCTTTTTTGTCTGCCACCCCCCCAAACCACCTGGGTTGGCGAATCTGGGCAAACGGCTAGCACGGTTTGAACGGTTGAACAATAAGCAATTATGCCGGAAGTGGCGGATTTCCTAATTTTTTGGCCGGTCTGTGTTATGCCTATCAGTGTCGGCTTTCTCCGGCGGCAGGACCTCGACGTCCTGAACGCGCTCCCCATCACTCCAGAACTCGCCTTCAATGATGATGTTGTTGCGCCGTATGGTGTCTGACCGGTTGGTCATCATCCAGCGCGTAATACCCCGCCCGAGCCAAAGCCTGAGCGGCGGAATGAGGAGAAGGGCGCCAAGGAAGTCGGTCATGAAACCGGGGATCAGCAGGAAAAACCCGGCAAGGGCAAGGAAACCGGCGTGCACAATCTGTGTGCCGATACGCTGCCCCTGAAGGTTCCTGAGCGTGGAAAGCCCCTGTGCTCGCACAATGCTGAGGCCGACAGCCGCCGTCAGAAGGCACAGCAGTACCGTCTGAAGGGCACCGATCTCGCCGCCAACATCAATGAGGATAGACAGTTCAACGACCGGGATCGCCAAAATTAACAACAATATGAGTAAGGGCATTCCTTGTTCTTTCTCTCAATTCCGCCTATCTATAAGGGCATAAGTGGCCGCATCTTCAATAGTATGTTGTCTTAAATGGACAAGATTTAGGCTGAACCCGATAGACAGGACATCATGTTAGACATCATTCTTCTCGCTATGCTTGCCGGTTTCATTATCCTCCGGCTGCGTTCGGAACTGGGTAAAAAGACAGGCAACGAACCGTTGCCGCCTGCCGCACCTCGTGCGTCCCATGGTGGTGAACAGGGCGGTACTGCAGCGAACCAGCGCAGCACTGCGCCGGCACGCGAAGATAACGTCATCGACATGGAAGAAGACGCAGGCCTGCGTCGCGGCTATCAGGATATTCGCCGTGCGGACCACAATTTTGATGTGCCGACTTTTGTGCAAGGTGCCCGCGCAGCTTATGAGATGATCCTCGAAGCTTTCTGGGCCGGGGACCGCGACACGCTGAAGGAATTCCTTGATGACGGCGTTTTCAACCAGTTCTCCGCGGCGCTTGATGCGCGTGAGCAGAACGGCTACCGGGTTGAAAACAAGCTGATCGATATTGACGAAGCCAACATAATCAAGGCACAGCTGACAGGGCGCACTGCCGAGATCACTGTGCACTTCAAGGCCGAGCTGATCGCCGTCACCAAGGATGCGGACGGCAATCTTGTGGAAGGTGACCTCTCGGACGCTGTTGAAGTCAACGACCGTTGGACCTTCGCGCGCGACACCAAATCCCGCGACCCGAACTGGCTTCTGGTTGCCACCCGCGCAGGCTAACGATGGCCGGCCGCGTTTTCCGATATCTCGGCATCCTCGCCCTTGTAGCGCTACCGTTTCTGGTGGCGCTTTTTCTGATGATGGACAAAAAGCCCGAGGGGCTGCATTTCCGCGCTGTGCCCTTTGCAGAGCTGCCGGGCTGGCGTGCGGATGACCTGCATGAAGCCTTGCCCGCGCTCCGTAAAAGCTGTGATAGCATGCGCCGCCAACCGGATGCGCGGACGCTGCCTGGCGCCAAGATTGCAGGCACAATGGGCGACTGGGCCGAGGTGTGTGAGGTTATCCTTTCCGCCGGGCCGGAAAGCGACCTGCGCAGCTTTTTTGAAAGTGCGTTCCAGCCGCTTGAAGTCTCGCTCGGCGGTGACACGGCAGGCATGTTCACCGGCTATTATGAAACCCTCCTCAAGGGCAGCATGGCGAAAAGTGAGCGCTACAGCACGCCGCTTCACGTGAAACCGCCAGAGCTTGTGAGCGTGGACCTCGGTGCCTTCCGGTCCGACCTCAAGGGTCGCCGTATCGCAGGCCGAGTTCAGGGCGACAGGCTTGTGCCCTATTATGACCGCGAAGCCATCGCCACCGGCGCACTTGATGGTCGCGACCTTGAGCTCCTGTGGGTCGATGATCCGGTTGATGCGTTCTTCCTGCATATTCAGGGCTCCGGCCGGGTGCTGATGGAAGATGGCCGCCTCGTGCGTGTGGGCTACGCCAGCCAGAACGGTCACGCCTATACTGCCATTGGGCGGCAACTGATTGCCGAGGGCGCCATCCCGCGCGAAGAGATGTCCATGCAGGCAATCCGCGCGTGGCTTGAAGCGAACCCGGGCCGCGTGGATGAACTTATGAACTCAAACGCGTCCTACGTATTCTTCCGCCTGCTTGAAGACGGCGACGGGCCGTTTGGTTCAGCCAATGTGGCGCTGACAGCTGGCCGCTCGCTCGCAGTGGACATGAGCCACCTTGCGCTTCATGTACCCGTCTGGCTTTCAGCCACATACCCAGACCCTACTAGCCGGGAGGCGGAACCGCTGCCGCTTGAGCGCCTGATGGTGGCGCAGGACACCGGCGGCGCCATCCGCGGTGAAATCCGCGGTGATGTGTTCTGGGGTTTTGGCGCAGAGGCGGAGGAAATCGCCGGCCGTATGGCCAACAAGGGCCGCTACTGGCTGCTGCTGCCCACGCCGCTTGCCGCCAAGCTTCTTGAAAGCCAGAACGGTGGCTAGGAAGAAGGACCCGCTATCCGCGCGGGACCGGGAGATCTGGCAGAAGGTAACCGAGAGTGTACAGCCGCTGGGTAAGCGTGGTGATGCGCCGCCGCTCGCGCCGCTGCCGAAAATCTACATTCAGGAAGAGACACGAAGCCTGCCGATGGAGTGGCACACCCGCCCTTCACCGAAGCCTGACAACAGCATTGACCGCCGCATGCAGCGCCAGATCGCGACCGGCCGGCAGGAGGTGGACCGGTCGGTTGACCTGCACGGCATGACGCAGGACCGTGCGTTTGCAACCCTCAAACGCACGATTGAGGGCGCAATCAAGCGCGGCGACAAAACACTTCTGGTGGTCACGGGCAAAGGTGGCAGGCGCTTCAACCAGCTTGACGCCACACCTGCGGCCTACCGTACCCGAGCGGATTTTGACCAGCTTGGCGGTGTGCTCAGGCGCATGGTGCCGCTGTGGCTTGAGGGGCCGGACCTCAAACCCTTCATCCAGTCTTATGGCACCGCGTCGCCCGACCATGGTGGTGACGGTGCGCTTTATGTCATCCTCAGACGGCGTATGCCCGGTAGCCGGAAGGACCGGTCCACATGACCCCGTTTGGTGAAAAACTCCGTGCCCTTCGGGACGCGCGCGGCATGACCCAGGCGGAGCTTGCGAGCGCGCTTGATGTCAGCCCGGCTTACCTCTCGGCGCTCGAGCACGGCAAACGCGGCGCACCCTCGTGGGCCTTTATGCAGAAGGTGATCCAGTATTTCGGCCTTATCTGGGACGATGCCGAGCGGTTGCATGACCTTGCCCGGCTCTCGAAACCCAAGGTCACGATCGATACGAGCGGCATGGACGAACGCGCCACCCGCGCCGCCAATCTCCTTGCCCAGCGTATTGGCCGCCTGACCGACCGCGAGCTTGACCAGCTGCTGGCCTTCCTCTCCGATCAACCGCGCGCGGGCTGAATAGATTCTTTCGGCTGGCATTCGTTTCCTGTTTGTTCTAATCTCCACTACCGAGCATAGGGAAGTGGGGGCTTTATGGTTGCATCTGTGCAGACTGTGGCGTTTGAGGGCATCGAGGCGTGCCCCGTTGAAGTGCAGGTGCTGATCGCAAGCGGCCTGCCGTCTTTCACCATTGTAGGGTTGCCTGATAAGGCTGTGTCCGAAGCGCGCGAACGGGTGCGGGCGGCGCTGTCCGCCATTGGTCTTGCGCTACCGGCGGAACGTATCACCGTCAATCTCTCGCCCGCTGATCTTCCCAAAGAGGGAAGTCATTACGATTTGCCCATCGCCCTCGCCACTCTCATCGCCATGAATGTACTGCCAAGCGACTCGCTTGAGGGTGCTGTCGTGATGGGGGAACTGGGGCTTGATGGCAGCATTCGCGCGGTGGCGGGGGCCTTGCCTGCTGCCATTCACGCCAATGCACGAGACGCTGCTTTCATTTGCCCTGAAGCCGTAGGCGCGGAGGCCGCCTGGGCTGGAAGCAATGATCTGCTCGCACCCGCAAGCCTTTTGGCGCTGATCAACCATTTCCGCGGCAACCAGATGTTGCCCAAACCCAAGGCCAAGCCCGAGCTTGATAAGCGTGACCTGCCAGACCTTGCCGACATTAAAGGGCAGGAAAGCGCAAAACGCGCACTCGAGGTCGCCGCGGCGGGCGGGCACAATATGCTCATGTGTGGGCCGCCCGGTTCGGGCAAGTCCATGCTGGCGGCGCGCATGCCCTCAATACTGCCGCCGCTGACGCCAACAGAGGCGCTGGAGACAAGCATGATTGCCTCGGTCGCGGGGCTCCTCAAGGACGGGCGCATCAGCCGCGCACGGCCCTTTCGTTCGCCCCACCATAGCGCAAGCCAACCGGCACTTATTGGTGGTGGGCAGAAAGCACGACCCGGCGAAGTCTCGCTCGCGCACAATGGGGTGCTCTTCCTCGATGAGCTGGAACTTTAAAGTTTTTGAACGCTCGTCCATTCTCCAAAAACATTAAACAATGCAATTAATTAGTTTATTCCAGCAGCAGTAAAAAAATGGACGATGGTCCATTTTTTCTTTTCGGCTCGGCACATGCAACGCACTTTTTTGGGTGCACGTGTTGCTTTTTCAAAAAACATGTTCCTATTGGGTAGACCTTTTAATTTTGGAGGTCTTATGAGCATCATCAATGGCAAGCGCCACGATCTACGTAATTACGAATACAAGAACGTCCCTGCGGACGTACGCGCTGACTTTATTAATACCGTAGCAACCGTTGTACCCTGGTTTTCGGATAACATGTCTTTAGCCCTCATTGGGCTGGAGTGTTTCTGTCAGCTATATGATCGAACACTGAAAAAATCAGCAAAGCATTCCGCATCAAACAGGCAGATTGTAGAGCAATACTGCGTGTTGGTTTTTCAGGGAAAAATGTTTGACCGGAGCGAGTATGGTAACGTGCTTATGGCACGATATTTTCTCCAATGTGCCAACGCCCTAAACTATGTGGATACCAGTCCACTTCGCCTGTCACTGAAGTATCCCGATGAGTATCGTGAAGCGGTTGCGCAGGATTTACATGATTTGCCTTTCGATCTGGAGTTGCTGGAATATTGGAAGGGTTGGCCGTCGGTCTCTAAGTCTGGCTCTCGAAGGTATTTTCCTTTGCAAGAAGTATTGTCCACATGTGGAAAGGATTTCACAAAGAAGCTCTATGCAACGTTGGATGAATTCTTTCGAACTAGGCAACGGGGCTTACATGGTACCTGGCAAGCTCTGATAGACGGCTATGCGGAATGGGGTGCCGAGGGGAAGCTTGAAGACTTGAAGTCTCCACAGCACGCGGCAGCTTTTTTACGTACCTTATTAGTCCGATTCCTCTCGGAATCCAAGAATGCGGAAAATCCCAAACAGTATGCATCTGCTGCAATTGAATGGCGATGCCAGTTTCGGACTTTTATTCAGGATTACCTTATACCCGCCGGTTTGCTGGCACGCCCTGAAGGGGAATTTCCAATGCCCCGCGGAGAACGTATTCGCGGCGCTGACACAAATGTTCGAGTGAGCACGTCTGGCGAAAAAATAAAAGCAAAGCTCATTACTGAGGTACCTCTGGAGGTTACAGATCGCAATGCCGTTGAAATACTCTTTGACGGTATTGAGAAAGATGTTGGCTGGATAAGAAGTTGGGCTGAATTTGTAACCGGCACCGTGTGGGACAACGTCGTGCGCCGAAAACGCTTGGCTGAAACAGGCGTCGCCATTCCTCTGCCACGCCACATGTCGTCCCATACTGTCGAGAGGTCAATGCCGAACACTTGGCGGCGTTCGTCATCCAATCCTCATGTTGCTAACGACATGGCCGCGACATTTGAAGAGCACGGATATCTAACAGGCGACGATTTGGGGTTGCAGCAGCTATATGAAAATAGAGTCTCGGCGGCACGAGAGCTCGGTATGCCATCCACCAGGGTTATTTTGGCATATTGCGCTCTTCTAACAATTGAGCATCCAGCCCTCACCCGGTCAGCACTTCTGTCTCTGAAATTGTACGATAAGAACGGCTATATGACCGGATATCAAGAACGAGACGGACAGGCGTTTTTGATCAGCTATAAACCCAGAGCGGGGTCGAGCAACGCACAAAAATCAACGCAGTTAAATGAGCGCACATCTGCATTGGTACAACAAGCAATTCAAGTAACTCAGCCTCTAAGAGATTATTTGCGGAAGAAAGGAGACGATAACTGGCGTTACCTTTTTCTAGGATCGGGAAACACTTTTGCCCCGCCAAAGCCGATAAAAAATGATGAGATTTCCTACCGCCATGAGTTGCGCAGGGAATTTTCTGCGGACATGAAAGAACTTGGAGCTCCGAACTCTGTAACCGAACGCTTGGCTCATGCCTTTACCCTGACACGCCTAAGAGCAAGCGCGGCAACGCTTGAGTACTTACGCACAACCAGTATCTCCGCTATGGCAAGCGCCCTTGGCCACAAAGAGTTCAAGACCGCACTGATCGACCACTATCTCCCTGAGCCAATCCGGCGTTTCTTTGAAGAACGGTGGGTTCGTATTTTTCAGTTGGGGATCGTTTGCGAAGTCATGAAAGATTCTGATTACTTAATGGAAGCTTCCGGTTTTCAGAGTGTTGCGGAGATGGATGCATTTCTCCGTAACCATGCCATCACTTTCCCAGACGAAGAAATCACCGTCGATGAAACTATCGGTCAGGTGGGTAATGTGGTTGTAGGCATCAATGAGGACGTACTTGGTATCTATTGTGCCTTGTCGCAGGTCTCCGAGGCGGATGCGGAAGCTGCAGGCAGAACTTTCCATTTCTGGCACCAATTCGCAGATAAATTGATTTCGCACATTGAAAGCGCCGAGTTTTTGAGGCCGGACATCCAGAAGATGTTGGCTTCAGTGCGCGATAAAAAGGGCCCATCTCTGATCCGAGGGTTCTTGTCATGAATGAAGCTATCAAATTTCAGCGAGAGATCGAGTTTCTTGTCAATGGCACAGGCAAAAATGATCCATCACCGAATTGGTTGATCAGCAGGTTTGCGGACAATGATTGGATAATTGATCTGGGTCAGCAAGGTGTGATGTCAATTAACTTCGGAAAGAGGCTGGAGGATGGCAGTAGCCTGCTTGAGCCTCAAAATTTCGACCTGCTCAATGTTTTCAAGCATTGGATAGTGAGTGCAGTTGAACGAAGTGAAACCAACGTTGGCGTACTCAGGGGAACGTCTCGATACAGGAAAATCTCTACTACACTGGCGCTTATGGACTACTTTCTCCTTAGAGCCGAGCAATTTCAGTTGTCGAAGTTTGGCCTCTCTCTCGTAAGTATCAACGACATTCGCAATTTGATGGAAGATCTTGTCCGAAGCTCGTGCTCCAGTCTCAGCGTTTACCGCTGGCCGATCGAACTGAAATGCTATCTTGATCGGTGCATCGTTGGTTTCGACGCGGATCGGATTTTAAGCGATCATCCAGTTTTGTTGAGTGGTTTGGTACCTGAGGAAGATCGTTGGTGGACCTCGTCCGAAGGCGAGATTTTCGCCTACAGAGCGTACCTTTGGGCAATGGGTCTTTATTGTCAGCGCGGAGATCCTAAGCGGCTTTTCTCCGTGAAGCGAAGGAGTTTGGCAGATCGGGTTTTCTCTGAATTATTCAAGGGTGGATTTAATCACCCCGCTCCGCCGGAGCTGGAAATTTGGCGGGCCATGCCCAAGGTGGAACGATTTGACGCGGTATCGGTCAAAGCTCAAGGCGCGCGGCCGTTGCTCAAACAAGAGCTGGCCCGGTATGCCGCTTCACTCCGGGCTTTTGTGCGTTTGAACCTGGGTCTGGAGGGAATCACAGAACAAGACATTGATGACGCCACGAAGGTAGCTTCGAACAAGGCGGTCGAAACTGGTAGATTCAAGACTGTTCCACATCGCGTGGTGACCTACGCGTTGAGATCTGGCATGGAGTTTTACTTACGCTACGGGTCTGACCTGCTAAATGCTTATGTCCTATGCTGTAAGATAAGAAAAAAGCAGCCCGACCTTTCCTATGATGACGCTTTAGCGATTGCCCTACAAGATGGGGCTTTTGATAGCTTGTCTGATTTTGCTATCGCAGGTTGGTTTTTAGACAATAGAACGTCACCCACAGCGCATCATACAACTGCCGAGCCGAAGCAAGTGACTGGTCTGATAAACCTGATTCAGGTGTTGTTTGGCGCAATTCATATTACAGTCGGTGCCTTATCGGCACGCAGAATATCCGAGTTTTTAAGCATGCCGGTAGATCGTTGTCTCGATGCCACCGAGAGCTTTCTCGTGTTCTACAACAGAAAATCTGGCGCTGGGCCATATCGGGCTAAAAAAATCAGGCCGGTTCCGACAATCGTTTCCAAAATGATAGGACAGATAAAGCAGTTCCAGACAGAGCTTATAAAGCTTGAATGTTTGCCAGCTTACGTGCCGTTTCTTTGTGTTCCCAAGGTCCTAGGTGTTGGCCTTGTTTCAGTAGCTACTGTTAGATCTCAAGTGCACATCAACCGCTTCTGTGATTTTTTCGACATGCCCGGCGATGGTACGGGAACTCGCTACTATATTCGCACTCACCAACTCAGGCGTTTTTTTGCGATGGCATTCTTCTGGTCTGGCACGCCGTCCGGAGAGGATACCTTGAGTTGGTTTCTTGCCCATACCGATCCTGAACATCTTTACCGATATATCACGGAGGAAACGACGGGCGAGGTCTTGCGAACAATCAAGGCGGGCACGATTAGTGCCATGGTTGGGCACGACGCTCCTTGGAAAGAAGACCTGGAAGCATTGATGTTTCAGCGTTTCGGCGTGAAGAAGTTTACTCTTTTGACCGAGAATGAGCTGAATGACTATCTTGAGGCGCTGCTTGAAGATGGTACGGTCGATCTCGAACCGGTCTTCTATGAGAGCGAAGGAGGGAAAAGATACCGGATGTGCGTCAAAATCTCTCCGTCGGACGCCGGCGTATGACAAGAATTCAACAGCGAAAAGAAGCCGTTATTGCGCGCAAGGAGTGGCTGGAGACAATCAACCACTCGATTGATCAGTACACTGATGACACAGCAGTGCTTGATGCCCTTTCATCCCAGGTAAAGTTTGCGGCTTTTACCAACGAACACCACATGGCGATGTCCTTGAACGCGTTAAAACGGCAGGCAGATGCTGTGCTTGAGGGAGGGTTTCTCGCGCTGGAGCAATTGCGCAGGTCGGTACATATCCGTTTGAACAAAAAACGCGATGTTCGATCCGGCATTTCTCGAGACACCGTTCGTGACCTGAAGCGAACCAACACGCGGCTCCGGGAAAGATTACAAAGCCTTCATGGCGAACTGATGGTCTCCACCAATTGCATACGGCGCATTTTGCGTGAATTCGAGGAAGTAGTGAGGCGTTGTGGCGACAGCAAGGAGCTGGCGCGTTATCAAAAATTACGACGGGAGCTACTTGCCCTTTTCATGCATGGCATTAGCACGGATGAGGCGCTTGCCCGATTTGACAACGTTGTAGACCTGAAAAATGTCCAGAAGCGCTAAATCGAATTTTGAACTCCCGTTCGCATTACGGTCGGACGGAACTATTAGCACTATTCTTGCCGGCAAAGTTTCGCCAATTTATTGGCCCGACGGCAGATGGTGTTTTGCTGCAAACGCATTTTTGGTCGATTTGATCGAGAATAACAAATCGACGATCGACGGAGGAGGTACCATCACCACCTACGCTTCTCAGGTGAACCATCTTGTCACGTATTGTTATTCGAGAGGCATGGACTTTTTGGACCTTACCGATAACGATTTCACTGATTTTGTCTTCTCACTCTCAAGAAACTCGCACCAGCCCGCCGTGCCCGAGAGAAACGCGACGACCGTTCTAAATATTGGTCGCCTAGCACTGAGGTTTTTGGATTTTCTGGGTCGACACCTGTGTGACACGCCTCTCGTAGGAGCTCAGGGGAAAATAAATGCAGAAATTCGACAGGTAAAAGACCGCAGGAGACATGGGTGGAGCGCTGTATGGCACCATCGTAGCTTCCCTGCGCCTGAACCGATAAATAATAAGAAACCGATCGGAACCGATTCACTCGAAGCATTAAAGGCCGCCGCAATAGAATGCAGCGGCGGCAGCCACTT
Organism: Kordiimonas gwangyangensis DSM 19435 = JCM 12864; assembly: GCF_000375545.1. Lineage (GTDB taxonomy): Bacteria > Pseudomonadota > Alphaproteobacteria > Sphingomonadales > Kordiimonadaceae > Kordiimonas > Kordiimonas gwangyangensis. Next base: position 857,703 of record NZ_AQXF01000001.1, read on the forward strand.
TATACTCATGCGGCGCCTCGCCATGATTTTGCTCCTTGAGGTTACGGGTTGCCGAAGAGCGGAGTTAAACGGCATCAAGACCCACGACATTCGGCGAGCGCTTCGGCTCTCGCAACCCATGCTCCGGGTTCCTTCACTGAAGAAAGGCGGTAATCGTATCGAGATGCGCGAAATTCCAGTGAACCGCTCAGATCTGGAGTTTGTGGACGAGTATATTGAGGTGAGCCGTCGTGTACTGAGACGCCAACTTGGGTTTAAAGGTGAGGATGCTGGCTTCCTCTTCTTGAACGCGCGAACAGGCCGCCAACTTACTACGGACACAATCACAGCAGAATTTAGAAATTTAGGGCGGCACGCAGGCTTAAGGAGCGCGGTGTCTCCTCACCTGTTGAGGCATCGATTTATCACGAAAATATTCGTGGCGATAAGAGAGCGATACAGATTTGAAAGCGCTGATGAGTTTACAAGAGCGTTGCAAAACAATCTGGCACTTCAGCGGGAGCTCATGCAGTGGACCGGGCATCGGTCTGCCCAGTCCCTCTACGTTTATATAGATGCGACCTATTCGGCGCCGGAAATTAAGCAGTTTGTTGCCGACTACCTACGCCACCGTTGATGGAGGCCTCTCTCCAAGCCTGTGCCATAGCGCTGGGTCCGGCTTTCTGATGATCTCCAGAAGGTCATTTTGAGAAATTGACGTCGCCCATCTTCTGAACAAGCGGCTTTCCCCGGGGCTCATGCCGTCAATTTTGGCCAGTGTTGGGCGCATTTTCCGAGCTACTGTGGATCTAGCGCATCCTGCTATGTCCGCAATCTGGACGGTGTTTTTCCTGTGGATACGAAAGAGAATAGCGAATACGAGTCCCTTGGACTCTGATTGCAGAAGGATTTTAGTCATAACTTCTCCGTTCGCCGAACGTATTAAATTCGACGTTTTGATTGAAAAAGTGAGCAAGCTATGAGAAGTTCCACTTTAGATTGGTTGCGGAACTAAACATAAAGGCTGCTCGGAAATCCCCATTTCCGAGTGGCTTTTTTGCTCATATGAGTTGGGCGGTTAAGGTTTAGTTTTGTACCAGAAATGTGCTCTCCCTCTTTTGACGTAGTTGGCCAAGTGCCGGTCCTCCAGTTTGAGGAGCACCTTATGAACGTCTTGCGTCCTTTTTATTGAATACCCCTGTGAGTTCAGCTTCTCTTTCAGGGTCGCAACCGGTAGCGCTGCGTTTGGATGCTCCGGCAGTGCATCCAGGGCAGCTTGTTGCATCGGGCCCAATCTGCCGCGAGCTGGTGTGTCTGCATCAGAAGGCAGGTCCTCCGGCTCCCTGAGGGCTTCAAGTGTCTCCAGTTGGATCTGCTGGATCTTTTTTTTATCTTCTGTTTTCGAAAGCTTGGACCGAAGATCGCCGATCTGTTTTTCTATACGGCCCTGCTCTTCATCAAGAAACTCGAGCGCGGTCATCACGTCCTGTAAGTGTTGGTTCAACCTGTGTTCGAGTGCAGAACTACTGTCCATGTATCCCTCCAATTATTGTTCGACTCATCCAACCTGTAGATGAGTTGGTGGGATATTTCTATAGCTGCACCCACTTCAATGTCGCAGGAGCCTATATTTTAATATAAGTCGTTGAAATATATGAAAAGTATTTAATATCAATAACTTGTGCGAAAAATACTATTTTTTCGCAGTATGTTTTTATGAGCTTTATGGAGGTTGTGCATGTAGGTTTGCGCTTCTGCACTACTATTTATGGGCGATAATATTGATTTGTCATAGTTTACCCCGTTTACGCTAATCCAAGGCATTTCCGCTTCGCTGAATTTTGCTGTCGGGTGTTGTGTGAAAATAACTAAAAAACCAAGCCGTAAGTACCATTGTTTCAAGCGTTCTTCTCGACAAAATGGTTGGGCTAGTGCCCGTTGATTTTTAGATCAATGATGTTGTTTCGAAGCGAGTTGCAGGTCAAAGGGCGGGTCCCGCGAACACGGCCTTTCCACATCAGTGACACTGTAAGGAACATACGCTCCCCACCATCTGCGGGATATTCTCTTCTAATGCAGACATCTAGGGTGGGAAAAATGCACAACTGGGAAGGGTTGGTTGATGTCACGAAAACCGGACATTCAGACGATGCTTTGGATGTACAAGCATATGGTGCTCAGCCGCCGCTACGAAGAAGCGCTTGCCGAGGCGTATCTCGAGGGCAAGCAGCCGCTCTTCAATATGGCGAATGGACCACTCCCGGGAGAAATGCACCTTTCCAACGGCCAGGAGCCCTGTGCGGTCGGGGTTTGTGCGCATCTGTTGGATCACGACGTCGTTACAGCCACCCATCGGCCACACCATATCGCAATTGCCAAAGGCGTGAACCTTCGTGCAATGACGGCGGAAATTTTCGGTAAACAGACCGGCTTGGCGGGCGGTCGCGGCGGGCACATGCATCTGATTGATCCTGCCGTCAATTTTGCCTGTACGGGCATTGTTGGCGAGGGTCTTGCCCCCGCGGCTGGCGCCGCGCTCGCACGGAAGATGCGGGGTGAAGATGGCATTGCTGTCGCCTTTATCGGCGAAGGTGCCGCGAACCAGGGCGCTTTTCATGAAACGCTGAACCTTGCGGCCGTATGGAACCTGCCGTTCGTTTGCGTCATTGAAGACAATTCCTATGGCATTTCGGTCCCCAAGGGCGCAGCGACATCCGTCCTGCATAACGATGTGCGGGCCGCTTCTTACGGTATCCGCGGTTATCATGTGGAGGGCAACGATCCACTTCGCATCTACGAGGTGGCAGGAGAAGCGATCGAGCGGGCCCGCGCTGGCAAGGGGCCCAGCCTTATCGAAATCGAGACCTATCGTCTTGCCGGGCATTTCATGGGTGATGCAGAATCATACAGGCCGGCGGGGGAAAAGGATGCCCTGTTCGCCCGCGATCCAATCCCAAAGTTCAGGCAGGAACTGGTCGACGCTGGCGCCGCAAGCAGTGACGACCTCTTATGGATTGAGGAAGACGCAAAATCCTGTGTCGCAGAGCTTATCGACTTTGCCAAAGCAGAAGCTTATGCGCCCGTTCAAGAGGCGCTTGAAAAGGTTTTTGTCTGACACGACTAAACCGTGGAGAGAAGGGCGATATGATGGCTGCCGAAAAAAAGAGAATACGAAAACTCACAATCGCCAAGGCAATGTCCGAGGCGATTGATCAGGCGATGACCTCAAACCCCGACGTATTTGTCATGGGGGAGGATGTCGGCAAGCTTGGTGGCGTGTTTGGCACCACGACCGGCCTTTTCGACAAATACGGCCCGGACAGGGTACGCGATACGCCGATTTCCGAAACCGGCTTTATCGGCGCAGCTGCGGGTGCTGCCGTCATGGGCATGCGACCGGTTGTCGAACTGATGTTCATCGACTTTTTCGGCGTCTGCATGGACGTTATCTATAATTTTGCCGCCAAAAACAGCTATTTCTCCGGTGGGCGGCAGGCCGTTCCCATGGTGCTCATGACCTCTGCCGGCGGCGGCTACAGTGACGGAGGCCAACATAGCCAGTGCCTCTATACCACTTTTGCCCACCTCCCTGGGCTGAAGGTAGTGATGCCCTCGAACGCCTATGACGCCAAGGGCATGATGACGGCGGCCATCAATGACGATAATCCAGTCATTTTCATCTTCCACAAGAGCCTTCAGGGCATGGGGTGGCTGGGCACTGCCAAGGGTGCCATCGTGGATGTGCCGGAAACCGTTTATGAAGTGCCACTCGGGAAGGCGAACATTTCCCGGGAAGGCAGCGATATCACGGTGGTAGGGTTTGGCAATACGGTTCACCATGCGCTTGACGCGGCTCGTGATCTGGCGCTGGAGGGCATTTCCGCCGAGGTGGTGGACCTTCGCTCATTGGCGCCGCTTGACCGGGAGACCGTTCTTGCATCGGTGCGCAAAACCGGGCGGCTTCTGGCAGTCGATGACGATCACCTGAGTTATGGCTGGACAGGTGAAGTGATTGCCAGCGTGGCAGAGGCCGGCATTGCGCTCAAATGCCCTGCGCGTCGCATTGCCTACCCGGATGTACCGGTACCCTTCGCCCGTCCCATGGAGCAATTCCTGTTGCCCAATGCGGAGAAGGTGAAGGCGGCCGTCCTCAGCCTGATGAACAGTGTTGTATCGGTTTAAAAAGCAGGAAGCTGTAATGCAGATCAAGATTGAAGACGATTTCTGGCAGGGTGACGACGAAGCGGTCATTACCGCCTGGCTCGTGGATGATGGTGCGGAAGTGGCCGAAGGTGACGTCGTGGCGGAAATGATGCTCGCCAAGGTTCAGATGGAGATAGAAGCGCCCTGTTCGGGCGTTATTCATATCGAGATGGAAGCCGAAGTGCCGCTTAAAAAGGGCATGGTCATCGCGACGATTGACCAATAGATCATGACAGACACAAAAAACGTCAGGCTTGCGGGTATCCGGGGCATTATTGCCCGCAAGATGCAGGAGAGCCTTCAAGGTTCGGCACAACTCAGTTTTCATATGGACTGCGATGTCAGTAGCCTCATCACGGCTCGTGAAGCCTATTCAAAGGCGGGCCGGAGAGTGTCCTACGAAGACCTGATATGCAAAAGCCTGTCCCAGGTTCTGCGCCGTTTTCCGGCATTCAATGCCCATCTGGTCGAGAACATCATTCACTATCAGGATGCGCAACATATCGCCTTCGCCATTGCTGCGCCGGACGGACTTATGGCACCGGCGGTCTTCAACGTGCAGGAAAAGGATGTCGACTATATCGCGCTTGCAAGGCGCGACCTGATCGAGCGTGCGAGTGCTCGGGCGCTGAGTGTGGAGGAGATGACAGGCGGCACCTTCACGATCAGCAACCTCGGCATGACGGGCGTGAAGTATTTCACTCCCATTCTGAATACGCCGCAGGTGGCCATTCTGGGGCTAGGGGCAATCTGGAAGCAGCCGGAACTGGGAACTGATGGAGAATTGATCTCAAAGCCCTACATGGGCCTATCGCTGACCGTGGACCATCGCGCCCTTGACGGCCTCGCCTGCGGTGAATTCCTTGCGGCTCTTTGCGCTGTAATCGGCAGCTTGCCCGGCCCGTTGGAATAGTCTCGCCCATCCGCCGATTCTCACCGCCGGAAAAAGCCCGCAGTAGAAAATACGCGGGCCTTTTGCCAGTTTTTCGCTTCCGCTTGGCGGACCCTATGCCATCAGTTCCGGGGGTGTGACGGCCGTTTCACTCTCATCTTCCCAGATCAGGCTGGCAATCGCGTGGCGTCCGCTCAGGTTCACAATATGCCACATATTGATCCCTTGTCCCACGGCCTCGGAGGCTGGCGGTGAATGCAGCGTGTAGAATGTATAGACGGAGCTGACATGGCCGATGGTTGTCAGCTTCCGGATATGATTTTTCTCGGCGAAACCGGTTTCGGTAAAGCCAAGGTCTTTTGCCGCCTGAGCGAAGAAACCGCCCCACTCAAGTGGACTTAGCTGGATGTTCCAGGGTGCCGGGCATAGAATGCTGGCAGTTGGAACAAAGAGCGAGCGCAGGCGCTCGTCATTATACAGGAAGGCACCCGGATTAAAGCTGAGTGTGTCATCGAATGCTGCGATCACCGCCTCAACGGATTTCACATCGGCGGGATCGGCATCAGGCCATTTGGTCATGGTCGGTTTCCTTTGTCACGGTTGGGAACTTATTTGAATGCAGCATCAATTTCGTCTGCCACACGGTGCGCAGAATGGAGAGCACCCTGAATCCAGGAAGGCCACGGGGACGCATGGTCGCCCGCGAAATGGAACACCCCTTCAGGAATATTGATCAGCGGCATGAGGCTGAACATTTCGCCGGGCCGGAAATAGGCGTAGCCGCCACGAATATTCGGATCGGCATCCCAACTTTTGACCGCTGAGAGTTCCACATGCTCACTGGCACCTGGCACCACGGCCTCGATATACTCGAGGGCAGTAGCGAGTTGCTGTTTTGCATCCATTTCCGCAATGCGGCGTCCGGCAACCCCGGGGATGTAGCACTCAAGCACGCCGCGGCGACCTTTTAGCGCAAATGTGGCGTCGCGCACCCCCAAGGCCGGCGTATCTGAAATCCCCATATATTCCGGTCCATTGTCCCCCCAATAGCGTTCCTTCATCTGGAGGAATACACGGGTGACCGAGCTATGGCCGAGTTGGGTTATTGCCGTTTGTTTGGCGCTTGAAAGAGCGGGGGTGACGGAGATCATTTTAAGGGCGCTGAACTGCAGTGCAAAGATCACCCGATCGGCTGTAAGCTCCCGGTGTTGGCCGCCCTGCTCATAGTGAACTGTCGCCTTTTCTGCATCATGTGCCACAGCCTTGACCGAAGCGCCGTAATGAATGCGTCCTTCAAGTGCGGCGGCCATTTTCTTGGGAAACGTCTCGCTGCCACCCTCGATCAGGGACCAGCCACCGCCTTCGTTGAGGAAGTCTCTCAGGCAAAAGAGCGCGGAAACATTTTCGATACCCTCTCCGTGGATGTCCGGGAATATTCGCCGGATAAGCGAGATTGCACCGTCTGAGGCGCCCCTGCTCCTGAGAAAATCGCAATAGCTCATTTCGTCATAGGGGCGGAGATCCTCGCTGGGCCATGCCGGATCCCGCGTATCGCCAAGCGCGGCAGCGACTTCCCCGACATACTTTTCAAGTATGCCCACAAGTCCAAGGGCACGCTCTTCCTCCGTTAAATCTACCGGCCAATCTTCGGATACGGAACCGACCCTGACGCGGCGCCCGCCGATTGTCCAACATGTGAAAAGCTTGTCCTCGGGAATGGGATGGAGCTTGACTTCAAATCGCTTGATATAATCGTTCGTCAGGTCATGGACGCCGGGGATATAGGTGGCGCCGGCTTCGGCATAAAGACTGTCAGAGAAAACCCGCAGGGTCTGGATACGGCCACCGGGCCGCTCCGTCGCTTCCAGCACTGTTGCACGGAAGCCCAGCTCCTCCAGCTTGAGCGCGCTGGCAAGGCCGGCAATGCCGGCCCCGATAATGACAACATGGCCCCTTGAGGCCGATTCCTTTTCTGCAACTACCATAGCACCACCTCCCATCTTTCCTCATGCGGTTTGCTATGGCATCAGGCTAGCCTTGAGGCCTCTGCGGGAAATCCCCCACTTGCGGGGCACATAAGCACACCATACCCGGCGGGATTATAAGCCGGGCTGGCAGGCGCCGCTGATTTGGGCGGCAGTCTGTTTCAGTTGCTCACGAGTCGAGGGAGCAAGCAACTTCGCCTTATCCCCGCATGAAACGGAGATCGCAGCAAGCGCCCGTCTCGCCGGGCCGAAAACCGGCATGGCCATGCAGTGAAGACCCAGGCTTATTTCCTCGATATCCGTGGCGTACCCCTGTCTCGATACATCCATCAGGTGGCTGTGCATGTGATGGGGATCGGTTACGGTGTGGGGAGTCAACCGGATAAAAGGCCCTCCAGCGAGATAAGCGGCGAGGTTATCTGTCGACAATTCCGACAGCAGAACCTTGCCTATGGCGGAACAATAGGCTTCAAGCTGCATGCCTTCCCGGGTGAACACCTGCTCTTCCCCGTGTGGAACTTTCACGAGATAGGTGACCATATCATTTTCGAAGATGCCGAGATGGCTGGTCATTTTCAGTGTTTTACTGAGGCGGGCGAGATGAGGCCGGGCCAAGGCCCCCAATATGCCGGCTATATCAGCCTGCGAGAGCGAAAGCATGAGCGGGATACCTGGCATGACCTCGCCGTTTTTCGGCCGCGCGAGAAGACCGGCGCGAAAAAAGGGCACAAGGAGACGGTATGCCGTAGACACCGGCAGCGCCAGTTCCTTCGCCGCAGTTTCCACGGTAGTACCCGGATTCGATACAATATGGGAAAAAAGGGCGACTGCCTTTGCTGTTGATGTCATGAAACCACGTCCCTCTTCTGCTGGATGGCCATGACAGCTACGCTTGGCCTATCCTTATTCGCGATTCTTACACTGTGAGAATATCTTTGATCAGAAAATTGCGAATCTTGCAAAAGCTGCCTAGCGTGACTTCGCAAAATCACGGAATGGACCAACGAATGACAACACTTGAACAACTGGCGGTACGGCTGCGGGAAGCTTATGGCACCAAAGGGACTGCGCCCCTGCGGGATGGCCTCGCGCCTGATGATATCGAAGGCGCGTATGCCGTGCAGGCGCTGAACACCGAATACTGGAAACAGGCAGGTCGACAGATTGTAGGCCGAAAGATTGGCCTCACATCGACAGCCGTACAGAAGCAGCTTGGGGTCAATCAGCCGGACTTCGGCGTGCTGTTCAGCGATATGCGCATCCCCGATGGCGGCGTCCTTCGGTCATGCGATGTCATTCAAGCCAAGGCGGAGGCCGAGGTTGCAATCGTGCTGGCCAGGGATCTGGACCAGGATCATTGCACTATCGCCGATATCCTGCGGGTGGCCGATTACGCTGTGGCAGCGATCGAGATTGTCGACAGTCGCATCAGCAACTGGCAGATCACCTTCGCGGACACGGTTGCCGACAACGGCTCTTCCGCGTTTTTTGTATTAGGTGAAGATCGTAGATCCCTTAAAAATCTTGACCTTTATAGTTGCGGTATGGTGCTCGAGGTCAACGGAAAGGTGGCATCCATAGGGGCCGGCGCGGCCTGTCTCGGGCATCCGATGGCCGCTGCGGTCTGGCTCGCGAACACCCTTCTTGAGCGGGGCGAGACCCTCAGGGCAGGCGATATCATCCTGACGGGCGCCCTGGGGCCCATGATAGCCATGCAAACCGGCGACACCGTTCGCACCCAGATTGGGGGGCTGGGCGCCTGCTCCTTCTCTTTCGAAGAGGAAAATCAATGACCAGTTCCAGGAAGAAGGTCGCTATTCTGGGTTCAGGCAATATCGGCACAGACCTGATGGTCAAGATCATCCGTACTTCCGACCTGCTTGAGATGTCCGTTCTCGTGGGTATCGACCCGTCGTCAGACGGGCTGGCTCGGGCTGAGCGCATGGGTGTGGCTACTACCTGGGGCGGAATGGACGGCCTGCTCCGCATGAAGGAATGGGCAGATGTCGATATTGTCTTTGACGCGACTTCGGCCTCGGCCCATGCGGCTCACAATGCCGCGGTCACGGCTGCCGGCAAGGTAATGGTGGACCTGACCCCGGCCGCCATCGGGCCCTATGTGGTGCCGGTGGTCAACGGCGATGAGCATATCGCAGCACCCAATGTCAACATGGTGACGTGCGGCGGACAAGCCACGATCCCCATTGTCGCGGCGATATCCAGTGTGGCTGAGGTTCACTACGCTGAAATTGTTGCATCTATCGCTTCCAAAAGCGCGGGACCGGGCACGCGGGCAAATATTGATGAATTCACCGAAACGACATCGCAGGCAATCGAAAGTGTGGGCGGCGCCAAAAAGGGCAAAGCCATTATTGTTCTGAATCCGGCTGAGCCTCCGATGATCATGAGGGATACTGTAATGGCGCTCTCCTCCGGTGCGGATGAGGACAGTATTGCGGCTGCCGTTGAAAGGATGGTAACGCGCGTGCAGGCCTATGTACCGGGCTACCGGTTGAAGCAAAAGGTTCAGTTTGAGCGTTTCGGGTCCAACAATCCCGTGCGCATTCCAGGGCTCGGTGTGTTCGAGGGTTTGAAAACCACCGTCTTTCTTGAGGTTGAAGGGGCAGCCCATTATCTGCCAGCTTATGCAGGCAACCTTGACATCATGACCTCGGCCGCGCTAGCGACCGCTGAGAGGATAGCATGCCGGTCCATCGCCGCTGGAGTAGAAAAATGACCTTCGATCCGCTTCACCAAAATCTCTATATCCAGGACGTAACGCTGCGTGACGGCATGCATGCCGTGCGCCATCAGTATGGTCTCGATGCGGTTATGAAGATCGCCCGAGCGCTTGATGAGGCCGGCGTAGACGCCATCGAGGTCGCGCATGGCGATGGCCTGAACGGGTCGTCCTTCAATTACGGGTTTGGTGCCTGTACCGACTGGGAATGGATCGAGGCCACAGCCGATGTGGTGGAGAAGGCAGTGGTCACCACCCTTCTGCTGCCCGGCATTGGCACGATCGAAGACCTGAAGCAGGCCTATCGTCTTGGGATCAGATCTGTGCGTATCGCGACGCACTGTACGGAGGCGGATATTTCGAGACAGCATATTGCTGCTGCCCGTGACCTCGGCATGGATACCGTCGGTTTCCTCATGATGAGCCATATGATCGAGCCGGATGCCCTTGCTGCACAGGCGAAGCTCATGGAAAGCTACGGCGCGACCTGTGTGTATGTTACCGATAGTGGTGGCGCCTTGGATATGGACGGATATCGCGCGCGCCTTGAGGCATATGACCGGGTTCTCAAGCCGGAGACCGAACGGGGGGTCCATGCCCACCACAACCTTTCCCTTGGCGTCGCAAATTCGATGATTGCGGTTTCGGCAGGAGCGTGCCGGGTGGACGCAAGCCTCGCGGGCATGGGTGCGGGGGCAGGCAATGCGCCGCTTGAGGTTTTCATCGCCGCAGCGGACAAAAAGGCATGGCGGCATGGATGTTCTTTATTCAAGCTCATGGACGCCGCGGAAGACCTGGTCCGTCCTCTGCAGGACAGGCCCGTCCGGGTAGACCGCGAGACCCTCAGCCTCGGATACGCCGGTGTCTATTCAAGTTTCTTGCGACACGCCGAGAAGGCGGCGGTGGATTATGGTGTGGATGTCAGGGATATTCTGGTCGAGCTTGGCAGACGCCGAATGGTCGGCGGCCAAGAGGACATGATTGTGGATGTCGCGCTGGATCTGGCTGGCCGGTAAGAAAACCGTGCAAAAAAGAAGCGGGAATTGCGAATGCATTCTCCCGCTTCAGTTCAGGGACTAGACCAGTAAATGGATGAATGACCGAAGTATGCTTTCAAACTCTCCCGGTTTGGCGCGTTCGACCGAATGACCCGCCCCTTCGATAATCTTGAGCTGCGTGGCGGCGTTTGGCAGGTTTGCCGCGATTTCCTCAGCGTCGGCTGGCGGTGTAATCGGGTCCATATCGCCCGAGACAAGAAGAACCGGGCAGGTCACATCATCCAGCTTGCCCCGGTAGTCATAGGAGAACATCTCGTTCTCTTCGCCTGCAAAGGTGAAAAAGGACTCTAGCCGCATGGTGGCGCGCCCGGCAACCTCGGGGTCGTGATCTGCAGGGGAATAGAGCGGCATGCAGAGCTGCATGTATTTTTCGACCGCAGCAGGTTCGGGCTTGCGCCAGAATGCGTCTGCCGCCGCCCGTGCATCGGGGCCGCCCAGTTTCTCGAAACAGTCGAGCTTTCGTTCGAGGTTGGTATGGATGGCCGTATTAATGAGAGCAAGGGCTTTGGCGTGCCCCGGATGCCGGCGTGCGTAGTTCATTGTCACAAAGCCACCGAACGAGACTCCAAGCACAATCGGCGAGACAATGTCCAGCGCATCACAAAGACCTCTCACATCGTCTGCCCACTGGTCCAGCGTCCAGCTCTCGGTCGGGCCACTCTCGCTGCGACCGTTCGCGCGCAGATCCATGTAAACGACCTGGGCAATATCATTGAATCGGGAGAAATAGGGTTTGAAGGGTGCGTGGTCGAACCCGGGTCCCCCGTGCACAAGCAAAAGAGTGGGTTTTTCTTTTAGGCGTGGCCCGTCAGCCGGCCATTGCAACCCATCAACATCAAAGAAGATGCGGACACCATTGACTTCAATCTTCACTCTACCTCTCCTCGCATATCTTGCTGAGGAGACAGATTGAACGCGAGCCGTCAGAGAGGGCCATCCCGCAGATGGGGGGTCAGGGCTCGATCGCCCCCATCAGCAGTAGTTTGGTCAGGGCCTGTGCACGATTGGAGGCACCCAGTTTCTGGGCGGCATTCTTGAAATGGTCTCGAACGGTGTAATTTGACAGGCCCAGAATCTGCGCAATTTCGGTCGAGTTTTTGCCCTTCACCGCCCACTGCATGCATTGCAGTTCTCGGGGCGAGAGGGGCTTGTTTGTTTTCCGGTCTGCGTTACCCGCCTGATGGGCCAGCATATTGTGGATATGATGACTGCTATAGAAAAGCCGAGCCATGCAGTCAGGATCGTCTCGGAACTTCTTGGCAGGCAGGTCTGAATAGAAGGATACGATGGCGAGCCTGTTGAAACGGCTGTAGACTGGTACATTGATGCCAGTGCGTACCCCGCAGGCGTAACAATGTTTCAGATACGCATATTCATCGGCATTCAGCCGCTCCCCGCTGATATCAAGGTGGCCATCATTGTTTTCCCAGACGAAAGGAAGTGTCGTGCCCGACTTGAGAATACCGTTTGCAAACAGCCGGCGGATGGGGTCCTGCTGGTATTTCTCCTTGCCCCAGTCGCGGGCCGACAGTTTCTGGAAACCGTAACTCAACACCGACTGAGGGGCGTTGCTGAGACCGAGACCAGTCTCATCGGTTTTGTTCACACAATACATGAAAGCATGAAAACCGACATTCTGGATGGAGGTCAGAATCTTGGTCACCTCGCCAGGAAGCCCTTGACCGACGTGCGTGTAATTATGCTCTGGTGGCTGTTGGTCCATCTATGAGCCTCCATCCTGCGCTCGCGCTTGAGTGCCAAACCAAGCTACACTACAGGTTACAATCTAACTATAACGTTAAAGCATTATCCACCCCCCTTAAGTTGGGGATATGCGACCGCTCCCGCCTGATGAAAGACTTCCTCTTGGAGGGGCCGAGCGTGGCCCATGGGGAGTGCGGCAGGACGACGACTGCCCGCTCTGGTGAGGAACAAGTGGAGGGTAACATGAGCAAGATCGTTGTCTCGGGTAGAAAGTTTCTTCGGTTATCGCTGTTGGCAGGCACTGCGAGCAGCCTGATTTCCCTGTCCGGTGCCTATGCACAGTCTGCCGAGGAAGAAACAGCGTCCAGCACTGACGACAGTTTCTCCTTTGAGGAGATTGTCATCACCGCACGCAAACGTGCAGAGAGCCTTCAAGATGTTCCGATCTCTGTGACTGCCTTGCAAGGCGACGGACTGGCGGCGCGAGGTGTCGCGCGAGTTAAGAATGCGGTTGCGCTAGTGCCTAACGTATCGCTTTCCGATGCGGCCAACTCTAATAGCAATACCAACCTGACGATTCGTGGCATATCGACCAATGCACGGAACGTGGGCTTTGAATCCGGGGTAAGCGTTTATGTGGACGGCGTCTTTACGGGCCGACCGCTCAGCTTTAACCAAGACTTTGTCGATATCGACCGTGTGGAAGTCCTTCGTGGGCCGCAAGGAACGCTGTTCGGCAAGAACACTATTGCCGGCGCCATCAGCATCACCACCAAGAAGCCGGATTACGAGTTCGGGGGGCAGGTTTCGGCCGAGTATGGCAGCTTTGACAATCTTGCCGGTAGTCTAACCCTGAATATGCCTGTGGTAGACGACAAGCTGGCGGTACGAGTGAGTGCCTACGGGCGCGACCGGGACGGGATTGTCACAAACGTCTTGAACGGCGACAAATATAACGACGAAGGGTCCTGGGGCGGCCGGGTTCAGGTTCGCTTTGAACCTAACGAGCGGCTGACTTTCGACCTGAGCGGCGACTATCTGGACGAGAACCGCACACAGGCCTTCCCCGAAGTGCTGGACGACCCTGCGGCTCCTGGCCCGCGCAGCCTCGTCAACGACTATGTCCCTGTGGAGGAGCGCACAATACAAGGGCTTGGTCTCACAGGCTCCCTGGAACTCGCCAACGGCTCGACACTGACGAGCATCACAGGCTACCGCAAGAACGAGAACCGCACCGCAAACGACAACGACAATACTGCAGCCAGTATCCTGATTGCCGACTTTGCAGACGAGCAGGAATTGTTCACCCAGGAGATCCGCCTCGTTTCCCCAGGGGAACAGTTTATCGATTATGCACTTGGCCTTTTCTATCTGTGGCAGGACTCGAATGCCTTCCACCGCGGCATCTTCGGTGCGGATTTTCCTCTCACAGGCGGAACGCCCGTTAATATCGACAGCATTGGCGGTGTGACCACCAAAAGCTACGCCGCCTATGGTGACTTTCAGGTACACCTGACGGACCAGCTCACCCTCTTGGCCGGCCTGCGCTATACCCATGAGAAGAAAGCACTTGAATACAGCCAGCTCGGTTCATTGCTGCCGGGAGCGGTATTCGAACCCATCCCGGGTGTCACCGACAGCCTCAGCGACAATGATCTGTCGCCCCTAGTCGGCCTCAGCTATCAGCCGAACGAGGACATGACCGTCTACGGCAAGGTCACTTGGGGTTACAAAAGCGGGGGCTGGAACGCCGATTTCGTCGGATCTTCTTTCATCGCCGGTGCCGTGAACAGCCCGGATGGAGACGGCGTCTTCGCCGGCGACGACCTCGCGTTCCAACCCGAGAAGGCGATCAATTACGAACTCGGCTGGAAGGCTGAATTTGCAGGTCGCAAGGTGGTATCCAATCTCGCAGTCTTCTACACCGACTATAGCAACCTGCAGGTGTCCCAGTTCCTGGGTGTCCTGAATGGCGGCACCGTGATTACCAACGCCGGCAAGGCTGAAATCAAGGGCGCAGAACTTGAACTGGTGCTTCAGCCCTCAGCCTCGTTCCGCTTCGATGCTGCTATCGGTTATGTGGATGCAACATTTGACGAGTACGCCAACTGCACGCCTGCTGTGCCCAGTTGCGCCGGAAACGAACTGCCCAATTCGCCCAAATGGACAACGGCGTTTAGCGGCAATTACAGCACTCCGGTTGGCGAAACCTTTGAGTTGCTGCTCAGGGCAGAATACCAGTCACGTGCGTCGTCCTTCACGACACCGGAAAACCTCAGCAGGCTCTATATGCCGAGCTACGGGATTGCCAACGGATACGTAACGCTCTCCTCATTTGACGGTTGGGATGTCTCGCTAGACGTGAAGAATATCTTTGACAAGGACTATATCACCGGTGCCGTCAATGATGACCTTCTGGGTACAGGCCGGACATTTGTCGGGTATGGCCTGCCGCGAACCTACCGGGTCAGCGTGACGTACCGGTTCTAGTCGGGGTCCTCCCCCTTTGGGCGGCTCGCCCCCGACTTCCACTTAAAGCGGGCCGCCCAAATCTTGACCAAAGGCAACATCCATGTATGTAAGCAGCTTCGCGGCCGAGATGCGCCGTGAGATCGACGCCATCAAGGCCGACGGCCTTTACAAGACAGAGCGTGTTATCACGACACCACAGGACCGTTCAGTCTCTACCGTGGGGCCAGACAGGCAGAGTTCGGCGCTCAATTTCTGTGCCAACAACTATCTCGGTCTTGCCAATCATCCGGATATTCGTGCGGCGGCGCACGCCGCGCTCGATAGCCACGGCCTCGGCATGGCATCTGTCAGGTTTATCTGCGGCACCAGTGACCTGCATATTGCCCTTGAAAAGACAGTCAGCCAGTTTCTCGAGGTGGATGACACGATCCTCTATAATTCCTGTTTCGATGCGAATACGGGTTTTTTTGAAACCCTTCTCGGTAGCGAAGATGCGGTTATCAGTGACCAGCTCAATCATGCCAGCATCATTGACGGTATCCGGCTTTCCAAGGCGCAGCGCCATCGCTATCCGTCAGGCGACATGGACGCGCTTGAATCATGTCTGAAAGCCGCTGATGACTGTCGCCGCAAAGTTATCGCCACCGACGGTGTTTTTTCCATGGACGGCGAGATCGCGAAACTCGCTGACATTTGTGACCTGGCAGAAAAATACGGCGCTCTGGTTTTTGTGGACGATTCGCACGGCCTCGGCGTCATCGGAGCAACAGGGCGCGGCTCGGCGGAGCATCAGGGCGTCCTGGGGCGGGTTGATATATTTGCTGGCACCTTCGGAAAAGCACTGGGGGGCGGCTGTGGCGGTTTCATTGCCGGGCGGCATGAGGTTGTGTCGCTGCTGCGGCAACGGTCACGACCTTACCTTTTCTCGAACGCCATGCCCCCGCCCATTGTGGCGAGTACCTTGAAAGCCTTTGAACTGCTCGTGTCCGAGGACTGGCGCCTGCGTCATCTTAAGGAGGTGACGGCGCGCTTCAGGACTGAAATGACAGCGCACGGCTTTTCGCTTGGCGGAAACGAACATCCCATCAGCCCGGTCATGCTCGGAGATGCAAGGCTGGCCGCGCAAATGTCGGCAGCGCTTCTTGAGGCGGGTTTATATGCCGTCGGCTTCTGGTATCCGGTCGTGCCGCAGGGCATGGCTCGAATCCGCGTACAGCTGTCTGCCGCGCACACCGTGGCGGACGTGGATTGGGCGGTCGACCAGTTTGCGGCGATTGGACGCCGTTTTGGTGCCATAAAATAACGGATGCAAACATGATAGATTTCAAAGGCCAGACAATGTTGGTTACCGGTGCAGCAAGCGGAATTGGCCTTGCCGTTTTGCGCGGTGCCCTGCAGAACGGGGCCAATGTTGTGGCGATCGACCGCAATATGGAGGCCTTGACCGCCAGCCTTGAGGACGTGATCGGCAACCGGTGCCTGCTCCTCGCGGCGGACGTCACAAATGTCCAGCAGGTTCAGCAGGTTGTTGCGGCTGCGTGCGAAAACTATGGACGTCTCGACGCACTGGTTCACAGCGCCGGCATTGGGCTCGAGAAGAGTTTTCTTGGAACCGATCTCTCGGACTGGCAACGCGTGATCGATATCGACCTCACGGGCACGTTCATCACATGTCAGGCGGTTGCGCAGGTCATGGCTGATGCGGGTTACGGCCGTATTGTCACTCTTGCCTCAACGGCGGGTGTGCGCGGGGGCACCGGTCGCGCAGCCTACGGTGCAGCCAAGGGTGGTGTCATTACGCTCACCAAGGTCATGGCGGTTGAGCTTGCCCAATACGGTGTGACGGCAAATGCCCTTGCTCCCGGCGCAATTGAAACCGACCTGGTGAAGAAAATGCATTCGGCAGAGACGCGCAAGGTCTATCGCCAGGCCATTCCCATGGACCGTTACGGCACGCCGGAGGAGGTTGCTTCCGCCGCGCTTTTCTTGGCCTCGCGGGAAGCCGCTTATATAAGCGGACAGGTTTTCGGGGTGGATGGCGGTTTTCTGGGAGCGGGTGTCCTTCACCGCAAAAACCATGCAGTCTGACCGCGTCCTCCCTTCCGCCGATGAGATAACTGCCTGGCGAAGATATCTGCATTCAAGACCCGAACTTGCCTTCGATGAGGTGCATACCGCCACCTTCATTGCGGAGAAACTGCGCGAGTTCGGGTGCGACGTGCATACCGGTATCGCAGAGACCGGCGTTGTCGGGATTCTGGGGAAAGGCCTGACAGATCGCGCGATCGGCCTGCGGGCCGATATGGATGCCCTTCCCATCACCGAAACCAATGATTTCCCCCATCGCAGCCAGAGAGAGGGCTGCATGCATGCATGCGGACATGACGGTCACATGGCCATGCTTCTTGCCGCCGCGCGCGAACTGGCAAGCGGGGAGGAGCCGGATGGGCGTATATATTTCATATTCCAGCCTGCCGAGGAAGGCGCGGGCGGAGGAGCCGCCATGATACGCGACGGTTTGTTCGATCGTTTCCCCATGGAGGCCGTTTTTGGGCTGCACAATGTCCCGGGGCTGGAAGCTGGTAGCTTCGCCACGCGTACAGGACCTATCATGGCGGCGCTCGACCTTTTTGACATCAGAATAGCGGGAAGGGGCGGTCACGCCGCATTCCCGCAAAATTCCTCCGATGTTATTGTTGCAGCAGGTGCCCTAATCAGCGTGTTGCAGACCATCATCAGCAGAAATGTTTCGCCTGCCGATGCGGCTGTCCTTTCTGTCACCGCAGTCGAGGCAGGAAAGACCTATAATGTTTTGCCGGATACGGCCTCTCTCAAGGGCGCTATCCGGTCCTTCACCCCCGAGGTACGCACTGCGATTATTGACCGTGTGCTGGCCGTGTGTCGGGGTGTAGCTGAGGCCTACGGCGTATCGATAGAATCTAGTTTCGAAGTTGCCTACCCAGCTACCATCAACAGTGAAAGAGAGACCCTGTTCGCAAGCGAGGTCGCGCAAGACCTGTTCGGTACAGACGGTATCAATGGCAATTGCGCCGCTCAGATGGCGTCGGAGGACTTCGCCTTCATGCTTCAGGAGCGGCCTGGTTGCTACATGCTGATCGGTAATGGCTCGCGGCAGGGTGGATGCCTTCTCCACAGCAGCGACTATGACTTCAATGACGCCATACTTGAGAACGGCGCCCAATACTGGGTGGCGCTTGCCAAGGCCTGGCTGGCGCGGTCGTCTGTGTGAAGGCGGCAGGGTTTCCAAAGCCCCGCCGCAGGGTTGCCGATCGCTACTTCCCGCAATTCATCGCGTCCCCGGTGGAATTTTCCGCCAGGAGCACGGACGTGAAAAGAATGTAATTTTCGCACGAGGATACGCGCAAGTCGGCCGGCGTGAAGAGCACATGCCCCCGTCCCGGAAACACACTCAGTCGCACATCGGCACCGCTGGTCTTCAGGGAGTAGAGGTTTTCAATAGCCTGACTGAACGGTACACGCTGGTCACTTTCTCCATGTTGGATCAACACCTTCAACTTACCAGCGGCTGGGTGCGCTACAGGAGACGCTTCTGAGAACGCCTCGACCGCCTGCCAGGGTCGGGCGCCCGCGAAATAATCTTCAAACAGCTGGCTGAAGTCGCTGGTTGCGATATAGCTGACAAGGTTTGACGGGCCGGCACCGATAGATGCGGCGAGGAACCGGTCGCTTCTCCGGATTGCCATGCTCGAGACATAACCGCCATAACTCCAGCCACCGATGGCCAGCTTCTCGGGATCGGCAATGCCGGTGTCCACCAGATGCTGCACGCCGGTCAGCACATCGTCTATGTCCCGCTGACCAAGGGCACCTGCCAGATGACGGCGGAAAGCGCCGCCATAGCCCAAAGATCCGGTAAAGTTGGGACTGAAGATGGCAATGCCCTTTTCAAGGAGCGCCCCGCGCGGAAAAATATGTGGCGCAGACAGGAATACATCCTGCGACACGTTCGGAGGCCCACCATGGACAAAAGTCAGAACAGGAAGCGGAGTGCCCGGCACATGACCCAAGGGGAGCGTCAATAGCCCTTCAATCATGTCCCCTTCGCTGTTTTGCCATTCGACAGTCTGTGAACTGGGATAGCCCTCTTTTACAACTGCTGCATTGATTTCACTGACAGGATTTGGCTGCCCCTCACCCAAGCTGTGCACATAAATTTCCGGCGGCTGGTTGCTTTTTTCAAGCACCAATGCCGCGCGCGTGCCGTCCCGGGATATATCGACAGGATGTCCAACCGGGATCAGGTGTACAGACGAAATAAGTCTCTCTCCAATATCGAGGCGTTTTACGCCGCCTTCCCGCACAATACCGAAAGTCGAAAGGGTGCGATGTGTTTCAGCAAAGAACACACCGCTGCTGTCGCTGGTCCAGGACAGGAGGTAGGGCATCTGGTCAGGGGTATTGGCAAAAGGAATAATCCCGCCCGACGCAATATCCAGAATATGGGTTCTCAGAATACGGTGCGAGCTTGGGCCGTCATCCACCTTCAGGAAGGCGAGCTTCTTGCCATCAGGGGAATAAAGCGGATTGAAGGCGGCCACCAGCCCGGACGCGGTGTTTGTTTCGCCGGTGGCAATATTGACCATGGAAATGCGCGACTGCCCCCACGCGCTGGCCAAGGCTTCGTCCGTCCAGGAGAAAGCGATGGCCTGCCCGTCCGGCGACCAGTCGAAACCGGGCGCGAGGGCATGTGCGACATGCTGCTCATCGGTGGAGAGCTTGCGCAGGCTTTCTTGGGGGGCTCCAAGGTTCACTATATACAAAGCGTTGAGCGGAGGAGTAGGCGCGCGCCAATCCGGATTGTGCTGCTGGGCCTCTTCTTTTGCCGGTTTCTCGGGCGAAGAGGCCACGATTGCCAGGGTCTGTCCGTCAGGCGACCATTTGAAGGCCCGAACCGACAAGGGAAGGTCGAGTGCTGTGATGGTGCCGTCAGCGGGATTGATCAGTTTGAGAGCACCCGCACTGATAACAGCAAGTTTGTCACCGTCGGGAGACCATGCAGGCGCAGAAGGCGCGCCCAGCCCATAAATCAGCGATGCCTTTCCGCTACCTGATATAATCCGCAGGGAGCGTCCCGGAGTTTCCCGGCTGTAGTCGATGATGACAGCTGCAATTTTTTCCCCGTCCGGCGACAGTGCGACTTCGTTCACGAGTTTCGTCTTGAATGCCTTTTCCAGAATGGGCGGATAGGCACTGGCGTTGCTGCCCTGTACCTGACTAATTTGCTCTGCATGCACGGAAACGACATTATTGGTCACCGTTACTCCAACAACCAGGGCCGCACTCCAAAGTATTATACTGATCGCTTTCATGTTCCCCTCCACAGGTCGCTTCGTCGCGGCTGCAACCGCGCCGACCCGTAAGCGGGTGGCCCATCCAGCCTGCCCGCGAAGCTTAACCTTGTATGACCGGACTTCCTGATCCCGCAACTGAGGGGATATTTTGTGGCGGACTAGAGTCGAGCGAGAGCCCTTGCAAAGCGCTCGACCTCAGCTTCTGTGTTGTAATAGTGGACGGATGCCCGTACGACCGGCCCGGTGTTCCGAGCGCCAAGATCAAGGAGTGCGTATTCTACACTAGAGACAGATACATCGATCGACTGCTGCCGTAGGGCCGCTGCAATTGCGTGGCTGTCCCTACCATCTTTTGAGAAGGTTGTGATACCGCACTTGCGTTGTCCCTGGTCGTGCAGGTTTATGCTCCGGATCTCACCAAGCGCCCCGCGCAGCCGGTCGGCCAGGGTTGTGACCCGCTCCTCGATCGCCTTCAGACCGATTGTGCGGGCGTATCTGACCGCTGCCGCCAGTCCTACCCGACCCGCAACGTTGCTTTCCCAGTTTTCAAACCGTTTTGCGCCTGGCATGAGCTCAAAATCACGGACACCCGTCCATTTTGCGGCATGCAAATCGATGAACGGAGGATCGAGTTGCGCGGCCAGCTCCCGTTTGACATACAGAAAGCCAGTACCGCGCGGCCCGCGCAGATATTTTCGTCCGGTGCCGGTGAGGATGTGACAGCCGATAGCGGGAACATTGAGCTCGATTTGCCCGACCGATTGGCAGGCGTCGAGAATATAGACGAGACCGTGTTTCCGAGCAATTTTCCCCACAGCGGCAGCGGGATTCACAAGCCCTCCCTGTGTCGGAACATGGGTGATCGCAATGACACGGGTACGCGAGGTGACCAATTTTTCCATGGCCACCACATCAATCTGTCCAAAGCTATCCGACGGCGCAACATCGATCTCAACGCCGCGCCGTTTTGCAAGATGGAGAAACGCGAGAAAATTGGAAGCATATTCGGAAGCGTGGGTGATAATGCGGTCTCCACGCTCAAGGGGCAGGCCATAAAATGCCATGTCCCACCCCCGAGTGGCGTTTTCCACGAATGCTATTTCGTCAGGGCTTACTTTCAGTAACGCGGCAAATTCGGTGTAGAAACTTTCAAGCTGTTCCTTCGCGCGAAACTCCGCTTCATATCCGCCGAAATCCCGTTCGATTTCAAGGTGGCGCCGGACGGTGTCATAGACCGGTAGAGGCATCAGTGCCGCCCCAGCGCTGTTGAAATGCAGGAGATGACGGCAGCCAGGGGTTTCGGCTCGGATGGCATTGATATCAATCATGTGCGGTCCATTGCCAAGACCACCGGTCGCTAAGGAAGCACCAGATGGCAGGAACGAAATGAATACTCAGGTTATCGAAGTCTAGCGGACGGTCAATATGCATTTGTTGCCGGTCTTTCCCAGATTGAAACCGAGGAGAGTCGACGGCACCGGGGCTGCCACATCGGGATCTAAGCTTCTGTCCGGTTTCAAGGCGTCCATGGATGAACTGGCGATATAGTGAAGGCAACCACCCTCGATAAAGCCGGTGGTTGGAATGCGATATGCCGGATGAAACAGGTCATGCAGCTCAGCATTCTTCACCTGTACCGTATCGTCGCCAGCCAACTGGGTCACGACGATCTTGGGGGCTCCAAGCGCATTCTGCACTCCCACAAGGGTATCCTGCCAGAGATACAGTCCGTCAAGGCCGCCGAGTGAGATACCGGCAGGGGTCTTGAGGCGTACATGCCCCTGCGCTCCCACCTCTCCGTCCGAGCCAACGGCCAGGTCAAGGCGTATGACACTCCGATAATCGCCGATATAAAGGCGGGTGCCGTCCACCGTGCAGCTTATGCCGTTCGGGTAACGGATATCCTCGTCGGAATATAGCTCCGTCAACATGGCGGATGGATTTTCCCTGCTCGCCACAAATATCTTGTGCTGGCGACTGTCAGTTACAAAAGCGTGGCTGGATGTCAGGCACAGATCATTAAGCTCGGCACCTACCGGCCCATCGATTGAGCGAGCCGTATTGTCTGCCGTATTTACAATAATGACCGCCGGCGGAACGTCCCCCGCCAGGTCAACGGGATTGCTGAGAGCCCAAAGGTCACCTGTGTCGGTGGCATATTTGAGGCCGTAGAAAACTCCCCGGCCATCGGCCGGCTGCAAACTACCAGGCTGGCCAGAAGGATCCGCCAACCGGAGAAACTCGATCAGGTTTTCTCTCAGGCTGCCGGCATAAAGGGTTCCGGTTCTCGGATCGAAGGCTACACTCTCGGGCAGCAGAGTCTCATTCGGCAAAACAAGGCTGGTGTCGCTTGTTCCGGGGGACGCTGCGGAACGCATCAGTTCCTGCAGGTCATCAATGACAGGGCCCGCGGCGGCGGCGTGCGATTTCCAGACAAAATCCGTAGGGTCGACGCCCATGCGCCACTTCTGCGCCACCAGATATTGCAACCAGTCAAGTGCAGCGCCTTCGTGGCCCACCAGGTTATTAACCCGCGCAAGGTAATAGGCAACCGCAAGGTCGTCTGTATCCTCATGAAGGGCTTTCAGCCGCGTGATGGTCGGGTGCTCTGCCTCCTCGGCGACAGCACAAACAGGCGTGCATGCGAGGAATAGCAGGGAAATGGTGCATAGGGCCGCCTTCATGCGTGCCGTCTCCTCTCTGAAAAATCCACATCCGGACTGGAATCGAGAAAATCCGGAAACTGGATGCGCGGTTGCCATCCTATCGCCCGGGCACGACTGTTGTGCGCCGTCACTGAGCGTTCAAGAAACGCGCTGGCGTCATCACGCAGGTCAGGGTCACCGGCGTTTCGAGCTTCGGCGCTACGTCCCGCGTGCCTTGCGGCAGCCTGCACCACATCGCTGATCAGGGTGCCGGGTTGCGCGGCGTGGAAAATACCATTCGCATCGGCGGTCAGAGCCTCAAGATAGAGAGCGCAGACATCTGCAATATGGACCATAGGCCATTCATGCTGTGACCCCTCATAATAAACATAGGCCCCACTGTTGCTGCGCGGTAGTATATCGCACAGATGACTCCCAATCCCGCCATAAACAAAACCGAGCCGGATAATGGCTACACGGTTAGGCAGCCGCAGCAGTACCCGCTCCACCTGATTGCGCCAATGTCGGGAACCGGCATCAACATCCGAAAGCCTTTCCGGCCCATTGAACAGGGCGGCTTCAGCAATGGTGCCGTCAGTCCCGGACAGTGAGGAAAACAGATTACCGGTGTAGATAATGGGAAGCGTCGTGTGGCTGAACGCCTCACAGGCGCGCAGATCAGCCCCAGCGACCTCGCCGTCCTCGGAATATTCCATGGCGGTATGCACAATGACATCGCAACGCTTCATCACCTCGAGATGCCGCGATAGATCACGCAGGTCTGCCTGCAGCCATTCAAGATTTTTGGTGTTTGCATCCGGCGGACAGGCTTGCCGGGTAAGCGCCACAACCTGATATCCCGCACGCAGGAATGTGGAACGGACATGTCGGCCAATGTAACCGGATGCGCCTGTCAGGAATATTTTCATGACTGGCCCCCTTGCCCGTCAGGCTTCCGGAACCGCGGGGGAGGAATCCCCTCCAAGCATTCCTGATAGACAGCATTGGGGCGGAGAGTGTCAAAAAACTCGGTCGCGAGGGGAACAAGACAGGTGTCCCAGACAAATCCAAGACTGTGGGAACCGTCTCGAACTGCCACAATGGTGCTGTTTTTCAGGCCCGGTTGCGCATCCTGTGCCCATGCCAGCGGTGTGGCCGGGTCGGCTGTGCCATTGAGGATCAACAGCGGCCGGTCCGATGAAGGACGATAGAGATGGGCGGTGGGCGCCTGGCCCTGCGGCCAGAATGAGCATATCTCGGAAATATTTCTGATCCGGTCCATGCCATAAAGATTTCGGGCCTCGGCCGCCTGCGCAGCATTGATATCGGTACCGCGGAAATCCTCGCTACACTGGATGGAGGCCCAGCTACCTTCACTCAGGAGGGCGGCCTGAGCGCGCTCCGTGCGAATGATGAGGTCAGTAAGCAGGTCAGCATGGTTGCCGGCGTATACTTGTTCGGTCAACTCGGGCAGCAGGGCGGAACGCTGTGCATCGTATAGAAGGCTGCGCACCACATGCAGGAAGGCTCCCTTGTTGACGGACAGGGTTTCCGTTGCGCCCGAGGCAGGGGACGTAACTTTCATCTGCAGGGGTGTGTCTTCCAACCTGCGGACAATCGACAGGAATTTCTCTGCGAAGCCGGGATAGGCATCCCGGCATTCAGCATCCTGTTCGCATTGGCGCATCCGGTAATCCAGAATGTTCCGGAAATGGGTCCCGATATCGCTGATACCTCTTTCGGACAAGGTGGCAAGCCCGATTGTCACACCAGAGCGGACAGACGAGCCATACCGCGCCATGAGATCGAGCAGCACACGGGAGCCGTAGGACGAGCCGACGAAGTTGGCGGGGCGATATCCGAGCCTGCCCAGGATGTCGATAAGGTCATCGGCAATATCTGGAGTGGTATACTGACTAAGGTCCGCCCGCTTGGAAAGCTCTTCATGGCACGCGCGGAAACGTTCCACCGACCAGCTCTGTCCAACATAGGCACCCACCGCATCAGGCTCATGCGTGAGAGCACACTCCAGTTTGTCTCGCCCACTTGTGCCGCGCGCATCGATAAAGACGAGATCTCGGTGTTGGCGCGCGGGCGCCCAGCTTTTTGTGCGCCAGCCAACCGAGTCGGTCACGGTTATGCCGGGGCCGCCCGCGATAAACACAACCGGGTCTGCCACACGGCTCTGCGGCTTCAGGGCTTTGGCCACAATCACATTCAGCGCAATGGTTCTGCTGCCGGTTTTGCTGCGACTTTCGGGCACATGAGCCGTGCCACACACAACCTCGCCGTCCAGTTCACCCATGCAGGGCTGCAGTTCAATCGGCTGAACCTCAGCATGGACAAGTGTGTGTCCGGATGTGCCCAATAGAAGCGTGAGCAGGGGAAGGAGAATTTTTTTCATCGGAAGGTGACCGGTTCGCTCAGGAGGGACATAAATGTCTGGATTCCCTCGACATAATTACCAAAACGGAGATTTTCGTTCGGGCTGTGCTGATTGTTTTCCAGATAGACCGTCGGCACGCCGATTGCGGGGATGCCAAGAGCTTCCACAAAGGGCGCAATCGGGATTGATCCGCCCATCATCCGGATCTGGACCGGTTCTTCGGAGAAGGCGCGCGTAAGGGCGCTCCGGGCCCAGGCAGCGGCCGGAGATGCCAGTGGTGTACGAAACGCGTTATAGGCAACGCGATATTCAAGCCTTGCCAGATTGGCATGGCTGGCTCTCTCCTCCGGGGTCGGGTATTGGCCTGCAATCAGGTGGAACCCCTGGTGCCTGATGTGATCCTTGATCAGTGCTACCAGCCGCTCCGCCGGTATTTCCGGAACGAGCCGGATATCAAGTTCTGCCACGGCGGTAGCAGGCACGATGGTTCTTGTCTGCGCACCCGTCCATCCACTCTGCAGGCCCAGAATGGTAAGGGAGGGATATTGCATGGCTTCCTGATAGGAAGTGGCAACCCGGTCAGGAACTTTCACACCGAGATGCGCGAGGATATCTGCCTCGTTGTCCGGAACGGCGGCGAGCACCGCGCGCTCGGCCTCCGTCAGGTCAACCCCTTCATAAAAACCGGGAATGGTGACCCGCCCCAGCGTGTCCTTCATGGAGGTGAGGAGCCTGGACATACCTAGGGCAGGGTCGGGCGCATAGTTGCCAAACGTGCCACTATGCTGCGGGAAGAGAGGGCCGAAGGTGGTCAGTGTCAGCCGGGCTATACCACGGGCACCGAAAAACAGTGTGGGCCGGTCAGTGTGGTGACGAGGACCGTCGAGAATGAGCAGCAGATCCGCCGCGAAGCGATCGGGATTGTCCGTCACCACTTGAGGAAGGTTGGGCGAGCCCAGCTCTTCTTCAAAATCGAGCACGATTTTCAGGTTGAAACTCGGTTGCCGCTTGCAGTCCGCCAGCCTGTCCAGCGCCGCCAGCAACATGGCGATCGGTCCCTTGGCATCGGAGGCGGAACGGGCAAAAATGCGGGCTTCAGTCTCCAGGATTTCTCCTGCCTCGGGCCAGGATCTCTGCTGCCACCCCGCTCCGTCCCTCACCTTGAGGACCGGCTCGAAAGGTGACGATTGATCCCATTTGCTTTCATCCACCGGTTGCCCATCCGCCTGAAGGTAAACAAGGATGGCTGGTAGGCGTGGGTCAATCTCACGAGACGCGAGCAAAAGGGGGCTGCCTGGCGTCTTGATCTCCTGAATCGAAAAGCCCCGGCGTTTGAACTGCCCTGAAATCCAATTGATGTTCTTCGCTATCTGCTCCGGGAAATGTGCGTCATTAGGAATACTCAGTAATTCCCGCAGCAGCGGGAGTGAGCGGTGGGCTTCATCTGCTGCTGCAGACGCAAGTCCGGCTTCATCTTTGAAGCTGCATTCGGCCTGCACCGGGGCTGCAGCCAACAAAAGCGAGGTGCATAGTGCAACCAGTTTCATGAGAGACGCCCTTTTATACAAACGGGGCAGAGCATCAAAAAAGGCTGCCACTTGGTCAAATTTAATATATTTCTATATTCTATGAGTAAAATTAATGGAGCAGACTTGGCACTTCTTGTGACATTTGACACGCTGATGGAAACCCGCAGCGTCTCAGGAGCAGCAAAACTTCTGTCGGTCACCCAGTCGGCCACGAGCCATAACCTCAACCGTCTGCGGCGGCTATTCGACGACCCCCTGTTTGTACGCGTGGGGCATGAAATGCAGCCCACCGTCCGCGCGCTGGAACTGGCTGAACCTGTAGGGGCTGCCCTGGCCGTACTGGGGGAGACCCTGCGGAATAGCGGCAATTTTAACCCGCTCATCTCAGATCGTGTCTTTCGCCTGGCGGTGACCGACTATGTAGAAGCGATTTGCATGCCTACAATTGTGAAGTTGTTGGCGGAGGCGGCACCCGGCATCCACATCGTGTCACTACCTACCTTCGACAATCATCTGGGCCGGATGGGGCGCTCGGTGGACTTGGCTTTCGGGCGGTTTGAAAAAGTGCCGTCGCAATTCCATCAGGCTGTCCTATGGCAGGAAAAATTTGTTGTGATTGCTGCTGCCGATCACCCACGTTTGCGGGAGAACTCCTTGACCCTTGAGCAATATCTTGCGGAAAAACATGTTCTCATCAGCCCAAACGGCAAGCGACGCGGGCTGGTTGACGAGATGCTCGCAGAAAGGGGGCAGGAACGCACCGTTCAACATGCCACCCGGGGCTTTTCGGCACCGGCCAGGCTTGTGGCGGTGTCGGAGCTCATCGCCACAATACCGGAACGGATGGCTCGCCTGCAAGCACGTGAACTTCCCATACGATGCTATGAGCCACCGCTGCCTCTGGGTACATTCGACTACAAGATGATCTGGCCGCCCATGGTTCACACCGACCCGGCGCACAAATGGATGCGCACGCTTCTAAAGGCCAAGCTGCCTTCGGCAACATTCGTAGGGCATTCAGTCTCGGAATGACCAGATTGATTTGGATTCGCGGACTGGCATGCGCTAGCGTATCTTTTGTGTACTTGCTATTAGGGATGGCCTATTAGGGATGGCGCAGAAGGTAGGCTTGTGAACTCTTGGCAAGCGTCTCAGCCGCCGCAGCGCGGATCATTGCGCTCCCAAGCAGGCTCGAATAGGTGAGGAACGCTCGTACTCTCGCCGATTCTCGACTTTCCCCCATGTCCTGAAACGCCCCCTCGATATATGACAGCCGGTGCGTGTCCACCTCGGCCACTGCGGCTGCGGCGATTGGGTCGCGGGACGCCCAATGCCTGATAGAGAGTTCAATATCTGCACCATCATTAGCCTTTTTGCTGCTGTAAGGCAGGTTCAGAAGTTCCTGTAGTCGTTCCTGCGGGCCAAGTTGTGCATTGTTAAGCCGGGAAATAATCTGACTTGTGGCTTTCTGGCGCCACTTGCTGAGGATGGCCTGGTACAGCGCAGGGCGATCCTTGAAATGATGATAAAAACTCCCCTTCGTGACCTTGAGCTTGAGAGCAAGCGGCTCAATCCGCACGGCATCAATGCCCTTTTTGGCCAAAACATCCATTGCCGCATCCACCCAACTGTTTGTGTCAAGTGGGCCGATTGTCTTGCTACTCCTGCGCACGAACACCTCTCAATGCCTTGAAAACATTACACTCTAGCTAATGCCTCCCGCATAAAAAGTCAAAGAAATAGGCAACAATATAATCCAAAAATGTAAAAAACATACGGTACCGTATTGACAATAATCAAATCTCGTGAAGAATTATCCCAAGGTTAAACGGAGGGAAAAGCATGTCTCTTGAAACTGTCGCAGGTGGGCGCGGAAAGCGCGTTAAGGCCTTTGGCCTTGAAACCAACTATCTTGAAGCTGGCTCCGGCGAGCCCTTGCTGCTGCTGCATGGATCCGGCCCCGGTGTTTCGGCCTGGACCAACTGGCGCCGGGTCATGCCCGCCTTTGCGGAGAAGTTTCATGTACTTGCACCAGACCTCGCCGGGTTTGGCTATACCGAACGTTCGGATGATTTCACATACGACATCAAGAACTGGGGCAAGCATCTACTGGGCTTCCTTGACGCCCTTGAACTCGGCCCTGTGCATGTGGTGGGCAATTCATTCGGTGGCTCATTGGCGCT
Organism: Kordiimonas gwangyangensis DSM 19435 = JCM 12864; assembly: GCF_000375545.1. GTDB lineage: Bacteria > Pseudomonadota > Alphaproteobacteria > Sphingomonadales > Kordiimonadaceae > Kordiimonas > Kordiimonas gwangyangensis. The sequence goes on from NZ_AQXF01000001.1 coordinate 886,812, forward strand.
CGCGGTGGCGGCCCGGTTTCCAGAGCGGTTCAAACGCATCTGTTTGATGGGCACCCCTTGCGGCAAGTTTGCCATGACTGCGGGCCTGCGGGCCGGATGGGATTATGAGCCTGGTCTCGAGAACATGAAATCGGTCATGATGCATTTTCCCTATAACCCGGCCACGGTATCGGACGAACTCGTGCGCGAGCGGTATGAGGCCAGCCTTATTCCGGGCGCTCAGGAAGGTTTGCGCAATCTTCTGGCCAAGCCCTCGGACGACGGAGAGACCATTCTTTCCGGCATGCCGGAAGCGGTTGTCAGCCAGATTGGACATCCGACCCTGGTGCTGCAGGGTCGCGAAGACCGGGTCATCCCCATGGAAATGGCCCTGCGCCTCGCGACCAATATGCCAAGGGCAGAACTGCATCTGTTTCCGCAATGCGGTCACTGGGTACAGGCCGAGCGAACCAAAGATTTCATCGATCTGGCGAAACGACATTTCAGTCAGGGAGCATAGGCCATGAGGATGAAGGTTTGCGCGCTAGACGACCTCGACATTGGCGGAGCGATCAAGCTGGACGTCCAGCCTCCGGTGGCAGTTATACGGGGGGAAAGCGGCGACGTGTTTGCTATTGATGATACCTGCACCCATGCGGATGCTTCCCTGTCGGAAGGCTTCGTGGAGGGAGACGCAGTTGAATGCCCCCTTCATATGGCTTTCTTCTGCCTCAAATCCGGCCAACCAAGCTGCCCGCCCGCCACCGTTCCAGTAAAAACCCATCGGGTTGAGTTGATAGATGGCGATATCTATGTCGAGATCAGTCGTGGCTGACATTGCACACGTGGCGATCGTGGGCGCAAGTGCCGCGGGTGCGGCGGCCGCAAGGGTCCTGCGGCAGGAAGGCTATCGGGGGCGAATTTCCCTTATCGACCGGGATCCAGACGGGTGCTACGAGCGCCCGCCCCTGTCCAAGCAGATGCTTCTCGCGGAAAGTTTCGATCTTTCTGCGGCCCAGCTCCTGAACGCAGACGAATGCCAGACGCTCGATATAGCCACCTATTTTGGAATCGGGGTTGACGACCTTCAAGCAGCAACCGGCGAGTTGATACTCACGGACGGTAGGACCCTTCACGCCGATGTCATCCTGCTTGCCACCGGCGGCAAGGCCAGTTGCCTGCCTGTCCCCGGTGGAGACGGGGGTCTGGTGCATGTCCTCCGCTCCGCAGCCGACGCACGTCGCATCCGGGAGAAACTCGAAGACAGCGGGCGCATTGCGGTGATCGGAGGCGGGCTGATCGGTGCCGAAGCCGTGGCATCGTTCCTGAAGCTGGGGAAAGAAGTCTGCTGGCTGGACGGGGCTGCACAGCCGCTTGCCCATGTACTGCCGCAGCCCATCGCCGAATATCTCATCGCCCATCATGTCTCGGCGGGCGCCTCCCTACGGACGGATGTCAGAATCGGTGCGATAAGAGACAACAGCCCGCAGGGGGGTGTATGTCTTGAGCTCGGGGATGGCGAGCGTATAGCGGTGGATATGGTCGTGCTCGGTGTCGGCATGGTTCCTGATACCCGGTTGGCCCGTTCGGCAGGGCTCGCGCTCGCGGCGGGAGCCATTGCTGTGGACAAAAAACAGCGCACCAGCCACCCCCGCATATATGCCGCAGGCGATGTTGCCTCCTTGTATCTGGGCGCCGGTACTTATAGCAGGAACCAGCACTGGAAATCGGCTGAACATCAGGGGATGGCAGCAGCCCGGGCGATATTGGGCCTGCCGGTCCCTGAAACGCCGATACCATGGTTCTGGTCCGACCAGGGCGACCTGCATGTGGAAATGGCCGGAAAGAAGGGCGACGAGACCATCCTGCGCAATGAAGCAAAGGGCCTCGTTGCTTATGAGATGAAAGACGGGCGGATCGTCGGTGCGGCCAGCATCAACAACCCTAACGCGGTACGGCTCGCCATGCGCCTTATCCGCGCAGATGCTCATATATCCCCCACCCTGTTGCGGGATACAGGTTTCGATATGCGCAGTTTACTCAGGCAAGATAAGGGGAAGTGAAAATGTCGTATATTTCAGCACTCGGCTATATCGGTCTGTCTGTCCGGAATCTTGATGCCTGGGTAGCGTTTGCCGAGAATATCCTCGGCCTTTCGTGCCACACGCGGGCTGACGGCAGCATTGACGTCCGTTGCGATAGCTATGCCTGGCGTATCCGTCTGATTCAAGGTGAGGAAGATGATCTCGTCTTCGCCGGGTGGGAGGTGGCCGGACCCGAACAGCTCCGTCTGCTCGCCGAGCATTTGCAGAACCAGAATGTCGAGGTCCGTTGGGCCTCCGCGTCGCACGCCGAAGATCGTGGTGCTCTCGAACTCTTCTCCTTCACCGACTGCGAGGGGTTGCAGCTCGAAGCCTTCTGCGGCCCTCTGCAACTGACGGAGAAGCCGTTTGCAAGCCCGCATGGTGTTGCCTTCAAGACAGGCAGCCAAGGGCTTGGGCATATTGTACTCACCGCAAAGGATATCAAGGCGCAGGAAAATTTCTATCGCTCGATCCTTGGTTTCAGGGTGTCCGATTATATCAACACGGAGGTGATCCCTGGCCGTCCCATTACCCTCAGCTTTATGCGTTGCAATGCGCGCCATCATTCACTGGCGCTGGCACCTGTGCCACTGCCGAAAAGACTCGTGCACTTCATGCTCGAAGTTACCGATGTGGACGCGGTTGGGCGGGCGATGTACCGCGCTACCGACGCAGGGCATCATCTTTCTTTCACACTTGGGCGCCATTCGAACGATGAGATGCTGTCCTTCTATGTGCTCTCTCCCTCCGGGTTCGACATTGAATACGGCTGGGGCGGCCTAGCGGTTGACGAAGACGAGTGGCACATCAGGACCCATAGGAAAAATTCGGCATGGGGGCATCGCTTCCAGCGCCCGCCTCGTGCGCAGGCACCGGCGGAGTAAGCGGTCAACGCAGCCAGAAGGACGTCAGCATGAACTCATCATCCGTTATCACCGACCTTAACAGAGGCTTGAGCCTTCCTGTCGTCGTAGCCCCAATGTTTCTCATTTCCGGTCCTGACCTGGTTATCGCGGCCGGGAAGGCGGGTCTGTTGGGGGCGTTTCCGGCCCCCAACGCCCGGACGCTTGAGGATCTTTCCGGCTGGCTGGGCCGCATCGAGGGCGAGCTTTCTACCGCAGGCCGATCCGGTCAATGGGCGATCAACATGATCGTTCACGGCACCTACGACCGCTTCGATGCGGAGATCGAGATGGTGGCCGAATATAAACCGCGGATCGTCATCACGGCCCTCGGCAGCCCGAAGCGAGCGCTGAACAAGGTGCACGCGTTCGGCGGGAAAGTATTCTCCGACGTCATCAATGCCGAGCAGGCACGCAAAGCTGTTGATGCTGGTGCCGATGGGCTGGTGCTGGTATGTGCGGGCGCAGGAGGACATACAGGCAATTACTCGGCTTTTGCCTTCGTTGAGGAAGTGCGGTCTTTCTGGGATGGCCCTTTGATTGCTGGCGGTGCGGTGTCAAACGCCCGAGGCGTTATGGCCATGCTCAATCTGGGGGCAGACTGCGCCTATATGGGGACCCGCTTTATCGGTTGCCGGGAGAGCCTCGTCTCGGATGACTACAGGCAGATGCTCATCCGGGCCCGCATGCAAGACATCATTACGACTGCAGCGATTTCGGGTGTGAAGGGCAACTGGATGCGCGAGAGTCTTGAGCGGAGCGGCTTCGACTTTTCCCAGGTCGACGAGACGAAGAAGATAGATTTTTCCAATATTCAGGGCGACCAGAAAGCCTGGAAAAATATTTGGGGCGCTGGCCAGGGCGTCGGGGCCACCACTTCCATTGAAGATCTTTTCTGCGTAGTGGACGGGTTGAAACAGGACTGGAACTGGCTTCTCCAGACACAGGAAGCGCTCAGGCACTGGAGTTGACGGGTACGGACGGAAAGGCCCGTACAAGCGCTGATACGATCGGGAGGGATAAAGAATGGCCGATAATGATACGGCGGACGAAATTTTTGCACCGGCGGCAGTTACAGTATCGCGGCAATGCGACGGCTCCATGCTGGTCGAGAATACGATGCCCCTCGCCGACGTGCCGGACACGGTAGTTGATGTTTTGGAGAGCTGGGTTGCAAAGCAGCCGGACGCAACCCTGTTCGCCGAAAAACGAGACGGGGAGTGGCGCTCGGCATCCTATGGGGATTTCTGGTCTCGTGTTGAGGCCCGGGCCTCTCGACTTCTGAACGCTGACTGTAATGGCGATCGTCCGCTGATGGTCCTTGCGCCGAACAGTATTGAACATGCGGTCACGATGTTCGCCTGCATGATGGTAGGTATTCCCGTGTCTTCCATCTCGCCGGCATATGGCACAGCAGGCGGCGACTATGCACGGCTTTTACAGCTTGTGGAGATTCTCGGGCCAGGCGCCATATATGTCGATCCGCTCCCGTCCTTTGCCGACGCGGTTGAAGCGATCAAGGCGAAAACAGGGCTGCAGGTACTGGGCACGACGAACGACGATACCAATGCGGTTGTAGCTTTTGATGCACTTGAAAAAGCACCTGCATCTTCTGTCGCCGCTGCTCGCACACGGGTCGACGGACACTCTGTTGCCAAGATTCTGTTCACCTCGGGCTCTACCGGATTACCCAAGGGCGTGATGAATACCCACAGAATGCTGTCGTCCAACCAGATTGCGTTGCGGCAGGTCTGGCCTTTTCTGGCTGAACATCCTCCCCGGCTGCTTGATTGGCTACCCTGGAGCCACACATTCGGTGGCAACGTATGCCTGAACAGTGTCATCTTCAACGGCGGCAGCCTCTATATCGATGACGGCAAACCGGCGGCGGGTCTGATCGAGCGCAGCGTCCAGAATTTCCGCGATGTTGCACAAACGGTTCATTTCAATGTCCCCGCCGGGGTGGAAGCCCTGCTCCCCTTTCTGGAAAATGACCCGGAGTTTGCGCGAAGATTTTTTGTCGACCTCAAGGTCTTCTTCGTGGCCGCGGCAGCCCTGCCGCAAAAAACGCGCGACCGCGTGGCGCAGGCGGGCCTCAAGGCGACGGGACGCCCGGTTGTCTTCTCCGCAGGGTGGGGATCAACCGAAACAGCGCCCTTCTCCACTTGTGTTCATGACGCAAGCGATCGGGCTGACAATATCGGTATCCCCATCCCAGGAACTTCGGTTAAGCTGACACCAGATCAGGGAAAGCTTGCCCTCTCGGTAAAAGGCCCGAATGTTACCCCCGGCTATTGGCGCAATAGCGCCGCCACCCGCGAGGCCTTCGATGCAGATGGTTTTTACCGAATGGGAGATGCGGGTGAACTATTGAATGCGGAACGGCCGGCCGACGGCATCGTCTTCAACGGCAGGCTATCCGAGAATTTCAAGCTGCTGTCCGGCACGTGGGTCAATGTGAACAAGGTACGCCTCGGCATACTCCCGCTGCTGCGTCCCTATTTCACGGATGCCGTTGTCACCGGCCATAACCGGCACGATATCGGTTTGCTGCTCGTGCCCAACCCCGCTGCACTGAAACCCGTCATGAACCCGGACGATATACCGGCGGAGGCGCTTGCCGTTCCCACGGTCCGTGAAGCCGTACAGCAGGCGCTCGATATCTACAACCGTGACCATCCGCGCAGCAGCACAAAGGTGGCGCGCTGCGGCATCCTACCCGACCTTCCGAGCCTCGCAACCGGCGAGATAACCGACAAGGGATATCTCAATCAGCGGCGACTGACGGAACGATGGGCGGACCTGATTGAACAGCTTCATGCCGTCCCCGGTGCCAACCGCCAATCGCTCCGTTTCCTGTTAGCGCGGAACGCGTAGTTTTTTGACTCCTACATACGCATACGTATGTTGAGAAAGGATTGAAAATGCAGGACTTATCCGCACTGATTGATCATGAGAAGGGTATCATCGATCGTCGCGTTTTCTGGGACGATACGATCTACCAACTTGAGCTTGAACGAATTTTTGCCCGTGCCTGGCTTTTTGTCGCTCATGAAAGCCAAGTCAAGGATCCCGGCGATTTCGTGACAACCTATATGGGTGAAGACGCTGTTATCGTGGCCCGAGGCAAGGACAAGAATATCCATGTGATGCTGAACTCTTGCCCGCATCGGGGCAACCGCGTCTGTTTTGCAGGGGAAGGGAAAATCCGCTCTTTCGTATGCAATTACCATGGGTGGGCATTTGGCCTCGATGGTGCGCTCAATGGGATGCCCAACAACGAGCTTTATGACCATACACCCGGTTTCAAAAAAGAGGACTGGGGCCTTCACAAGGCGCGGGTAGCAAGCTATCGCGGTTTGGTATTTGCAACCTTTGCCCCAGATGCGCCGGGGCTTGACGACTATCTCGGCGATTTCCGCTGGTATCTTGATGCCATTCTGGACTGCGCCGATGGCGGGACTGAGTTTCTGCCGGGCACTACGCGGTCAGCCCTCAAAACCAACTGGAAATTTCCGGCGGACAATTTTGTCGGCGATATCTATCACGCTCTCTGGACCCATCTGGGCGGAGCTGAGCCCACCCTCGGACCATTCGGCGGCGTAAAGGTCGATAATGACACCTCCTACCAGGCCAGCGTGAACGGGCACGGGTGGGAATTCTCGGTGCAGAATAACTTCGGCAATGCCGCCACGATGGGGGACCGGGAAATCGTCCGGTATATGCGCAGCGAATATGAAGCCATGGAGAAGCGCCTTGGCAAGGTCAGGGCGAAAATGTGGGGGTCGGTCGGGTCTGCCAATATTTTCCCGAACTTCGCCTTTCTGCCTGGATATTTTACCTTCCGCCTGTTCCAGCCGAAAGGACCGCACGAGATCGAACTTCACGCCTGGACGCTTGTACCTAGCGCGGTCTCGGATGAACTGAAGGATCGTTGGCGCATCGGCGCCATGCGCACCTTCTCGCCGGGCGGAATCCTGGAGATGGACGACGGCGAAAACTGGGAACACGCCACCACGGCCAACGCAGGAGCGATCACACGGCAGCAGAAGCTTTGCTATACCATGGCCCCCCGCGCACAGGAAAAAGACAGCGTCCTGCCCGGACGGGTCCATCATGGCCAGCTCAATGATGCTAACCAACGGCTTTTCTACAAGAGATGGCTTGAATTCATGATGGCGGAGGACTGGAGCCAGATTCCGCTGGACCCGATCAGCAAACCCTTAAGCCAGGGGGCCATAACATGGTGACAAAAGAACAGTTGCTTGAACTCCGGGCGGCTGGCCCGATGACGGATTTGGCTCTCGCGTTCCGGGTGAGCCAGTTCCTCGCGATGGAGGCCCGTCTGCTCGACGAGGAGCGTTTCAGGGAATGGTTTGACTTGCTTGATGAAGACCTGTGCTACTGGGCCCCCTTGCGTGAAAACCGCTTCCGCCGCGACAGAACTGCGGAAATACGGAGCGATTCCGTGGCCCTATTCGATGAAACGAAGGCCTCCATTAACCTCAGGCTCGGGCGAGTAGAAAGTGGGATGGTCTGGTCAGAAGACCCGCCGACCCGCCATGTCTATAGCGTCTCCAACATCGAATGCTTTTGCCGTGAAACAGACGATGACCTTGAGGTTCATTCCGTCTTTCATCTCTATCGCAACCGGTCCGACCGCGACGATTCCCACCTCATGGGTCGGCGACGCGACATATTACGGCTTCGCAATGGCGACTTCCGCATCGCAGGTCGACTTATCCTGCTGCAACAATCCACATTGATGAGCAAAAATCTGAACGTCTTTTTTTAAGGGGACAGAACATGGGACGACTGGCCGGACGCAGAGTGATTGTTACAGGCGCAGGCAGCGGGATCGGCCGGGCAATCGTAGAACGTTTCCTCGCCGAGGGTGCACAGGTTGTCTGCGTTATCCGCAATGATGCCGACCTGGCGGAGCTTCGGGATCATCCCGATGTGGAGATTATCGTGGGCGACGTCGCGAGCTATGACACCAATAAACGGGCGGTCGAGGCGGCGAAGCAGCGTTTCGACGGGCTTGACGCCTTCATTGCCAACGCAGGTGTGTGGGATTTTCATAAACGCCTGAGCAAAATGTCCTCTGAAACACTCGCCTCCGCCTATGAGGACATCATGAGCGTCAACTTTCGGGCACCACTTTTTGCGGCTCATGCTGCGGCGGAAGCCCTTCTGGCATCGCGGGGCACCTTCATCGTGACAGGGTCAAACGCATGTTTTCGTGCGGGCGGCGGCGGGGTTCTCTATACCGCCTCTAAGTTCGCGTTGCGGGGCCTTGTCCAGCAACTCGCGCTTGAGATGGCGCCCGGCGTGCGGGTAAACGGCGTTGCACCGGGCGCGACTGATACCGGTCTTTCAGGCAGCGCCGCTCTTGAACAGCGCGACCGCGAAATGAATGCGGACAAGGCGCGCGTATCGGCCATGGCAACCCATATCCCGCTCAAGTACGTATCAATGCCCGCGGACCACACAGGACTCTATGTCCTTTTGGCCTCGGTAAGTGAAGCTCCGTATGTAACAGGTAGCATATTCGTCAGTGATGGCGGTCTTATCGCTGGAATATAGGCTTCAATTCCCCCTGTATCGGCGTGCCAACGAATAATGCAGTTGTTGAGAGTCGTGACTATTGCCACTAAATAATACGCGCCACCATTTGAACTCCTTCGCCCACGAGATCTAGAGCATTTTCTCTTCTTGTGGTTGCTAATGGCTGCTTGCGATCAGAAACGGACATTCGAATACATCAGTCGTCGGTCCGCCAATTGCGGATGCTGCGCTACGTAGCATCGCGTTCTACATTTGGATATGCTATGGCGCTGAACCTAGGCGTTTCCGCGAATTCATAAAACTGGTGAGTAAGCAGCTATCTGTGCAGCACTTATAGGACTATTCGTCATACCTGCAGCTGGTTCGCGAACTGCCACACGACATTTTTCATTCTCGGATTGTATTGAGCTCAACTCTATCGCAGTGTGAAAACCACCAATCCCAGCGTGGCAATAATGTTGAGTTCTCTTGATGCCGGATACCCCAAAACCCTCAAATCTTCTTGATGCATGGTTGGCGATTGAGGCGTTGCAGCCGCAAACCTTTGTCAAACAGGAAGCCATACTGAAAGATGAAGTTCCCCGCCGCGGCCGCCAGAAGCCAGCAAAGGTGCCAGCGCGTCTGCGCGTGGAATTCGATATTTCGTCAGGTGTTATGCCGTGGGATACAACGGTCGGTGATCGGCAATCCATCGGGCTGGCCGATGATGACAAAATCAGATGGTACCTACCGATAGCATTTATCCGGATGAAACCAGCCACTGAGATGCTGGTCGCGGGCTTTGAGCCAGAGGGGCCTGAGCGTGAGGTTGCGTCTGGCGTATCCATTTTGGCCATGGTGCCTTTCGATGAGAAAGGGTTTCCTGTGACGTCAGGACTGATCCTCTCGAGCTTCGGCTGGGCCTGCGGGATGGTTCTGGCGGGAAGTCTCGACGAACTGCATCGTTACAACGAGGTAGAAGAAGAGCTCCGCCGGGAAATTGCCGACACTCTCGTTGAAACAGCAGAAGATGGGCTCCAGATTCCGACAAGTGTGAAGGCCTTTAAGAAATGCATGGCAAAAGCCATGGAAGTCTTGAGACTACCAAAAGACATTCTTGAGCGTCCAAGGGTTGCGATCCGTGTAATTGGAGACACAGAAAAAGACCCTGTCGACATCATCAACAGTTTTTACCTCCGAGACCTTTATCGAGTGAAGGCGGCAACCGCAGATGATTGCATGGGCGCAGCGCTACAAGCGTATCTGGCGCAGGCGTTGCCCTCCGCCAAAAAAGATGTCTTGAACGATCAGACTGTTCTCGAAGAATTGCTTGCCCCGCGAAACTTTCCGTTGGCGCGTTGGCCAGCGCCGATGCCTACAAAGCTGGTAACATTGCAACAGGCTGCTGTGAACGCGGCAACAAAAGATCTGGCCGACGGCGGCCTTCTGGCTGTCAATGGGCCGCCGGGAACAGGCAAAACCACACTCCTTCGGGATATCGTGGCAGCAGTGATCTGTGAACGGGCTGACCGGATGGCGGAGTTCAGCCACCCTGAAAGAGCCTTTGAAGAAAAAGATATCGTGGCCGATGGTGGTTATCGCTCGCGGGTCAGTGCTCTGGATCCGCGGCTTCGTGGGTTTGGTATGGTTGTGGCTTCATCAAACAACGGGGCAGTTCGAAATGTCAGCGCCGAACTGCCGCGCGCTGATGCAGTTTCCAGCGAATTAGATTTGAAGTTTTTTGCTGGCACGGCCGACAATATTCACGGCAGGCGTAATAGTTGCTGGGGGCTAATTGCAGCAGTTCTCGGTAACCAGAAAAACCGCTCAGATTTCATTGAAGAGGCTTGGTGGCATTCAGACTGGGGCCTTGAAAAATACTTGGGCGCGATTACCCGTGGACGCTCTAAGAAAGAGGGAGAGGAACCGCCCGCCATCGTTGCTGCAGAAGACCCGCCTGCCAACAAGCGCGCGGCAATGGAGCGATGGAAGCAGGCCCGTCTGGAATACAGAGAGAGCCGAACCAAAGTTGGTTTGATGATCAGAATGCGGGAACAGTTCCGCATTGCATTATCCTCGAGCGCGGAGGCACATCAGGCAGCCTCAAGAGCGCAATCCGACTGGGAGGCAGCATCTCTTCGCTCCGAGGCTGCCAAAGCCACTTACAGCGCGGCGGAGCGAGCGTTGGCCGCTGCAGGTCAAGCATTGGAAGACGCCCGGCTAATGCTTGATGGTCACACGGCCCTCAAGCCGCATGCCTTTTTCCAGTTGCTGGGTATGGGCCGCAAATGGCGCCTGATCCAGGAACAAAAACTGGAGCAGATGGGCGTCGCTGTCTCTGACCGTAAGAACGCGGAAGTTGAACGACTAGCTGCCGAGGAAAGAGCGCGTCAGGCAGAAGCCGATGCACAGGCTGCGGTATCAGTTCTGGAGAAAAAACAGACGGAACTGAAGGCGCTTCAGGAAGTCGAGGCGGAAGCTCAGCTCGAGTGCTCAGGTGTCCATATTGGATCTGAATTCTGGAATGGAAGTCATGAGGAAATCCACGTGGCTAGTCCTTGGATGGACGAAAAGTTTACTGCTGCGCGCGATCGTATGTTTGTAGCCGCAATCAACCTTCACCGCGCCTTCATTGATGCGGCAGCCTGGCCATTGAAGTCGAACCTGGGCCTGATCATGCAGCATATAAAGGGGCGGCGTATTCCCTCTGGGGCCGACGCTTACCTTGGTGATCTCTGGGACACTTTTTTTCTCATGGTCCCGTTAATTTCTACCACCTTCGCATCTGTAGATCGGCTGCTCGATGGGCTAGGCCAGGAAGCCATTGGATGGTTGATTGTCGACGAGGCGGGACAGGCCACACCACAGTCCGGAGTTGGTGCTGTGTGGCGATCGCGGCGCGCATTGATCATCGGAGACCCTCTGCAGATCGAACCGGTTGCGACAGCGCCAACCGGCCTCGTTCGAGCGATTTGCACCAGTCGAGATGTTCACCCGGATATTTGGTCGGCCCCAAAGGCTTCTGTTCAAACACTGGCCGATGCAGCGAGCCACTTGGTGGCTGCTTTGGGCGAAGGCATGACCACGAGGGAGATCGGTTTGCCGCTCCTTGTTCATCGGCGATGCCAGGACCCGATGTTCTCTATCTCAAACGAAATTGCTTACGGCGGGTTGATGGTTCATGCGCCGGGGGACCCATATTCTGCTATAGGCGAAGCGCTCCAATCTTGGTTTCCCGGCAGCGCATGGATCGATGTGCGTTCGAGTTCCGAGAAATGGAGCCCAAAGGAGGGCGAGGCCGTCGTAACACTAATGAACAAGCTTGCTGAACAGGGCATCTCCAAACCCAGCCTCTATATTATCTCGCCCTTTCGCGAAGTGGCGGACAAACTGCGGGCTTATATCCTTAAAAGTGGGGTGCTGGGCCCACTGGGCATTGATAGCCGGAGCCAGAAAAAATGGGCGGAGGATCATGTCGGGACAGTACATACCTTCCAGGGCAAGGAAGCAGAGGCGGTGTTCCTGGTACTTGGTGCTTCGGCGGAGGAAAAGCGAGGTTCTCGGAACTGGGCGGGTGGAACACCAAATATTCTGAATGTCGCGGCCACTCGAGCAAAGAAGGTTATATATGTCATTGGGCATTACCAGCATTGGTCACGTGCAGGTGTTTTTGCCTCGGCCGCGACGAACCTGGATATTGTCAGATGGCCTTTGAGTGAAGAAATAGCTACAGAGTGATACCAGAGGGATTGAAAGCATGGTGAAGCTTGTAAAACTGACATTCGCACTCTCGGTGCTTTATTGCCTCACGTCATTTGGACTCCTGGGTCTCATGGTGCAGACATATAGCCGGTTGACCTTTGAAGAGCCTATCGCGACCGTTACTTTTGTCAAAACGGGTGAAATGGAATTCGAGGCACATTTGCAAACTAGGGTGAATGCCGAGCCAGAAGTATATCCTATTCGTGGAGATCAGTGGGAGATCGGTGCCGATTTCGTGAAACTAAAGCCCTGGGCCAACGTTCTGGGGCTTGATGCCTACTATAAGTTGGACAGGTTTGCGGGCCGTTACAGTGACATCGTTCTGGAAAATACCCAGCCCAGGGTAGCGTATGATCTGTCTACTGGCATCGCAGGTTCGGTGCCGGATTTTTTGATGGAATACAACTTCTTTGCCGACACTGAATATGGAAGTGGTGCATATGCTGAGATCGATGTGAGCACGCGTTACACCGTTTACAGGGACCAACGTGGCTTATTTATTCGTCGGGAATCCATAGCGAACGATAGCGAGAAGCCAGAAGGTTTGTGGGAGAAAGCTACGAAGCTGTTGGGCATCGGCGACTAATATTTTAACTGCAAATACGGTGCAAAAACAAACGCATTACCATTGAAGACATAAGAGAAATTTTATCTGGTACATCGCACCTCAGTCGAGCTTTTTATCTCGCTAAATTGAGTTCATTCATTGCAGCTTCCCCTCAAGACGAAATACCGGCGCATGATGGGCTCAAAATGGTAGCGCGCGCTTTTGGCAGCCCTACAGGCATGGCAAATTGCCCGCAGTATAAACTAGTGGGTATACTTGGTGTGCGCCAATGATGAACGCTCGACCGAACCCCAAGTATCGCCGCCGATTCTTTGCTTAAGAATTTAACTTCCTCTCGCATGTTATCGAGCGTCATTGAGACATTATTCGCATACGCATATACGTGAGTTTCAATCAAAGGTGCCCACCGGAGGATTTCTCTGAATGCCGCTCGATTTGTTCCGGTCAAAGCGTTTCGAACAAGGTCAGCTGATTTGTTTTCGTACTGTTTAGCAGAAGGGCCTTCGAAAACTTTCTTGCGGACAGCTTTGTTGAGGCTCCAGTTTGTGTGGCGTGAAGCCTGCCAAGTGCAGAACGGTCCAAAATCTGTTGCTTTTGCTGGAGAAGTTATTCGATTTGTTGTGCGACATTGGAGCGGGATTTATACCACAAAAAATAACATTGAGATCTTTCTCCAAGATATCGAAGTGATAAATTCTCATGGCGACGGCTTCCGACTGTGTGGTGATGACCTAACGAAGTAGGTCAAAGACATAACATGCTCGTGGTTAAGCAATTTTCGATGTCAGGCGTCAACATAGCTTCATGCCATAAAATGGAAAGAGCTTCCTCGGGCCATACGAAATGTGGGTAATAAAGATCAATCCCAGCATTCAGGACGGCACAGTCATTGGGCATGTATATTCGTCGTCGCGCGTGGGATGAGGAACCCTGCGAGCTGCCCTCCTCAGTGAGTTGGCAAATGCCCTGAATCTGCCTTTCGCGCAGTTCGCGCGGACTAGTGTGCGCCAAAGGTAGCTCGGGAAATCGTCGGTGCTTTCGTATACCAGCGTTTATCAATTTACTTAAAATTAACCTCGTAAGTTGCAATTGTGGTTCTGCTGGGTAGCATCTGTTCATCAGGCACATATTTTGAAGAGATGCTGTAATGAAAACATTCCAGCGCACGACAGGCTTTACTTCAGAAAGCACAGGGCGCGGCCTCAAGGCCGTCATGTGGTCCGTGGCGATATGCTTTTGGTCGGCTACCATGGCTCCCGCCGCAACGGCCTGCAACCTCACCGGCGCGGATGAGAGTTCACCCGCTCAGAATTCAGATAACACGCCGAACAAGTTTGAACTGCAACAAACCTATGACGGTTTTGGTGGTGGTCCCTTCTGTAGCGAGATCGCCCGCGGGCTCGAAGCGCTTCAACTCACCAAACTGAACTTCTGCGGTGTCGCGGTTCCTCCCGGCTCCGAGGATTTTTCATTCCCCGAATGGCAATCNCTTGAGCCGTCTGAACACCAGGAGCTGATGCGAACGGCTGTNCTCTGGAACAGCCTGGATATCAACACCGCCGATCCGGACCGGCAACTGAAGTTTACGGAACTGAATGAGATCATCAGGTCGGGCCAGATTCCGCCGGANATAAGGGCCCGCCTCATGGACGGGATTGCGGAGGAACTTGACGCACAGCTTCTCANGGCTGAACTGGCTGTCGCACACATTGACCTCAACGGTGATGGCCTGCCCGACACGCTCTACCGCATGACCCCGCTTTATCGTGTGAGCCACTACAGAAAAACNGAAACAGGCGAACGACAAAAGGTACTGTCCTCGCTTTCGCGTTCATTCGCCAGACCATGCACGAATATAGGCCTCCCCGGCCCAGACCGTCCCTATATGTATTATTACGAACCCACGATCGCGCCGGGCCTTTTCGATAACCTGGTTGCGGGACAAGGTCACCGNTCCAGCAANAACATTTTCTTCTGGCAGCAGACGCTCCACATGTCCTCCGATAACGGTACTGGATACTCGCGTATTAGGTTCGATCGCGGCGGCGGCACAAAACCGCTATGCACGTTCCACCTCTTTCCCAAGCAATAACCACAGGCAGCAAAGGATATCAGGCAATGATCAACTGGCGTACATCCACCGGCACAACCAATTGGGGTACTACAAACAACCATGGAGAATATAATGAGTTTGCGACCAATTTAATCGGTCAACTTGAAGGCAAAGTATCGAACCTCTATTTGGATACCGACGGAATACCCACAATCGGAATTGGCTTCAACCTGCGAGTATCCGCAATACGCGAACTGGTATTTAATGCGCTTGCGCTACGCGATGTGATTGAGGAAGACCGCAATTTTGCAACTCAGATCGAGGACATCTTGGAGGGTAATGTCAGCCTTACCGACGTAAATAATCTGATGGCTGACGCGCTTGACGTAGGTGACGCCAATCGGGATACATTTACCCTCACCCAAGCCGAGATAACCAACCTGTTCCCACAAGTTGTCGATGAACAGGACTTTGAAAATGATATCGATACCTTTTTTGCGAATATCCCTGTTTCTGACGAACGCGCTGCGCTGCTATCGCTAACCTACAATCAGTCGACAGCAAACCCACTTCTCGGCCCTTCGCTGCACGATGCTCTTAGCGATTCAGACCGTGCAGAGGCGTGGTTCGAAATTCGCTACCGCTCGAACGGTGACGGGGTTGCAGGCAAACGCCGGTATGTCGAGAGCGAAGTTTTCGGCTTGTTCGATGATGCAACCGCTGATGTCACATCTGTTGGCGAAGCATTGCTGGCATTCCGCGTCGCCACGAAACATGAGCAGTGGATAAAGGACTATGAGACAGCATACGGCGAAAACGTAATGCTGAATGCGAACCAGGATCTCTACGCTATTGGCCGTGATCAAGGTGTCGATGAGCTTAAAGATGTGCTTGAGGACCGCAAGGTCTTCGATTTGTTGAAAACGGAGTTCACAGAGCTCGAAACTTCAGACAGCGCCGATTTAGTGACCGCCGGCTATACTGGAAGCCTTACGCAAGAGGTGGACTGGGTATGGGTCGCCGCACCAGAACAAGGCCCTCAACGACCAGGCAGCAGTGCCGAGGTGGATGAACACACTGTAGACCGAACCTCCACCACCCAGAATGATCTGATTTTTGGCAATATTGATCAGCGTCACGGCAGCACAGCCACAAACGTCGGAGGGGATGACACGTTACTCGGAGGCGCAGGCAACGACTTTCTGATTGGAGGTGACGGCAATGACTCGATGGACGGAGGCGCCGGAGAGGACAGCGTTTCATACAAAAACAGCAATAGTGGTGTGTCAGTCGATTTGGCAGGTGGCGCCGTCAGCGGCGATATCGCACAAGGGGACACCCTTGCAGCTATCGAAAACGTTATAGGGAGCGACTATAACGATACGCTCACAGGCAACGCAGGGGCCAATGTCCTGATCGGCGGGATGGGCGCGGACTCTCTCTCAGGCGGCACGGGGAACGACACACTGTTGGGTGGGGACAGCGACGACACCTTGGATGGCGGAGACGGCGAGGATTATCTCTTTGGCAGGGCCGGAAATGACCAGTTGCTGATGAATGGTTCGGCTTGTACCGTCGACGGCGGCGACGGCGAAGATATACTGATCATCTATGATACAGACCAAGATGCCGTGGTGAATGTAAGCGGCATCGAGCATATCATCATCCTGCCACGGGATGATGCACTAGAACTCGTCGGGTTGGACGATGTTAGCGATACTTCCATATACGTAACCCGCGACCCCGGAGCGACCAGTCTGCAAGCCAGTACCGAACTCATGCCTTTGATTGGCGGAATGGCCATGGCATTCAGCCCGTGGGACGACGAGTACCTCCCGATATCGAGCGCAATGCGTTTCGCACCAAATGATTTAACGTTCTTCGACCTGGTTCTTCCCAGCATCAATCTTTGGGAACACGATGGAGGCGACCCCTATTACAATGACCCTGGGCGCTATTGGGCAAACGCGGACCTCGCCTACTACGAGGGGCCGGGACCAGAAGTTTATGTTGGCTGGTCTATTCCAGGAAGTTCTCCGTTTGATCCGGGCGAGGTCTATCTGGATCTGACAATTACAGGTTTCACGAATGGCGATTTCGGCATCACCCTAGACGACTATGGCCAACAGGCAACCTATGACAACTATACGGACAGCGAAGAAATAGCGGCCTATATTTCGAATTTTAATGCGAAGATTGGTGCCTTCAATGCGGGTAGTCAGCCAATCGAATTTGGGGAACTACTTGGCGTCGCACCACAGGCGGCACCGCAGGCCGTGATTGAAGACGACTTGTGGATGTTTGCCAGCCATGTGGAAGAGCCAGAAGATGACGCAAGGTCAACCATGGCTTTTCTGCAGGAAGGTCATGTTTTTGATCAGCCCGCCCGATATTGGCAAGAGATCACGTTCGAAAGCGCCTATGCTTAAACACACTTCGTTTAAAGTGATGCAGCTGGCCTCAACTTGAAGGATTTCAATCTCCGTTGCAACACCAGCCTACCTGTTAGTAGGAGGCTGGAGGGAAATAGAAAATCAATGGCCTACCAAGGTAGAGCTTCTGTAGATCTCCATCATGCAAAAGCCTCATCCACAATGCGCTTGAAATTACTCGGTGCAAGAACTACGTGCCGGTGGAGCGCAGAAAGAGAGGGCTTTTAGAAAAGCGACAAGGTCTGCGATTTCACGATCTGACAGAGCAATCGGCTCGACTGCCTCACCAGACCAAGCAAGAAGGCGCCCATAGAATTCCTGCCGTTCACTAGAATTCATGGTTTGCGTTTGCAGTAGTGCTAGTGGATCAAGGTGCGCGGCAATTACGTCTTGCAAAAGTGAAAGTGAGCCGGAGTGAGAATAGGGCGCTGTGTGTTGAACGTTATACAGGGGAGGCGTTCGGAACCTATACCGATCAGCTGGCGCAAAAGTGACATTGTATCGACCATAGTCCACGCCGAACCCGTTCTTGCCAAACCCGAGCTGAGGCATTGGTATTGCATGGAAATCTAGGTCTGAAAAGAAGGGGCCGTTATGGCACATTGAACACTGGCCTTTTCCGTAGAAAATGAGGCCGCCGTCAATTGCATCTTCTGAAAGCTCTCCTTGCCCGAATACAAAACGATGAAAGTCTGTTTCTCGAATGCGGAATTCCGTCCTGATAAAGGCAGCAATCGCCATGGCGGCGTCTTCAAAGCTCAGCTCTTCAGGGTCCTTATTCAGGCTGTGGGCTAACTCTGTTGCAAGAGGTTTGTCCTCTCGAATTCTCCCTGCGAGAAGTTGGTAGATTGCCTCGGCGCTCTCCGTCGTTTCTGTTTCATAAGCCAGAACGTCAGCCTGTAGATCATCGAGCATTTCTCTGAACTCGACGGGTGGCAAGTGAACGGCAACAACTAACGGATCGTCAGATGGAGACACAGTGCCAAACTGACTCACAATGACGCCCGACGACGCCTTTCTCTCGACTTTGCCATCCCAAAAGAACGTATCGAAGCCGACACTGCCGCGCCCCCACAGTGGCAAGGTGTTTCTGGGGACAATGGCTCCGCCACTCGATAGCCGAGAAATGCCTTCCCCTTTGCCCCTGACGCCAATAGCATTGGGCA
Source organism: Kordiimonas gwangyangensis DSM 19435 = JCM 12864 (assembly GCF_000375545.1). Taxonomy (GTDB): domain Bacteria; phylum Pseudomonadota; class Alphaproteobacteria; order Sphingomonadales; family Kordiimonadaceae; genus Kordiimonas; species Kordiimonas gwangyangensis. The sequence continues at coordinate 905,305 of NZ_AQXF01000001.1, forward strand.
GTCCATCGGCCGATGAAAATTGCGGAAGATGGCAACTGCGGCAGGAGACTTTCGAATTCAGGCTGAGATACTCTGCTTCAAACAGTTTTTGACCGGCCGCAGCGAGTCCGGGATCGACCGCTGGCGTGAGAGCTTCAACGGGAGTGAGCCCTGACTCGATTGCGCGGTCCTTTAATATGCGCTCTCGAAGTGTGTCCTGGCTTGCATGGTTGTCGCATGAACAGAACACGACCAACGAGGCGATAACACTGACCCTAGTACCGAAATTCATGTTCTTTCACCACATCAAGAAGGTCCTGGCCCCGTTCCTCGAAGGCGACAAGGCGCATGCGTGATAGGTCTTCCGCATTGAGCCCGAACTGCATCAGTCGCTTCTGGTAAAGGTCGTAATCTTGGCAACTCAATAGGCCGACCTCTGCAGCGCGCAGATTCTCGAGTTTCTGATCGGACGCATTTTCAGCAAAAGCGAGTTTGGCAACCAAGTGAGTGCGCATGGAGTGATCGCAATCATACATAAGCTTTGAGTATGTATCTTGCGTAACGCCACTCAGCAGTATTCGGTAGGCTGGCTGCAAGCCGACACCAAGGGCTATGCCAAGCGCGAGAAATGCAGCAGCGGCAGATTTAGGATGCGCGGATACGAAGTGCATCTAGTGTCCTGCCATCAAGTATACCCGACGGTATGATGTCAAAATCCTCTTGGAACTGCTTAATGGCTGTCTGTGTTTGCACTCCCAATACGCCGTCGATAACTCCCTTGTAGTAGCCATACAAAAACAAGACGACCTGGACCTCTTGAACGATGTGCCTAAACTTTGCGGAGTTGCCGGGTAGTTGCTTAAGATATCCTCCTTTGTCGAATATCAGGGACAGCCGGATGTCCATAGCGCGTAGCAGCTTTTCCGTTATACGCCCCGTAACCGGCATGCCGTGGGCTTTTTCAAATTTGCCAATTGCTGCCTGAGTTTCTGGACCGGGAAGCCCGTCGATATCTCCGGTGTAGAACTTATCCACCCAAAGCCGGGCCTGAACCTTTTGCACTACTTCGATATGATCTTCGAAATCCTGCTTTTCTTGTCTCAAGGCCACATAGGGAGAGGAAGGCAGTACCGACTGGTCCGGCGTGCTATTCTCATTTCGGGAAGGTGCTGCAGGTGGCGTATAGACGGGTCGTGATCCGCCAGAACTTGACCGATGTGACCGGTGGCTCGAATGCGAACGGTGACTGGAATGAGATCGGTGCATCGCCAGAGTATAAACATGGTCCAGCCGCATGACGTCTGCCAGGACTGGCTCCTCGTCTTGGCCTGATGGATCTTCCAGCAGAAGGGCTTGTGGGGCGTCTGTCGATGCCGCATGAGTGCCAATCGTACCGATGCCCAGCATGGCCCAGGTTTTTCTGTAGCGTGTAGATTTCATATCGCTCGGATCTCCTGATAGGTGTGATCGTCCGGGTGCCATTCAAAAAAGCCGCAGCAGTCATTTTTCAAAGTGCAGGGATCACAGGTTTTGGAAAATCGGTTCTTCCAATCTGATATTGATCTGGCGGCATAGCCCCTGAATGATGAGGGCACAGTACAAAGCGGAAAATTGTACAAGGCAACATCCTGTCCGTACGTTTGGACATGTAATATCGCCTCCTTGATGGGGTCAAAGTCGACAGAACTGTCGAAGAAAAGGTCCCGCCAGGCCCGGCGGGCAAATCCCGTTGCTTCCAGTTGCATGATAGCCCACACGTCGATAAATGGCAGGTGGCCTACCACGAACCGCGCAAGGTTGGGCAGCACGCCGCCATTTTGTTTGGTCAAAACAGTGCGAAGTTCGATTGCTGCTCCAGTGGCCCCCAGCAGCTCAAATGACGCCATCAGCCGGGCGAAAGCGCCTGATTTGGCAACTATCTTGTCATGGAGCTCTCGATCAGATGCGTATAGCGGTATGCCCCAAACGACGTTTCGTAGTTGAGCCAGTGTGGCGGTGTCGGACGGCTCAAAATGTTGGCCGTTTGTTAAGACGTGGAATTTTAGACTGGGCCTGTGTGACTGCATGGCAAGCAATAGCTCGAAAAGCTGTTGCTTATACAGCGTTGGCTCGCCACCGGATAGACCGATCGTGCTGTTTGCTGGTGCGAGAGAACAGGCCTGCAGAAAATATTCAAACTGATCGACATGCGTTTTCTTTGGCGGCTGCGAACACATGATACACAACTGGTCGCAGCGCTCGGTTATAAGGAGTGTGTTGTGTTGAGATCCAGCTCTTATCCACCGATGAACGGTCTTTGAAGATGGAGAAACCAGTACTACATCGCCTAACATGTCTTCGCCTGACTGTTGTCGAATGACAAATTGATGCTCCCCATAGCGATATATGGACAACGCACTATCCTGCGCGACCAAAGCCGCATCAAAATCGCTCAACTGCTCATAGTTAGAGCCAGCCAGACGCACCACGAAATCCGGAACATTAGGGTCGATTCCTTCAAGTGGGAGCTGCAACTCAATCATGGTGCACCTTCAGGAACGTATCCGGTATCGCTGGCAGGTCGAGCCAAAGCGCAAGCGTATGCGCTTCCTCAGCAGTTGGCTGCGCCAACATCTCGAAAAGGAAGTCGAAGATCATGGTCTGTTGCTGGCAAAAATATTGATCGTGACGAGGCTGGTCTGTGCGGCCGTAGCGAGAAATGCTGTCGATGGGATCGCTGCCGCAAAACGGCTGATACGCACAGTGAATGCAATCAGGATCGAAGTCATTGAGAGCCAGTTCCGACAGAGCGAGCACTTGCGATCCGTCCAATCCGGAATGAACGTCCCCGATCGACATGTCTACATCGCCAGTCCGATCAATCATCCGAGCCTCGTCTGATGGAAAAAGGCGGCCGTCATGATCGATGACAAAATAGTCCAAACCAAGAGGGTTTGGATTCCGCAGATCGGCATGGCCGTTGGCGCGTGGACGGAAAATGCGGCGCAGGCAATGTGCCATGTAGAATTCTTCCAGCGCTTTACCTTCGTGAAAATTTCGCTCGATCATGCGCCTGACGACGGCGAGGTAATAGTCGAACCATCGCTCCTGACCTGTGCGCGCGGCGTCATGTTTTTTGCGGGCAAATCCCTGGAAGTTGATGGGCCGGAGATAGATAGAGTTCATCCCCAATGCAAGATATTCATCTATCAACGTATCCGCATCAGGAGGCGAATTGGCATCAATAGTTGGCAATGCTGAAACGCGGGATTGGCCGAAATTTTCAATCACATCTTTGATGTTTTTGAGCGTACGGGCCGTTGCTTCAGCGGATCCCGTGCGTTGCACTGTGTGCTTCTTCTTCGAGCCATCGAATGAAGTGCTGATATAGACATTGCCTCGGCCTAAGAGCGTTCTCAAATCTGGTGAAAGCTCGCCAAGGTTCGTGCAGATGACCGCCTCTACGTTCCGACCGGTTTTTTCAACTGAATCTATAACGCGTTTAATCAGGTCGAGGCGAAGTGTGGGTTCTCCTCCCTGAAATTCTAGCTTCACTGTTGGGGCACCGGTGGTGCAAATCAACTTGATCGCATCATCTGCAATCTGGGCGGTCCAGTCGAAACCTTGCGCGTTCTCCGCGACCCGGGAAACCTGGCAGTAACTGCAAGCTAGATTGCACCGAAGCGTAGGTACGAGGATGAAATAGTCAATCGTGTTTGGCAAATGATGGCGCTGGGCATAGCGATATGCATTTGCAACTGACGGATGGCCAGTGTTTGAGTATCCCGGAAACCCCTCGGCGCGGAGAAAATCCACATCCTTTTCGTTCAAGTTCTGAAAGATGTAGCGGTTCAGAAAGCTTTGACTGGCTAGGAAGCTTTGTCCACCGTCGTCGACAAAGATCAGGTCCCCATCGCCGCGGCTCGTATCTTTGAAACGCAACGGTATCACCGGCGTTTTCCATATAGATGTTGAACAAGTGTCGCCCGCTGATTCTCATATCGTAGTCGTATCATCTCGCGGTACAGGAGGTAATTTACCTCTTTCTCGATTTCGCTTCTCTCTGATTGGCTCCCTATCACAACGGTAACGATATCATGGTCGAGGGTTGCTTGATGTTGCGGATATAGGTAGGCGAACCTCACCAATGCGCTTTGAGCGGCTGCGACGGGTATATTTAGCCCCTGCAAGTCAATGATTACGGGCGGCAGGTCTTCCGATGCTGTGGCTTCATTTAGTCCCATAACACTACCACTCCAGCACGTAGTTATCGCACCCGCCGGGCCTGTCCTCGTCCCTTCCAAAACGGTCGGTAATGGCGCAGCCGGTCCCATCGCTTACATCCGTTCTCAGAACCTGAATCCCCTCACCTTCCAAGAACGACACGATCTCTGCGTCAGGCAGCGTAACCGTCTGATACTTCTTTGGCCCACCCGAAATCAGCGCAATCTCGGGCGACACCCGGCGCACAAACTCAGCTCGCGAGGATGTCTTGCTTCCATGGTGGCCAACCTGAAGGATATCGACGTCAATGAGCGCCGGGTAATGCTCGACAAGATGCTTTTCCACATCGCCAAGTGCCGCAGACGGCAACTCGCGCGGGCCGGACTCTGCGTCCCCGACCAGAAGCAGCGACTTGGCACCAAGGTCCATGCGGATGACGATGGAGTTCTCGTTATAGTCACCGCCTGCATGACCGTTGGCGTGGAGAATGGTGAAGCTGGCCGTGTCATCAAGTTTGATCACATCACCCTCGGCAAACTGCCGCCAGGTGTGGCCGGAAAGGTCATGGTTTTTCCGGACCTTGATCTGAGGCGGCTGCGACGGCGCCAGGGCTGTGTTGTATGCGAGCCCCTGCTCTGCAGCGACCCGCTCGATAATGCGGTCATAAAACACGGTGTCGTTGATGGCACCACTGTCCCACATATTCGCGACTGCATAGCAGTCGAATACATCGTCCATCAGGGAACCGTGATCGTCGTGGGGGTGTGACAGCACCATATGGTCAATGCGGCGCTCCGGGAGGTCTGCGACCGGCCAGGGGTCACTATCCGGCACACATTTCTTAGCGCCAGATGGGCCTATCGCCGCATACAAATAGGCTATAACCCGACTTTTGCTGCGACCACTCGATTGGTTGCCAGACTTATCGTCGGCAGACCCTGCGTCATAGAGCAGATTCCAGTCGTGGCCTTGAACGAGCACCGATAGCCCGGTTCCAACGTCAATCAGATGCAAACGGTAGTGCCCAGCATCTGGCGGCGTTGTCGATAAATCGGATGCGCTCGATACTTGCCTAACTTGAATGGCTTGAGCATGAACTAGTGATTGGCATGCCGACAGGGTCAGTGCCAGCGCCAAGCCACGGACAATATTCCGCAAACCATGAGAGTTCATCGTTAGCCCCCTTCTCCCTCTAAGGCGGCATAGTAGCAAAACTCTCCTTAATCGCGAACTAGAAATAGTTTGGGTGACAAGAAGGGCTGGGACGCTGTGCGCTCAAAACATGCTGGGCTGCAAGGTGTCATAGCGCGACATGGGTGGCGCGACCGCCCGAACCGCAAAGTTGTCTCCGTCATAGGGCCGCATCAAGGCAATCACCTCTTCCATGTCACGCTTGGGATCAAGCCACACATCATAATCTTCTGGCCTGATGATCACGGGCATGCGGTCATGAATGGGCGCCGCAATGGCATTGGGCTCCGTAGTGATCATGGTGCAGGAAATCACTCCTTTCGGCCAATCCGGTGTGCGCACCTTAGGAGCCCACTCCCAAAGGCCCGCGACCGAGAATATCCACTGGTCGGTGAGCGTGAACAGATAGGGTTTGCCGTTCTTGAACTCATAATAGCCATTGACCGGCATCAGGCAGCGCCGCCCTTCTTTGAACGGAGCAAGATAGGCTGAACCCTTATGCGAGCGGAGCGAGGGTGGCAGGGCCTGCCACCAGCGATACTGCTCGATCAGATTGTCCGCCCGGGCATTGAACATTTTATAGTGGCTCTTGAGCTCAGTCGCGAAACTGGGCACCAGCCACCAGCGCGCTGTAGTGACGCGGCGCTCGCCGTCCCGGAGCGCCACAATGGGCACAGGATCGCCCGGATTCATATCGCCCGGTCGCCAGTCCGGGTGGCTCTTCTTGATGGTGAAAGCGCTATAATAGGCGTGTATCTCCGCCCAGGTCGGTGGGTTCTTGCTTTGCATGCGTCCACACATGATCTGGCTCCTCATTACAAATGAGAACATATAAAGAACAAAAAAAAGAATCTATACAGTTATTACGATATAAGTAACCTTTCGATGCTACCAACAACAAAGGTTAGCTGCGGCGTTGGATTTCGGGTGCCATTTGAGCAGTGACCACCGTACAAATTTAAGCAGGTCTCAGATGAAGCGCATACTCGATTAAGACGCCGGTCCTCTGTCACAGGCTAGTACTGCGCGAATATCCAGTGGTCATCGGGGGATGAAGTTTGTTTCTTAACCGGAGTTGCCTCACTTGATTTTAAATTTGGAAAGAAGGTGTGCCGGAAAAAGGTTCTCCGAAGTAATATGAACCGTTGGCGCGAGGTTCTCTCTCGGAAATAAAGATATGCCCGCGAATACCACTTCATACAGTGCTGGTGGTCAGCTGTGGCAAGTGCTCAGCCAGTTCGGAGTGTCCAATGTAAAAGCGCGCAAGCTGCAGTGCGTCTGGCCCTGCGCGATGTGCTGTGCTTTGCCGCAGTACCTTCGCCCACTCCCTTAATGCACGGTTCATGTCCGAAAATAGATTGGCAAAATGTCGGGCGGAGAGTTCTTGATCGGTCGCTCCGGCCGCATCCGCTAGGCGCCGGTACCAGAACCCATCGTAAGCGGGAGCGTCACAAAAGAGAGTGTCTACTCCGGTCAAGTCACTTTGAAATTCTTGCCACACTGCATCAGCGGTCCGGCCTTCATGCACAAGCATGGCCAATGTAATGCCATGAAGCTCTTCCGAAGCTGAAGACCAGTCAGTCAGGTCCCATGTTGGAGCCGGCTTTATCAAGCGAGACTTTGAGAGATATTCAACTCCACTTTCGACAACTGCCCACCCCAGTTCAATAGGCCAGCTATGACGAGACAGACTGGAGGCCTCAAAATCTATGAAAACCAGCCGCCCCTCAGTAGACGTTAACGGTCCTTTGCGCACTAATTATCGCCCACGCCACAGGTCCATTCATAGACCGAGTTGTCAGTCCGAAATCGGACGTAATTTCCACGATCCTCGATTATTTCCACCACAGGGGTGGTTATCCAATAATCTTGGACCTGATAGGTCCGCGCATTTTGAGCGCCCACAAGAACACAAAAACCGAGTTCTGGTCGTCCGTGCTTAGAAAGAGTAGAGCCATCGGGACCGCGTTTCAGCAATTTCGACACAGCGCCAATATCGCCTGCCCCATCTGCAACCCGCCTAAGCGTATATGTCATAGCGTTCGAACCACTCAATGGGTGCTTGGTCGCGACGGTGCCTTGTAGTGCTGAATGTGACGCGTGGCTTCGCGAAACACACGCAATGTTGGCGCTTTTCCAACGCAACTCAAACCCAGCTCAGCGCTTACCTCCACGAATGCGGCAAGGATGCAATTCGCCTGCGAGGTTCCGTTTTTGACAAGTGCTGTTTCAATCAAAACCCGGAGTGCATCCTTGATTGCATTAGCGGTTTGTCGCTGGTCGGTGGCCATATCATATCGTGTCATTAGGTAAGAATATTCGAAAATCGAATACAACGCAATATCGATTAGTAGGTGTGGGAAAGGAGCCAATGCCCAATGTCCCGCATCAAGACGTTACGCTCGCCTGCTCAGATGGAGTTGCAAAAGCTCCTGAAGGCGGCTCGTGTTCAAGCAGGGCTATCTCAGCTAAGCGTTGCGGAAGGAATGGGGTGGAGGCAAGCTGACATCTCGAAGGTTGAAGCAGGGGAACGCCGACTTGATGTTGTTGAGTTTGTGCGCATGGCCAGAGTAGTCGGCTTTAACCCAGACAAAATACTTCGTATGATCGATGCGGTTCTCGACTAGGTGAATTCAACCTATCATGGTGGTTAATTATTGCACCCTTATGCCGCATATATCGATCTGGAGTAGTCGCTGTGGAGGCGTCAGGCCGCTCCCAGTAAAAAGCGGGTTGAAGGCCATGTGATCGGTCGTCGGGCGAGTTCCGCTCTGTTCCCGGTGTCCTGTTTCAAATGGGTAAAAGTGCATTTGCCGCTAGTTAATATGCCTGTCCATATAGGCGCACATCAATCCGAAGAGCACGATCGGCGCTGTCACCACCAAGCTCGAAGCCCAGTCCCCTCCGGTAGCATCTATTACGACATTTAATTTGGTAATACCGTGATCGACGTCAAAGCGCACGAACTTGTCGGTCCCAATAAAAACAATAGTCGCACAAAGTGCAGTGTTGAATGAGCGCCGATACGCGTACGCGGGGTTGTGAAACAACACAATGATAAAGGTTAGCAATCCCGCAGTAATTGACCCAAGTACTCTTGCCTCGAGTGACCAATCTATCGGCATCAGCCACCCAGCTAGGACGCCGCTCAATAGGCCTATAACTAGCCCCCCCGCTAGCCACTGCCAGGAATTATTTGCCTCAGCAGTAGCCTTGGCTGCAAGTTGCTCTCGTTGTCGGCTAAAACGTTCCTCATTGAGGCGTTTACAGAAGCCGTCGTACTGATCTAGCAACTGTTTGAATTTTGCGCCAGGGACGCGAAGCACGGTTAATTCCGCCGACCTGACGAAGACATCTGCGGTCCGAGGGTGACCAGAGTCCATTGCAGCCATCTCACCAACTTGGTTAGGAGAAGAGCGTATGGTGATGCGCTTAGACTTTACGAACACATCGACCTCACCAGCGATCAAGAAATATACGTCTGTATCGTGGTGCCCTTGAGAAATAAGCTTCTCGCCCTTCTGAAAATGGGCCAGTTCTCCAATTTTTATCAGCTGATTTGCGATAGCTTCATCACCGCCAACCGCTCTATTCTTGCACAGGATTTGAAGGAGTTGCTCGGCGCCATGATCTCGATCGAACATGCCCTCATGAGTTCTGGATGTTGCGAATCCGAATTTTCGAGCTAGCCTCTGCGCCCAATACATTTCTCAATTTCCTCGATATTCTCAATCGTCAGCAGGTAGCTGCTTTCGTTTCTCATTACCTCGTCCTTCACCTTGCGAGGGTCAAATCCGAAGTTTCTCAAATAGTAAAATAGCATTGCCTGTCTAACCGAAAGGTGAAGCTGTCCACCTTCCATATTATACTCGAGTTGCAGTTGTTGTGCTTTTGCTGCGGGAAGACTAGGATCTGGACGAAGAATTACCGTGATATGAGTATTCCAAGAAGTGTCCTCGGGAAGCTCCCTGTCCAAAACTTTTGTTAATTCGACTTCCATTAGTCGAGATAGCACAAAGTCTGAATATCGCGCGTTTTCAAAGTCAAAAGCTCTTACGTGCCAACGATGGCCATCGCACCCTAGGGCGTGAGGAAAAAGCGTACGAAATTCTGTATTGTCCGAAGCCATTGAGACATAGCGGCCACGAACACCAGCTTTGTTCCTTATGGCTGTTAATATCGTCTCGAGGGTGTCTGTCCTGATTTCGCGTGATGGTATATTCACCGCTTCAAAAGTCGGAATCTCATTAATCCAGGTCTCATCAACTGAAACATGCCTTCGGCTTATCATGTCGAGATGATGAAGGTACTCTGCTGCCGTGCCCTCGGCAAAACAGGATTCGAAGCGTTCAGTAGGAATATATGTCTTTCGCCTTGGGTCGTAGACCATGTTGTTAGGGCAAGTGTCAGCATAGGCGGTCAAATCTTTTGTGGCCTGCTGAGGCGAAATCAAAAATTTATCCTGCAGCTTCTTCCGGCCGACGCCACCTTCCCACTTCAATTGGAACTCAATAAACTCAAATCGTTGTCGGACATTCTCTCTTACATCTAGTCTGCTCATGACGCCTCCAAAATACATCCAATTAATAGTATATTGACATTTTATACAATGCTACTATAAAATAGCATCATTCAAAAGAATCGGTGCGCGAATAGATGGGGGGGCTTGATGCGCTAGCAAAACCAAGGAGGCCACGTTGCTTTGGCGTAAAGACGTAGCGCAAAGGCGCATTGACAAGCTGATAAGAGAGGCACCTGCAGTAGATGTCCGGAATTTTAGGGACGACTATTTGCCTCACTACAAACTTCGCGCAGCCATGTTGCAAGCTGAGAGCAAGGCCGTCGCGCCACCACTACATAACCTTCCCAAGAGTAGCGCGGTGCTGGTTCAAACCATTCAGATTTATATCTGCATTACCAATTACGACGATTTCCGGCTAGAAAGCGGATCCGAGACCGCATCGTCTCATGACCGCGCCTTAAGATTTCTACACCTGTATTATAGTGCATGCGATCGATCTACAGAGGGCACGGACGCCCAACGCGTAGACTTTCATGGTAGCCGCATGCATGCTGTGGTTATTGATGAAAATGGGGACAGCAACCCAGAGGAGGCGATCGCAGAAGCCTTATCCTTTGTGCTCCGTTTTCAAAAAGTGGCCGAACAAGCAAATCGTCAACTTGCGAGGAATGAATTCGACGCAAGAATTCGGGTCGGGATTGATGTTGGCCCATGCGTTGCCATCAACAATGGCACTGGCAACGAGCAGGAGCCGTTGTTCTTGGGTAGCGCAGCCAATCATGCTGCAAAGCTGGCTGCGGGAACTGAGCCCGGGGTGTTCGTGTCTGATGCGGTACGCGCAAGGCTGAGCTTAGTGCAGCTAGGCGCCCTAGAGCATAAAAAACCCCTTAGTGATCTTGATATTTCGCGGGTACTTACTCGTCAGCAAGAACGCGACTTAAGTTTGAGGGCACAACCTCGCAGCGGCCCATCAACTGATAATATAGTCGAGAAATGGAGAGAGGAGATCGCCAATCGCGATGTGCCAGACCCAGTGATCGCTCGCTTTGCGTTCCATTACAAAGCGCCTCCCCTGAAAAATATTGATTATGGCGAGTTGTCACCGAGCAACTCAATCCGGATGCCGCTGGCGTCGGTATTTGCGGATCTATCCGGCTATACAGCTTATATAGATAATGCGATTGCCCAAGACAGCATCGCATTGGCTGTAAAGGCGCTTTATGTAATTCGCGCCGAGTTCCAAAATGTAATTGAGCAAGACTTTGGTGGACGCAAGGTACGCTTTATTGGAGATTGCATCCATGCACTGCTTGCGGAGGGTTCCAGTACCACTACCGATGACAAGCTTAGTGTGCAACGAAGCCTAGAGTGTGCGGGTGCGCTGCGTTCTTCCTTCGAGCTTTGCCAAACATCTTTGCCCGGACTCAGCTCACTCGGCCTAGCCATTGGCCTAGAGTTCGGAGCGACACCGGTCTCGCGAATAGGGATCCGAGGCTTAAGATCCGTTCGGGTGGCGTCCAGCGTCGCAACAACACGCTCGGAAAAAATGCAACGTGAGTGTGGACATAATGATACGCGAGTTGGCCCAGCGATGAGTTTATTGATCCCAGCGTCTGTTCGGGACCTATTTGATGGTGATTGCTCGACTTCAGATCTTACATACGACGATATTGCAACTGCCATGGGTTCGTTTGGGGTGCAAATCAGTGCGCCAAGCTATATTCCATCACCTCCCCGAAATACAGGAAATGTATCGAGAGCGCACTGCGACATTTCATGACCTCCATTTCATTTCTCCAGAATGCGGCACCGCCTTGGGTTTCTGCGCTTGAGCGAGGTGAGAAAGGACTTTCGTTTCGTGCTGCGCCGCCAAAGCCAAGTGGGGCGAGCACCCGGCAATATTCGCTGGTGATTTCAGAAACGAGTGGGGGGAAAGTGGCAGTGCGTGAAGGCGAAGGTGAGCGATTGCTTCCGAAATGCTGCCCTGAACGACACATCAATCCTGGGGGTTCATTTTGCATCTTTCTCAGCTCAACTGCTGCGATCCTGGGGCCGGAGCCAGCGGTTGATTGGTGGAAGTCCTTGGGCGATTTCCTCGTAAATCAGGATTACGCCAATAAGCACCGCAGGTGGCCCATAACTGCCCAGCTGAGCCACGGAAGCGCTGCGGAATTACAGCTGAAGATGGAGGCTATTGCTGATCGACTGGGTTGGCGCGACGAAATTCTTTCGGGAATCTTCAGGCACCAAGGGTGGCTTGGTGGAAAGCTGCCAAAACTAAGGAAAAAAACTTCGAAGTTGGTCAACGGGCGGGCACCGTGCCCTCGCGAATGCCATCAACTGCACTCACCATTTAAGAAGCATAGCTGTGGTATCCAGAAATGCGCGGGCAATTGCTATAAGTCACATAGACATAAGCTCAGACGCGCGTGTCCTCACCGATCCGACATCGAGCAGCTAATTATACTCGAGAGCGAACGCCGCCGGCTGGATACAGAGTTTACCAAGTCACTTAGGAAAGATAATTACAGCTGTTGTGGTACCATGGCATACTGTCCGCTAGCGGACGAAGACAATGGAAGAGAAGAACGTTCCTAGAGCCACAAGCGGATATGCCTGTAAACTCGTAATAACCTCTTTCAAGAACAGCATTTCAGATCATCGAAATAGCTTGAATATCGGACGGACTTCAGCATGTTCCGCCTATGTTCTTTTTTCTGGCACGCACGCTTGCAATGATCCATAAAAGGTTGCAAAAATAAACAAATAAATTGTTGAGGGATTCCAGTGTCAATATTTAGCGCAGCAATCCAGCTATTCTGGGGTGGGGGGCGAGCTTTAGTCCCCTTAAGGAAGTGGCTGAGCTGGTCTTCGCAACAAGAGCAGCAGTTGGGATCATTGGGCCTTTTTTTTAGCGTGCTTGACCGATATCCATACAAATTGACTATGTTAGTTCATATAGCAGGGGCAGCGGCATCCGTTATATATTTTGCCAAAGAGTTTAGCCTTGTTGAAAAAAGTATTTTGGGAATTCCGGCATCTATACATGACCACTTCCAGAGCATTTTTTTGGCGTGGCTAATTTTTGCACTCTTGGATTTCTTGGCGTTCATACCAGCGCTGCTACGACTGGTTTTTGGCAGTTTTGCCGTGACCCGAAATACTTATGGGTGGGCGAATGCGTCATGGCATGCGGAGTATAAAGAACATGCCACCGCAGTCATCCCGAACGACACCGATCACATAGAAGGCGTAGCGGGCAATATTATAGATGTATTAGTCACTAGTTCTAGCAACCCCAACCGCGCAATTCGTCCTGAAGGGCTGACCGATGAGGTCGCCGCAAATATTCTATTCGTCGGACACATTGTTGAAGCGAGGTTTCAGCACGAGCACCAATGGCTTAAGGAAACGGAATGGACTGCATTCTATCAAGAGCTTGGTGCCTTGGCACTAATTGATAGCGATTTGTTCACTTCCAAGGGCATTGCTAGCCCAATCTGGCAAGATAAAAGCTACGCCTTCACCCTTGCAGAAGCGATAGGAGGCACCGAAACGCGCGGTATATCGGGTTTGTTGAGGAGAGAGGCGATTGCAACATCTATAAATGAGTCCGTTGACGAACTCAGGCGAAACTATAGTGGTTCGGCGCTGAAACTAGCGACGGGATTCTGGTACAGTAATGGTAGTCCTAAGAAACTGGAAAGCAACTTGAAAAAGTTTCGTTGGTTCGCGGCAAAGGGCATGCGACGTCAGTTTTTAAAACTTACCATTATTTGGAATCTACATCCTCACATGAAACGCCCAAAAGTATTTGCTATTCCTTTCAATGCAGGAATGGCGCGGTATCTATTGGACAGAAGTGTCATGCGCACAACCGCGAAATTTTTTAAGTATGAAGAGGAACAATTTCAGATTTGCTTCGACCTTTCAATGAAATCGCTGCTTGAGACAAGCCTTTCAATGCTGACGAGAAGTAATACCCCAAATGTAAAGAACTGGCGGCTTGCACGAGAAGCGGAAGCGGAGAAGCTTAAAGCAGATCCCAATTGGTACATCACCTATCGTATAGACCAATATATCTATCATCTTGGAAAAACCCCAGACGCAAATGGTTGGCAAATAGATCACGACAACAAGCAGATTAAGCTGTCTATCTAGGGGGGGGCCAATTGAGCGCGTTCAATCGGGTTGACTATCGGGAGCTACGAAGAGATTGGTACGCAAACGGCGACCTCATGTCTCGCTTTATTCGGCGCGCGGTTCAGGGCATGAAAGAAAACACAGATAATTTTCAGTTCATTAATTTTCCGAAGACTTGGGTGGCGCTATTTGAATATTTTGGCCTAGATTGGAAAAACTCTACTGATGTCAACACATATGTTCCATTCATCTCAGGGCTTACAGAAGAAACACTCATTTATGAAATAGAGGCCGCGAAAAGAAATGGGCAATTAAGGTTGTTGCTTGAGGCCGTCGCGTCTGTTGATGTGACAATTTCAGAGACACTTCAACGTATAGACGAAGCATCATTAGGCCCAATAAATCCAATTTCGGAAGTTAGAACTTCATATGACGAGCCAATAATTCTTTCCAATTGGCATTCTTATCTACGCCCTGACATCCGACGATTTGAGGCGGAGGTGCCAACACTTGAGCAGCAAAACAAAAAGATTCTGCTTTTGCCGTGCGGGAAAAAACGCCCTTATCATCAATCGCCGACCTACAAGAATCTTACGGGTCGGCTATTTGAGGCAGGGTACGACCTAGAAGATTATGATCAAGTAGTGGTCACTTCTCTCGGCTTTATTCCTAAGGAGACCTGGGAGCATTCTATTGTTATGAGGTATGATACGGGGGTCCGTGACCTATATAGAATGCTGGTTATGGGCCGTCGGCTGTTGAAAAATTGCTTTTATGAAGAGGCCCTAGATTGCTTGAGCTTTCGCCCATACAGAGACCTAGTTAGCATTCTTGGCATGGAGGGTCATTTTAAAAAAATTCAGCGTCCGAACGGGCTACGGGTAAGAACTATCCCAGTCTATCGATAAGGTCATCACCTCCAACAGCTTGTTTACGCACGGGAATGACACCCTCCTATGTTTGAATTTTTGCATGCGCCCACCAAGCACTCAAAGGAAAAAAAACTTCAGTTGTGGCTTGGTCAAAGCGTGCGCGCCCGCGTTGTAAGCGCAGAGTTTGATGAACTCAAAGGTCAGCCTTTGATGCTGAGCCTAGGGGAGGCGGTACATAGGCCACAATACCTCCAAAAGATATTCTCTAAGCCACTAAAGCCGCAGTTTGGAGTGGATGGTCCATTGATGCTGGATTCAGGGGGCTTCACCATGATGACAAACCCCGACGGCGCTTTACCAATTCAAACTATAGCGGATGTGTACCGAGGTACTGATGCAGATCTATTTATTTCCTTAGATTTTCCACCTGGATTTGACGAGACGGAGCAGGAGCGATCAGACAAATATAGACGAACTCAAGAGAATTTGGAGTTTCTTCTCAAGGAGCTTGGAACGGAGAAACTAATTCCGGTAGTGCATGGGCGAACGATTGATGAAGTATCAGCAAATATTGATGTGATAAAGGCTAGATCTAGTTCTTGGGCTTGGGTTGGTGTGGGTGGAATAGTGCCCCTGCTCCGGCAAAAAAATGATAGCCGGCTATCTGATGGAAGACATGCCCGAGAACACGTGTCCTCAATAGTCAGACAGACTAAAGAGGCGTTTCCTGAACACAACGTTCATGCTTTTGGTGTAGGCGCACCGTCAACAATTATATCTTTAATGGCGCTTGGTGTGAATTCCGTGGACTCTATCGGATGGCGCTCAGCTGCTAATTTTGGCACAATTTATTTGCCCGGCCGCCCCGCACGCTTTCCTACAAAGTCTGGTATAAAGACACGACACACTCGTCCTGCGCTAACCGAAGCAGAGATTGAGCTCTTGGAGAATTGCTTGTGCCCGATCTGTAAACATTGCTCATCGGTCGAGGAGCGCCTTGCGAAACTCAACTCTTCCTACGTGCCCCGCGCGGCTCACAACGCGTGGGTGGTTCTAAACGAGGTCAGATCATTGGAAAGTGCAATAGCAAGCGGCGAGCACCATCACTTCCTCAGCTCACGGTTGCCAAGTCATTGGTGCAGTTTACTCAACCTTTGATTACTCCAACCATCAGATCGTTCGCGGTGGGTCGTTTCCGGATAAGAGAACCAGCTACTGGTCTATGTATCACCGCCTTTTTTTACAATAACATCGTACTCGCTCTGTCAAGGTAACCGCTTCGCGGCGGTCTTTGACCGACCTTGACTGCCGCTGCGTTCGCTGTTCTTCTGAAATTGGTCGGGACGGAAGGATGGTCTTTATTAGAGTCGAACAAAAGGATGCACAATTGAGCACCAGTCACGGATAAAATGGACGACTTATGTCCTAGAACGTAAAATCCCGGAGTTCAATAGAAACGCGCTTGAAGCGCTCCGCCAGCCCCTTGAAAGCGGTGAGGCGGCTGTCGCGCGGGTGCAGGCCCATGTGGTCTATCCCGCCCGCTTCCAGATGATTGCGGCGATGAACCCGTGCCGGTGTGGTTATCTGGATGATCCGGCACTGGCGTGCGGTCGTGCGCCTAAATGCGCGGTGGATTATCAGTCCAAAATATCCGGCCCGCTCTATGACCGCATGGATTTGCATGTGGATGTGCCAGCGGTCTCGGCCCGCGACCTGAGCTTGCCTGCGCCGACGGAAAAGTCGGCCGATGTGGCCGCGCGGGTGTTGGCCGCGCGCGAAATTCAGGCTGAGCGGTACACGCGTCTGGGTGCGCCCGCCGCCGTGCGGGTCAATGCGCGCGCCGACGGCAAAATCCTTGAAGCTGCCGTGGCGCTTGATGCCAGTGGCCGCACGCTGATGGAACGTGCGACCGACCGCATGCGCCTCTCCGCCCGCGGCTATCACCGGGTTTTGCGCGTTGCCCGAACGCTCGCAGACCTTGAAGGTGCAGCAGATGTCGCCGGCAACCACATCGCGGAAGCCCTCACCTACCGTCGCATGAGTCCGCACATCGCCATGACGGCAGCGGGATAGCACATCAACCTTGTGTTGGTTCACTGCTTTGCAGCTGTGTCTCACGGAATGCTGAGGGTGTCAGGCCTGTGAAGGCCTTGAAGGCGTCATTGAAGGTGGATTTGGTCCCAAAGCCCGCCTCCATCGCAATGTCATAGACGGATTGGTCCGCCCGGGCATGGTCCGCAAGCAGGTGTTTGGCCTCTTCAAGGCGATATTCGCGCATATAGGCGCGGAAGCTTTTCCCCGCGCACCGGTTGACGGCATTGGAGAGCTCCCGCGGGGTGACGGCCAGCATGTCTGCCACGGTGTCCAGCTTCAGTGTGGGGTCAAGGAAAGGGCGATCGGTCAGAAACAATGCATCAAGACGGTCGAACACATCTCGGTCGAATGCGCTTGCCGGCGCTGTTGCTTTGTCGCTGGCTGGTCGTTGGTCGAGATAGACTTCCGGGCGGATGAGCGCCCACCACATCAGGCATAGCGTCACAACGTTCGAAGTGATGACCTTGATGATATCAACCGCGCTGTCGGGCGGCAGCGGCATGCCTAACACCATCTGAATATAGCCTAGAATATTCAGCACAGACCCGGATGCGGTTGCCATAACGACGGCCGAGAGCCAAAGCAGGCGACCTTCACCCGCGAGGCTATGGCGGTTTTGCACAAGTGCTGCGGCAGCGGCAATCATATAGATGAGCCGCAGCGCGGAACAGAGGGCGGCGATGGCGGGCACCTGCTGGGTCGAAGCCCATACAAGCGTTGGCACAAGCACCAGCGCAGGCAACAGATGCAGCGGTGAAAACAATCCGGTCGCACCGGATATCTGGGTGCGCACCAGCCACCAGACGATAGGCCCGTGAAGGCACATAAGCACCAGTGAGGCGGCAACAGGCCCTGCGGAATTGCCGGTTATGTAAAAGATGAGGAAGGGTAAGCTGATGACCGCAACAAGCGCAAAGGTGATACGCACTGCCACGGGCGCCCGGAATTTGACAGCGAATGCGGTCAGGAAAATACCGAGCAGCACATTGACACATGCCAGCACCAGATAGATCAGTGTCACCTCTTTCCTCCCACCCGCGCCTGATAAGACTTCATACCAGCGGAACAGACCCCCCGCGTCCATAACTTAGGTTTAAAACCATAACCGATTTCATGTTTTCGGACGACCCGAACAGGCGCGGACATGTCTGATCGCGCCAACACACAGCGTTGGAGGGAGCGTTTATGGGGTATCGGCATGTGGTTTCGGTTTTTCTGGTATTGGTTCTGGTATCTGCCTGCGGGGGAGGCAATGGGCAAGTGACTCCACCCGTAGTCGCACCGCCCCCTTCACCAGAACCAGAGCCGCCAGCCCCTGATTACAACACGGAGGAATTCCGGGGTAATCCGGGGCTGGCGGAAATCGGGGCCCTCAGTGCCTATGAAGCGGGATATTTCGGGACCGGCGTCACCATTGCACTGCTTGATAGCGGCATTGACGACCAGCACCCTGATCTTGATGCCAATATCCACCCTGAAAGCCGTGATTTTGGCGGCAACGGTGGCGCACTGTTTGACGACACCATGTATGACATCAGCGAAAACCCGAACATCATCACCTCGGTGATCCACGGCACCGCTGTGGCTGGCATTATGGTGGCTGAACGTAACGGTGCCGGCATGCACGGTGTGGCGCCCGAGGCACAGGTTCTTGCGCTCCGCATGGACCTGCCGGAGCTGGCGTCATGGGGCGGCAAGGACCTCAACCAGGCGGCGGTGGGGGACGCCATTGACCACGCCATTGCCAATGACGCCAAAGTGCTGATGGTAGAATGGGCATTCTGGGACGAAAGCGCCAATCAGTATGCCGGGGCCGAGCATCAGATCGATGAAGCCTATTATATCGCGCAAGAATACCGCGAGCCTATCCGCGCGGCCTTCCAGCGCGCCATCGACGCGGGCATGCTGATTGTCATCCCCGCAGGTAATGAGTATGGCAGCGCGCCAACCGCCTTCATTTCCCAGCTTGGCCTTGAAGAAAAGAACCGGGGCTCGGTCATCATTGTGGGCTCGGTGGACCGTGAACAACAGATTTATGACCGCTCCAATCGCGCAGGTTATGCACAGGATTATTATGTCGTGGCACCCAGCCGGGTTACGACGACGGCCCCAACACGTGGTATTGGTGAGGGGCGGCCACAATGGGCCGGTACATCAAACGGCACCTCCTTCGCAGGGCCGCACGTCGCCGCGGCGGCCGCGCTTCTGATGCAGGCTTTCCCGAACCTCACAGCTGCAGAAGTCGCCGAGATTTTGTTTGAAACTGCGCGCGATCTTGGCGCTGTCGGCACGGATGAAATATACGGCCTTGGCATGATCGACCTCGCCGCAGCCTTTGAGCCCAGCGGCGAGCTTGCGGCCATGACGCGCGCCGGTTCGCCCGTGACAATGGCCAACACCATGATTGAGGCCAGCACCGCTTTTGGTGACGCATTTGACAAAATGCCAACCCTTTTGCAGGTGGTCGCGCTCGACAGCTACAGAAGGGCTTACCGGCAAAACCTCGCGGGCGCTGTCACCAGCCGCCGGGTCGGGCCCAATGTATCCGGTCTTCTGGATCAGGTTGCCAGTCATGGCTGGAGCCGTGTTTCGCTTTCGGATGATAGCCAGTTCTCTTTCTCCTACACAGCGCCCGCGCGCCTGGACCACGCGCTTATGGACGCGCTTCCCTATGCTGCACGCACTGCTCAGCAGGAAATTCGTGATGTCAGCTTCGCTTTCAGCCAATCGGTGGATGCACGTACCGACATCAAATTCAGCATGGGCCGTGGTGGTGTCAGCGCTTTTCCATTGGCCGGCGGTTCACGCACCGCGCGCAGCATTGTCGGTACGGACGTATCTATGGATGCCTTCTCTACTCTCTACCGCTCGTCCCGCGCCTTGGGACTCACCCGGCAAGTGGGCAAGGGTGTGACCTATAGCGCCAGCATTGCACAGTATGAAACTCAGGGTGAGGGCGGCGAGACCCTCTTCACACCAGCGGGCAGCCCGCGCGCCCGAGCTGCTGCGGTTGCGCAGGAACTGGGTTGGCGCGGGGCATCATGGCGGCTTGCACTCGGTGGTGGCATGATGGAGGAAGCGGAAGGTTTCCTCGCCTCTCGCTCTGGTGGGGCACTCAAGCTCAGTAGTGGCAGCAGAAGCTATTATGTTTCTGCGTCTGGTGAAAAACACTGGGTAGGCGGTTGGTCACTGCGGGCGCGGTACACTGTTGGCAGCACCAGCGCGCGTATGGCAGAGGACAGTTTTGTTGAAGCCGTCACGCCCCTTCGCACCAAGGCATTTGCAGCGCAGCTCATGAAACAGGGTGTGTTGGCCTATGCGGACCGGCTGGTGCTGTCGGTATCCCAGCCGCTTGCCGTTACCTCCGGCAGTTTCACCGCTTTTTTGCCGCTGTCGCAGGACCGGCGAACGGGTGATCTTGTCTACGAACGTGTGATTGGTCAGCTCGCGCCAGACGACCGACAGAAAGACTTTGAACTGATGTATGAATTCGCTGCCCAGGAGAGTGGGTTCACCCTCAGGGCAAATATGCTCTATCAGCAAAACCCGGGGAACAGGGCCGGTCAGCATCATGCGTTCCTGCTGCAGGCGGCGTTGCCCTTCTGAGCGTCTTGCCCGTTTACGCTTGAAAGGGACAGTGTGTTGGACAACACTGTCCCTATCGCATATTTCAGGCGGAGGGGGACAAACACCATGGATCTGGGCATTTTTTCAGTCAGCCTGGCGGTCAAGGATATTGGCGCATCGCGCAAGTTTTATGAAACGCTTGGCTTCAAGGCCGAGCATGGTGATGAAGCCCAAAAATGGCTGATCATGATCAACGGTGACGCCAAGATCGGCCTGTTTGAAGGTATGTTCGAGGACAATATCCTCACCTTCCACCCGCTCGATGCCCGCACAGTTGAGAAAACCCTGCGGGAAGCCGGTTATAGCATCGACAAGGGTGCTGAAGGTGACGAGGGGCCGTGCCATACGGTGCTCAAGGACCCGGACGGCAATGTTGTCATGTTCGACCAGTTCTGACCATGCCAAGAAGTCTGCGTTATATCGTTGGCATCCTTGCCATGGCTGCCGCCCTTATCATTGTGATTTTCATGCCGGCGCCGATGGCATGGGCCGCGCGCGCGGCGCTTTTGGGGCCGTTCCTTGCCATGCTGTGGCAGCGGCGGCGCTATAACATGCTGCTGACCAAACAGGTCTTTGCCTCTGCACTGCTGGCCGGGTTCGCCGGTGTTGCGTATCTGGCATTTGTAAACTGGTCCGCGGGTGGGGCATGGCCCACATCGTTCACGATTACCGCCAGCCTACCGGTGGTGATGGCACTGCTGGTCACCTTCAGTTTTCATCACCTGACCATGGGCACAGGCCGCATGGCTTGATGCACCCTAGCGCACACGAAACTCCACCTTCTGTTTCCGGGCGTCCTCGCCTTCCCGGGTTACGGTCAGGTCGCCAGTCCAGATGCCCGGCGTGAAGCCATCATCCGGGCGCTTGCGACCGATGAACTGGTAGTAAAACTGCTTCCCGTCATCGAGTGTTACTTCCTGCTCCACAAATATTTCGCCTTTGGGGTCCTTGATGCGCAGGTGCCACGTGTCGCCGGTCTCGGTGAACATGGCGCGGGCGGTCATCACAAGAGCGGGGCTATCGTGGTCAACCTCCGCCACTCCTGCTTCCCAAACGGTTTCCCTGCTGGGTGGGGCTGTGTTGATGCTGAGGTCAAAAAGCGTGATGGGCTCGTAAGGGATGTCCACGGCCCACAGGATAGGGCCACTGGCGTCGCAGTGGTCATTCATGCGGCTACTGTCAAAGGGGTCAATCACGTCACCGGCGCGCCGCAGGGTATAGTGAAGGTGCGGGTATTCGGTCTGGCCCGACAGGCCGATTTCTCCGACCTTCTGCCCTTTTGTGACGGTGTCACCCTGACGAACGGTGATGCTGCCTTTCTTGAGGTGGCAATACTGGCTTTCATCACCGTTTTCATGGGCGATTACGATGCCGTTGCCACATTCCTGGTCTTCGACGGCGTCATCACCCGTTTGTCGCACCGAAATATCATCCACACCGTCACGTAGGCGCAGAACGCGACCGTCCTGGACCGAGAGCACATCCACACCTTCTTGCATGCGGCCAAGGTCATTCACGGCGATATCGGTGCCCTTGTGGCCCGACTGCGTATGGGCACCGCACAGATAGTCACGCGCCTCACCTGCCGTGCCGTGGTCCACATAGCGCGCGACCCAGCAATCGTCGCCCAGCGTACAGGCAACAGGGAAGGCAAGGCCGTTCGGGTTTTGGGGTGGCGCGCTTTTGCTTTTTTCACCGCAGCCGGAAAGGATCAGGGGCACAAAGGCAAGCGCAGCTAAGAGGTGATGTTTTCTTGAGCGGCTTGCCATGTGCTGTCTCCCTTTATGGTGTGCGGCTTGCCTTCTCTTCGAGGCCGGAGAGGCCTTCACGGCGTGCGAGCTCAACTGCTACATCGCCGAGCGAAAGGCCACGCGCATGGAGGAGCACCATCAGGTGAAAGAGGAGATCCGCGCTTTCCGCAACAAGCTCCCCATTGTCACTGGCGGCGACTGCCATGGCTGTCTCAACCGCTTCTTCACCCACCTTCTGCGCGATCTTTTTGTCACCTTTATGGTAAAGCCGCGCGACATAGCTTTTTTCCGGGTCTGCGGATTTGCGCTCCTCAAGCAGCGCCTCAAGCTTCGCCAAGGTCTCAAGCGTGTGTGTCATGCCACTGTCTCCCGTACCGGAATGCCGGCCGCGGCCATATGGGCCTTGGCCTCGGCAATGGTATAGTCGCCGAAGTGGAAAATCGAGGCGGCGAGCACAGCGGACGCATGTCCGTCCCGCACGCCTTCCACGAGGTGATCAAGCGTGCCCACGCCGCCCGATGCGATCACGGGGATTGGCACTGCGTCCGAGATTGCACGCGTCAGCTCAATGTTGAAGCCTTCGCGGGTGCCGTCCCGGTCCATGCTCGTGAGCAGGATTTCACCGGCGCCTAACCGCGCGGCTTCCTTGGCATATTCCACCGCGTCAATGCCCGTGGCGGTGCGGCCACCGTGGGTGAATACTTCCCATTTGCCGGGCGCGACCGCCTTGGCGTCCACAGCGACAACGATGCACTGCGCGCCAAATTTCTCCGACAGCTCGCCAATAAGCGCGGGGCGGTTGACGGCTGCGGTCATGACAGAGACTTTGTCCGCGCCCGCGAGCAGCAGTTTGCGTACATCTTCCGCCGTGCGCACACCACCACCGACCGTGAGCGGCATGAAACAGGCTTCAGCCGTGCGGCTGACGACATCCAGAAGGATATCGCGCCGTTCAGATGAGGCGGTGATATCAAGGAAGGTAAGCTCATCAGCGCCCGCGGCGTCATAAACACGGGCTTGCTCCACCGGGTCACCGGCGTCAACAAGGTCAACGAAGTTCACGCCTTTGACGACACGGCCATCCTTCACATCAAGGCAGGGGATAATGCGGGCTTTCAGCATTTGGCGACCCCCAGCGCGGCCTTCAGGTCAAGCCGCCCGTCATAGATGGCGCGGCCGGTGACCACACCCTCAAGGTTACCCGCCGATTTGACCGCGTGGATATCGTCAATATCCTTCACACCACCCGAGGCAATCACCGGGATCGATACCGCGTTTGCGAGCAGGGATGACGCACCCGCGTTCACACCCGTCAGCGTGCCGTCACGGTCGATGTCGGTGTGGATGATGGCGGTAACACCAGCGTCCTCGAACTTCATCGCAAGTTCGGTGACTTCCAGCTCGCTTGCCTCTGCCCAGCCTTCAACGGCGACCATGCCGCCCTTGGCGTCAATGCCAACCGCGATCTTGCCGGGGAACAGTTTGCAGGCTTCCTTGACGAGCTCCGGGTTCTTGACCGCGAGAGTGCCGAGGATAAGGCGCGAAATGCCTGCCTCCAGCCAGCGTTCCATGGTGGCAATGTCCCTGATGCCGCCGCCCAGTTGCACGGGCACGTCTGTGGCCTTCAGGATGGCTTCCACAGCCGCCGCATTCACCGGCTCACCCGCGAAGGCGCCATTGAGGTCCACCAGATGCAGCCAGGTGCAGCCCGCGTCCACAAACTCCTTCGCTTGTGCGGCAGGGTTAT
Source organism: Kordiimonas gwangyangensis DSM 19435 = JCM 12864 (assembly GCF_000375545.1). Classification (GTDB taxonomy): domain Bacteria; phylum Pseudomonadota; class Alphaproteobacteria; order Sphingomonadales; family Kordiimonadaceae; genus Kordiimonas; species Kordiimonas gwangyangensis. The sequence goes on from NZ_AQXF01000001.1 coordinate 929,434, forward strand.
CGTTAAAGACCGTGGCGGCATTCATGTCGCCCTTATACAGGCGCACGCAGTTGCCGTCCTTGAGGTCAATGGCGGGATAAATCGTGATCATGGCTGCCACTCCAGAAAGGCTGCGAGAAGGGCGAGGCCGACAGCCTGGCTCTTCTCCGGGTGGAACTGGGTGCCGACAATATTGTCGCGCCCGACGATGGCGGTTACTCGCCCGCCGTGTTCGGTGGTGGCGAGGAGCGCATCGTCTGTCGTCAGCTTCATATGATAGCTGTGCACAAAATAGGCGTGGTCACCGGGCCTGATGTGTTTGCACACCGGGTGCGCGGCGCCCGCGGGTGTCAGCGTCAGCTCGTTCCAGCCCATGTGCGGAATTTTGAGGGCGGGGTCAGATGGGATCATCTGTTCCACCACGCCGTCAATCCAGCCAAAACCTTCATGCACCCCGTGTTCATGGCCTTCATGCGCTGTAAGCTGCATGCCCACACAAATACCAAGGAAGGGTTTGCCTGCTTCCAGCACAGCTTCTTCGATGGTATCAGCGAGGCCTTCGATGGCCATAAGTCCCCGGCGGCAGTCGCCGTAAGCGCCTACGCCCGGCAGCACAATACGGTCGGCTTTCGCGATGAGTTCCGGCCGGTCGGTCACAATAATCTTGCGGTCAAGGCCGCTATCAAGTGCAGCCCGCGTCAGCGCCTTTTCGGCAGAACGCAGGTTGCCCGAGCCATAATCAACGATGGCAACGGTTTCTGTCATCTTTGGTCCCCGAAAGATTAGAGGCTGCCGCCGAGCGTGCCTTTGGTGGACGGGACAGCATCTGCCTTGCGCGGGTCAATCTCCGTCGCGGTGCGGAGCGCACGGGCAAGCGCCTTGAAGCTGCTTTCAATGATGTGGTGATTATTCACACCGTAAAGATTTTCCACATGAAGCGTCACACCAGCGGCGAACGCAAAGGCGCGGAAAAACTCCTCAAAGAGCTCCGTATCCATCTCGCCGATCTTGTCGCGGCTGAAGTCCACCTTCCATACAAGGAAAGGACGGCCGGAGATATCGATCGCAGCGCGGGTAAGCGTCTCGTCCATCGGGATATAGGCACTGGCGTAGCGCGTGATGCCCTTCATGTCGCCCAGCGCTTTTTTAACCGCAGTACCGATCACGATGCCGCAGTCTTCCGTGGTGTGGTGACCGTCAATGTGCAGGTCGCCCTTGGCGCGCAGGGTGATATCCATCAGCGAATGTCGCGACAGCTGTTCGATCATATGATCAAGAAAACCAATGCCGGTATGGACATCGTACGAACCCGTACCGTCCAGATTTACCGTCACGGAGATTTCAGTCTCCTTGGTCTTTCTTTCACATGATGCCGTGCGCATTCTTTGCTCCGATTGCGTATTGAGGCGCGAAAACCAGTTTTCACGCCGGTTTCAAGTCCCTATGCCTTTAGGGTTAAAGTGCCTGAAACGCAAGGCTTTATGGGCCTTTTCCGCCTATTTGCTTGTAACCGCCCCGTTCGGTTCATATATCCTTTCGCAAAGACAAAGAGCGCAAAAGGAAAACTAATCTCCCATGACCCAGTTCAATTCGGAACTCCCCACATGGCATGCCACCACCATCTGCAGCGTGCGCAAAGGCGACAAGGTTGTGATCGCCGGTGACGGCCAGGTGTCGGTTGGTGACACGGTAATGAAGGCCAATGCGCGCAAGGTGCGGCATTTGGCGGGCGGCAAGGTGATTGCCGGTTTCGCCGGTGCGACCGCAGACGCCTTCACGCTGTTCGAGCGCCTTGAGGCCAAGCTTGAACGCCACCCCGGCCAGCTTGCCCGCGCCTGTGTGGAGCTCGCGAAAGACTGGCGCACGGACAAATACCTGCGTCAGCTTCAGGCCATGATGATCGTGGTTGATGAAGGCACCAGCCTTGTGGTCACCGGTAATGGTGACGTGCTGGAGCCCGAGCACGGCGTGGTCGCCATCGGCTCCGGCGGGAATTATGCGCTTGCCGCTGCGCGCGCGTTATACGACCAGGACCTGAGCGCTGAAGACATCGCGCGCAAGGCAATGAAGATCGCGGCCGATATCTGCGTCTATACCAACAATAATATTGTGGTCGAGACGATGGACGCGACCACCAAGAAATCCGACAGTCAGGAGTAACTATGTCCAATTTTTCCCCGCGGGAGATTGTCTCCGAGCTCGACCGTTTCATCATCGGCCAATCGGACGCGAAGCGTGCCGTGGCTGTGGCGCTGAGGAACCGCTGGCGCCGTCAGCAGCTTGACGGCCAGATGCGTGACGAGGTGCTGCCGAAGAACATCCTGATGGTGGGGCCCACGGGTGTCGGCAAGACCGAGATTTCCCGCCGCCTCGCCAAGCTTGCCGAAGCGCCGTTCATCAAGGTTGAAGCCACCAAGTTCACCGAGGTCGGCTACGTGGGCCGCGATGTTGAACAGATCATTCGTGATCTGATTGAAAATGCGATCCTGATGCTGAAGGAAAAGCGCCGCAAGGAAGTGGCTGCGAAGGCGGAAATCCACGCCGAGGAGCGCGTGCTTGATGCGCTTGTGGGTAACGGCGCGGGTGACGCCACGCGCCAGAAGTTCCGCAAGATGCTGCGTGAGGGCGAACTGGCGGACAAGGAAATCGAGCTTGATGTGGCAGACACTTCCAGCCCGTTCCCCCAGTTCGATATTCCCGGCATGCCGGGCGCCAGCATGGGCATGGTCAATCTGGGTGACATGTTCGGTAAGGCCATGGGCAGCCGCAAGGTGAAGAAACGCCTGAAGGTCGCGGAAGCCTATGAAGTGCTGATGGCCGAAGAGGCCGACAAGCTGGTGGACGAAGAATCTGTGACCCGCGACGCCATCAGCCTTGTGGAGAACCACGGCATTGTCTTCCTCGATGAGATTGACAAGATCTGCGCGCGGCAGGACGTGCGCGGTGGTGACGTGAGCCGCGAAGGCGTGCAGCGTGATCTGCTGCCGCTGATTGAGGGCACCACGGTTTCCACGAAATACGGCGCGGTGAAGACAGACCATATCCTGTTCATCGCCTCGGGTGCCTTCCATCTGGCGAAGCCATCGGACCTGCTGCCCGAACTACAAGGCCGCTTACCGATCCGGGTCGAGCTCCGTCCGCTCACGGAAGAAGACTTCAAGCGCATCCTCACCGAGCCTGACTATAGCCTCATCCGCCAGTATGTGGCGCTGATGGGCACCGAAGACCTGACGCTTGAGTTCACCGACGACGGCATTGACGAAATCGCCCGCATCTCCGCCCACTTCAACGAGACGGTCGAAAACATCGGCGCCCGCCGCCTGCATACGGTGCTTGAAAAAGTGCTGGAGGAAGTGAGCTTCACGGCATCCGACCAGAGCGGCACAACCATCAAGGTGGACGCAGCCTTTGTCACCAAGAACATGGGTGAAATGGCGGTAAAGGACACCGACCTTTCGAAGTTCATCCTTTAAGGCACACAGAAAGTTTCATGACGCCCCAACTGCCCGGTGGACGCCGCGCATTGGGGCGTTATAGTTTCTGGCGAGAACAGACAAGCAAGCGGAGAGCATTTCATGGCGTATGACGAGAATAATATTTTTGCGCGCATCCTGCGGGGCGAGATTCCGTGCAAGAAGGTCTATGAGGATGATTTCGCGCTCGCCTTCCATGACATCAACCCGCAGGCGCCCGTGCATGTGCTGGTGATCCCGAAGGGGCCTTATGTCTCCATGGCGGATTTCACGGCACACGCGCCGGAGGAGCTTGTTGTGGGTTTCATGCGTGCGGTCGGCAAGACGGCGGATGAGCTTGGGCTGGTGGAGCCGGGGTACCGCACGCTTGCAAACGCGGGTGAGCACGCGCACCAGGAAGTGCCGCACCTTCATATTCACATCTTTGGTGGCAAGCCGCTTGGCCCCATGCTCATCAAGGGCTGGGAAGGCACGATCTAAAGCCTTCAGGCTTTAAAGCTCACGCGCCTCGTCGGTCAGCAGGATCGGGATACCGTCCCGGATCGGGAAGGCGAGGTTTGCGGCCTTGCTGACAAGTTCCTGGCGTTCGGCGTCATACTCAAGACGCTGTTTGGTGACAGGGCAGACAAGAATTTCAAGAAGCTTGGGGTTGGTGCTGCTGCGCTCGCTCATGGGTTCGCTCCGTCTAGTGGGCGGCTGATGGGCCGTCGCCCCTCATGCTGCTTGTCGCTGCCATCGTCAACAGGTTTCTGAGAAGCGCCGAGCGCATATAAACCGTTTCGGCCTCCAAGAGCGCCTGTTTCTCCGCTGCGCTGAAGGGCACGATCATCGAGAGCGTGTTGACGAGGATATCATCAGGTGCTTCGGCGATGGCGCTGAAATCAGCGTCCAGCCCCTTGAGGTCAAGGAAGGCCTTGAGCGAGGTGAACAGCTCCTCCCGCTCCACAGTCGTGGTTTTGCCGCCGCCCCATGGGTCGTCCGCGAAGGGAGCCCAGTTGGCGCGCACCTGCCGGTAGGGTGTGGTGACGCTCAGTTCTTCCTCCACTTCGAAGCGGGAAATGCCCTTGAGGCGGATGAGGAAACGGCCATCGCCGGTTTCCTTGAGCTCCGAGATCATACCTACGCAGCCGACGTCAAAAAGCTCTGGCTTTTTGCTGTCGTCATCCTTGTGACGGGGTTGGATCATGCCGATAAGCTTGTGGCCGCTTTCCGCGTCGCGCACCATTTTAAGGTAACGCGGCTCAAAAATGTTGAGCGGCAGGCTCGCGCCCGGCAGCAGCATAACGCCCGAGAGCGGAAAAACAGGGATGACGGACGGCAACTCTGGAAAGTTATGCTCTTGGTCCGTCACACCGGGCTCCTAGCTGAACAATACGGAAGACAGGCGGCGCCTGTACTTCACGGTGAAGGGGTCCGCAGGTCCCTGCGCTTCAAAAAGCTTCAGGAGCTGCTTGCGTGCCGCATCGTCGTTCCATTCACGCTCGCGCATGATAATGCCTAGGAGCGCTTCAGCGGCTTTGTCGAGCTTGCCCTGACCCTGATAGGCAAGCGCGAGGTTATAGCGCGCCTCATGGTTCTGCGGATTGGCATCCACCTCCGCTTCAAGTGCGGCCGCGTCACCGGCTCCTTCCGCTTCCGCGGCGAGGTTCAGCGCCGTTTGTATACGCGCCACACGCTCTTTCAGTTTAGCGTCCTCGACAGCATTTAGATCGACCGATGCAAGGATTTCACCGGCCTGCTCACCCTGGCCCAGTTTGAGCGACGCTTCGGCGATACCGATCAGGGCATGCACATTGCCTTCATCATATTCCATGATGCGCTGGTAAAGCTGGCCGGCTTGCATGTATTCGCCCGCGTCCATCAACTCATCAGCGTGCGCGAGAGCCTCCGCGAGCGGGTTCTCCTCCTGGCCACCACCGGCACCGCCGGACATTTTCACCAGCTGGTCGATAAACTGCTTGAGGTGTGACGGCGGCACAGCGCCCTGGAAGCCGTCCACCGGCTGGCCCTGCCAGAAGGCAAGCACTGTCGGCAGGCTCTGGACCTGAAGCTGGGCGCATAGGGTCTGGTTTTCGTCGGCATTCACTTTCACAAGGGCAACAGCGCCGCCTGCGGCCTTCACCGCGGCTTCAAGTGCAGGCATCAGCTGTTTGCACGGCCCACACCAGTCAGCCCAGAAATCGACAATGACCGGACGGGTGCGCGACGCCTTGATAACGTCGTCGCCGAAGCTGCGGATGTCCGCATCCTTGATCATGTCTGTATCCGGGGCCATTGCCCCATTGCCGACGATAGGTTCCATTCTACTACTCTTGCTAAACAGTGACAGCATGGCGGGCCATACCCGCTTTTGGCGACCATAGGCGGTCGCGCCGGTCAATTCTAGTGGCGAATGATGAAAATTTCTTGGCCGCCGGGCCGCTTTCTTTATTCGCCGTCAAAGTTCACGAGCACTGCTTCATAGCCGCAGGCCCGTACAAAAGTCATCAGATCATCAGGCTTGATCGCGGTTGTTGCGGCGTTATGGAGCGGGTGAATATTGATAAGCTCTGCATCAAGCAGGGCGCTATCTATGGCGAAGACAAGAGGAGGCGTCCCGCCGCCTTCTACCCGCGCATTAAAAAGACCAAAAGGTGTGACAGAACCAGGCTTTACACCGAGATAATCCTGCAGGCTGTCCGCGCTGCCAAACGAAAGGCGGCTCAGGCCGATGGCGTCGGCAAGTGAGGCAAGGTCCACCTTGCGGCTTTCTTCAATGGTGACAAGCGCACGGCGCTTCTTCTTGTCCCGCACAAAAAGGTTTTTGGTGTGGGCACCGGGCATGCCGCCGTCTGCGCTGACGCGTGCCACCTGCGCCTCCTCGACAGTGAAAACCGGGTCGTGACGGTAGGTTAGGTGCTGGATGCCAAGCTGGTCAAGGAAGGCCAGAAGGGACTGCTTGTCAGGGTGCGATTCCATCGAATTTTTCCATCAAATAGTGGTCAGCCGAACCGGGTTTCCAGTAAAACATAAATGATTTCATGGCGTTGACGCAATTTCATAAAAAAATAAAAAAAGGTGTTGCAAAGGGAAAGCGGATAGCTATTATCCCGCCACGCAGACGGCACCGCCGCCTGTTACCCCTACAGCCGCAAGGCTGTTACGCGATGAGCGGGCGTAGCTCAGGGGTAGAGCATAACCTTGCCAAGGTTAGGGTCGTGAGTTCGAATCTCATCGCCCGCTCCATCTTCTCCCTCGGGGGAAATGCGGAAAAGGCCGTCCCTCGGGGCGGCCTTTCGTGTTTCTGCAGTTTTCAAAACATAAGTCTTCAAACCATTAGCGCGGCGTGAAGTAGCGCACCATGCCGGCATCCGGCTCGCTCAGGAACTGCAACCACTTAAGCAAATTGTTCCGATCGGCATATACCCGAAGCTTTTGCGGATACCAGTTAAAGGCATACCGAACATTTTCTTTCAGGATTTCACGCTCCTTCACGGTCATGAAGTCATAAAGAAGAATGCCGAAATGGATCCGCTCTGACATGGCGTAGGGCGCCATGGGGGCCACCTCGATGGACTTCTGCCAGGACTGTACCGCATCGGCATAATGCGCGGGCCCCTGCAGGTATCGTGCGCGGGTCAGCAAAAGCCACCCGTACGCATCGATGGGTGCGATACTGAGCGCTTGAACCAGTTCACGCTCTGCACCCGCGTATAGTTTGGCCTTGGCTTCATCACCTTCGGCACTTTGGGCTTTGGCTAGAAAGGCAAGGGCGAGCTCAATACGCGACTTGGGGCGATCAGCGAAGCCGAGCGCGGCTGTGCGCGTGCTTTCGACCATCTCGATTGTGGGCAGGTCGGGCACGGCGCCGCTTCGCAGCAACTTCGCACTTTCATTCCCCGGCACGCGTGACAGCTCAGACATCAGTTGCGGTAGCGCAAAGGCCAGCATCACAAGGGACGACAGGCCGATCAGTGCGGTCATCATGCGTTTGCGAGGGGATATTTTGCTACGGCGCATCGAAAATCCAGCTGGTTACCTGCCCGCGCCACCGGCCGCGGCGATGCGGTTCAGGATGGCGCGTTTCATATCGTTGCTTGCGCTCGACCAGCAGGCAATCTCATCCCGGGTGCGCAAGCAACCGGTGCAATATTGCCCGCTTGGGTCCAGCTTGCAAACCTTTGTGCAGGGGCTGGCCACTTCATCAGTGCTTCGCGAGTATGCAGCAGAGGTCCTGGTCATCAATAGTGAGGCGGCGGTGGTTCGCCCTTGGGGTCCCGCTGCCCGGCTTCCATATCGGCCACATCGCTTTGCACACGGTCAAGCGCGCGGGACAGCCGGTCGATGGCCGCCCACTGTTTGGTGACGGTATCATTGAGGATGTCGATAGTTTCCTGCTGGAAGGCAAACTTCACCTCAAGGTCCGCGATACGCTCGTCAAGTTTGTCGGTCATGCGTCTTTCGCTTTCCCGCGGTGATAAAGGGCCTCGAGCCTGTCGCCGTACACGCCGCCCACCACATGCCGCCTCAGTTTCAGTGTCGGCGTAAGCTGTTCATTCTCAATAGAGAACGGCTCTTCGGCCACAATGAATTTGCGCACCTTTTCAAGGTTCGAGAGCCGCGCGTTGATACGGGTCACTGCCTTGTCAATCGCGCGGTGAAGATCGGTATCGCTACTGAGGTCAATGCCGTCCGGGTTCTTGCCTGCTTCCTTCGCCCAGCCCCGCACCCATTCGGCGTCCGGCACAATAAGCCCAACGAGGTGGGGCTTGCGGTCACCATATACCATGGCCTGTGCAATCTCGTCCTCAAGCGCCAACATGCCCTCGATCCGCTGCGGGGACACGTTATCGCCCTTGTCGTTGACGATAATGTCCTTCTTGCGGTCGGTGATCATCAGGTGGCCGTCTTCATCGAAGCAGCCGATGTCGCCGGTGTGCAGCCAGCCGTCAACGAGGGTTTTCTCGGTTGAGCGGTCGTCGCGCCAATAGCCCTTCATCACCAGTTCGCCACGCACGAGGATTTCACCGTCCTCGGCGATGCGCACTTCGGTATTTGGGAATACAAGACCCACGGTATGCGCCTTTGGTGCCGCCGGCGGGTTGACCGAGATGATCGGCCCGGATTCGGTTTGGCCGTACCCCTGCAGGAGCGGCAGGCCAAGCGCCTCAAAGAAATAGCCTACATCGGGCGCGAGCGGTGCACCACCCGACACGAGCGCCTTGATGCGACCGCCAAACTGGCCTCGTACTTTACGCCGCACAGTGAGGGTGAGGAAAAAATTCTCAAGCTTTTCAAAAAAGCCGAGCTGCTCGCCCTTCGCGACCTTGGTGCCAAGTTTGATGGCGCGGGTAAAAAGCTTGGCTTTGGTGCCGCCTTCCTTCTCGATCGCACGGCTGATGCGGGTGCGCAGCATCTCAAATAGGCGCGGCACCACCACCATCACGGTTGGTTTGGCTTCCGCCATATTGGTTGCCAGCTTTTCAAGGTTTTCGGCGTACCAGATTTCAGCGCCGATGGTCAGCGGCCAGCACTGGCCGGCCGTGTGTTCGTAGGCATGGCTGAGCGGCAGGAACGAGAGGAAGGTGTTCCCTTCAAGCCCGAGCTCTCGGAAAATCTCAATCGCACCCTCGGCGTTATGCAGGATAGCGCCGTGGTGGGTTTTCACACCCTTCGGTGCGCCGCCGGTGCCGGATGTATATATGAGGCAGGCGATATCGTGGCGCGAAACATCCTGTGCGCGCTTGCGGTAGTGGTCCACATCGGCCTGCTCGGCGGCCAGCACTTCGTCCCAGTGATGCAAACCCACATTGACCTGCTGCTCCAGCTTCACAGGTTCCATGGTGATGGCATGCTCAAGCTCGTCTGACTGGTGCGCGGCTTTGAGGAACGTGCGCGCGAGCTGTTTGGTGGAAACGATTGCCGCCTTGGCGCCGCTGTTCTCGAGAATATGCAAATGGTCGCGCGCTGTGTTGGTCACGTAAGCCGGCACCGTGATCGCGCCTGTCGCCATGATGGCGAAGTCGGCAATCATCCACTCGGGGCGGTTTTCCGAGACCAGCACCACGCGGTCGCCGGGCTCAACGCCTAGGCGTTCGAGCGCGCGGGCCAGTTTTGTGATGGTTTCCGCGACTTCACGCCAGCTCTGCGATTGCCAACTGCCGCCGCGCTTCGCGCATAAAAGAGGCTTATCCCCAAGCTTTTCGGCTTGGTCAAAAAACATCGCGGTCAGGCTTTGCCAACGCTTGTCCGGCATTTTGTCGTCTCTCCCACTTATGCCCCCTTCCCAAGGGTTCGCTCTTTTTGGCGCAAAATCGTTGAGGGGGCAAGCGCAGATGGCTGTCAGCGCTGTCAAAAGCCCGTGTGGTGGTGCGTTCACAAAAAGTTGTCTCTTTGTGCCCGATCTTTCTTGCAAGTGCAGGATGAGGGTGCCATACCCGAGCCATGCGACACGGTGTTGACGCGCAAACGGATTACGGTTGTTGGCCATGAACGGCACGCAAGAAGATCAATCTGACGATATTCGAGAAACCGCCCGCGCCGAAAGTGGTCCGGACGACTTTTCGACCTCCGAAGCCGACGCCCACGAACGCCGCCTGCATTTGCGCGCCTTCGATTATTGGCATGCGCTCAAGGGTGACCGCACCTATCCCCTATTCAAAGACCTGAGCCCGGCGGGCCTCGCACCCTTCAAGAAACACAGCCTGCTGCTGGAGTTCAGCGTGTTTGGTGCCACTGTGCGTTTCGCCGGTGACCGTATTGTCAGCCTGATGGAGACAGAGGTAACACCCGGCGCCCGGCTTGAGGATCTGCCGCATTCCCCGTTCGCAAGCGCGCTGCTTGGCCAGTTTGAAGATGCCGAAGCCCGCACCCGGGCCGCAGAATTTGAATTTGTCGAAGACTTCCTTGATTGCAGGGGCATCATGCTGCCGCTGAGCCGCACGGGCGAGGACGCTAATTTCCTGATGGTGGTCGTGAGCTTCCGCCAGCGTGAGGAGTGGAGCCCGACCCACGGCGCTGACGCTGAAGGTGCAGGCACTACTGAAGCTGAAGAGGCGGCTGAAGCTGCTGAGGATGCGGCGCTTGCAGAAGCGCTCCGTGCCCCGCTTGATGCCTGCGAGGAGGCGGTGTCGCAGGTCGCGCACCTTGATGGCGGCGGTCGTGATAACCTTTATCACGCGCTGGCCGCCGCGCTTCGTCTTTATGAAGAAGCGAGCCTCAATCCGGCAGCGTATGACGCACTACTCGTTGCGAACGGCTTGAAGGTGCAAACCCGCGCGCCCTACACACCGGTGCTCAAGCTCACCTTCGGGCGCGACTATGACAAAACACGGCTGACGGAATATGCATCCGCGCTCGCCTTTGCGGTACGCGAAGGCCAGACGTCCGATACGCTCGCTGCATTCCTGCGCGCGCAACCGGGCGGCATCAAAGGCTGTGTGCGGGCCGAGCGCGCCGCACGGCGCGGGCGCAAGGGTACGCCGGCGGAAGAGCGGCAGCGCGCTGCCACCGAGGCGATGCGTGCAGCGAAAGCCCACGATTTGACCACACTTGCAAGTGACGATGAGTTCTGTCTCGTGCTCGCACGCCGCGCAGATGGCGGCGGGCTTGAGGCAATCGGCGTGGCGGATTGTCCGCCCACCGAGGTGGAAGCAGCCATCCGGCGCCTTCACCAGAAAAAGTGACCGATAACAATAATTTATAAAGACCCCCAGGCTATAAAAAAACCGGGTGACCAGGTTTGGAAGGGACCAAAAAAGTGACCAATGATGAGCAGTATAAGCAGATCATGGCAGAGATCGGCCGCCGCGCGGTCGAAACCATGTCGGGCGAAGAATGGGAAGCGTTCGACAAGTTCCTGACTCAGTTCTATGAGCAGGCACCGGACGACTTGATGGCGTTTGAGCCTGAAGCCCTGTTCGCGATCGCGCGCAATATGTGGCAAATGGCGGAAAAACGCCCAACCGGCAAACCGCAGATCAAGATGATGAACCCGCGGGGCGGCAAGTCCGGCTGGTCGACGAAGCACACCGTGCTCCAGATCGTCAACGACGACATGCCTTTCCTTGTGGATTCGACCACGGGCTGCCTGGCTGTCAGCCTGCACTGCCGCATCCATATGATGCACCACCCCATCCTCAAAACCTGGCGTGACGACAAGGGCAACCGGGTTAAGGAAGGTGAAGGCACCGAGGTCACCGAAAGCTACATGTTCATCGAGATTGATGCCCAGTCCGACAAGGCTGTGCTCAAGGAAATCGAAGACACGCTTGCGACCACGCTTGCCGATGTGCGCGCGGCTGTCTCCGACTGGAAAGCCATGCTCGCCAAGATCGACGAGACTGTGGCGTCCCTGACCGTGAACCCGCCACCAATTGAGCAGGAAGAGGTGGACGAGACCATCCGCCTGCTGCGCTGGCTGGGCGCTGACCATTTCACCTTCCTCGGTTTCCGGGAATATCGCTTTGAGGGCGACCCAGCGAAGTTTGACTTCAACCGTGTGGACGGTTCCGGCCTCGGCATCCTGCGCGACCCTGAGCGGAACGTGCTTCGGGACAAAGAGGGCCTCACGCCCATGTCGCCCGAGATCAGGCACTTCCTCTCCTCGCCTGACCCGCTCATCATCACCAAGGCGAACGTGAAATCCATGGTGCACCGCCAGTCGCACATGGATTATATCGGCGTCAAAATCTTCAACGACGAAGGCGTAGCCGTTGGCGAGCGCCGCTTTGTCGGCCTTTTCACGTCGCTCTCCTACCGCAAGTTTGCGACAGATGTGCCGATTATCCGCGGCAAGGTTGCCAACATCATGAAGCGCTCCAAGTTCGCGAAGCGCTCGTATGCCGCCAAATCGCTCGCGCACATCATGGAAACCTTCCCGCGTGACGAGCTGTTCCAGGTGGACGAGGATTGGCTGTTCGAAACCGCACTCGGCATCCTGCAACTGACCGAGCGCCCGCGCCCGCGTGCTTTTGTGCGCCCGGACCAGTTTGAGCGTTTTGTCTCCGCCATGGTGTATGTACCGCGTGAGAACTACCATTCGGGGCTCAGGCAAGCAGTCGCGGATATCCTCTGCAAGTCCTATAATGGTGAGGTTTCGGTTTATTACGCCAACCTGACGGACGAAGCTCTGGCGCGCTGGCATTTCATCATCAGGACCTTCCCGGGTGATGTGCGCAAGCCGGATGTGGAAGACATCAACAAGGCAATCGCAGAAGCCGCGCAAGGCTGGGTTGACCGCCTGCATGCGGAACTGATCAGCCACCACGGTGAGGAAAAAGGCAGCCGCCTCAATCACCTCTATAAAGGTCGTTTCAGCGTTACCTACCGTGAGACCTTCACGCCAGCCCAAGCCGCGTATGATGTGGACAAGCTTGAGGACGTGGCAGGCGAAGACGATGTGCGTGTCGACTTCTACCGCCACCGTGACGACGGCGACAACCACTACCGTCTCAAGATTTATCACGGCACCCAGCTCATCGCGCTCACCAACTGTATGCCGATCCTTGAAAACATGGGCTTCCGTGTACTGTCCGAGCATTCCTATTCGGTTGCCGGCAAGGTCACGAGCTATATCCACGACTTCTCGCTTGACCGCCCGGAGGGTAGCCCCTTCGCGCTTGAGCGTCTGAAACCGATTGTCGAGGAGCTGTTCATCCGCGTCTGGGCCGGCACGGTCGAGAACGACGGCTTCAACGAAATGGTGCTGACGGCTGCGATGGACTGGCGTGAAATCCAGCTCCTGCGCGCGTACGGCAAATACCTGCGTCAGCTCGGCATGGGTTATACGCCGGACTATATTGCCGACAGTGTGGTCGCGAACACGCAGATCGCCGCGCAACTTGTGGCGCTATTCAAGGCGCAGTTTGACCCGGCCTATGAAGCCGCAAACCGCGACAATATGGCTGAGAATATCGTCACTGACATCCGCAGTCTGATGGACGGTGTGTCGAGCCTTGACCATGACCGCATCCTGCGCGCTTACCGCAATGTGATGCGCGCAACCCTTCGCACCAACTTCTACCAGCCAGGTGTGCTTGAGGGTGTGGACGAACGCGCGCTTGCGTTCAAGATCCGCTCCCGCCAGGTGGACGAGATGCCGCTGCCGAAACCGTTTGCGGAAATCTGGGTCTATAGCCCGCGCGTTGAAGGTGTGCACCTGCGTGGTGGCCCGGTTGCCCGTGGTGGCCTCAGGTGGTCTGACCGCCGGGAGGATTTCCGGACCGAAGTGCTTGGCCTCGTGAAAGCGCAGCAGGTGAAAAACGCCGTGATCGTGCCGCAAGGCGCGAAGGGTGGCTTCTTCCCGAAACAGCTGCCGGGCATGGGCGACCGTGAGGCTTATATGGCTGAAGGTATCGCCGCGTACCGCAGCTTTATCTCCAGCCTGCTGTCGGTGACCGATAACCTCAAAGGCAATAAGGTTGTGCCGCCGAAAAACGTGGTGCGCCGCGACGGGGATGACCCTTACCTCGTGGTTGCCGCCGACAAGGGCACGGCCACCTTCTCGGATATCGCGAACGGCATTTCGGTTGACCATGGTTTCTGGCTTGGTGATGCCTTCGCCTCCGGTGGCTCCAACGGCTACGACCACAAGAAAATGGGCATCACCGCGAAGGGTGGCTGGGTTTCCGTTCAGCGTCACTTCCGTGAAATGGGGATCGATGTCCAGAAGGACGAGTTCACCGTCATTGGTGTTGGTGACATGTCGGGCGACGTATTCGGGAACGGTATGCTGCTCTCGAAAACCATCCGCATGAAGGCTGCCTTCAACCATATGCACATCTTCATCGACCCTAACCCGGGTGACACCAAAGCCGCTTGGAAAGAGCGCAAACGTCTTTTTGATATGCCGCGCTCCTCATGGGAAGATTATGACAAGAAGCTGATCTCGAAGGGCGGCGGCATCTTCGCGCGTTCGTCGAAGTCCATCCCGCTCACGCCTGAGATCAAGGAATGGCTAAAGGTCGAAGCCGACGCCATGACACCGACAGACCTCATCCACCTTATCATGAAGGCGGAAGCGGACCTGTTGTGGTTCGGTGGTATCGGGACCTATGTGCGTGCCACGACCGAGACTAATGCCCAAGTGGGTGACCGCGCGAACGATGGCCTCCGGGTTACCGCGCCTGAACTGAAGGTCAAAGTCATCGGCGAAGGTGGCAACCTTGGTATGACCCAGAAGGCACGGATTGAGTTTGCCCGCCGTGGCGGTCGCCTCAACACTGACTTTATCGACAACTCGGCCGGTGTGGACTGCTCGGACAAGGAAGTGAACATCAAGATCCTTCTGACCCGTGCGATCCAGAACAAGAACCTTAAAGCCGAGGACCGGGACAAGCTCCTTGAATCCATGACCGACGAGGTCTCGGACATCGTGCTGTCGGACAACTATTTGCAGACGCAGGCAATCTCGCTTGCGGAAGCCAATGCCATCCGCAACCGCGAATATCACCTCGGCCTCATGCGCACGCTGGAGCGTGACGGCAATCTGAACCGCGATATCGAGAACCTGCCGTCAGACGAGGGTTTTGCGGAACTTGCCGCCAACGAGCTTGGCCTCACCCGCCCTGAGATCGCGATCCTCATGGCTTATGCCAAAATGTCGCTTCTCGATATTCTGGTCAAAAGCAAGCTCATCGAAGACCCGGTCCTCAGGCCTGAGCTTGAGTGGGGCTTCCCGAGCGAGCTCCGTAAGAAGTTCGGTGAAGACCTTTCAGAGCACCGCCTGAAACGCGAAATCATCGCCACTGTTCTCGCGAACGAAGTGGTAAACTGGGCCGGCCTGACCTTCGTTTACGAGGTGAAGGAAGAAACCGGCCTTGGCGTTGAAGATATCGTTGCGGCCTTCGTGATCGTGCGCGAGGTTTACGGCCTGCAGGGCCAATGGGAAGCCATCAACGAGCTTGATTACAAGGTCCCGGCGACCGTGCAGTACGACATGCACCAGTCTGTCTCGGATTCGATGAAACAGCAGGTGATGTGGGTGCTTCGCAACCTGCCGCGTCCGTTCAACGTCAGCGCGCTGGTGGAGCGTTTCTCCGACCCGGTCAAAAAGCTCTTTGGTATCAAGCAGGAAATCCTGTCCGAGCCTGCGCAGGATGTGTTTGTCAGCCGCCGCGACGCGCTCAAGAAAGCCGGTGTGGGGCATGACCTCGCAACCTTTGTTGCTGCGTTTGAGGTTCTGGCGTCCGGCCCCGATATCATCGAGGTGGCGGAGAAAGCCGGTAAGCGCGTGGACTATGTGGCTGCGGTGCATTTCGCGCTCGGTGACCGGCTTGGTTTCGACTGGCTCCGCCAGCGGGCTGACCGTATCCAGCCGGAAAACCACTGGGACGTGCTTTCCGTGCGGTCCGAGCTTGAAGACCTTGCCGACCAGCAGCGCGCGCTCGTGGAGCGTGTCTGCCTTGAAGCGGGTGAAAAGTCGGCCAAGCAGGCAACGAAGGACTGGGCTGCCAGCCAGGCAACCCAGATCATCCGCGCCGAACGGTTGATTGAGGACCTCGCGTCCTCAGGCGGCCTCACGGTCGCAAAGCTCAGCTTCGCAACCCGCCACTTGCGCTCGATCCTGCGCTAAGCAGAAGCAACACAGCAGAAATAGGAAGAGGCCGCGTTTGCGGCCTCTTTGCTTTTCTGATTGGGAACCCCGGGCTCTCAAGTAGGACTTAGGGGGAGGAGAAAGCCCGGGGCAAGAAGCTCAAAAAGGGGTTTGAAGAGCTTCAGAAGGAAACGCACTTTATCAGCGCGGAACTGTTACGTAGCGCTCAGGAAGCGTCCTTTGTTCCAGTCGTCGATTGTCGCAATAATTTCTTCGCGGGTGTTCATCACAAACGGGCCGTAGCGGGCCACAGGTTCGTTGTTGGGTCGGCCTGCCACCAGAAGGAAGCGGGTTCCGGCCTTGCCGCGCACCTTAACGAAGTCACCGTCCGACAGGATCGCAAGCGTGCGGGTCGGCACTGACTGGTCGTCCACAACAAAACCGCCCTTGATGCCGTATAGGAACGCGGTATGGCCGCTTTCCACTGGTAGGGTCACTTCATCGTCGCCCGTCAGGGTTACGTCCGCGAAGAAGGGCTTGGCCGCGATTTCTTTCACCGCACCCTCATGGCCCAACAGTTCACCCGCTACCAGTTGCGCCTCATAGCCTTCCCCTTTCACGGTCGGGATGATGTCCTTCGAGACATCCTGATAGCGCGGCGCGATCATCTTTTTGGCGGCTGGCAGGTTCACCCAAAGCTGGAAGCCGCGGGCATCCTCACCCGATGCCACCGGCATTTCCGAGTGGATGATGCCACGACCTGCGGTCATCCACTGCGCATCGCCGGGGCCGATGATGCCGTGGTTACCGACCCGGTCACCATGTTCCATGCGGCCCGTCAGCATATAGGTCACGGTCTCGAACCCCCGGTGCGGGTGTTCGGGAAAGCCGGCGCCCTTGGCTTCCTTGGGCAGCTCCATCTCATCCAGCAGCAGGAAGGGGTCAAGCACCGACAGGTCGGGCCGCCCGATCGTGCGGTGGACGGTAACACCCTGACCTTCCGGCGTGGCAACCGCCTGATAGAGGTGAGCAATTTTGCGTGCTGTTGTCATCATGGCCTCCTTCAAAGCCAGTCGCGCCCATGAGGGGCGTCGAGGTCAAGTACAGGCCCCGTCGGGATCACGCCCGTGGGGTTGATGGTCTTATGACTCGCATAATAGTGGGTCTTGATATGGGTCATATCGACCGTCCCGGCCACGCCGTCCATCTGGTAAATCTCGCGCATATAGGCGCTCAGTTCCGGGTAATCCGCGATGCGGCGCACGTTGCATTTGAAGTGGCCCACATAGACCGGGTCAAAACGAATGAGTGTGGTAAAGAGGCGGATATCCGCTTCCGTGAGCTGCTCACCCATCAGGTAGCGGTTCTCGGCCAGCCGTTCTTCAAGCCAGTCAAGGCTTTCAAACAGCGGCTGAACAGCCTCTTCATAGGCTTCCTGCGTAGTTGCGAAACCGGCCTTGTAGACACCGTTATTCACAGTGTCATAGATGCGCTCGTTCACCGCATCGATCTCTTGGCGCAGGGCTTCCGGGTAATAGTCACCGTCCTTCGCGCCAATGTCGTCGAAAGCTTCCGTGAACATGCGGATAATCTCGGCGCTTTCATTGGACACGATGGTGTTTGTCTTTTTATCCCACAGCACAGGTACGGTCACCCGGCCGGTATAGTCCGCGAGTGCCTTGGTATAAATCTCATGCAAATAAGTGGCACCAAACAGTGGGTCGCCGGTGCTGCCGTCCTTCTTGTCGAACGTCCAGCCATGCTCCAGCATCTGCATGCCGACAACGGACACGTCGATCATATCTTCAAGCCCTTTGAGCTTGCGCATGATGAGCGTGCGGTGCGCCCACGGGCAGGCGAGGGAGACATAAAGATGGTAGCGACCAGCCTCAGCCTTGAACCCGGCGTCGCCGGAAGGGCCAGCGCTGCCGTCCTTGGTGACCCAGTGGCGGAACACGCTGTCCTGGCGTTTGAAACGCCCGTCCTTGGTCTCATACCATTTGTCGTGCCATTTGCCGTCTACGAGCAAACCCATGATTTGCCTCCTTTTTTCTTAAATCCTGTTGCTGTCTTGGGACTAAGGTAGGCGATCGGGATGGCGGATTGTAGGCACAGCCTTGGCAAGCCTGTGTTGCGTCAGATCGAACACGGGCCAGATGTGTGACGGCAGGTCGGGGTTATTCCGGGCAGCCGCCTGGCTCGGCGCAGGCGTCGTTTTGCCGGCTGCACCAGTCGGCCAGATGCTCAATCAGCGCCCGCACCTTGCGCGGCAGCAGGCGCTTTTCGGGGTAGAGCGCATAAAGCGTCATCTTCGGGGTGCCAAAGTCGTCGAGCAGGCTGACAAGCTTGCCGCTTTCGAGCGCGCCGTGGACAAAAAAGCGCGGGAGCGTGCAGACGCCGATACCGCGCAGCGCTGCTTCCATCTGCATCTGGCCGGAATTACAGCTCAGCCGCCCGCGCACACGGATCGACTCGCCATTCGCGCCGTCGCCAAAGCGCCACTGTTTGGCCGCTTCAACGTTTGAATAGAAAACACAGTCGTGGTTGCGGAGGTCCTCAGGGCTTTCGGGCGTGCCGTTTTTCGCCAGATATTCGGGGCTCGCGACAATATGGCTGGTCATGTCGGCCAGCTTGCGGGCGACGAGGCTGGTGTCATCGAGTTCCCGCGCGATACGGATGCCAAGGTCATAGCCGCCGCCAAGGATATCTACCCGCTCGTCGGTCAGGTTCATCTCGAAACTCAGGTCCGGGTTCGCCTTCATGAATTCCATCAAGGGTTCACCGAGGAAAAGGTCAGCAAAACTACGCGGCGCGGTGATGCGGAGTGTGCCCACAAGCGCCTGCTCAGTACATTTCACCGCCTGCGCCGCGTCCTCAAGGTCATCAAGGATACGTTGCCCGCGTTCATAAAACAGGGTGCCTTCATCGGTGGGTGCCACGCCTTTGGTGGTGCGCGCGAGTAGGCGCACGCCAAGCTCGTCCTCAAGCGACTGGATGCGGCGCGAGGCAACGGACTTGGTGATATGCATGGCTTTGGCGGCCGCCGTGAGGTTGCCGGTTTCAACCGCGCGGCAGAAGGTGCGGATGGCTTGAAGGTCCATGGTGTATCACACTCCTCACGGGTTGAAGGGACGGGATACAATCCTTATATCGTGTTCGCAAATACGCAACAGAAAACGGCTTTTGGGCCGCACGTGTGTGCAAAACCTGTGCGGCAAATACGCAGAATGTGTGCGGAAACTGTGCGGGATATGTGCAAAAGCTGCGCAACGTTTGTGCGCAGCTTTCACGGGTTTTAGGGGTGTCTTAGCGCCAGCGACGGCTGATGTAGAAACAGGCCAATCCCCCCATCAGGAACATGGCACCGAAGCTATAGTGCCAACTGATCGCGACCGGTGCGTGCTGCTTCTCGGTGTCATAGAGGGTGAATTTGCGGAAGCCGCCTTCAACCTGCTCGATATAGCTTGGGCCTTTGTTCTGGTCCAAAGTCTCATACTTATAGTCCAGCCGGTCACCAAGTTTACCGCCCGAGGCATCCGGGCCACCAACGGCGAGAAACTCAAAGAGCATGGGCGATTCGTCAGGTTTGATCACCCCTTCCGAGCGGTAGAGATAATGGAAATGCCCCTCCGCCGGGATGGAGGCGGCAAGGCCAAACATGCCGCCGCCCAGCATGATCATGACAAGGCCCGCCACAAGCCAGGCCCGCATGAACCGGGCTTCCGATTGCCCGCGCTTCAGCACCATCGCGCGAACGGCGCTGATTTCACGCAGTTTATCAAGTTCGGCCGCAAAGACGGTGCGGCTCATGTCCTCAAAGTCGATGTCGTAGGTTTTCACCAGCCGGGAGAAGATATCTTCCGACGGGTAGGATTTCCCGGTCTCGAGTTTCGAGAGATAGGACTGTTCGATCTGGGCCCTCGCTGCGGCCTCGGGCTGGGTCCAGCCGTGTTTTTCACGCTTTTCGCGCAAGTAGTCACCAAACTTCATGTTGGTCTCCTTTGCCGCCCTTTGCGGGCGTTAGGTCATTGAAAACACGGCACAGTCTTTTGAAGTCACCTCGGGAATGCCAGATGAATATAGCGGAATAAACCGACTTTTCGGGAATATTGTCAGCTTTTTTTCGGCTGCGGCGTGCGGCGACCTTCTTCCACCAGCCATTCCGTGAAGACGCGGAGCGCTGCTTTGGGCTCGATGCCGCCCGCCCAGGCAATATGGTAGGGCACTTTGCGCTCAAGGAAGCCGAAGGGTGCGGCCAGAAGGCCGGTGGCAATATCGTCCGCCACATAGGCATAGGGCGCGATGGCGGCACCAAGGCCTGCGCGCGCGGCTTCAATGGTGAGGAACAGATGGTCGAACGCGGCCTCGTCGGGTGCGTCAGCGGGCGGCACACCCGCATCCTCATACCAGTCGCGCCAGATGGTGCTGTCCCGCCGCAGCCGCAGATGCCGAATGTTCGCGAGTGGTGGGCCTGCAGGCGAGATCCGGGCGGCCAGCGCTGGCGCCATCACCGGCCCGCTATGCAGTTCCATAAAACCGCGCTGGCGCAGGCGGCCGTCGGTCGGCCAGTGGCCCACACCAATGATGGCGTCCGGCTGGGTGGTGGCAGCGTGGGTCGAAAGCGCTGTATGCACCACAACGCGGATATCGCGGTGGGCGGCCTCAAACGACGGCAGGCGCGCCAGCAGCCAGCAAAAGTGGAAGGAGGGGGAGCAGGCAATCACCAGCTCGTTCTGCCTGACCTCGGCCTTGAGCGTGGTGGTTGCCATTGCCATCTGGTCAAAGGCCCCGGCGATGGACGCGGCGAAATCATCTGCACCAGGGCTCAAGGTCAACTTGCCGCCGCTACGGTCAAAAAGTGCGAAGCCCAGTTCTTCCTCGAGCTGCTTGACCTGACGGCTGACGGCACCCGGCGTGACGCCCAGCGCATCCGCCGCGCGGCTGACTGAGCCAGAGCGTACCAGCGCATCAAAGGCCTTGAGGGCTGTGAGGTTCGGGAGTGCCTTCAGGCGCGATACGCTATCCATAGTGAACATCCGTGTTTGAGTTTTTCTCAAACAGTTTTGCAAATTCACATACTTTTCCAAGCTTTTTATTTGCGTATGGTTGCCAAAAAAGCAAACCAGCAAGCCAAAAAGAAAGAAGCGAGGACCCAATGCACGACAGGATGGAACAGATCATCGGTGACTATCGCGGCTTTTTTGCCGCCCAGCTTGAAGACCTGTGGGATGCGGGATTTGGTATTTCGCCCATGCCGGTCAGCCATCTGGCCTACCGTACAGCGACATGGGAAGAATATCTGAAGACCCGCACTGCCCTTGAAGCACTGGCTGTTGCCAATGTGGAGAATGTCTGGCGTGGTCGTCCCATCTCCAAAATCCTGTTGAAGGAACCGCTGAAGCTTGATGCCGATCATGAAACGTCACTGATTGAGCTGATCCCGCCAGTGCACCTGTTCGACTATCCCATGGGCCTTGAACATGTGGGTTTTGTTGTTGGCAAAGGCTTTGCCGATTTCTGCGATATTCACAAACATCTGTTTAGTTACGCGCAGGATATGGGGCCGCATTGCCAGCCACATCTGGTGGTGTTTCGGAGCGGTTACACCGTGAAATTTTACGAACGCAGCCTGCATGATGTGGTGGTGCGTGAAGGCCGGACATTTGACGGCTTCTATCATGCGCCGTGGCAAGAAGCGGTATGACTGACCCGGATGCCGGCTACAGCCTCAACCTGAGGGGGCGACGGGCACTGGTGACGGGTGCGTCGCGCGGGATCGGCGCTGAGACCGCGCGGCTGTTCGCCGCCTCAGGTGCCAAGGTTTTTGTTCACTACAGGAATGATGCAGAAGGTGCCGCGGCAGTGGTCGAGGCAATTTGTGCATCGGGCGGCGCAGCCGTCGCGGTACAGGGAGAACTGACGGATGACGCCAGCGTGGCCCGCATGTTCTACAATATGGAAACCCGAGGCGCCCGGGTGGATGTTGTGGTCAATAATGCGGGTGCCTACTCGGTGGCGCCGCTTGTTGCGCTCTCTGCCCCCAACTGGAGCGCGATGTTTGAGGCCAATCTCAAAAGTGCCGTGACCGTGACCCGCTGCGCCGCCCTCTCAATGAAAGCAGGGGGTGGTGGGGCGATTGTGAACATCGGCTCGCTCGCCGCCCACAGCCCGCAAACGGCGATGGCACATTATTCCAGCGCCAAGGCTGCGCTATTGATGTTCACCCGCGCCGCCGCGCAGGAGCTTGGGCCTTATGGCATCAGGGTCAACAGCGTGTCACCCGGTCTTGTGGCCCGGAACGGCATTGAGACAAGCTGGCCCGAAGGTGTCACTTCGTGGCGGGACCGCGCGCCCCTGGGGCGCCTCGTACCCGCGAGCCACGTGGCCCGCACCTGCCTTTTCCTCGCCAGCAGCGCCGCCACCACCATCACCGGACAGGACATCGCGGTCGACGCCGGCATGAGCTGCGCCGCGCTTTACTGAAAAAAATCTTCACCGCCCGGGAATGAATTCCGCACAGCCAGCGTCAAATGCCCGAATGACACGCTGAAGCGGAGATGTACGGTGTTAAAAAGCAAACTGGCCCTCGTGGCCTTCATCCTCATTTTTATGGGGCCTGCTGCTACTCATGCGGCAGACCGGCAGATTGATGACGCCACCCTTGAAGCACTGATGGAGCGCGCGGAGGAGAACAAGGCCCGCCTTGGCCTGAGCGCTGAACAGGAAGCCAAGGTTGAACCCATCCTTGAAAGCGCACGCGACAAGCGCCTTGCCATTCTTGAGCGGCATGGCTTTGGCCGCGGGAACAAGCCGTCCCTGTCGCTGAGGGAGAAACTTTCCCTCGCCAAGGAGATGAAAGCGGTTCGGCAAGACACCGAAGCCGCGCTTTCGCGCCATCTGAGCGATAGCCAGATGAAGGTTTATAAAGACATCCAGGATGAGCGGCGCGAGCAGCTCAAGAAATATATCAAATCGCGTAAGTGATGGAACACTTCCACCTGGGTTGACTTGATGCCGCCTTCCCCATCGGGCGGCATTTTTTTTGGCGCGGCGGGAATAAACACGAATTTCGTATCGTCAAAAACAGGAATGCGAAACATTGTGCCGATAGTCGGCGCTTGAGGGAGGCTGATATGCCAGCAGAATATGGCCGCGCGGCGCTTGTGGTTGCGCTTTTTGTGCTTCTCGCCGTGATCCTTGAAGCGCTTTACATACGCTTTGTTCGCCGTCAGGCGTATCCATGGGCGGAAAGCATTGCCTCATTCGGTGTGGGCATCGGTCGTCGCCTGACTGGCCTTCTGAGCGCGGGGCTTACGATGTCGCTCCTCGGCATGTTTTATGAACTGCGTGTGACCGACCGGGAGATTGGGGGCATTTTTGACGCGCTGGTTTTTTTCTTCGTCTTTGAGCTGAGCTATTACTGGTACCATAGGGCCGCACATGAGGTGCGCTGGTTCTGGGCCAGCCATAGTGTGCACCATAGCGCCAACCATATGAACCTGACCGTCGCCTACAGGCTGGGTTGGACGGGCGTGCTGTCCGGTGCAGCCTTCTTTTTTGCCCCGCTTGCCATCATGGGCTATTCGCCCTTCCTGATTGTGGGGATGCTTGCTGTGAATCTCTTTTACCAGCTTTGGCTGCACACTGAGCTGATCGGCAAACTGGGCCCCCTCGAGTGGGTTTTCAATACGCCGAGCCACCACCGTGTTCATCACGCAACCAACCTTGCGTATATCGATAAAAACTATGGCGGCGTGCTCATCATCTTCGACCGGCTGTTCGGGACATTCGCCCGCGAAGAAGAAGCCCCGCGATACGGCCTTGTATCGCCGCACCATCACCTGAACCCCGTGCGTATCGCCTTCCATGAGTGGCAGCGCATGCTGAGCGACATATGGCACGCCAAGGGTTTCAAAGAACGGCTTCTCTATGTCCTTGCGCGGCCGGGATGGCGGCCAGCGCCCACGGAACTGGAGGAGCGGTGCTTTCTGGGACGTGGCGGACCTGAAACCGGTTTATAGTGGGTCATGCATCTCGCGAACGGGACAGGAAGGGTTTGGTATTGAGCGGCGGCAAGGACGAGACCACGGCGGGTGACGACCCAGCAGGCGACACTGTGCTGGTTGACCGTGTGCTGGCGGGCGACCGGTTGGCCTTCCGTACGCTTGTGGAGCGGTTCGAGGGCACGGTCGCAGGCGTGGTGCACGGCATGCTCGGTCATGATGCCGATGCGGATGATGTTGGTCAGGAGGCGATGGTCAAGCTTTATGGTGCACTCAGCACCTTCCGGCATGAGGCGAGCCTCAAGACCTTCGTGACCCGGATCGCCATCAATTGCTGTCTCGACCATCTGAAGAAGCGCAAACGTTTTTTCCGCCGCTTCCGAGCCATGGACGATGCGCTGGATGAAGCGCAGCCCGACCCCATGGACCGTACCGGGCGGGCGGAGGAACGGCAGGCGGTGATGCGCGCGATGGCGAGTCTCGAACCTGCGTTTCGCAGCGTTGTGGTGCTCCGTCTCATTGAAGGGCATTCAACGCTTGAGACCGCTGAGATATTGGATGTGCCCGAGGGCACGGTGCTTTCAAGACTGGCGCGGGCAAGGAAACACCTCGCTGCGCAACTGGAGGGATATGAAAATGGCTGACAACCGCACAACTGATAATGCCAAAGAGACGGATGACCCGCTCGCCCGCAGGTTGGCCGACCATCATGCGCGACACTTCGCGCCGGGCTTTGCCGACCGCGTGATGGCGCGCGTGCGTGAGGACGCGTTGGCGAATGCTCCTGTACCGGGCGGCATCAATCTGATTGCCGTGACCATGGCGGTCATGTTCCGGCGCATGGCCGTACCTGCGGTGGCGCTCTGTTTCCTGCTGGCGGCCTATAATGTCACTGTCAGCCAGACCAGTGCCTATGGCCCGCCGGATGATTTGATTGATGCCATCTTCGCGCTTGTGCCCACGGGCGCGGACGCTGCACTTTCGCTTTGAAGGACAAGACAACCATGAGTTCACCAAAACCAATCTTCAAAGTTACAGCCATGCTGGGGGCCACTTTCCTTGTCGGCATGCTCATGGGTGCGCTGGTGCTGGGTGCGGTGCTGCGCGGCAAGCTTGAAGTGCTGAAAGATATGCGCACCGCGGACGGGTTTGTCAGCCATGTCAGCCGGTTGATCGGCCCGGTAGAGCCCGAGCAGGCGACGGAGGTGAATGCCATCCTAGAGGCTACGGGTCTTGAGGTGGAAAGCCTCGTGCAGTATCAGCAGCAGGAATTCATGATCCTGCTCGACGGTATGGAAGGCGAACTGGAGACCCGGCTGACGCCAGAGCAAATGCAGCGCTGGCATGAAGCGCGCGACCGTATCCGCCGCCGGCTGGCGAAAGTGCGCAACTGACTTTTTATGCGGTTAGTGGGGAATGGAGGCGGCGCACGTGTCGTCCAATAGGCAAAGACACATTGTTTATGCCGAAAAGGAATTTTCCCATGACTGTTTCACCCCCAATGGTGCGGGGCCATGCCCCGCGCCCCGCAAAGTTGCTTGGTGCTTTTGTTGCCCTCGCGCTCGCGTTTTCCCCTCTCGCTGGTCCGGTCGCCGCCAGTGATATCTTCATTTATCCCAATTCAGGGCAGGACAAGGCGCAGCAGGACCGGGACCGCTATGAATGCCATAGCTGGGCCGTGGGCCAGACCGGTTTTGACCCAAGTCGCGCGGGCCTTGATGTGCCTGTGCCCCCGGCTGAGACAGATGGTCGGGGTCGTCCGCTGCGCGGTGCTGTGGGCGGCGCGGCGCTTGGTGTGGCGGTGGGTGCAATTACCGGCAGCGATATCGGCAAGTCCGCGCTGATCGGCGGCGGTGCCGGCTTGCTTGGCTCCGGCCTCAAGAACCGGCGCGACAAGAAGAAGGCGGAACAGGCCTATGAGGCTGACCTTACCGCCAGCCAGCAGCACCGCACCGTCAAGACGGCCGACTATGACCGCGCAATCGGCGCCTGCCTTGAAGGCCGCGACTATACGGTGAAATAACACCGCTGGTCGGAAGGGTTTTCCCCGAAGGGGTGAGGCTTTCCCGCACCCCTGCTCACGCGACCGCCTCACCCCAAAACAAAAAACCGCCCCGGAGAGGGCGGTTTCTTAATTGTTCCACGTGAAGCGCGGCGTTATTTCGGCGCGATGACCATGATCATCTGGCGGCCTTCCATCTTGGGGCGTGCCTCGATCTTGGCTTCCTCTTCCATTTCACCCACGACACGCTGCAGCACTTCCATGCCCAGGTCCTGGTGGGCCATTTCACGGCCGCGGAAACGGATGGTCACCTTCACCTTGTCACCTTTTTCGATGAACTGGTGAATTTTCTTCATCTTGGTCTGGTAGTCATGGACATCGATGCCGGGACGCATCTTGATCTCTTTGACTTCCTGGGTTTTCTGGTTTTTCCGTGCAGCGTTGGCTTTTTTCTGCTGCTCGTACTTGAACTTACCGTAATCGAGAATCTTGCATACGGGCGGTTCCGCGTTCGGCGAGATCTCGACAAGATCAAGCCCAGCCTCATCCGCGAGATTCCTCGCCTGGCCGACTGTCACGACACCGTGGTTTTCACCATTAGCTCCGATCAGGCGTACCTCTTTGACACGGATCTGATCGTTGACGCGCGGCCCTTCCTGTTTGGGCGGAGCCGCAAATTGCCCTTTACGTATGGTCGATTCTCCTATCGAAGTTAAGTGGCGGACCCATGTCCCAGGGTCCGCCTTGCACTTTTGTCACTATAGCCGCAAACGCGCCTTATGCAAAGCCTTGAAAACGGGGGGTTTTGACAGGTGTCACTGATTTGCACACCCCCGTTGCCAAATTGTCAGTTACCGGTTGGCATCTGGGCCTCAGCGGCCAGTGCCTCGGCCACCTCGTCAAGCGGCAGTACCGTATTATCGTTTGAGCCAAGGCGTCGCATGGACACCTTGCCTTCTTCCGCCTCGCGCATGCCAACCACAAGGATCACCGGCACCTTGGCGTGGCTGTGTTCGCGAACCTTGTAGTTGATCTTCTCGTTCCGAAGGTCAGTGTTCACGCGCATGCCCTTGGCTTTCAAGGTTTCGGCCACTTTGGTGGCATAGCCGTCAGCGTCCGAGGTGATGGGCGCCACAACAACCTGTGTCGGTGCCATCCACAGCGGCATCTTGCCGGCATAGTGTTCGATCATGATGCCGATGAAACGCTCCAGCGTGCCAAGGATGGCACGGTGCAGCATCACCGGACGGTGTTTGGCACCGTCTTCACCGATATAGCTCGCGTCCAGGAGTTCCGGAATATTCGGATCAAGCTGAAGCGTGCCGCACTGCCAGGTACGGCCGATGGCGTCATTGAGGTGGAACTCAAGTTTCGGGCCATAGAAGGCACCCTCACCCGGCGCGAAATCATAATCGAGCCCGGTTTCCTTGAGCGCAGCCTCAAGCCTGGCTTCCGCTTTGTCCCATTCCTCGTCCGTGCCCGCACGTTTTTCGGGGCGGGTAGCCAGCAGGACCTTGAATTCAGGGAAGCCAAGGTCGCGGTAGACCGACGACAGCAGGTTACAGAAGTTGATCGTCTCCGCGGTGATCTGGTCCTCACGGCAGAAGATGTGGGCATCGTCCTGCGTCATCTGGCGCACACGCATCAGGCCGTGCAGCGCACCGTGCGCCTCGTTCCGGTGACAGCAGCCAAACTCCGCCATGCGGATCGGCAGGTCGCGGTAGGACTTGATACCCTGCTTGAAGATCTGCACGTGGGCCGGGCAGTTCATCGGCTTGAGCGCCATCAGTTTGGCGTCGCCCGACAGTACTGGCCCGTCTTCCTCGGTGTTCGGGATCTCGTCCGGCACCACGAACATATTCTCGCGGAACTTCGCCCAGTGGCCGGATTGCTCCCAGAACTTGCTGTCGAGAAGCTGCGGGGTTTTCACCTCCACATAGCCCGCGCCCTGAAGGCGTGTGCGGATGTATTTCTCAAGCGCCAGCCAGATGGTGTAACCCTGCGGGTGCCAGAAAACGCTGCCTTGCGCTTCTTCCTGCAGGTGAAAGAGGTCCATCTCGCGGCCCAGTTTGCGGTGGTCGCGTTTCGCGGCTTCTTCAAGCCGCGTGATATAGGCGTTCAGTTCCTTCTTGTCGCGCCAGCAGGTGCCGTAGATGCGGGTCAGCATCTCGTTCTTGCTGTCGCCGCGCCAGTAAGCGCCCGCGACTTTCATCAGCTTGAACGCGTCACCCAGTTTACCGGTCGAGGGCAGGTGCGGGCCACGGCAGAGGTCAAGCCACTCACCTTGCCGGTAAATTGTTACCGCCTCGCCTGCCGGGATTGCCTCAATCAGCTCGGCTTTATACAGCTCGCCAATCTTCTTGAAGTAGGCCACGGCTTCGTCACGGTCCCAAACCTCGCGGATGATCTCCTCGTCACGCGCCACGATCTCGTGCATGCGCTTCTCGATCACCTCAAGGTCTTCTTCGGTGAACGGCTTGTCGCGCGCGAAGTCGTAGAAGAAGCCGTCCTCGATCACGGGGCCGATGGTGACCTGCGTGCCGGTGAAAAGTTCCTGCACGGCTTCAGCCATGATGTGCGCCGCGTCGTGGCGCATCAGCTCAAGGCCGTCGTCGTCCTTCTTGGTGATGATGGAAACATCGGCGTCCGCCTCGATCGGGCGGCCAAGGTCCCACAGCTCGCCATTCACTTTGATCGCCAGCGCAGCCTTGAGGAGCCCCGGACCGATATCCGAGGCGAGTGTAGTGCCGGTCACCGGGCCATCAAACGTGCGCACGCTGCCATCAGGCAGGCGCAGGTTGACCGGGTTTTTGACACTCGCGTTCTCGTTCATCGGTAGGGTTTCCTAAAATGTTTTTCCAGATTGCTCGTTATCCATATAACAAACAAATTTACAGACCTTGGCGAGTTAACTATGCGCCGCGCGGAAGTCAAGCAATGCCTTGGCTTTTATGCGTCTTGAGGCGTAAAAAGACCCCTGCTAGGGTCACGCTCGGGCAACACTTTGCATCTGAGGGGAATTTGCGCATGGCTGAGCCATCATTCGTTGAAACCGACCACGGAACCCGTATCGCCTATCACCGCACCTATGGCGCGGGGCCGGGGGTGGTGTTCCTTGGCGGGTTCATGAGCGATATGGAAGGCTCTAAAGCGCTCGCGCTCGAGGAGTGGGCTAGAGCGCAAGGCCGCGCCTTTGTGCGCTTCGACTATCAGGGGCATGGGCAATCGTCCGGCAAGTTTGCCGACGGCACCATCGGCCTCTGGCTCAAGGATGCGCTTTCGGTCATTGACCGGCTGACCATGGGCCCGCAAATCCTTGTGGGGTCTTCCATGGGCGGCTGGATCGCCCTCCTCGCCGCCAAGGCGCGCCGTGCGCGGGTGAAGGCGCTCGTCGGTATCGCCGCAGCACCCGATTTCACGCTCTGGCACTGGGATGCGCTGACGGACGCGGAACGCGAAACGATCATGACGGAAGGCCGCTTGCTGGTGCCATCCGAATACGGCCCCGACCCTTATGTGTTCACCCGCGACCTGTTCGAGGACGGCTACAGGAGCCGCGTGAACCACGGCCCGATCCATCTCGATATTCCCGTACGCCTCATTCAGGGCACTTTGGACCCTGACGTGCCGTGGCAAACGGCCCTCAGTATCGCGGATAACCTGACGGGTGAGGACACGGAAGTCATCCTCGTGCCCGGCGGCGACCACCGGCTGTCGCGCGATGTGGACCTCGCGCGCCTCGTGCGCGTGGTCAGTAACCTCGCGGAAGGGCTGAAATAATGGCGGGCAAATATTCAAAGCTGAACCGGGAGCAGATTTTCGAGTTTTTCAGAAGGCTGGCGGACGACAATCCAAATCCCGAAGGCGAGCTCGATTATGTGAACGAGTTCACACTGCTCGTCGCCGTTGTGCTGTCGGCGCAGGCGACCGACGTGGGGGTCAACAAGGCGACCAAAAACCTCTGGCCCGTGGCGGACACGCCGGAGAAGATGTATGCGCTCGGTGTCGATGGTCTGAAGGAATACATCAAAACCATCGGGCTCTATAATTCCAAAGCGGTGAATGTGATCGAGCTTTGCCGCATGCTGATCGAGAACCACGGCAGCAAGGTGCCGGAAACGCGGGAGGAGCTTGAAGCCCTGCCCGGCGTTGGCCGCAAAACCGCCAATGTGGTGCTGAATATTGCCTTCGGCCAGCCGACCTGTGCTGTGGATACGCATATCTTCCGGGTGTCGAACCGCACCGGCCTCGCGCCCGGCAAGGACGTGCTGAAGGTCGAGCTGGCGCTTGAAAAGGTCATCCCAGAACCCTTCCGCCTGCACGCGCACCACTGGCTCATTCTGCTTGGCCGCTACATCTGCAAGGCCCGCAAGCCCGACTGCACCAAATGCAAGCTCACCGATATCTGCCTTTATAAGGAAAAGACACTTTGATCAGATACCTTGTGCTTGTTGGCTTCTTGCTGCTGACAGCCTGTTCCGGCGGTTGGGAAGCGCGACAATCGCTTGGGCAAACCACTGAGGGTGCGCGGTATGGCACTGGCTGGCTATTTGGCGGGCCGTATATTTATGTGTATCCCTCAGGCACTGTGCACCGCAGGTATGAAGGAGGCACAACAAGCATGCGCCTTGGTCAGGAAAGGACATACATCGACCGAGCTTTGTGGCTTCGCGTGGCAAAGATTGTGCAGGAAAAAGGTGGCGAGGAGCCGTTAGACCTTACGACCGATGAGAATGCCATCTGTGATGGTGGATACGAGTATCTTTATGTCCGGGTTGGCGAGAAAACGGCCTACTATCATTTCGATGCGATGCCTTGCGAAGAGCGTATAGAAAAACATGATGCCGCTGGTAGGGAGATAGTGAACATTTTCAGGGAACTGGCGGAGTCATTCGATCAAAAGTCTCGTAACTAGACCAAGCCAAATGTCAGCGGGCTGACACCTGCCAGTGCAAGGAAAAGACACTTGAAGCAGCGTTTTCTAATTTTACTGACGTTTCTCATGATGGGGTGTGTTTCTAACCCCACGCCTGATGTATCGGGTTTGGGGGCACGGGCGAATGGCGTGTCATATCAGGCAACATGCGAAACCTTTTCCCAGCAGTTGTTTCTGTTGCCCGACGGAACGATGGTAAGGAAGGTGCATCGATACGGCAAAGCGCCTCAATTGACTGTCACGCATACCCACGATGATTTGTGGCCGAGGGTAGCTGCCCTGTTGCAGACCGAAACCGGCAAGCAGGTGAAAGACGAGTTCCTGCCGTGGAACGAATTTGATGGGGGCCATGGCTGCCTCGTTGAAATGAATGTCCGGTCGGGAGCCTCGCAAGCTCACCTTATGGAGCAGGGTGGATCTCTAGGCCTCATACGGAAGTCAGACCGTGCAGGCAGGCTGATTGCAGACTTGTTGATGCCGTATCTACCCCCGGTACCCTGACCCTTCCGATATCGCGCGCGTAAATCGCTCGACAACTGGACTGTCCGGTCTAATATTAGCCGAAATTCAATCGGGGGACCCTAATGCGTATTCTGAAAACTCTTGGGCTTTTGCTGCTGCTGGCGGTGGTGATCATTGGCACGGTGATGGTCACGCGTACCTTCATGCTGCTGCCGGCGGGTGAGGCGCGGGTGCTGAAAAGTGCGGCGCTGGATGAGACAGAAGTGCGCCGCATTGGTGAAAACCTCGCTGCCGCCATCCGCTATGAGACCATCAGCCGGGACCTGAATACCGCGCCCGATGATGCGGCCTTCAAAGGCTTCCACAAGTTCTTGGAGGACACCTACCCCAATGCCCACAGGGTGATGGAAAAAGAAGTCGTCTCAGACTACTCACTCATGTACCGCTGGCCAGCCGCTGAAGGCGCCAGCAAAAAGCCCATCGCGCTCTTGGCGCACATGGATGTGGTGCCGGTGCCGGAATATGGCCTGAAGGACTGGAAACACCCGCCCTTCCACGGTGTGATTGATGCGGACGGTGTGCTGTGGGGCCGGGGCGCGCTCGATGATAAAGGCATCCTGATTTCCCTCATGGAAGCGGCGGAACGTATGGCGGCTTCGGGCTTCACGCCAGACCGCGATATCTATTTCCTCTTCGGTCACGATGAGGAACTGGGCGGCGACAATGGTGCCGTGAAGATGGCAGAAATCCTCAAGGCGCGCGGTGTGCAGCTTGCCTGGGCGATGGACGAAGGTTCGGCCATGACCGACGGCATTGTGCCCGGCATCAAAAGCCCGGTGGCGCTCGTCAGCCTTGGTGAAAAGGGCTCGGTCACGCTCAAATTCTCGGCTGAGGATGAAGGTGGGCACTCCAGCGCACCGAAAGAGTTCACGGCCGCCAGCCTCGCCGCCAAAGCGGGTGTGGCTGTGATGGACAACCCCTATGAGCCGATCCTCGATGAACACCTTGAGGAGTTCCTCTTCGCCATCGCGCCCGAACAGCCGTTCATCAACCGCCTGATGATCGCCAACCTTTGGCTCACGCGCCCGCTGATGGAAGCGGAACTCGCGAAAAGCCCGACGGTGGCAGCCTTCATGCGCACCACCACGGCGTTCACCATGATGAAATCGGGCACCAAAACCAACATTCTGCCGCAGTATGGCGAGGCGGTGGTGAACTACCGCATCCACCCGCGCGACACGGTTGAAAGTGTCACCGAACGCGCCCGCGCACTCGTGGATGACGAGCGGGTGAAAATCACCAACCTTGGCGGTGGCCGTGAAGCCACCAGCATGTCTGACCCCATGGGTGAGGGTTACAAGGCGATTGAAGCCACCATCGCGGACGAGTTCGGCGATATCCCCATCGCACCCACGCTCACGGTGCAAGGCACCGACGCGCGGCATTATGACATTGTGGCTGACGGCGTGTACCGCTTCATGCCTTTTGTCTTCAAACCTGAAGACCTCAAACGTATTCACGGCACCAATGAGGCCGTGCCGATCGCCGTAATCGCACGCCAAGTGGACTTCTTCGAGAAACTCATGCGGCGCTCGGCAGGCGAATAGCACTAATGCGTGAACGTCTGCGCTCAGCGATAGGTGCGGGCTTTAAAGTGCGTTATCATGGCCGCCATGCTGTTCAGAGTTCTGAAGGTCATTTGAGGAGGGCAAATATGAAAAAGCTCCCGGTTATTACCACTGTTTTTGCTGCCTGCTTTGCTGTTGCGGGCATGGGTGCCGCGCAGGCGCTTGATCACCACGGGAAGGGTGAGAAGGGCGAGATGCACGATATGCACAAGGCGGCGATGGAAAAAGCGCAAGCCAAGTGCGACGAAGCGATGAAGAAGGCTGAAGGCGGGTCTGATAAGGATAAAGCCAAAGCCCAGGCCAAGTGCGACAAGGCTATCGCCAAAGCCCACAAGAAAAACGCCAAAGACATGGGCAAGGAACACAAAAAGCACGCCAAGGATATGGCGAAAGAACATAAAAAACATGCCAAAGACATGGCCAAAGAGCACAAGAAACATGCCAAGGACATGAAAGACAAAAAGGCGAAAAAAGAAAAAGAAAAGGATGATGATGACAGTGACGAGGATGAAGATCCTTCGCTCTGATTGTCCAGCCTTGATGAAAACACCGCCCCGGCCCTTGGTTTCGGGGCGGTTTTTTATGGCAGCTGGTACTCCATGACCAGAAGCTGCTCGCCGGGCACGGAGGTGAGGTCCTCACCCGTCTGTTTGAAGCCGAGTGATGTGTATACATGCACCGCGCGCTCGTTTCGGGCGTAAACGTCGAGCCAGATGGTCTCAAGCGCTTCATCCTGCGCGAAATAGGCCAGCACATCGCGCATGAAGGCGCGGCCAATGCCAAAGCCGCGGCGCGCAACGATGATGCGCCGCCACTCCAGCCGGTCGGCACTATTGTAGTTCAGGATGGCAAAGCCGATGGGCTTGCCTTCAACATTCTCCGCAATGAGATACCGATAAGTCGGGTCAGCCAACTTAGTTGCATGTTGTTCCTCATTCCACTGATGCACATATTGGTTGGCCGGGTCCATCTCCAACGCGCGGATAAAAAAGATATCGTCTTCGGTGGCGAGACGGGTACGATGGAATGAGGTCATGACACTACCTTGGTCGAGCTTTGGAGCGCTACTATGACAGGATTTTCACTGCACGCACAACTGGCAGCGGACACCGAATGGGTGGAGACGCTGTCGCTTTGCCGTGTGCTTCTGATGAATGACAGCACCTACCCGTGGCTCATTCTGGTGCCGGAGCGTGCGGGCATCCGCGAAATCCATGAGCTGTCGGAAGCTGACCAGCAAACCCTGATGCGGGAGATGACGGCGGTCGCGCGCATCATGGAACTGGCGTTTGACGCGAACAAAATGAATGTGGCGGCACTTGGCAATATGGTGCCGCAGCTGCATATCCATGTCATCGCGCGCTATGAGGGTGACCCAGCGTGGCCAGGCCCCATATGGGGTAAAACCCCCGCCGTGCCCTATGAGGCAGACGTGAAACGCGCCCGTATTGAACACCTGCGCGAACATCTGCGCACTGTGCCGCGCTAAACAAAAAAGCCGGAGCAGAGTCCCGTTTTTGTCTATTGATTAAATATTCTGACCAATTTTAAACTATTACGAGAAAAGGGTGTTGCGAATGATATGAAAAAACGTTTCCTGATTTATTGCGATGAGTCTGCTGAGAAGGGGAAATACTTCTCTAACTTTTACGGGGGAGCGTTACTAGATTCTCACTACCAACGCGAAGTGGAAGACCGGCTGAATGCTTGTAGAGAGGCTGTCCAGCTTACCAGTGAAATCAAATGGACTAAAGTCTCAGAGGGATACCTTAAAAAGTATATCGCATTTGTAGATGTGATTTTTGATCTTTTAGAGGAGGATAAATTAAAGCTGAGGATAATGTTTACTCAGAACAGATTTGTCCCTGAAATTGATGAAGAGTATAAGGTCGATAATCAATATTATCTCTTATACTACCAATTCATAAAGCATGCGTTTGGCTTGCGTTACATTGAGAGCGATGCTGATCGAGTTGACTTGACACTGTTTCTGGACGATGTTCCTGACAAAAGTGAGAAATACGAAATATTTAAAGATTATCTGGCAGGTCTAAGCAGGAACCCAATCTTCCGCGCAAGGAATCTAACCTTGAGCCGCGAAGACATCACGCATGTAGATTCAAAAAGGCACGTGATATTGCAAGCAACAGACGTTGTTTTGGGTGCGATGCAGTTCCGACTTAACGACATGCATAAGGCGATACCTGAGGGTCAAAGGCGTCGTGGAAAAAGAACGATTGCTAAAGAGAAGCTCTACAAGCACGTTCTTCAACGCATTCGAAAATTTCACGCCAATTTTAACATTGGTATTAGCACGGGGGTGAGGGGAGAGTATTCAAATCGATGGCATCACGAGTATCGGCACTGGCTATTTATTCCCAGTGATTCTCGAATAAATCATGATGCTCCGTCTAAAAAGAAATAGCGGCACCCGCTAATTTCTACTTACTACCCCTAGTGGAACTAAAGGCTTCGAAAAAAGCAGGAGCCGCTGATATAAATTATATCATTTGCTGATTCGCAGTGTCAATTTAATTGCGGACCTCGCCCTAGTGGCGGAAGTGGCGCATGCCGGTGAAGACCATAGCAAGACCAGCCTCATCTGCCGCTGCAATCACTTCCTCGTCGCGCATGGAACCACCCGGCTGGATGATGGCGGTCGCGCCCGCTTCAGCCGCTGCCAGCAGGCCGTCCGCGAACGGGAAGAAGGCGTCAGACGCCACCACCGAGCCTTTGGCCAAGCTCTCAGCGTCACCTGCCATCTCAGCGGCTTCACCGGCGCGGATGGCGGCAATGCGGCTGCTGTCGCGGCGGTTCATCTGCCCCGCGCCAATGCCAACGGTCATGCCGTCACGCACATAGACGATGGCGTTTGATTTCACATGTTTGCCAACCTGGAAGGCGAACAGCATGTCCTTAAGCTCAGCATCCGTGGGCGCGCGTTTCGTGACGACCTTGAGGTCATCAAGGCTCACCCGGCCCGTATCGCGGTTCTGCACCAGATAGCCGCCCGCAACGGACTTGACCATTTTCGCGGCTTGCGTCGGCTCTGCGAGGCCGCCGGTGGTCAGGAGGCGCAGGTTTTTCTTCGCGCCAATGATGGCTTTGGCCTCATCGGTCACTTCCGGCGCGATGATCACCTCGGTGAAGACCTTGATGATCTCTTCCGCCGTTTCAGCGTCCAGCAGGCCGTTGAGCGCAACGATACCGCCGAAGGCGGAAACCGGGTCGCACTTCAGCGCTTTCTTGTAGGCGTCCACAAGGCTGGTGCCTTGCGCCACACCACACGGGTTCGCGTGTTTGATGATGGCGACGGTCGGCACCGCAGGGTCAAACTCGCTCACAAGCTCAAACGCCGCGTCGGTGTCGTTGAGGTTGTTGTAGGAAAGTTCCTTGCCTTGGTGCTGGGTCGCGGTGGCGATGCCCGGGCGGTTCTCGGCGTTCTTGTAGAAAGCGGCAACCTGGTGCGGGTTCTCACCGTACCGGCATTCCTGCACCTTCACGCCGGCGAACGGCAGGCGGTCAGGGAAGGTTTCACCGTTCTGTTCGGCGAACCACTGTGCGATTGCGGCGTCATAGGAACCGGTACGGCTGTAGGCCTTGGCAGCGAGGCGGCGACGGGTCGCGAGCGTGGTACCACCGGTCTCGGTGATTTCCGCGATGACAGTGGCATAGTCTGCCGGGTCGGTCACGATGGTGACAAAGCCGTGATTTTTGGCGGCTGAGCGCACCATGGCCGGGCCACCGATGTCGATATTCTCGATGCAGGTCTCGAAATCCGCGCCGGAAGCGACGGTGGCTTCAAACGGATAGAGGTTGATCGCAACAAGGTCGATGGCGCCGATCTCATGGTCGGTCATCGCCTTGACGTGTTCCTTGTTGTCGCGGAGAGCGAGTAGACCACCATGGATTTTGGGGTGCAGGGTTTTGACACGGCCGTCCATCATCTCGGGGAAGCCAGTGTGCTCGGCCACTTCCTTGACCGGCAGGCCCGCATCACGGATCGCCTTCGCGGAACCACCAGTCGAGAGAAGCTCGACACCTTTGTCCGCCAACGCTTTTGCAAGCTCCACCAGCCCCGTTTTGTCAGATACCGACAGAAGGGCGCGTTTAATCGTTACTTTATCCATAAGTCCTGGTCGCCTCTAAAAATAGAAGACCCCTGAAACGCATGGCCACCCATCAGGCCATAGGTGCGTCTCAGAGGTCCATTTCGCTTAAAACCCAACTGCAAATGGGTTGCTCTTGTCCCCCGCTTCCCGAACCGCGCGCAAGTTTGACAACAATCTGCTTCGCGGCTTCCGGACGGTCGGGTCGGCTGAGATAAAGGCTGTCCTCAATCTCGGCCTTGCCGCCGTCAGCGTCAAAAATCCATGTCTTGCCCGAGCGTGTCTCAAGCGTGATACGCCCGTCCGGCGCTTTCATCGCGCGGATGTGCGGGTGCAGGTGGAAGCGCAGCAGCACTTCCTGCCCCTTCAGCTTTGCGGCTTTCGGGCCAAACAGACGGTCGCTGCCCTTGATGCGGCTGCCGTCGGCGGCGATCTCGATATGGCGTTCGTGTTTCACACCAAAACGCTTGAGGTAGCCATCATGGGTGAGGCGCAGACGCTGGCTGTCTTCCGTGGCTTCGCGCACCATCTGTGTTTCGCTAACGCCAGCACCAAGACGGCCATCATCCATCAGCCGTGTCGAGTTGCGGTCACCCGCCACAAGGGTCGAATGCGCGGCCGTTGTGCGCGCGAGCGTGGCAAGCTGCGGCATCGGGCCACGTTTGGCGGCCGGGCCGACGCTCACGATAATGCGTTCCTGCCCGCAGGAGAATTCGATGGCGCCGGTGCTGGCATGCGCACGTGCGGCGAACGCGGCGGGTGGTGGGGGCCCGGCGTCCATAATGAGGCAGGCCTTGCCCGCAACCACACGCTGGAAGCCGGTGTGTGCCGCATTCTCGATCGCTTTACCCTTGGCTTCGCTTGCCGCAAGGATGGCATTGGTGCCATGCCCGCCTTCAGCGGTGACGCCGCCAAACTGTGCGAAACTGCCGTCACCGTGGCGCATGGCGCGGATGAACGGTGCGATACGGTCAAGGGTGGTCAGCACCCATGCTGGCAGGTCGTTGCCGCGGTCCTGGTACGCCCCGCGCACGAGGATCAGAAGCTGCATGGTGCGGATGGCGTCCGCCGTGTTGCGGCTCATTGGCCCGCCGTCCGGCAGGATGAAAGCGGAAAGTGTGCGCTCAAGCTCTGCACTACCGCGGTTCAGCCAACCGTTGCCGCCGGGCAGCAGCAGGCCACACAGCGTCAGCGCCGTGGTGGTATAGACCCGCGGCAGGCCCATGGGCGCGTCTTTCCATACCCGCATCAAATGCCGGGTCTGGCGCGCGAAGCTTGTCAGCACCTTGGAGCGGTATACGAGGTCTTCGCTTGAAAGGATAAGCGGCGCGTGGGTGAGCCAGTTGATCAGGCGGCGCGCAAGCGTTTCAGCCTCCCACGCGTCCTTGAACCAGTCTTCACCGTAGGGCAGCCACCAACCGAGCATGGTTTCAGCCGCGTCCCGCGCTTTCACCTGGTCGCTCACTTGCGCCAGATCCTGCAGCCAGTGGAAGCTGTGCGCGTAGCGGCGGAATTTCATGCTGGCATTTTCCATGCGCAGCCAGAAATCTTCCTTGATTACATGCTGTTCGCCCTCATGCAGCATGTCGCCGCCAAAAATGGCGGAGCCGAGGGTTGCATTACCGGGTGCCGGGTCGTCAGGGCTGCCAAGAAGCTGCCCCGGATGCCGGCCACGCAGGCGGTAGCTATAGAGCGAGGTGGAATAGCCCCATTCGCGCAGCTTCTGGCCGCTGCGCTTGAGGAGGTTCAGCACAAGATGGGGGCTCTGATCGCGTCTCAGCGTGGAACGCGACATCGGCGTTCTGGCTGCATATTCTGCGATCTGATCAAAGGCCGCGTTCATCGCCGCCTGCTCCCTGTCCTTGGTTGTTGAAATCTCGGTACCGGTTCCGCTTAAACCCGAAGCGCCTTGATATTGGCTGCATACATGTCCGGCCCGCCCTTGAAGGTAGCGCTACCGGCCACAACCACATCCGCGCCCGCGTCCACGACCGACTGGATGGTGGCCGCATTCACGCCGCCATCAACTTCAAGGTCGATATCAAGGCCAAGCGCATCAATACGCTTGCGGATGGCTTCGATTTTCCTCAGTTGCGAGGAAATAAAGCTCTGGCCGCCAAAACCCGGGTTCACCGACATCACGAGGATAAGATCAAGCTCCTCGTAAAGATAGTCGATTGTGCTCTCGGGCGTGGACGGGTTCAGCGAAATGCCTGCCTTCGCAC
Source organism: Kordiimonas gwangyangensis DSM 19435 = JCM 12864 (assembly GCF_000375545.1). Classification (GTDB taxonomy): domain Bacteria; phylum Pseudomonadota; class Alphaproteobacteria; order Sphingomonadales; family Kordiimonadaceae; genus Kordiimonas; species Kordiimonas gwangyangensis. The sequence goes on from NZ_AQXF01000001.1 coordinate 968,765, forward strand.
CCGCGGCCTTGATGGCCTGCAGTGTGCGGTGGGTGTGCGGGCCCGCTTCCACGTGCGCGGTGATGATATCGGCGCCAGCCTTGGCGAATGCCTCAATATAGGGGTCCACCGGTTCGATCATCAGGTGAACGTCGAACACCTTGTCGCTGTGGGACCTGAGCGCCTTCACAACATCAGGGCCGATGGTGATGTTGGGCACAAAATGGCCGTCCATCACGTCGATGTGGATATAGTCGGCGCCAGCGGCGTCAACGGCACGGACTTCTTCACCCAGTTTGGCAAAATCAGCCGACAGGATGGAAGGGGCGATTCTGAGAGGCTTTTTCATGGCGCTTCCATATCAGTTTGACCCAAAGCTCGCAAGCGTTTGGGCCATGTTAGCCCGCATATACCGGGCTGGTTAGTCTTTTACAATTCTCGCGGCAAAAAAGCCGTCCATGCCGCCAGCGTCTGCCATCATGGAGGGCAGGCAGCGCATGTCACCTTCTGCTGTCATAAGCTCGCTCATGCCGCCAAGCTCATCGGCAGATATAGCCATGCGTTTGGCGTTTTTATGGCGGTCAAGGAAAGCAGTGATCTGGTCTTCACCTTCCGCGCGCTCAAGCGAACAGACGCAGTAAACGAGCTTGCCGCCGGTGGGCAGCAGGCTGAAGGCGTGGTCAAGGATTTTGGCCTGCAGGGCTACCAGCTTTTCAACATCCGCCGGGCCTTTGGTCCAGATCACATCCGGGTTGCGCCGGAGTGTGCCGGTGGCCGAACACGGCGCATCAAGGAGGATATGATCCACAGGCTTTTGGGGCGTGAATGCGGCAGCATCTGCTACATGCACATCGGCAACCAGCTTTGTGCGGGCGAGGTTGGCCTCAAGCCGCTTGAGGCGGTTTTTGTTGCGGTCCACGGCTGTAACGATAGCACCCGCAGCCGCGAGCTGCATGGTCTTGCCGCCCGGTGCCGCGCACATGTCCAGCACATGTTTGCCAACAACATCACCCAGCAGCATGACCGGCAGGCTTGCCGCCATGTCCTGCACCCACCATGTGCCGTCGGTGTAACCCGGCAGCTCGGACACGTCGGTGAGTGCGCGGCGCAGGGTGCCGTTGGGCATGATGGTGGCCTCAAGCCGTTCAGCCCATGCCGCCCGGTCTTCGCCGGGCTTCAGCGTGATATCAAGCGGCGGTGCAGTCTGCAGGCAGCGCGCGGTGGCTTGCATCGCGTCTTGCCCGTACGCCCTCGCCCAGCTTTTTTGCAGCCAGTCCGGCAGGTCTGCTTCGGGCATGGCGTCAAGCTTCTTGGCTAGCGCATCGCGTTCGCGCACCGCGCGGCGCAGCACGGCGTTCACGAGGCCGGAAAAACCCCGTTCCTTGCCCGAGAGGTTTTTGACCATCGTCACGGTCTCATTCACCGCCGCGTGGTCTGCGGTGCGCATGAACAGGATTTGTGCGAGGCCGGTCAGGAGCGCAGCATCCGTCCATGTGGCGTTGCGTGGCAAGCCCCGGTCAATCAGCTCGCTCATCAAAACGCGAAGGGAGCCAAGACGGCGCAGACACAGCATCACAAGCTGCATAACAAAGGCGCGGTCGCGGCCATCAAGGCCTTCGGTGATATCATCAAGCGCCACATCAAAGGGGCGGCCTTTGAGGGTCACAGCCATGAAGATACGCACCGCGGCGAGGCGGGCGCTTGGGGTTTTCTCAGACTGTTCCGGGTTTTTGGGCGTTTTCATCATGGCGCTTCATACCCCCGCGCGCGGCGGAAGGCAAAGGCAAAGCGCGCATGTATGCAGGATTGCCTTGCCTATGGCCCATTTTGCCCCTTACTTAGAGGAAAAGGTACATACGCGGGGAGGACATAATGCACCAGACAGTGATGATTGCATCGCGCTTCAAGGGACCACCGACCAGCGGCAACGGCGGTTATGTGTGCGGCCTGCTCGCGAGCCTGATTGAAGGCCCGGCGGAAGCCAGCCTCAAGGCACCGCCACCCCTTGATATCGACCTCAGCCTCAAAAAGACCGATGACGGCAGCGCGCTGCTGCAGGGTGATGCCGTGCTTGGTGTCGCCAAGCCTGCCACGCTTGCGCTCGAAGTACCCGCACTGCCGACGCCGCTTGTTCTTGGTGGCAACCCGGTCGACGCGCCGGGTCGGCCGAAGAAGTTTGAGCCGTTCGAGACCTGTTTTGTCTGTGGTCACGACCGCAACCACCCGGACGGCTTGTGCATTCACGCCAAACTGGTTGAAGGTGTGCCGGGCATGGTCGCCGCCAAGTGGCAGCTGCATGAGAGTTTCGCGGACGCAGACGGCAATGTCTCTGACCTTATGCTGTGGGCGGCACTTGATTGCCCCGGCTATTTCGCCTGCGCGGCTGGTGAGGCTGCGCTCCTTGGCCGCCTGACGGCTGAGATTACTGGCAAACTGAAAGCCGAGGGCGAAGCCACCGTGATTGGCTGGGACTTAGGCAGCTCAGGCCGTAAGCGCCGCTGCGGCACGGCGGTGTTTGACGCAGACGGCAACATGGTCGCCAAGGCCGAGGGCCTGTGGATCGTCGTCGACGCCGAGCGCGTGAAAGCGGAGGGTTAGGCGGTTGTCGAAAGCACAAGACCTTTGGGCCGCGCTCAAGCCGTACCGTGACCGCCGTATCGTTGCCACCTTTGGGCTGGGCATGTCGAGCGGCTTTCCGCTCACTTTCGTCATCTCGCTTCTGGGCATCTGGCTCTCGCGGGAGAATGTCAGCAAGGCGGATGTGGGGCTTTTTGCGCTTATCACCACCTTCTACACATGGAAATTCCTGTGGTCGCCCGCGATTGACCGGCTGCCGCTTGGCCCTATCACGCGGCTCTTTGGGCAGCGCAGGGGGTGGCTTTTCACCATTCAGGCGGTGATGGCGGTTTGTATTTTTGCTGTCGCCGGATTGGAACCTTCGACACAGCTATATTCTGTGGCAGTGCTATGTGCCGCCATCGCCTTCCTGTCCGCGAGCCAGGATATCGTGATTGACGCCTACCGGATCGAGATAATCGACGACCGCGAAGAACAGGGTTATAGCGCCGCTGCCTATGTGTTTGGCTACCGCACCGCAAACTATATTGCGGGTGTGGGCGTGCTGCTGATTGCCAACTACTATGGTTGGGCGCTGGCGATATCCCTGCTGCCGCTGCTGCTGCTGCCCGGTTTTCTGGCAGCCCTGTTTATTGGTGAGCCAAAGGCGCGGGACGAAAGCGATTTCCTCGCCGAGGAGCGGCAAAGCAACAGCAAGATGCCGCGGGTGCTTGAGCGCCTGCGCGAAGCAGTGTGGCTGCCGTTCAAGGAATTTTCCCGCCGCGACTATTGGCTATTGGTGCTGCTGTTCATTCTCCTCTTCAAAGCGGGTGACGCTGTCACTGCCATCATGACCGGCCCGCTGATTGTTGAGATGGGCTTCTCCGACCTTGATATCGCGACCGCGAACAAGACCGTGGGTTTCATCACGCTGATGGTGGGTGTGGGGCTTGGGGCAGTGCTATATAAGCGCATCGGCATATACCCCGCGCTTCTGTTCACCGGCATCCTGATGATGCTGACAAACCTTGGCTTTGCGTGGCTGTCCATGGGGGCGACGGAGGGTTGGCGTTTGGCTGTCACCATCGGGTTCGAGAATTTTGCCACTGGCCTCGGCACCACGGTGGTGATCGCCTACTATGCCGGGCTTTGTAACGCCAATTTTACCGCGACACAGTTTGCGCTGATGTCGTCGCTCGGTAACCAGGCGCGTACAATTCTTGGCGCGCCAAGCGGATATGTTGCGGAAGCCGTTGGCTGGGTGGAATTTTTCCTGTATGCGACAGCCGTCGCGCTACCGGGGCTTATCCTGTTGTTCATTCTCTGGAAAAAGGATGTCGGAACGGGTAACCTTGCAACTGGCGATGGGAAGGCCGACATATGAAGTCTATGTCATGGATTGTTCAAGCACTTGTAACAATATCGCCACGGTGCACGCCTATTAGGATTGCCTTATGAAAAAATATGCACGCATTCGCCCACGGGTGGCAGCAGCCCAGACATTGGCCGGTGCCCCTTCATATGTGCGGCAGGGCAGCCTTGAAGTGCGCCTCGCGCGGTCGTTCAAGGAAATCAAATGGGCGCAAAAACTGCGCTACAAGATTTTCTACGAAGAAATGCAGGCCAAGCCCGACTGGCGCATGCGCATGACCAAGCGCGACATCGACCCCTATGACGCCGTGTGTGACCACCTCTTGGTGATCGACCATGACCGTAAGAAGGGCAAACGTGTCGTAGGCACCTACCGCCTTCTGCGTCAGGAAATTGCTGACGCGCACAACGGTTTTTATTCCGGTAGTGAGTTTGACCTCACGCCGATGAACTCACCCGCGTTCCGGAAACAGATGGGCGAAGGCCGCCAGCTGCTGGAACTTGGCCGCTCGTGCGTGCACAAGGATTACCGCGCCACTTCCACCATCAACATGCTGTGGAAGGGCATCGCGGAATACCTGAAGGAACACAACATCGCCTATATGTTTGGCTGTGCGTCCTTTGAAGGCACCGACCCCGAGGAATTCAAGGAAGCGTTCGCTTACCTTTACCACAACCACCTTGTGGCCGATGATTTCCATGTGAAGGCGCTTGATGGCCAGTTCGTGAACATGAACACCATGCCGGCGGATGAGATTGACGTGAAACGCGCTCGCCGCGCGTTGCCGCCGCTCATCAAGGGTTATTTGCGCATTGGCTGCTTCATCGGTGACGGTGCGGTGGTGGACAAGCAGTTCGGCACCACGGATGTGTTCATCCTGCTGCCGGTTGAGCGCATCGCCAGCCGCTACTCCAAACACTATGACATGGGCGCGGAAGCCAACGACACGGCGGACGCCCAGGCCGCGGCGCTTTAAGCCCATGGCGCAGGGTCGTATCGAGACGATTGAGGCGCTCCGGGCGCATTACGGCTACCCGAGTGACAAGGGCGTGGAGAAGGAACTTTCCGCGCTCGACAAGCACTGCAAGCGTTTCATTGAGCTGTCGCCGTTCCTCATGCTCGCCACCACAAACGGTGACAAGGTGGACGTGACACCACGCGGTGACGCGCCGGGCAGTGTGCAGGTGGTGGGTGACAGCACAATCCTTGTGCCCGACTGGCCGGGTAACCGGCGGCTCGATTCGCTTTCGAACATTCTGGCGCACCCGAATGTGAGCCTCATATTCCTCATCCCCAATGTGTCTGAGACCCTGCGGGTGCTCGGCAGTGCCAGCATTATCGTGGACGAGGAGCTGCGCGCGCGCTTCGAGACCAAGGGCAAAATCCCGCTCTCGGTCATCTCGGTTGAGGTGAAAAGCGCTTTCCTGCACTGCTCGAAGGCGTTCCTGCGCTCCAAGCTCTGGCAATCAGATAGTTGGCCCGAGCGTTCAGCGCTTGCGAGCGCGGGCGAGATGTTCCGCGACCATATGGAACTTGAAATGCCGGTCGAGGATCTCGACCGCATCGTCGACGGCTTCAAGAACGAGCTCTACTGAGCCCTAGCCCTTGGTGAAAATCAGCGAGAAATTGTTGGCGGGCATGCCGACGATATCGAGGCCTGAAAAACCGGCGTTGTCCGCGAGGTCCATCACGGCTTCAAGGTCCCGCACCCCCCAATCCGGGTTCTGCCGTTTGAGCGACAGGTCAAACGCGGCGTTTGAAGGGGCCGTATGAGCACCATGCTGCTTGTAGGGGCCATACATGTATAGGATATCGCCGGTTTGCAGCGCTTTGCCTGCGCCTTTCATCAGGGCTTCCGCCACTTCCCACGGCGCAATATGGATAAGATTGATGGCCGCCACGGCGCTGACGCGCGCGGGCAGGCCGTCAAACGCCCAGCTATCCTCAAGCGCGTTGAAGCGCCGTGCGGGCAACAGATTGTCCGCGCCCACATGCTCCGCCCAGGCATCGATGCTGGCGAGGTGGCGGTCGTCGATATCGGTGGGTTGCCACAGAAGCGGCTTCAGGCGCGGGGCCATGAAGGACGCGTGTTCGCCGGTGCCTGACGCCACTTCAAGGAGCACGCCATCCTTTGGCATGCAGGCTTCCAGAAGCTCAAGGATCACACCGCGGTTGCGCTCTGTGGCAGGCGCGTGCAGGCGAATGTCGCTCCCGGCGTCCTTCGTCTGTGGGTCGAAGAAGCCCGCCATCAGCTTTTGCGCCGGTTACTGAACTGCATGAGAAGGAACACAGGCACAACAATGGTAGCGCCCAGAAGCACATACTTAAGCCCCGAGCCCACGAGCCAATCCCATACCTCGGCCACGCGATTGGCTATCCAGCCATACACGTCCCCCGGGCTCCAGTTCAGCCAATAAAGGAATGCGCCCACAAGGAAGCTGTAGATCACCAGTTTGATGATGGTTCCGGCGTCAAGTTTCATGAAAGCTCCCTTGGCTCATGCGTGCTTTATTCATCGGGCCAGTGCCCGCCCGGTAGATGCGAGGCAAGGCATGCCTTGATATCGACATTCTCGCCCCTTGGGCTGCGCGCGGCAAGATGGCGCGCTTCAAAATATTCGCCGAGTGTGGGTTCATAGAATACCACCTCAAAAACACAGCCGGCATTCTCATAGAGCATGACCTGCATGGTGTCTTCCCGGCGCACAAGCGTGGGGTCGCCCATCAGGATTTGCACATCGTGCGGGCTCAGGCCCATCAGGCGCAGCGGCTCGGCGGCTGGACGCGGGTGCATTTCCGCGAGCGGCACAGGCTCCGGCGTCAGCTCAGGCGCGGGTGTGGCCACTTTTTCAGGCGGCGCGGTTTCGGCCGTTGGACCACAGGCGCTGAGTAGCCCAAGCGCCAGACATGGCAGCAGGGCGGCGGCATAGGGGCGGGGCAAGCGGTGATACAGCTTTTTCACTCTCTCTCCTTTGCCCCCTCACGCACGGCCACTAGCTAGATTGTGGTATATATGGGTCATCATCGCCGTGCCGACGATGGGTGCCAGAATATTCACGAACGGGATGGCAAACAAGACCGCGATCATGGCACCACCGATAAAAATCTTGCCGCTATAGCGTTTACGGAACCGGCGTACCTCGCGGGCGTCCATATGGCGGATGGCGACCATCTCAAAATATTCGCGGCCCAGAAGCAATCCGTTCACCGCAACAAACAAGAGGAAGGTGCCGCCGATGGTAAAGATCAGCAGGATATAGGGGATCAGCGCAATCAGGTTGATGATGATGACCATCGCCATCAGTTGCAGTGAACCAAGCACAACCTCAAGCCCCGAGACTTTCCGGCTGCCGATGCGGTTGGGGTAATATTCCTCTTCAACCGCGAGCGCGATCTTGTCGGTCAGGAAGCCCATGACGGTGGTGGAGATGGCCGGGAACAGGATATAGCTGCCGATAATGGCAACCGACCAGAAGCCGAATTCGTCCAGCCATTCAAGCCAGCTGTAACCAAAGGAAAAATCCTGCGGCCAATATATGTTCAGAAGGTATATGAGCCCCGCCAGTGTGCCAAAGGCCACCAGAACACCGGTGAAAAACACACTTCTGAATTTGGGGTGTAAAAGCTGCTGCCACGTGCGGTTAAGCGCCTGCCCTATCATGGTTCCATCCTCGCGTTTCGGCCATGCCGATCTTATTTTTCAGGCCTTAGGCCGTCTTTTTCTGTCCCTAAAACATAGGAAAGGCGATCAAGGCTTGCAATAAGGTATGGCTTTTCTATGGTGCCGGGAACGGTTTAGCGGCGCGCACAGATGGGGTGTGCCCCTTGAGGAGACAATGATTTGAGCGATTTTCAGGTGCTGTGTATCGGCAATGCGATTGTCGATATTTTTGCCCGGGTTGAGGATGATTTCCTCGACGCCCATGACCGCATCAAGGGTTCCATGATGCTGGTGGATGCAGAAACCTCGGCGCGGATCTATGATGCCATGCCGCCCGCGGTGGAACGCTCCGGCGGGTCGGCGGGCAATACGGCGGCGGGCATTGCCTCGCTCGGTGGTCGCGCGGCCTATATGGGCAAAGTGCATGCTGACCAGCTTGGTACTGTGTTCCGCCATGATATCCGCGCCATCGGTGTGCACTATGAAACCGAACCGGCAACAGAGGGTGCGCCCACGGCCACCAGCATGATCCTCGTCACCCCTGACGCACAGCGTACCATGAGCACCTATCTTGGTGCCTGCGGCGAGCTTGCGCTTGCCGACATTGATGAAAGCGTAGTTGCCCGCGCTGATGTTACCTACATCGAAGGCTACATGTGGGACCGCGACAACCAGAAGGAAGCCGTGCTGAAGGCGATGGATGTGGCGCACGAACATGGCAAGCTTGTCTCACTGTCGCTCTCTGACAGTTTCTGCGTGGACCGTTTCCGCGCCGAGTTTGTTGAGCTTGTGGAGGGCCGCGTGGACATCCTGTTCGCGAACGAAGCCGAGATCAAATCGCTTTACCAGACCGATACGTTCGAGGAAGCAATGGAACGCCTGCGCCCGCACGTGAAGCTTGCGGCGCTCACCCGGTCCGAAAAGGGGTCAGTGGTGCTGAGCCAGGACGGTATGGTTGAAGTAGCGGCCCACCCGGCTTCGGTGATCGATACCACAGGCGCGGGTGATCTTTATGCGGCTGGTTTCCTGTTTGGCTATACGTCAGGCAAAAGCCTTGAAGACTGTGCGCGGCTTGGTGGCCTTGCTGCCGCTGAGGTGATTTCGCATCTCGGCGCCCGGCCTGAGGTGAACCTCAAGAAACTGGCTGCGGAAGACCTGGGACTTTAAGCCCGAATCCACGCAAGCGTATCAGCCCCAGGGACCTTTCCTGGGGCTTTCTTCGTGCACATCGGCTTCAGTCGTGGGCACGCTGGTTCCGCCTGACACGCGGCGGCCAGTGGCGCGCGGCATGGGCGTATAATCGCCGCTTGCGGCCATGGCCTCAAGCCGGGAGATCCTCTCTTCCATGCGCGGGTGCGTGGAGAATAGGCTGTCGATCGAACCGCCCTTGAGCGGGTTCACGATAAAGAGGTGCGCGGTGGCCGGGTTTTCCTCGGCGCGTGGGTTTACGTTCATCGCGGCACCCTGATGGAGGCGTGCGAGTGCGCTGGCGAGCGCCAGCGGCTTGCCGCAGATCTCGGCACCCTCTTTGTCAGCCGCGTATTCACGGGTGCGCGAAATTGCCATCTGCACCAGCATGGCAGCCATAGGTGCGAGGATCATCATCAGGATGGTGCCAATGATGCCAAGCGGGTTGTTGCGGTTGCCGCCAAAAAACAGCGCAAAGTTCGCCAGCATGGAGATGGCACCAGCAATGGTGGCGGTGATGGTCATTGTCAGTGTGTCGCGGTTTTTAACGTGCGCGAGCTCGTGTGCCATCACACCTTCAACCTCATCATGGCTGAGGATACGCAAGAGGCCGGTGGTGGCAGCGACAGCGGCATTCTGCGGGTTACGGCCTGTGGCGAAGGCGTTCGGCTGGTTGCTCTCGATAATATAGACCTTCGGCATTGGCAGCTCCGCGCGGCGGGCAAGGCGGCGCACGATACCGAACAGTTCCGGCGCTTCCTGCTCGTTCACCTGCCGCGCACCGTGCATGGACAGCACCATTTTATCTGCGTTCCAATAGGCGAAAAAGTTCATCGCGGCGGCGATTATGAGGGCGATCATGATACCGCCCTGGCCGCCCAGCATAAGGCCAAACACCATGAGAAGTGCTGTCATGGCAGCCATCAAAAGGGCAGTACGCGCGTAACTCATCATAGCTCATTCATCCGTCGGTTGGTCGCGTTTGACTTGCGAATTAAGTCATATTTGGGCAGCGTGGGGGTTGGCTTCAAGTGAAATCGCATGTCAGGGCACATGGGGACAGGCGGATGACCGAAGCCCAAAATACGAGTAAGAAGACAGGATGATGTCGAGAGAAGGTCAACTGGAAATACTGCCGAAAGCGACGGTTTCAAAGGCGCTTGTCGTCTTTGTAGTCGCAACCGGCATCCTCGCAGCGCTGGCGTCCATGCTGGTGATCGATATCGGGATAAAGCGCCACTATATGGTGCTCCTGATGTGGACACCCGGCCTTGGTGCGCTGATTGCCTGTAAAGCGGCGGGTATCCCGCTCTCAAGCCTCGGCTGGGGTTGGGGTAAAGCGCGCTGGCACGCCGCCGCTTATCTGACACCGCTCCTATACGGATTGACGGCTTACAGCATTCTGTGGGGCACCGGGCTCGCGACCGCCATTGACCCCAAGTTCATTGAAGAAGCGGGCTATCACCTCGGCCTTGTTGGCTGGTCGGAGAATGCGACCCTCCTGATGGCGATTTTCATTTTCGCTGTTGTGGGCATGACATGGCATCTGGCCTCAGGCCTTGGCGAGGAAATCGGCTGGCGCGGCTTCCTAACGCCTGCCCTGATGCGCTTTTTCAGCCTGCCTGTGGCGTCGCTCATCACCGGGCTTATGTGGGCCCTGTGGCATGTGCCCATCATCCTCTACACAAAATATAACGCGGGCCCGAATGACCTTGGCATCCAGATCGCCAATTTCACCCTTCTCTGCGTCGGTATTTCCATGATCATGGGGTACCTGCGGGTTAAATCCGGCAGCTTGTGGACCGGGGCGGTGATGCACGCGGCACATAATATCTTCATCCTGAGCCTCTTTGAGCGCATCACGCTCAAATATGAGGGCACATGGCGCTACGCGGGTGAATTTGGTGTGCTGCTGCCGCTTGTCGTGGCGCTTTTTGCGCTTTATGTGTTGTTGCGCGCTTACCGTGAAGGGCTGACCGGCAGCCCCAAACAGCGAGAGGATGCAGCATGAGTGACAAGCAAAGTCAGGCGAAGGACGAAACGGCAGACGCCCCGCATGTGGACAAAGCCGACAAGCCCGCTGCACCGAAGGAAGTTGGCGGCCGCAAAGGCCCTGAACCCACCCGCTATGGCGACTGGGAAAAGAACGGCATCATCTCTGATTTCTGATCAGGCCTGAGGCTCTGTCGTCTCGGCCGCATCGCCCGTTTCCCCTGAACTTTCTGCATCTTCTGCAGCTTCGGTTTCTTCAGTCTCTTCGTGCTCTGGCGCTTTGGCTTGCTGGCCTTGCGCAATGCCTGCGCGCTCCAGCAGGTCACGAAACGCCTTGAGTTCCTTTTCCGCTGCTGCGCGGTCAAGGCCCGTGATCAGCCCTTCGGTGAAGCCCGGCTGTTTCATATATAGCCGTACCTGATGATCGGCGCGTGTCGCGCAGTCACCGGCCGTGAAATAACCGTCCGCCAGCAGGCCGAGGATTTTCTTGGCCTTGTCCTGCAGGCTGATATTGAGGTTGTGCAGCTTTTTCAGGATTTGGGTGTTGTCGAGAATGGCGCGGCAGAAACCGTCCAGCTTTTCGGCAATCTTGCGCCGGTGCATCTCCGTGAGGTCGGCTTCCATGATACGCTTTTGCAGCATCACAAGGTCATGCATGCGCTGCATGGGTTGGCCGCCATCAAGGCCGACAAAGATGGATTCGTATTCAGGGCGGGTCAGCACTGGCAGCATGAAGTTCGCCACCATGCGTTTGTTTGAATGGCCGATGGTATATTTTTCAAGGTCCAGCAGCGCGTTGAGCTGGTCGATCGGGCTTTTGGTATCATAGAGCATTTCGCCCACGGCCTGGCTATTGAGCAGGCGGCTCGAGCGTGAGGCCAGCGCTTCCTCAAGGCTTTCAATGGCGCCAACATCACTCTGCAGCGCGTCTATCGCGCGTTTGAGCTCATCAAGGCCTTTGAGCTGCGCCACAAGCCCACCCGGGCAAATCGGTTTCGACAGGTCGATCTCGATTTTGAGGCGATTAAAGAGCGCGCGCGCAACCTGTGGCATCTTGCCTTCGGACAGAAATCCGTTGAGGCGCAGGATCTCATCCGAGAAGACCGGCGAATGTTCGTCCTCACCCATCAGGTTGAGGCGACCGGCCTGCAGGTGGGAAAGCCAGATCATGAAGCGCCCGCGGTCCTCTGGCTCACCGAGCATCTGACCCAGAATGCTGGGGTGCAGGAACAGTTCGGCGATCATCTGGTCAAGGATTTCAAGCACCCATGCGGGGCGCGAGCCGCTGAGCATGGCGATCAGGCGGCCCATTTTGTCCGACAGGGTGACAGCGGGGCGCAGGTATTCTGTGATGGCGGAGGTCAAGAGGAAACGTTTGTTGCCCTTGTCCTGCAGCACCTCAATAACGGGCTTCAGCCGCCCAACCTCCAGCGACGGCACGGTGGGCTGGTTCGCCTTCATGATCTCAATGGCGGTATCCACCACCTTGGTGATCTTGCGCATGCGCTCCTGTATGGAGCTGTTGTCGTCCTCATAAGCGACAGCGGTGCGCTGAATGGCGTTCTGCAGTTTGGTGCCAGCGTTATAAAGCTTGAAATAATGCTCAAGGCTGTGCAGCAGCTCAGTCGGTGTGATCATCCAGTCCGAGAGCGTATTGCCAAGCAGTTCCCAGATCGCGCGGCGGCCATCCGGGCGGTAAAGGTCATCGGGTGTCAGGCAAGGCGAGATCTTGCCGGTCTGGTCGTATTTGGAGGTCTTGCGGTTGCCGCCGCGGGCGTAAATCTCGACGCTCGCAAACTCGTGGGATTCTTTGTCGTAGCTTTCCTTGAGAACCTTGACCCCGCTGTATTTTTTGGAGCCCCAGAAATCTTCCGCCTTTTCAACGGCGATTTTCCGGTCGTTCACAACTTCGACAATTGTCCATCGCGTGCCGCGTCGCCCCATGATTTCATAATGGACGCTCTGGCTCAACGACACCTAACTCTCCTCTCACCGCTTCTACGCGTATCACACCCCAGCCTTGCGGCGCATGGTCAACCAATTCAGGCAGGCAGTCAATATGGGCAGTTCCTCCCTCCTGATCCCGGGAAGAAGCAGCCGCGCCACTATACCAGCTATGCCAGAGCACAGGTTGCGAAAAAGTTAAACTAAATTTTCAGCTTTGAGATAGTCGACACATTCTGCCACGCTTTCTTCAAGCGGTACGATGCGGTAGCCCAGCTCATCCACCGCGCGGTCGCTGAGCGCGTCCACGGTCTCGCAGGCAAAATACGCTTCTTCGCGGGTGACGGTTGGCCGCTTGCCGCTGAAACTGGCTTTAAGTGAGAAAAACTCCGCCGCCAGCTTGAGGAGGAAGGCGGGTGTGGGGTTCTTAGGCTCCGGCAGGCCAAGCTTCTCGGATGCGAGGGCGAGGAATTCATACATGGTCGCATAAGGCCCGCCGAGGATGTAATTCTCCCCCGTGCGGCCCTTGTGGTAGGCGGCAACAATGCCCTCGGCTACGGCACGCGCATTGGCGAAATTGCCGGCACCTGGCGGCGTGCCCGGCAGGTCTCCTTTGGCGTGGCGGATAATCAGCCGCGCCCAGTTATGGCTGTCGTATTTGCCCACAATATGGGTTGGGTTCACGATCACCGCGTCCATGCCGCGCCATGTGGCTTCTTTCACTTTACGTTCGGCAAAGGTTTTGGTGTGCACATAGGATACCCAGCTTGAGGCGCCCAGCTTCTCTGTGTCCTCTTTCACAGGCTCTTGATGGATGCCGTACACACTGGTGCTCGAACAGTGGATGAAGCGGCCCACATCCTTGTCGGTCGCCATCTGTAAAAGCGCGGCTGTGCCGTCCACGTTCACAATGCGCTGTTTGGCGGATTCCGCCTTCCAGGTGCTTGTATTGGCAGCGAGGTGGAAGATGGCCTCGATTTTATTGGGCACTTTTGATGCGTACCCGGTGGGTTGTGACAGCCGCCCCTCAACATAGGAAACACGGTTGCCAAACAGCGTCTCAGCGGCCTTGCGGTCGCGCACCAGAATGTGGATATCCCACCCCTCTTCGGTCAGCACATCAATGAGATGGCGGCCCAGAAACCCGGTGGCGCCGGTGACAAATGCGGTTGGCATAATTTATTCCCTGACTGTTTTGCCCAAATTTTGCCGGAGATCCGCTCAAAGCTTGAGTTTTCAGACTCCAGCGGTTAAGCACAGGCAAGTTCAGTGTGTCTATTGAGGAATATTACCTTCATGCGGCTTTTTGGCAATGTGATGACGAAAAAACTGGCGGCAATTGCTTTGCTCGCCTGCATTCTTCCCACTTTCCCGGCTGTGGCGGCGACCGATCCGTCAGCAGGTGTGGTGGAAATGCTCAAAACGGCAGCTGCCGCCAACGATAAGGATACATTCGACACACTCCTTGAAACAGCGCTCAAGACATGGCCATCGAAACGCATCACGCTCCTCAAGTCCGCGCGCACCATCAGCGAAACATGGATGCCGCAACCCTATCTTGACGAGCTTGCTGCCGCAAAAGCGGCTGAGGAAGCCGCAGAGGCGGCATCACGCGCCCGCGGTATCATGTATTACCTCGATCCCAAACTGTGGGAAGGTCAGGCCCAGCTTGGTGGCAGCACCAGCTCTGGTGACAGTGACGAGCAGGGCCTGTCGGCCGCACTCAGTTTTGAGCGTGCCTTCGGCCCCAAATGGAACCACAGCTTCAACTTCAAATTTGATTTCGGCCGCTCGGAAGGTGTGACGACACGCCAGCGTTTTGTCGGCCAATATGAAGTGATGTGGAAACCCTGGACCAATGTGTTTCTCCTGAATTTCACCGAGCTTGAGCTCGATAAATTCTCCGGCTTTGATTACCGCGTGGTGGAGAACGTCGCGCTCGGTACCGAGGTGTTCCGCTCCGCGAACCAGAGCCTGCGTGTGGAAGGCGGCCCCGGTATCCGGATCAGCGGTGTCGAAGCGTCGCTTGAAAACGGCGTGCTGGTACCCGCGCACACATCGAAAGAATTCCTTGGCCGTGTGTCGAGCACCTATGAACTGAAATTGACGGACAATCTGTCGTTCAAGGACCGGGTTTCGGCGATTTACGGCACGGAGTCCACAACGCTTGAAAACTGGGCGCAATTCTCCGCGCGCATCAATTCGCACATGCAGGCGCGCCTGTCGTTTGAAGTGAAATACGATTCGCTTGCGCCTATCGGCACATCGGCATGGGATACTGCAACGCGCGCAACCTTGGTCTATGATTTCTAATCGAGCGTAGATACGCGATGTGAGAAGCCCGCAGTTGCGGGCTTTTTTTATGGCCTCTATTCACCCAGAAGGTGGCAACTGACCGTGCGGCGGTGCGGGCTTGTGCGGTGCTCGAACACATAGACCCCTTGCCATGTGCCAAGGGTTGGGCGCCCGTCCATCACCGGGATGGACAGCGACACATCACTGAGCGCTGCCTTGATATGGGCGGGCATGTCGTCGGGCCCTTCCGCGGTATGCCGGTATAACGCGGGTTTCATCGGTGCCAGACGGTCAAACGCATCCCGAAGGTCGGTTTGCACGTCCGGATCCGCGTTTTCCTGAATGGTCAGGGACGCGCTGGTGTGACGGATGAAAAGCGTGAGCAGGCCTTCACGCATGCCGGTGTCGACAACCCAGGCCGCCAGCTCCCGCGTGAACTCATAAAGCCCAAGGCCGCGAGTGCTGACCTGAATGTTGGTGGTTGCCTGCCGCATGAGGTCTTACCGAATGGGAACGGTGCGCACCAGTTCCTGCGCTTGCGGGCGGGAAAGGTCAATGTGCAGAAGGCCGTGTTCCATGAAGGCGTCCGAGACTTCCATGCCGTCAGCGAGCACAAATTTGCGCACAAACTGGCGGGCCGCGATACCGCGGTGCAGGTAGGCTTTCTCGCCGGCATCGTCTTTCTGCTTGCCGCGGATAATGAGCTGGTTGCCCTCGAGCGCGATATCGAGATCTTCACGCGCGAAGCCCGCAACCGCGAGCGAGATGCGGATGGCTGCATCGCCAATCTGTTCGATATTATAGGGAGGGTAGCCGTCACCCGCGTTTTTCGACACTTTGTCGAGCACGTCCTCAAGTTGGTCGAAACCAAGGAGGAAAGGGCTGTTGAAGATGGACATACGCGACATCGGGTGTCTCCTTGAACAAGCGAAACCGGAAAATGCGGGCCCCGGTGAGAGGCGACCCGCATTCCAGAGTCTGGGCATGGACGGCCCAATATTCAAGGTTAAATCGCGCCTTTTCAGCGATCTGTCGCGGACGGCTCTGCAGCACTTGCGGTGCTGACGTCGCGCACCATGTCGTCATCACCAGCAGGGGCGGTCACTTTGCCTTCGCTTTTTTCCGGCGGGCGGACCCAGCATTCTGTCCCGCGGGAGAGCAGTTCACGGCACAGGTCCCGCGCTTCCGACAGGCTGCCCAGCGGCCCTGCGTTCAGGCGGTAATAGAAGCCGCGCGGCTTGCCTTCCTCACGGTCGCCAAAATCAACTTCGGAGCGCCGTGGCGGGATGCCGTCAAGCAAATCCGCATTGGCGCGGTAAAGGATGGTCCAGCCCCGCATCAGTGCTTTTTCCGTGCGGTAGGCACCAATCTGCAGCGCCCAGCCATGTGGCTCCACAAGCGGTGGCAGTTCGGTCAGCTCGTAATTTGCAGCGTCAACTTTGGCTTCCGGTTCCGGCTTCGGCGCTTCAGCAACCACGACGGTCTCGGCTTTTTCTTCCTCGACTTCAGCTATGACAGGCTGCTGCACAATACGCGCGGCCGCAGCTTCGCGGTCGCTGTTTTCCGCCAGCATCAGGTTGCCAGCTTCTTCCTTGGTCCAGTCCGGTGCGATCACGCCGGTGGTCAGCGCCTGCATGCGCCGCTCAACGGGCAGGCTTGCCAGCGTGCGGTAGAAGGTGAAGGTGTCATCCACGCTTTTTGCGTCAAGGTCGATGCGCGCCATGTTGCGGGCTTCGCGCTCGCGCCCCGCCATCAGGTAGGCCATGGCCAGATTCTGGCGGCCTTGCGCGGTGACTTTATTGCTTTGCGCGAGCGGCTCAAGGATATTGACCGCCGCTTCCGGGTTGCCGGTCATGGCAAACACCAGCGCCATATTGCTGAGGCTGGTGGCGTCCGCGCTATTCTGGAACGCAGCGATGGCTTCACCCACACGGCCAAGGGCGGCGAGTGATATACCGCGGGCCGAAACAACACGGCTGTCCATGGGTGCAAGGCTTGCGGCGCTATCAAGTGCAATGAGTGCTGTATCAAATTTGCCAAGCGCAATGCGGCTTTTGCCAAGCAGGTACCAACCCTCGAAGCCCATACCGCCACGCAGCGCGAGGTCTTCAAGGATATTCTCAGCTTCGTCATAGCGGCCGAGGGCCGCAAGGCTGCGGGCAAGGCCGGTGAGCGCGTAGGGGTTGCCAGTGGTGGTCGCCGCATGCCGGTAGAGAGGGGCAGCGGCGCTATGGTCACCTTTTGCGGAAAGTTCGTCAGCGATGGCGAGAATGCCACCGTTCTGAGCGGGCGCAGCCTGCGGCATGCTTGCCTGAATGTCGCGGTCTGAACCGTTGCAGGCAGCCAAACCAACCATGGCGCTGCCCAGAAGAAGCCGCTTTGCGGATCCAAAATATCTCATAACTGTCTCGCTTTTCAGCGTGGTTTGCCTGATTTACTAAAGGCAAGACTAGCGGACAGCTTTAAAGGAAGCTTTAATTGACGCGTCTTCTTTTACGTGTAATTTCGCTAAAGTTAGCTAAAATTCGAGAAATCTGCCATGGCGATCAAGGCTGCCCTACCCATTCTGCTCCTGACAGCGTCTTTCACGCTGCCACTTCACGCGCAGGAAATCGAGGATGATGCGCCGCCGCCGGTGCCTGTGCAGACCGGTCCAACGCTCGAGCAAGACGAAATTGATGATGCCCTCGCCCTTGTGCGCGAAGGCCAGGTTGATGCTGCGGTCGAGCGCCTGCGCCGCCTTGGTGAACTCGGGAACTCGGACGCTTTTTTCCATCTGGCCGAGATCAACCGCCTCGGTGCCGGCAAGGAAGCATCGGAAGAAGTGGCGCTTATGTATTACCGCTTTGCGGCGCGCCTTGGTCACAAACGCGCGGCGCTTAGTCTGGCTAACATCCTGTTTTTTGAGGGCACCAGCAATGATACCGAGGCCGACTACAAGGAGGCCATCGATATCTGGCAGCAATATTCACTCGAGGGTGACGCTGAGGCCATGTATCTCCTCGGTATGGTTTATTGGAACGGCGAGGGTGGCGTATTGCCAGACCCCGTGCGGGCTTACGGCCTGATGCACCGCGCGTCGGCGCTGCAATATGCGCCCGCGCTTGAGGCGGAACCCGCGATGCGGGAGCAACTCAGCCTCGATGCCCGCGCCAAGGCGCTCGAATACTCAGAACAGATTGCAGTCACCGGATTTGATGACAAGCCGCTGGCGCTTGAGCTGGTGACGGACGATGCGGACACCATCATAAAAACTTATGAGGAAGCGCGCGACAAACGCGAGAAGCCGGAGGACTGGAACACAGTCTGGCACCTTGAGGTGGGCTTCGCGATGAATGAAGAAGATATAAAGAAGCTTCAGGCGCAGATTATCGCGAACCCCAAGACCGATGTGCAGGATATGTTCTCGGACGTGGTAGATAACGCGAACAGGGAAGGGCTCTACCGGCTGGTGTTCGGACCCGTCGCCTCCATGCAGGAGGCCGTGCGCCACTGTGTTGCGCTCAAGCGCGCGGGGCATGACTGTTTTGCCAAACCCCCGCGCGAGGAATAACGCCACAGCCTAGTGCCGGGCGCTGTCCTTGTTCTCCTGCTGCAAAAGGCTCTCGACCGCCTCCTCCATCAGCGACTGTTGGCTCACGCCTTTTTCTTCGGCAAGCGTACGCAGCGCGCGGTGGGTTTCGCGCATCAGCCGCAGGGTCTTGCGTTGGCGTGCCGGTTTCTGGCCCTCCGTGCGCGACCGTTTTGGGGCCGCTTGCTCGCTTGTACGCGCTTTCGCTTTTACGGTTGAAACCTGGATGGGCTTCGGCGGCGCGGGCGGTGTTGCTTTCACTTTTGGCGGCAGAAGGACCAGTTCGCCCGCCTTGCGCTCCACCTGCCGCGTGCTGTTGCGGCTGATCAGGGATGCGCTCAGGGATGCCATCGTCATTCTTTGACCCTTTCGTCTTAAAACTGCGGTGCTGCACTGAAGGCGCGTGTGCCAAATGCTGCGCGGTGTACCGGCGTTGCCTTGAAGCTGGCTTTGACCGGCAGGCGCTTGATGCGGTCGTCCACATAAGCCCATAGGGCGTCAATTTCTTCCGCGGACTTGCCGCCAGGTGCAGCTTCCATCACGGTGCGGCCGTCAATCATGCTGGCGGCAAAATCCTGCCGGTTGTGGATGATGGTGGGTGCGACAGTGCCATGCTGCGACAGCGCGATGGCGGCCTCGCCCGTGAGTTTCGCCCGTGCAGTTGCGGCGTTCACCACAAACACCAGCGGCTTCTCCGCACGCTCCACAAGGTCAACGGTGGCG
Organism: Kordiimonas gwangyangensis DSM 19435 = JCM 12864; assembly: GCF_000375545.1. Lineage (GTDB taxonomy): Bacteria > Pseudomonadota > Alphaproteobacteria > Sphingomonadales > Kordiimonadaceae > Kordiimonas > Kordiimonas gwangyangensis. The sequence goes on from NZ_AQXF01000001.1 coordinate 988,045, forward strand.
CCGGCTGCACGCAGGTCATGCGGGCTAGGCCGGGTGGGTATCACCACAAGGTCGGCTTTCTGAATGACCGCCTGAATAGAACGGGTGATGGCGGGCGGCGTGTCGATAAACACCAGCTTGATGCCGCGCTCGCGCAGCATCTGCAGGTCCTGCGCCAGCGAGCCGATGGCCACACGCGCAAAATACGGGCCGCCTTCCGTGCGCTCGGCCCACCAGTCGGAAAGGCTGCCTTGCGGGTCTGTATCAATGAGTGCGACGGGCCCAGCGCCCGCGCGTTCTGCGGCCACACCAAGGTGACCTGTGAGGGTGGTTTTGCCTGACCCCCCCTTTTGTGACGTGACGGCGATAACGCGCATCTTTAGTCTCCAAATTGCCTGATCGGGAGTGTTTTCACCGTCGAGTCTTAACCGGTGCCGGTAAAAGTGGCCTTAAGGATTGCGCGGCTTTTTCGCCTAATGTTCTGATAATAAATGATAAAATTTAATCGATTTGCATCGGCTATTTCTTGCGGCGCGGAAGCGGTGGCAATAGCATGGGGGACCGGCGGGGGAAAATCATGGAACAGGTCGAATGTGTTGTCATCGGTGCTGGCGTTGTGGGCCTTGCCACTGCCCGCGCCCTTGCGCTCACTGGTCATGAGGTGCTGCTCCTTGAAAAGGAGGCTGATTTCGGCACCGGCATTTCCTCCCGCAACAGCGAAGTCATCCATGCCGGGATCTACTATCCGGCGGGTAGCCTGAAGGCGGACCTGTGCGTACGCGGGCGCGACATGCTTTACGCCTATTGCCGTGAGCATCATGTGCCGCACCAGCGTATTGGCAAGCTGATTGTGTGCGGCCAGGATCAGGACGCCGCGCAGCTTGACCTGATCCTCGAAAAAGCGAGAGCGAATAACGTGCATGACCTTGAGCGCCTGTCGCCAGATGACGTGGTGGCGCTTGAACCAGCCCTTGGGGCCCGTGCCGCGCTCCTCAGCCCATCGACAGGCATTGTCGACAGCCATGCCTTGATGTTCTCGCTTCTGGCGGATTTCGAGAATGCAGGCGGCACCTTTGTGAAACATGCCGAGGTGCAGCGAGGTGAGGCGACGGGCGGTGGCACGCTTCTTCACATCAGTTCGGGTGATGAGGCGGACACTATCGAGTTGCACTCACAGTGGGTCATCAATGCGACCGGGCTCGGTGCACAGGCGCTTGCTTCAAGATTTGATGCCATGCCGGGCGCGGCCATACCAAAGGCATATTATGCGCAGGGAAACTATTTCGCCTATAGCGGAAAGGTGCCGTTTGGGCGGCTCATTTATCCGTTGCCGGAGCCCGGCGGCCTCGGCGTTCACCTGACACTTGATCTAGCGGGCAGTGCCCGGTTCGGGCCGGATGTGGTCTGGTGCGAAACGCCGGACTTTGTGGTGAGAGCCGAGCGCCGGGCGCTGTTTGCTGCGGCCATCAAGCGCTACTGGCCCGGCGTGGTTGAGGACCGGCTGCAGCCCGCTTTTGCCGGCGTGCGCCCGAAAATCGTGCCGCGGGGGGGCGGGGAACAGGATTTCATCATTGCGGGACCAAGTGAGCACGGCGCGCGCGGCCAGATCCATATGTTTGGTATTGAATCACCGGGCCTGACCTCGAGCCTCGCCATCGCGGACTATGTTTCAGCGCTGCTAGAGCGAACTGCGTGACAGAATTTTATGACAAAATGCTGGTCGCAATCGCATGCCTATACGTCGCTTTCAGCCTGTTGACCTTTTTGGTCTATGGCTTCGATAAGATGGCAGCGATCCGGAGGGGATGGCGGGTGCGAGAGGATACACTTCATATGTTTGGCATCCTCGGTGGGTGGCCGGGGGCTATTTTGGCGCAGCGGCTTTTGCGACATAAAACCCGTAAGCGGTCATTCCGTAGCACCTTTTGGGGCACTGTGTTTATCAATTGCGCGGCTTTGGTCTGGCTTCTGTCGCCCTTTGGTGCGGCGTGGGCGTACCGGAATTTTGGCGGGCTATAGGTATTGGTGCTGGCGGGAACCGGTGCCGCACGTGGCGACACCGGCAAATCTTTTGCTCTATTTAAGCTTTTCGACCAGCTCAATGCTGTAACGACCATAGTCGGTAAAGCGCTCGGACGTTACACCGTTCGCGGTCGTGCCCTGGATATAGGGGCGGTCCTTGTAGCGGCGGTAGGTAATCTTGACGACACCTGCCTCGCCTTCCTTGAGCACCCCTGCATGAATGGCTGTGAGCGCAATGTTTGAATCTTCGTCATATTCGCCCGCGCCGAAGACTCGTGCGCCCTCACGTGGTGTCGCTTCAAGGATCACATTGGTGTAGGTGTTCTGGTTCATGCGCATGTCGCGGAAGCGGCTTGGTGCCATACCTGCGCTGTGTTTGGTCGCCAGTTCCCGGAGTGCATTGTCATGGGCCGTGATTTTCTCGACGGCAGCTTTTTTGGCGGCAGTTGCTTCACCATCCTTCTCCATCTGGATAGTCCAGCGGTCGCGGCCGCCTGCTTGCAGAACGCCGTCTTCGCCCATGGTCCAGACTTCGTTCATATAGATGTTCAGCGCCTTGTGGGTGTTGCTGCGTGCGCGGATTTTGACGGATTTCCCATCATCTGACACGGTGAATCCAGCGTTCACAGGCACGCTGTCGACCGGATTATCCTGCACATACAGTGTCATGGGCACTACGCCGGTTGCCTCATCGCCTTCCGGGAAGGTCATTTCAAGCCCGGCGGTGGCCCTACCGTCACGACCGGTATGCACGCCGCCATTGCGCATCATCGGGCCGGAGGCCGTCCAGGTGCCTGTGAGAAACTTGCGGAAGGCAGCGATACGCTCAGCTTTTTCTGCTGCGGCCCTGGCGATGGCAGCCTGGCGTTCTTCCTCAGCCTTCACCAGCGCGTCTTCATAGTCTTTCTTGAAGGTCGCGGCCTCGTCCGTGCCTTCAAAGGCATAGGAGCCTTCGGCATATTGGCTGAGCGCATTGCCTTGCACGCGGGTGATGTCGAACCGGTCAGAGCTGACGGTCCAGCTGTCGCCTTTGAGCCGCGCCGATGAGATGAGCGTGCCCTTAAGCTCCTGCCCCTTCTCATAGAGTTTCTTCAGCACCACCTTGTCGTCATAGCGCGCGACCGGCATGACAAAATCGTCGGTGAATTCGAGTGTGATGTTGGACCGGTTGCGGATCAGTGGCTCGACTTGCGTGCCTGCATTTTCGGTTACCAGAATTTCCACATCGGCGACTTCAAGCCCACTTGGCAGGGTGAAGGCTACGGCGTTCTTGATGTCATCTTCACTTGGTTGATCATTGCCACTGGAACATGCGGCAAGGGTGACAAGGATCAAAGTGCTAATTGCGGCCTTTGACCATTTCATCCACTGGTTCATGATTTCCCCCATACTTCGCTTAAAAGGTCATCCGATTAAGGCCGCCCCATGCTGAACCAAAAATGAACAGGGACAGCGCCCGTGAACCCCGTGCTGCACGGACAAGTGTGCAACTACCTCATTTCACATATGAATTCGTACGATAGCACCTGCTGGGGCAATGGCAACCCATTGTACCGTGACATATTAAGGTGATAGGCGTGCCGGGGGGTGTTAAAGCTCGGTCAAAATGACTTTAACGCGGTCGAGGAGCTCGTTGATCAGCGCGCCATTGTGGCGACCCTCAACAAAGCTCGCGCGTATCTTGAGGCAGCTCTTCTCAACACTCAGGTGCACCTCCACTTCGGCGGAGCGAGGCAAATCATCCGGGGCAAAGCGCTGGTTAAGTTGGCTGGCGTTGAACTCAAAGTCACCATCTGTGCGGGGCAATATTTGGCCGAGATAATTGAGCCGCAGTGCCGTCACCTGCTCGTCTGGATACGGGAACGACGGTGCGCCGTGTGCCTGTGCCGCCAGCCAGTCATAGGTAACACCGCCATGCGGTACCTCTGCGAGCGCGCTGGCGACACTTTTGGCTGTGTGAGGTAAGGTTTCACCAGTTTTGACCACCAGCGGGAAATGCACAGCGAAGTTGCCCACTGTGTCGGTGAAGTCCGGCAGGTTGCTGCCCAGCACGCGGCCCATCATGCGGTGGCTTATGATCGCATCCCGCCTGCCGGATTGCTCAGTCAATGCCATGTAAAATGCCGCAGCCAGAAGCGGGTAGAGTGCGGTGCCGCTATTGGCGCGCCCCGTGGTGGACAGCCTTTTGGTTTCGCTGGCAGTGAGATATCTCTCTGTCGCGACCTCCTGGCGTTCGAGGTTCGCTATGCCGCGGTCGGTAACCAGTGCCGGAGGTGTGGTTTCCCGGCCGGCAAGTTTTTGCCAGTAAGCCTGGTCGGCGCTCAGGTCTGTGCCTTCCAGCAGTTTGGCAATGTCGCCCTGCTGCTGTGCAGGGGGCGCGAGTTCTTTGCCCTCGTAGAGATCCCAAAAGTCCTTGAACAGGATGGTACCGGAGACAAAATCACCATTCACATGATGGTTTGCCAGGCAGAAGGTATAGCGCGCCGGTCCTTCCTGAAGGATCACGGCGGTATCAAGCGGCAGCCGGTCAATGGCGTATGCCATGCAGCAGTTGTGCATCGTTTCGGCGATCATGTCCTCGCGCTCGTCACCTGGGGTGGCCTGAACATCGATAATGCGCAGGTCAAGCGACCCAGCCTCCGAAGGCGCGATGACGCGGCGGCGCCAGCTGCCGTCAACGTTTTGTGCATACACTGTGCGGAGCGCATCATGACGGGCGGCGAGGGTCGCAAAAGCAGCCTTCACGCGGTCCATATCAAGGGCACGGTTTACAGTGAACCGGCTGGTACCCCACCAGCGGTAGGGCGCCGGGAAATGCTGCAGCATCCAGCTTTGTGCGGGTAGAAGGCTGCAGCTTTCGACTGCTGTTGGGGTAAATTCACCAGCCTGTACTGCACGCCGGTCCAGCTTGCCGTTTGCATTGATGGGCAGTTGCGCATGCAGCGTGACCTTATGCGGCACCATATAGTGCGGTAGTTTTTTCGCGCAGTGTTCAAGATAGCTTTGCTGGTCCTCTCCGTTCCCCGCGATATGGGCAACCAGGGCATCATTCTCGACCAGCACAGCAACCTGCCTGACATCGGCATGATCGCTCAGCACTGCTTCAATCTCGCCAAGTTCTATCCGGTAGCCGCGCAATTTGACCTGGCTATCCAGACGCCCGAGGTGGTCATAGGCACCGCCCGGCAGGCGGCGCACAAGGTCGCCAGTCTTGTAGAACCGGCGGGCGCCATGGCCGTCCGGGTCGATCATCATGAAGGCTTTGCTGGTGAGGTCTTCAGCATGCAGGTAACCGTCCGCGAGTTGAACACCGCCGATGAACAGCTCGCCGTCTTCTCCTTCCGGCACTGGTTTCAGGCTTGCGTCGAGGATGGTCAGTTCCACGTTATCGGTTGCCCAGCCAATGGGAACACGCGCCCAGTTTTCAGGCGGGGCCTCAGCCACTACTTGGCAGGTCACATCAATCGAGGCTTCGGTCGGGCCATAAAGGTTCGCGAGGCGCGCCCTTTTGCCAAAAAGCTCGAACCATTTGCGGGCCTGCGCAACGGGGAAGGCCTCGCCTGAAAGCACAACCCAGCGCAGATGGTCGAATGGCGCGTGCGGTGCATCTGCGTCAAGCACGCTTAGAAATTCACCAAACATGGAGGGCACGAAATGCAGCACGGCGATTTTTTTGTCCCGCATCGCCTGCGCGAGTGCCCAAGGGTCGCGCGCAACCTCTGACCCAACAGTATGCAGGATACCGCCGTACATAAGGGGCCAGAATATCTCCCACACAGATACGTCGAAGCAAATTGTGGTTTTGTGCAGCACGCCCTCGCCCGGCTTCAATTCGAACTGTTTCTGGTGCCATGCCAGCCTGTTGGCATAGCCCGCGTGGTTCAGTTGTACGCCCTTTGGTCGTCCGGTTGAGCCTGAGGTATAGAGCACGAGCATGGCATCTTCTGGCGCCGCAGTCGGCAGCGTGTTTTTGGGTGCAGGCGATGTGGCAAACGCTTCGGACACCAACGCCACTTTTGGCTGGCCGCTTTCACCTGCGGCGCTGCCGTTCAGTAGATTTTGGTGAACCGGTTTACATAGCACAAGCGCGAGCTTCGCATGGTCCGCGATATAGCCCAGGCGGTCTGTCGGCAAGCTCGGGTCCAGGGGAACATAGACAAGGCCCGCCCGCAGCACACCAATTACTGAAGCGATGAAAGCACACCCACGGTCCATCAGAATGCCAATGCGTGCACCGCGCTCACAGCCTGCCTCAATCAGGTAGCTGGCGATGCGGTGGCTCTTGTCATCAAGCTCGGCATAGGTCAGCTGGCCATTTGCGCTAGTGACCGCCACAGCATCGGGTGTTGCCGCCATTTGTTTGATAATGCGGTCGATCGGAAGCTCATCATAGTCATAAGCAGCGGCGCTAGCGCCTTCCTCCCCCGCAGTGGGTGGCACATCACTCCCGGTATCAGGCGTATCGACACCGTCGTCCGCACACATCAAGTCCGCCATGGCAGCCAAGGTTGGTGCGGTCAACAGCGCAGCACGCCGGGTGGCATCACGTCGGTATACCGCTGGCAGTTTGCTGAGAATGCGGATGCGCTGCAGGGAATCGAGGCCCAAGTCACGGTCAATTAGCGCATGAGCATCGCTGCTGTTCACGTGAGGGCCCAGTACTGCCTGCACCGCCTCAACAAGGACGGGCGGCAGTTCGGTCGTGGTGGCGGTCTTTTCGCGTGAGACACGGTGCTTCGAACCCGCAGCAACTGCTTCCGCCAGTTCCTGCTCAAATGCGCTGCGGAGGCGCATGATCTCGTCAGGCGTAAAGAAGCCGCGGTCATAGTTCCACGACCCATGCAACTGACCGTCAAAAATCTCGTGCAGCACATCAACTGTTGCGGGTCCATTCACCGTGCCTGCGCGGTAGGCTGTGACCCTGAGGTCGCTATAGGTGGTCGCGATACCCGTGTCGCCGATATAGGGCACGTAGATATTGGACCGCAACCGTCCCCTGAAGAGTGGCCGCAGGTCGCCCCTCAATGCATCAGGGTCGAGCGGGATATCGCCCGCTATTGTCGTCGCCATTGCCTTGGTGACGTGCCAATCGCTCTCTGCCGCAAGTGTGCGCGCGAGCTTTGCGGCGAAAAGCGGCCCAGCCAGCTCCCAGCTCGAAGACAGGAGGTCCGCACTGAAATCGACCGGCAGGTTCTGTGCGAGGCAGCAGACGAGATCGTGCGCATCAATGCCGTCAATTGTGCGTCCGCCTGTCGGCATTTGTACGCTGACATGATCGTCGCCGGACGTGGTGTGGCTGGCGCGCGCCATGGCAAGCACCAGCAACTGATTGAGCGACATGCCAAGGTTAGACGCCGCGCTGATGAGTGTGTCAGTTTCAGCGCCCGATTTAACTGTGACACCTACCGTGAAGTCCGGCTGGAAATTCTCTATCTCCCTGCCCACCGGGTTCCAGAAATATGGGCCATGCTCCTCAGATATTGGCATGGGTTCGGAGAGACTATCCGCAGCGTCGTTGAAACGAGACATGAGTGTCGCGAATTCGCCGTCACTTATGACAGGTGCGGTTGCCGCATCACCGTGTTGTACCTCGCTGTAGGCCTGCATCAAGGCTGCGAGCAGTCGCTGGTTGCCGATGCCGTCGCTGACACAGTGTTCGTTAATGAGGAAGACCGCGTGTTCGTTTGGACCCATGCGGTAAACATCAAACCGGTGCAGTGGCCAGCTCTCTAGCGACCATTCTGCGTTCAGGGCGGCATCAAAGGCTTGCTGCAGTGCATCGTCCTGCTCAGCCGGTGTCAGTGCACTGAGGTCAGTAACGGCAATCTGCGGCACCTGTGGGTTTTCTAGCAGTACGCCCTGATAGTCGGAGAAGGTTTCGCTGCTGCCCCGACGCTCGAAAATCAGGCGACAACCGGGCTGGCTATCAACGACACGCTGCCACGCCTCCTGAAGCGCCCCTGTATCGAGTGGTCCCTCAAGCCTAAGCCATGAACAAAGTGAACTTGACCGTATCAGGTGATGCCCCAGCAAGAAGAGATACCCTGCGTAGGGAATGCTGATCGGTAGGCGCCCGTCTGCACAGTGGGTGACTTGAGCTGTCGCTGTATGAGGCGAGCTCTCAAGGGTGGCAGAAGGTGCAGCTGTGCTGCCACTCGACAGCGAAATCGCGTCCAACAGGTCGCCGACGGTAACAATTTTTGCGATGTTGCTAGCCTCGAGCGATGCTGTGCCCGCGATCCGACTGAGACGCGCCACAAGGCCCATCAGTTTGATCGAATCCATGCCGATATCGGCTTCAAGGTTGGCATCACGGCTGATATTGGCCGCCGGAATACCGGACAAAGCCTCAAACTCTGCCATGATCAACGCATGCGCTTCCGGAAGGGCATCGCCGTTTGTGCTTTGCGCCTTTGGCAGCAGGTCCAGCAAACTTGCGACGGTTGTGATGCGCGCGATGCCTGCTGCATCAATTTGGGGAAGGTCGATCATGCGGCCAAGCTTCGCAATGAGGCCCATGAGCTTGATCGAATCCATTCCAATGTCCGCTTCGAGGCTGGCGTCAGCGGGAATATCGGCAGCCGGAATACCGCTCAGCGCTGACAGTTCCATGAGAACCATGCGCCGCGCGTCCGAAGTATCGCCTGTTCCGGCGGGTTTGCTGACAAGCGGCGCAGCCGCCGGTGAGACCTGCGGCCAATAGGACGTGAGGTTGAACGCATGGTGTTTGTTCGGGCGTGGTGAGCTTGCCGCGGCAGGCCATTCTTCCACCACCACATGGGCGTTTGTACCGCTGAAGCCGAAGGCGCTAACACCAGCAACACGCTTCCGTCCTTCGGTAACATCCCACGACTGTGCCTGTTTCAGTATCCGCAGGCCGCCGGTGCCGAGCTTCAGGAGCGGATTTTCCTCGCCAAAGTCTGGTTGCCCAGGCAGGCGCTGATGCTCAAGCGACAGGACCGCTTTAATAAGGCCCACGACCCCGGCTGCCTGATAGCAGTGGCCGACATTCGCCTTCACCGAGCCGAGCCAGCAGGGCGCATTTTCACCAAGCGATGCGCGGCGAAGACCCTCAATCTCGATCGGATCGCCAAGCTTGGTGCCTGTGCCGTGGCACTCCACATAGCTGATATCGTCTGCGCTGAGCCCGTCGACGTCAGTGGCTTTGCCGATCAGCGCGGCTTGTGCGCTTGAGGAAGGCGCGGTGATACCATTTGTGCGACCATCCTGATTAACGGCCACTCCGCGAATGACTGCGCGAATGGGATCGCCGTCGCGCACCGCATCCTCAAGCCGTTTCAGGGTCAGCACCCCCACGGCTTCGCCAATCACGATACCATCAGCACGGCCGTCGAAGGGTTTGCAGCGCCCATCGTTTGCTATAATGCCAGCCTGAGCCGAGATCATCTGCCCGAGCGGCGTTGTCATGAGGTAAACACCGCCCGCCAAAGCCATCTCGATATCGCCCGCCTGCAACGCCTTAACCGCGTTGTGTACCGACACGAGGGCAGATGAGCAGGCAGTATCCACCGTTTCAGTCGGACCCTTAAGGTCGAGATGGAAGGCGATACGCGCCGGAATGATCGACGGGCTCATGCCAATCATGCTGAAGGCGTTGAAACCATCCGCCTGTTCGAGTAGCCGCTGATAATCGCCGAGCGCGGCACCAGCATAAACGCCCACTTTCCGGCCTTTGAGGCTTTCCGGGTCAATACCGGCATCCTCGATAGCGCGGTAACAATTCAGGGTGAAAAGGCGCTGCTGCGGGTCTGTACTCGCCGCTTCCTGGGTTGTCATGCCAAAGAAGGGCGCATCAAAGAGGTCGATACCCTCCAGGAAACCCGCTTTATGGTTTTGTGCTGCATCCGTGTCCTGCCACCGCCCGCTCGGCACATTTGAGATGCTCACACGTCCTTCATTCAGGTTGTCCCAGAAGGTAGCGAGGTCTTTCGCGCCCGGCATCTGGCCAGCCATACCAATGATGGCAACAGCGCCGTCCTGTATACGGCCCCGTTTTATATCCGCTGAAGCTATGGGCGCTGCTGTCGCAGCCCTTGGCAACAGGGCACTGATCTCCCGAAGGGTAGGTGCGTTATACAGGTCGACGGGCGACAGCTGCAGGCCAAAGGTTTCGTTCAGTTGTTCTGTCAGCTTGATGATGGCGAGCGAATCAAAGCCCTGCAGGTTAAGCGGTTGCAACGCATCAAGCACTTGCGCGGGCAGGCCTATGATCTCAGCTGCTATTTGCCTGAGGTCGCGCGATATCTGATCCACAGGGGTGTGCACGTGCTCAGGTTTTATGTTTGCATCGGCTTGTTGCGCCGCATAAAGCGCGGTGAGCTTCTGGCGGTCCACTTTGTTGTTGTTGGTGCTTGGAAGGGCCTCAAGCTGTACCCATGCGCCCGGCACCATGTATTCGGGCAGGGTCGTGCGTAGTACAGTTTTGCAGCCTTCCCAGTCCGGGGCAGTATTTTGCTCCTTCGCGGACCCCGTTACAAAGGCCACCAAACCGTCAGTACCGCCTTCGGTTGTCACGGGTATGACAGCACAGTCAGTGAAGCCGAGTTTCTCAACTACCTGCACCTCAATTTCACCAACCTCAATGCGGAAGCCGTTCAACTTTACCTGTGTATCCAGTCGCCCAAGGTGCTGGAGGTTGCCATCGGAAAGGAAGCGCACAAGGTCTCCTGTACGGTAGAACTTTTGTCCGCTCGTGGTTTCAACAAACCTGTCGGCGGTTAAGTCAGGGCGCTGCCAGTAGCCGTTTGCCACGCCGTGGCCGCCAATCCAAAGCTCTCCGGCCATGCCGATGGCGCAGTCCTCGCCGCTCTCATTCACGATACGCAGAAGCGTGTTTTTGATTGCCTTGCCGATGTGCACACGTTCGCGCGCGTCAACGTGTGCGGCAGTGGACCAGATCGTTGTTTCTGTGGGGCCATAGACATTGATCACGTCTTCCCCGACGGCACACAGCGTACGCGCAAGGTCAGCAGGCAATGCTTCGCCGCCGACAAGAATTCGCTTCAATCCGACGCCGCCTTTATGTGCCCGCATCATCAGGCGCCAGGTGCTGGGGGTCGCCTGCAAGGTGGTTACCTTGTGCTTGGCCACCATATCCCAAAGTCTGTAGGGGTCCTTGCTTTCAAATCCGGTGCTGATGACCACGCTTGCGCCTTGCCAGAGCGGCAGGAAAAGCTCGAGCCCCGATATATCGAATGCGACGGTGGTTACAGCCAGCAGCCGGTCAGAGGCGTCAAGCCCGGTGACATCCACCATCGCCATGATGAAATTGCTGAGCGCGCCGTGGGATACAACAACCCCCTTCGGTTTGCCAGTGGAGCCGGAAGTATAGATGATGTAGGCAGGGTCGCCGGCTTCGGTTGTTGCGCGGTCCCAATCGGGCACAGGCTCGGTGGTCAGCAGGTCAGTCAGCAGAAGCTGTGTAGCGTCGGCCGCGTCAGTGAGCTCGGAGCAGATGACAAATTGGGCGCCGCTATCTTCAAGATAGAAGCGGTTCCGCTCTGCCGGGAAGGCCGGGTCCATCGGTAGGTAGGTGCCGCCCACCGACATGACGGCTAGCAGCGTGGCAGGCAAGGAGATGCCGCGCTCAAGCACAACCGCGACAGTGTCACCCGCTTTCACGCCTGCCCCCAGAAGCCCGGAAGCTATGCACGCAACCTGGTCTAGGAGTTCACCATAGCTTTGCGTCTCGTCCGCAACCATGACAGCGGCATCTGCAGGTGTGGCGCGCGCCTGCTCAAATATGGCGTGATGGACGCAGCGGTCAATCACTGGCTCGAGATCTGTATGTTGCCACGCATCATATATCTCACGGTCTTGCGCGGTGTGAGGCGTGCGGTCCGGGTCGTCACCGCTCATGAGCGACGACAACACAGCTTCATAGCGAGCGAGCAGCAACTCGGCTGTAGCGCTGTCGCAGTAACTGCTGTCGACCTTCAGCTTGAGAGCGAAGCGTGACCCGTCATCGACCACTTCCAAAGTGAGCGGGTACTCGCCTTCATGATGCAGAAGGTCCAGCCGTTCCATTTGAATGTCGCCAGCATGACCTGTTGCGGCACCAAGCCAGCTTTGGAAATAGAATGCAGATTGGGCTTTAGCCGCAGCATTGGCGGGCCTGCCGGCTGCGCCAACCGCGGAAAGCACATCAGCAAGGGCAAGCCTGCTATGCTCAAGTGACAGTTTGTAGCCTTCGTCAAAAGCCGCAAGCGCATCCTTGAAGGTCTCATGCACGCCGAGGTCAGTTTGCAAAATGACGGGGTTCATCAGGCAGCCAACGGTTTCCTGGAACTTGCTGGCGTGTCGCCCTGCAAAAGGGACCATAAGGCCAACAAAGTGGTCTTCCACATATGGTGCCAGCGTCCATGCCCACGCGGTTGCGGTAGTCGCGAACAACTGCCCCGGTTTGCCGTTTGCCAGTAGACCCTTGCGCAAGTCGGGCGATAGCGTGCGCGTGTGTGTGGCCGCATCTTCATACACGGCACTTGGTTTTTTGGCGCGGCACGACGGCAAATCAAGCGGCCTTACGTCGCGCCGCAGGTGCTGTGTCCAGAAGGCGTGATCTCTATCTGCAGTACCACTTTGTCGGTAGTTCTCTTCGTCTGTAACAAACTCGCTATAGCTTGCGTCAAGCGGCGCCAGTGAGCGCCCGCCCAGCAGCTGCTCCAGTTCGGTCATCAGGATACGCAGGCTGATACCGTCCATGGCAATGTGATGGAAAACACACAAGAGGTGCGGCTGCCCATTCCAATCCGGGATATAGTCGAACCGGCAGGGGGCCTCGGCACGCAGGTCAAAGGGCGCACGCACCCGTTCCCGTAGCGCGTCGAGGGTGTCTTCTTGCGCTCGACTGGCGGGCAGCGGCAGAGTTCTCAGCGCGGGGCGAGCAGCGACAGAACGCCTGATTACATTGCCTTGCGCATCCTCGTCAAAGCAGTGGTGCAAGCTTTCATGGCGGGCAACCAGTGCATCTATTGCGGCCTCCAGCTGCGCTATATCTACCTTGGTGCCAAACCGAATGAAAACGGGCATATTGTATGCGAACGACGACGGCGCCAGGCGGTAATGCCGCCAGATTGGGAGCTGTTGTCGCGAGGCGAGAAGTGGACCATCTGTGCGCGCGGGTTCCGGCGCATCTTCTGGTTTGGGGGCCGGGCGGCTAGCGAACAGGCCGTCGATAAGCGTCCGCAGTTGGCCGACGGTCTTACATTCGACAAGGCGTGCCGTGGTGACTTCCGTACCTGTGCGTTCGGTGACCAACTGGGAAAGGCGCGCCGCAGTCAAGGAATTGAAGCCAATTTCGTCCAGCGTATCTACGTCATCCGGATGTGAATCGCCTTCCAGCGCTTCAAGGAGAAGGTCTGCAGCGGTGGTGCCCTCGGCCCGGTTCGCACTGGCTAATACATGAGGCGTTTCGGTCAGTTGATGAAGGAGCGGTGCATCCGCTGGGCCGTAGGCCACGCCAACAATAGCTTCACCGGAGGCGAGAATACGGTCAAAAGCTTCAAACCCGATAGCCTCAGGAAGTGCCTTGAGGCCTGTTTTTCGAGCCAGGCGGCCAAGCTCACCCGCAGGCGGTGCCATGCCAATGCCGTCCCACAGGGGCCACGCGACCGATTTCCAGTTCTCTTCCTCAAAGGCGACAGCATCCTCAAAGGCATTTGCGGCGGCATAGGTCGCCTGACCCGGATTGCCCATCCAGGCCGCGAGGGATGAGAAGGTCACAACCAGTGGGCGGCGTTCAAGGCTCTTGATGGCGGTGCGCAAGGCTGCAACACCACCAACTTTGGCATCAAGCACGCGCTCAATCGCGAGCCTGTCAGCAGACGATAAAAGCTGGTCATCCTGTATGCCTGCACAGTGTGCTATCAGGTCGATCCTGCCGCTGTGCCCCTCAATATCCTGCAGCAGGGCAGTCATGCCCTGTGGATCGGCGATATTCTGCGAACGGTAGGTGACTTTTGCGCCGAGTGCTCGAACTGCGTTAAGAGCGTCCCGTAGTGTCTCGTCTTCCTGACGACGGCCTACCAGGGTCAGCGCCACCTCGCCTTTGCGCGCTAAATGTTTTGCGAGCGCGAGACCAAGTCCACCTGCTCCGCCCAGTATCACCGCCTGTTGGTAGGCTTTTACTTTGCCTGAAAGCAGGTCCGTCGCCTCAAGGCCGAGAACCTCGAAACCCGTTGCTTGTTTGCGCAGTACAGACCCTGGCTTGACGGTCGGTATGTGCACTTCTGAGATGGTGCTTTCGTCAACAAGGACACTGCCGCAGTCACGGGCGAATTCAGTGGCCGCAGTACGCAAAAGTGCTGCGACTGCCATGCCTGTGGCCAGGTCCGCAGTTCGGTATAGCCGCGCTTCACCAGCACAGGCCAACCGGGCGACTTCTTCCAGAAGCACACCGAGGGACTTTTGGGTTGCAAGGTCTGTGGGCGATTGGGGTGTAGCTGTCGCGCCAGCCAGGGCATGCCAGCTTGGTCGCAGGTAGGTTTGCCTGTCAGGTGACGGGGCTACTTGCGCGCCAGCATCATGGCGGTGGTCGACCCAGTACCGTGCGCCGGTGAAAGTGTAGGCGGGGAGTTCAATTTTCTGAGGGCGATGCTTGTCAGCCCAAAGGGCTTGCCACGGAATGTCGACGCCGTCCTGCCAGATGGCAGCAAGAGACCCGAGGTCACCATCCGCGAGCATGGAACGTATCAAACCCGGTCCACTGGTTCCGCTTAGCAAGCGGCGAACGGAAGCAGGTATGTTGGAAGACTTGCCAGACTGTTCGGCCTTACCGCCAAGGAAGGCAGCAAGCGCTGATTTCAGTTCCTGAAGCGAACTGCAGACAAAAGCATGGCGACATGCCATGGCGTCCCGCCCGGTCTGAAGCGTGTAAGCAATCGCTGCCAAACTGACAGCGGGTCTGTGGTCCGCCACTGCGTGCAGGGGTTTGTGCATGCTCGCGAGTGCTGCGGCGACATCACGTACGGTATTTTCCACCGTTACTTGGTCGCGCGACAGGGCGCCCGGGTAGGTCTGTGACAGCTTCTGCACCAGCTGACGCATTTCAAGGAAATCGAGGCCGAGTTCGGCGAAGGCCTCGTCGGGGTCTATTGCATTCTCAGGGATATGCAGCATGTCAGAGAGATGTGATGTGATGTGCGCGATCACTTCGGCATGGTCAACCGCTGGCGGGTGCATAGCCTGCGGCGTGTCGGCTGCATGTATCTCAAGCCATGTGTGCATATCCTGAGCGCGCCGCCGCAGGTCGTCATTCGACCGCGCGGACAAGGGGATCAGATAGGCACTTGTGTCGGCCGTATTATCGGTCGCGCGTGGCGCAGGTTCACCCGCGATCACAACGTGCGCGTTGGTACCGCCGAACCCGAAGGAGCTGACTCCAGCTATCAGTTTTTCGCCCCGTAGTGTTTTCCGGCTTGACGCGAGCTCAAGCGGCGTACCAGCTGTTTCGATATCCGGGTTGAGGGCACCGAGGTGAAGGTTTGCCGGCACTACACCAGTTGAAACCACTTGCAGTGCCTTGATAACACCAGCGAGGCCCGAGACGGCCTCAGTGTGGCCGATAGCGCTTTTGACCGCGCCGACCACAAGTGGCTGGTCCGCACAGCGGCGACGGGTCCAGCGCGGGCCAGAGAGCGCCATTTTAAGGCCTGAGATCTCGACCGGGTCACCCAGCCGCGTGCCGGTGCCGTGAGCCTCAACATAGTCGATCTGGTCGGGCTCAAGACCTGCCGCCTGCCATGCGTCAGTGATGACGGCTGCCTGTTGGCTTGGGCTTGGGGCTGTCAACGATGTTGCCTTGCCACCATGATTTACGGCGGTCGCGAGAATGCGGCCCATAATGCGGTCACCGTCCGCCTGCGCGCGCGAAAGTGGCTTCAGGTAAAGTGCGGCGACGCCTTCGCTACGCACATAACCGTCCGCATCGGCGTCGAACGTTCGGCAGGCACCTGACGTGCTCAGAAGCCCGGCACGGCAAAATGCCTGATGAAGATCAGGAAGTAGAATAAGGTTTGCAGCCGCGACTACGGCACCCTCGCAGGCGCCTCGGCGGATCGCCTCGACAGCATGGTCGAGCGCTACGAGCGAACTGGCGCAAGCGGTATCCAGTGTTTCACTGGGGCCGGTGAAATCAAAAATGTGCGACAGTCGGTTCGCGAGGAGTGATGGCGAAATGCCCGTTGGCGTGAAGGCCTCAATTGCTGCGCCAGCTTGCCGGATGACATTGGCATAGTCGTAGCCCGCACACCCTACGAAGACACCTGTGCGACTACCACCCAGCGATCTCGGGCCATAGCCCGCCGCTTCAAGCGCCCGCCAAACCGACTGCAAAAGCAGGCGCTGTTGCGGGTCCATAAGTTTCGCTTCCGCAGGTGAGATGCCGAAGAATGCGGCGTCGAACTGGTCAATGTCGGTGAGGAAGCCACCCCAGTTCATGGCGGCCTGAGCGCGCACACTCTCGGGTACTGCGCGCCATTCAGCGGCCCGCTCATCGGGCACTTGGCTGATGCCGTCTACACCGTTGAGCAGATTGTGCCAGAATGCCTCCATGCCGTCCGCTTTGGGGAAACGGCAATCCACGCCGACGATGGCGATATCTTCCTGCCTGCTCGGGTGCGGGACAATTGCCCGAGCCGGTTCAAACGTTTCACCTTGCGCGGCGGGTTGGGGCACATGCGTCTTTGGCGCAGGCATCGGCGGCGCAGGCACGCGCCGTGCCTCGACGCCAAGGCGGTCAGCAAGCGCGGATCCACCAAGTTCAGCGATCCGGTCGATCATGGCGCCGATGGTTCTGAATTCGAAAAACGCGGAGGGTGCGATCGCTACGCCGAAGCTTTGGTGCAGGTCGTCCTTGAGGCTCATGACCGTAAGAGAATCAAGGTCTATGTCGGCAGTTGCCATGGTCTCGTCAATGTCAGACGCTTGCATGGAAACCGAGTTGGCCAAGAGCTCAAGCACTGGTTTGACCAAAGCCTGTCTGAGCGCGCCGCTGCGTGTGTCTACGCCGGTCTCTGCGCTTTGCGCCTTTGCTCGCGGTTGTCCGATGGCGTGCTGCAGCTTGTCAGTGTCGCCATATAGCACCACGCTTTGGTTGCTTCCGCTCGCGATTGCACTTTCAAGCGCGGCCATTCCCACTTCCGCGGGCATAGCCTTAAGGCCGGTGGTGTGTTCCAGGTGTTCGCGCACATCGGTAGGCATCGCCATGCCGCCGTCTGACCAGAGTGGCCATGAAATGCAGTGCCGGTTGCTTGCTTGCTCTGCGAACTCGCTCAGGTACGCGTTGGTATAGCCGTATAGGGCCTGACCGCGGTTCCCAACCTCTGATACAAGGCCACCAAAAAGCAGGAAGAAGCGCAAACTTTTATCATCGACGCAGGCTGCAAGATTGTTCGTGCCAGCGATTTTGACGTCGGCCTCCACGGTCGCGGCCACAGTCGCGGTGTCCAGCCCGGTAATCAACTGGTCATCTGCAACACCGGCACAGTGTGCGATGCCCGTAATTACGCCGAAGCGTTTTTCTACATCGCTGACCATCCGCTCGACGTCGGACAGCTTCGTCAAGTCACACGACCACTCTGTGCTGGCACCATCCTGCATGCCTGTATGTGCACGGCGTGCCGCAGCAATTACGGTACCCGCACCCAAATCCGCAAGGTGCTGGCAGAGAAGGCGCCCGATGCCACCCGTGCCACCAGTGACCAGGATTACATCGTCGGCTGCCAGTCGAATGGCTTTAGTCTGCGCTGCATCCGTAGGTTCAAGCTTGCGCTCGCACCAGTTGCCAGATTGGGTGCGCAATACGACAGGAATGCCCGCAACAGTCAGTCCATAAGCCTGTGCAGCTGCGTCAGGTGTGTTTGTTTCAACAAGCGCGATACGAATATCGCCATACTCTTTGGCGGCTGAGGCCCAGAACCCACGCATCGCAGCTGAGAGGATATCGCCAGGGCGGAAAAGTTGCACAAAATGCCGTTTGCCGCTTTGTAACAGCGCCGCCGCCTCAGCGGGGCCTTCGCCGTTGGACAGAACGGTGACTCCAGCAAGACTGACCGTCTCAGGTGTCGGCAGCGATTTCCATACAGGGCGCAACAGCAGCAGACCATCGCCCGCAGCTTTGCTGTGCAGAGCAGCGAAGGTCAGGCCTTGCACAAGCACGCAAATCGCACCGCTGTCGTCCAGCACCCAAACATCAACGCTGATGCCGGGTACTGTGGATGTAGCACCGTTGCGGCGGATGACGGCACGACCGGTCGTCAACAGCGGTTTCAACACCGTAATCTGTGTTAATCCCACAGGCACCATCAGCGGAAGCGGCGCATCCAGCTCAGTCAATGCCGCGACACACTGGAATGCCATATCCAGAAGCTCGGCTGACACAAGCGAGCTGCCGGGCCTGCTGTGGCCAGCTTGTTGCAGCGCGATACGGGCTTCCACCGCATCGCCATCACGCCTGATGTCGCGAAGCCCGCGCAGCATGGGGCCATACTCAAGGCCTGCATCACTGAAACGCTTGTAGAATGTCCCGGTGTCTATTGTTTTGGCCGTCTCGCCCAGAACCGGGAGCGTGCCGGACGAAGGTACTTCACGTGTGCTTAGCGCTTTGAGGACGACAGTGCCGTCCACCGTGCATAATCTGCGTTCATCGCCTGCGGCTTCCAGCTTCAATGCTGCCGCCGAATGCGCACGGGCGAGCAACGGCGTTTCAAATGAGACGCCGCGCAAACATGTTGAGCCGGTTGCTGCCATAAGCGCGCCCAGCAAGGCTGTACCCGGATATAGCGGCTTGCCCCCTACCGTGTGTTCAAAAGCAATAGGGTCATCTGCGGCGAAGGACACGAGGTCTTTCGCATGGCTCGTGGTTGCGGGTCCTACCCAGAAGTCTTCGGTTCGGTATTGTGTTGTCGGCAATTTTACCCGGCGCAAAGTCCGGTTCACGAATATGGCAAGCCAGCGTTCGTCGGTCGTGCAGCCTTGTTCAAAGGCATTGGCCAGCACCGATAGTGCAATCGCGAAGCTGGCGCGTATATCCTCCATCTGCGCAGGCATCAGGGCCAGTACCGAGCCTATCTGCTCATCATCCAGTGCCTTGCGGCGCGGCGGCGGGGCAGGTTTAGCACGTAACTGTTTGACGGCGTCCGCAGCATCCTTGGCGACGATAGCGCGCCGCACTGCTTGTGCTGGCCTTCCGGTCATCAATGTGTAGGCGACATCGGCAAGATCGAGTGCTGGATTGGTTTCAAGCGTCGCCGCGAGCGAACTGCATTTGTCCTCCAGGTCGGCCGCGTCGCGGCCAGAGAGCAGCAACAGCGTGGCTGGTATTTCGGGCACCTTATTCGGCGGCTGCTTATACTCCCGCACCACCACATGCGCGTTGCTGCCACTGAAGCCAAACGCGCTGACCGCACCGTGGCGCAGGTCACCACTTGTCGGCTCCGGCCAATTGATTGCCTGCGACGCCACCTGGAATTTGCGCTCATCAAGCGGCAGCAGGGCGTTGACGGGGCTGGCATGCAGGGTCTGAGGAATAAAGCCATGGCGCAGGGACTGCACCAGCTTGATAAAACCGGCGATACCGGCAGATAACTGCGTATGGCCAATATTGCTTTTCACGGAGCCGAGGTAACAGGGCGTGTCGGTAGTCCGTTCCGCATAGGCTGCGTTCAGCCCCTCAACTTCGATCGGGTCGCCGAGCTTGGTGCCCGTCCCATGGGTCTCCACATAGCCGACGCTGTTCTCATTGATGCCATAGCGTGACATGACATCCCGGATGAGATCCGCTTGCGAGTGCGCATTAGGTGCGGTCATGCCATTGCTGCGGCCGTCCTGATTGATGCCTGAGCCAGCGATGACGGCTAGGATCTGGTCTCCGTCAGCCTCCGCGTCAGCAAGCCGTTTCAGGACCACAACAGCAACTGCCTCGCCCGGCACGAACCCATCAGCGTCAGCGCCAAAGGCATGGCAGCGCCCAGTGGGTGAAAGCATGCCCGCCGATGTGGCAAGCTGGTAGAGTTGTGGGGTCACAAGGAGGTACGCACCACCGGCCAGTGCCACATCCGTTTCGCCGCGGCGCAAGCTTTCGCACGCAAGGTGGATGGCTACCAGGGATGAGGAGCAAGCCGTCTCGACCGCGATGGCGGGACCGCGCAGGTTCAGCATATACGACACCCTCGCGGCAAGGATGGATGCTGCATTGCCAAGAAACGCCTGTGGCGTGTAGAGCTTGCCCGCATCTTTGAGGAGGCCTGCATATCCGCTTTCGGCAGTACCCACATAAAGCCCGACGGACTGGCCATCAAGCGCCGTGCCAGCGTAGCCCGCTTCTTCAAGCGCGTGCATGGCTTCCATCAGGAACAGGCGCTGCTGTGGGTCCATGTGCAGGGCTTCTTTGGCGGAAAGGCCAAAGGCATGAGGGTCGAAGTCCTTGATGTTGCCAACGAACCCGCCCCATTTACTGTTGCTTTGTCCCGGACCGGGCTCCGGCGCGTAAAGGGCGCTGACATCCCAGCGGTCGCTCGGCATTTCTGTGACGCTGTCCGCACCGTCCACAAGGTTCTGCCAAAGCGCATCGACCGAATTTGCGCCCGGGAAGCGACCTGCCATTGCCACCACGGCGATGTCATCGGCGCCGATGTGTTGGCTGCCGAGCTGGTCGCGCGTACCGGTATTCGAGCGCGCGCCCTGTGCACGACCCGAGCTGGCACGGCGCCCCCCGGTACCGCCGGACTTCAGTTCCTTGGCGGTGATAGGAGTTCTACTCATTGGCCTGCCTCAGAGTCGTAGGGGGCACCAGATCGTCACCATTTTCAGCCTCAAGTGCGATCAGCAGGTCCATCAGTGGGTCTTCATCTTTTGCCAGGCCGGGCGTGTGGTGTTCGGTTTCCACGTCTTCTTGCGCAGTCACTGTGCGCGCGGGGGCGAGTTCCGAGATGCGGGTGCTCAGTTTCTCGATGCTGGGATAGTTGAACAATTCTGTCGGCCGGACCTCAATGTCAAACACCTGACCAAGGCGCCGCGCGGCTTCCCCTGCCAGAATGGAATCGATCCCCATGTCGGAGATAGAGGTATGCAGGTCAATCTGATCTGCCTCCATACGGAGGACGACGGCAAACACCTCGCGAACCTTGTCACGCACGGCGCCTTGCGCACCGGCACCGGTTTTTACAGTTGTGGCTTGGTGTGTGATATTTCTGCTTTCAGGAACGTGCACCGCGCGCACGTCCGTATTTTTCGTCGCGGTAATGACGCTTATCGGGCCGCTGGCATTCGAGATTTCCACATCACCGAAGCCCGCATTAGCAAGACACTGGCGCCACGCATTCCCTGAAAGAAGGGGGCTATGTGGCATGCGAAGTGCTGTATCTGTCGCCGACCACCAGTCAGGCAGCAGACCAAATACGGCGGTGTTGAACGCTAGTACTTCGGTCAGCTCCACAAGGGCGATGGTGCCACCCTTGCGCAGTACACCATTTGCTTGGCGAAGGGCTTCCGTCACGTCTGGCAGGGCATGAAGTACATTTGCGGCAATCGCGATGTCGTACTCACCCTTGTCGATGCCTTGGGCTTCACTATTGCGGCGGATGTCAAACAAGGATGTTTTGAGGAAATCATACTCCCCGCCAAGCTCAGCCTCGGCGCGCAACACAAAATTCTGTCCCACATCTGTGTAGCGGTATTCATCAACACCGCCTGCGTCCTTGAGGGCGCGCAACACCGTGCGCGAGGTTCCGCCGGTGCCAGCGCCAATCTCGATCAGGCGCGCAGCCCCATCTTTTCTGTGCGCTCTGGCATGTTCACCAACAAGCGTGTTGGCGTGTTCAACCAGCACGTTGCCGCGATAAACGGCCTCAATCAGGTGCGGTGAACCCTCCGGGAACAATATGTCGGCGCCCGCTTTCGCGCCGCTCAATACATCGCGCAGGCCAGCGACAGCTGCTTTCAGTAGCGCGACATGACCAGAAAATTCCGGGTGGTTTTGGCGTGTCGTTTCCCAATCAGGCGCGATGATATCGTGGGGAGCGCTCTCAATATGGGAGAGGAGGGCGCGCAACAGCTTTTCCTGATTTGGCTGTACTTCAAGCATGTCTCGCCATGCCGCAACATCGCCCCAGTGAGGGGGATTGGCGGCATGTGCCTTCAGCGCAGAGGCCACTGCGCAAACCGTCAGCTGGTCCAGCGCTTCAAGCGCAGTTCCGGTCGCGTCGGCTGAAGCGAAACCAAGTCGCGCGAGCGCCTGTGCTTTGCCTTTTGCGACGACCAGCTGCGGGATGCGTTCACGCAAGCAACGGTCTATGGCGCGTATGCCATCTTCGATGGAAATTGACTGGATACCTGCGGCCTGCATCAGGGCACGGTGATGCTCGTCGGCAACGGCACCCACCTCACCCCAGTAACCCCAGTTGATGACGCTTGTGTTGAAGTGGCTTCTTGCGGCCGTCGCATCCAGATAGTTGCAGGCTGCGGCATAGTTGGCCTGGCCCGCATTCCCGATCAAACTCTGGACCGAAGACATATGCAGGACGGCATCCGGATGGAAGCAACCTTGTGTCAGGATTTTCTCGAGGTTCGCGGCAACGAGGGCCTTGGCATAGAAGACGCTCCGGAAGTCCTCGGCGGACATGTCTATGAATGCGGCATCCTTCAGGACCATGGTGCCGTTGATGATAAGCCCGGGTTCTCCAATTTTGAGGCGGGTACGCTGGAAGGCATGGTGAAGCGCGGAACCATCAGTTGCGTCAACCTTGATATATTCCGCCCGGCAGCCGGTGCGTTTGATCATCTGCAACCGGTGTGCGATGTCCTGATCAATGGAGCGACGACCCATCAGCACCACGGCGCCCGCACCGCGTTCAAGTATCGGATCAATCAGCGCGCCTGCAATGCCGCCTGAGCCACCCAGCACCACAACAACTTTGCCACTGAGGTCGGCCGCGCCTTCCGCGGTTTCAGGGAATGCCGCCACGGACCGTTCAAGCAGCGCGTTACCGTCAAGCCGCAGAACCTCGCCGTGACCATCGGTGGGCTTCAAGGCCGACGCCAAAATTGCTGGCGATGGGTCACCCGTCAGTTCAATGGACCGGATTGTCCAACCCGGCATTTCGTGCGCAACGGATTGCGCCAGACCTGACAAGGCGGCGCCCAGTGCGTTGCCTTCCTGATAAAGCACGGTGATGGTGAGCGGCCTGTTAGCCGCCGCACGGCGCTGTAGTAGCTGCCGCAGAGGCTCCACCACAGTTGCGTACGACTGCAGGAATGCGTCAGCCCCACCTTCATCACCCTCTGCGGGCGCCACAAGCACCAGATGTTCTTCTCCGAAGGCATCGAGGTCGCAGTCATCAAGCGACACTTGCCTTACGGTCACCGACAGTCGTTCCGTGAGCGAGCGCGACAGCGCTGCATCCCATTCGTTCGGCCCGCGAACCAGTAGAATATTGCCATCATGGGTCGGGCCGCCCGTATTTGCTTCTACCGGTTTCCATTCAATCCGGAAGTGGTGTCCGTCATAAGATGGTGGTGCGAGGGCTGCAGGTTGCTGTTCCTTTGGTGATGTCGCAACACTCTGTAGTCCCGGTGCCCAGAAACGTTTGCGCTCAAACGCGGTTGGGGTAAGGCGTGGCCGCGGCTCGGGGTAGCCATGCCGCAATGCGGGGTCGAAACTTTCGACAATTGCGTGGGCGTTTGCGCCGCCAAACGCAAATGAGGAGACACCGGCGCGCCGTGTTTGATACTGCCCAGTTGGCCAGGCCTGCGTTTTAGCCAAAGGCTGCAAACGCGTGGCATCGAACTGGGCGTGCGGGTTAATCTCATGGAAATGAACAAGACCTGGCATCATGCCTTCGCGCACCGCCATCACTGCCTTGATCATGCCCGCGACACCCGCGGCGGCTTCCAAATGCCCGATGTTGCTTTTTACTGAGCTCAGGAACACCGGGTGTTCCCGCCCTCCTTCTGCCGCGACAGATTGCGAGAGACCGATCAATTCTAACGGATCACCAAGCTGTGTGCCGGTGCCGTGGCATTCAACAAACCCGACCGACAGCGGCGAAATGCGATGCCGTTCCATCACATCCCGGATGAGTTGGGCTTGTGCCTTGGGGTTTGGTGCTGTGAGGCTATTGGCGCGGCCGCCGTGGTTGACGCCAATACCCTTGATAACCGCGTGAATGGGGTCACCGTCTGCAACAGCGCGGGAGAGCGATTTCAGGTAGACGGCACCAACACCCTCACCGCGCACATAGCCGTCTGCCGCCTTGTCGAAGGTATGACAGCGCCCTGTCGGGCTCAGCATGCCCGCTTGCCCGAAGGCGAGATAAAGCGTGGGCGACAGCATGATGTTGACGCCGCCTGCAATGGCCGCATCACAGTCGCCGTGCTGGATCGCTGCTACCGCGCGGGAAATTGCCACAAGCGATGAGGAACAGGCCGTGTCAACCGGTTCGCTCGGTCCATGCAGGTCCATCAGGAAGGAAATGCGGTTGGGCAGCATGCTATGGCTCAGGCCGGTGGCGATATGCGGTTCAATTGGCAGCCCGGCGCGCATCACCAGCTCCCAATAATCCGACGTTGCCACACCAACGAATATGCCAGTGTTGCTGCCCGCCAAATCCCGGGGGTTCGTGCCACCGTCTTCAACCGCGTGCCACGCCGTTTCAAGGAACAGACGTTGCTGCGGGTCCATCAGTTCTGCCTCGCGCGGGCTGATGCCAAAGAACTTGGCGTCGAACAGGTCGACATCCTCAATGAAGCCGCCCCATTTGGAATTGGTGCGCTCGACCCCCGGTTCAATCGGGCCATAATACTTTTCGGCGTCCCAGCGCGTGGCAGGAATTTCGCCGACCAGATCAGCCTGCGCCAGAAGGTTATTCCAGTAACTTGCGATATCAGGGCTACCGGGGAAACGCCCGGACATGCCGACAACAGCAACGCCGTCGAGATCATTTCTCTGAGGCTTGGCAATGACTTCTACAGCGGGTGCTTGTTCGGGCAGCTTCGGAGGGGTGTTGGCAACTGGTGCGCTACTTGGGTTCTGGTCTGGCAGTGTCGCTTGCGGGAAACGGTCCGCCACCAGTTGGCTCAGGCCAGCAAGAGTATCGGCCTCAAAAAAGACCGCGGGCGACAGGGCAATGTCCATGCGGCGGCTGATGCGGTTCGCATACCGGGTCAGGGTGATCGAATCAAAGCCGTAGTCTTCAAAGCGCTTGGTAGGGGCCAGCCCATCGGGTTTCAGCTTGAGCACATCGATGAGGATATCACCAAGCGCTGCCATCACCTGCTCAGTGCCGGCACCAGATGGCGCATACCCTTCTTTTTTATCGGCTGTGCTCGCCGGTTGCTCTTCGGAAAGCCAGCGGCCTATCCGCTGTGTATTTCCGTGCAGGACAACTGCGCGCTCAAGGCCCGCAACAGCCTGAAAAGCATGCAAGGCAGCCTCTGTGGAGAGGGGTGCTATACCGGTTTCGCGCTTGGCACTTTCCTGCGCATCTTCCGACATCGGCATGCCGCCGCTCTGCCACCAGGGCCAATTGATGGACGAGACGCCTGAGGTGCCGTCAAGCCAACCATTCGCAAAGGCATAGTCGGTTTGACCGCGTTGCCCAAAACTTGCGGCCACGGAGCTGAAGCAGGTAACGCCGCCTGTCGGTTCATTCGGGAGCGCGGCTAGCACATTCTCAAGGCCCTCGACCTTGGTGCTGATGACCGACGACGCATCTTCTGAAGATTTGTTGATCAGGAGGCTATCACGCAGCACCCCGGCGCAGTGAATGACACGCGCGACCGTAGGTATGTCCGCAAACGCGCCACGCACGGACTGTGCGTCCATAATGTCGGCAATAATGACACGCGGTGCTGGTGTCAGCGCATCCAGTCGTTGCTGTTCGGCGGTGCTTGGCGCACGCCGTGTGACGAGAATGGTCTCAAGTCCCTCACTTGCGAGGTGCTCCGCCAGTAAAAGCCCGATATTGCCAAGCCCACCGGTTATCAACACTGGTCCCTTGGCTGGTTGAGCCGGGTTGCGCGCCGGCGCTTGTATAAGCGTGTGCCGGTTGAGGAAGGGTCCGCGTGCATCAAACAGACAATGGCGCTGACAGGAGTTTGCCGCAATGGTCCCAAGTATGGCCTCATTCACCGCCGGGCCTTCGTTCAGCAGAACGGAGAGACGCAGGCGGGGGTCTTCCAGCATGAAACTCCGGGCGAAACCCGCCAGTGCATGGGCTGCATTTTCTTGGTCTGTGATGAGAACCAGATGTCCGCCTTTGTCCGCTTCCGCAATAATCAGCGTGCGGAGCTCATGATAGAGGGTGGCGGCATTCGCCTCAGCAAGGAACGCCGTGCGTGACCGTGGTGCAGCACTTTCGGCAATTGGAACATGCTCCCAGTGTGGTACATACAGAACCGTCGTGTCTGACTGGTTCCGTTCTATCGCTTGCAGGGTAAAGCCATGCGCGAAACCAACGCAGTGGCCATTACCATCATGGAAGTCGAGGTTAAAGGTGTGAAGCAGCGCACCCTCAGTGCCTTCGGCACGCCGGGCGACCACATATTGGATATCCCGCGAGCCGTTAGGAAGCCTTAGTTTCTTGATACCAACGGGCAGGTAAAGCGTGGTGCCTCCAAGCGTGGGGTCAATCAGCGCAGATACGACCTGCAGCGCGGAATCAAGTCTGCCGGGGTCACAAACACCGTAGTTTTCGACCATAGGCGGGCCCAGCTTTGCGGTCGCAAAGTCATCTGCCGCGTAAACACATTCCACCTGCGCGAATGTGCCTTTCAGGATCAGGCCTTTTGCCGCAAAGGCCTCATAGAATTTCTCATGACCAAAGCTTCGGTTTGTGCCGTCTTGTAGCCGCGCCACGTCTACAGGTGCCGCAAGGCCATGTGCGTCTTCATTCGTGACATGGATGCGGCCAAAAGCGTGATCGTCTTCTGCTGAACAGGCCGAAAATCCGTAGGCGTCATGGTCCGGTATCTTGCGGATCAAGGTCACGAGGTCTGGAATTTTGCCGTCCGGCCGCGCACCGAGCGGAAGCCGCCATGTGAGGTCAGTGAGTGTGATGGATGTGCCGAGCCGCGCCTGGGCAGCGGCTTCCAGCACCAGCGCGGCGTAGGATGCACCGGCAAGGATCACACCGTCGGGGCCACGGTGGTCATCCATGATGGGTTCGCTTTGGCTAAAGCGGCTGACAGTTGTGATGATGCCGTCCTGCACCGTCACGGTATCCAGAATAGCGGTCTGTGTTTTCGCAGTGGGAGCTGGCGCGCGCGTCACGGCCGTTACCCAGTGTTGGTCCCCTTCGAAGACGTAGCCCGGTAGGTGCACGCGTCGGCCAGTCACAGGTTCGGTTGGTAGTGTGGTTATGCAGCCATCAGGGCCTTTGTGCAGCGCTGCAATCAGTGTCGCGTGATCCGTGGCCACGACCACCGCCACATGGTCATGATGCTGGCGGCCATGATACAGGGTGTAAGCGATGTCCGCCAAATTATGCTGGCTGCCCTCATTTTCCAGCCAATGCGCCAGCTGCGCAAAACTGGCTTTCAGCGCACTTTTGCTCTTTGCAGTGAACGGGAAGGAAAGGGGCTCGGTAGTTGTGGTCCGTGCCACCTGCGGCGCGTCTGGGCCACGGAGAATAACGTGCGCGTTTGTGCCACTGAACCCAAACGAGCTGACTGCCGCACGGTAAGGGCGTTGCAACGTTGCCAGTGGCTCACCGCAGGTCGAAATGGTGAGTGCGCTGCCGTCCAGGCCAAGCCGGGGGTTGAGGCTTTCTGTATAGCGCTGCGGCGGAACCTGGCCGCTTTGTACGACTTTTACCGCCTTGATCAGCCCGGCGACACCGGCGGCCACCGTGCTGTGGCCGATATTGGCCTTCACCGAGCCAAGATAGAGGGGGGCAAGTGCTCTGCGTTCCGCAAAACATTCGCGCAGGGCTTTAACCTCAATGGGATCCCCAAGGTTGGTGCCCGTGCCATGCGCTTCAATATAGTCCAGCTCGTCTGCGCTGATACCAGCCTCCGTCTGAACCTTGCGGATTAGCGTAGCCTGGGATTTTGCGCTCGGCGCTGTGATCCCGTTCGTGCGGCCATCCTGGTTGACCCCGCTTGCTTCGATAATGGCATGGATCGGGTCGCCGTCTCGCAGCGCCGCGTCCAACCGCTTGAGCACAACAAGGCCAACACCCTCCGCAAGCGCGATACCGTCTGCATCCGAGGAGAAAGGGCGACAGCGCCCGGTTGGGCTCAGCATGCCCGCCTTCGAGCTTTTGACCATCAGTTTGGGCGTGGCGGTAATGATCACGCCACCCGCGATTGCCATGTCGCAGTCGCCGCCAAGGATCGCACGGCGCGCCTGATGCACCGCCACAAGCGAGGACGAGCAGGCCGTATCAATGGATACAGCGGGGCCAACGAGGTCAAGCAGGTAGGCAATACGTGCGGCAAGAACAGCGGGCGACAGGCCGGTGAATGCTTCGGCTGTCCAGCTTTCCTCCGCGTTTGCGAGCAGGTCTTCATAGTCGCCGTTGGCGGCGCCAAGGAATAGCCCACAGGACACGCCCTTGAGCTTCTCCGGTGCAAGCCCCGCGTCTTCAAGCGCATGCCAGCACTCCTCAAGCGTGATGCGCGCCTGCGGGTCCATCGCGCGCGCTTCCAGTGGCGATATCTTGAAGAAATCAGCGTCGAAACGTTTGATGTCCGACAGGAAGCCGCCAGTTTTGGTGACGGACTTGTTTTCCGCTTCCGGGTCAGCGTCATAGAAGGCATCTGCGTCCCACCGGTCAGCAGGTACGGTGTCAACGAAGTCGGCACCTGCCATAATGTTGCGCCAGAACGCTATATGATCGTCAGCGCCAGGATAACGGCATGCCATGCCGATTATCGCAATTTTCTCAGCGCTTACGCTTTGGGCGGGCTGCTCTTCGGCAGGGGCGGCGGTTTGTGGCGTTTCCTCTGCTGCGGCGGTGGCAGGCTCTGCGGCCACGGCAACATGTGCCGCCGTATTCTGGCTAACATACTCACTGAGCGCCGCGATGGTTGCATAGTCATACAGGTCAGCGGCTTCCAGGCCACATTGCCAGCGCCCATTAATCTCACGAACCAGTTCCACACCGCCGATGGAATCCAGTCCCTGGTCCATGAGGGGTTCATGAACATCAAGGTCCTCTCGGTCCATCTGCAGTAGCCTGCATACTGTTGCAGCGATATCCGCCAACACATCACCCTTCGGCAGGCTAGCTGACCGTGCCGGTGCTGGTGGAAGGGTTGGTTCGCCCGCATCCGGTGTTGCCTTGATATTTAAGGCGGGGTGAGCTCGCGCGGCATCAAGCGGGCGCAACCGTACTTTCTCCGCAACCTGTGCCGGGGTTGCGATCCTGGTTGGCGCGACTGAACTACCTTCCTGTGCATAAAGTCCGGCAAGCAGTGCGGGCGTCGGATAATCATAGAGGCTCGCTGCCTCGCAGTTTGCTGCAAGGCTTGCGTTCAAATCCCGGATCAGTTCGGTCGCACCAATGGAATCAAGGCCGTGATCAAGGAAGGTGGTTTCATTGTCGATCTCGTCCGTCTCGGTCATCAGGATACGAGCCAGCGCTTCGCGAATGGTGGCGAGTGTTTGCGTTGTGCCCGCGGACGTATTTTGCCCCCCCCAGACCGGGCGGAGAGTAACCTTGGTTGGATGCGCCGGTTGCGCTGGTGCCGCGCTGATCTTGACTGGCTCACTAACCCGTTTTGGCTCCTGGCGCGTGACTGCTGCGCTTGTCGTGACCATAGGGTCTTTGAACAGGGTATCCAGTCGCTCGCGTACTTCCTTCTGGGTGAAGGTTTTGGCGTGCATCGCAACTTCGGCGGCAATGGTCTGCGGCAGGGTCGCAAGCCGCGCCTCCACAAAGCCGCGTTTCATGGTCTCCAGCGTGACCTTGGGCTTTTGAGCGAGCGAGCGCGCAAGTTGCATCGCTTCGCCGAGCACCGATGCTTTGTCAGCAATTTTGACAGAAACGCCGCGCCGCTCCAGTTCCGCGCCGCTCAGGGCGCGTGCGCTGTACATCATCTCGGTCGCGAGTGTCGTGCCGAAACGTTCCGGCAGCAGCTGTGTCGCACCCATGCCGGGCGAAAACCCGTAATCCGCGAAAACGGCGGAGTAGAGCGACTCGCGCGCAAGAATCGGAATATCGCTATAAAGCCCGAACAGCAGCCCGCCGCCATAGGCGTGGCCCTCCATCGCTGCGATCACGGGCAGCGGAAATTCGCCAAGGCCACGGAAATAGAAAGGTACATCGGTAAAGTTGGCAGTACCTGCCGCGATGGCTTTCAGCATTTCCGGGGTGCCACCCATGGAAAAGACTTCGCTTGTTCCGGCAAGCACGACCACCCGCGCGTCCGGATGAGCTGCAATTTTCTCAAACGTGGCAATGAGCGAAAGTGTCAGTTCGTCGTCAAACATGTTGCGGGCCTTCGAGCGCATGCGAACAAGCGCGATGCCGCCGTCAAATGTCAGGTCGACCACCGATGGTGTGAAACCGCGTGCCCTCTGCTTCCAGTCATCAGGCGCGGCAAGCGCGGGCGTACTGGTTGCAACAAAGGGCGCCGTTGCGACGGGCGCGGCTCCAGTATGCTGAGCCGTATTCGCTTCAAACCAATAGGATTTTCTATCGAATGCATAGCCTGGCAATGCAACGGGGCGCGGTGTGCCAGCCCTGTAGAGACGCAGCCAATCTACGCGCGCACCACTGACCCATGCTGCGGCAAGCGCCGAAGGGTCTAGCCCATTGTCTTCTGCCATTTGGCTTTTTTGTGAGAAGCCTTCAGGTGACATGAGCGCGGGATGTGTGGCCCCAGCCGCAAGCGCATCAAGCGCTGCCAATAGTTCCGCGGTGCTGTGTGCGGTGATGACGGCGCGTTTCTGCAGCGGTAGGCGCCCGACCTGAAGTGTGAATGCTGTGGCGGCGAGATCAGGCTGGGTCGTTGGTTTTTCCGGTGCCACCCCAAGGGCCGCCGCGAGCTCACCAACTGTATGATGGCCAAAAAGATCATGGGTGCGCACTGGCTGCCCGGTGTGAGCCACGAGAAGCTCAATCAGCCTGCGGGCCGCGACCATATCCAGCCCAAGGTCCTCAATGAGGCTATCATCGGAAATGCTATCAGCTTCAACATCAAGTACTTCTGCAATCAGCTCCGTAAGGTTGATGGCGCTGCTTTCAGGGCTGGCACCGCGCAGTGCCCGCGCGAGGTTGGTTGCATTTTCCTTCAGAGATGCTTCGGTTCGGGCCGAAAGCGGGAACAGGTAGGGGCCAACCGCGGCCTCAACCCTACCCACGCTGCTTGCGGGCGCTGCGCTGACCACAAGGGCCGAGTTGCTCCCGCCTGCCCCAAACGATGAAATCAGTACAGTGTCTATGTCATCGGCGCGCCGGGCCTGCCGCACGAGGTCGAAAGGTGCCGCTGCCCAATCGATATTCTGGTTCAGAGTATCTCCGTGCAGGGACGGAGCGAGGGTTTTGTGCGCAAATTGCAAAATTACTTTGGTGAGTGCAGCCATGCCTGCAGCAGCTTCGAGGTGGCCAATCTGGCTTTTTACCGAGCCGATGGGCCAGCGTTTGTGCGGTGCGCGTGTTCGCGCGCTCTCAAAAGCTTTGGTGAGGCCTGCCACTTCAATCGGGTCGCCAAGCGATGTGCCCGTACCGTGCGTCTCAATGTAGCCGAGGTCTTCAGCGTGCACTTGTGCGCGCTTGAGCGCTTGCGAGATAACCCGCGCCTGCGCACCCGGTGACGGTACGGTAAAGCCACCATCGCCGCCGCCGTGGTTCAGAGCGCTCCCCTTGATGATAGCGAGGATGCGGTCCCGGTCTTGCCGCGCGTCGCGGAGGCGCTTGAGCACAACCACACCAACACCCTCGCCTGGCACATAGCCGCTACCACCATCACCAAAGCTGCGGCATTTACCGTCTGCGCTCAGGAAGCTGCCTTCAATGAGCTGGCGGTATTTCTCCGGGCGTAGTGACAGGTTCACTCCGCCGGCAAGTGCCATATCGCATTGACCGGTCCGGAGCGCGTCAGAGGCAAGGTGGAGTGCAGTCACCGACGACGAACACATGGTGTCGACAGTCAGGGAGGGGCCAAAAAGGCCAAAGCAGTGCGATACGCGGTTGGCAATCTCAGCGAAGGAGGAATTGGGTACAGCGCCTTCGGCAACACCAGTACCGGCCATCTGGTATTGGCTCCACATCGCAGCGGCATAAACACCGACGTTCTGCGCTTTGACCCGTCCAGCATAACCCGCGTCTTCAAGCGCATGCAGGCTCGCCTCTAGAAACAGTCGGGTCTGGGGGTCCATCAACCGTGCGTCTTTTGGCGAAATGCCAAATACGAGCGGGTCGAACATGTCGATGTCTGAGAGGAAAGCACCGAAAGCACCTTCCCCATTATGCCCAAGCACCTGGCTGCCGGTATGCCAGCGATCGGCTGGTACCGGACCCGTCGCATCCCGCCCGGCCTTGAGGTTGGACCAGAAAGTCTCGATATCCTCTGCGTCAGGGTACCGGCCAGCGAGGCCGATGATGGCGATATCATCCAGTATCGGTAAGCTTGAGGGTGCGGCACTCACCTCTGGCGCGGCTTCGTGCAAGGTTGGGCTCTGCCTGCTTGGCGCAGGTGGGGTGCGCTCGGCCATGGCTGGCGCAGTGCCAGCTTGCGGTGCCACCATTTTACTCACAGCGCCGCTGTGTTCCGCACAGAGATAATCGCACAGGGCATCAATGGTCGGATGCTCGAACAGTAGGACCTTTGATAGTTTGCCGCAGTCTTTTTCCAGCCGATTGACGATGGCGACAGAAATCACGGAATCGACACCGTAATTGTCAAAGCTGGTGGCGCTGTCGAGCAGGCCGCGGTCAAAATTTGTTTCGTCAGCGAGAATATCAATCAAATGGTCGCGCAACTGGGGCTTCAGCACGTCTACGTTGATGCTTTCACTGGCAGCAGCATCCACGGTTTCCTGAATGTCATCCGCAAGTGGTACCGTCACCAGTACCTGCGCCGCCTGCGCACAGAGAGCCTCGTCAAACGCTCGGATGCCCGCCTCCGTCGAGAGGACTTCTGAGCGCAGGTTTTTCACCAGCCAGTCAAGGCGGTCTTCCGCGACACTCATGCCGCCTTCTGCCCAAAGCGGCCAGTTTAGAGAAAGGCTGATACCGCTGCGCCTGCCCGCGCTCACCAGGTGCTGGCGTTCTTCGGCCAACAGGTCCAGCGCGCGGTTGGCGTATGCATAGTCGCTCTGCCCAAGGTTCCCCCGCACCGACACGATGGATGAAAAAAGAATAAACGCATCAAGCGGCATGTCGCTGGTTAGTCTATCGAGCACTGCGGCGCCGACCACTTTGCCGCGCGCCACATCCATGCAGTCTTGTTCTGTTTTGCCGAGTAACAGCTTGTCGCGGGTGACACCGGCGCAGTGCACAATGCCATTTAGCGGCTTGCCAAACTCCGTCAGCAGCTCTGCCATCGCCGGTTCATCGGCCACATCGACCGATTTGAGCGTGACAGCGATGCCCTTCTCCTCAAGGGTCTGAATGCGGTGCATTGTGTCCGCAGGCAGGTCTGTTATCCGGCGGCCAAGAAGCAGGAATTCCCGCGCACCAAGAGATGCCAGATGTTCACAGAAGAGCAGGCCCAATTTACCCAGGCCACCGGTGATCAACCATGCACCCCGGGCTGCAAACTGCTGTGCGTCAGGAACGTGGACGGGCGCCTCTATGCGCTGCTGGCCTGACAAGCCTGCAAGCAGAACTTCCGGCTCTCCTGTCCAACGCTTCCGCGCTTGCGCGGCTATAGCACCGGCATCGGGCGTACCCAGTGTGAGCAGAAGCCGCATTTCCAAGGTCGGGCGTTCCTTGAGGATGGCTCGCACCATGCCGCCAACGGCTTCGCTCAGCAGGCCATGGGGCGCTACGAGCAAAATACGTTTTGCACCGTCGGCGATATGTTTTTGCACAGCCGAGACGGCTTGCCACAGATACTCAGGGGCTGACGATCCTGCCGGGTCAGGCAGTGGCAGGATCAGTGTTTCAGTCACGCCGTTTGGCTGCGCGCCTTGCCATACAGGGAAGGCTGAGCTGAGCTTCTGGAACCAATGGGGTACTTCCGCTGCGCGCACGGTAGTGGTGTCTGTGACAGCTTCGTCCGGAAGGTCAGCCCAAACGAGATTATGGTAAGCGATGGGTTGCCGTGCTTCGGATGTCGCTTTTTCCGGAACCATAGTGCGGGGATCAATGCTGCGCAGCATGACACCACCCAGCATGGCAATGGCTGGGCCTGACGGGTCGCAAAGCAGGATGTCAGCCTTGAACACCTCTTTCATCGCCGCAGGTTCGATATGAGCGCGCACGAGAATCTCGTTTGGTAGCGAAGCGCGCCATTGCACCCGCTCGATGGACACGGGCACCGCAGCAATAACTGTATTATTGGACCTGAGCGCCATAAGCAGCGCCTGCAGCGCACCATCCACCAGCACCGGTGACAAGGTGGAGCCATGCGTCCAGCTCGACGCTTCGGTTTCGCGGATACGGGCTTCCATGAAGCGCCCGTCGAACTTCACTTCGCTGATGGTGCGGTACGATGGGCCGTACTTCATGCGAGCGGCAGCCAGCGCCCTGTACTCTGCTTCAATATCGAGTGATGCGCTACTCAGGTTGACGTTCAGGTTGGGCCAAGGGGCGCTTTCCTCGCTCCAGCAGCCACGCATGGATGGGCCACCAGCATCCTGGAGTTTGAAGTCAGGCCCGGCGCTTGTCAGTTCTATTTCTGCCGCATCTTTTGCAATAACCGGTTTCGCCCAGCTCAATTTGCTCAAGTGCGCATTTGCCGATGCAGCAGGGTTGATGATGCGCTGTGCCCTTATGGCAAGCTCAATGCCCATGGCGGCTGCCAGCACCGGCGCGCCGCCGATTTCATGGTCGCGGAGGCATGGCTGGTTTGCGTCAAGGTGAATAGCAACAGTGTTCGCATCTGCTTGGCGAAGCAGCGGGAACGGCGACGCCTGCTTTTGGTGCTGCGTTGTGACCGTTGGTATCCAATAGGCCTGCCGCTCAAATGGCGTGGGTGGGAGTGACAGTAGGCGCGGTTCGGCTTCCACCGGAACATCTGTATGCTGTGCGGTCGGTTGCGGTGAACCGCTCGCAATCGCGCGCAGATGGGCAAGAACCGCGGACGGACTTCCTGCCGGTATTGCCGCCGTGAACGCGGCTGTCGCCCGCCGGGCCAGCGAATGGGCTACGTCGGCGAATTGCCAATCGTTCCGCTTGCCAAGCACGTCAGCCAATTGTTGCGCGAGCGCGCGCAAGGATTTCTCCGACCGTGCACTCAACACAGCCTGGCTTGGAACTTTGGCAGCAATGGTCGCCGGTTGCGCAGCTTCGGGGCCGCTTAGGATGACATGTGCGTTGGAGCCGCCTGCGCCAAAAGAGCTGATGGCGGCATGCCGAACCGTGCCCGCTTCCCGCGCCCATGGCTCCCCGTCTGACAGCAGCCGGAACGGCGTTTTACTGAAATCGAGGCGGCGATTGACCGGATCGTGGTGCAGCGATGCAGGTCGCCAGTCTTGCTCGAATGCAAGCAACAGTTTGATCAGCCCCGCAATACCTGCGGCAGCTTCAAGGTGGCCGATGTTGGATTTGACCGAGCCTATGGGGATGCTGCTACCGCCCGCATAAGCGGCGGTGAGCGCTTCAATCTCGATCGGATCGCCAAGGGCCGTACCGGTGCCGTGGCATTCTATTAAACCAATATCGGTGGCCTCGAGGCCGGAGCGCGTAAGTGTCTTTTCAATCAGGGCCTGCTGGGCACGTGGGTTGGGCGCCGTGAAGCCCGCAGCGTTGCCGCCATGGTTGACCGCACTCGCTTTCACCACCCCGTAAATATGATCGCCATCGCTCAGCGCTTGGGAAAGCGGCTTGAGAAGGACCGCGCCCACACCTTCGCCCGGCACATAGCCATCACCACCATCGCCAAAGCTTCTGCATTTCCCTTCCGCGCTCAGGAACATGCCTTCAGAGAGATAGTCGTATTTTGCGGGATGGAGGGAGAGGTTTACGCCGCCCACAAGCGCGGCTTCGCAGTCGCCCGCGCGGATTGCCTGACAGCCCATATGAAGCGCGGTGAGCGACGAAGAACACGCGGTATCGAGCATGAGACTCGGTCCCGTAAAGTCGAAGAAATAGCTGATGCGGTTGGCAATCGCCCAGTTGATGGCGCCGGGGCCACCATAAGCGCCCTGCAGATAGCCTTGCTCAGCTGCATACAGGCTGTATTCGCCCCACATGCTTCCCCAGAAGACACCGACAGACGCGCCGCGCATCGCCTCCGCGTGGCCATAGCCCGCGTGCTCCAACGTGCTCCATGCACATTCAAGGGACAGGCGCTGCTGTGGGTCCATCAGATTGGCGTCTTTGGGAGCAATCTTGAACAGCATGGCGTCAAACATGTCGACGCCTTCAATATAACCGCCCCAGCGGTCCCGGTTGCGGGGGCCGCTAGGCCCATCGCCCAGTGCCCGGCTCCAGACAGGGGCACCGCCTTTGACCACACAGTCCCGCCTACCAGCCAGATTGTCCCAATATGCCCAGATGTCAGGTGCTTTCGGGAACCGTCCGCTCATGCCGACAATGGCGATATCGCCGTCATTTGTGATCGACGCAGTGCGTGGCGTGGGCGCGGCGGATGATCTCAGGCTCGGCACTGGTGGCGTTGCTGCTGGCTTGACCGCATAGTCCGCCTTGGGCGGAAGGCCCGCGAGATGCTCAGCCAATGCGGCGATGGTTGTGTAATTATAGAGTACCGTTTGCGACACGCCGACAAACTGTTTGTCTAGCCGGTCAGTGAATTCCTGCAGCTCAAGTGAATCGATACCCATCTCCAGAAAGTTCTGTGTGGTGTCGATGTCGAGGGCATTCAGTTCAGTGATGGCGGCGATGTCAGCAATCAGCTGCGCTTCAATGCTGTCGTGACTAATGGCTCGTGTCCCGGCGGCAGGCTCGTCGGTCACGGGCGCTTCGGGAACCGTTTCTGCTGCGGGCACCGCGCCGAAATCCGACAGATGGAAATCCACTTTTGACACCGGAAACAGGTGTTTCTCGAACGGATAGCGTGGCAGCGAACAGACCTTGTAACTGCCTTTCGGAAACAGGGCTGACCAATTGGCCTCTGCACCGCGCTGCCACACCGCTGTCAAGGCTTCAAGTGCATGGTCAAGCGCAGGGCTTTCCACCGGCACGACATCAATGGTCGGACGCTCAAGGCTGGCCCAGGATGCGAGGTCGCTCTTGCCTTGTGTCTCTCTGGAAAATTGCGCTGCCAAGGGAGGCAAATCGTTGATCGCGATATCGGTCATGC
Organism: Kordiimonas gwangyangensis DSM 19435 = JCM 12864; assembly: GCF_000375545.1. GTDB lineage: Bacteria > Pseudomonadota > Alphaproteobacteria > Sphingomonadales > Kordiimonadaceae > Kordiimonas > Kordiimonas gwangyangensis. The sequence goes on from NZ_AQXF01000001.1 coordinate 1,025,437, forward strand.
CTAGAACTGGTAAAGTACCGTCCAGCAAAAGAGCCACCGCCGCCGCATGGTCCAGCAACCCAAGTTGCAAAAGCGAGACCACTTCGCGGTGCGCTGTGAGGTCGAGCTCAGCTGTAGCATTCAGCGACCATTTGAGTGCAAGTTTCGTCACGCAGTCGAGTACGATCAGTGGCAGCAGCGTACCGCGGGCATCGCCATCGGTCAAAAGCTGGCGGGGTGTTGGTAGCCCGTGATGCGCCAACGCCCCAGCCCATTCATCAAGGAACCGTCCGAAGGTCACCTGATGGCCAAGCAAAACCTTGCCGCGCTTCACGAGCGGGGCGAACTGGTCTGGCACTTCAGCATCCAGGCGGGCTTTCAGTTCCGAGAAGTAGGCGGCGTTCAGTGCGACTGCGGGATAGTAGCTCCCGTCAACTGGCGACAGAATTTGGCGGCTGGAACCAAGGACATCAACGTTGGCAGCCGCATGCGACCAGGCTGTCACAGTGGCCCCCTTGACCGCGAAGGCATCCAGTAACTCAGACCAAAGTTCGATGACCGGTTTCCGAGGCTCTGCCTTCTGCTTCAGGACCTTCTGCCACGCTTTGAACTCAGCCTCAGGGAGGGGTTCGTTCCGGAGCGAGAAGCCAAGGCACGCTTGGCCTGTTTTAGCGAGATCGGCGGACTTCAGCGCTTCCCGCAGGTCGTTGTGCGTTTTCACCCATGTGACGTAGCGGTGGGACAATGCTTCGCGACCAACAGCCAGGGTGCCGCAAATATCCTTGAGAGGCAGCGCTTCAAAATCGGCAGTATTGGTAAACGCCTGCCAGTCGGACAGCAGGTTGGCCAGCGCGGATGGACTGGCGGCCGACAGGAGGAAAGGCAATGCTTCGCCTGATGCCCTTGGCCCTTTGATCCGGGTCGGCAGCCGGGTTGCCGACTGCAAAATGGCATGACTGTTTGCCCCGCCCATGCCAAACGAACTGACGCCAGCGCGCAGCGGCTCACCTTTGGCAAGCGGCCACCAATGGGTTGCGTCCCGTGCAAGGTGAAGATTTGCGCCATCCAGGTCCAGAAGCGGGTTGGGTTCGGATAGCTGAACCGTGGGTACGATACGCCGGCGCTGCATCATCTTCGCTACCTTGACGACGCCGGCAAGGCCAGCCGCCGCTTCAAGGTGACCGATGTTGCTTTTGAGCGAGCCAAGGTAGCGTGGCGTTTTGGATGCTTTGGCGTACCGCGGCTTGGTGCGGGTATAGACCTCAGCAAGGCCTGCAACCTCAATCGGATCACCGAGTGAGGTGCCGGTGCCGTGCGCCTCCCAGTACCCCAATTCGTGCGCGCCCAAACCGGCCTCGCCAAGGGCTTGCGAAATCACATCGGCTTGCGCCTGTTTGGAGGGGCGGGTGATGCCGCCTGTCTCGCCGCAGTGGTTCACCGCCGAACCCTGCACAAGGGCATAAATCCTGCGTCTTTCTCGCCGCGCAAGGTCGTTGCGCTCAAGCAGCACGGTGACAATGCCGTCGCCCGGCACATAACCGTCGGCCGAAACATCAAACGTGTGGCACCGCCCGGTCGCGCTCAACATGCCCGCGCGCGAGAAACTGAGGTATTTCCAGGGGTCTAGATTGAGGCTGACGCCCGCGACAAGCGCGAAGTCACAGATGCCGTCCTCTATGGCGCGGCGGGCTTGGTCAAGGGCAATGAGCGATGAAGCACAGGCGGCGTCTACCGTGACACTTGGGCCGTTGAGCTTGAGTTCATGTGATACCCTGTTCGCCAGAATGCCGCCGTAGGTGCCAAGGCATGCGGTTGCGTCGACGGTCATGCGCGGGTCGGAAAGCACCTGCTGATAATCGGTCGCCATGACGCCTACATAGACACCGGTGCGCGCCGCGGCGAGTTCCGAGGCGGAGACGCCTGCATCTTCAAGGCAGTGCCAGGCTTCCTCAAGTAGCAAGCGCTGCTGGGGGTCCATGGTGCGGGCATTTTTGGCGGAAATGCCGAAAAAGCCGTGATCAAAGGCGTTGATGTCGTCCACCACGCCAAGCCATCGGCTGACCGACTTGTTCGCGACTTTACGATTTTCGCTGTAGAATTGCTGCCAGTCCCAGCGGTCTGCCGGGATTTCGGAGATGCCGTCGTAGCCTGCCTCGAGCCGTTCGATCAAGGTGTCAGCCGTCGGCGCTCCCGGGAACCTGCCGGACAGCCCGATTAGCGCCGCCTTATTCGTGGCGCCGCGCTTCTCACTGGAAGTGCTGGAAGCCATCCCCCATTTCGTCCCCGTCGCTAACCCAATGCGGTTTTCGTAGCTGATATGTTTGGGAAGCGATAATTTACCTAGCCAGATTAGTAGCTTAGATAATGTCAGTTGGCGCGGCAACTTTTTTCCGGTTGCGCACCGTGAAAAACGTCCTGAATACAACAACACATCTATTAGATGTATATTTTATACCATTAAGTGCATTTTAATACAATGGGCTTAGACTTCCCAATGTTCTTGGATCATTCCGTCCCTGACACGGAAAATATCCACAACCTCAATGGGTGATGTATAGCCCGGCGGTGGGTTGTCCATGAATACCTTGCCACGGATGATGACGATGTCCTCATCCACTGTCACAATGGATTTGGGTTCGACGCGCAAATCGGGGGACATCTCCAGATACATGGAAAACGCGGCCTTGAAGCCTGCGCGGCCGCCCGGAACACCCTCGGTGTTCTGCGCATAATCTTCCGAGACCAAACGGTCGGCGGCTTCCAGATTATGCTGGTTGAAAATCTCTTCCCACACATCCAGCACAACCTTGGCGGGGCTATCGGGCGCTACGTTCAATGGGTCAGCCATTCGTCAGGGCTCCACTATCTGTTTGAATTTTTCCGAAAGAGTCTGCCGGAAAACCGGATCGTCTGTCAGGTTCGTCATGATATCGGTGGCATATTGAGGGTATGAGTCAGGATCTTCCTGCAGTTTCTGAAACAGGTTCCGCACGCCGATGACCGCACCATCTGGCAGGCGTTTCGCCCTGAGGGCAAGTCGGCGGATAATGCCATCAAATTTGGCGCCAGAAGGGACCACAAAGTCCACGAGGCCTTGCGCATGTGCCAGATCAGCCGCAAGCGGTTCTGTCAACAGGGCCATGCGCCGGGCAGCGCCGATACCCATGCGGCCCACCACAAAGGGCGCAGCATTTGCGGGCAACAACCCCCACAGGAGTTCCGGCAGGGCAAAGCGGGCGGTCTCAGTAGCAACGAGGAAATCGCATGCTGCCGCGAGGGCCACGCCGCCACCAAAAGCATCCCCTTCAACAGCCGCCAGCGTCGCTGAATCATAGGACTGTATAGTGACAAGCAGGTCCTGGAAGCTTTGATGAAGTGTCCGGGTGCTCTCGCTGCTCGGCCAATCCGCTAGTGTTTCAACGGCCATGCCGCGGCAGAAAACGGTGTTGCTGCCACGCAGCACAAGAAGCCTGCCAGAGCCGCGCAGTGTCTCAATCTCGGCCTTGAGGCCGTGCATCAGATCCACGCTGAGTGCTTCATGCGACAGCATGAGCGTGGTCATCGTCTCGCTATCGTGGCGCGTGAGAGGCGCGCCTGTTTGTTCATGCCCACTCATATTGCCGCTCATAACCCTTTAACCCCATGAAGGTCAGCAGTCCTGATCCCGCAAACGAGGTGTCGTAAATATCCCGCGCCGCGCCAAACTCCATCGAGGTGCCTGTTCCGCCCATGATCCACGCTTTGTTGAGATCGATGATTTGATCGTACTGTGCCATAGGTAGCTGCGCGCGCGCGGCCAAGTGTGCACCAATATCAAAGCCAGCCTGCCGTTTGGCGGCTTCCGCTGATACGACGCCGCTATAAAACTCGGAGCAGCAGCCGGAGCCGTAGGAAAACAGTCCGACACGATAGGCGCGCCCCACTTCGCCAACCGTGTCGATAAGGCTCGCAAGTGCGACAAAGATAGTGGCTGAATACGCGTTGCCCACCGCCTGGCAGTAGCCCAGTGAGGGTGTCACCCGGGCATCAAAGTCCGCATCGATATCGGCCGGTTTATCCTTGTAGGTGCGGCGCAGGAGGTTGCGGTGCGCTCCTTTGACCATGCCCGCGAATGGTGTGTGGAAGGCAAGATAATCGAAGCTCGCCTTGAAGTCAGCGCCCTCAACGGTGGCCATATAGTCAGCAACCGCGCCGTTCAGGCAATCCATATAGCTCATCAGCGAAAGGTCCGGATCGCCGGTCTCCACATCCGGGTCAGGCCTGCAGGTATCTAGGACTTCGAAACTATGAATGCCTGTCGCGCCGTGGTCTAGATCCAGAACGACGGGGTCGGAACCCACCAGCACAGCAGCGGCGGCCACGCCTTGTGACGGCTCCGCGTAGGAGAGCTTCACCGATGGCCGTGCCATATCGGTGGCGATCACCAGCGCCTTTGCATTGGGATTTGGCGAGCTCTTCAGGTGCCCCGCCGCCATCTGGAGGGCCGCCGTGCCGCCATAACAGGCTTGCTTGACTTCAAAAACCCGGCACCGCGGCGACAGACCAAGGTACTTGTGCACCCACGTGGCAAGGCTTTTGCCAAAATCCAAGCCAGACTCGGAAGCGGTGATCAGCAGTTCAATGGCATCGCGGTCGCTATCTGAAAGCTGGTCGATGATAGGTTTTGCGGCGTTGACGGCGTTGGTGACGCTGTCCTCATAGGGCATGCCAACCGCCTTTGAGCGCATCATCAGGTTCGCAGCGCGCGATTTATCGAGCCCGCGTGCATCGAAGATATCGTCGACGGTCACATAGGCACGGCCGCCGTATATATTCAGATATTCAATTCCTATGGCACGGTTAGTGGCGGACACGCGTTTATGCTCCCAAATCTGGTTGATCAAGCACAATGGCGGCGTTGAACCCGCCAAAGCCGAAGCCATTATTCAATACCCGGCCAATGGACAGGCTATCACGTCTTTCCCGCACATGGTCAAGCAGCGGCGCGATAGGTTCAAGGAGGCCGGGGCTGCCGTGCAGGAAACCTTGCTCCATCTGCACTATCGCGGCTACGGTCTCCAGCACTCCGGCGGATGTCAATCCGTGCCCGAGGACGGCTTTGGGGGCGGTGACCGGTGTGCGGGCATCCACCACTGCGGCCAAGGCCTCCGCCTCGGCACTGTCGCCAGCGGGTGTGCCGGTTGCATGGGCGCTGACCATATCAGGCTTGCGCGCACCTGCCATGGCAAGGGCGTTGCGCATAACCCGCACAGCTGTTGCACAGTCGGGACCCGGCTCAACTGAGCGGTGCATGGCGCTGGCCCAGCCGGAAATCCTGGCTTTTACCTTGGCGTTGCGTGCTTGTGCGTGAGCTGCTGTTTCCAGAACGAGGGCTGCTGCGGCTTCTGTCGGCACGAAGCCCGCAGCGCCGGTGTCAAATGCCCGGCATCCGGCAGCAAGTGTGTCTTCGCTACCGTTGGCCAGTGCGCCCAAGGCTTGATATCCCGCGACTTCGAGCGGCGACAGTATTGTTGGCGCACCCACAACAAGGGCTAATTCAGTCTCGCCACTCCGCAGTGCGCGCACCGCCTGCAGGATGGCGATATGGCCGCTGGCTTGCGCGCCGCCCACAACGGCACCGTCACCAGCAATCCCGAATACAGCGCTCAGGAGCGACACGAGAAACGAGTCGTGCCCCATCTGCATCAGCCGTCCAGCGGATAGTCGGCCCTCACTTGTGAACGCCTCACTTGCAGACAAAAGCACTTCGTTTGCCGTATTCTGGCCGGCCACAAATACGCTGGCGTCCTCCGTGACAGGTCCCATGGGCAACGCGGCATCCTGCCATGCCTGAAGCGCGGCGGTGAGGCCCGCCCGTGGGCCGTTTGCAGCGGCACGGGTCAACCGCCGAACCTTTTTCGCGGTGTCGTCGTCAAAAAGGGATTTGGCAGCGGTTTCCGGGTCAGGATCAGGCATAATGCCTGCAATCCACGGCTCCAGGACGCGTGGGTCGGTGCGCCGGGTGAGGTGGTCAAGGTTTGCGGTTTGCAGGCGGTCGGACAGTTCAGCGCAGTTGGTGCCAACGGCACCAAACACGCCGCACCCTGTAATAACCAGCTCCCCCAAGGCGTCTTGCATCAGGCGTTGGCGTCCTGAATGATGCGCGCAATATCGGCGATGCATTTGGCGGGCGCAAAGCTTGTCATGGGGATGTTGGCCGAAACCTCATTCTGGGCGGCCATGATGACATCGATGCGGTCCATGGAGTTAAGCCCAAGCTCGACCAGGCTGTCGGTGCCGGAAATATCGGTGTCTTCAAGTTCTGGCAGCAGGTCTTTGATTTCCGCCACCATTACCTTGATCAATTGGTCTTCAGTCACGAGGGTGCTCCCTGCCCAAGCTTGTTATCGCTATGTTTGCTGCCCGACAGACGCGCGCGGGCCTCACCCATCAAACGCATCGCAATGTCCGCGCAGTGACGGGTGCGCCAGTCGGTGAGATTATTCTCCCGCGCCCATGAGTTAAAGGCAGCAAGTGCCGGGCCGCTATGAAGCTGGTAGTTCACTTTGCCCGAGGCATCACCATCTAGCGCGAGGTCGGCGCTATATTTGAAGTACCAGCGGAAAACGAGCGCCATTTTCACCTTCGGCCGGGCCTTGGCACGTTCCAGGAGGTCCGGGTCGGTACGCGAAAGCCATTCGACAACGCCCTGCCATACGTCATCGAATGAGCGCATGAAAAAGCGATCCTCGACTTGGGTGCGTACGTCCGGCGGCAAGTCATCAAGTGAGTCATAGTGGCGGTAGAGTTGGTAAAGCCGCTCCGCGCGGGCGGCAAAAAAGCTTCCCTTGCGCACGACTTGTGCCTTCGCGCCAATTTCGAACATGTCGCCCGCGGGCGCGTAGGCAAAGTCACCAATATCCAGCGCTTGAAGCATGTCTTTTGCCGTCGGGCTCATGCCGGATTCCGTGGTGCACTGGTTGATGGAGCCAGTCACGATATAGTCTGCACCGAGCGCAACCGCCGCGACGATTGCCTCCGGTGAACCGATACCACCCGCAGCGCCCACATGGATATGATGGTCGGGAAATGTTTTTGCCGCCTCCGCGCGAACGCGCAGGAATGTGGGGATCAGTGTGAAGGGCGAAGCTTGGTCTGTGTGGCCGCCACTATCACTTTCTGCCGTCAGGTCGTCTATCACTGGCATGTGCTCAGCCACATAAGCGGCTTCCTGATCCAGAAGGCCGTCTGCAATCAGGCTGTCCAGCATGGCAGCAGGTGCTGGTGCGAGGAACTGGCGCGCCACTTCGGGCCTTGACGCTTTCAGGATGACCCGCCGCACACCTTGAAACGATCCGTCGGACGCGCGTTTTGCACCCGCGTAGCGGTAATAGACCAGCGCGCGGCTCAGCGTTACAAAGGCGGAAGCCTCAACAACCGGTACATCCTCCGCGACATAAAGCTTTGCAAGCGCCAGCTCTGCCTGCGGGGCATCGGGGTGGCTCAACAGATTTGCGCCCCAGTTGCGTTTCGCGCCAAGGGCAGCTTTGATCTTCCCGATGTTATCCTGAACATCCCGCGCCGGCATGCCGCCAGTGCCAAGGAAGCCCATACAGCCTGCATTTGCCATGGCAATTACCATGTCAGACGACGCGATACCGCGGTACATTGAGCCGGTGACATAGGCATGCTCAAGACCATAACGCTCCATGAATGATGGTGCCCCAATGGGGCTTTCTGTCGCGGCTGTATCAGCAGGCCGCGTGGCTTTTTTGGGCTCGATGGAAACCACTTTCGCGCTCGGCCTCATCTCTGGCGCTGGTGCAGGCGCGCTGACAGCGGCTTTGGGCGTGGGCGCAGCAGGGGCCGGGAAGTCTTTCAGCATACGCGTTAGCACGACGCCGGGGCCAACTTCTATGAAGTCCCTTTCGCCGATGCTGTGCAGATAATCCACGGTATCCCGCCAGCGTACCGTGCCGGCAATCTGGCGCGAAAGCAGTTCGCGAACAATGGCTTGCGTGTCGCCGTTTCCATAGGGTCTCGCGGTCACGTTGGCGATCACGGGGATGCGCGGCTGCGCAAAATTTGTATCTTTCAGGAAATCAGCGAAGGCTTTTGCGGCGTCTTCCATAAGTTGCGAATGGAAGGCTGCGGATACATTCAGCGGAATCGCTGTGATTTCCTCAGTCTCACATACTTTCGCACAGTCCATGATCTGGGATTTTACGCCGGACAGTACGGTTTGTTTGGGGCTGTTCAGGTTCGCGATATCGATACCACCGAAGCCGTGACGCTCGAGAAACGGCTTTAGCGCCGCTTCATCCTGGCCAATGATGGCCAACATGCCGCCTTCGGACGCCTCGGCCATAAGTTGCCCCCGTTTTTTTACGAGGCGCAGGCCTGTGGCAAAGTCAAACACCCCGGCTGCGAACAGGGCTGCATACTCGCCCAAGCTATGGCCTGCGACAAAGTCAGGCTCAGGCTCGCCGTCCGCGTGACGCGCGAGCACGGATAGCGCACAAACGGTATAAAGTGCAGGTTGGGTATAGTCGGTACGCCGCAATAGACCGTCGCGGTCATGGCGGCAAAGGTCAGCAATTGAGTAGCCGAGAACCTCATCCGCTTGGGCGGTCTCAACGGGGAACCGGTCAAACAGGTCGTCGCCCATGCCTTTCGCTTGGGCACCTTGCCCCGGGAACATCCAGACTGTCATGGTTCCGTCTCCCCACAGATATTGCGTGCGCCAAGTGAAGAGCTAAGCATGTTAGCAGCGCGCGAGAGGAAGTTGCTGTCGGTCAGCACTGACTGGGAGGACATAACAAGCGCCAGAACGACGCCATCCTTTAGCACAGCCTCGCCGGCAAGATGCCCCGCGTTCACGAATGTGCAGTTTACGGTGTCGCCGGAGAGGCTTGGGACCGTTTCAAGTGCCTTGAAATCAAGGGCCAGCCCGCCGCCGAGAATTTTTGATGCCGCCTCTTTCAAGGCCCAGAGCGCGGTGGCCGCATTTAAGGCGCACGGCGCATTTTCACACCATTCGCGTTCCCGCGCTGTGAGTTGGCTTTCAAGGGCAGGCCTGTTCTGTGCGGATACCGTTTCAATATCGATCGCAACCGGCCATTCTTGCGGGGAAGACACCGCAACCCCTGCCTCATTGCTGTGGCTGATGGAAACATGCACGGGGGGCTTCTCGCCGCCCCGGTAAGCGGCAACGGGTTGATTGAATACGCCGCTACGGATGTCCCACTTTGTGGGAGCACCACCAAACGCCTTACAGAGCGCTATTTTCGCGGTAGCCCTGCCGCGCAGGAAACTGGTGCGGCGGCGGTCGAGCTTCATGGCTGCCAAAGCCTGTGCTTCAGCAGGCGCGAGAAAGTCGGATTGTGCGCGGGACAGTGCTGATAGATCGGCTTTTGTCATCGCCAGCGAGAGCTGGCCGGTTAGATCGGTGCGTGCGTCGCTATATCCGCAGCTGAGCGCGAGAACTTCAAGGGTGTCCGACCAAATTTGGGCACCGGACAGCTGGCTGGCCGTGTCATCCACAAGGCTAAGCATTCACCGCCTCGCCGGTCTGAACCCGCCACAGCTCGGCATAAATGCCGTTTTGTTTGATGAGTGCATCGTGGGTGCCGCTTTCGACAACATTGCCGTGGCTCATAACATGAATGCAGTCTGCATTGCGCACGGTCGAGAGGCGGTGCGCAATCAAAATGGCGGTGCGGTCTTTTGCAAATGCGTCGATGGAGCGCTGGATCGCGGCTTCGGTTTCATTGTCGACCGCGCTTGTGGCTTCATCGAAAATCAGGATGGGCGCGTCTTTGAGTATCGCGCGCGCAATCGCAATACGTTGCCGCTGACCGCCGGAGAGCGCCTTTCCGCGCTCGCCAATTTTGGTCTCGTAGCCTTGTGCGAGATCAACGATGAATTCGTGTGCTTCGGCGGCCTTTGCTGCCTCAATCACCTCTTCATCGGTTGCGTCCGGGCGGCCAAACAGGATGTTTTCACGCACACTCATATCGAAGAGGAAAGTTTCCTGGCTCACGGTTGCGATATTGCGGCGAAGATCAGTCAGGTTGGCCTCGCGGAGGTCAAGGCCATCAAGCTCCACGGCACCATCCAGTGGGTCATAGAAGCGGTTGATAAGGCGGATGACAGTAGACTTGCCGGCTCCCGTCGAGCCAACGATGGCGACGGTTGAGCCCGCAGGGATCTCCATGTTGAAATTCTCGAGCACTTTCCTGTCAGCGCTATAGCCGAAGTCCAGATTGCGGAAGGTGATTGCACCAGCGACGCTCTCACGCGGCAGGTGAACAGGGCCGGAATGGATTTCAGCGCTCGCACCCAGCTCATCAAGGATTGCGCGCGCGGACTGGTTGGCCAGTTTGTACTGGTCGTAGCTCACACCCATGCCTTCCATGCGCACCAGAAGTTTTGGCACGAAGAAGAGGATGAGCGTGAACATGCTGGCTGTGATGGATTTGCGCGCCACAAGGAAACCGCCGATCATGACAGCCAGTGCGAAGGACACGGAGATCAGGAGGCGCATCAAGTCAGTGTATTGTGAGCTGGTCTCATGCGCCATCGATGACGTATCACGCACCTGCGCGCTCAAGGTGTTCAGCTTCTCAGCTTCAATATCTTCCGCGGTGAAACTCTTGATCACGGAAAGGTCAATCAGATTTGCAGACAGGAACTTCTGGATAAGTTCCTCGCATTTCTGCTGGATCGCATAGGGTTCTTCGACCCGTTTGGATACATAGCGCGAACCCGCAATGATTATTGGCAGCGGCGCAAGGGTGGTCAGCGCCAGAAGCGGTGACACAAAGCCAAGCGTTGCGACAATGATCACGGCAACAAAAATGCGCTGTAGCATGTCATCAGCGCCGGATTCCATGAAGGTCCTGATCTTGCCTGTCGCGTCCCACAGCAGGTTCAAATGCTCGCCTGAACTCTTGCGGTCAATGTGCGCCATATCCATGCGCTGCAGGTGATCGTAGGTTTCGGTCCTGACTTCATGTTCCATCATGCGGGCGAGGTTGCGCCACTTGCGGCGTTTGTTGCGTTCGACATAAAGCTCGAACGCAAATGCTGCACCCGCAGCCAAGCCCATGGTCAACACCTGACCGCGAATAGTCCCCAAGCCGATCTTGGTCAGAAGGCCAATTTTCTTGCCATTCACGATGTTGACAATGGCAATAAGCGCGAGCTCCGGCGCGAAGTTCACCAGCGTATTGCCAAGCGAATAGGATGTCGCTTTGACGAATTCACGTTTGTCCGGCGGAAACTGTTTCAACAGCTCACGGAATGCGCCGTCCTGCGGGCTGTTGGCCTTCAGCGGATTCGTGACTTGCTTGAGTGCAGGCAGGAGCTGGATTGGTTCCGTGGAGAGTTCGTCCGGCCCCATGGTGATTTTGGTGCGGATTTCCTCCAGTAGCAGCTTGTGCAGGGCAGCACGGATTTCCGGCTCGATCTGCGCAGCGGGCACCTTTACATCGCGCAGCAGTATGCGACCGGTCCGCGGATTTGCCTCGGCATGGCCAACATCATCCTTGCCGCCCATGATCATGCTTAGCCGCGCGGCGAGGACCGGTCGGCCGATCAGGTGGCGGCTCTGCCACCGTTGGCGCGTGGACCCAGTACCGGTCACCGACGTGAGCGAGAGATTAAGGCGATCTCTAAGAGCTGCTGCTGTCATGGTTCAAACCGGGTTGGAGGGTGGCCAGTTTTAATGAGTTGTTTGTCCGGAGTTGCTCGCATCGCTGTCGGCGCCGGATGCATCAGCGCCAGATTGGCGGCGTTTCATCACTTCGCGTTCAAGCTCAGCCTCAACAGAGGCAACGACATCGTCGTTCAGCTCCGCTTCAACGTCCTGAACGTCTTCTTTCACGAATTCAAAAGCTGATTTTGCCTTATCGACATAAAGCAAAACACGCTCCTCCATCGCCCGAAGGCGCTGGGTCAGCGCGAGATAAATCAAGCCAAGTGCCAAAAGCAGTAAAAACCAAAGCAACGTCTGTCTCCCCCGAGGTCAGATATGACCACGCCCCAAAATGCGCAACAACCAACTGAGTGCGCCATAAAATGGCGCGACCGCGGTTGGTTTCTAGTCAGCTTTTGCCTTGCGGGTACGTGCCGGCCGTTTTGCTGCTGGTTTTTTGGCCGGCGCCTCGACTGTCACGCTTTCGTCGGTGATTTCCGCGGCGGTTGCGCGCTTGGCGTGGTAACGGCTTTTCTGGTCCGTGTAGATTTCTGAAACATGGTCCCAGATGTATTTGTTGGTCAGCGACTTCGAGAAGGAGTCAGCAGCAACCAGCGCAAGGCCAAACGGGCCAAGCAGCGCTTTTGCGCCAAGACCAACGACTGCGTGGGCCGCACCGTTCACAACCTTGCCGTCCATCATCAGGCTCGCGCCAGGTAGCAGAGATTCGCCTACAAGTTTAGCGCCGTTCGAGAGCACTGTCATATTCTGAGTGTCAGCCATTGTTTGATATCCGTGTGATTGAAGGCTCAATGTTAAGGACTAAAAGCACAACATATTGGATTTTAGCTAATCATGTCCTCCCTCAAACCTCAAGTATTTATTGAGGTTAAAAGCCGGAGACAAAGGCAAAATTACTCAAATATGCTAGTGGTTTAGGATGGCAAGAGTACTCAAACCTGAAACAAATCCGACCTAGGCTTCAGGGTGATTTCGGGGCCGAAAAGTGTACCATGAACAGTAATTTAGGGCGGTTTTGACGCCGGTGAAACACCCTTGAACTATTGGTTTTCTGCGCTTTTTGGGAGCCATGTGTCGGCCTTTTGGGCGGCGCTTGCAGAATACCCTCATCCGCGAAGGCAAATTTGGGTATTATCTTCAAAATCAGGGGGATACAGCTCGCCAGCCTTGTTTCCGGCGGCATCATTCGCTAGCATCCGGCTGCTAGGGGGTCACGGTTTCGACACCACCAGTTTTGTATGTGCGTAAACATCCTTACTTCAACCTGAAGCTTGAGAGGAAGCATTCACATGGCACAAATCATTTTCCTGTTGGTCTATATCGGGCTGGCCTATTGGGTTGCTCTTTATGGTCGCGAAACACGTGCGGGGTTCCTCGGCACTTTGTTGCTGAGCCTTGTGTTCACACCGGTTCTGGGCGCAATTTTCCTTTATGCCTTCGCGCCAGCGGATGAAGAATTCGAAGACGAACCTGCGGCAGAGCCACAAGCTGAAGCTTAAGGTTTGTCACGCGGTGTGGGGCACAGGATGGGAGTCCCCCGGTGATGAGCCAGCAATCATCAGCTAAAACAGTTCTGCTTTTTGCGGGGCAAGGTAGTCATTTTCCGAAAATGGGGTCAGCAGCATTTGAGGCGGACCCCGTTTTTCGGGACAGGCTATTTTATGCCGATCGCTGCGTGCGCCGCCGCACCGGGGTAAACCTGATCGAGACCATTTTTGGCCCGTCCGAAGACTGGCTGAACGATATTGCCGTCACCCATCCGGCTATTTTCGCACAGCAATGGGCGGCGGGGGAGAGCCTGAAAAAACGGGGCGTACGGGTTGACGCGTGTTTAGGGGCCAGCCTAGGCGAATTTGTGGCGCTTGTGCATACCGGAGCCGCGACGTTTGAGCATATTCTCGACCTGATTGTTGGCCAAGCCAGCGCGGCAAGTAAAATCCTGGAGCCGGGCGGCATGATGACTGTCCTGGCGGGTGCAGGGTTTTTTCATGAGAACCCGGACATTTTTAAAGGCTGTGCGCTCGCGGCGGATAACTTTGAGCGGCATATCGTGGTGTCCGGTACGCGGCCATCAATTGAGGCTTGCCGTGCAGCGCTCGATAAAATCAGTGTGCCAGCGTTCCTGCTGAATATTCCGTTCGGATTTCATGGTCCTGCAGTCATGGCCATGCGGCCGGGATTTGATGCAATTGCCTGTGAGATCAGCTTGGGCGGTACAGCATGTCCGGTGTACGGCTGTAGCCTTGCAGGTGAAAGATGGTATCCGGACGTGGAAAATCTCTGGCGGATCGTAGAAGCGCCCATTCACTTCTCTACAACTGTTTCAAAGGTTGAAGCCGACCTGAACAGGCCGCGCTACATTGACTGCAGCCCCAGCGGTACGCTTGCCACTCTCCTTCAATATGTTTTGGGTCCCTCAGAACGGGGGCGGATCAGCGCGCTCTACTCCATGGGCGAAAATTCATCGCCTCTCTCAACGGGCGAGCAAATGGCGGTAAATTCGACGATGGCACCTCAAAGCGCTTGGCATAACGTGGAAAAAGAGACAGAGTTGCAGGGACTTAGCAGATGATCGCGTCAGATTTAAAATGAAAACAATGTCTCCAGCAAACACGCCAGCCACCCCTACCACCAGCTTTATAACGCTGCTGTTGGGTCGGCATAACCGCAACAGAGTTTATCTGCTCGCGTGGCTTTTAGCGGCTGCGCTTTCAAGTGTCGCGACCATTGCGCTCGTCACATCCACCGTCGCGGGTGGCACCGAAAATGGTGTCGATTTCCAGTCGCTCGGCATGTTCCTGATCATTGCGGCCGTGTTGATCTACAGTCAATTCAATGTCACCGGTCTGACGGTTGACACTTGCGAAACCGCCGTCGAAATCCAGCGGCGCGAATTTGCGCTTGCGATCCGCTACGCAGATCTGAAGACGGTCGAGGCTCTCAGCACCACCAAGCTCTATGGGCTGTTGAACCGCACTACGGCAATCCTGACCGAAGCCGGACCCCCTGTCATATTTGCGCTGATCACCGGCGGAGTGACCACCTGCATTGGCCTCTACACGCTTTACCTGTCGCCGCTGACCTTCATTGTGATCATTGTCACGGTCGCCGCGACCGCCTTCGTCGCGCGCTACTACATCGAGAGTGCAGCGCCTGACGTCTACAAGGCGCAGGTCACCGAACGTACCTACATGAACCTCTTCATCCAGCTTCTGGATGGGTTGAAGGAAGTGAAGCTCAACGGTCGGGCGGGGGATGATCTGCAGACCAATTATATCTCGGCAGCCGCTGCAAAAACCCATGCGGAGAAAGACAGCGCCTCCCGTACCTCAAGCAAAGCCTATATGACGATCTATGTCGGCTTTTATGTTCTTGTTTCCGCCATCGTCTTCGCGGTGCCTCAATATATCGATAGCGCGGAAACGGTCAGCAAAATCACCTACATCGCCATTTTCCAGATCGCGACGCTGAACATTGTGCTGCGTGCGATTCCCATGCTCTCGCGCGCCAATCAGGCGTTGGCGGAGCTTGAACAGGTGAAAGCAACCCTGCGCGATGCCCGTCAAGGTGATGGGGCGGATGTTGCGGCGCTGGCGAGCTTCAAATCCATTGCGCTGGAAGACTGTACGGTATCCTTTGATCCGCGCGGGGGAGTACCTGGGTTTGGCCCCGTGTCCGTTAAATTTGAGCCGGGCCAGATCATCGCGGTCAATGGTCCAAACGGATCCGGTAAAACCACCCTGTTGCGTTTGATTTGCGGGCTTGTTCATCCCGGCAGTGGCCGTCTGCTTGTGGATGGTGAAGAGTTGCATGAGAACCAAGGAAGCGCCTACCGCAGCCTGTTTGCCGCTGTTTTTCTCGATAGCCACCTTTTCGACCGGTTTTACGGGGTGAGCGAAGAGGAAAAGCAAGCTTTCTACGAGACAGTGGTTGAGCTTGGTATTGATGAAGGCTTGGTGGCCACGGCCGCGGATCTCAAGCGTCACTTCTCACCGGCTCAAAAGCGCCGGCTTATGCTGGCGTTCGCCCTGGTTCAAAAACGGCCCGTGCTTATTCTTGACGATATTGAAGCCGGGCAGGATGAGTGGTTCACAAACAAGCTGCATAACGACATACTGCCACGCCTCAAGCAGGCAGGAACAACCGTTGTGCTGGCGGTTCACCGTGAAGGTGCCCTGACAGAAATGGCTGACCAGATTATCAACCTCCGCCCGCAACCGGCGGGGCCAACACAGACCGAGAATTCTCTATGACTGCCGAAGCGACAAGCACACCGACACCGCCAGCCAAGAAAGCTCGCAGGAAATCACCGCCGAAACATATGGTGCATGTCATTGGCACCATTCTGGCGATCGGGTTTCTCCTGCTGGTGTTCTGGCGCTATATATTTGTGACCATTCTGCCCGGTAACGTGGGCGTTCTCTACAGCTGGCTTTTTGGCGGTACCCAAGTCTATTCGGAACTGGGTGAAGGCTTCCACATGAAGCTGCCGTGGAACAGGATCTATGTTTTCGAGACCCGGGTACAGGCGGCAAATGAAGAAGTTCTCGCGCTCAGTGCCGAAGGTATGGAAGTCCGTGTGAAACTGTCAGTGCTTTTCCGGGTGAAAAGCGACCAAGCTGGTGAGTTGTTGCAGGGTATCGGACCAGAGTACCGCGAACGTGTTGTCATTCCGCTGACAACAGGTGCGGTGCGGGAAGTACTGTCGCGCTACAATTCAGTTGAGCTCTATACCAGCAACTACAAACAGCTGGAAAATGACCTCTACCAGATTGTGAAACTGTCTGAATATTCCCAGTATTTTGAATTTACAGACCTCATCATCCGCGAAATTATCATTCCGCCAGCTATCGCGAACTCTATCGAGGAAAAACTGGTGCAGGAACAAGTTGCTGCGTCCTTCACCTTCCGCCTCGAAGCTGAGCGGCAGGAGGCGGAGCGGCTTCGGATCAAGGCGCTTGGGGTACAAAACTTCTATTCGATTGTCTCCGGCGCGCTTAACAAAAACCTGCTGACATGGCGCGGCATTGAAGCAACTGTGGAACTGGCGAAATCGCCAAACTCCAAAGTCGTAATTGTCGGCTCAGGTGAAAAGCAGTTGCCGCTGATCCTCGGCAGCGACATCCATAACCTGCAGCAGGCACCACCAATCAAATCAATGTCTGAGTCAGACGCACCGGCGCTCGATTTTGAGAATCTGCCGCAACTTTTCCCGGAAGATGAGAGTTCAACAACCGGCGTACAAAAGCCAGCGACTGGCGTTGAAGGCGACGGATCGAAAAAAACAAAGCCGGCAGGAACTCAGCCCGAGGGGGCAGGCCATACAAAGGCGCAGAAGGTTGACGCCACGAGTGCTGAGGCCGATGGCCTCATTGCGCCAAATGAGGTCGCTGACGGGTTGACCGACACAACAAATACGGACGGCATGTTGGCGGAGAAGAATCAGAACGATGGCCTGACCAGCCCAACAGACATCAACGAGGGCACACGGTCGCAGCCAGCTGCGCTGGTTAATCGGCAAATTTCAGAATCAAACCCCTATTCAGCAGGGCTCACATCCAACAGTCTAGGAGCGAATATCATGCTTCCCTTCCTTCTCGTTATCTATCTGTTCCTGTGTATCGTTGTTGCCTATTACGGCCGTCACCGCCGCTTCGGATTCGCAGGGGTGTTTGCCATCAGCATTTTGCTGACTCCCTTCCTCGTATTCCTGCTGTCGATCGCGCTGGATGATGATCACCGGGTGAAGAACAAGCGCTGATACCTGTTAGCACTTCGCCGTTAGCCGAGCCCCGATGCGAAATGCGCTATTGTTGGGGCCGCTAGGCTGTCCGCATCTGGCATAGGCCAAAATCACGAATTTTTGGGGAAAAGAACAAGGGCCCAGGAAATGCTTCCTGAGCCCTTTAAATCTTGGTGGAGCCGATCGGGATCGAACCGACGACCTCTACACTGCCAGTGTATACCAATGTAAAGTTGCCTATTGTTTTGAAGTGGTTTTAAACGACTCTAATTATATAATGCTTTGAATTTATTGAATAAATATTATTTTACTTTTTTGGTCTGTTAACGCCGATCCGTCTCGAATTTTGCTGCCAAATAAAAAAAGTTTAAAAAATGGTCCCATTTTTTTTATTGAAAAAATTTTGATATTTCAAGTTTTGATACCTATACAAACTAGAGCTGAGGCTCAAATGAGATGAGCTTTGACACCCAGCAGTCTGTGGAAAATTCCGGTGCTGAACCGCCTGCAATCAAGAACCCGACCCACCTCATTCGACCGATGCAGTGTTCATAGTTCCTGTATTGGTCTGCGGAGCCGCATTTGAACAGCCTCCGAGATTCTTACCACCACTTCTTCAGGCAGGTCCTGTAGCATTTTTGTCCTGGCGCGCTCGGCCGCGCCATCGGCGGCCTCCTGTATCGATGCGTAGATTTCCTCGATCTCGCCGGGGTCCATCGCGGCTGCCTTGCCACTTTGCAGAAAGTGCCGAGGATAGATGGTGTCGATAGGATAATGCCGTCTGTCGCCAACCGCCATAGCCAGCTTCATCTCCTGCCGGCGCAGTTCATGCCGTGCCAGATTGGGCTCGGCCGACATGATGTCGTAAAAAGGAGTCATCCGGTATCCGCCGCCCGGCGCCAGATACAGGCTGAAATTCTTGGCATGCCCGTCAGTTGCCCCCAGGAGCCAAAAAAGCATCTGGGCTTTGAGGAAATGCCGGCGATCCTCATCGGCATAGTCGCTGCCGCCCAATAGATGCAGGCATTCGCCGATACCGGGTCCGCCTTCATTATTGTATTTTCGGGTCGCCGGCACGCCAAGAGCCTGGCAGAAGTCTTCCTGCGGCAAGCGCAGCAACCGGCCATCTTTTGTGTGGCGCCGGTCAAACCTCTCCACGACCAGAACGCGCTTGTCCTCGAAATCGATTATCTGGCTACCTGCCACATCGAGGCCAAACTCGGCGCACAGTGTGAGGCAAAAATGCTCATTCTCAACGCTGTCCGACATATCAAGGCCGTTCGGCAGCTTACCGAGTTGGGGTTTGAGAATGTGGGTGGTCGGTGTGCCCCCTTTCGGTATTTGCCATCCGTTCGTCCATAGAAGAGCCGTCTTCTCCTGAACCCCTGCAAGCGAGATTCGGAAGTCGCGGTCTTTGTCTGTGCGGATGCCAAGCGGCGCCGTTGCCAGATTGCGGATGATGCCGGCGACTGCTGCGTCATCCACCGGTTCCCCTTCGGGGGGACCCGGCGGTGCAATATCGTCTCCGTCCGGTACGAACTGCAGGGCTCCCACACAATCCCGGCCGATTTTATCAAGCATGCTGAAAGCGTCCGTGCCCTCAGCCCCGACCCTTTCGGCAACTTTGCGTCTGATGGGATCGTTCTCGGGCAGCAGATTGTCAAAATAAGCCAAGACGGGCGCGCCGACATAGCGCTCTTCGCGAAGAGGCAAGGACAGGGAAACCGGGATAGCCCGCCGCATATCCGCAAGCCAATCGGCTGCATAGGTGAAGCTGACGGCACCGTTGTTCGAGCGGTCAAGATTGCCCATATGTCGGCCATTGAGGGCGACCAGGAGGCGGGACGTCCTTTTTTGCCGCGCCATCAGAACAGGTCCTCAATATCCTGGGGGGTGCTTTTGCTGCGCGGCTGCAATTGGATTTCAAGATCAAGCACGCGCATAAGCTCAATGATGGTACTGAGCTTTACCGTCTCGAGGCCGTTCTCGACCTGAGAGACCGTGCTCTGCCTGAGACCAGCACGCTGCGCGAGCGCTGCTTGTGTGAGATTGTGCTTACGACGCCGACGCCGGAGCGCGATCCCGATATCCTTGGCCGACCTGACAAGCTGATGATCCATAATTGCCTCATATGATCAGTTAAGACAGCATATACGCTACAGCGCATATTTTTTCAATATACGCTATAGAGTATAAAGTAGAAATATGCGCTGTAGCGTATAGAGAGCGTGCTTGACACCGACTTTGATGGCTGATGTTCTGGTGATGATCCGCGTTCTGGGCCGAGTTGCCCGCCGAGGATAGGCACTGCAACTGAGGAAATTATCGCCAATCAGTGGCAGGGCCCGAGGAGGCAATTGATTGCAAATATTTGCGAATAGTATTGCGAGGCAGTCCTGCCTGCCGTGCAATCTCCCAGATCGATGGAGCTAAGCCCAATCGCTTCTAACGAAGTATAACCAAGTATATCGCAAGCGGACTATACATAGTTATACTTGTGTATATTCATGTGCAAGGTTACTCAAAATTGGATGCACACTGGCACGGTAGGCATGGCGGTCCACCTTACGGGGCAGCGAGCAGCAAATTTCAGGTGTGTGGGCATCATATATGAATGCGGCGCCACCTTCGGGAACTTCCTCAAGATGTCCAACTTTATGCCACATGAGGGTTACGATGCCTTGTCTGAGAGCTTCCTTGGTACCGATTTCCATACCTTGAATGTGTTATGGTATTGGTATGGTATCCTTTTCGGTACCCTTCAACAAAAAGGTATCGATTTCGATACCTTGCTTCGGTCGAAAGCTGAAGCAGGTGCCGTTTTCAGAACCAAGGCGACGACTATGTCTAGAGTTCAAGCGAGGGGTTGGCCCAGCGAATGGGTCACTACACTATAAACCCCAAGGTAAGGGGAAAAGGCAAGGCGAGACGAGCCTCCGTTCTCTGGATCGTGCGCTACCTCCAGGCTCATCACAGCGGCAGACCCTACCTTCCAACTGGAAAGAAACCAATTCTCGGGTCTTCCGCCAAGCTACCTTCGGGTTGAATTTATGGCTGCTCGTATTCATCTCTCATGCATGCGCCATGATGTTTTACTCGCTGGGACATTGATGCCAATGTATTTCTATTAGGCGCAGCGAGCTCTGAGATATGTATGAAGATTGAGGCCTGCGATGCCGAAGCTACCGAACAAAATTCACCCCAACCACCGGGTAGTATCTGTAGCTGGGGATGGACGAACGTTTGTCTGTGGCGATCTTCATGGATGCTACGATGAGCTCCTGCAGGAAATGCATTATGCTGGCTTCGATAGAGCCCGGGATCACCTTATCGTTCTTGGCGATTTGACGGACCGGGGCATCAAGAATTATGAATGCGTCAAATTGCTTGCCGAGCCCTGGTTTCATAGCGTGCTCGGCAATCATGATGAAATGATGCTCAATGCCGTCAATCCTCGCT
This sequence comes from Kordiimonas gwangyangensis DSM 19435 = JCM 12864, assembly GCF_000375545.1. Taxonomy (GTDB): domain Bacteria; phylum Pseudomonadota; class Alphaproteobacteria; order Sphingomonadales; family Kordiimonadaceae; genus Kordiimonas; species Kordiimonas gwangyangensis. The sequence continues at coordinate 1,046,316 of NZ_AQXF01000001.1, forward strand.
CCGATAAACATTTCTGGCGCGTCAACGGGGGCGGTTGGTTCGATCTGTTGAATGAAGAGCAGCAGGAAGAAGTGCAACATCTCTGTGACCACTATGTCGAGCGCTTACCGCTCAGCATGACCTTGATACTGCCTGACGGTTCCCAGATTGGCCTCATGCATGCCGATGCCCCAACTGATTGGTACGCCGCGGCAGAGGGGCGCCAACCACGCATGGAAACCCTATGGGGCAGAAGGCGCATTAAGGACAAGGATCAGACTTCAGTTGCCAACGTGGATCTCGTACTGGTCGGCCATACGTCCAATAACGCCATTTTGCGCTTGGGGAACGTAATCTACCTGGATACAGGCGCGGGCTTCAGAAATGGACGGCTCACCATGGTTGAGATTGGCCAGTCCCTCGAAGAGTTTGAGGCGAACCTTCAGCAGCGGATCGAGTTGGACCGAAACCGCAACTTTCTGCCCTTCACTTATGAGCCAATTGGCGACTATGAAACAGGATAGCCAGATGAAAACATTTCTCTGCATTGATTTGGAAGCTACCTGCTTTGATAGGGAGACCCTTGGTCGTGATCTTACGGTCGAAGATATGGAAACGATCGAAATCGGCGTGATTGCCCTTGATGAGGCCGGGGAAGGTGTTGGTGAGTTTCATTCATATGTCAAACCGGCATATACCGAGGTTTCTCCTTACTGCACGGACGTAACCGGCATCACGGCGCATACGCTGGCTGACGCACCGGGTTTTGCCGACATGATGGAAGCACTGCGACGGTGGTTGTCCGGTTTACCGGCGTCGCCAGATTGCTGGTATTCCTGGGGCAACTATGACCTGAAGCAGCTCGAACTGGACGCGAGTATCAAAAGATCCAACCTTGTTCTTCCTCTGCCGCCACACCGGAATGCCAAGAAGCTGTTCCAGAAACAGCATATCCGCAAAGGCAGGCAGGTCGGGCTTTTGAAGGCCTTGGAGCTGGTCAACCTGACCTTCGAGGGCCGACATCATTCGGCCCTTGATGACGCACGCAATGTCGCGAGGTTATTTGAATATTTTCACAATCCTGAAAAGCGTATTAGGTCTGTTACGTGCAGATAATTAGGTCCGAACTGTGTCGTTGGTCGTGCTGAACCTTGACTACCTGTTGCCCTTGACCTGACGCTCGATCCAAGCGTAGGTCTGCTTCAGGCCTTCGGAAAGCGGCAGGTTCGGTCTCCAGCCGAGTTTCTCTTCGATCAGGCGGTTATCTGAGTTGCGGCCGCGCACGCCAAGCGGCCCATCGATATGCCGCTTCCTGAGCGGCTTGCCGGCAATCTCTGACACCATGTCCACGAGCTGGTTGATGCTGACCATCTCGTCGGAGCCGATATTGACCGGGCCTTCGAAATCGGAACGGGTCAGGCGCAGGATGCCTTCGACACATTCGTCGATGAAGAGGAAGGAGCGGGTCTGCGTGCCGTCACCCCAGATTTCGATCTCGCCACCTTGCGCCGCGGACGCCACCTTGCGGCAGATAGCCGCCGGGGCCTTTTCCTTGCCGCCCGTCCATGTGCCTTCGGGGCCGAAGATATTGTGGAAACGTGCGACACGGCACTGCATGCCGAAGTTTCGGTTGTAGGCGAGGTAAAGACGCTCGCTGAAGAGCTTCTCCCAGCCGTATTCGCTATCGGGGGCCGCCGGGTAAGCAGAATCCTCGGCGCAGTTCGGGTTGTCGGGGTCTTCCTGGTTATAGGCCGGGTACATGCAGGCGGACGAGCTGTAGAACACACGCTTGATGTTCCGCTTGTGACAGAGATCCACTACATTGAGGTTGATGGTCGCGCTGTTGTGCATGATGTCGGCATCGTGCTGGCCGGTGAAGATATAACCGGCGCCACCCATGTCGGCCGCAAGCTGGTATACTTCATCAAAGCGGCGGTCGATGACCTCGCGGCAGATCGACTGCTCGCGTAGGTCTCCGATGACAAAGTCATCCGCTTCGGTTTCGGCAAATTCAGGGAACTTCAGGTCGACACCGCGAACCCAGAAGCCTTCAGCCTTCAGCCGTTTTACAAGGTGGCTACCGATAAAACCGCCCGCTCCAAGGACAAGAGCCTGCTTTTGCATTATTAAATCCCCATCAATAAATATAACCGACCCGGTGCCAACGCAGATTATCCGCCATCACCGGTCAGGACAACTGCCTCGTCGTATTTTTCCGCAGGGCTGCCCATCCTTTTGTCACTTAATAGTACCCTAACGGGCGGAAGTCCAACCGCAAAAAATATCAATATCAATATTGATAAGAATGGCTTTACATATGGCTAGCTCGAGCAAAAATTAATCGGCCTCGTCATATGAAACGGATACCAGGTAAGCGACCAGCTTTGGGAGACTGGAATTATCGGATTTGGCTGGGTGGGTTAGACGCAAAAGCCCGATACCATCCTGGTGATGCGCAGAAATCTTTTGCGGACGTGATCTAAAGTCGCTCTCTGAAAGCCATGGGTTGTGCAGCTTCCATCTGTCCCTGGACGCCTTGAAGTCCGGACCTTCGGGGATGTCGATTTCCATTCTCCATCTCCCAACGGGAATCTCGGGCAGGAAAAATTCGACGATTTCGGCGGCAAACATTGGATCATGAATTCGATATGATCGTGCGTCTGGCGATGATGCCAACAGAATGGCTTTCATAAATCTTTCGATCTCTTTCGCTGACCAGCAGTCCAATTTTGCGTGCATGCCACGGCAAACCCGGTCGAGTTCCGTTTTCACTCGATTATCGTTCCGTGCCCGGAGACGAATGGAGGCTTCTTTGGCTTTTCCAAACAGCCGAGAATTTCCGCGGCGCGTTCTAAGGGATTGGAGCTCGATGGCATTTTGGTGCCACTTTTCGATCACTTCCCTGTCCACGTCGTATTGGAAAGCCAGATCTCGCGCTTTGGAGCCTTCTTGCAGCGCGCGTAAGATCTCATCAACCAGCATTAAGTCATGCTTGGCCTGTGTCGTGTGACTCTCTTCTGAACCAATTGAGAAAAGCTTCTGGTCGGCGGGCAACACAAATGGATGTGATGAAGCGATGGCGGGTACCTTGTGCCGAACCAAATATTGATGGCGCTCAGTAGAGTCGAGGTCTGCGATCTTCGAACCTTGTACACCTGCGATTTGGGCCAGTTTGTCGGTACCAATTTCCAGCGGCTGCCTTTGAAGCTTGGAGAAAATGATTAGGTCAGAGAGATGCAAATAGCTCAGCATCGTCTCCCTGGGGCCAGCATGACCGGCAAAGGCCGCGAGTGTGTAATAAAGGCCCATGCGGTTGTCGAGGTGACCCACCAAGTATTTCCGAATTGCTTCCATTTTTTCCACCGATAAGCCAGCAATCATGTGTGCAATTTCGGCCTCGCCCTCAAGCGTTGCGTGCAGGCAGGACAAGCAGCTATGGCGCAGGCTATGAAAAACGACATCTGCATCACCCGTGACTTGCTCAATTGCCTGGGAGAACATTTTGGAAATTTGCCCTCCATGGTACGGCGCTCCTGTGCTGCCAAAGGAAAAGACAGGAAGGTTGCGGTTTGTCTTTCTGGCATATTGTGCCATCAGCGATTTAAACTCACCCATCTCCCTATCATCGAGGAAAACGCCTAGGTTTATCTGCCGCCGGCCAGCGCGCGATTTATTGTTGCCGAATTGATTGTCCCGGATCGAAATGACACAGTCTTGTGAGCTCTCCACATCTTTCAATTGCAGCTTCACGAGTTCAGTGCGACGCATGCCGGTGCGATACGCGAGCATGACAAAAAGAGAGATTTTTCGCCTTTCTCGCGCACTGGGCTCACCGCTTGTCATTAAATCAATTGCTGCCTGAATGAACGCACTTTTTCCGTTTATGATACATTAATTGCTCCTTGCAATAATCCTATTATGTCAGGTGGATCAGCAAGTTGCTGACCAGCAGTACGTTTCGTGAGGTACGCGGAGGTCTTTCTCGAGGATTGTTTTTGGCTTTTTGGGCTTTGTCCGCCATTATATGGTAGCTCTCGGTCATGCCCGTGAGCTTCTGCCGGTTCTTCGCTCCAGCTCGCAATCGGACATATTTCACTATGAAGCGATTTGCTACTTATCTCTAGTCAAGTGGCTTCCTTAATCGCCAAGGAACAACTTGCAACACCATGTCATGTTGGAATTATTTTTTATGGCGAACACCTGATGATATGCTTGGATACTGTGAGCCATCTTTGCGGAGCATGATGACTAGACACCTAAGGGCTGTTCAGTTGGTGACTGGGCGGCAACTCACAAAGCACTCGGCTAACGGATAGACAAGTGATTGACCAGCCATATTCAAAACGTCCAGTCGGTGGATTACGCTACCGCTTTTTTATGTTATACTTTTTACTTTTAGCTGTGCCCTTTCCTCTTGCTAGCAACCGGCCGGTATTTCAGTGGTTCTGGGTCATATATATAGCGATACTATCTCTCTGGCATTTTTCACTTACGCGTCCATCAGAACGTAAGAATAGTGGCTTTGTCGCAACCTTTCTACTAATCTCAATAGCAATCGTTGTCTGGACATGGACTGATATGGTCCTGGGCACTACCGCCACCCCGCCGGTGTCGCTACCTAAACCAGAGGTCGGCACATCGCTGGAGTTTGTTACGGGCCATCGAGGAATATCTGTTTTATTCCTGCTATCCCACGCCATCTGGTTTGCAGTTATCTTCGATATTTCGCGTTCCATCCGCGATGCTAAGTACATTGTCCGCTTCATCGGTATTACTTGCGCGCTTTATGCCTCATATGGTCTTGTGGCCTATTTTGCTGGCAATAGCACAGTCCTCTGGTACGAGAAATGGGCGTATCACGAGAGCCTTACCAGCACTTTTGTGAATAGAAACAGTTTCGCTGCCTTTTGCGGCCTTGGACTGCAAGCCCTTCTCGCCTATGCTTTTTGTAGCCGAGAAACGAACGAAGCCGGCTTTAGATCGCACATGATTGCCTTTCTACAAGTAATGGCAGGTAGTGGAGCGATACTGATCCTTGCTATATTCGTTACTGCTACTGCTCTTATATTAAGCGGGTCAAGGGCGGGTATGCTAAGCAGTTTTATTGCAACCACAATATATTTTGTGGCATATCTTGTGCATTCGGGGACCCAAACTCGTTCAATGATACGATCCATCACTGGCTCGGCGTTGTTCCTGCTTGTTGTCGGCCTTATGCTCGAGATCAGTGGCGACAGTATCCTTGGTCGTTTTCAACAGCTTGATAATGCAGACCAGCGGTTTTTTGCCTACCCTCTAATTTTGGATGCTATCAAGCACCAACCTCTATCAGGATACGGTTTCGGAAGTTTCATCGATGTTTTCAGGGTTTTCCGCACGCCTGAAATGTATTCGTTTTTTGACCGTGCCCACAGTGACATTTTAGAACTGGTAATGACAGTAGGACTCCCCGCTGCAATACTTATCTTCTGGCTAGTCTGCCACATTTTGTACCGCTTGTTTCGCGCTCTAAAGTCTTCCAACAAATCGCGTCCACTGATATTGCTGGGAATCACTACGAGTATACAAATTGGCCTCCATTCACTAGTTGATTTTTCGCTACAGATGCCAGCGGTTTCCTATACCTATCTCGCCATCTTGGCCACAAGTCTGAGTGTTTCGGATCGGACGAACTGAATAGCCCTAGTCTCTGAATAGCCCCTAGATTTCTAGACACCTTGCTTGGTAAAAATGAAGCAAGGAGTTGATGTATGTCGTCAGGTATTCGTTATACGGAAGAGTTCAAGCGAGATGCGGTCGCACAGGTGGTTGATCGGGGCTATTCGGTTCTGGAAGTTGCGACGGGGCTGGGGATTAGCACCAAGTCGCTCTATGACTGGAAGAAGTGCTATCACAAGCCAGAGCGACAGATCCGGCAGGAAGCTGCGGAGGCCGCCGAAATACGCCGACTGAAGGCGGAACTGGCCCGGGTTACCGAGGAACGGGACATCCTAAAAAAGGCCACGGCGTACTTCGCAAGAGAAGCCAAGTAAAGTACGCCTTCATCAAAGCGCACCGGGGCCTTTTCCGGGTGCGCGTGATGTGCCGCGTGCTGCTGGTGCAGCATAGTGGCTTCTATGCCTGGCTGCGCTCGCCGATGAGCAACCGGGCCAAGGATGACAGACGTCTTACCGGCCTGATCAAGCAGGTATGGCTTGAGAGCGGCTGTGTCTATGGCTACCGCAACATCCATGATGATCTGCGGTCCATCGGCGAGACCTGCTGTCCGAAGCGGGTATGGCGATTGACCCAGCTGGCAGGCATCAAGGCACAGGTCGGTTACCGTCGTCGGCCCGGCAGCTATGGCGGATCGCCAGCAATCGTGGCCCCCAACCATTTGTAGCAACAGTTTGATGCAGCGCGGCCTGATCAGACCTGGGTGACGGCTTGCGAAGCAGACGTTTACGTCACATCACCTATATCAAGACCCATGAAGGCTTCCTGTATCTGGCTGTCGTGATTGATCTCTATTCTCGCCGCCTAGTCGGCTGGTCGATGCAGTCCCGCATGCATATGGATCTGGTTCTGAGTGCACTTCTAATGGCCGTTTGGCGGCGTAAACCAAGATCGAAGGTGATCATCCATTCAGACCAGGGAAGCCAGTTTACCAGTCATGAGTGGCAGAAGTTCCTGCAGACCCACAATCTGGAAGCCAGCATGAGCAGACGGGGGAGCTGTCACGATAATGCTGTCGCGGAAAGCTTTTTCCAGCTCCTCAAGCGGGAACGGATCAGGCGACGGACGTATCGGGACCGCACAGAAGCTCGGCAGGACGTCTTTGATTACATCGAGTTTTTCTATAACCCAAAACGCAAGCATGGTAACAACGGTCTGCTGTCGCCCGTCGAGTTCGAACGGCAGCAAAATTGGAAAGCCCAAGGTGTCTAAGAAACTAGGGGCTATTCAG
>NZ_AQXF01000002.1 GCF_000375545.1 Kordiimonas gwangyangensis DSM 19435 = JCM 12864
CGGCGTCGATGGCGGCGGCGGCTCCGGCGTAGTTGGCGGCGGAGTAGGCGCAGGTGTGGTCGGCGGCGAAGTCGTTGGTGGCGACGTCGTCGGCGGAGATGTAGTTGGCGGCGAAGTCGTTGGTGGCGACGTCGTCGGTGGAGATGTGGTTGGCGGCGACGTCGTTGGTGGCGACGTCGTCGGTGGAGATGTAGTTGGCGGCGACGTCGTTGGTGGTGATGTCGTCGGCGGAGATGTAGTTGGCGGCGACGTCGTTGGTGGTGATGTCGTCGGCGGAGATGTGGTTGGCGGCGATGTTGTCGGCGGAGGTGTAGGATCCGGCGTCAGGTCATCAGGTGTCGGGACCGGGGTTGGCTCCTCAGGTTCCGGCTGCGGCTGTGGCTGCGGCTCAGGATCTGGCTCAGGTTCCGGCTCCGGCGAGCTTGTCGGCGGTGTTGGCGTCGCTGATTGGCCTTCGCGTGTCGGCAAGCCGTTGGAATTGTCGGCAAACACAGCAACGGGGTCGATGATCGGTGTCTGGATCTCGAGCACGCTCTCGACCGAGATATTGCGGCCCGCAGCGGGCGCGATACGTTCGATGAAGTCGGCCATCTCTTCGGCCAGTTCTTCTTCGATGTCGTTGTCCGGCTCAGGATAGATGATGACCGCGGTCACGTAGGTATCCTGCCCACCAAGCTGGCGGAAACTGATACGAAGCGTGCCATCAACCACTTCAGCGCGGGTCACGAGCATGTAGCCGCTGTTTGCACCGGCACCGCCACCACCATCGGCCTGCATGAACGGCGCAAAATCATCAAGCGATTTAGGCCCCGCCACACTGAAGATGGACGACGCAAAGCCCGCGAGCACGCCGCCACCAAGTGGCAGTTGCTGGTTCGCTGCGGGAATATCCCTGCTGCTACTGGTGGTCAGCAGGCCGCCCGCTGTGGCGGTCAGCTCAAAATCATAGAGCGTATCGTTGCTTGCGGCATCGTCACTCTCGGCAGCTTTCTTCTCGGCTGGTGCGTCAGACAGGCGGCCGGGGCCTGAGCTCGAAAGCTTCATGACCGGCACAAGGTCGTCGGTCGCGCGGGTGTCGACCACGTTCACGTTGCCGCCGTTCCGCTTCACGTCCACCCCGAATGGATAGAGTGGGGAGCGACCGTTTGGCCGCGGTGCCGTGAGGATTACCACGCGGTAACGGCCATTCGGAATATTGGAGGCAACGAAGGATTCCACGTTACGCACGCCGTTCGACAGGATCGAAGGGCCACCATCGGAGCCTTCATCTTCCATGCCTTCACCAACAAGCATCTTGTTGTCGGCCGCAACACGAGTGAATTTGTCGTATGGCTCGCGCGTTGATGGGCCAAGGTCCCACCCCATTGCGCCTTCGGTCAGCTTGAAGTTTTCGTCCAGTACAAACGGCGCCATGAAGGCGGTCCAGTGTGTACGGGCACCCGCTTCAATGATCAGGTTTGCAGCATCGGAAATGGTGGCGAGGTCATAGTCACCCGCCGCTTCCTCAATCTTGGTGAGGAGCGATTCCATCCGTGCCTTGAGCGCTTCATCGTCGCCCATGGCCTGGTTCAGGTAACTTTGAACAACCTGGAAACCCCATTCGTCAACCGCGAGGGCACCTTCGACGGCTTCCTCAAGCGTGACGGTCGGGAATGTCTCGATCCGGGCTTCAACGGGCGAGCGGATGAGATCCGCACTCCGGGTGCCGGTCAGGTAAAAGTCAGCGGCCTGTTGGGCGGTCACCTCGCTCGCTGGTGCGCCAGCAGCAGAACCTTCAACTGCCGGGTTTGCAAGGGCAGGGCGAATGATCTTGAGACGCCGGATGCCGGGAATTTCAACCGGTGGCGGCGTGGTCATCACATAAGTGGCAGGCGGCGGCAAAACGCCGTTGCCGACAACAGGCGGCAGTGTGTCGTCGAGGATGCTGAGCTCCTCGTCCTGCTGGTACACACCATATAAAAGGGTGCCGGTTGCCACGGCAGTGCCCGTCAACAGTGTTGAAATGACCAGCGATCTATTGCTCTTGAACATTCAGTTACCCTTGGCCTTCTGGGTATAATTTGTCTTGAATTCTATACATTTTAGACCTTTGTGTACAGAGTGCAAATACTCTTTTTGTTTGGCGTGCCGAGGGAAGCTGCAGTATAGCTGCCGAGGCTTCGCAAAACCGCGTCGCACCTGCATGACCTATCATAGACCCACGGTATAAATAAGATGTTAACTGGCCATCCCTTCGAGGACCTTCGCACGATCATTGCACAACTGCCAGCAGCCGACGACTGCGCTGCGCGTAAATATATGGATGCCGCCACCAAGGCGCAGCATATTGGCGCGTGCGGGCTCACCGACATTGGTGCGTGGCTTGCCTCCTGGCAGGCGAAGGCCGCGCCACAGCTGAAGGACGTGCATATCTGTTTGCTGGCGTCATCCTATAAGGATGGCGGCAATGCCGAGGGCGTGCTGGCCTACATCGCTGCCACGGCAAAGGGCAGGGCGCCAGTAAATCTCTTGTGCGTCGACAAAGGCATCGGCCTGCGCGCGCTTGAAATGGCGCCGAGCCTGCCGCACGACGTGAGTGCGGACTGGGCTGAGGCGGACTGCATGGCGGCTGTGGCCTTCGGCATGGAAGCGGCCGCGTCTGGCGGTGACGTGCTTGGTATCGCTGCACTCGCGCCGGGGCTCGAGCGTCACGCCCGCCGCGTCATCAAGGCAATCCGCGGTGATGTGTCGGTCGGTGAGGACGGCGAAGGTGTAATTTCCTGTGCCGACAATCCGCTGGAGGCGCTCCGTCTTTATGGCGGGCGTGAAATCGCGGGCAGTATCGGCGCACTGATCGCCGCTCGCAGCCGCCGCTTGCCGGTGCTGGCGGAGGGATATGCGGCGCTTGCGGCGATGGTTGTGCTTGATGCCGTGATGCCGGGCGCTTGTGATCATGTGAAAATCGCCGCGCCTGATGATGCCGAATTTGAAAAAATTTCGGTCGCTCTCGGCTACACGCCAATTGTGTCCCATGCTGTTGGTGTGGGCCCAGGATGCGCAGTTCCTGTAGCTTTGACGCTATTTGAGGCGAGCTGCCTCGTTCCGCAAATGCCGGATATGGCCTGACGAAGGGCCGCATCGCCCGCCAGAAGCCCAAGCTGCTTTATATACAATGACTTGAACAATGTTCCCCAAGCGCATACTGTGGCGCACGGGGGAAGGGTCTAGCATGTAAGGGGCGCCTAGGGCAGATGGTCCGGATTTTTCGTCACTATGTTTCACCTGTGAAACTTACACTGGCCTTGGCGGATATCGCTTTGGTGTTCAGTTGTGTGATCGTGGCTGAATTCGCGCGCTATGCATACGTGGGCCTTCCATGGACGCTTGCTGCAGGGTTTGAAGCGTGGATCGCGAAGCTTCTGGTGCCGCTGTCGTGCGTCAGTGCCATGCTCGGCATTGGTGCTTATCATGCTGATGCCATTCAGGATTTTCGCATTTTTGTCATTCGGCTCGCGGTAAGCTTGGTGGCCGCGGGCATGTTCCTGTCTGCAGTGCTCTATTTCCTGCCCATGTTGCCTCTGTGGCGTTCCATCCTTGTGCTGTCGCTCCTGATTTCTGCGGTGGTGCTTTTCATAAGCCATGGCCTGTTCCAGCTTTTTGGCAGCAACAGCCTGATCGGGCGCCGCGTGCTGGTGCTTGGTGCTGGCAAGCTGGCTGCGGAACTGCAGCAATATACGGCGCAGGCCCGTGAAGCAGGGCTGAATATCGTCGATATCGTGATGCTGCCGGGGGAAACGAAGCCGCTTACGCATGCCATCATCCTCGATGATATAGAGACCCTCGATAAATTTGCCATGGAACGCGATATCGAGATGATCATCCTCGCCAATGAAGATGAAGCAACCTCGCTGCCACTTGAACCGCTTATTGCCTGCAAGCTTGCGGGCATCGAGATCAAGGATCGGCTTTCTTTCTATGAGCAGGTACGCGGCTATGTGGAGCTGACATCGGTGCGCTCGGAATGGATCATCTTCTCCGATGGGTTCCGTGGTGGTACCGGCATTGAACGTATTGCGAAGCGGTTGCTGGATATTGCTGTCAGCATGCTGCTCCTGTTGATTACCTTACCGGTGATGCTTGTGGTCGCGGTTCTTGTGAAAGTCACCAGCCGTGGGCCTGTGTTTTACCGGCAGGAGCGCGTGGGCATGCATGGCCAGACCTTCAAGCTGTTGAAATTCCGCAGCATGCGGCAGGACGCTGAGGCGATGGGTGCACCGCAGTGGGCACAGAAGAACGACCCTCGTGTGACGCCGGTCGGCGCTTTCCTCAGGAAAACTCGGCTTGATGAAATCCCACAGGTGATCAACGTTCTGAGCGGCAGCATGAGCTTTGTTGGTCCGCGCCCCGAGCGTCCTTTTTTTGTCGACCAGCTGTCGGCGGAGGTGCCGTTTTACCGTGAGCGCCACTGCGTGAAGCCGGGTATTACGGGCTGGGCGCAGATCCAGTATCCTTACGGTGCGTCGGTTGAAGACGCGCGGCGGAAGCTGGAATACGACCTTTATTACATCAAAAATTATTCTCTCTTTCTGGATTTGCTGATTATCCTGCAAACCATGAGGGTTATTCTTTTTCCAAGTGGGGCACGTTGATATGGCTGGTACAAGCAGCAGGTTTCATCAAAGGCAGACACCGCGACTGCGGAGTGTTTTTGCTGCCGCGTTGCTTGCTTGCAGTTTCCTGACACCTGTGGCGCATGCGCAGGATAAATACGGCACCGTGCGCGAGATGTTTGCCGAGCGTCGGTATGACGATGCCATCAAACGCCTGCAGGAATTGCAGGATAGCTCGGAAGCCGATAGCCAGCTTTACCTGCTGCTGGCCCGCGCTTATCTGGAAACAGGGGCGGGCATCGCGGCAGAAACCGCGATAGAGCGCGCGCGTAGGCTGGGCGCGGATTATGCGGGCACCGCGACGCTTTTTGCCAAATCCCTGCTGTTGCAGGGCAAATATGCTGATGCGCTGACCTCCATTCGCGGTGTGACCTTGCCGGCAGAAGACCAGGTTGATGCTTTCATCGTGGCGGGGGATGCCCATTTCGCCCTGCGCAACCTGAAAGAGGCACGGTCGAGTTATGAGCGTGCGCGGGAACGTGCGCCGGAGCAGTTTCTTCCCTACCTCGGGCTTGCGCGCCTTGAACTGCGCAGCGGAAACGTACCAAAAGCGGAAGAGCTGATCAAAAAGGCGGCGGAACTCGGCCCCAATAGCACCATGGTCGCCTACACTTGGGGGCTGGTCGCGCGGTATATGGGCAGGCCCGATGAAGCGCAGCAGCATTTCCTTGAAGCGCGCAGGCTGTTCCCTGGCAATATTCTCGCCAATATTGAACTGGCGTCGATCCGGATTGACGAGGGTGCACTGGAGGAAGCTGAAAAATATCTGGATGCCGTCTATGCGGTGGCACCAAGCTACCCGATGGCGCTTTATCTCTCGGGTGTTATTCAAGCGAGCCGCGGCAATTTCGAAGAGGCGAACAGCCTCCTTAACCGCGCACGGAATATCTCGGACAGCTATCTGCCTGCTATCTATATCAGGGGTCTCGTTGCCTACCAACTTGGGCAGTATTCCACGGCCGAAAGTCTGCTCAAACAAGTGCTGAGGTTCAGCCCGCAAAGCCAGACCGTGCGCATGGTGCTTGCTGGTACCTATATGCGCCTGTCGCAGTCATCCGCGGCCTATGACGTCCTGCGTCCACTTCTTGATGTTCCCGCGCCTGAGCGTAGCGTGCTGGCGATGGCAGCTGCCGCAGCGATGGCCGCTGGCGAAGTGGAGCGCGGGCACGAACTATATGAACGCCTGGCCGACCAGGAGAAACAATCACCGGACGAGGTGATTGATGGCCTTACGAGCAAGCTTGCGCTCTCCCGCTACGTGACCGGCGATTCCTCTTCTGCGATTGACGCAATTCTCACCCAGCCGCAATCCGAAGAAGTGGATGTACGCGAGCTTGGCATTCTGGGGAATATACAGCTCCGTTCCGGCGACGTGGAGGGGGCCATGATGACGGTCTCCAAAATTCTGAAAGCGCTGCCGCAACGTGCACTTGGCTACAACATGCGCGGCAGTATCGAATATTCGCAGGGTCAATATGAAAAGGCGCGCGCGAGCTTTGCGGAAGCCATCAAGCGCAACCCTGATTACTACACAGCCATCCGCAACAAGGGTTTGGCCGAAATGCGCCTTGGCCTTTATGCCGACGGTGAGAAGACCCTCAAGCGTTTACTGTCCTCTCAACCAACTGACGCGCGCGCCAAAGCGGCACTCGGTCGTGTGCTGCTTTTGCAGGGTAAAGGTGAAGAGGCACTGACCTATTTTGAGGAAGCTATTCGCGTCATGCCGGGCTCGCCTGAGATGGAAACGGACTATGCCAAGGCGCTTGCGCAGGCGGGCCGCACCAGCAACGCGATTGAGCAGGCCCGGGAAGCTGCCGTTCTTGCGGCGGACCGTCCGGAACTCCTCAAGGATCTCGGCCTGCTTCTGCTGGATCTCGACCAGGCGCAGCTGGCGGTCAGGCCGCTGTCTCGCTATGTGGCTTTCAACCCCAATGATGGTAGCGCACACCTTATGCATGGTCGTGCACTGCTCGCGATGGGGCTTGCCACCGGCGCCCGCATTTCATTTGAACGTGCAGAGGCGGCGGGGACAAACGCGGCTGACGCCCGAATGGTTGATTGGTACCTCTTTGCTATCGACGCGATCTCGCGCAAATATGCTGACGCAACGAGAATTTTGCCAACGCTCGACCCCTCAAAGAGACCAGCAGACGTGCGGGCCTCCGTTGTTGGTGACACGCTCGTTGCTATGGGGCGTACCGATGAGGCAATCGAGGCTTATAAGGTTGCGATGCGCTCTGGCGCGTCGTCGGACCTCGCAGTTGGCCTCGCAACAGCCTATGAAAGTCAGGGCAAGGGGCAAACAGCGATCCAGACGCTGGAAGACTATCTCAAAAATACACCAACTGACCGCGCGGCGCGCATGAAGCTTGGTGGGCTTCTGGAGGATGCTGGCCTGCCGGCTGCCGCAACAGAGCAATATGAAATGGTGCTGCGCGCCGGCGTGGCCGATGCCCATATCGTGGCGCGGCTCGCAAGGGCTTATTTGCGCCTTGGGAACCGCAAAAGCGTGCTTCTAGCGGAGCGTGCATACCTGATCCAACCGGACGATCCCTTTGTGCTTGATATCTATGGCTGGGTCATGTTGCAGGCCAAAAGGGATTTGAACGCGGCCGAGACCGCAATTGGCAAAGCATCACGCCGGGCGCCGTCGAATGCGCTTTACCGGTATCACCTTGGCATGACCTATCTCGCGCAAGGAAGACGCATGGATGCGCTTGAGACCTTGCGCCAGGCTGTCAAGCTCGACCCGGACTTTGAGGAAGCACTGGATGCCCGCCGGCAGATCGAATTGCTGGAGTAGGCTGGTGAATGGCTGATCAAGGCCTTGATATCGTTCTGTTTTCCAGCCTCTTTCCGAATGAGGTGGATCCGGTTTTTGGCATTTTTGTTGAGAACCGCCTGCGGCATTTCTTGGCCGATACCGGGAGCAGGGCTGTTGTTATTGCGCCCGTGCCGTGGTTCCCGTTCAAGGGCAAGCGGTGGGGGCGCTACGGCGCTTTCGCGCGGGTGCCCGCGGTTGAAGTGCGGCACGGCATTCCGGTTATGCATCCGCGCTATCTCGTTATCCCCAAGGTTGGCATGTGGCTGACCCCCTTCACGCTCTACCGCGCCGGTAAACGTGCGCTCCGTCGATTGCTGAAGGACGGAGGCAGTTGTGATGTCATTGACGCCCATTACCTTTATCCAGACGGTGTGGCAGCGGCGAAACTGGCGCGCTTCTTCGATATTCCCTTTGTGATGACAGCCCGCGGCAGCGACGTGACCGAAATCGGTCAGCAGCAAGTGCCGGGGCGGATGATTGTTGATGCGGCGTCGCAGGCAGCGCATGTGATAACAGTGAGCAATTCGCTGCGCACAGACCTGATTGCCATGGGGGTGCCGGAAGACCGCGTCACCACCCTTCGCAATGGTGTTGACGCGGGTCATTTCCGACCTCAGCGCCGTGAGGAATTCCGGGCGAAGTGGGGCGGTGCGAACAAGATTGTCGCGTTTGCGGGCTGGTTGGTTCAGCGCAAGCGCGTGGATATCGCGATTTCGGCTATGGCCCACCTTCCAGAAGATACAGCGCTGGTTGTCGCGGGCGAGGGCCCCTTGCACACAGAGCTCCTTGAGCAAGCCAAACAGCTTGGCGTGGCCGACCGTGTGATCTTTGAGGGTAAACTTTCAAGCAAGGATATGCCGGGTTTCCTCTCCGCGGCGGATGTTCTTATCCTGCCGTCCGAGCGGGAGGGCTGGGCGAACGTGCTTCTTGAGGCGATGGCGTGCGGAACGCCTGTCGTTTCTCGCGCGGTTGCCGGGGCACTAGACCTTGTTGTCGTGCCCGAGGCTGGTGAACTGGTGGAGGGCGACGACCCGGCTGCATATGCCGCGGCGGTCCATAAAATATTCACTCGCGACACGGACCGGATGCAGACCAGAGCCTATGCAGAGGGTTTTGACTGGAAAGAAATATCACTGGGGCAGGAACAAATATTCAAAAATGCAGCATCTGGTCACGCTTGACCTGAACAGGTGTGTTTTTCGTGATATACTAACATGGAATAGTTGACCACAGTGTCGTACGAACGGAGCGTGGGCGTTGGAATCCATATACTTTTTGCTGTTTTGCCTGTTGAACGCCTTTGTCATTTTCTGGGCGCTCAGAAATGATGATCAGGAAGCATTTTTTACTGAAGACAAGACCAAATCGGGCAAGGAGAAGCGCTGAAAAAGGAAAAATAATCGAGTAAGTGTTAAAACGTGTAAAATTACTTGATTTGAATACAGCTCGATTGGCATAGTGTAGCATAATACGGGTTGAAGTCTTTCAGCTTAATTTTCAAAGGTTTAAAGGAAACCTGTCAGTGAGAGCAATTGTGAAGAACGGGATCAGGGCCATTTGTGCCCTCGTTGTGTTTGGCGGGCTAACCGCTTGCGGGCCAAGCGAAGAACTGCCACCAGCACCTTTTGTTCCGCCTGATGAGGGGCCCGGGCCAAACTATGTGATCGGTCCGGGAGACGGGCTCTATATCCACGTTTGGCGGAACCCTGAACTGTCGACGAACGTGACAGTTCGGCCCGATGGTCGTGTTTCAATCCCACTCGCAGAGGATTTGCCTGCGACTGGCAAGACGCCAAGCCAGTTGTCGCGTGATATTGAAGAGCAACTGAATGTCTACATTCAGCAGCCTATCGTCACGGTGATGTTGCAGTCATTTTTTGGTCCGTTTTCGCAGCAGGTACGTGTTGTTGGTGAGGCCACCAGCCCGCAGGCACTGCCATACCGCGCGAATATGACCTTGCTGGATGTGATGATCCAAGTGGGGGGGCTGACCGAATTTGCAGCGGGTGACCGCGCCTCCCTCATTCGGTTTGAGGATGGTGAGCAGAAAGAGTATCTGCTCAAGATTGAATCGCTGATCAAGGACGGCGATATTTCAAAGAATGTGAAGATTCTTCCGGGCGACGTGTTAATAATTCCGGAAAGCATTCTGTAGTATTACTGGCTGGTTGCCAGTATTGGCTGACAGCGGAGAGAGATAATGGCTGTGCAAAGCGGATTGCACGACGTATTTCAGCAGATCAAAACCATCGCTTACGGTATCTGGCGTAAGCGGTGGTACATGCTGTTTACGGCATGGCTCGTAAGCCTTCTTGGTTGGGCGCTTGTGTCAACCATGCCCTACAGATACGAAGCTTCGGCACAGGTATTTGTGGATACACAGACGATCCTGCCGGTCATCGCCAAGCAAATGGGTGTGAACGTTGATCTTAGCCGTAAGGTAGACATCGTTCGCCGCACGCTGGTTACCCGTCCCAACCTTGAGAAAATTATCCGTCGCTCCGACTACCTCGATCGGCTCGCAAAAGACGATAAGGAACTGGACTCGCTTGTTGGTCAATTGCAGCGGGATATTCGTATCGTCTCGCTCGAAGAGGGCATGTATCGTATCCAGTACGAAATTGATGATGACCGCCTGAGCGACCGGCAGCGTGCCGAAGTGGCGCGCCGTGTGGTTGCCAATCTGTTGTCGTTCTTCCTTGAGCGCAACACCGAGGTCGGGGCTCAGAAGTCAGAAAGCGCGATCGAGTTTATCGACCAGCGCATTCAGGAATACGGTAAGCTCCTGAGCGATGCCGAGACCCGCTTTGCCAAATTCCAGCAAGACAATATCGAATATCTGGGCGGGCAGGGCAGTTTCCTGTCGCGGCTTGATGTTGCCAAGAATGACCTTCGCAGGACGCGGAGCACCTTGTCTGAGGCGCAGGTCACCTTGCAAACCCTTGAAGCGCAGATCAAAAACGTACCGCCAACGATCCGTGAGGCGCGTTCCTCGCGCTCGGGCGGTGGCGGCGGTGCGAGTGACCCGCTCGAAGAACGCATTGCCGACCTGCAGAAAAAATATGACGCCCTTAAAACCTTGGGGCTGAAGGACCGTCACCCGGATGTGGTGAATGTGACCCGTCAGATCGAAGCTCTTCAGGCGGAGCTGAAAGACAAGCAGGACGCATTGGCCGAGGAGCTTGCTTCATCAGCTGACGCGGGCCGCAACTCCAATCTCACGACGGAAACGCCCAACCGGCTCTATGAGCAGTTGATGCTGCAGATCATTGAGACCAAGACATCGCTCGAAACACTGAAGCAGCGTGAGGGCGAACAGCGTAACCTTGTGGCCGAAATGGAAGAAAAGGCCAAGCGGGTGCCCGAAATTGAAGCTGAGGCAAGCCGGCTGAACCGTGACTACAAAACCATTCAGCGCCAGTATAAAGAATTGGTTGAGCAGAAACAGTCGCTCGATCTTGCCGCAGATGTGGAAGCAACGGACGAGGCGGTTTCGCTTCGCGTGGTAGAGGAACCGATCACGCCGCAGCGCCCCAGTGGTCCTAACAGGCTGCTCTTCTTCACAGCGGTGCTGGTTGGCGGTATTTTTGCCGGCATCGGTGTGGCGCTTGTGCTGTCACAACTCCGGCCTGTGGTAATCACAGTGGAGCAACTGCGTAGCCAGTTTGATATGCCGGTGCTCGGCAACGTAACACGCACCCTGTCGGAACAGGAAAACCGTCAACGCAGTGTCGAGCTCCTGTCTTTTGCAGGCGGCACAGCAATGCTGCTGGTTATCTATACCGTGTTTCTTGCTTTCGATATTTTTGGTGGCATGTCCACCACGTAGGTGTGAAGAGTAGGGTTTCCAGATGGATTTGATTGAACGCGCGGAACAGAAAAAAAAGAAGGAAGGCGAAGGCGGCGGCTCTTTGGTCGAGCGCGCTGCTGCCAAGACTGGCCGCTCCAAAGCTGTCGGCATTGGTGATCCGTCTGCGCCGCGCGAAGCACGCCCTGATCCGTCCTCGCTGAACCCGAAGGTAGAAGAAAAACCAGTTGAGAAAGCTTTCAGGGGCATCGGTCAACCGGGCGCCCCGCGCCGGGAGCCGGCCAATCCGGATGATGTGGCGAGCAAACCAGCGCCCAAAGAAAGCGCGTTTGAAAAAGCAGCCGCGAAATCAGGTATTGGGCAACCTCGCAGCGGCGGCGGCCTTGCGTCGCAGTCTGAGGCCGGGCGCGCGGTGCCAAAACCCCTTTCTGATACAGGTATCGGTAATAAGGCACCTGAGGCACCGAAGCGGCCGCCAGAGGAAATTGACCTCGTATCGCTGCGTGAAGCTGGCTATATCACCCCAGATATGCCGCCAAACCTGATGTCCGAGGAATTCCGGATTATCAAGCGGACGATCCTTTTGAATGCCTTCGCCAAAGGCGACAAAAAGATACCCAATGGCAACGTTATTCTGGTGACCAGCTCTAACCCGGGCGAGGGCAAAACCTTCTGCGCGATCAACCTGGCGCTTTCGATTGCGACCGAACAGGATGTGACCGTCCTTCTCGTGGATGCAGACTTCTCGAAACCGGAAGTTCTGAACCGTCTTGGTGTGAGTGGTGGGCGTGGCCTGATGGATGTTGTGGCGGATGATGATATCGACCTCGCCAGCTGCTTGATCCGGACAAGCATCCCGAACCTTGTGCTGTTGCCTGCAGGCCGCCAGCATAACCTGACGACAGAGCTTCTCGCCAGTGAGCGCATGGAGAAGATGGCTCGGGAGATCGGTACACGGTACCCCGACCGTATCGTGATTTTTGACTCGCCACCTGTACTCGCCAGTTCGGCGGCGTCGGTGCTTGCGCTTTACATGGGTCAAACCGTGTTCGTGATTGAAGCCGAGAAGACGACCGAACCGCAGATCAAGGAAAGCCTGAGCATGATCAGCGCCTGCGAGAATATCAATCTCATTCTTAACAAGACCCGATATAGCGGCAGCAACAAGAAATTTGCGTCCTACTACGGTTACGGGGGACGTTAGGAACGTATCTGTGGGGCAGATCAGGGGCAAAATTTTCAGAAACATCTTGCTGGTGACCGTCGCGAATACTTGCTTTGCGTCGGCTGCCTTTGCACAGCATGTGTGGGTGGACCCGCGCGGCGAAACCAAGGTTACGTGGTCTGACAACATCAACCTTGATGCCAAGGGTGAGAACAAGGAAAGCGGCTTTGTCCTCAACGCGTCAGCGGGTTTCAATACACGCATTGAAGGGCGCAAGCTCAAAGGCGCGCTCGACTATGCAGCAGACTATTATTACTTCCTGAATGACGGCGGTACTGACCTCCGTCACAGCATGTTCGGCGTGCTGGACGCGGAAATTATCAAAAACCACCTGTCGGTCAACACCCGCGCAAGCCTGCGGCAGGTATTCCTCAGCCAAAGCGACAGCATCTCCCACAACGAGGCGAACAGGAGCGACAACCGCCGTCTGGTGCAAAACTATACCGGCAGCGCCCTTCTCAAGGGCGGCATGCGGGAATTTGCGGATTGGCGGATTAACTATCGCTACGGGTTGACCCTTTCAAGCGCTGACAACCTTGACGACGAGACACTCACAGTCAACTTCTCGGACAGCCAGACCCACGAGATACAGGCATCTATTGGTTCGGGTTATCGTTTCAACAACCTGGAGTGGCGGCTTTTCGGACGGTCCAGCACCGTCTACCGCAGCCTCAATGTAAATGATTACCGCAACGACCAGGTTGGTGGTGAGGTTTGGTACAAGTTCAATCGGCACTTCCAGATTGTTGGCGAGGTTTCGCATAGCAGGAATAATTTTCAGCGCGCGGTACTGAATG
This sequence comes from Kordiimonas gwangyangensis DSM 19435 = JCM 12864, assembly GCF_000375545.1. GTDB lineage: Bacteria > Pseudomonadota > Alphaproteobacteria > Sphingomonadales > Kordiimonadaceae > Kordiimonas > Kordiimonas gwangyangensis. Next base: position 13,304 of record NZ_AQXF01000002.1, read on the forward strand.
AGGACGGTTTCGGCTGGGAGGCGGGCTTTCGCTGGACACCAGGACGCAAGCTTGACCTGACGGTGCGCCACGGCGAAGTCGGCAACCGGAAGACCTGGAGTGCGCGGATGCAGTATCTGTTTACCACGCGCTTCGATTTTGCCGGTAGCTATACCGATACACTTTCAGCGGACTCCATCGTTCTCAACGACAATTTGCAGACCTGGCAGTTCAACGAGGAGCAGGGCATCACCGACACCCAGAACCTGCCGGTCGATGAACGGGACCCACGCTTTACCTTGAGCGACGTGGATTTCCGCCGCCAAAATGCGACGGGTGTGTTCACCCTGCGCAAAAAACGCACACAGATTTACCTGAGCGGAAACCTGGAGTGGCGGACATACGATGATGACACGGGAACAAACTCCACATGGGGAGCGTCCACCGGGTTCAAACACCGCGTTGACCGTAACACCACGCTCAATGGCACTTTTTCCTATCGCCACAGTAGATTTGGGGATGATAGTCGGGTAGATAACTACATTGTAGGGAATTTGCAGTGGAACGAAAGGTTGTCCCGCTATTTCAAGTTCACCGTGTCGCTTGACCATACGCAGCGACTTTCGAACTCTGAAGGGCTGGACCTTATGGAAAACGCAGTTACAGTGCATTTAAGAGGTACTTTTTAGGGGCAGCATGTACGAAAGTTTTTACAATTTACAAGGACGGCCGTTCCAGCTCACGCCTGACCCGCGCTTTTATTTCAGCTCGCGGACGCATAAAAAGGCGATGGCCTACCTGACGTACGGGATGAACCAAGGGGAAGGTTTCATCATCATTACCGGGGACGTGGGAACTGGTAAAACGACACTTGTGCGTCACCTGTTTGAGACGCTTGACCGCAACGAATATATCGCCGCCATGATCGTGAGCACGCAGCTGAGTGCAGAAGACCTTCTGCGCAGCGTTGTCGCCGCTTTTGGCCTTGATGCGCAAGCCGACGACAAGGGCCAGCTTCTGGCGCGGCTTGAGAAATTCCTGCGTGAACAGTTCCGCATGGGTCGCCGTGCCCTTCTTGTCGTCGATGAGGCCCAGAACCTGTCGAACGCCGCGCTTGAAGAGATGCGCATGCTCTCGAACTTTCAGGAAGGTGACAAGGCGCTGATCCAAAGTTTCCTCGTGGGTCAGCCCGAGTTTCGCGAGCGCATTTTCTCGGCACCTGAGCTTGAGCAGCTGCGCCAGCGTGTGATCGCGACGCATCACCTTGAGCCTATGGAAGAGGAAGAGCTTGCAGGCTATATCGAACACCGCCTGAGCCTTGTGGGCTGGGACAATGATCCCTGTTTCACGGCTGATGCAGTTGAGGCCATTTACCGTCACAGCGCCGGCGTGCCGCGCCGCCTGAATACACTGTGTTCGCGGGTGCTGCTGTATGGTTCACTTGAAGAAATACACACCATTGACGGGGAAACCATCGAGGCGGTTGTCTCCGATATGGCCAGCGACACACGGCAGGTGACCGCGACATCGTCCGCGCTACCGCCACGGCCCGCACCAGTGAACCGGCAGAATGACGCCACCTTGCCGCTTGATGCACAGCAGCGCGGTAAAGATGTCTCCGCAATGGAGAACAGGCTCAATCAGCTTGAGTCCATGATGAAAAATCAGGATGAAACCTTGAGGCGGCTAACCGATCTCATGGCAAATCTCGCAGGCGGCGGCGCCAAGGATGACAAGTAACGGCGCCCATCTGCTCTCCAATGCGCGGCCCGTCTCGGCGGCAACGTCGTTTCCTGACGTCAATGTCTTTTCCGTCGACGTTGAGGAATGGTATCAGGTTGGTGCGTTTGAGAACACCTTGGGTCGCGGTGACTGGAGCGGCCTTGAAAGCCGTGTCGAGCATCAATGCCATGCCATTCTCGCCCTTCTCGATGACGCCAAGGTAAAGGGCACCTTCTTTTGCCTTGGTTGGGTGGCTGAGCGCCATCCGCTCCTGATATCCGCGATCCACAAACAAGGACATGAACTTGCCTGCCATGGCATGGCGCATGAGCGCATTTTCCGCTTCACCAAAGACGAATTCCGGCAGGATGTGCACCGTGCGAAGGCACTGATCGAGGATGCATCTGGCGCAAGCGTACGGGGCTACCGCGCACCAAGCTTTTCACTGACAGCCGATATATGGTGGGCATATGATGTGCTGGCAGAGGCGGGTTTTTCCTACTCGTCCAGCCTGTATCCGCTCAAGACCGATCATTACGGTATGCCGGACGCGCCGCGCAAACCGTTCTGGCCGGTGGGCGAGGGGCGCATCCTTGAGGTGCCAATGACGGTGTGTAACCTGTTTGGTCGCGCGCTACCCGCCTCAGGCGGCGGTTATTTTCGGCTGCTGCCCTACATGCTGGGCAAATATCTGTTCCAGAAAGGCCGGGAACAATCCGGCGTGCCAGCGATTTTTTATATGCACCCGTGGGAGATCGACCCAGGCCAGCCCTATATAGGCGAAGCACCGTGGCTTTCCCGCTTCAGGCATTACACTGGCCAAAAAGCTTTGCCCGGCAAACTGTCTGCACTATGCGGCACCAGCCAGTGGGCACCACTTCATGATTGTATCGTAAAGCCGGCCTACGCTGGCCTTGAGGCCTAGATGACGGCTCTCACTGTTTCAGAACTTGCACCTGACCGCATGGACGCGTGGGACGCCTATGTGGCTGCGCACCCGAATGGCACCTTTTGTCACCGTGCAGGCTGGAAGCCTGCAGTTGAAGACGGGGCAGGGCACCGCGCACCCTACCTTGTTGCTGAGGACGCATCGGGCATTCGCGGTGTAATGCCACTGACGCTGAGGAAAAGCACTCTGTTCGGCAAGGCACTGATATCGAACATGTTCTGTGTCTATGGCGGCAGTCTGGTCTCGGACGCCGAAGCGCAAGCCGCGCTTGATGATGCCGCGTGGAGCGTCGCTACCGAGAACGGTATTGGTGTGCTCGAATGTCGGACGGTCGCGCCTGCGCATAGCGGTCAAGCCGGCTGGCACTCTGGTGGTGCAAAAGCCGCCACCTTCATTCGCGATATTCCCACAGGCACGGGGGACGAGGTGTTGTTGTCGATCCCGCGTAAGCAGCGTGCCGTGGTGCGCAAGACGCTTGAGCGGGACCTGCGCTGTGACTGGTCGCCATCCTTGCGGTTGGTCTACGACCTCTACGCCCGCAGTGTGCACAGTCTTGGCACGCCGGTGTTCCCGTTTTCGCTGTTCAAGGCGCTTGCAGAAGCATTCCCGGAAAACCACGTGCTTCAGGTCATATATGCGCCGGACGGCAAAGCTGTTGCCAGCCTTTTCAGCTTTCATGACGGTAAGACGGTGCTGCCCTATTATGCCGGTGGCACTGTAGATGCCCGCGCATATGGCGCCCATGATTATATGTATTATCAATTGATGCTCTGGGCGCGGGAGCGCGGCATAAAGGCGTTTGATTTCGGCCGTAGCAAGGTTGGCAGCGGGCCATATTCTTTCAAGAAGAACTGGGGCTTTGAGCCGACGCCGCTTGAATATGAGTTCCGCTTGGCCAACGGTGCAGCTATGCCCGACCTTTCGCCGCAGAACGCCAAATTTGCGTTGATGGTAAAGGTCTGGAAGAGGCTACCGCTCGGAGTGGCAAACCTGCTCGGCCCCATGCTTGCCCGGCATCTGGGATAAAGTCATGGCCCGTATCCTGTTCCTCGCGCATCGAATTCCCTATCCGCCCAACAAGGGGGACAAGATACGCTCGTGGCATATGCTTGAGCATCTCAGTGCACAGCACGAGGTGCATCTGGGTTATTATGTCGATGATCCGCGCGACCTTCAGCATACCGTTTTTCTCGGCTCCATAGTTAAAAGCATGGCCTTTGAGTTTGTCGCAAAACGACAACAGAAGATGCGGGCACCGTTAGGCCTGCTGACAGGGCAGCCGCTTACCTTGGCGGCGTATCCTATGGGAAAACTTGGTCGCTACTGCAATGAACTAATGGCGCATGGGGACCTGGACGCAATTGTTCTTTTCTCCGCCGCTGTCGCACCACTGGTTTTCAAACGTGGCGCACCGCCGTGTCCGGTCGTGACCGACTTTGTCGACGTGGATAGCGCAAAATGGGCGTCCTACGGGATGAGCGCACGCTGGCCCCTCAGTTGGCTCTATCAGAGGGAAGGCAAATTGCTCGCAGCATATGAGCGTATGGTAGCTGCCAGTTCCGCCGCCACGCTGTTTGTAAGTGAAGCGGAGGCCGAGCTGTTCCGCGCGGGCGTCACTTCAGATGTGGCGGCCAGCGTGCACGCAGTCTGCAACGGTGTCGACCTGAAGCGCTTTGACCCCGCGAAATATGATGCCGCGCTGGCTATCACCCAGAAAGTGATTTTCACGGGCGCGATGGATTATGCGCCCAATGCGGAAGCCGCAATCTGGTTTGTGCGGCATGTTTGGCCGCTCGTGAAAGCCAAAGCGCCGATGGCTGAGTTTGTCATTGCCGGTGGCCCACGTACAGCGGAAGTGGATGCGTTGGCGCAGCCAAGCAGTGTGTCGGTGCTTGGCTATGTGGATGATATGGCGGCGGAAATTGCCAAAGCCAGTGTTGTGGTTGCGCCCTTACAGACAGCGCGGGGGATCCAAAATAAAGTGTTGGAGGGCATGGCCATGGCAAAGCCCGTGGTGGCGACACCGGCCGCGCAGGAGGGTATTCCAGCTGCAGTTGGTACTGACCTTGCCGTTCAATCAGACCCGCGTGCCTTCGCCGAGACAATTCTGCATCTTATGCAGCATGAAGGCGCGCGGAACACGATGGGGAGTGCGGCGCGTGCCTTTATCGAGCGCGAACATAGCTGGCCGACGTGCCTGAAGCGGTTGGACGAGATACTTGTTGCAGTTCAAGGCCATAGGGGGCAGGTGTGACAGAAGTTCAAAAACGTAGCGGCCTGTTTTGTCTGATGGCTGCCGTTCTGATTGTGGCTTGGTGGCCGACAGTTCAACACCTGTTTGATGTTGTGTGGAACGTGGATACCTATTCACATGCCCTTATTGTGCCATTTGCATCAGCATGGCTGGTCTGGCGTAATTTTGAAGATGACCAGCGTATGGGCGCGCCCTCCGTGTGGGGCGCTGCGGCGCTTGTCCCCATAACGGTCCTTTGGATGATGGGCCGTGCGATGGAAGCTGCCATTGTGCAGCATCTTGCATTGTTATTGGGGGTTCAGGCAGTGTTTCTTGCCTGTTTTGGCTGGCAGGCAACGAAGCGAAACTTTTTCCCGCTCGCATTTTTGTTTCTTGTTATTCCCTTTGGGGGCGGGCTTGTCATACCGTTGCAGCGGATCACGGCGGAGATGGTAGTTTCTCTACTCTCGGCGACAGGGGTCAGCTTCCAAGCAGATGGCGAGCTTATCCAGCTCTCGAACGGGCTGTATGAAATTGCAGAAGCTTGTGCCGGGTTAAAGTTCCTGTTCACGAGTGCGGTTACCGGTATTTTGCTGTGTTATCTGGCGTTCGAAAGCTGGTGGCGCCGGGCGGCCATGCTTCTGGCATCTGTTTTGGTGCCTGTTTTTGCCAACATAATTCGCGTTTATACCACGCTTCTGATCGCGGAGGCGACGGATCAGGATTTTGCCAAAAGCATCGACCATGTTGTTTACGGCTGGGTGTTTCTCAGCATCGTGCTTTTTATCCTCATCGCTATCGCTTACCGCTTTTCGGACAAACATGACGAATTGCCGGTGCGGCCTGAGCCTCAGCCGCCGGTCGCTTCCGCTCGTATTTGGCACAGCCTTATCATTCTGCCCGCGCTTGCTGCCATTTGGATGCATGCACCGCTGCCAAAACAGCAGCAATGTTCAGTAGAAGAAGAAGCCGCACCGCTATGTGAGGGGTGCGGTTACCGACTTCTCCCTTCTACACATGCACAGCTTGCCTATGGCTTTGAAGGAGCCGATGCGGACAAAAGCTTTATGTACAGACATGGCGCCGAACGTTTCAGTGTCGTGGCTGGCCTGTTTGCCCCTGACCGGCAAAACCACCGTGTCGTGCAGCCTATATACCGTGGCCTCGGTGAAGGCTGGTTTGTACTTTCCGGAGCCGTCGTTTCTGACCAGGAAGTGGACGGTATTCATTTTGAAGAGATGATCATCTGGCGAGGTGAAGAGCGTGCACTACTTTGGCGCACCCACTATGTTGGCGGAACTTTTGCGGACAGTGGCCGGGACGCAAAGATGAAGCTCGGACTGGCACGCTTGTCTGGAGAAAGTCCTGTCGCAGCGGCCTTGGTACTTGTCAGTGACATGAATGAAGAGATTGAGAGCTCCCGGGCATCCTTGCGAAAATTTCTGTCGACTTTCCCGCCAGAACGTTTTCTATGGAGCGAACTGACGGCAGCGAAGGGTGAAACTGTATGTGCGGAATAGCGGGGTTAATGGTCACAAGCGGTGGTAGTGTTGACCAATCCGTATTGCGCCAGATGACGGATGCCATTGCGCACCGTGGCCCCGATGCCGATGGCTTTTTTGTCGGCGCAGGTGTGGGGCTTGGGCATCGCCGCCTGTCAATCATCGATGTCGCAGGCGGGCATCAGCCCATGTACAGCCCCGACGAGCGCGTGGTGATCGTCTACAACGGTGAAATCTATAATTTCCAGCAGCTCAGGCGCGAACTTGAAAGCCTCGGTCACGGCTTCAAGACCAATTGCGATACCGAGGTGCTGCTGGCGTCCTACCTCGAATGGGGGCAGGACTGCGTGACGCGCCTGCGCGGCATGTTTGCCTTCGCTATCTGGGATACCCGTAAAGGCGAACTGTTCCTCGCGCGAGACCGCCTTGGTATCAAGCCGCTCTATTTCGCGAACCTTGGCGACGGCAGTTTCATCTTCGGCTCAGAGCTGAAGGCCTTGATGGTCTATCCGGGCATCAGCCGCAAGATGCGCCTTGACGCGCTTGAGGATTACCTCGCGCTCGGTTACGTGCCTGACCCCAAATGCATCCTTGATGGGGTAGAGCAGCTCTCACCCGGCTATACCCTAACGGTCAACAAGAATACCGGCCAGCAGCGGCAGCAGCCCTACTGGCGGCTTGATGTAGTCACTCCCGCCGTGGGTGAAGAACATCCGGAAGAGCTGTTGGAGCGGCTTGAGGAGGCGGTCAAGCTGCGCATGGTGGCTGATGTGCCCTTGGGCGCGTTCCTGTCAGGTGGCCTCGATAGCAGCACCATTGTCGGCCTGATGGCGCGTAATAACCCTGAGCCGATTGAGACCTGTTCCATCGGGTCGGATGATCCCATGTTCGATGAAAGCGGGCATGCGGAGCTGGTGTCGGACCATTTCAGCACCCACCACCGTATGCGCCTTGTCTCGGCACGGGATGGCAGCCTGCTTGACGTTATGGCCGGTGTGTATGACGAACCGTTCGCCGATATATCTGCACTGCCAACCTACCGCGTGTGTGCGCTTGCGCGTGAGAAGGTGAAGGTGGCACTCTCGGGCGATGGTGGTGATGAACTGTTCGCAGGCTACCGCCGTCACCGCTTCCATATGCTGGAGGAACAGCTCAGGAGCCGTATCCCGCTTGGTATCAGGCGCCCGGTGTTTGCAGCCCTTGCGGCCGTTTACCCCAAGCTTGACCGCGCGCCGCGTTTCCTGCGCGCCAAATCAACGTTTGAGGCGCTCGCGCGCTCATCAGCGGAAGCCTATTTCCAGACCGTCAGCAAAAGCCCGGACAGTACTCGCTACCGTATGTATAGCCAGAAGATGCGCAGCCGCCTTGCGGGTTATCACCCGCAGGAACGCTTCTGCAAACTCGCAAGCGAAGTGGCTGGCGCGCATCCGCTGTCGGTTATCCAGTATCTTGACTTCAAAACTTATTTACCCGGTGACATCCTGACCAAGGTTGACCGGGCAAGCATGGCGCACGGCCTTGAAGTGCGTGTGCCGATCCTTGACCACAAGTTTGTCGAATGGGGCCTGCGTCTCGACCCCGAAACCCGTATCCGGGATGGCGTGGGCAAGGCGGTGTTCAAGGACGCCGTGCGTGGTTTCCTGCCCGATAGCATTATCGACCGGCCCAAAAAGGGTTTCGATATCCCGGCTGCGGATTGGCTGCGCAACGAGCTTGCGGGCGAAGTGCAGAAGCTTGCGTCTTCAGAGCGCCTTCTGGACACCGGCCTTTTCAGCCGCAAGGCGCTCTTGCAGATGATTGACGAGCATATGAACGAAAAAAGGGACCACCAGACAACGCTGTGGTCCCTTCTGATGCTTGATCGCAGCATTGATCAGCTCAAGCTGACTGCCGCGTAACGCCTAGCCGCGGCTGTCGAGCGCGTAACCGGCCGACCGCACGGTGCGGATATAATCCGTTGTGTCGTCGAAGCTCATGGCTTTGCGCAGGCGGCGGATATGCACGTCCACGGTGCGCGGCTCCACATAGACGTCATGGCCCCAAACGCTATCGAGCAGTTGCTCGCGCGAGAAAACGCGGCCGGGGTTTTCCATGAAGTGGCGCAGCAGGCGGTATTCGGTCGGCCCGAGGTGCACGAGCTTCTCGCCGCGTGTTACACGGTGGGACACGTTATCCAGCGTGATGTCCTCAAAGCGTAGCTGTTGTCCTGCAAGGGCAGGGCGCACGCGGCGCAGAACCGCTTGGATGCGGGCAATCAGTTCCTTCGGCGAGAAGGGCTTCACGATATAATCGTCAGCGCCGGTCTCAAGGCCACGGATACGGTCAGGCTCGTCCGCGCGGGCGGTGAGCATGATGATCGGCACATTGGCAGTCTCGTTGTTGCGGCGCAGTTGGCGGCAAATCTCAAGCCCGGAAAGGTTCGGCAGCATCCAGTCAAGGAGGATGATATCCGGCGTTTCCTGCGTGGCGCGGTAAAGGCCTTCTTCGCCGTCCGCGACAGCTTCCACCGAATAGTCGGAGCGTTCAAGGTTGTAGCGCACCAGTTCGGTGATGCTTTCGTCGTCTTCAATCAGTAAAACACGGGTCTTCACTTAACTGCCTCCAGTCGTGGGAACCTGATCACTCTTCAACAAGCTCAGTGCTTGTGAAGTCCCGTTTGGGCCGGCGTGCGTCTTCAAGCATGATGCCGGTGATCGTGTAATAAACCTGTTCTGCGATATTTGTGGCCTGGTCGCCGATGCGTTCCAGGTTTTTCGCGATCATCAGGAAGTGAGTGAGCGCACCGATCTGGTTTGGATTTTCCATCATGCGCGCGAGAATTTGCCGGTAGGCAGCGTTATGAAGGTTATCAAGCGCTTCATCGCGCTCCCACACCTCCATCGCACTGTCGGCATCGCGGTGAACATAGGCGTCCATAACATCCTGGATCATGCGGCGCGCTTCGTCTGCCATCTGCTCGAGAAGAAGCGGCATGACAACAGGCGCGGCCTCATGCACGGCCAGGGTGCGCTTGGCAATGTTTTTGGCGTAGTCGCCGATGCGTTCGATGATGCCGGTCATCTTGAGGGCGGCAACCACTTCACGGAGGTCATCCGCAACCGGCGCGCGGCGCGCGAACACAACAATCGCTGCACGCTCGGCCTCGAGCTCAAGCTGGTCGAGGGCACGGTCGCTCGAACGCACATGCCATGCGCCGTCTGCATCAAGTTCCTTGAGGGCTTTCATCGCGGCAACGAGCTGCTCTTCGGCAAGGCCGCCCATGCGGCTTACAATGCTGCGGAGGTCTTTAAGCTCGTTGTCGTAGGCTTTTACAATATGGTCGTTCATGTCTTATCGTCCTAACCAAAGCGGCCAGTGATATAATCCCGCGTGCGTTCTTCTTTCGGCGCGGTGAAAATCTGGGTCGTGTCGCCGTGTTCCACGAGGTCACCCATATGGAAGAAGGCCGTTTTCTGGGAAATGCGGGCGGCCTGCTGCATGCTGTGCGTCACGATGATGATAGCATAGCGGCCCTTGAGCTCATCAATGAGCGCTTCTACCTTTGCGGTCGCGATGGGGTCGAGGGCGGAGCAGGGCTCATCCATCAGGATCACTTCCGGGTTTACGGCGATGGCGCGCGCGATACAGAGGCGTTGTTGCTGCCCGCCGGAAAGCGCGGTGCCCGGGCTATCAAGGCGGTCCTTCACCTCGTTCCAGAGACCCGCTTTCTCAAGCGAGGTCGCAACAATCTCATCAAGGTCGGCACGTTCACGGGCAAGGCCGTGAATGCGCGGGCCATAGGCGATATTGTCATAGATCGACTTGGGGAAGGGGTTCGGTTTCTGGAACACCATGCCCACCCGTGCGCGCAGTTGCACCACGTCGATCTTGGGGTCGTAGATATCGTCGCCATCGAGCGTGATATTGCCTTCAACCCGGCACGTTGCGACCGTGTCGTTCATGCGGTTAAGGCAGCGCAGGAAGGTTGACTTGCCACAGCCCGACGGGCCGATAAGCGCGGTCACTTCGTCGCGGTAGAGGTCAAGCGAGATGCCTTTTACGGCATGGTTGTCACCGTAAAAGACGTTCACGTCCTTGGCTGCCATCTTCGGCGTGCGAATTTCAGTCATGGGATCCACTTTTGTAGACATATCAAGCATTTTACCACTGCCGTTCAAATTTCTGACGTAGCCAGATGGCCAGCCCGTTCATTGCGATGAGGAAGGTCAACAGGACCATGATGGCCGCTGACGTTTTCTCGACAAAGGCGCGTTCCGGGCTGTCGGCCCAGAGGAAAATCTGCACCGGCAGTGCGGTAGCAGCATCGGTGAAGCCGCCCGGAATATCAACGATAAAGGCCACCATGCCGATCATCAGCAGGGGCGCGGTTTCACCCAGCGCTTGCGCCATACCGATGATGGTGCCGGTCAGGATACCGGGCATAGCAAGCGGTACCACATGGTGGAACACCACCTGCATCGGTGAGGCACCAAGGCCACGCGCCGCATCACGGATTGAGGGCGGGACCGCCTTGATTGAGGCGCGCGCGGCGATAATGATCGTCGGAAGCGTCATCAAGGCCAGCGTGAGACCGCCGACAAGCGGAGCCGAGCGCGGCAGGTGCATGACACCAAGGAACACGGCAAGACCCAAGAGACCAAACACAATGGACGGCACAGCCGCGAGGTTGTTGATGTTGATCTCGATGATGTCTGTCAGCCGGTTTTGCGGTGCAAACTCTTCAAGATAGATCGCGGTCAACACACCGACTGGGAAGGCGATCAAGAGCGTCACCACCAGGGTGATCGCAGAACCTACGGTCGCACCCCAGATACCCGCAAGCTCAGGGTCGCGGCTGTCGCCACTGGTGAAGAAGCGGGTATGGAAGTTGAGCGATACGCGGTCTTCTTCCACAAGCTTGTTGTACCAGCCGAGTTCCTGGTCCTTCACCTTGCGGTTGGCCTCAGGCTCGTTCGCGTCAATCTTGCCTTTGCGCAGCTGGTCAATATCGTCCGCTGCCAGCAGGCGCACGGTTTTGGTGGTGCCCACAATCGCAGGCGTCTCCAGCACCATGTTGCGAAGCTGTTCACGCGCACCACCACTGATGATGCGAATGAGCGCACGGCGGTCGCGGCGGCTTGTCACCTCCGGGAACTGGGCGGTGAGCGCAGCATCGAGCAGGCGGGACATATTGGCCTGGCGTACTTGTTCCTCGAAGGCTTCGGCATCCATCGCACGTGGGTCACCAAGCAGTTCCTCGCTGAAGGTCACATCAAGGTCGATGCTCGTTTGCATGAAACCCATGGCGCCGTCCTGGAAGATGCGGCCAATGAGCAGCACAAGGAAGAGGCCGGCAAGAATAACAGCCGAGAAACCCATGGCCCGGAAGGTGCGGTCACGCCGATAGCGCTTGCGCGTGCGCGCCTGCATTTCGGGCGACTTCCAGTCCGTCGGTTCAAAATCGCGGGTATTGGACATCGGAACCTGCCTTATCAATCATACACTTCGCGGTATTTGCGCACGATGCGCAGCGCGAAAACGTTAAGCACCATGGTGGAAAGGAAGAGCGCAAGCCCAAGTGCAAAGGCCGAAAGGGTTTTGGCGCTGTCGAACTCCTGGTCACCGGTGAGTAGGGCAACAATTTGTACGGTTACGGTCGTCACAGCCTCAAACGGGTTGGCCGTAAGGTTCGGCTGCATGCCAGCGGCCATCACCACGATCATGGTCTCACCCACTGCGCGGCTGATCGCGAGGAGGAAAGCACCCACAATGCCGGGCAGGGCCGCCGGCAGGATCACGTTGGTGATTGTCTCGGACCGGGTGGCACCAAGCGCCAATGAGCCGTCCTTGAGTGACTTTGGCACTGCTGTGATTGCGTCATCAGACAGCGAGGACACAAACGGAATGATCATGATACCCATGACAAAACCTGCAGCCAGCGCACTTTCGCTCGCAATTTCAACGCCGATCGCTTCACCGAGGTCGCGGAAGAAAGGTGCCACGGTGAGGGCGGCAAAGAAGCCGTACACCACGGTAGGCACGCCAGCGAGCACTTCAAGCACCGGCTTCGCGATCTTGCGGGTGCGGGCGCTGGCATACTGCGTAAGGTAGACGGCCGACATAAGGCCGATCGGGCCCGCCACCATCATGGCGAGAAGGCTGATCAGCAAGGTGCCGGTGAAAAGCGGTACCGCACCGAATGCGCCAGCCGAGGCAACCTGGTCGGCGCGCAGGGCCGTTTGCGGACTCCAGTGCAGGCCAAAGACAAAGTCGACGACCGATACTTGCTGGAAGAAGCGAAGGCTCTCAAACAGCAGGGAGGCGACGATGCCCACGGTCGTGATAATCGCGATCACGGAGCTGAGGATCAGGAGGATCGTCAGTACGCGCTCAAACGAGTTGCGGGCACGGAAATCGGGGTTGGTCTTGTAGTTCGCGAACACAAGGCCGCCCACACCGCTTGCAACCGCAAGCACGAAGGTGGCCCAGATGCCGCGCACATAAAGCGCATGGAACTGCTGGGCAGCGGCGAGGATATCAGGGTGCTTTTCGCTCGAAGCCGGGTTTTCAACCGCGAGGCGGATACGGTTCAGCACAAGCGAAGCCTGTTCCTGATACTGGGCGCTGAGGCCATCAGGTAGCCCGGAGATGACAAGGCCTTCGATGATATTCTTGCCGGTAATCACCCAGACAAAGAAGATCAAAAGACCAGGGATGAGTGCACAAACCGCGGCATAATAGCCATAGTGACGCGGCAGGCTGTGCAGCTTCGACGTATCCCCCGAGACAGACGCAAGCGAGCGCTGACGTACTGTCACGAAGGCGATAAACGCCAAGAGAACCAAGGTTAGAAAAATCGCGGCACTCGTCATCCCAATTTGCCTTCCGGAGTGTCGTTGAGGGGAAGCCCCCTTGCCCCTTACTCATATACTATTTGTGCAAGAAGCGGGTGGGCAATCGGCAGCCCACCCGCGTCTTTTATAGGATCAACCTTAGTCGAGCGACAGGTTGTTCAGCTTTGTAGCGTCGTCGTGGAATTTCACGCGCTCTTCTTCACCAAGCGGGATCAGGCCACGGTCAGCGAGGTAACCGAAGTCGCCCCAGGCCTTGTCGCTGGTGAACTCAGCGAGATATTCACGGATACCCGGTACCACGTCGATGTGCGCTTTTTTCACATAGAAGTAAAGCGAACGGGAGATCGGGTAGGAACCGTCAGAGATGGCTTCGAAGGTCGGCTCCATCGGCTCACCACCTTCAGCGGCTACCGGGAACGCCTTGATTGCATCAGCATTCTGGTCAAGGAAGCTGAAACCGAACACGCCAACAGCTTCGTGGTTTGCTTGAAGCTTTTGAACGATCAGGTTGTCGTTCTCGCCAGCTTCAACAAAAGCGCTGTCTTCACGAAGGCCACGGCACAGTACCTTGTGCAGGTTCTTGTCGCTTTTCGCGAGGGCTTTCATGCCAGAGAAAGTCTCACAGCCAACTTCGATCGCGAGTTCGTTGAAGGCGTCGCGTGTGCCGGAGGTCGGCGGTGGGCCGAGAACGATGATCGGGCGATTCGGCAGCTCAGGATTGACGTCAGCCCAGGTCTTGTTCGGGTTGTCGATCATGTTGCCTGCGCCACCTTCGGTGCCCGGTGCCGGTACTTTGGCTGCAAGCGCGAGGTAGAGGTCGCGGAGCGTAAGCTGCATGTCAGGTGCGCTTTTGTCAGCAGCGAGCACGATGCCGTCGTAACCGATCTTGACTTCAACGATGCCGGTTACGCCGTTCTGCGCGCAAAGCTCGACTTCGGATTTCTTGATACGACGCGAAGCATTGGTGATGTCTGGGTGGTTGGTACCGATGCCGGAGCAGAAGAGTTTCAGGCCGCCGCCGGAACCGGTCGATTCGACGATCGGGGTCTTGAAGCTCGACGAACGACCGAATTCTTCAGCCACTGCTGTGGAGAAGGGGAAGACGGTCGAGGAACCAACGATCCGGATCTGGTCACGCGACTGGGCTTGAGCGCCCGAGGTTGCGATAAGTGCAGCACCTGCAACGGCAGCCGCGATGGCGAATTTTTTCATGACATAGTCTCCAGGCCACTTGAAAGTGACGCATTCTTTCCATTTACCCTGGCTGCAACTCTAACTGCGAAATGTTGCGGTTTTATGCCAGCACGCGTAGCCCTACGCGCGTTATGTTACAGGAAAATGACACTAGGTTTCCTGCGATTTTTTTTGCGGAATTGGCAGCTTGAAGCTGAAGGTCGTGCCGGTGCCCAGCTGGCTCTTGATGTCGAGCGGGCTGTTGTGGCGAAGCAGGATATGCTTGACAATTGCGAGGCCAAGGCCGGTGCCGCCCATCTTGCGGGACCGTGCTGTATCGACGCGGTAGAAGCGTTCTGTCAGTCGCGCCAGGTGTTCCTGCGCGATGCCCGGTCCTTCGTCCGAAATCGAGAGAATCACATGCTTGCCGGTGCGGCCAAGTTCCGCGGTTACGGTCACGGTGGTATTCGGGTCGGCATATTTGGCGGCGTTGGTCAGCAGATTCAGCAGAACCTGCGTAATCTGGTCACTGTCCGCCACCACGTCCTGAACGCCGTCCGTTTGAACATATTTCAGTTCAATGCCACGTTCGGCGGCGACAGCCTTGAGGGTGTTGATGACACTCATCACCAGCTTGTTCACATCCGCTGTGGCATTTGGCGCCATATAGCGTGTCATCTCAATGCGCGAGAGCGAAAGCAGGTCATCAATCAGGCGCACCATGCGCTCGGCTTCCGTCTGCATAATGCCGAGGAATCGGGCGTGTGCGTCCATATCGCCGACTGCGGGACCGCGTAATGTTTCAATAAACCCGAGAACAGACGTCAGTGGTGTCCGCAGTTCGTGGCTCGCATTTGCCACAAAATCAGCCCGCATGCGCTCAGTCCGTAACAAACTTGTAACTTCATAAAAATAGACGATCGCACGAACGCCGTCGTTCATTTTGCCGGCAAGCACCGGTGCAACGGTCACATCGAAGCTGCGGTCCTTGCTGGTGGTGTAACGAATAACACCAAAGTCGCCATATTTGCCGCTGATGATGTTATCGAGCGCGGCGACAAAGTTAGATTGGCGCAGATAGAGGAAGGCATCATTGCCAACTATATCGCTGCCGAGAAGCTCGCGCGCGGATTCATTGGCAAAGGCGATCTTTTTGTCACCATCCACAAGCAGGAGCGGTGAGGGCAGGCGGTCCAGCGCATTGGCGCCCAGAAGCACCGAGCTACCTGACTTGGACTTGCGTTTCTCCCGGATCGCTGAGCGGCGGTTCTCAAGCCGCTCCATGCGACGTTTGATCTCCAGCTGCAACAGGAACGCACCGGCAACCGCGCCTACAAAAAGCGAGCCGATGAAAGTAACCTGTCCGACAGACCACATAAGGGCGAGGGTGAAGATGACAGCTGCCGCCGTCGATCTCTCATTCAATAGGCCCTGATATTCTTTAAAAGGTTCACGCATGTGCCGACCAGTTTCTCGGGGTGATCGCAAGGCCGCTTTCTTACAGCATGCCGAGCATGGATTAACAACCCACACCCTTTAAATTACAAGCATTGCAAATTTGTGACAGATTTGTTTCCGTGCATTTTTCCAGCATTTCCTTTCATTTCGTCAAATTTACACTAAAATGTTTCTAGACGATCCCTATGGTGCGTTGTTAAGCTATATTTAACGGCGCAAACCTGATAATAGGCACTGGGGTCGCGTTGAATTAGGTACTGGAGGCCTTAACAAGTGCAAGACAAGAGTAGGCAGGGCAAAGACTTTCTGGAGCGTCGTCGGCAGCTTCTGAAAATGGGTGCCGCTGGTATGCCCATGATCCTGACGCTCAAAGCGTCGGCCAACCAGACCATTCACTCCGCGCTTGATTGTGAGTTCATTCTCACCTCCGCCGTCAACATCCTTGTGGACCATGAAGGCCGTGTTTGGGTCGGCGAAAGCACCATACAGCAAAATGGTGCCGGCAAACTCAAGACATCGGACATTCAGTCATTCAAGGATAATGCTGATTTTGTCTTCCCGTCAGGCACAGCGCCAGACGACTTTATCCCCGATGCTTGCTCGAGCAACTCGGGCAGCAGCAATGGCAATGACTGTGGATGGGGTAACGATCTCTACGATGAGACCGGTGATAACAATGATCAGGACAGCTGCCCGGCTGATCCGCCGCGTGAAACGCCATGGTTTGAAGAAGACGGCCAAAGCGGCGAGCCCGGTAACCGTGGTCATAGCTACGGTGGTAACGGAAACGATCGGAACCACGGCGGAAACGGCGGTTGGGACGACGACGATTGGGACGATGATGACGGCAATGGTAACGGCAATGGTAATCCCTGGACCGATTGCGGCTACAACTATTACCAGATCACAGCCAACACCACGATCACGCCACTGAACTATATGAACCAGAACGGTAACTGGCAAATTTCCGGTGCCGAAGGTCTTTATCTTGTACTTGGCTCCAAATATCTGGATTATTACGGTAACGACGGCGGGTTCCCCGGTATTTCCTGCCTGCATTCGATCCTGATGTATCTGGAGACCGTGTAAAAGCGGCGGCAAGGCCCTTATGCCCGATAGAGATGAACGTGAGTGGCTTTGGTTTGCAGACCGAAGCCATTTTTCTATCCAGGAAATGGGAGAGGTAACCTACCTCTACTGCAAGCGCTCGGGCGATACTCATGTTTTTAATGCGGTGTCTGTGGCGATGCTCGAATATTTCATGGAAACGCCGCGCACGGTCGCTGCGCTTGTCGAAGACTTTCCCGGCCTCATGGGGCTTAGCCGCGAAGAATGCCCCTCAGGCGTTGTGAAGCGCATATTTCAGGAACTGGACGATGCGGGGCTCGTGTTGCCACAAGGAGCTGATGAATGACCGCGGCGCTAGGTACTCTATCGCGCGGGGAGGCGGTCCGGGCACTCAAGAGCGGTGAGATGCGCCTGCATCTCGGACCCTTTGTCACCGCGCTCAAGACCAGCAACCGCTCAGTCGTTGACTATTTCCTTGATATTTATAGCGACTGCCCGGTTTCCATTGGTGGGGGTGAGCTTGCGGACTATTACCTCAATGTGGGAGCGCCCAACCTGCTGCGGCGCTTCATCAGGCGGCAGGTGCTGCCTGACCCAGGCTTTCATTTCCCCACGCTGCCGCTTCCGGACCATATGGGGCCGCTTGCGCTTGAGATGGGCATGAACCTGTCTGCCGCGCTTCAGTGTTTCCGTTTCATCATGTTCCACGCGGGCGTTGTGGCGAAGGATGGCAATGCGGTGATGATTGCCGCCCACTCGGGCGGTGGCAAAAGTACCCTGACAGCCGCGATGATGGAGGCGGGCTACCGGCTGTTATCGGACGAGTTTGCTGTGCTGCGGCGGGACAGGAATGCGCTGATGCCATACCCACGGCCGGTATCGCTCAAGAACGCGTCGGTGGATGTGGTGCGGCAAATGGCGGGGCAGGACGCGATGAGCACGGTGCTTGAGGGCACGCCAAAAGGCACCATTGCCTACCGCCGGGCGCGCGCATCAGATATTAATCTTATGCATGAAGAAACTGTCCCTAAGCTATTGATTTTCCCGAAATATGATAAGGATGAAAAGCCGGAGAAGAGAGCCGTCGAGCCAGCGGACGCCGCTATGCGCCTCATTGCCGGGTCACCCAACTATCAGGTCGTTGCAGGCGCTGCGTTCGATAGCACCATGACGATGATGCAGGGTCTCAAGTGCTTTGAGATCAGCTATGGCAATACGGCAGACAGCGTTGCGCTGGTGGAAGAATTGTTCGCAGAGGCCGCGCCATGATGAAGGCATTCATGCAGATTGCTGTGGGCCTCAGGCCGCTGCCGAAGGACGGGAAAACGCTGTCAGCGTTCCTATACTGGGCTGGCCGTGGGCATATCCTTGGGCAAGTGGCGGCAGCACACAAGGGCGAGGCCAGCGGAAAACTGGCGGATATCCTTGAGAATGCCCGCATCCGCACCGCGCATGACCAGCGCATGCTAACGTTTGAAGCCGAACGCATCAGCCGCGCACTTCTGGGCAGCGGCGTGCAGCCGATCCTCCTCAAAGGCGCGGCATATATGGCGCTGGGCCTCAGGGCCGGGCAGGGGCGCAGGGTCAGCGATATTGATATTCTGGTGGAAGAACAAGAGCTTGCTGAGGTGGAGACGCTTCTCAAGAAGGCGGGCTGGCAGGGCGAAGCGGCAACCGCAAGCGATTATGACCAGGACTATTACCGCCAGTGGATGCACGAGTTGCCGCCCATGCGGCATAAAAAACGCCGGACCCTGATTGATGTGCACCACCGGCTTTTACCGCGCACCGCACGCCTGCAGCCCCGGCATGAGCTGATGGCTGCCCGCGCTAAACCTATTGAAAACAATAGTTTGCGTACGTTTGATGCCACGGACCGTTTCATCCACTCCGCCATTCACATCTTTGCGGATGGCGCGTTTGAGACCCCAGCGCGCAGCTTCATGGAACTTTATTATTTGTTCGATGACCTGAGCGCGGATGAGGAAGCGGGGCTTGTGGCGCGCGCGGCGGAGGTGAATGCGTTGAGGCCCGTGGCTGGGGCTTTGTGGGCTGTCAGCCATTATTTTGGTGAGCCGAAAGCACATGCCGTTCTGCGCTCCATGGGGGTCATGGGCATGAGCTGGAGCTTAAGGCAGACCGTCCGGCTTTGGGTACGGGGCGGGGCGCTAAAACCGCTTGCCGGATTCCTGTTGTACCTGCGCAGCCACTATTTGCGCATGCCTTTAGGGATGCTAGCCAAGCATCTGATTATAAAGACATTCAGGCGTAAGCGACAAGCGAAGGAAGTTGGTCAAGCGCACTGATCAGCACGTCCGCGCCAAGCTCCGCCGGTGGGATATCTGTATAACCAAAATCAACAGCGACTGAGGGCGCGCCGGCACTTTGGGCGGCGGCGATGTCATTGATGCTGTCACCGACCATCAGGAACGGGCCGTCGCCGGGCAGGAGAGCTGCGGTTGCCGTCAGGTGGCGGGGGTCTGGTTTCTTGAACGCGAAGCTGTCACCGCCGGTTACCGCATCAAAAAACTGAGCGATATCAAGCGCTTGCAAGAGCGGGTGGGTGAGTGCAATGGGCTTGTTGGTGCAGACCGCCAGCGAAAAGCCTTTTGCTTTCAAGGCTTTGAGCATTTCAACACCGCCACTGAACACCACGGTGCCGTCGGCAATATGGGCGCGGTAATAGTCGAGGAATACCGGCAGCAAGTCAGCGGCATCATAATCATCGCGACCGCCGGTGGCCTCAAGCCCGAGCTCGATCAGGCGTTTGGCGCCGAAGCCGACCATATGCCTAACCTGTTCTATCGTCACGGTTTCCCGCCCCACATGGGTCAGCACATGGTTCGTGGCGGCATGAAGGTCGAAGGCGCTGTCAACAAGAGTGCCGTCCAGATCGAAAAGGATTTTGCTGACTGTAAAACGGGCCATAATATGCTATACTTCTCGTCTCAAAAGCGGCGACTGCCGCGCCTTGCACGCTGTGCATGATTTGTGCGGGATTTGGGCACAATCTGTGCGGAAAGTGTGCGGGATATGTGCGGAACCTGTGCGGATGGTGCGCACGATGTTCGGTCGCCTCAATTGGCTGTTTCCAGACCCCATATTCACACCGGTACGCCGTCACAAAACCCACACTGTTTCAGCGCTAAAATAGAGTGCCTGTAGCTATAGATTAGAAATGGGCGTGCGCAAGTGTTAATCTTGCCTGCTATAACGCGGCAAATCGCCACGACTGAGGGTTTCCGGGCGCAAAAGCGCTTGATTGAAATAAAATGTCGTGGTCTATAAGGTAAGAATTGTGCGTGAAAAGAGTTTCTTTTGAAACTTTTGATCGCGTTTGTGGTGACAGCCCAAAATGAGACGGGCAAATGTTGAGGTAAAGTGATGAGTGACTGGCGGCCAGACAGCTGGAAATCGCGGCCTATTGTACAGGTCCCCGACTATCCTGACAAAGACGCGCTTGCGCGTGTTGAGCATGAGCTTGCAAGCTATCCGCCACTGGTTTTTGCGGGCGAGGCCCGCAACCTGAAAGCTCAGCTGGCGGAAGTGGCCGAGGGTCGCGCGTTCCTGCTGCAGGGTGGTGACTGCGCCGAAAGCTTTGCCGAGTTTCACCCCAACAACATCCGCGACACTTTCCGTGTGCTGCTGCAGATGGCTGTGGTGCTGACGTTTGCGGCATCGTGCCCGGTTGTGAAGGTTGGTCGCCTCGCCGGCCAGTTCGCCAAGCCCCGTTCTTCGGACACCGAGACGGTGGACGGTGTTGAGCTGCCAAGCTACCGCGGTGATATCATCAACGGCCCCAACTTTGACGAGGCGAGCCGTATCCCGGACCCCGCGCGTATGCTCAGGGCCTACAGCCAGTCCGCCGCGACCCTGAACCTGTTGCGTGCCTTTGCGCAGGGTGGCTATGCCAACCTGATGTCCGTGCACCGCTGGAATCTCGATTTCGTGGCCAAAAGCGGCGCGGGCGAGAAATACCAGGAACTGGCGGACCGTATCGGCGAAGCGCTTTCGTTCATGCAGGCGTGTGGCATCGACCCAGACAGCGTTCATCAACTGCAAGGCACGGATTTCTTCACCAGCCACGAAGCGCTGCTTCTGGGCTACGAGCAGTCGCTCACCCGCGTCGACAGCACGTCTGGTGACTGGTACGACACCTCCGCCCACCTCCTGTGGGTTGGCGACCGTACCCGCCAGCTTGACGGCGCGCACCTTGAGTTCCTGAGCGGCATCGGCAACCCCGTCGCCGCCAAGGTTGGCCCGACGACGGAAGTTGACGGCCTCCTCAAGCTCATCGACAAGCTGAACCCCAAAAACGAGGCTGGCCGCCTCACGCTCATCACCCGCTTTGGTGCTGACAAGGTGGAAGAACACTTGCCGCGCCTCTTGCGTGCCATCAAGGCTGAAGGCCGCAAGGTGGTATGGTCGTGCGACCCGATGCACGGCAACACACAAACGTCCGCAAGCGGCCTTAAAACCCGCCCGTTCGACCGGGTGCTGAAGGAAGTGAAACAGGTATTCGCCTGCCACCGGGCCGAGGGCACCTACGCGGGCGGCATTCACCTTGAACTGACAGGCCAGAATGTGACCGAGTGCATCGGCGGCGCCGTGGCGATCACGGAAGAGGGGCTTTCAAGCCGCTACCACACCCACTGCGACCCGCGCCTGAATGCAAGCCAGTCGATCGAGCTTGCCTTCCAGCTCGCCGAAGCGCTCAAGGAAGAACGCCTCGCCATGAGCGAGACCGCGGCCGCGTAAGCGACACCAGATACCAGTCAAAAAGGCGGCCCTTCGGTCGCCTTTTTTGTAGCCATGAGTACGGTGCCAACCTACTATTTTGCCAGCTTGATTGGGGAATTGGCTGGTATGACAGTGTTTAAGGTGTCGCGATGGCGTTCGTTCGCGTTGGCTTTGGTAATCGGCGTATTTTCGCTGATATGCTTTCTAGCCAGCGAGAGCGAGTTTGCCGATAAAGGAAACATCCCGTTTATCCTGTTGCCGGGTGCAATTTTTTTGGGTTGGGTGTGTGTCACCATTCTTGTTCGTGACGCGAAACGTTCGAAGTTGATGTTAGATGCTGATGGTCTGCATTGGGATCACGAATTTCACCCATGGACAGGGATTGCGAGATACCGGGGTAGGGAATACACGGGCGGTCATTTCATTTTGGTGACCTTCAAAAATCGTAAACCGCACAAAACAACCCGCAGCTCCCGCTCTATCTGGAGCAAAGTGGAGGAATGGGGGAGTGTATTGGATGCATGGCGCGACGACGTTGACTTGATAATAGACACATCGCGTTTTGACGCGCGGAATAAAACCATCCTCGGCGCCATGGATCGCTATTTCCAAGCCGCCTCAGGCTCCTAACCAGCCCGCCCGTAAACCACCCAAGCACGAAAATACTATCGTTATGCTCTATATGGAGCATCGCTGCACTCTCGGCTATCCTTGAAGGCTAACGAGTTTCTCGAGAACTGGGGGCGGTTCGTCATGATTGATCGTGCGATGGGGCAATCGCTGGATCCCGATACATTGATGAGCATCATCAAGGTGCAGTCCGAAATTGCGTCGCTGGGCTATGACCTGAGCGCGGTGATGGACTTTGTCACCGAACAGGCGCAGGCGATGACCCGCGCGGGTGGCGCGGTGCTCGAACTCGCCGAGGATGACCAGATGGTTTACCGCGCTGTTGCCGGTATGGCGTCGCATCAGCTTGGGCTCCGTCTGGACCGCGCGACCAGCATGTCCGGCATGAGTGTGGAGACCGGTGAGGTACTGACCTGCACTGACAGTGAGACTGATAACCGGGTCGACCGTGATGCCTGCCGCAAGGTGGGCCTGCGCTCCATGGTCGTCGTGCCGCTGGTGCACCGGGGCTCGCCTGTCGGTGTGCTCAAGGTCATGTCGGAACAGGTGGATGCCTTCGCACGCCGCGATGCCACGGTGCTTGGCCTGATGGCCGAACTGATTGCAGCCAGTGTGTCGCAGTCCGCCCGGCTTGAAAACAACGACCTTTATCACCGCGCGACCCATGATGCGCTGACCGGGCTTGCCAACCGTGCGCTGTTTTATGACCGGCTGCGGCAGGGTGTGGCGCTCAGCAAACGGCGGGAGAGCAAGGTTGGCGTGTTGATCCTTGATCTGGACGGCCTCAAACCCATCAACGACGCCTGCGGCCACCGGGCAGGGGATGCCGCCATCCGCGAGACCGCTACGCGCATCAAACAGGTTTCCCGCCAGTCAGACACGACCGCAAGGCTGGGCGGCGACGAGTTCGGCGTCATTCTGAATGATGTGCAGGCGCGCGACTGTACGGAGCGGCACGCCAGCCGCCTCGCGGAGGTCATTGAACAGCCTTTCCGGTTCGAGGGGCAGGAGCTGCCGCTTGGTGTTTCCATCGGTGCTGCGGTGTTCCCTGACGATGGCAGTTGCGTGGAGACCCTCGTTGAGAATGCCGACCGGCTGATGTACCAAAGCAAACGCGAACGCAAGGGCGAAGCCTGAGGGAATGGAAACCGCGACCCGCAAGGTAGCGCACGCAATTACTAACCCATTGTTATTATTGACCTGACCTCCACATGTGCCAGCATGCCCCCAACATATATCAAGGGAGGATATGCCATGCTGGAAAAAGTGGCCTTCACCGTGTACCCGGTGACCGACGTTCCGCGCGCCCGCGCCTTTTATGAAGGGCTTCTGGGCCTTGATACCCACGGTACCGAGAAGATCGGCAAGGAAATGGCGTGGATCGAATATGACCTGCCGGGTGGCGGCTGTTTCGCGATCGCGAACTTCACCGAGAACACACCCCATGCCACGGCGGGCGGCACCATTGCCTTTGAAGTGAACGACCTTGACGCGCTCTTGGCGCACCTCAAATCCAACGGGGTTGAGTTCATGAGCGATATGACCCACAGCCCAGCATGCCGCATGGCGGTGTGCCTTGACCCAGACGGGAACTCTATCCTCTTGCATCAACTCAAGAATAAATAACCACAGGGCGAAAATTCTTGCCACGCGCCACACCCTTGGGACAAACCGTTGCAGCTTGTTCTAATTTTGGTTGCATGCGGGGGAAAAAGCACTTAGCAGATTTAATGTAGTGATTCCGACGGCACTTTATGCAGGTACTGCCGATGCAGACTGTGGCCCTTGGGGTAGGCGCTAGCTATTTGTAATTTATGGATACTGAAGAGTGTTTTATGAAAAACGATATTTTTTATCGTAACATGCCGCTTTTTATGATGGGGGATGTCGAAGCCATAGCCGTCAAAAATGGCTGGTCACCGCTGGAAACGGAGGTAGCAACCTCGTTGGCGCGTGATGGTTACGCCGTATTGGATTTTCCGGACGATACGGTGGATGAATTGGCTTCCGCGGTAATTGCGGACCTTGAGGGCCTATACAAGCCTCCCCATAATAAGGTGTTAAATGGCTTCAGGCTCTCTAGCGCCGCTAAGCGTATCGCTACAAACCAGAAGGTGCTTGACTTGCTCTCCAAGATATATGGACGGGTTGCATTCCCCTTCCAGACTCTCAATTTCAGCCACGGGAGCGAGCAACATATCCATAGCGATGCGGTGCATTTTAACTCTTTTCCTCGAAATTTTATGTGCGGTGTTTGGGTTGCGCTTGAAGATATAACCGAGAGCAACGGACCACTCGAGTATTATCCTGGCTCCCAGAATCACTCATATGTGGATTATGCTGAACTTGGCATGAAGGCCTCAGCCCAGCAGCACCCATATGAGCTTTACTGTGAACTTGAGCAATATTGGGCTTGGCTGGTCGCCAGCTTCGGCTGGCGGCGCGAACTACTGACCTGCAAGAAGGGGACTGCGCTGATTTGGGCCGCAAATCTCTTGCATGGTGGGTCCATGCACCACAACAAGGGTGAGACCCGATATAGCCAGGTCACTCACTACTACTTTGATGATTGTACCTATTATACTCCGTTGCAGACGGATTTCATTTTAGGCAAGGCGAATGTTCGCCGTCCTTTCGATATTGTCCGGGGCGAATTTCGAGAGTCCATGTACGTGGACGTTACAATCGATCCAGAAAATTACCGTTAAAGCTAGGCCTCTCTGAACTGTATCCCAAATTTGTTGGGCTCTCGCTCGCGCACATACCAGATTTGGTTGCGAAAAGAGGGCCGGTCATTATAGTTTTATGACAGCGCTGTCAAATAATCTGTGATGCTTTCGTGAGAGGAAGAGCTATGGAGTTATTGCAAGTCCGGGTTGGGTTGCTGTGTCAGGTACTAGCCCTTGGGGCTGCGCTCACTGGCACCGCACTCAGCGCGCCGGTTATGGCGGACGACGATATCTTCTTTATCTCCCGCGAGGCGTATGCTGACAAGCTGGCCGGTTTCTGGCTCGGCCAGTCCATCGCGAACTGGACCGGGCTGACGACCGAGATGGTGCGGGTGGAGCCACCCTTTTTCACCGATGCCGACTGGGGCAAACAGGCTGAGCCCGCCATTTGGGGCAAGTTCCCCTTCCATGCGGGCACGATCGACTTTTTCCTGCTGACGGACGCTGACCGTGCCTGGGGCTCGGACGATGATACGGACATTGAATATATGTACCAGTATCTGATGGAAAAGGCGGGCCGGGGCCTGTTGACAGCTGAAGAGATCCGCGACGGCTGGCTGACGCATATCTACACCAACGCGGATGCGCCGCTGTCGCCCAACACCTTCAAGCGCGAGAATTACCTTTGGGTCGCCAATGAGCGCGCGCATGAACTGATGCAGGCAGGCATGCTGCCGCCCGACACCAGCAAGCCGGAGAATAACGAGGTCTCCGACATGATTGACGCGCAACTGACGACCGAGATTTTTGGCCTGTTTGCGCCTGCGCGCCCTGATGTGGCGCGGCACTTTGCCGACCTGCCGATCAGCGTGAGCGCGCACGGCGACGCGGCGGCCATCGCACATTTTTATGTCACCATGCATGCGCTTGCTTCCCGCGTGGATACGGGGCTCAGCATGAAAGAACAAACCGAATGGCTGGCGGAGAAGGCACGCATGGAACTGCCGGATGGCAGCACACCTGCCGCCATGTATGACTTTGTACTGGCATCCTACCTCGCCGCCGCGAGCGCCGATGATTGGGAAGAAACGCGCGATGCGGTGTATAACCGCTATCAGGCGCATGGCACGGACGGTTATGTCTACAAACAGGGATTTGACGCAGGCATCAATTTTGCCGCCAGCCTCATCAGCCTGTTTTTTGGTGAGGGGGACCTCAAGCGCACGATCCAGATCGGGACGCTCGCCGGGTGGGACAGTGATAACCCCACGGCCACATGGGGTGGGCTGATCGGTTTCATGCTTGGCCGCAAAGGCGTTGAAGAAGCGTTCGGCAAAGGCCCGCTCACGGATGCTTACTGGATCAGCCGCACAAGGCGGGCTTTCCCGGACCATACGCCGGACGGTGTGGGCGAGGACAGTTTCACCCTGATGGCGGAACGCGGTGTGAAGCTCATCGACCGCATCGTGGTGAATGAGCTTGGTGGCGACATCCAGTCCGGCACCTGGCATATCCCGCTGCCGGACTGAAGACTTTCAAGGGATTAGTCGCGTGTGTCGGTGGCGAGGCGGAGGGCAAGCCCCGCGAACACGCTTGCGAGCAGGTATTTCGGCCACCGGGCGCCGGTGCCTTCACTGCGGAAGCGGCGATGGAAATAACCGCTCGCCACAATCACCACGCCGTTCACAAAAAGCCCGATCACGTTAAGGATGGTCACAAGCAGCATGGTCTGCGCGAACACGCCCCCGGCCTCGATATTCAGGAACTGCGGGAAGAGGGCGAGCATGAAAAGCGCCACCTTGGGGTTGAGCACATTGGTGATGAAGCCGTCGCGGAACACACGCCGTTTGCGCATGGCGGCAGGCGCTGCTGTGCCGCCTGGCTGGGGCGCGCTGCGCACGGTCTGTACTGCGAGGTAAATGAGGTAAGCGGCCCCCGCGAAGCGTACGATATCGTACGCTACGGGCACCAGGGTGAAAAGCTGCGCGAGGCCGAGTGCTACCGCAAGCGCGTGGCAGTAACAGCCCGCTGCGATACCTGCGTAGGTCAGGAAGCCCGCCTTGCGGCCCTGCGCGGCTGAACGCGACGCAATAAGCAGCATGTCAGGCCCCGGCGTGACGGTGAGCGCGAGACAGGCAGCGGAAAACAGCAGCAGTGTGGAAAGGTCCGGCATGAATATATTCCTCAAATGAAAAAGCCGGAACTGAGCTTTAACAGCTCGTCCGGCTTTCTCAATCGGAATGTTGTGGGGTCAGGAGAATGTGAACGTGTCTGACGTGTTGGCGGGCTTGGCCCGGATGGCGGCCTTTCTGTTTTCTTATCTTGTCGGCACATGGCTTTGAGGGTAAAAGCGCGGCATGAGCGAGACTTTATCCATATATATCGCGCAGCTGAATGCGACCGTGGGGGCAATCGAGGCGAACGCCGAGCGTATCCGTGCGGCGTATGGCCGCGCAACAGACGCGGGCGCTGACCTTGTGTTGACGCCTGAGCTGTCGCTGACCGGCTATCCGCTTGAGGATCTGGTGCTGAAACCGTTTTTTGTGCGTATGGCAAGGGAAGCGGTGGAGGAACTTGCGGGTGTCACCGCGGGCGAGGGCAAACCGGGGCTGATTATCGGTGCGCCTTGGTATGAGGGCAAAGCACTCCATAACGCGATTTTCCTCCTCGAAGGCGGCGCGATTAAAGCCATCCGCTATAAGCAGGAGCTGCCGAACTACGGCGTGTTCGATGAGAAACGTGTGTTCATCTCCGGCACCAAGCCTGAGATTATCGAGTTCCGCGGCTTCAAGCTTGGCGCGCTGATTTGCGAGGACATGTGGTTCCCATCCGTTGCCAAGGCCTTCAAGGAGCAGGGCGCCGAGATCATCCTCGTGCCGACCTGTAGCCCGTTTGAGGCCGACAAGCACCCAGAGAGGCAGGTCCATGCCCGCAACCGGGTGGATGAAACCGGCCTGCCGCTTGTCTTCTGCAATGAGATTTGCGGTCAGGATGAACTGGTGTTCGACGGCTCGTCGTTTGTGATGGCGGCGGACGGCAGCGTGCCGGTGCAGATGGATGCGTGGGCCGAGCAGGAGCTGATGACCGTGTGGCGCCGCGAGGGCGATCACCTCGTGTGCGAAACCACATATCAGGGCTACCAGCCGGACCGCATGGAAACCATGTATCAGGCCATGATGCTGGGGCTGAAAGACTATATCACCAAAAACCGTTTCCCCGGTGTGGTGCTGGGGCTTTCAGGCGGGATTGACAGCGCGCTCTCGGCCGCGGTGGCGGTGGATGTGCTGGGCGCGGATAAAGTGCACTGCATCATGATGCCGTCCAAATACACCTCCGGCGAAAGCGTGAGCGACGCTGAGAAGTGCGCCAAGGCGCTTGGCTGCCGCTATGACACCATCACCATCAAGCCGGGTGTAGACGCGTTTGGTGAGATGCTGGGGCCAATTTTTGAAGGCACCACGCCGGACACGACGGAAGAAAACATCCAGTCGCGCCTGCGCGGGCTTATCCTCATGTCCATCTCCAACAAGTTTGGCGCGATGGTGCTGACGACGGGCAACAAGTCCGAAGTGTCGGTTGGGTATGCAACGCTCTACGGTGACATGTGCGGTGGCTATAATGTGCTCAAGGATGTTTACAAGATGGATGTCTTTGCGCTGTCGCGCTGGCGGAACGAGAATGTGCCTTTGGGCGCAGCTGGCCCGTCGGGCGAGGTGATCCCCGAGAATATCATCACCAAGCCGCCAACCGCCGAACTGCGCGAGGAGCAAAAGGACGAAGACAGCCTTCCGCCCTATGACAAGCTGGATGACATGCTGCGCTGCCTGGTGGATGAAGAGATGTCGGTCGCTGAAGTGGTGGCGCGCGGGCATGAATTTTCCGATGTTGCACGCATCGAGCACCTGTTATACATCGCCGAATACAAGCGTCGGCAGGCTGCGCCGGGTGTGAAGATCACCCGTAAGAATTTTGGCCGTGATAGGCGCTATCCTATCACAAATGGTTTCCGCAGTGCGCGAAAACACAATATATAGTAATTACTTAGCTAAGCTAACTGGATAAAATCATGACTGTTAAGGTTCGTTTCGCCCCGTCGCCCACTGGCAAACTGCATGTGGGGAATATTCGCGCAGCCCTCGTGAACTGGCTGTTTGCGCGGCAGCAGGGCGGCACCTTTGTTCTGCGTATCGATGACACCGACCGAGAGCGGTCGACGGTCGAGAACGAAGAAGCGATCAAGCGCGACCTCAAATGGCTTGGCCTCGAGTGGGATGAAACCTTCCGCCAGAGCGAGCGCTTCAAGCGCTACGACGAAGTGGTCGAGAAGCTGAAAGCCGAAGGCCGCCTCTACCCGTGCTACGAGAGCGCGGAAGAACTGGATATGAAACGCAAGATCCAGATGGGTCGTGGCCTGCCGCCGGTTTATGACCGCGCAGCGCTCAAGCTGACGGACGAAGAAAAAGCCAAGTTCGAGGCTGAAGGCCGCCAACCACACTGGCGCTTCAAGCTGGAGACCCCGGCGCGTGTTGACTGGACTGATCTCATCCGCGGTGATGTCTCCATCGACCTCGAGGCGCTTTCTGACCCGATCCTGATCCGCGAAGATGGTTCTTACCTCTATACGCTGCCGAGCGTGGTGGACGATGTTGACTATGGCATCACCCACATCGTGCGCGGTGAAGACCATGTGACGAACTCGGCCGTACAGGTGCAGATTTTTGAAGCCCTCGGTGGCAAGGCGCCCGAGATGGCGCACTTTGCACTGCTGACCGGCAAGGGCGGCGAAGGCCTGTCGAAGCGCCACGGCGCCATGTCGATCGAGGAATACCGCGATATCGCGAAGATCGAGCCGATGGCGATCGTGAGCCTGCTCGCACGTGTCGGCACATCCGAGCCGATTGAACCCTTTGTTGCGCCGCAGCCGCTGATTGACGGTTTCGACTTCGGCAAATTTGGCCGTTCGACCGCGAAGCTCGACCCCGCTGACCTTGAGATGCTGAACGCCAAGATCCTGCACATGACGCCCTATGACGCCATCAAGGACAAGCTTGACGGCATCGATGAGGCTTTCTGGACCACGGTGCAGCCCAACATCTCCAAACTTTCCGACATCAAGGAATGGCTGGCCATAGTGAATGGCCCGGTCACGCCGATCATTGAGGACGCAGCGCATATCGCCAAAGTGCGCGACCTGCTGCCGGAGGGCGAGCTGACGAGCGAAAGCTGGGGCGTTTGGACAAACGCGATCAAGGAAGCAACGGGCGTCAAGGGCCGTGGGCTTTTCATGCCGCTCCGCCAGGTGCTGACGGGGCAGGAACATGGCCCGGATATGGCCGCGCTTCTGCCACTTATTGGCCGCGAGAAAGTCATCGCGCGCCTTGAGGGCAAGAAAGCCTGATGGGGGGCCGCATGAGTGACATCTATCTCTACAACACGATTGCGCGCGAAAAGCAGAAGTTTGTACCGATAGACGAGAAGAATGTGCGCATGTATGTGTGTGGTCCCACCGTGTGGGACTATGCGCATATCGGTAACGCGCGCCCGGTGGTGGTGTTCGATACACTCTTCCGCCTGCTGCGCCTGACCTATGGCGAAGAACACGTCACCTACGCGCGCAATTTCACCGACATTGACGACAAGATCATGAACCGCGCTGCGGAAGAGGGTGTGTCGATCAAGACCATCTCCAACCGCTACGCCAAGGTCTATGTCGAGGATATGGGCACGCTTGGTGCACTTACGCCCACAATCCAGCCGAAGGCAACCGAACACATCCCCGAGATGATCCGCATGATGCAGACGCTCATTGAACGCGGCCACGCCTATGCGGCGGAAGGCCATGTGATGTTCAACGTGCCGTCGATGGAAAACTATGGCCGCCTGTCGCGCCACAGCCGGGATGAACTGGTGGCGGGTGCGCGGGTCGAAGTTGCGCCCTTCAAGCGGGACCCGGCGGATTTTGTGCTGTGGAAGCCTTCTACAGAAGAGCAGGTGGGCTGGGGCAGCCCCTGGGGCCGGGGCCGCCCGGGCTGGCACCTTGAATGTTCCTGCATGATAGAGAAGCATCTCGGTGAGACGATCGACATTCACGCAGGCGGGCAGGACCTGATCTTCCCGCACCATGAGAATGAGATCGCGCAAAGCGAATGCACCCACGGCAAAACCTTTGTGAATTACTGGATGCACAACGGCTACCTGACGGTGGACGGTGAGAAAATGTCCAAGTCCTTGGGCAATTTCCACACCGTGCATGACCTGATTGCCGAACATCCGGGCGAAGCCATCCGCATGAGCCTCTTGGCCGCGCACTACCGCCAGCCGGTCGATTTCTCGATCGAGAGCATGCGTGAGCAGAAGCGCCGGCTTGACCGCTGGTACCGCCTGACCGACGGCGTTGTAGCATCAGCGGACGTTCCGGAAAGCGTGGTTGATGCGCTGAAGGACGACCTCAATACGCCAAAGGCGATTGCGGCGCTTGATGCGTTTGCGACACCGGAAGATGCCCCGAAACTCAAGGCTGGTGCCCAGTTCATGGGCTTCTTACAAATGGGCGCAACGGCATGGTTCCAGGGTGATGCGCCCGAAGGCATCTCGGTCGCTGAGATTGAAGCAAAGATCTCTGAGCGCCTTGAAGCGCGCAAGAACAAGGATTTTGCCGCCTCTGACCGTATCCGTGACGAGCTTGCGGCCCTCGGCGTTGTGCTTGAGGACAGCGCAGGCGTGACCACATGGCGGAAGGCAGACTGATGAGCGAGCAAAGCAAACAGCCCGCCATCATCCTCGTTCGTCCGCAGCTTGGCGAAAATATCGGCAAGGCCGCGCGTGCCATGCTGAACTTCGGCCTCACAGACATGCGCCTCGTGGCGCCACGTGACGGCTGGCCTAACCCGGCGGCGGGCCCCGCGGCCTCTGGCGCGGACATCGTGCTTGAGAACGCGCGTGTGTTCGACACGGTCGAGGAAGCCGTGGCTGACCTTAGCCACGTTTACGCCTCCACTGTGCGTGACCGCGACATGCCGAAACCGGTGGTTACCCCGCGCGAAGCCGCGCAGCAGATGCATGCGGTGATTGGTAAGGGGCAGACGACAGGTATCCTTTTTGGCCCCGAACGCTCGGGCCTCACCAATGATGATGTGGTGCTGGCGGATACCATCCTGACTGTGCCGGTCAATCCGGGTTTTGGCAGCCTCAACCTCGCACAGGCGGTGATCCTGACGGCGTATGAGTTCCATCACTTGGCGGATGGCACACCAGCCTACCAACCTTCGCACCCGGAAGGCACGGCATCGAAGGACGAACTTTTGGGCCTGATGGAGCACTTGGAGGGCGAGCTGGATAAACGCGGTTTCTTCCGTTCGGAAGATCGCCGCGCCACCATGCGCCGTACTCTCAGGAACCTGATCCAGAACGCCGGTTTCTCGCGGCAGGAAGTCTTTACCCTGCGCGGCGTGGTCAAGTCACTGGCGCGCCCACCGAGAGACCGACAAGACGACTGAAGTCACATTGGAGTGAACGCGTGACGCATTTTCGCGCGTTCAGCTTCCGTACAGGGTCTTTCGTTTTTAATCTTCCCACGGTACGCTGGTAAGCATAGTTGGATGATGGAGGCTTTATGTCGGTTCTCGCAAGCATGATGGTTGCGCTCACGATGATGTTCCAGGGGATTGATGAGACCGGGACGGCCATCGCGCGCCCGATTGGTGATGTTTATCTGAATGAGGCCAACGGCAGCTATTACCAGATTTTCGACTTTGTCGGCAAACCACCTCACACATGGGCGCACGCACGCCGCATGGTGAAGGGCTACCGCTATCAGGGCCGTGAAGGTCGCCTTGCCATCGTGCGCGATATCGAGACGCACTATTTCCTCATCATGAAATTCCCGAAAATGCGGCAGGAAAAGATGTGGATCGGCCTGCGCGCCACGTGCCGCGAGGATGCGGAGCTGGAGTGGGTCGACGACACCTCTCTCAAAGACCAAAGCTTCCGCGGTTTTGGCGACGGTGTGTTGAGGGACATCAGCCGCACCTGCCGTGCGCGCCCGAACAGCAGTGACATCCTGCCTGTCTTTTATGAGCCAGACGGTTTTGGTGTTCGTTGGCAGGTCGCTACAGCCCGCACCAATCTTGGCTATATGATGGTGGAATTTCCGGTGCCGGAAGAGGGTGACGGCGCCACAGAAGGTGCTGCGGTGCCAACGAATTAGGCTTTAGCCTTGTAGCAGTTTTGCGGCCTCGGGTGCGAAGTAGGTGAGCACACCATCGGCGCCAGCGCGTTTGAACGACAGAAGCGCTTCCATGATCACCGTGTTACGGTCCAGCCAGCCGTTTTGTGCGGCAGCGGTCAGCATCGCATACTCGCCGGACACCTGATAGGCATAGGTCGGCACACCAAAGCGGTCTTTCACCTCGCGGATGATATCAAGGTAGGGCATGCCCGGTTTGATCATCACGCTATCTGCACCTTCATGAATATCCAGCTCCACCTCGCGAATGGCCTCAAGCCTGTTTGCCGGGTCCATCTGGTAGGTCTTTTTGTTGCCCTTCAGCACGCCGGTTGAACCCACAGCGTCGCGGAACGGGCCATAAAAGCCGGAGGCATATTTGGCGCTGTAGGCCATGACCTGCACATGCGCGAAGCCAGCTTTATCAAGTTCTGTGCGGATCGCGCCAATGCGGCCATCCATCATATCGGAGGGCGCGATGATATCCGCGCCCGCTTTAGCCTGCACAACAGCCTGCTGCACCAATACACCAACCGTTTCATCATTGAGGATACGGCCATCCTCCACCAGCCCGTCCTGCCCGTGGCTCGTGTAGGGGTCGAGTGCGACATCGGCGAGCAGGCCAACTTCCGGCACGGCATCCTTGATGGCGCGCATGGCGGTGTTGATGAGGTTATCGGGGTTCAGGGCTTCATCGCCGCGGTCATCCCGCAGGCCGGCCGGTGTGTTGGGGAAGAGGGCAATACAAGGGATGCCGAGTGCGCGGGCTTCCTTCGCCGCTTCCACGGCCTTGTCAACCGACAGGCGGTTCACGCCGGGCATGGACGCCACGGCTTCAACCTCGCCCTTGCCGTCACGGATGAAGATCGGCCAGATCAGGTCATTCGGGGTGACCGCATTTTCGCGCACCATACGGCGGGACCAATCATGGGCGCGCGGGCGGCGGAGGCGGGTGTTCGGGAAACTGGCTGACATATCTGGTCCTTCTGTCTCACACGGGCGGCGTGGCCGCTCAAAATTACGCCGCTACTTTATTGGCTTGTGCCTGCGCTGTCACCTCTCGATATCCGGGCTGCGACAATGCGCTCTGACGTTGGAAATTTTTCGAGAAAAATCAGGCCGTATGGTGTAAATTTAGCTCTAATTTTATCATTAACATTGCGTTAAGCAGTAACGAGCAGAGTGTTTTCCCGAAGATTCGATGAAAATCTAACTTAAATCAGGCGAAAGAACATGAGCGGCTACGACTTTAACGATCCAAAATTTCTGTTTCTTGACATACTGTCGCTGGTGGAGCGCTTGCACCGCCGCTTGCTCGACGTGCTCAAGAACCACCTTGAGCATATCGGTCGCAATGACCTGAACCCTGTGCAGGCCCTGCTTCTCCATAACATTGGTGAACATGAGATGACGGCAGGTGAACTCAAGACCCGTGGTTATTACCAAGGCTCAAACGTTTCCTATAACCTGAAGAAGCTCGTTGAGATGGGTTACCTGCGCCACGAACGCTCCGACTATGATCGCCGCGCCGTTCGGATTTCCTTAACCGATCAGGGGTATGAAATCAGGAAGATGATTGACGAGCTTTATGTGCAGCACCTTGAAGAGCTTATGCAGGACGACCTCGTAAGCCACGACGAACTCAAGAACCTGCGCAAAAATCTGCGTAACCTTGAGCGCTACTGGTCCGACAAACTGCACTTCGGTCTTTAAAAGCGGGCACACTTGACTTAAGTCATAGGCGGAATCGATTTCTGTGTGCGACATTTTCACCGCTGGACGCGCGCTAGATGATTGCGTTACAAGGCTCGCACCGGTAGACTCCGAGTGTTGCACAGAAGACGGATTGCCTGATGGACTACGAAAAGATTTTTGCCGATGCGATTGCAGCTGTTAAGGCTGAAGGCCGCTACAGGGTTTTTGCAGATATCTCTCGTGAGCGTGGGAACTTCCCACGGGCTCTGAGGCATGACGCCGGCGACAACGCCCGCGCCATCACCGTCTGGTGCTCGAACGATTATCTCGGTATGGGCCAGCACCCCAAGGTGCTCGAAGCCATGCACGCCGCGCTTGATGAAACGGGCGCGGGTGCAGGCGGCACACGCAACATCGCGGGCAACAACCACTACCACGTACTGCTTGAGCAGGAGTTGGCTGACCTTCACGGTAAGGAAAGTGCACTTCTCTTTACATCCGGCTACATCTCGAACGAGGCGACCCTGTCGACCGTGGCGAAGCTGCTGCCGGGCTGTATCATTTTCTCGGACTCGATGAACCATGCATCGATGATCCAGGGCATCCGCAATTCGGGCGCGCAAAAGCATATCTTCCGCCACAATGATCTCGTGCACCTTGAGGAATTGCTGAAAGCTGCTGACCCGAAAGCGCCAAAGATCATCGCGTTTGAATCCGTCTATTCCATGGATGGTGACATTGCGCCGATTGCTGCGATCTGTGACCTCGCCGACAAATACGGCGCCATGACCTACCTTGATGAAGTGCACGCGGTTGGCCTTTACGGCAAACGTGGCGGCGGCGTGTCGGAGCGTGACGATGTTGCGCACCGCCTGACCATCATTGAAGGCACGCTTGGCAAAGCCTTTGGTGTGATGGGCGGTTATATCGCCTCCTCGAAAGCGCTCGTTGACGTTGTGCGCAGCTACGCGTCCGGCTTTATCTTCACCACAGCCCTCAGCCCCGTGCTGGCGGCAGGCGCGCTCGCGAGCATTCGCCACCTCAAGGGCAGCAATAGCGAACGCGAAGCGCATCAGGAACGCGCAGCCAAACTCAAGGCTCGGCTGCGGGCTGCCAATATTCCGGTCATGGACAGTGAAAGCCATATTGTACCGGTATTTGTGGGTGATCCTGTACTCTGCAAGGAAGTGTCTGACCTCCTTCTGAACGAGTACGGCATCTATGTTCAGCCGATCAATTACCCGACCGTACCGCGCGGCACCGAGCGTCTGCGTTTCACGCCGGGCCCGTTCCACGATGACAAGGTCATGGACGGTCTTGTTGAGGCGCTCTCGGACGTGTGGTCGCGCATGAGCCTCAAGCGCAAGGTTGGCTAGGAAAGGGAAGGGGGCACAATGCCTGTTCCCAGACGAGTCCTGATAGAGTTTATTCCCATCGGTAATTCGGTGAAGGTTTGTGCCGTGTGCGAGGATACTGGCTTTGAAGTCAGTATCGTTGGTGACCCGCGTGCGCCGCAAAAAGAGCTTGAAGCCATCGCTGTGCGCAAGCTCAAATACGTCATGGCCAAACAAGACGAAAAAACCGCACCCAAGGGACGCGGTTTCACAGTCTGATTTTCAATCCAAAAGAATTGCTAGAGAGCGAAGCGGCTTAGCGCTTTTTGCCGAGGCCGATCTTTTTCGCGAATGCCGAGCGTTTTGCAGCATATGAGGGCGCAACCATAGGGTAGTCGGCGGGCAGGCCCCATTTATCGCGGTATTCGTCCGGGCTCATATCATAGCGTGTACGCAGGTAGCGCTTCAGCATTTTCAGTTTCTTACCGTCTTCAAGGCAGATGATATAGTCGTCGGTGAAGGACTTTTTCACTGGAACAGCCGGGCTAAGCGACTCTTCAACAACAGCACCATTTGCTCCAAGTGCGTTCAGCGTTGAATAAACGGTTTTAATAACTTCCGGCAATTGAGTGGATGCCACCGTGTTGTTGGCGACATATGCCGTTACAATTTCGGCTGCGAGGCCGAGCATTAGGTCGTTGCCGTTTGTTTCCGGTCTATTATCGGACATGAAATCGACTTTCCGCTGGGAAGTTAAACTGCGACGTTTATTGCAGCATTTCATGTGGGAATTCAACAGCAAATAGTTATCGTGCCACATTTTAGTTGTTAATAATTCGTTAATAAATAAGATTAACTAACAATTAATTATGTTCTTGTTTTGCTAGTTCAGTTTCGGCCTTCTTGAAACTGTAAGCTTGGGTTCGACTTGGAACTGTGCTAATCAGGCGCAGCTTTTTCGGCACGGCACATTGCCAATGTCCCCAACCCCCAGCGAGCGGAACATTCACCATGGGCGCAGAAACTATTGCCATCGCCAGCGACCACGCAGGCTATGATCTCAAGGAAAGCATCAAGGAGGACCTGAGGTCGCGCGGATTTGACGTGCTTGACCTCGGTTGTGATGGCCCTGACTCTGTTGATTACCCGGATTATGGCAAGGCCATGGGGGAAGCAATTGCAGGTGGCAAGGCTAAACGTGGCGTTGTCGTTTGCGGCTCCGGCATCGGTATCTCGATCGCGGCCAACCGCAACCCGGCGGTTCGCGCAGCACTTGTGGAGACCGGCCTCGCGGCACGTCTGTCGCGCCAGCACAATGATGCCAATGTTCTGGCTCTTGGCGCGCGCCTTATCGGTATCGAGACCGCCAAGGATTGCCTGGACAATTTCCTAAACACGCCTTTTGAGGGCGGACGCCACCAAAGGCGGGTCGACAAACTCGGCGCTTGAGAGTAATCAGGCACTGGTTCACCACGCACTTTAGTATTCATGCCCACCTATTTGCTCAGGGAACACCATCATGACTTTCACCCAAGCAGGCTTTTTTACCAGTCATCTCTCTGAAACCGATCCGGAACTTCTTGCCTCCCTCGATGGCGAGCTGAAGCGTCAGCAAGACCAGATCGAACTCATTGCTTCTGAAAACATCGTCAGCCGCGCTGTGCTTGAAGCACAGGGTTCTGTGCTTACCAACAAATATGCCGAAGGTTACTCCGGTCGCCGGTACTATCAGGGTTGCCACCATGTGGACATCGCCGAAGATCTGGCGATCGAGCGCGCGAAAAAGCTCTTTAATGCGGGTTTCGTGAACGTGCAGCCGCACTCCGGCGCGCAAGCAAACGGCGCTGTCATGCTCGCGCTCACCAAGCCGGGCGACACCATCATGGGCATGTCGCTTGATGCTGGTGGCCACCTGACCCACGGTGCAGCGCCTGCGCTTTCGGGCAAATGGTTCAACGCTGTACAGTACGGTGTGCGCCGCGAAGACGCGCTGATCGACTATGACCAGGTTGCTGAAATGGCGGCTGAGCACAAGCCGACCATCATCATCGCTGGTGGCTCCGCTTACCCGCGCGTGATCGATTTCAAACGCTTCCGTGAGATCGCGGATAGTGTTGGCGCGCTTCTGATGGTTGATATGGCGCACTTCGCTGGCCTCGTGGCTGGTGGCCAGCACCCGAACCCGCTCGAGCATGCAGACGTTGTAACCACAACGACGCACAAAACCCTCCGTGGTCCGCGCGGCGGCATGATCCTCACCAACCGTGAAGATATCGCGAAAAAGATCAACTCGGCAGTGTTCCCGGGCCTGCAGGGTGGTCCGCTCATGCACGTGATTGCCGCGAAAGCGGTTGCGTTCGGTGAAGCACTGCGTCCTGAGTTCACGGAATATGCCGCGCAAGTGGTAAAGAATGCGAAAGTCCTCGCAGATCGCCTCAAGGAAAACGGTTTTGACATCGTCTCCGGCGGGACCGACACGCACGTTGTGCTTGTTGACCTGCGCCCCAAAAAGCTGACCGGTAAGGCGGCTGACGAGGCGCTTGAGCGCGCGCAGATGACCTGCAATAAAAACGGCGTGCCGTTTGACCCCGAGAAACCGTTCATCACCTCCGGTATCCGTCTGGGTACACCGGCAGGGACGACCCGCGGTTTTGCCGAAGCAGAATTCATCGCAATCGCCGATATGATCACAGAGGTGCTTGACGGCCTCGCCGCAAACCCCGACGATAACGACGCAGCAGAAGCGTCTGTCCGCAAAAAAGTGGCAGACCTTTGTGAACGCTTCCCCATTTACGCTGAATTGGGCTAAGCTGACTGCGAGAGCGTATGGGCCTCAGGGGATTGGGGCCCATGCGAAAAGAAACTGATCAGGGGGAGTATGGGGCGCCATGCGTTGTCCGTTTTGTCAAAACGAAGACACACAGGTTAAGGATTCACGGCCGACGGACGACAAGTCCGCGATCCGCAGACGGCGTTTTTGCGCAGCATGCGGGGCCCGTTTCACCACGTTCGAGCGTGTGCAACTGCGCGAACTGACCGTGGTGAAGAAAACCGGCCGCAAGGTGCCGTTTGAGCGTAACAAGCTCGAACGCTCCCTCGATATCGCGCTCAGGAAGCGCCCGGTGGACCCGGACAGGGTTGAGCGCATGATCAACGGTATTGTGCGCCGCCTTGAATCCATGGGCGAGAATGAGATTGAGAGCGAACAAATTGGCCGCCTCGTGATGGAAGGGCTTGAGAGCCTCGATCAGGTCGCCTACGTGCGCTACGCCTCGGTGTACCGGAACTTCCGCGAAGCGTCTGACTTTGAAAAATTCCTCGGCAAGATGACCGGCACTGAAGAGGACGAGGTTTTCCACGAGGAACCTTGAGCGGGGAGCCAGCCGTGGCAACCACCTCAGTAGATATCAAGTTCATGAAGACCGCGCTCGGCCTTGCCCGGCGCGGTCTTGGCCGTGTAGCGCCGAACCCCGCGGTTGGCTGCGTGATCGTGCGTGACGGCATCACCGTTGGCCGCGGCAACACACAGCCCGGCGGCAGGCCGCATGCCGAAGTGATGGCGCTGGCCGAGGCGGGTGAGGCAGCACGCGGTGCCACAGCTTATGTTACGCTTGAACCTTGTTCCCATACCGGCCAGACCGGCCCTTGCGCCGACGCTCTCATCAAAGCAGGTATCAGCCGTGTGGTGTGCGCGACAGGCGACCCGGATGAGCGAGTTTCAGGCCGAGGGTTCGATATGCTGCGCAGTGCAGGCATTGAGGTCCTTACCGGGTTGCTGCAGGCGGAAGCAGACCGCATCAACGCAGGCTTTTTCCTTAAAGTGCGCGAAGGGCGACCACTTTTCACGCTCAAAATGGCGTCATCGATGGATGGTCGCATCGCGCTGGCGAGTGGGGAAAGTAAGTGGATTACTGGACCAGAAGCGCGCGCGTATGGCCATCTGCTGCGTGCGCAGCATGATGCCATACTGATTGGCACAGGCACGCTTCTCGCGGATGACCCGATGCTTGATTGCCGTCTCATGGGGCTTGAAGGCCGTTCACCGGTTCGGATCCTATTGGACCGCCACCTGAAAGTGACGCCCGAGCACAAGCTGGTGGCAACCGCCAAACAGATCCCGACGCTTGTGCTTTGTGAGAAAGGCAACGATACACGCAAAGCAGCACTTGAGGGCTGCGGCGTTGAAGTCATCGTCCTTGAGAACCTGAACGACATGCACGCGCTGGCTAAAGCGCTGGGTGCTCGCGGGCTTACCCGTGTGCTGGTGGAAGGTGGAGGGCAGGTGCATGCTTCGTTCCTCAAGGCAGGCCTTGCGGACAGGGTCGAGCATTTCATGGCACCAAAGCTGATTGGCAGCGACGGAAAAGCCGCGCTTGGAAATTTGGGGCTTGCCGCCCTTGGGCATGCGCCCCATGTAACGTGCGTGTCAATTCGCCGCCTAGGCGCGGATATACTTGCATCCTTTGATAAGCCGGAGTAACTCAGGCCCATGTTTACCGGAATTGTGACAGATGTTGGCCGTATCGCGGCAACAACAGGCAGCTTCGACCTGAGCGTCAGGATTGAAACCCGCTATGATATGAGCCGGGTGGATATCGGCGCGTCCATCGCATGCTCGGGCGTGTGCCTCACGGTTGTCGATAAGGGTGATGGCTGGTTCCAGGCTGACGTGTCGGCGGAAACCCTGAAGGTGACGAGCCTTGGTGACTGGAAAGTCGGCAGTGAGATCAATCTTGAGCGGTCGCTGAAGGTCGGTGACGAGCTTGGCGGCCATATCGTGACCGGCCATGTGGACTGTGTCGGCGAGATTGTGCGCTTTGACGAGCTTGGCGAATCTGTCGTGATGGAAATCGCCGTGCCGCATGCCATGGGTGCCCATGTTGCCAAAAAGGGCAGTGTTGCCATCGATGGCGCCTCGCTCACGGTCAATGACGTGGCAGACGAGGGCGACGTGACACGCTTTTCCATCAACCTCATCCCGCACACGCAGGCGGTGACGAGCTTCCGGAATTCAAAGCGCGGTGACCGCGTGAATGTGGAATTTGATATACTGGCGCGTTATGTCGCGCGCCTGCAGGACAGGACGTAAGCTGTGCCAAAAGATTTTCTCTCCCCCATTGAAGACGTGATCGAGGATGCGCGCAACGGTCGCATGTATATCCTTGTGGATGACGAAGACCGCGAAAACGAGGGTGACCTTATCATCCCGGCGCAAATGGCAACGCCCGAGGCGATCAACTTCATGGCGCGCCACGGCCGCGGCCTGATTTGCCTGCCAATGACGCGCAAACGTGTTGAGGCACTTGAGCTGCCGCTGATGAGCAGCAACAACCAAGCGCGGCACCAGACAGCGTTTACGGTATCGATTGAAGCGAAGCAGGGTGTCACGACAGGTATTTCCGCCGCCGACCGCGCGCGCACTATTGCAGTGGCAATTGACGCGTCGAAGGGCAAGGAAGACCTCGCAAGCCCCGGCCACGTATTCCCGCTTATTGCGCAGGATGGTGGCGTACTGGTGCGCGCGGGCCATACTGAAGCATCCGTGGATATCTCCCGACTTGCAGGCCTCAACCCGTCTGCTGTGATCTGTGAGATCATGAACGAAGACGGCACCATGGCCCGCCTGCCGGACCTTGTTGAGTTTGCGAAGGAACACGGCCTCAAGGTCGCGACCATCCGTGACCTCATCGCCTACCGCCTCAAGCACGATGCGCTTGTGGAGCGTGTGTCTGAGACCAGCTTCCCGCGTACAAGCGGCAAGGAATGGAAGGTGATCGTCTACCGCGCGACTGCTGACCGCCGCGAGACTGTGGCGCTGGTGCTGGGCGATATCGACGGCGAGAAGCCGACGGCTGTGCGCATGCACTCCCTCAACCCGTTTGAGGATATCCTTGGTCTCAAACACCCGCGCACCGGCCAGCTCCAGCGTGCGATGGATGCGATTGAAGCTGAGGGGCAGGGTGTTGTGGTCCTTTTCCCGGGTATGACCGCGATGCGGCCGAGCCAGCTTCTGGACGGCGAAAAAGCACCGGTAGACAAGAAGGAAAGCGCGCTCAAGGAATATGGCATTGGTGCGCAAATCCTGCGCGACATTGGTGTGCGCCACATGGTTCTCTATTCAAATACGCCAAGCCACATTGTTGGGCTTGATGGATATGGCCTTGATGTCGTAGAACAGCGCCCAATTCCGGCCGCAGTGTAACGCGGCTTTTTTAGAGACAAGGATTTTTGCACATGGCATCGCCCCATCTTTTGATTGTGGAAGCGCGCTTTTATGAAGACCTCGCGGACGAGCAAGCGCGCGGCGCTATCGAGGCTATCGAGGCCGCTGGCGCAACCTGGGACCGTGTTGCGGTGCCGGGCGCGCTTGAAATCCCGGCCGCAGTTAAATTCGCGCATACTGGTAGCCAAGTGTCCTACGACGGTTATGTGGCGCTTGGCTGCGTGATCCGCGGTGAGACCAGCCACTATGATACCGTGTGCAACGAAAGCGCGCGTGGCCTGCAAGACCTTGCGCTGCACCATGACCTTGCCATCGGCAACGGCATTCTGACCGTTGAGGACGACAAGCAGGCATGGGCGCGGGCAAACCGGTCCGACAAGAACAAGGGCGGCGGTGCGGCAGAGGCTGCGCTTGCCATGATCGCTCTCAAATCCAAGTTTGGAGTGAAATAATGGCTGAACGCGGTAAAAAGAAACCGGTTGGTGGCCCGCGCAGTGCGGCACGCCTTGGTGCTGTTCAGGCGCTCTATCAGCTTGAAATGTCGGACGAGCCGAAGGTTCCTATGGTGATTGAGGAATACCTGCGTCACCGCCTTGGGGCTGAGATTGAAGGCGACCAGTATGTGGAAGCCGACACCGCGCTTTTCTCCGATATCGTGGCCGGCGCATGGGGCCGTCACGCCGAGTTTGACGAGGCCATTATTCCGTGTCTCGCAAAAGATTGGTCGCTGGAGCGGCTTGAATCGATTATTCGTGCTATACTGCGTGCCGGTGCCTATGAGCTGACTGCACGCCCTGACGTGCCGACCGCTGTGGTCATCAACGAATATGTTGATATTGCCCACGCGTTTTATGAGCGCACCGAAGCGTCGTTTGTGAACGGCGTGCTCGACAAAGTGGCGAAGGCCGTCCGCTAACCGCTGAGCAGGCCTTTGTCTCACCCGGGCTGCGTGCGCGCAGCCCAATTCCGGGGACGATATGGCTGGCGAATTTGACATCATTGCCAAATATTTCATGCCGCTTGCCGGGCCTGAGGGCCTTGGGCTCGCCGATGATGCTGCCTGTCTGACACCAAGCGCAGGCAAAAGCCTGATCGTCACCAAGGATATGATCGTGGGCGGCGTGCATTTCCTCGAGGATGACCCGGCGGACAGCATTGCCTACAAGGCACTGGCGGTGAACCTGTCGGACCTAGCCGCCAAGGGTGCGAACCCGCGATACTATTTCCTTGGCCTCAGCCTGCCGAAAGGTGTGGATGAAATCTGGCTTGCGTCCTTTGCGGCAGGTCTCAAGCGTGCGCAGGATGAGAGCGGTATCACGCTCGCGGGTGGTGACACTACCTCGAGCCCCAGCCATGTGACGGTGAGTATCACCGCGATCGGTGATGTGCCTACGGGGCAGATGCTGCGGCGCAACGGCGCTCGGGCGGGTGATACCGTCTATGTGTCAGGCACTCTTGGGGACGGGGCTTTGGGCCTCAAATGCCTTTTGGGCGAGACCAATGTGAGCGATGAGCTTGTCACGCGCTACCGCTATCCGACCGCGCGTATGGCGCTCGGTACGAGGCTGCGAGAGTTGGCTACCGCGTCAGCGGATGTG
Source organism: Kordiimonas gwangyangensis DSM 19435 = JCM 12864 (assembly GCF_000375545.1). GTDB lineage: Bacteria > Pseudomonadota > Alphaproteobacteria > Sphingomonadales > Kordiimonadaceae > Kordiimonas > Kordiimonas gwangyangensis. The sequence goes on from NZ_AQXF01000002.1 coordinate 57,334, forward strand.
TCGGACGGTCTGCTTGCGGACCTTGGCCATATCTGCACCGCATCCCATCTGGGCGCGGATATCGAGGAAACCAAGCTGCCGCTTTCTGATGCAGCAAAAGCTGCACTCGAAACATCGCCAGACCTCGCGCCACTCATTTATTCCGGTGGCGATGACTATGAGATTGTCTTTACTGCAGACGCGGCCAAGGCTGATGAAATCAGCGCGGCGGCAAAGGAAGCTGGTGTGGCTGTGACAGCGATTGGCCGCATTTCAGACACACCCGGCATACGGCTGGTTGATCAATCGGGCGCACTGGTGCACACTGCGCGCAACGGCTATCAACATTTTGAAACATAAGGGATAACGGCGGCTTATGTCACAAGATACTGGATCGGTTGAACCACAAGGCGGTTCGGGCAAGATACTTCTGGTGCTGGGCCTTTTGGGGGGCCTCGCGGTCGGTGGTGGCCTCGGCTACTATTATTCCAAAAGCTCGGCCGAAGGGCAGGGTGCACCGAAGGAAGAAGTGAAAGTCGCGCCGAAAGGCCCGCTCATCGATATCGACTTTGAGCGTATCGCCGTGCCGATCTACGCCAAAACCGACAATGGCCAGCGTTTCCTTGGCAATTATTTCATTGATATCGCGGTACAGGTGCGGGGCGAGAAAAACCAGATCGCCATCAAACGTGCCGAAACGCAGCTACAACACGCCTTTGTTTCCGCCATCAGCCGGAATGACCTGATGCGTGAAGACTCGCCGCTTGAGCTGGATGTGGACAAGGTTGGCAATCTGCTCAAGGGCAAGGCCAACGAGGTTCTGGGCGGCAAGATTGTTGAAGCGGTTCTCGTAAAGAACGCCATGCGCCTCAACCGCTGAGGCCGCAGGGATCAGCCAAAAACAGTGTTTTGCGCCCAGTGCGTGTAAGCGGCCGCCAGTTTTGGTGGTTGCAAGGCGGCTTATTGCTCCATAAGGTGATGAGTGGCCACCCTGTCTAGTTTTTAGTTAGTCAGGAGTATGGGGTTCGCCTAAGGGAACTGGGCGGCAGTATGAGGGGAGTATCACCGCCCGGGGAAGACCAACATTTGGGTCCGTTTTAGGGAGGGGATATCCCATGGAAGTAATTTACGCCGCTATTGCCTGCGGTGTTGCGGCCGTGATCTACGGCATTGTAACGCGTCAGTCTATTTTGTCCGCCAGTGCGGGTTCCGAGAAAATGCAAGAAATCGCTGCGGCCATTCAGGCCGGGGCAGGCGCTTACCTTAATCGCCAATACCGCACCATCGCGGTTGTGGGCGTTGTGGTTGCCATCGGTCTTTATCTTGCTATCGGCATGCTCGCTGCGCTCGGCTTTGTTATTGGTGCAGTGCTCTCTGGCGCTGCCGGTTATATTGGCATGCTGATTTCGGTCAAAGCCAACGTCCGTACCACACAAGCGGCAAGCACAGGGCTGCAGGAAGGCCTGACCATCGCATTCCGCTCCGGTGCTGTTACAGGCATGCTCGTGGCAGGCCTAGCGCTGCTCGCAGTTGCCGGTTACTATTATATCCTTGTTGGCCCCATGGGCATTGACCCGACGGCACGGCCCGTGATTGACGGCCTTGTCTCGCTCGGCTTTGGTGCTTCGCTCATCTCCATCTTCGCGCGTCTTGGTGGCGGCATCTTCACCAAGGGTGCGGATGTTGGCGCTGACCTTGTCGGCAAGGTGGAAGCCGGTATCCCGGAGGATGATCCCCGGAACCCGGCCGTGATCGCCGATAACGTGGGCGACAACGTGGGTGACTGTGCCGGCATGGCTGCTGACCTGTTTGAAACCTATGTGGTCACGGTGGGTGCCACCATGGTGCTCTCCGCGCTCTTTATCGCATCCGGGGCTGCCGACATCATGGCCTTGCCGCTCATCATCGGCGGGGTTTGCATTCTCACCTCGATCATCGGGACCTATTTTGTGAAGCTGGGTAAAAGCCAGTCGATCATGGGGGCGCTCTATAAGGGCTTTATCGTAACGGCGGTGCTGTCAGCAGGGGCTATGTGGTTCGCGATGGAGTGGGCACTGGGCGGTGACATGAACCGGACCTTCGAGACCGGAAATGTCATGTTCTCGGGCCGCACGCTCTACTACTGCGGCCTTGTGGGCCTTGTGGTAACCGGGGTGATCATCTGGATTACCGAATATTATACCGGCACTGACTACCGCCCGGTTCGTTCGATCGCCAAGGCGTCAGAGACGGGACACGGCACCAACGTGATCCAGGGCCTTGCCATCTCGCTTGAAGCGACTGCCTTGCCGGCAATCGTGATCTGTGCGGGTATCATCATTGCGCACCAGCTTGCGGGTGTGTTGGGCCTTGGCTTTGCCGCCACGGCCATGCTGGCGCTTGCCGGTATGGTGGTCGCCCTTGATGCCTATGGTCCGGTCACGGATAACGCGGGCGGCATTGCTGAAATGGCGGGCCTTGATGAGGAGGTACGCAACCGTACCGACGCGCTGGATGCCGTGGGCAACACCACCAAAGCAGTGACCAAGGGGTATGCCATCGGCTCCGCCGGTCTCGCGGCCCTTGTGCTCTTTGGTGCTTACACGGCTGACCTCGCCAAGTTCTTCTCTGATGTGACGGTCGATTTCAGCCTCTCCAACCCTTATGTCGTGGTCGGGCTCTTTATCGGTGCACTTCTGCCGTATCTGTTTGGTGCCATGGGCATGACAGCCGTGGGCCGCGCAGGCGGTGAAGTGGTAGAAGAAGTACGGGCGCAGTTCCGCGATAACCCGGGCATCATGGCCGGTACATCCAAGCCTGACTATGCACGTTCCGTTGACCTGCTGACCAAAACAGCGATCAAGGAAATGATTGTGCCAAGCCTGCTGCCTGTAGCGGCCCCCATTGTCACCTATTTTGCGATCAATGCGATTGCAGGGCAGGCGGCAGCCTTTGCGGCTGTTGGTGCACTGCTTCTGGGTGTGATCGTGGGTGGCCTTTTCGTCGCACTTTCCATGACCGCAGGTGGCGGCGCGTGGGATAACGCGAAGAAATACATTGAGGACGGCAACCACGGTGGCAAAGGCTCGGAAGCGCACAAAGCGGCGGTGACGGGTGATACTGTTGGTGACCCATATAAGGATACCGCAGGCCCCGCCGTGAACCCGATGATCAAGATCACGAACATCGTGGCGCTGCTGCTCTTGGCGATGCTGGCGCACTAAACCGCTAGACATACAAAAAGAAAAGCCCCGGTTTTGCCGGGGCTTTTGCTTTATGGCGTATCAGGTCGTGTCGCTTAGCCGTTCGGGCCGCGGGTCTCGCCAGAGCCAACCGGTGCGGCGCCCGAGAAACGGCCAACGTTGCCGAAAATCTGCTGGAAGAAGTTGAGGTCACGACCGAGGGTCGGCGTTTTGTCGCCCACCGGGTTCACATTGTGCATGGCAGACATGTCGAAGTTCTGCACGTCGGTGACCACGCCAGCGTCATTGAAGGCCACTGCCATTACGCGGTGTGCTTTGGGGTCAGGCCAGAAAACCGGACGTACGCGCACCGTGGTAGACACATAATACCATTTGTTGTCGCTGAAGTTTGCCTTGACGGTCGGCGTGCCGAGAGTTGATTCCACAGACTGGCGGTTATCCACACCAGGCTGGATCGCATCGGCGAGCTGCTTGTCGAACACATAACCGCGAACCATACGCGTGTTGCCACAGGCGGAGAGGGCAATACCAGCCAAAAGGCAGAGGATTACCGGCTTCATGGTGCGGGGCTTCATGTTTACTGTCATCACTAAAACCTATTTTGTGTCGCTTGCGACCATCACTTCCAAATGACTTAATAGCCGCCAGCATTGCATGGTGCAAGGCTCCGTGTTAGAGCCACGGCAAATAAGCCAGTCTGTTACCCGTCACATCGCCTATGATGCGAATGCGGCGATTTGGAGGAAAGCGCATGCTTGAGCGCCTGTTTTCCGGTTTCCGGGACAAAAAAGCGGCCTTTGAACTTTATGGCAAGCTTGTGGGCCAGGCCCGTATGCCGCAGTTTTACACGGCCTTTGAGGTGGCGGATACGCTTGATGGCCGCTTTGACATGATCCTCATTCATATGTTCCTTGTGCAGAACCGCCTGAAGGGTGACGGCGAGGCGACAGCCAAATTGCGCCGCCAGCTGCAGGAAGCCATGATCGCTGACATGGACCGGTCCCTCAGGGAAATGGGCATCGGTGACATGGGAATCGGTCGTGAGGTCAAAAAAATGGGTGTGGCGTGGTTTGGGCGCCTCAAGGCTTATGCCGCCGCGCTCGAGGCTGACGATGCCAAGGCAGAACTGACCGTAGCTGTCGCCCGCAATCTCTATAAAGTGGACGATGCGAAAAAAGCAGGCATGATGGCTGAGTATATGATTGCAGCGGTCGGGAAGCTTGCAGGCTATGGCACTGAAGAGGTGAGGGCGCTATCATTCGAATTTCCAGATCCGGACCCGACCCGGTTCTCAGGCACGCAAGGTTGAGCGGAAGGAGCACTATCATGAGCAAAGACATCTCCCTTGATTTCATGCTTCCCGTTCAGGAAGTCGAGCGCGACGGGCGTTCCTACCGCCTTGAAGCATCAGAAGCAGAGCTTGCGGCTTTGGCTGAGCGCTTCAACCTGATCGAGTTTGGTTCGCTGAAGGCTGATATTGAGGTCAAGGACCGCGGCGCGGAGCAGGGCATTTTTGTCACCGGCACGCTTGACGCTGCCTTCACCCAGCGCTGTATCGTCTCGCTTGAGCCGGTCGCGGAAGAGATGTCCACATCGTTTGAATTGATGCTCGTTGATGAGGCAACGGCCGACCGCATGGATGCGGAAGAGGTCTATCTCGATGACGACGCACCGGAATATGATGCGCTTGAGGGTGATATGATCCCGCTTGGCGAGATTGTTGCCCAGACAGTTTCCATCAATATGAATCCTTATCCGCGCGCCGAAGATGCGGAGCTAAATGTAGGAAATAAAAAGAATATTTCCGTTAACGAAGAAGAGCTGAAGAAGCCGAACCCCTTCGCTGTGCTGGACAAGCTTCGTAAGGAATCTTGAAGTAGCGATGAATTTCGCTATGGTCAGCCGAAGAAGGGTTCCAAGTGCATGGGTTGAGGGCTGGCACGAGGACACGTATAATAAGAACTACGCCAACGTTTGAGATTGGATAATTATTCGTGGCAAGAGAAATAACCATTGCGGTCGACGCCATGGGGGGAGACCACGCACCAGGCATGGTCATTGAAGGCATCGCGCAGGCACGCACTTTGTTTCCGGGAACGAAGTTCCACGTTTACGGGGACGAGGCACAGATCAAGCCGCTTCTTGAAGCGCACCCCGAGCTTGCGAAGGCAAGCCAGGTTTTCCACACCGAAGAGGTGGTCACCAGCGACACCAAGCCGTCGCAGGCGCTTCGGCGCGGTCGTCAATCGTCCATGGGGCTTGCGCTTCAGGCGGTGAAAGACGGGTCGGCTGATGTCGCCATCTCTGCCGGTAACACGGGTGCCCTTATGGCGCTCGCGAAATTCATCCTGCGCACCATGCCGGGCATCGACCGTCCGGCGCTCACATCACCGCTGCCGACCCTTCGGGGCGAAAGCGTGATGCTTGACCTTGGCGCGAATGTGGAATGTGACGCCAACAACCTTGTGCAGTTCGCCATCATGGGGGCGGCATACGTCCGCACCGTGCTGGGCCTGTCGAAGCCGACGGTCGCACTTCTGAACGTGGGCACTGAGGAACTCAAGGGCAAGGACACCATCAAGGCCGCAGCTGATGTGTTGCGGGCCTCCAAGCACCTGCCGCTTGAGTTCACCGGCTATGTTGAAGGCAACGATATCGGCGCTGGCAAGGTGGATGTGGTGGTGACGGATGGTTTCACCGGCAATGTGGCGCTGAAGATGGCAGAAGGCACGGCACGCCTGATGACAGAATTGCTGTCGCGCGCTTTCCGCTCATCATTCGCGACCAAGATCGGCTACCTTTTGTCACGGCACGGGCTGCGGTCGCTCCGAGATCACCTTGACCCGAACAACCACAACGGCGGCGTGTTCCTTGGTCTCAACGGCCTTGTGATGAAAAGCCATGGCGGCGCGAATGCGCATGGCTTTGCGTCCGCGGTGACGTCGGCGATTGATATGGCACAAAATGACCTGATTCGCCTGATCAGTGAAGACCTTGGCCGCATTTCAGAGCCGCCAAAGGTGGATGAAGAGGAGGCTGGGGCGGCCTAGGCTGCCCCAAATTGGTGCAGAATGCTGCAGAACATGCAGGATTGTGTCAAAACTGTGCCATAAACCCTTCAAATCACACGCTAAAAAACCTTCGTACGATTGACAGCCCCTTGGGCATGCTTTAGCTTTTTTAGCTAGGGCATTTGGTGCCCGTTTTTGAGCGGAGGCAGCGATGAGCGAAAAGACACTTACGCGGGCAGACCTGACAGAGGCAGTCTACGAAGAAGTAGGCCTGTCGAGAAACGAATCTGCTGATCTCGTAGAAGCCGTCCTTGGCGAGATTTCCGACTGCCTCGTGGCCGGTGATAACGTCAAGATTTCCTCCTTTGGCAGCTTCCTCGTGCGCCAGAAAAACGGTCGCATGGGCCGTAATCCGAAAACCGGTGAAGAAGTACCGATTGATCCGCGTCGTGTTCTTGTTTTCCGTCCCAGCCAGGTCATGAAAGACCGTATCAACGCCTGACCTGAACGGAGATTCCCGGCGTGAACATGCCAGCAGACGACGGCCAGGAAAGGCCGCGCGGCGAAAAAGGCCGCGAAGCGTTCCGTACCATTTCGGAAGTTGCGGACGAACTTGACCTGCCGCAGCACGTCCTGCGTTTCTGGGAAAGCAAGTTTTCGCAGATCAAACCGCTCAAGCGTGGCGGCAATCGCCGCTACTATCGCCCGGACGATGTAACTCTGCTGCGCGCCATCAAGGTGCTGTTGCACACCGAAGGTTACACCATCAAGGGCGTACAGAAGCTCTTCAAAGCGCAGGGCCTGCGCGCGACTGTTGCCCAAGCCCTCGGGCTTGAGGACGACAGTGTACCCACTTCTGTCACAGCAGCAGACGTAGCTGACGACACCGAGGCAGATAGTGCGGAGGATGTGGCGGCGTCGGACGATACTGGTGCGCTCAAGGCACTGCTTGCTGACCTCAAGGCCATTCGCGCGCGGCTCGATTAGTCGCGAGCCTTTCCCCAATTCAGCTTTTTGCTTTTACCCGGTAGGCGCAGCGCCGCGCGCCGGTCAGCATATGTTCTTCGCGCTCAACCGTGGCACCGTCGCCCACAAGGTCGCGGAACAGTTCTAGCTCCTTACGGCATAGCCCCGAACATGCTTTGGCTGCTTCGCAGATAGGGCAGTGGTTCTCAAGCAGTAGCAGGTCACCATCTTCCGCTTCCTGCACTTCCGCCATATAGCCTTCGCGGCTGCGCTCTTTTGCGATGATATCCAGCTTGCATTTAAGGCTGCCGCTGCATTTCTCCATCAGCGCCTGATAGCGCTGGTTTTGCCGCTTGGTCCGGTGGTTCACGAGGGCGTTTAGGCCGTCGTCACCCATCAGTTCGCGGATGCTTTCAATCAGGTCGAGCGACAGCTCACGGTGTGTGTCCGGGAAATAGACATCCGCTTTTTTGGTCAGTTCCCAATGTTTTGCAGGGCGCCCACGGCCACTGGCGGCCGTATCGGCACAGCACACGACAGCCCCTTCGTCCTGCAACTGATAGAGGTGTTGCCGCACGGCCATGGGTGTCAGCTCTAACGTCTCCGCAAGCTCGTCCGCGCGTGCGCCGCCGCGTCGTTTCAGTTCAGTCAAAATGGTTTCGCGTGTGGTTGCCATGGCCTTCCGGTGCCTGATTTCAAACGGTTTTCTTTTTTCTAAAGAAATATCTTGCGTAAATCAAGGGGACTCCTATATGACATTTATTAAATAAAAAACTTTAGAAAATATGGAGACAGCGATGAACCGGGAATTAATGTGGATTGAATACAGCGAAATCCGGCGCGAGTTGCGCGAGCGAGGAGAGAAAAAATGGACGGCAGCACAGCAAACCAAAACCAACCGAGTGGAAAAAATCTTGTCAATCTGGGGCCTGTTCCGGAACTCAGGGAGCGTGGGCGCGCCGTCCTGAAAGTTAAAGGGCGGCAAATTGCGCTCTTTGAAACAGACGGCAAACTGTTCGCCATCAACAACCGCTGCCCCCATGAAGGTTATCCACTTGTTGAAGGCAGCTTGAAAAAAGGCTGCCAACTTGCCTGCAACTGGCATGGCTGGACGTTCGATCTGGCGTCAGGCAAGGCATTGCAGGGGCGTGACGCCGTTAAAACCTATGCCGTCACCCGTGTGCGGGGCGATATCCTGATTGACCTTGCGCCGGAAGACCCGAGTGTGCTGCGTGCCCGCGCCTATGGCGAGCTTGATGAAGCCTTGGCCGAACATGACTATGACCGTATCGCCCGCTCGCTCGCGCGCCTTGAAGCGGCAGGCGAGGAGGTGGAAAACACACTGCGTCATGTGATCAGCCTCAGTGTTCATCGGTTCGAACGTGGCTTTGGCCATGCGTTTGCTGGTCTTGCGGATTGGCTTGCTTTCAGCGCGCACAGCGATCAGGCAACGCGCAGGGTCGCGCTTCTGGAGGCCATCGGCCATATTTCCTGGGATATGCTGATGGGCACAGATGCGCCACTACCACGCCTCCGTAAACGCTGGAGTGCGAAGGCTTGCCTTGAAGCGCTTGAGGACATGAATGAGGAGGAAGCCACCGCGCACATACGCGGTGCCTTTGATGAGGGGCTTGGCTTCCAGGCGGTGAAGCCTGTGTTCGAGGCGCTCATTTTTGCCCACTATGCCGGCTTTGGCCATCCCGCTATCTACCTGATGAAGGCGGAGCAGTTGATTGACGCGCTCGGTCAGGAAGTCGCAGAACCGCTCGCGCTCTCACTCGCGCGCTATCTGTGCCATGCCGCGCGGGAGGACCTGATCCCCGAGTTCAAGGGTTTTGCCGACTATCTGGCGCTGGAGCCGGGCTTCAGCCCTGTACCGAAGGTGGAATGCCTCTCCGGTCAGTCGGTGCGGCAGGTTTTTGCGCTCACTGCCGCCTCGAACGCCCATGTGCACGAGATGTGGGAGGCGCTTCTGGCGGCGAGTGCCATGAACATGCTGCGGTTCGATATCGAGCGTCAGCACGGCATTGCCCAGCCCATTGCGCAAAACATCGGCTGGCTTGATTTCACCCATGCCATTACATTCGCCGAAGCGGTGCACTTCCACGGCGGGCGCAACGCGGCGCTCTGGCAGTCGGGCCTGACGCAAATGGCGGCTTTTGTCGGACGCAATGCGCCTTTTCTCATGGCCGAAATGGATGAAGGAAGGTTTGTTGATGACATTCAGGCGTTTCTGGGTGCGCAAAAAGCCAAGCTCTTCAACATGGACGAAGGCGATTATATCTATGCTGTGCACAGGCTTAAAATGCTGCGGGCGACCGAGGCACTTTTGGTGCATGTGAGTAAGCCCACGGCGCGCCTGATCGTTGCGGCACTGAACCGCTACCTGCATGCGCGCACACGTCAGCGGCATCCAGCGCGTACGGCCTTTCAGGCATGGCAAACCGTCGCCCGGGAAAGCTGATCAGTTGGCGCTCATGGGCACGGCATTTTTTGGAAAAAGCTGGTTGCGCGGGCCGGGGCCCTTGGCTATAGTCCGCGCCACCCGATACCCCGGTATTAATATACTTCTGTCGGGAAGTAGCGCAGCCTGGTAGCGCATCACACTGGGGGTGTGGGGGTCGCAGGTTCAAATCCTGTCTTCCCGACCATAAAGAAACCGCTGCATCCATAAGGGTGCAGCGGTTTTTTATTATCAGTTGCCGGTGGATATCACGCTGGAGGGCTCGACCATCAGCAGCACCACGCCTTGTGGTGACTTGGGCCGGTGGCGCACACCGCGCGGCACGACAACACCTTCGCGCGGCTTCAGGACAAATGGCTCGTGGCCTTCAACCTCGAGCTCCAGTTCGCCCTCAAGCACAAAAAAGAACTCATCCTCATTCTCGTGCGAATGCCAGTGAAAGTCGCGCTTGAACACGCTGATGCGCACAGCGGTATCATTCACTTCACAAAGTGTGCGGTTGAAATAGCTCGGGTCACCGAGCTTCAGCGCTTCAGCGATGGAGACCTTCTCAAGGCTTTTGTGGATGGGCTTGCGGTCGATATCATAGTCATAGTTCATCATTGGTCCTCAAATGAGTATATGCCGATGAACCCCTCGCGTGTGAATATAGGGAAATGGCGGGCGATTGTAAGCCTCTCCGTGGACGACAGATTCCCCTCTTGCGATTTTGCTGCACTGCAGTAAAGTGCGGGCCACGTTGTGGCGCTGCACAAAACATATAAGCTGCCGTAGCGTAACAAGGGAGGGAAGGCCGCGTGCCAGAGATACTGCTTTATAGCTTGCCGCTGATTGGCGCCGGGCTTGTTGCCGGCTTTCTCGCCGGGTTACTCGGCATTGGTGGTGGCATTGTCACCATCCCCGCGCTTTTCCTTGTATACGGCGAAATCGGTGTGCCGCACGAATGGCGCATGCATGTGGCCATCGCCACGTCGCTCACCATTATCATCGCTACCAACCTGTCGTCTGTTTATGCCCATCACAAGAAGGGCGGTGTGGACTGGTCGATTGTGAAGGACTGGGTCTGGGTGATTGCGATTGGTGCTATCGCAGGCAGCTTTTTCGCCAAAACGCTCAAGACCGCAGAACTTGTGTATTTTTTCGCCACCCTCGCGGCGTTCCTCGCCGCCAAAATGCTGCTGCCGCTTGAGCGCTGGAAGCTGGGTGACGACTTGCCGGGCGGGATTTTCCGCTATCTGGGGCCGGGGCTTATCGGCTTTTTCTCCGCTGTCATGGGCATTGGCGGCGGCAGTTTTTCGGTGCCCTATATGTCGCTCTACGGCGTTGTGATTTACCGCGCTGTCGGCACCGCGTCGCTCATCGGGCTCGTGATCAGCGTTGCCGCCGGTTTCGGCTATCTGATCGGTGGCTGGAATATTGACGGCATGCCGTCTGGCATGGCGGGCTTTATCCACCTGCCGTCCGCAGCTGTGGTGGCGATTGCCGCCGTGATTATGGCACCCATCGGTGCTAAAGTAGCGCATAAGCTGCCCAAGCGGGCGCTGAGCATCGCGTTCGGCATATTTCTGGTATTGGCGACCATCCGGCTCGTCAGTGCCGTGTAAGGATTTGAGTAAGGGAAGGGCTGATTATGGCTGACAACAGCTTGAAACTGGCAGGTGACTTTGACGGCGCGAGCGATGACGCATGGCGCGCGCTTGTGGACAAGGCGCTTGGCGGCAAACCGTTTGACAAGGCAATGAAAAGCCTCAGCTACGACGGCATCGAGATCGAGGCGCTTTATACCCGTGATAATGCCCGGATTGAGCCGCAGCCCCATACCCGCGCCGGGAACTGGACCATCACCAGCCCGCACTGGAACCCCGATGCGGCGCAGATGAACGCCGATATCCTCGAGGACCTGGAGCGCGGCGTTGAAGCGCTGGCGATCAAGCTTGAAGCCGGTTATGCGCCGGGCCTGAAAGCCGCGGACCTTGGTGCCGCACTTGACGGTGTTTACCTCAATATGGCGCGCTTCTACCTGATGCCGGGTGAGGAGTATGAAGCGGGTGCGGCGGCCATGATCGCAATGCTGAATGAGCGCCCGCAGGCGCAGGCTGAGGCTTTCCATGGCAACCTGGGCTGTGATCCGCTTGGAACGCTCGCCGGTACAGGGCGGTTGAAGGAAAAGGCCGAAGAGGCGATTGAAAAAGCGGCGGACATCGCGCTCAAACAGAAGCCGAAGGCGTGGCGGAATGTCAGCACTTTCCGCGCGGATGCGACCGTCTATCATAACGCGGGCGCGACAGAAGCCCAAGAACTGGCCTGTATGCTCGCAACCGTTACGGCCTATATGCGTGCGACAGATGGACGGGGTGCAGAGATTGAGCCGGTGCTGGCCGTGGACGCGGACATCTTTATGGGTATGGCTAAGTTCCGCGCTGCGGCGCGCCTCCTTGCTCAGGTTTATGAAGCGTTCGGTGACACATGGCATGGCCGCCTGCACGCGGTCACCAGCCTGCGTATGATGACCGTCAAGGACCCGTGGGTGAACATCCTGCGCGGCACAGCGGCGACCTTCGCGGCTGGTACGGGTGGTGCCTATTCCGTGAGCGTGTTGCCCCATGACACCATGCTGGGCCTGAGCGGCAAGTCCGCCCGCCGCATTGCCCGCAATATCCAGATCATGCTGCAGGAAGAAAGTGGGCTTTATAGCCCTGAGGACCCGGCGGCAGGTTCCTTTGCAGTTGAAAGTCTTACTTCAGAACTATGCAATAAGGCATGGGAAATATTCCAGAAAATTGAATTTGAAGGTGGCATGCTCAAGGTGCTGCGGTCTGGTTTTATTCATCAAATGACGTCAGCTGCGTGGGCTGTGCGCAAGGTGAATATTGCCAAGCGCAAGGATGCTATCACTGGTGTATCCGAGTTTCCGGACATTCATGAAAAGCCGCTCTCAAACCTTGGCGGTATGCCCGATTTGCCTGCCGACATTGCACCGGCGGGTGAAGTGAACCCGCCGCTGACGTTACACCGACTGGCGGAAGACTTCGAGGCGCTACGTGCGCGCTCTGACGCGATGCTGGACGCCGCAGGCAAACGTCCCCAGGTGTTTGTGGCTGGCCTTGGCCGGGTGGCTGATTTCACCGCGCGCGCGACATTCGCCAAAAGCTTCTTTGAAGCAGGCGGCATTGAAGCACTCGCAACGGGCGGCTTCACTGAGATGGACGCGCTCGCGAAAGCCTTTGCCGAGAGCGGCGCAGCTTTCGCTGTGATTTGCGGCACTGATGCGCAGTATGAAGACATGGGCCTGAAGGCCGCAGAAACACTGAAGTCAGCGGGCGCGGGTCGTATCTATGTCGCGGGTCGCCCGGTAAACGCGGATGCGCTGACGGGTGCTGGTGTGGATGAGTTTATTTTCATGGGCGCAGACGTTCTCGATACGCTCACAAGGGCCTATGACATGATGGGAGACGACGCATGAGCCGGAACCCCGATTTCACCAAAATGGCGCTGAAAAGCGCTGCAGCGAGCGCCGGTCAAGCCGGCGAAAGCCGCATGACGCCTGAGGGTATCGAGATCAAGGGCAGCTACACGGCTGGCGATGTTGCAGGCCTCGATTTTCTTGACACGCGCCCGGGCATTGCGCCTTTCCTGCGCGGACCATACCCGACCATGTATGTGCAGCGCCCGTGGACGGTGCGCCAGTATGCCGGTTTCTCCACGGCGGAGGACAGCAACGCCTTCTACCGCCGCAACCTGGCTGCCGGGCAGAAAGGCCTGTCGGTCGCGTTCGACCTTGCCACGCACCGTGGCTACGATAGCGACCATCCGCGTGTGACCGGTGATGTGGGCATGGCTGGTGTGGCGATTGACAGCATATATGACATGCGCACGCTGTTTGACGGAATCCCGCTCGATCAGATGTCGGTTTCCATGACGATGAACGGCGCAGTGCTGCCGATCCTCGCGCTCTATATCGTGGCAGCTGAGGAGCAGGGTGTGAGCCCTGACAAGCTCGCAGGCACGATCCAGAACGATATCCTCAAGGAATTCATGGTGCGGAATACTTATATTTTCCCCCCCAGCCCGTCGATGCGCATCATCTCTGACATTTTTGCCTACACGTCAGAGAATATGCCCAAGTTCAACTCCATCTCCATTTCCGGCTACCATATGCAGGAAGCGGGCGCGACGGCGGACCTTGAGCTTGCCTATACGCTCGCAGACGGGGTGGAGTATATCCGCGCCGGCGTTAAAGCGGGCATGAGCGTGGATGCGTTTGCGCCGCGTCTCAGCTTCTTCTGGGCGATTGGCATGAACTATTTCATGGAAGTGGCCAAGATGCGCGCCGCGCGCATGCTGTGGGCCAAGCTCGTGAAGCAGTTTGACCCGAAGAACCCCAAGTCTCTCTCGCTGCGCACGCACTGTCAGACGTCAGGCTGGTCGCTCACCGCACAGGATGTGTTCAACAATGTGGGCCGTACCTGCATCGAGGCCATGGCCGCCGCACACGGACACACACAAAGCCTGCACACCAACGCGCTTGATGAAGCGCTTGCACTGCCGACCGATTTCTCGGCTCGTATCGCGCGCAATACCCAGCTTTTCATCCAGCAGGAAACCGGTTCATGCAAGCTGATCGACCCCTGGGGCGGCAGCTATTATGTGGAGAGGCTCACGGCCGACCTCGCCGCTAAAGCTTGGGCGCACATTGAGGAAGTCGAGCGTGAAGGCGGCATGGCCAAGGCGATTGAAGCCGGCATTCCGAAACTGCGCATCGAAGACGCCGCCGCGCGCACGCAGGCCCGCATCGATAGCGGCCGCCAGACCGTTGTGGGCGTCAACAAATACCAGCTTGATGAGACCGAAGAAGTTGATGTCCTCAAGGTCGACAACAGCGCCGTGCGTGCCGCCCAGCTTGATAAACTCAAGCGCTTGAAGGCGGAGCGTAACGGGCAAGACGTCGCCAGCATGCTTGACCGCTTGACGAAAGCGGCCGAGACGGGCGAGGGTAACTTGCTGGCGCTCGCGGTTGATGCGGCGCGCGCCAAGGCGACAGTCGGTGAAATCACCGATGCGCTTGAGAAGGTTTACGGGCGTCACAAGGCGGAGATCAGGGCTGTGACAGGCGTATACAAGGCAGAGGTTGGCAAGAACAACCCGGCGGTTAAACGGGTGCACGAGCTTGTGGATGCGTTTGAGGCCGAGGACGGCCGCCGCCCACGTATCCTTGTCGCCAAAATGGGGCAGGATGGGCACGACCGTGGCCAGAAAGTCATTGCTTCCGCCTTTGCTGACCTTGGCTTTGATGTGGATATCGGCCCCTTGTTCCAGACACCGGCGGAAGCCGCGCGGCAAGCGGTCGAGAACGATGTTCACATCATCGGCGCATCTTCGCTCGCGGCAGGTCACTTGACACTCGTGCCGGAGCTGAAGGCCGAACTGAAAAAGCTGGGCCGTGAGGATATCATGATTGTCGCAGGCGGCGTGATTCCGCCGCAGGACTATGATGCCCTGCGTGCCGCGGGCGCTGAGGCGATTTTCCCGCCGGGCACTGTGGTCGCAAATGCTGCCGGGGAGCTGATCGATAAGCTCAACGTGCGGCTAGGTTACGCGCAAGCAGCGGAATAGGGGGCTTTGTGGCCGGCACAGTAAAGCAGCCCACAGTAGACGAGCTTTATGACGGCGTGCGCGCGGGAAACCGCGCGCTCATCGGCCGTGCCATCACCCTGATTGAAAGCCGCAACCCCAAGCATCAGGAAAAAGCGCAGGACCTCCTGCACAAGCTGTTGCCGCACTCGGGCGGTGCACAGCGTGTGGGCATCTCTGGCGTTCCCGGTGTGGGCAAGTCTACCTTCATCGAGGGGCTCGGCATGTGGCTCGTGGACGCGGGGCATAAGGTGGCCGTGCTCGCTGTGGACCCTTCAAGCGGGCGCACGGGCGGGTCTATCCTTGGCGATAAAACCCGCATGGAGAAGCTTTCGGCCTGTGATGACGCCTTTATCCGCCCAAGTCCCAGTTCGGGCGTGCTGGGCGGTGTAGCGCGTGCCACACGTGAAACCATGGTGGTTCTCGAGGCCGCGGGCTTTGATGTGGTGCTGGTGGAAACGGTTGGTACCGGCCAGTCGGAGACCATGGTGTCCGATATGGTGGACTTTTTCCTCGTGCTCATGCTGCCTGGTGCCGGCGATGAGCTACAGGGCATCAAGAAGGGCATTCTTGAGCTTGCGGACATGGTCGCCATCAATAAGGCTGATATCTTCGCTGAGAAGCTCAAGCAGGCGGTGCGGGAATATAAGTCCGCGCTTCATATCCTGACGGATGCGAGCCCGAGCTGGCATCCGCCAGTCGTGACCTGCTCTGGCCTCAAGGGCGAAGGCGTGCCTGAGCTTTGGGGGCAGATCGAGAAACACGCGCGTATCATGACGGAAAGCGGTGAGCGTGAGACACGCCGCACCGAACAGCGCCTCACTTGGCTTGACGCCCAAGTGCGTGACCGTTTGCTGCAAAGCTTTTATGGGAACGAGGGCGTGCGCTCAGCGCTTCCTGAGCTCAAGAGAGCAGTGAGCGAGGGTGAGTTGACGGTGTCAGCGGCGGCCGAGAAGCTGCTCTCGATTACGAAGTAGGGCTGGGCCTAGCTGCCCGGGCGCTCGATAAGGTCCCACATGTTGCCGTAGATGTCTTCAAATACTGCGACCTTGCCATATTCTTCGACCTTCTTCGGGCGCACGACCTTAATGCCTGCTGCCAGATATTCCTGATAATCCTTATCAAAATCGTCAGTTTCGAGGAACAGGAAAACGCGCCCGCCGGTCTGGTTGCCAATAGCGGATCGCTCAGCAGCGTTTTTGGCTTTGGCGAGCAGGAGGTGACAACCACCATCGCCCCTCGGTGCCACAACGACCCAGCGTTTGCCGGGCTGCGCGGTGTCCTCAATCAGTTCAAAGCCGAATTTCTGGGTGTAGAATTCAATAGCCTCGTCATAGTCGGCGACGACAAGGCTGACGAGGGCGATACGTTTGCTCATATTCTATCCCCGTCCGTCCGCGTCTATCAGGCCCGCTTGATGCCTGCCCAGTCGTAGAAGCTGATACGTTCGCCAGACTTCTCGCATGTGGGGCTAGCAAGCTCAACAAAGAGCGGTGCGATGTCAGCAGGCTTTGGCAGGCTTGCCGGGTCTTCGCCCGGTACTGCTTTCGCGCGCATGTGCGTGGCGATGGGGCCGGGATCAACCATATTGACCTTTACGCCAGAAATTTTGCTTTCTGCAGCGTAAGTTAGAACAAGTTCCTCAAGTGCAGCTTTCGAGACAGCATAGCCGCCCCAGTGCTGCTTGTGCTTGCCAGCAGCACCCGAGGTAACAAAGATCGCGCGGCCTGCGTCAGACTGCTTCAGAAGCGGATCCATGGAGCGGATGAGGCGCCAGTTCGCGGTCACGTTTACATCCATCAACTCAGCCCAGTCCTTCACGCCGATATGGCCGAGGGGCGAGATGGTGCCAAGCACCCCTGCGTTACCCACGAGGATGTCGAGTTTGCCCCAACGCTCAAAAATAGCGCCGCCGAGACGGTCGATGGCGTCAAAATCCTTGAGATCCATGGGCACGAGGGTACAGGACTGACCTTTGGCGCGGATCTGGTCGTCTAGGTCTTCAAGGGCACCCTGGCTGCGTGCACGGGCGACAGCAATGACATCTGCACCGGCGTCTGCGAGGGCAAGGGCTACAGCCTTGCCAATACCGCGGGATGCGCCGGTCACGAGAGCCCGGCGGCCTTGAAGTGGTTTGCTCATGGTCAGTTTCCTGTAGATGCGATCAGGTCGAGTTGATTGTCGTCCCGCTCAGCTTCAGATTGGTCGGTCAGTACCGTCGGGTAATCGCCGGTGAAACATGCGTCACAGAAAGCCGGGCACTTGTTGTTGCGACCTTCCTTGTGATTGACCGCGCGGTAAAGCCCGTCGATCGAGAGGAAGGCAAGGCTGTCTGCGCCGATATGCTCGCGCATGGCGTCGATGTCCATACGGGCTGCCAGCAGCTTTTTGCGCTCAGGCGTGTCCACACCGTAGAAGCAGCTGTGGGCTGTTGGCGGGGAAGCGATACGCATGTGTACTTCCGTGGCGCCAGCTTCGCGCATCATGGTCACAATCTTCATCGAAGTTGTGCCACGCACGATACTGTCGTCCACCAGCACGATGCGCTTGCCGGCGATGTGCCAGCGGTTCGCATTGTGTTTCAGTTTCACGCCGAAGTGGCGGATCTGGTCGGACGGCTCAATGAAGGTACGGCCCACATAGTGGTTGCGGATGATGCCAAGCTCAAACGGGATGCCGGATTCCTGCGCGTAACCGATGGCAGCGGGCGTGCCGCTGTCAGGTACCGGGATCACGAGGTCGGCGTCGACCGTGTTTTCACGCGCGAGTTCCGCACCGATGCGCTTCCTGACTTCATACACGCTCATATGGTCCATGTAGCTGTCCGGGCGGGCGAAATAGACGTGCTCGAAGATACAGGGGCGCGGATGCTCTTCCGGGAAGGGCTTGTGGCTGGTGATGCCTTCGCTTGTGATGATCACAAGCTCACCCGGTTCAATGTCGCGCACATATTCGGCGCCAATGATGTCGAGCGCGCATGTCTCGGAGCACATGATGTATGCGTCTTCAAGTTTACCAAGCACCAGCGGACGCACACCCATCGGGTCACGAACGCCGATGAGGCCTTCCTTGGTGAGCGAGACGAGCGAATAAGCGCCTTCAATCTGGCGGAGCGCATCGATAAAGCGGTCCAGAAGCGTGCGGTAGCGGCTCATGGCGATGAGGTGGATGATCACTTCCGAATCCGAGGTGGACTGGAAGATCGACCCGCGCTGCACGAGGGATTTACGGAGGTGCGCCGCGTTTGTGAGGTTGCCGTTGTGGGCAACAGCGAAGCCACCGGAGGCGAATTCAGCGAACAGGGGCTGGCAGTTGCGAAGCACCGTGCCGCCTGTGGTGGAATAGCGTGTGTGGCCGATGGCCGCGTCACCTGGCAGGCTGTCGATCACATCCTGGCTGGTGAAATTGTCGGCAACATGCCCGAGCACACGTTTCGTGGAGAAGTTTTCCCCGTCAAAAGCGGTGATACCGGCGGCTTCCTGGCCGCGGTGCTGCAGGGCGTGCAGGCCTAGGGCGCAGTGGGCGGTTGCGTCTGGCGTGCCGAAGATGCCGAAAACGCCGCATTCTTCATGCAGCTTGTCGTCATCAAAAGGATTGGTGGTGAAATCAGGATGCTTAATGGCCATTCGTCATTCCTGCCTTGGGCGTGGCAATTGGTGGTGTTGCCCGCCCCATATATCGCCTGAGGCCGTCCCTGCATAGGGATAATTCGGAATTACAGAAATATTGCAGCAAAAAGGCAATACTGATGCTCAGTCAGTGCCGTTTTGCTTCTTTTCTTTCGCGACTTCATCCATCAGTTCGTCAAGCTGGTCGCGCTGTTCCTCGATATATTTGGCAGCCTGTTCCTCAAGCTTTTCATTGATGAACTGGCTTTGAACGGCACCTGCCGCACGTTTGAGGTAGTCATCGCCGACATCGGTTGACTGTTTGCCCATGGCATCAGCGGCGAAGCCTTCGATCATGCCTGCGGACCAGGCCACAAGCGGGCGTGTGCGGGCGTTCTCAATCCAATCTGGCTGGTTTTCGGACGGGAAAAGCTTGTCGAAGCCAAGATAGATGACCGAGACGATGACAACACCTCGTAGCAGGCCGAACAGGGCACCGAGCGAGCGGTCGAGGATGCCCACGGGGCTGTCCTTCACCATGCCGCCAACAAATTCGGCAACCTGCTTGAGGATAAAGAGCGTGACAAAGAAAAGTACCGCGAGGGTGATGAGGTCGGCAAGCTCGGGCGGGCTGATAAGCTCACGGCCATAGGGGCTCGCAAGCTCAAAGCCAAAGACGGTGGCAAGCAGGGCACCAGCCCATGCGCCAAAGGATAGCGCCACGGTCGCGAAGCCACGGCCAAACGCAAACAGCGTTGAAAGCCCGATGATAATAAGCACCGCCGCGTCAAAAGCCGTCAGCGTATCAGTCGACATTTCCAAAACTTGTTCTCCTCATTCACGCCGCCATATAGGCGCGAGATGCAGCGATTATAAGGGATCGCACATGAAAATGCGATTAATCAACGCCGTGTGGGAAAAAGAACGACACAAGGTCACCCACGCGGGAAATCGTTTGCTGTTTGATTTCTTTCACGCCGTTTTTCTTCACTTTTGGCGTGAGTGCGCCACTAAACCCGAGCTTGGCGGATTCTTTAAGGCGCGCTTCAGGCTGCGATACGTTACGAACATCGCCCGACAGGCTGATCTCGCCAAACACCACGGTTTCATCCGGCAGTGCGGTTTGTGAAAGGCTTGAAATCAGGGCTGCGGCGACCGCGAGGTCAGCAGCCGGTTCAGTGATTTTGAGGCCACCCGCGACGTTCAGGTAAACGTCACAGCCTGCAAGGCCGAGGCCGGCGCGAGCATCAAGCACTGCCAGCACCATGGCCAGCCGGCCGCTGTCCCAGCCAACAACGGCGCGGCGCGGGTTGGCGGCACTGGAGCGCGCCACAAGCGCCTGAATTTCCACAAGCACAGGGCGCGAGCCTTCGATGCCCGCAAACACGGCTGAGCCCGGTTCGCGTGCGTTATGGTCGGCAAGGAAGAGGGCGGAGGGGTTGGTGACCTCATTGAGGCCCATGCCCGTCATCTCAAACACGCCGATCTCATCGGTGCCGCCGAAGCGGTTTTTCACCGCACGCAGGATGCGGAACTGATGACCACGGTCACCTTCAAAATAGAGGACCGTATCCACCATATGCTCCAGCACTCGGGGACCAGCAATCTGGCCGTCTTTGGTGACGTGGCCAACAAGCAGCACCACCGTGCCCTTGCGTTTGGCGAAGCTGATCAGCTCATGCGCACACACGCGCACCTGGCTTACGGTGCCGGGGGCGGATTCCACATGGTCGGCGAACAGGGTCTGGATACTGTCGATCACCACGACACGCGGCGGCTTGCCTTCATCGAGGCTCGTGAGAATATCCCTCAGGCTGGTTTCGCAGCCGAGTTTGAGGGGCGCGCCTTTCAGGCCAAGCCGGTTCGCGCGCATCTGTATTTGCGCCGTTGCTTCCTCGCCCGAGATATAGACGCAGTCCTCACCATTTTTTGCCATCTTGCCCATGGCTTGCAAAAGAATGGTGGATTTGCCGATGCCGGGGTCACCACCAATGAGAATGGCGCTACCGGGCACAAGGCCGCCGCCAAGCGCGCGGTCAAACTCTGCGATGCCAGTGAGGATGCGGGGGGCTTCCTCAAGCGGTGTGTCGAGCGAGACAAAATCAATCGCGCGGCCCTTTTTGCCCGAAAGGCCCTTTGGTGCACCGGAGACCGCAGCCTGTTCCTCAACGATGGTGTTCCACTCTTCACATTCGTCGCACTTGCCCTGCCAGCGCCGGTAAGCGGCACCGCAGTTTGAACAGACGTAGGAGGAGAGTTTCTTGGCCATGGCTAAAGTTTGCGCAGTTCCATCTGGATCGGGCCATGGGCACGACCATGGATAAACTGGTCAACATAGTCGTTACCGGAGGTGTCAACCTCAGCCTTGGCACCTTCCCAGATGATTTCACCCTGATAGAGCATGGCGATACGGTCCGCGATCTTGCGCGCGCTGGCCATGTCGTGGGTGATGGAAAGTGTGGTGGCGCCAAGGTCTTTCACGCACTCAACGATCAGGTCGTTGATCACGTCTGCCATGATGGGGTCAAGGCCAGTTGTTGGCTCGTCAAAGAAGATGATCTCCGGCTCGCTCGCAATCGCGCGGGCGAGGCCGACACGTTTCTGCATGCCGCCTGAAAGCTCCGCTGGCGAGAGCAGGCCTACGTCAGGTGACAGACCCACGCGGCGCAGTTTCTCGGTCGCGATTTCGCGTGCGTCTTTTTTGTTCATGCCCTTGCCCTGGATGAGACCAAAGGCCACGTTTTCCCACACGGGCAGGCTGTCAAAAAGGGCTGCGCCCTGGAAAAGCATGCCGAATTTGGTCAGTACTTCCTTGCGGGCACGACCGCGCAGGTGAGTAACATCCTCACCGTCCACATGGATGGTGCCGGTCGTGGGCTCGAGAAGGCCAAGAATGCATTTCAGCATCACCGATTTGCCGGTGCCCGAGCCACCGATGATGACCATCGATTCACCCTTGGCGACCGAGAGGTCAATGCCGCGCAACACCTGTTTGGGGCCGAAGTGCTTGTGCACATTTTCAAGCTGGATCATGGGTGTGCTGCTCATGCGCCGTCTCCAAACACGATAACGGTGATGATCAGGTTCGAGAGCAGGATGGCAATAAACGCCGAAACCACAGCGTTGGTGGTTGCCTTGCCCACACCTTGTGCGCCGCCGCGGCTATGATAGCCGTGGTAGCTGCCCATAAGCGCGATGAAGAAGCCGAACACCGCAGCTTTGACGAGCGAGGAGATGACATCAGTCTGCTCGAGAAAGTCTACCGTGACTTTCAGGTATGTACCCGCATTGAGGCCCAACCGCTCAGTACCAATGAGGAAACCACCAAGCACACCGATGATATTCGCGACAATCACGAGAAGCGGCAGCGTCAGAACCGCAGCCACGAGGCGCGGGGCCACGAGATATTTGAATGGGTCGGTCGAGAGGGTGACAAGCGCGTCGATCTGCTCGGTCACGCGCATGGTGCCTAGCTCTGCCGCCATGGCAGAGGATACACGCCCCGCGACCATGAGGCCACCGAGCACGGGCCCAAGTTCGCGCACGATGGCAATCACCACGACGCCGGGGACCACAGAGGAAGCATTAAAGCGGCTACCACCAACAAAAATCTGCTGCGCGAGCGCTGCACCGGTGAAAAGGGCGGTGAGGCCAATAACCGGCAAACTGTTGTAGCCGATGAGCCACATTTGCTGCAGCACGTGCCGCCAATACATGGGCGGCATGAAGATGGAATAGATCGCCGTCCCGGCAAAGCGGGAGAGGCGGCCGATTTCAGCCAGAGCGGACAGAGTGATCTGACCGACAAGCGCAAGCGGATTAAACACTAAAGGTGCCTTTGTTGCCGTTATGTTCTTATGACTTAGCCACGTTGTAACGCCCTCGAATAAAAATGAAAAGTGGCGATTTGGCGACCCTTAATTTTAACGGCGGTATTTTTAGCGGTCTAGCGGCCGGTGAAATTGGCCTCCCGCTTCTGGATAAAGGCCATCACACCTTCAACACAGTCGCTGGTGCGGCCGGTTTTGCGCTGTTCCATGGCTTCCATCGTAAGCTGCTCCGAATAGCTATTGTCATGGCTTGCGACCATCAGCTTGCGGATCGAGGAAAGCGCGACGGTTGGCCCTTTGGCGAGCTTTTGTGCCAGCGCCTTGGCGGTCCCTGCCAATTTGTCGTCATCAACCACATCGTAGACAAGGCCCCATTCGAGCGCTTTTTCAGCCGGCAGGCGTTCGCCCAGCATCATCATGGCGCGGGCGCGGGCTGTGCCGACAAGGCGCGGCAGGATGAAAGTACTGCCTGCGTCAGGCACAAGGCCGATGTTCACAAAGGCCTGCAGGAAATAGGCGGAGCGGGCAGCCAGCACGATATCAGCGGATATGGCGATGCTCATGCCAGCGCCTGCTGCCACGCCGTTCACCGCGGAGATGACCGGCATATCAAGCGCTGCAAGCTCAAGCAGGATGGGGTGGTAAGTGGCGATCAGGTTCGCGCCCATGTCGCGGTCGGTGCTCATACCACCTTCGGCAAGATCAGCACCTGAACAGAAAGCCCGGCCTTCACCAGTGATCAAAAGCGCCCGCACGCCGCTATCCGGCTTTGCGATCTGGCGGATGGCTTGCAAAAGCTCAGCCTTCAGGGCGTTCGAAAGCGCATTCAGGCGCTCCGGCCGGTTCAGGCGAATGATGGCAAGGCCGTCTTCGATATCAAGGATGAGCGTTTCATAGTCAGCCACAGCGTGGTCTCCCCAAATTTGTCCCTTCGCATGTGAACTAGGGCAGGGGCGTATACAGGCAAACACAGATTTGCGTTTGCCTGTGACTGACAGATGGGAGCTTAGGCCTCGTCTTGGCGACTGCGGGCGATTTTTACCGGGCGCTCAAGGAAGGCAGGCATGTGCGGGCCCATACCGACGAACGGTTTCTTCGGCATATCGTCCGCGGCGACTTTCGGCTTCGGTGGCTCCAAGTCAATTTTGCCAGCGCGCGGGATTTTGCTTTCGATCAGCTTTTCGATCGCATCGATAAATTTGGTGTCGGTCTTGCCGCTTGTCGCAATGGTGAAAGCTTTGCCTTTGCGGCCAGCCCGGCCAGTACGGCCAATGCGGTGCACATAATCTTCTGCGTGGCTTGGCACATCGAAGTTGAACACATGGCTTACGTCTGCGATATCAAGGCCGCGGGCGGCAACGTCAGACGCACAAAGCAGTTGCACTTCATTTGCTTTGAACTGGCGCAGCACCTCAAGACGCTCGCTCTGTTCCATGTCACCGTGAAGCTGGCCTACATTGAAGCCGTGGCGCGCAAGAGAGTTATAAACTTCCTTCACGTCAACCTTACGGTTGCAGAAGATGATGCCGTTTTTCACCGGCTCGTCCTTGATCAGCTTCCGAAGCGCCTTGCGTTTGTCACGCGGGCCAACGATGACCAGTTGTTGTTCGATCGTCGCGGCCGCCATGGAGGTGCGGGCCACTTCGATAAACTTGGGGTCATCGAGGAACTGTTTGGTCAGGCGCTCAATTGGTGGCGGCATGGTCGCCGAGAAGAAGAGCGTCTGGTGTTTCTTGGTGATGCGTTCGCAGATTTTCTCGACGTCCGGGATAAAGCCCATGTCGAGCATGCGGTCAGCTTCGTCGATCACAAGGATGTCGATGCCGGTGAGCAGCAGCTTGCCGCGCTCAAAGTGGTCGAGCAGGCGACCGGGCGTCGCGATCAGAACATCCACACCACGGTCGAGCAGCTTTTCCTGGTCGGCGAAGTTTACACCGCCGATCAGAAGCGCCATGGTAAGCTTGTGTTCCTTGCCGTATTTCTCAAAGTTCTCGGCAACCTGTGCGGCAAGTTCGCGTGTCGGCTCAAGAATGAGTGAGCGCGGCATGCGTGCCCGGGCACGGCCTTCAGCGAGAATGTCGATCATCGGCAGGGTGAAGGATGCGGTTTTGCCCGTACCCGTCTGTGCGATCCCGAGCACGTCGCGGCCCATCAGGACCTGCGGGATTGCCTGCGCCTGAATAGGCGTAGGTTCAGTGTAGCCAGCTTCACGCACAGCTACCATTGTTGGTTCGCTCAGTCCTAGGCGGTCGAAACCCATTCGCATCTCTTCATTTATTCGCTACTAATTTGAGGCGCAGAATAGGTATCAAGGCATCAATGTCAATGCGGGAAGCGGGATTATGAGCATAAACACAGGCGCAATTATGTTTTTACCGGCACTTTTATGTGACAGTCGGCTGTACTCACACGCGATTTCGCGTTTTTCAGCCGACGCAAAAGTTATTGTGCCGAATATTTCACAAGGCGAAAATTTAAGTGCAATGGCTGCCGATATTCTCAAATCAGCACCGGCGCGGTTTGCCCTTGTCGGCAATTCCATGGGTGGTTATCTGGCGCTTGAGATCGCGGCACAAGCGGGTGACCGGGTTAGCCATCTCGCGCTTGTTGGCACGAATGCCCATGCAGACCTGCCCGAGGCACGTGAAAAGCGACAGCAGGCCATTCGCCTCGCCGAAGGCGGGAAGTTTGAACAATTTGTGGATAGCTATGTGGAAGGTGCACTTGCACCCCATCACCGCACAGAGTTCGCACAGGTCGTGCACACCATGGCGCGGGGTCTAGGCGCTGACGCCCTTATTCGTCAGCAGAAAGCTATCATGGCGCGCGTAGACCATATGGCTTTGCTCACGGAGATCGATATGCCGTCGCTGGTGATGTTTGGCCGCGAGGATGGCCTTTCAAACCGCAACCATCAGGAAGAAATGGCTAAACGCTTGCGGCGAGGCCGGTTCTATGAGGTGCCGGAGTGCGGCCATTTGGTGCCGCTTGAGGCGCCCGAGCAGTTCAGCGCCGCTCTTCACGCATTATTGCAGGCGTGAAAACGTCTGACGCCAAAGTCTTGAGCGCGAGGCCATAGCCGCCGGGGATCGATGTTGCGGGCCCACAGAAGATGTCTCGCATTAACGCAAGCGTGCTGGAGCGGCTTTGGAACAAAGGGGTGAGGAAGCGGCTGGCGTAGCGCACATAACGCAGTTGGCTGCGTCTTGAGCGGACGAAGCCGGAGAGGGCTTCTGCGGTGCCGTCGCAGTGTTCAAGTTGATGCGCGAGTTCATAGGCGTCCAGCAGGGCCATGGAGGCACCTTGCCCAAGCTGTGGGCTGGTACCGTGGGCTGCGTCACCAATCAACACGGTGTTGGCTGAGACAGGGTGTTTGCACCAGATGTCGCGGTAGACCGCGTGCACGAAGTTTTCTTTTGCCACAGCAGCCGCTGCATCCCGCGCCTCGGGCCAGATGTCGCCTAGTTCGTCAAGAAAGGCGTCATAGGGCTCATTGTGCCAATCTGCAGCATCCGCGTTGCATACGCTCCAGTAAAGCGCTGCGTTATGCCCGCTTGCGGTTTTCTGGATGGGCAGCAGACCGACCATCTTTCGGGCGGCGTCGCAGCGCTGGTGCAAGGTGTCGGGTGACAGACTGCTCGGCAGTGGCACTGTGGTCCACATACAGCCCCACGGGTAGGCAGGGGCCGTGCGGCCAAAACGCGCACTTTCCAGCCAATCGCTGCCAGCGCCCGTTGCCACAACGATAATGTCAAACGGCCCGGCTGTGCCGCCATCGGTGACAATATGGTCGTCATCCAGCGCAGTGATACGAGTGCCGAGTTCAAGCGGAACCTGATCGTCCGCTGCCTTGGCAAGTAGCGCGCCATGCAGATCGGTGCGGGTGACGCCATAGCCGTGCCGCGCGGGGCCTGAGAGATCGCCATAGTGCAGGTCAAGCAGTTTGTGGCCTGATTTTGTGGTGGAGTGCAGGCGCGTGACTGCAGGCGCGTTTGCAAGTGCCTCGGCATGCACACCGAGGCGTCTCAGAACTTCCTGCCCGGGTGATTGCAACAAAAGACCTGCGCCGACGGGCTGAGCGCTTGGAAACGCTTCAAATACCGTGACCGTGTGACCGAGCTTTTTGATGAAAATGGCAGCCGCCAGGCCGCCGATGCCTGCGCCGATGATTGCAACTTGCACTATGTTTCCCCCAAACGGACCCTGCGATCATATCGCAGGATGTGCGTTTGGGAAGAGGCAGGTTGCCGCTGGCCTAGATATCCAGTTCGGCGACGTCAGGGGCGTTGTCGCGGATAAACTCGAAGCGTTTTTCCGGCTTTTTGCCCATCAGGTCGTCAACAAGCTGGTTGACGTTAGCGCGCTCGGCATATTCCTGCGGCAAGGTCACGCGCAGCAGGGTGCGGTTCGCCGGTGCCATTGTGGTTTCCTTGAGCTGGCCGGGTGGCATCTCGCCGAGACCTTTGAATCGGCTGATCTCAACTTTGCCGCGGCCGTTAAACTCGGTCGCCATCAGTTCGTCCTTGTGGGCGTCGTCGCGGGCATAGATCACCTTGCCGCCTTGCGCAATGCGGTAGAGCGGCGGCATGGCGAGGTAAAGCCTGCCGTCACGCACCATGCCCGGCATCTCCTGGAAGAAGAAGGTCATGAGCAGGGTAGCAATGTGCGCGCCGTCGACGTCAGCATCGGTCATGATGATGACTTTTTCGTACCGGAGCGCAGCGCTGTCGTACCCGTCACGCGTGCCGCAGCCGAGCGCCTGGATAAGATCGCGGATTTCCTGGTTGGCGGCAATCTTGTCCCGCGTGGCCGAAGCCACATTGAGGATTTTACCGCGGATCGGCAGCACGGCCTGTGTTTTACGGTCCCGCGCCTGTTTGGCGGAGCCACCAGCGGAATCGCCCTCCACAATATAAATCTCGGTGCCTTCGGGGCTTTCGCTTGAACAGTCGGTCAACTTGCCCGGCAGGCGAAGCTTGCGTTTGCCCACAGCGGTCTTGCGCTTGATCTCGCGCTCCTGTTTGCGGCGCAGGCGTTCTTCAAGGCGCTCAAGCGCCCAGGTGAGCAGGCCGTTTGCGCGGTCCGGGTGGTCAGCAAGCCAGTGGTCGAACGCGTCACGGATTGCGTTTTCCGTCAGCCGGAACGCATCGAGCGTGGAGAGCTTGTCCTTGGTCTGGCCCTGGAACTGCGGGTCCCGGATAAACACCGAAAGCATCGCACAGCTGGTGCCATAGATGTCGTCACCCGTAAGCTGCGCTGCCTTCTTGTTGTTCGTCAGCTCTGCATAGGCCTTGAGGCCGCGGACCAAGGCACTACGCATACCGTTTTCGTGCGTGCCGCCCTGTGGCGTCGGGATCGTGTTACAGTAGGTGCTGGAGAAGCCGTCACCAAACTCCGGCCAATGGATGGCCCATTCAACCTGACCAGCCTCATCCGGGAATTTCACGAAGCCGCTGAACGGCTCGTTCGTGACACAGGTGCGTTTCTTGACCGTGTCCTGCAGGAAGTCGGCAAGGCCGCCGGGGAAGTGCAGGGTTGCTTCTGTCGGCGTGTCGTCGTCTTCGCCGATAAGCTCAGGTGCGCAGCGGAAACGAATTTCAACACCGCGGAACAGGTACGCTTTGGAGCGCGCCATGCGGTAGAGGCGCGAAGGCTTCAACTTGGCCTTCGTACCAAAAATCTCATGGTCAGGCAGGAAGCTCACCTGTGTGCCGCGGCGGTTGTTCACCGGGCCCATGTCTTCAAGGCCGCTCGTGGTTTTGCCGCGCGAATAATTCTGCTTCCACATGTTGCGGTCGCGCGCGACTTCAACGGTCATCCATTCACTGAGGGCGTTCACGACCGAAATACCCACACCGTGCAGACCGCCCGATGTCGCATAAGCGTCCGAGCTGAATTTGCCGCCGGAGTGCAGCGTGGTCATGATGACCTCAAGCGCCGACTTGCCAGGGTATTTGGGGTGAGGGTCGGTAGGGATACCACGACCATTATCGGAAATAGAGACAGAGCCGTCTTCATGCAGCGATACAACGATGCGACTCGCGTGGCCAGCTACGGCTTCGTCCATGGAGTTGTCGAGAATTTCAGCCACAAGGTGATGGAGAGCACGCTCGTCCGTTCCGCCGATATACATACCGGGGCGCTGCCTAACCGGTTCTAGTCCCTCAAGAACCTCGATATCTTTTGCGGAATAGTCCGACTTGGTCTGTGTTACCTGAAACAGATCGCTCATAACCCACCCTGAAAATCGCTGAATACTCAGGGGGTAAACCGTCCCGGCACTCCCGTCAAGCGGAACAATATATAGGGTGTGGAAGCTCAACCAAAAGAAAATATAGTGTGTGTTTTGCGAAAATTCACATAGAATTCACGGGAGGTTTAAAACTTATTTAAGGGGTTCGGGATAGCTTTAGGCTTACCGCAACTTTCCGGAGGGATGAGATGGAAAAAGCCAACTCAGTAGGTCTGCTAAAACGCCTGTTCAGAGGCGAGGCTGCTGGCCCGGTTGAGCCCAGCGTGACCATTGGCGCACGTTATATGTCAAAACATCATCATGCTTCCGTATGGGTGGTTGAGCGCATCAGCAGTGTCGGTTCAAGTACTTACCCGCTGGTAAGCATGTCGCGCGAAGGCCATCCGGACCTCAAGAAAACCGTTTCGCTTGCTGTGATCGAAGAGGGTGAGGATTTCCGTCCCGCCATCTGAAATCGTTGGAGCTGAATACAAAAAAAACGACGGGTTTCCGGCGTTTTTTGTTATCGGGATCTGTCTGCGTGGTGCTAGTCGAACAGTTTGTCGATGTCTGCCTGCGTTTGCGCGCTTTCATCATGCAATGTCAGTTCGTCCGGCGCCTCTGGCAGTTCGATGTCACCCTCAAGCTTGCCGTGAATCACCTGATTGAGCTTCATCAGAAGGCCTTGGATCGCATCGACGCGAGTGCGGATCAATGTCTGTGCGGCAGGGGTGAAACCGCGCTCGGCCACATTGACAGCTGCCATGCCGGCAAGCGTGCCTTGGATTAGTTTATCTAGCTCGACACAGATTTTCTCGAACTGCGCACGGATGAGAGACGGTGCAAGCTCGTAAGCCTGTACGGCAAGTTCTTTGGCCTGAAAACCGCTATCAAGGAAATGCTGCGGGTAACTTTTGGGCGCCCAGTCGGACGCGTCTTCCGCAAGCTCGGGCATGTCGGGAATCATCTCAAGGAGCATCACTATCTCATTGTAGTGATTGAGATAATCTGTCGCCAGAAACGTATCTGCGTTGATGTTTGCAGCAGCAAGGCGTGGTTGAATGGCGGCTTGTTCTGCTGTGTACTCAATCTGCATGAAACTGCTGCCTATCCTTGCCCGTTAATCCCAACCATGCGGCTTTTCCCGGAAAACTGCCGCTAAAGGCCACCCTATAGCCGTCGGGTTGTTAAATGGTAAACGGAACGGAATCCATAAAAATAATTTCCAAAGAAAAGGGGAGCGACAAGCGCTCCCCTCCCTGTGCTACTTTTGCAGCAGTTATGCGCTGTAGTACATTTCGAACTCTACCGGGTGCGGCGCGAGGTCGAGACGGTTCACTTCTTCCATCTTCAGCTCGATGTAGGCGCTGATCTGGTCGTCGGTGAATACGTCGCCTTTCTTGAGGAACTCACGGTCGTTGTGGAGTGCTTCAAGCGCTTCACGGAGCGAGCTTGCAACAGTCGGAACACCCATCAGTTCTTCAGCCGGCAGTGCATAGAGGTCTTTGTCCATGGCATCACCCGGGTGGATCTTGTTCTCGATACCGTCGATACCAGCCATCAGCATGGCTGCGAACGCGAGGTACGGGTTGGCGGTCGCATCCGGGAAGCGAACTTCAACACGCTTTGCTTTCGCGCTGGCGCCATAAGGGATACGGCAGGAAGCGGAACGGTTGCGTGCGGAGTAAGCGAGCAGAACCGGAGCCTCGAAGCCCGGTACGAGACGCTTGTAGCTATTCGTGGACGGGTTGGTGAAGGCGTTGATTGCTTTCGCGTGCTTGATGATACCGCCGATATAGTAAAGAGCAGTTTCAGAAAGGTCAGCATAGCCGGAACCCGCGAAAAGCGGCTTGCCGTCGCGCCAGATCGACTGGTGGGTGTGCATGCCCGAACCGTTGTCCTGCGCAACCGGCTTCGGCATGAAGGTCGCGGTTTTGCCGTAGGTGTGAGCAACCTGGTGAACGGCGAACTTGTAGATCTGCACGTTGTCAGCGGTTTGCGTCAGCGTGGAGAACATCATGCCAAGCTCGTGCTGGGAAGCGGCCACTTCGTGGTGGTGCTTGTCCATCTTGAGGCCCATTTCCTTGGCGGTTTTAACCATTTCGCCACGGAGGTCTACGCAGCTGTCAACCGGTGCAACCGGGAAGTAGCCGCCTTTTACGCCCGGACGGTGACCGTAGTTGCCGCCTTCAAACGCTTTAGCCGTGTTGTACGGGCCTTCAACGTCGTCGATTTCGTACATTGCGCCGCGGTAGCCGCTCGAGAATTTCACGTCGTCGAATACGAAGAACTCAGGCTCCGGGCCGAAGTAGGCGGTATCACCAACGCCGGAGAACTTCACATATTCTTCTGCTTTCTTCGCGGTCGAACGCGGGTCGCGGTCGTACGGCTGGCCAGTTGCCGGATCAAGAATGTCGCAGAATACGATGAGCGTAACATCAGCGGTGAACGGGTCGATCGTTACAGCGTTGAGGTCAGCTTTGAGGATCATGTCGGACTCGTTGATGGCCTTCCAGCCAGCGATCGAGGAACCGTCGAACATGAAGCCTTCGGTCAGCATGTCTTCGTCAACAACGTCAGCGGCCATGGTGAGGTGCTGCCACTTGCCCTTGGGGTCAGTGAAGCGCAGGTCAATCCACTCTGCACCTGTTTCTTCAACAAGTTTGAAGAAGTCGTCGACACTCAGATTGGTATATTTGGACATTTCCGTTTTCCCTAGTTTTAAACGACCTTTGCTGAACGACCCGGACAGGCGGCCTCTTGTCCGCGCGGGGGAGGGGTCAGCAAGATATATTGGCGCGGCGCTTGGCCGGGCCGATTAAATGGCATCGCGTCCGGTTTCACCCGTACGAATGCGGATTGCTTCTTCGATGGTGCTGACAAAAATCTTGCCATCACCGATCCGGCCCGTATGAGCCGCGTTTTTGATGGCTTCGACCGCGCGTTCCGCCTGGTCTGCCGCCACCACGACCTCCACTTTTACTTTCGGGACAAAGTCGACCACATATTCCGCGCCGCGATAGAGCTCGGTATGGCCTTTTTGGCGCCCGAAGCCTTTGGCTTCAGTCACCGTGATCCCTGAAATACCGATGTCATGAAGGGCTTCCTTCACCTCATCGAGCTTGAAGGGCTTAATGATTGCTTCGATCTTCTTCATTTCCTGGTACCATTGTTATCGTTATGCGCCTGATAAAGCAGGGTTCATGCCAAGGAGCGTGACGCGCAGAAACATGCGATTTCACAAAACTTGGACAGCACTGCTGACTGTTCTTTGTGCGAAAAGGTGCACAAAATTTGTGCAACTGTATGAGCCTTGACCATGCGTTTGTCAGAAAAATGACGCATGGCAAATAAAGTGGAAACTTCACGCTTGACGAACCGCCACCGATGCGCATAAACAGGCGCCACATTTTCAGAGACGGCGGGTGTAGCTCAGTTGGTTAGAGCGCCAGTTTGTGGTACTGGATGTCGCCGGTTCGAATCCGGTCACTCGCCCCACTCTGAATTTTTTGAAGAAGCCCCTTCCGGGGCTTTTTTCTTTTGTTACACTGCCCACTGATTCTCAGTCGAATCGCTCGACTGATTCTTTATGGGGGATGGGCAGTGTCGGGGCTAGCGACCAGCCATATATTATTGTCACCTGAGCAGTCCCGCGCAGCGGACTCCTGGGCAATCGCCCACGGCACCGACGGGCTCACGCTCATGGAAAATGCAGGCCGCGGCGCGGCAGAAATCATCAGTGACTATATCGGCACAGCCGATGAGTGCGACGGCGATGTGCTGATCCTTTGTGGTCCCGGCAACAACGGCGGCGACGGCTATGTCATTGCTCGCATTCTTGACGACTGGGGTTACAGCGTCCGTGTGGTCTCCGTGGTACCGACCGTTGACCTGAAGGGCGACGCGGCAACCATGGCTGTGCGCTGGGAAGGGCCAGTTGAGGGCGCGGAAAAAGTCAGCTTCAAGGGTGTGTGTGTGGTGGTGGACGCCCTGTTTGGCACGGGCCTTACACGCGCGCTTGAAGGCGATATTGCTGTATTAATAGAGAAGGCGAACCGACAAGACACCTTCCGCATCGCGATTGACCTGCCGAGCGGCCTCAATGCTGCAACCGGGCAACCGCTGGGTCCCTGTTTCCATGCGGACGCGACGATCACGTTTTTTACCAAAAAGCCGGGGCAGGTGATTGCCCCCGGCCGCTTCCTCTGTGGCGGTAGTGAGCATATACATATAGTCGACATTGGTATCGCATCCGAATGCCTTGGCAAGATCGAGCCCAATACATTTGAAAATGAGCCTTCGCTTTGGGGGCACGCTTTCCCCTACGCGGGCCCTGCGACCCACAAATATCACCGCGGTCATCTTCTTGTGCTTGGCGGCAAGGAACCGACGCTCGGTGCGTGTCGTCTGGCCAGCATGTCGGCGCTGCGCTCAGGCGCGGGGCTTGTGACGCTTGCCGCGCCAAGCGAGACCTATTCCATTCAGGCTGCGGCGCTTACAGACGTGATGGTGCGCCGGTTCGATAGCGCTTTCGGTTTCCTCAGCATGGTGGCCGATACCCGTATTAATGTAGTCTTGATGGGCCCCGGTGCGGGTGTCAGCGAAAAAACCGCAGAACTTGTGCAGGAAGTGGGCAGCCGTGGCCGCAGCATGGTGCTTGACGCTGATGCGCTCACGAGCCTCGTCGGTCGGCTTGATATTCTCAACGGCGATGGCGACGTGGTGCTCACACCCCATGAAGGCGAATTCACGCGGCTGTTCCCGGATATTTCGCTTGAGCGTGACCGTATTTCTGGCGTGCGCGAAGCTGCCGGTAGAACTGGCACTGTCGTTGTGCTCAAGGGTGTTTCCACGCTTATTGCAGCGCCTGACGGACGCATCGCTATCACAGCGAACGCGCCGGCATGGCTGTCGGTGGGCGGCACGGGAGATGTGCTTTCGGGCATCATCGCCGGGCTTATGGCGCAGGGAATGCCTGCGTTTGAGGCTTCGTGCGCGGGCGTGTGGCTTCAGGGCGAGGCTGCCATGCGGGCAGGGCGCGGGCTCATTGCATCTGACCTTGTGGACCTGCTTCCCGCTGTGCTGCCGTAGGGAAATGTGCTCACAGGGCACGAAACCGTACAATTGGCAAACAAAAACACTTGTGCTCCGCCACGCGCCTGTTATAAGCCCGTCCAATTCACGTGTAATGAATCCGGTTTAGCCCGCGACCTATCGCTGCGGAATATCCGAGGATTTAAGTGCGGGCGTGGCGAAATTGGTAGACGCACCAGATTTAGGTTCTGGCGTCCTCGGACGTGGGGGTTCAAGTCCCTCCGCCCGCACCATCCCTCGGGGTGAACTGGACTGGAAAAGAAAAAGAGAGTTGGAAGACCCATGCAGATCGAAGAACTGCTGAATGAAGGCCTGAAACGCGAATATAAAGTTGTTGTTGAGGCTTCTGAGCTGGACGCAAAACTTGATGCGGTACTCGACGAGTTTCGCGCAACCGCACGGATTAAAGGTTTCCGTCCTGGCAAAGCGCCGATTTCGCTCCTGAAGCGTATGCACGGTGAGCGCGCGAAGGGCCAAGTCCTCAACGAGGCGATGCAGGAATCTTCCACCAAGCTCTTCGAAGAAAAGAAAATCCGTCCGGCACTGCGCCCGGAAGTGGACATGGATCAGTATGAAGACGGCAAAAACCTCGAGTACACGCTCAAGGTTGAAGTTCTTCCTGAGATCGACGTAGACGGCTTCAAAGCACCGGCACTTGAGCGTTGGATTGCTGAAGTTGACGACAAAGACGTCGACGCGTTCGTAGAGCGTATCGCTGGCCAGCAGAAAACCTTCAAGAAAGCCGCCAAGACTGTGAAAGCAGCCGAAGGCGACGCTGTTCTGATCGATTTCGTTGGTAGCGTTGACGGCGTTGAGTTCGATGGCGGCAAAGGCGAAGACTACCAGCTTGAGCTGGGTTCTGGTTCCTTCATCCCGGGCTTTGAAGACCAACTCGTTGGTACCAAAGCTGGTGACGAGACAGTTGTGAAAGTCACTTTCCCGGCTGAGTACCACTCCGAAGCGCTCAAAGGTAAAGACGCTGAGTTCAAGGTAACGGTGAAGGAAGTTCGCCGTCCGTCGGAAGCGAAGGCTGACGATGAACTCGCGAAGAACCTCGGCTTTGACGACCTCAAGGGCCTGAAAGAATCGGTCAAGGGTCAGCTCGAGCAAGACAACAAGTCGCTCACTCGTGCACACCTGAAGCGTGGCCTTCTCGATGCACTTGCTGACGAGTACAGCTTCGACGTACCGGCAGGCATGGTTGACCTCGAGTACCGCCAGATCTGGGAACAGATCAAGCGCGATGCGATCCAGACTGGTGAAGCAAAACCGGAAGATTTCGACGGTCTTGAAGAGCCTGCTGACAAAGCTGAAGCTGAAGAATTCCGTTCGATCGCAGAACGCCGCGTTCGTCTTGGACTGCTGCTCTCCGAGATCGGCGTGCAGAACAAGGTTCAGGTAACGCAGGAAGAAGTAAACCGCCGCATCATCGAGGAAGCTCGTCGCTTCCCGGGCCAGGAAGCTCAGGTTTTCGAATTCTACCAGAAGAACGAAGAAGCCCGCGCTCAGCTCCGTGCTCCGATCTTCGAAGAGAAGGTTGTGGACTTCGTGCTCGAAATGGCTGACCTCAAGGACAAGTCCGTAAGCCGTGACGACCTTGAAGCTGCTGTTCGTGCGATCGACGAAGAAGACGCGAACCCGACCAAAGGCAAAAAAGCTGCGCCGAAGAAAAAAGCTGCAGAGAAAAAGCCTGCTGCCAAGAAAGCTGCGCCGAGAAAGGCTGCTGCTAAGAAGGCAGACGATGCAGAAGAAAAAGCTGCACCGAAGAAAAAGGCGCCGGCCAAGAAAGCTGCAGCAAAAAAAGCTGACAAATAATCAAACGCACAGTTGCGTGATCAAAGGGGCCTTTTCGGCCCCTTTTTTCGTGTCAGCCTTGATGGCGACAGAAAGCTCCCTATCTATTTGTCCCGGCAGCGGGTTATTTCCTTGCCCGCCGTTAGCAACGTTTGCTACAGCTTGCCTCAAGACGTGTTGGCCACATATTCTCACCTCGGCCGAGATTTACTGGAGTGTCATATGAGCGATATCCTAGAGCCCCTCAAAAGTGCCCTTATTCCGATGGTTGTCGAGCAGACAAACCGCGGGGAACGGTCCTATGACATCTACTCTAGGCTCCTGAAGGAACGTATCATCTTCCTCACCGGTCCTGTGGATGACCATATTGCGAGCCTTGTGGTAGCGCAGCTATTGTTCCTTGAGGCGGATAATCCGAAGAAGGACATCTCCTTCTATATCAACTCGCCGGGTGGAGTCGTGACTGCCGGCCTCGCGATGTATGATACCATGCAGTATGTGAGGCCGAAGATCGCCACTATCTGTATCGGGCAGGCCTGCTCGATGGGCTCGCTCCTTCTGGCGGCCGGTGAGCCGGGTATGCGCTATGCGCTCCCGAACGCCCGCATCATGATCCACCAGCCTTCTGGTGGTGCACGCGGTCAGGCGGCAGACATTGAAATCCAGGCACGTGAAATCCTGAAGCTCAGGGAACGCCTGAATAACATCTATGTGAAACACACCGGCCAGAAGCTGGACGCGGTTGAAAAGGCGATGGACCGGGACAACTTCATGTCAGCTGAAGAAGCGCAGAAGTTTGGCCTCATCGACCATGTTTATACCTCACGCGATGAGGTCGAGGCATAATCCGCCGATCCGGATTTTGCGTGCAGACGTAGAAATTCTGCGGTTTTTTGTTGTAAGCATCTTTTTAACCAGTCTACGATAAAAAGAAGCCAAGAAAGTAAGCGGTGACAGACTTGAGTAACAGTGATTCGAAAAACACGCTCTATTGTTCCTTCTGCGGCAAAAGCCAGCACGAAGTAAGGAAGCTTATTGCAGGACCGACGGTCTTTATCTGCGATGAGTGCGTGGAGCTGTGTAACGATATCATCAAGGAAGAAAGCAAGAGCGCGCTTGCCAAGGGTACAGACGGCGTTCCGACCCCGCTTGATATCATGAAAGTGCTTGATGACTATGTGATCGGCCAGAAGAACGCCAAGCGTGTTCTCTCGGTTGCTGTTCACAACCACTACAAGCGCCTCAATCATGCGTCTTCGACCAGTGCAGATGTCGAACTCGCAAAGTCCAACATTCTGCTGGTGGGCCCAACGGGTTGCGGTAAAACGCTTCTTGCCCAGACGCTCGCCCGCATCCTCGACGTTCCCTTCACCATGGCTGACGCCACCACGCTCACCGAAGCCGGTTATGTGGGTGAAGACGTTGAGAACATCATTCTTAAGCTGCTGCAGTCCGCCGACTATAACGTCGAGCGTGCGCAGCGCGGCATCGTCTATATCGACGAGGTCGACAAGATCAGCCGTAAGTCCGATAACCCGTCCATAACGCGTGACGTGTCGGGCGAGGGCGTGCAGCAGGCGCTTCTCAAGATCATGGAAGGCACGGTCGCCAGCGTTCCGCCTCAGGGTGGTCGCAAGCATCCGCAGCAGGAATTCCTGCAAGTGGATACGACCAACATCCTCTTTATCTGCGGCGGCGCGTTCGCTGGCCTCGATAAAGTGATTGCCAACCGCCTGCAGGGCAAATCCATCGGCTTCGGTGCCTCGGTTGCTGGCCCGGATGAGCGCGGCATCGGTGAGCTTTTCAAGGACACCGAGCCAGAGGATCTGCTGAAGTTTGGCCTGATCCCTGAGTTTGTTGGCCGTCTGCCTGTTATCGCAACGCTTGAGGACCTTGATGAGGACGCCCTTATCCAGATTCTCTCGCAGCCGAAAAACGCGCTCCTGAAGCAGTATCAATGTCTTTTCGATATGGAAGACGTGAAGCTGACCTTCTCGGACGACGCACTGTTCGCTGTAGCGCGCAAGGCGATTGAGCGTAAAACCGGCGCACGTGGCCTGCGTTCCATCATGGAAGATACGCTGCTTGATACCATGTTCGACCTTCCGTCGCTTGAAGGCGTTGAAGAGATCGTGGTGAACGCGGAAGTGGTCGAGGGTAAAGCTAAGCCGCTGCAAATCTATGCTGATCGGCGCGATGAGGCTGGTCAACCGGCTTAAGCGCGGTCACATTAACGTTTCGGGGGCTTGAAACAATAGTTTCAGCCCCCATTTTCATGTCTTGATGTAACAAATATCGGCGATTGCCTAAATTTCATCGTCTTTTGCTTCCTTAATGCTCAAAAGACACCTAAAATTAGGCCTCACCATCGCTTGATCTAGTTCTGG
Source organism: Kordiimonas gwangyangensis DSM 19435 = JCM 12864 (assembly GCF_000375545.1). Classification (GTDB taxonomy): domain Bacteria; phylum Pseudomonadota; class Alphaproteobacteria; order Sphingomonadales; family Kordiimonadaceae; genus Kordiimonas; species Kordiimonas gwangyangensis. The sequence continues at coordinate 95,512 of NZ_AQXF01000002.1, forward strand.
ATGCTTTTTCTATGTCAGATTCCGTCGAAAACGAGAGCAACAACGTCCTTCTGCCGGTTCTTCCGCTCCGGGACATCGTTGTGTTTCCGCATATGATCGTGCCGCTTTTTGTCGGTCGCGAAAAATCCGTGCGCGCGCTTGAAGAGGTGATGGCAAAGGACAAGCAAATCCTTCTCGTCGCTCAGAAAGACGCAAGCGAAGACGATCCGACCACCAAGGATGTGTTTGACATCGGTACGGTGGCGAGCGTACTTCAGCTTCTGAAACTTCCGGATGGCACCGTGAAGGTGCTGGTTGAAGGTTTCAACCGCGCGCGTATCGATGAATTTGTGCGCGAGGAAGACTATTTCGAAGCCAAGGCGACAATGCTGACGGGTGACGATTCGGACCCGGCAGAGGTGGAAGCGCTTGGTCGCTCCGTCGTGGCGCAGTTTGAGCAGTATGTGAAACTCAACAAAAAGATTCCGGCAGAAGTGCTGGTCACCGTTGGGCAGATCGATGACACCGCCAAGCTTGCAGACACCGTGGCAAGCCATCTTGCCCTCAAGATTGATGACAAACAGGCATTGCTCGCTACAACGTCGGTGGCTGATCGGCTTGAGCGCATCTTCGGCTTCATGGAAGACGAGATTGGTGTACTGCAGGTTGAGAAGAAGATTCGTGGCCGCGTGAAGCGCCAGATGGAAAAGACCCAGCGCGAATATTACCTCAACGAACAACTCAAGGCGATCCAGAAGGAACTTGGGGAAGGGGACGATGGTCGCGAGGAAATCCTCGAACTTGAAGACCGCATCAACAACACCAAGCTTTCGAAGGAAGCGCAGGAAAAATGCCTGGCTGAACTCAAGAAGCTCAAGTCCATGAGTCCGATGTCGGCTGAAGCCACGGTGGTGCGCAACTTCCTTGACTGGATGCTCAGCGTTCCGTGGTCGAAAAAGAGCCGCGTCAAGAAAGACATCAAACTCGCGCAGAAGGTACTGGATACGGACCACTACGGCCTTGAGAAGGTGAAGGAACGTATTGTCGAGTATCTTGCCGTGCAGCAGCGTGCCAAAAAACTCAAAGGTCCGATTCTCTGTCTCGTTGGTCCTCCGGGTGTTGGTAAAACTTCGCTCGGTAAGTCCATCGCCAAGGCGACAGGGCGTGAGTTTGTGCGCTTTTCGCTTGGTGGCGTGCGTGACGAGGCGGAAATCCGCGGTCACCGCCGGACCTACATTGGCTCCATGCCTGGCAAGATCATGCAATCTATGAAGAAAGCAGGGACCACAAACCCGCTGTTCCTGTTTGACGAGATTGACAAGATGGGTCAGGACTTCCGCGGCGATCCGGCGTCGGCACTTCTTGAGGTGCTCGACCCAGAACAAAACAGCAAGTTCAACGACCACTATCTTGAAGTTGATTACGACCTCTCGAACGTGATGTTCGTGACGACGGCAAACTCGCTCCGCATGCCGCGCCCGCTACTGGACCGGATGGAGATCATCACACTTTCGGGTTACACCGAGGATGAGAAGATCGAGATTGCCAAGCGTCACTTGCTCCGCAAGCAGATGCGCGACCATGGCCTGAGGAAAGGTGAATGGTCTATTTCTGACGGTGCGCTCAAAGACCTCGTTCGCTACTACACCCGCGAAGCCGGCGTGCGTTCGCTCGAGCGTGAGATCGCCAAGCTTGTGCGCAAGGCGGTGAAAGAGATTGTAGAAGGCTCGAAAGACAAGATTCAGGTCACATCCCGCAACCTCAGCCAATATGCCGGCGTGCGCAAGTTCCGCTTCGGCCAGGCAGAGGAGGAAGATCAGGTTGGTCTGACCACCGGTCTCGCATGGACCGAGGTGGGTGGCGAGCTTCTGGCCATCGAAGCGGTCACCGTTCCGGGCAAGGGCCAGATCAAACAGACCGGTAAACTTGGCGATGTGATGAAAGAATCGATTCAGGCCGCACGGTCTTACGTACACTCGCGTTGTGTCGATTTTGGTATTCATCCTAACGTTTTCGAAAAGCGGGACATTCACATCCACGTTCCGGAGGGTGCGACTCCGAAAGATGGCCCGTCCGCAGGTGTTGCGATGTGCACATCAATTGTTTCTGTGCTGGCTGGTGTGCCGGTGCGCAAAGACATCGCCATGACTGGCGAGGTGACTCTGCGCGGCCGAGTCTTGCCAATCGGAGGCCTCAAGGAGAAACTTCTGGCGGCACTGCGCGGCGGAATTCGTAAGGTTCTGATCCCGAAAGACAACGAAAAAGACCTCGTTGAGATTCCGGATAATGTGAAGAAAGGCCTTGAAATCGTTGCAGTTTCAACGGTTGACGAGGTTCTGGAGCATGCGCTTGCTGGCAAGCTTGAGCCAATCGAGTGGCCGGAGGAAACGGACACCTCAAATGTGAAACGTGATGACGACTCATCCGGTGAGGAACTCACGACTCATTAAGCGCCTTTCGCCGAATTGGTGAAAATTCAAGAAAAAAAAAGCTAAAAGCCGCAGTTTTCTGCGGTTTTTTGCTTTGACAAGCGCGTTTTTTGTGGCCAAGATGCCTTCGCATTTCGGAACTAAACAACGAAATCAATCTCTTCAACTCAGAGGGGGATACCTTGAATAAAAACGATTTGATCGCAAAAGTGGCTGAAGCAGCTGACCTGTCGAAAGCAGACGCAGGCAAAGCAGTTGACGCTGTATTCGATTCCATCAGCAGTGCACTTGCTTCCGGCGGCGAAGTTCGCCTCGTAGGCTTCGGCACGTTCGCAGTTGCGTCCCGCGCAGCTACGAAAGGCCGTAACCCACGCACCGGTGAAGAAATCGACATTCCTGCTTCCAAGCAGCCTAAATTCAAGGCAGGCAAAGGTCTCAAGGACGCAGTAAACGGCTAATCCCGCTTACATGCACGATTTAAGATGCGGCTACGGAGAAATCCGTAGCCGTTTTCTTTTAAAAAAATTGCAAAAAAAGGGGTAGACAGCATGCGCGTTTCACCCTAAAAGCGCGCTCACCACACAGCATGTGGGCGATTAGCTCAGTTGGTAGAGCATCTCGTTTACACCGAGAGGGTCGGCAGTTCGAGCCTGTCATCGCCCACCATCTTTCCCCTTGATTACCAAGCTCGGGGACATGCCTTGTGAGGGCGATTAGCTCAGTTGGTAGAGCATCTCGTTTACACCGAGAGGGTCGGCAGTTCGAGCCTGTCATCGCCCACCATNNNTNCCNTNNNTTACCAAGCTCGGGGACATGCCTTGTGAGGGCGATTAGCTCAGTTGGTAGAGCATCTCGTTTACACCGAGAGGGTCGGCAGTTCGAGCCTGTCATCGCCCACCATGGCTTCCTTATCCCAGACATATACTGATGGACGTTTTGCGCGCAGCACGGCATGGTCGTGGCTGTTTATTTGTGTTTGAGGTTTTGCTGTGGCTGAAGTCCGTGAAAATCAGGCAGGGCAGGCGGACGAGGAGCCGATTGTGATAGAGGCGTCCTGGGCGCCAAAGGACCCGCGTGACCGGCTTTATGATTCTGAAGCCACCAAGGGTGAACGCACCATGTCGATGATCCGCATCATCGCGGCTTTCCATCCGGTGCTTAATTTCTTCCTGCTTATCAACGATGCGATCAGGCGGTTGCCTGGCTTTATTCAGCTTTTGATGCTGGTCGCCGTAGCAGGCGCAGTTGGCGCGTATTTTCTGCTTTAGGGCAGGGGCAACCATGGGCTGAGATTCGTGGTAGTCTCCTTGATTTTCCTCGCTTTTTCATGCGCGGCAAATAATTGGAAAAAAGAGCATTGACACCGGCGGCGGCAGGCCCTAAACACCCCCTCACGCAAGCGATGCGCGGGTGTAGCTCAGTTGGTTAGAGTATCGGCCTGTCACGCCGAGGGTCGCGGGTTCGAGCCCCGTCACTCGCGCCACTTGCTCCCTCTGATGAGGGTATCAAAAAGCCTCCAGGTTCCGGCCTGGAGGCTTTTTTGTTTCTCGCAGGCATTTCTGTTTCCTCCTGCCTGAATATCGCGATCTAAGTTTATGATTCGGCTTGCCTTTCATCCCACCAACTAAAATCTTCGAGGTGATTCTGCCTCTCGGATTGTCGTGGTAAAAAAGTGCAAAAAAATTGTCATTCTCTGATTGACAAGGGGGTGTCAAAATCATAAAACCCGCTCCGCAAGCAGTGCGCGGGTGTAGCTCAGTTGGTTAGAGTATCGGCCTGTCACGCCGAGGGTCGCGGGTTCGAGCCCCGTCACTCGCGCCACTTGCTTGACAACCATAAAAACGCGTTCCGGCTTGTTCGGACGCGTTTTTTGTTTTTCTGCGTCGAATAGCCGCTTTTTCCCTTAAAATACCGGCTCATAAGCTTTTCATTAAGCATTTCGGTCGTTATACTCGCGCGCATTGCCGCCCCGGGTAAATTCATCCTTTACTGTCGGCTGCTCGGTCGATAAAAGGGCGCAGTAATTTAGGGCCAATAAACAAAAAGGGACTCCCATGGAGTCGTTGCTCACACAATATCTTCCGATCCTGATTTTCCTCGGGATCGCCATTGCTTTCTCACTCGTCTTTGTCGGTGCGGCCGTGCTGATCGCGCGCCAGAATCCCGATGACGAAAAACTGTCAGCTTACGAGTGTGGCTTTGAGGCTTTTGATGACGCGCGTCACCAGTTTGACGTTCGCTTCTACCTCGTTGCCATCCTCTTCATCATCTTCGACCTTGAAGTCGCCTTCCTGTTCCCGTGGGCTGTGTCCCTCGGCGACATCGGCGTTTACGGCTTCTGGTCCATGATGATTTTCCTCGGCGTGCTGACTGTTGGCTTCATCTATGAATGGAACAAAGGAGCGCTGGAATGGGAGTAGTACAGCCTAACAGCCCAATGGGTCCTGACGGCACGGGTACTCCCGCGGCCGATGGCGCTTTTCTCGAATCCCTCAACGAGGAACTGACCGAAAAAGGTTTTGTTGTTACCTCGCTTGAGGATCTGATCAACTGGGCCCGTACGGGTTCGCTGTGGTGGATGACCTTCGGTCTCGCCTGCTGCGCCGTTGAGATGATGCATTCGGGTACACCGCGTTACGACGTAGAGCGTTTTGGCTTTGCCCCGCGCGGTAGCCCACGCCAGTCCGACGTGATGATCGTTGCCGGTACGCTCACGAACAAGATGGCACCCGCACTCCGCAAGGTTTATGACCAGATGCCGGAGCCGCGGTACGTTATCTCTATGGGTTCGTGCGCAAACGGCGGCGGCTACTATCACTATTCCTATTCGGTGGTGCGTGGCTGTGACCGTATCGTCCCTGTCGACATCTATGTTCCGGGTTGCCCGCCGACGGCGGAAGCACTCGTGTACGGCATCCTGCAGCTTCAGCGCAAAATCCGCCGTACCGGTACCATCGCCCGGTAGATCTCATCCGAAGCACCTTCGAGCTCGCTTGAAGGTGCTTCGCTGTGTGCCTGCGGCCCCGGCGCCGCAACATCATAAAAGGAGCGCGAGAGCGCATGACTGACAAGGCATTAGCTGGACTTGGCGAGCACATCGCCAGCAGTCTTGAAAATGAAGTGGCCTCGGCGACCGTCGCTTATAATGAGCTGACGATCATCGCCCGGGCTGAACATATTCAAAAAGTCCTCACTTTCCTTCGCGACGATCAGGAATGCATGTTCAAGCAACTGGTCGACATTTGCGGTGCGGACTATCCGGCGCGCGCCAAGCGGTTCGACGTCGTTTACCACCTGCTCAGCCTGCAGCTGAACCAGCGCATCCGCGTGAAGGTGGAAACGGACGCGGACACCCCGGTGCCGAGCGTGACGGACGTGTTCCCGGCCGCTGGCTGGTATGAGCGCGAAGCGTGGGACATGTACGGCATCTTCTTCGCCGACCACCCGGACCTTCGCCGCATGCTGACCGACTATGGCTTCCAGGGTCACCCGCTCCGCAAGGACTTCCCGCTTACGGGCTATGTGGAAGTGCGCTACTCGGAAGAGAAGAAGCGCGTTGTGTACGAGCCGGTGAAACTGAAGCAGGAATTCCGCAACTTCGACTTCATGAGCCCATGGGAAAGCGCAAAATATGTGCTGCCGGGTGACGAGAAGGCCGACGTTGCTGCGCCCAAGAAAGAGGGGGCAAAATAATGGCTGAAGTCGATATCAAGAACTATTGCCTTAACTTCGGTCCGCAGCACCCTGCAGCGCACGGCGTGCTCCGCATGGTACTGGAGCTGGACGGTGAAGTGATCGAGCGGGTTGACCCGCACATCGGTCTCCTGCACCGGGGCACGGAAAAACTCATCGAGCATAAACAGTATCTGCAGGCGATGCCGTATTTCGACCGCCTCGACTATGTGGCGCCGATGAACCAGGAACACGCGTTCTGCCTTGCGGTTGAGAAGCTGCTTGAACTCGAAGTACCACAGCGCGGCCAGTATATCCGTGTGCTGTACTGCGAGATCGGCCGTATCCTCAACCACATCCTGAACCTGACGACTCACGCGCTTGACGTTGGTGCGATGACGCCGATCACCTGGATGTTCGAGGAACGCGAAAAACTCATGGAGTTTTACGAGCGCGCATCTGGTTCACGTTTCCACGCGGCATACTTCCGTCCGGGTGGTGTGCACCAGGACCTGCCGGATGGCCTCCTTGAGGACATCATGGCGTGGACTGAAACCTATCCGCAGATGATTGCGGATATGGAAGCGCTCCTCGTCGACAACCGTATTTTCAAGCAGCGTAACGTTGATATTGGCTCCTTCACGGCGGAAGAGGCACTGGCATGGGGCTTCTCCGGCCCGATGCTGCGCTCGACCGGCCTTGCATGGGACCTGCGCAAATCGCAGCCGTATGAAGTCTATAACAAGATGGACTTCAAAGTGGCGATCGGTAACGCCGGCGACTGCTATGACCGCTTCATGATCCGCATCGCCGAGATGCGTGAATCGCTCAAGATCATGCGCCAGTGTATCAACGAGATGCCGTCTGGCCCGGCCATGAGCGTGAACACGAAAGTGGCACCGCCGCGCCGCGCGGAAATGAAAACATCGATGGAAGCTCTCATCCACCACTTCAAGCTCTATACCGAGGGCTTCAAAGTGCCGGAAGGTGAGGTTTACGCCGCTGTTGAGGCGCCGAAGGGCGAGTTTGGTGTGTATCTGGTGTCTGACGGGTCGAACCGTCCGTACCGCTGTAAGATCCACGCACCGGGCTTCTCGCACCTGCAGGCGATGGACTTCTTGTGCCGCGGTCACATGCTCGCGGATGCACCGGCAGTGCTTGGTGCAATGGATATTGTGTTTGGTGAGGTGGACCGATGAGTGCGGTAGACCAGAAATTCGAGTGGACGCCTGAAAACGAGGCGCTCGCGCAGAAATTTATCGCGAAGTACCCGGAAGGGCGCCAGCAAAGCGCCGTGATGCCGCTTCTCGATATCGCGCAGCGTCAGAACGGCGGTCACGTGACCCAGGAAATCATGGAATATATCGCGGATTACCTCGATATGGCACCGATCAAGGTGATGGAGGTCGCGACCTTCTATACCATGTATAACCACAAGCCGATCGGCAAACACCACGTGCAAGTGTGCGGCACCACGCCGTGCTGGCTGCGTGGTTCTGACGAGATCATGGGCGCATGCAAAAAACATCTCGGTATCGAGAAGGGCCAGACGACCGAAGACGGTATGTTCACCCTTTCGGAGGTTGAGTGTGCAGGCGCCTGTGTGAACGCGCCGGTTGTGGCTATTGGTGACGATTATTTCGAAGACCTGACGCCTGAGACCATGGTTGAACTTCTGAACAAGCTGCGCGCTGGTGAAGACGTGAAGCCGGGCCCACAGGTTGACCGTCAGACGAGCGCGCCGCTCGGTGGTCCCACCACGCTCAAAGACTTTATGGCGGAGGATGCATAATGCTTGCAGATAAGGATCGCATCTTCACGAACCTTTATGGGTTCCAAAGCCCCGGCATCGACGCCGCGATGAAACGCGGTGACTGGGACGGGACCAAGGACATCATCGCCAAGGGTCGTGACTGGATCATCAGTGAAATGAAGGAATCGGGCCTTCGTGGTCGTGGTGGCGCAGGCTTCCCGACGGGCCTCAAATGGTCCTTCATGCCGAAACAATCGGATGGCCGTCCGTCCTACCTCGTGGTAAACGCGGACGAGGGCGAGCCGGGCACCTGTAAAGACCGCGACCTGATGCGCCACGATCCGCACAAGCTGATCGAAGGCTGCCTGATCGCCGGTTTTGCGATGAATGCCATCGCGGCTTACATCTATATCCGTGGTGAGTTCTACCGCGAGGCGGAAGCGCTGAACCGCGCCATCGACGAAGCATATGCAAAAGGCTTCCTCGGTAAAAACGCCTGTGGTTCCGGCTATGACTTCGATGTGTATGTGCACCGCGGTGCGGGCGCCTACATCTGTGGTGAAGAAACTGCGCTCATCGAAAGCCTTGAAGGCAAGAAAGGCCAGCCGCGCCTGAAGCCGCCGTTCCCTGCGAACGTCGGTGTGTGGGGCTGCCCGACCACGGTGAACAACGTCGAATCGATCGCGGTTGCGCCAACCATCCTGCGCCGCGGCGCTTCTTGGTTTGCTGGCATTGGTCGTCCAAACAATACGGGCACAAAGGTGTTCTGTATTTCGGGCCATGTGAACAACCCGTGCAACGTCGAAGAAGAAATGGGCATTCCGCTCAAGGAACTCATCGAGAAGCACGCAGGCGGTGTTCGCGGCGGTTGGGACAACCTTCTGGCTGTTATTCCAGGCGGTTCTTCGGTTCCACTTCTGCCAAAAGACATTTGTGACACCGTGCTGATGGACTTTGACAGCCTGCGCGAAGTGCAGTCCGGTCTTGGTACCGCGGCCGTTATCGTGATGGACAAGTCCACCGATATCGTGAAGGCGATCACACGCCTGAGCGAGTTCTACAAGCATGAGAGCTGCGGCCAGTGTACGCCGTGCCGTGAAGGCACCGGCTGGATGTGGCGCGTGATGGAACGTCTTGTCGAGGGCAGGGCGGAAAAATCAGAGATCGACACGCTGCTCGATGTCACGAAACAGATTGAAGGCCACACCATCTGCGCGCTTGGCGACGCGGCGGCATGGCCAATCCAGGGTTTGATGCGCCACTTCCGCGGTGAAGTGGAAGCACGTATCGATTCATATCATGCCAAAGCGGCTGAATAGAGCGCATGGCAAGGAGAGTTAGATGCCCACGCTAACCATTGATGGAAAAGAAGTAACTGTAGAGGCGGGCACGACCGTTCTGCAGGCGTGTGAGGAAATCGGCATTGAAGTGCCGCGTTTCTGCTATCACGAGCGCCTGTCGATTGCCGGTAACTGCCGCATGTGCCTCGTGGACATGGAACGTTCGCCGAAGCCAATCGCAAGCTGCGCAATGCCAGCGGGTGACGGCATGGTGATCCACACCAATACCGAACGCGTAAAAAAAGCGCGCGAAGGTGTGATGGAGTTCCTGCTGATCAACCACCCGCTTGACTGCCCGATCTGTGACCAGGGCGGTGAATGTGACCTTCAGGACCAGGCCATGGCCTTCGGTCGCGGCGCGAACCGTTTCGACGAGAACAAGCGCGCGGTTGAAGACAAACACATGGGTCCGCTCATTTCCACCACCATGACACGCTGCATTCACTGCATGCGCTGCGTGCGCTTCTCCGAAGAAGTTGCCGGTGTGGATGACATGGGCGCGCTGTGGCGTGGCGAACATACGGAAGTGACCACGTATCTCGAGAAATCGCTCGACAGCGAAATGTCGGGCAACGTGATTGACCTTTGCCCGGTAGGCGCACTGACCTCGAAGCCCTATGCCTTCACGGCGCGGAGCTGGGAACTGAAGCACACCGAAAGCATCGACGTGATGGACGCCGTTGGCTCGAACATCAGCGTTGATACCCGCGGTGCTGCGGTCATGCGCATTCTGCCGCGTCTTAATGAAGACGTGAACGAAGAGTGGATCTCCGACAAGACACGCTTTGTTTATGATGGTCTTCGTAAGCGCCGCCTTGACCGTCCCTATGTTCGCAAGAACAAGAAGCTTGAAGAAGCAACCTGGGGCGAAGCGTTTGAGGCGATCAAGAAAAAGCTCAAAGGCGTTTCGGGCGATGAGATTGCAGCCATCGTTGGCGACCTCGCCGACATGGAAGCCATGCTCGCGCTCAAGGACCTGATGGCGTCGCTCGGCGCAAGCCGTATTGAGGGCCGCCAGGATGGTGCTGCGATCGACGCAAGCGTGCGCTCAGGCTACCTTTTCAACACCAGCATCGCTGGTATCGAAGAAGCAGACTATCTGCTGCTCGTTGGCTGTGACCCGCGCACAGAAGCGCCGATCATCAACACACGCATCCGTAAGGCTGTTCGTCACCTTGGTCTCAAGGTCGGCAACATCGGCAACGCTGTTGACCTCACCTACAAGGTTGAGGAATTTGGCGACGATGCGACGATCCTGAAGTCGGTGGGAACAGGCCGCCATGACGCTGCAAAAGCGCTCAAGGCTGCGAAAAACCCGATGATCATCGTCGGTCAGGCGGCACTTGCCCGTGAAGACGGCGCTGCTGTCCTCAAGGCAGTACGTGACATTGCTGACCGTTACTGTGTGCGTGAAGGCTGGAACGGCTTCAACATGCTGCACACTGCAGCGGCGCGTGTTGGCGCGATGGACCTTGGTCTCACGACCGAGGGCGGCGTTGACGCGATCCTTGATGACGCGAAGGCTGGCAAACTGAAGGCTGTCTTCCTTCTCGGCGCTGACGAGGTGGATACAAGCGATCTCGCCAAAACCTTTACGGTTTACCTCGGCACCCATGGTGATGAAGGCGTGAAGAACGCTGACGTGATCCTGCCGGGCGCAGCCTATACCGAGAAATCGGGCACCTATATCAACACCGAAGGCCGCGTGCAGCGCACGGAGAAAGCCCACTTCGCACCGGGCGACGCCCGCGAGGACTGGACGATCCTGCGTGCACTGTCTGACATTGTTGGTACGACGCTGCCGTACAATACCATCGGTGAACTGCGTGCCCGCCTTGCAGAAGTCGCACCGGCGACCGCGACGCGTGACACACTGCCGACGGAAGCCTGGGGCGACTTTGGCACCAAGGGTGAACTCGCAGACGGCGGTTTTGCACCGATTATCGATAATTTTTACCTGACAAACCCGATTGCCCGTGCAAGCCAGATCATGGCTGACTGCGTAGCAGCGCGCGGCTTCGAGGACGAGGAGGCGACGGGAACCCATGGTTGAGGCGCTTTATAACCTTTTCGGTGGCGAAGGACCTTTCCTTTACTTCCTCGCGGTCATTGCATCGATCCTTGGGGTCGTGCTGCCGCTGACGATTGCCGTCGCTTTCGCGGTTTATTTCGACCGTAAGATCTGGGCCGCTGTGCAGATGCGCCGTGGTCCGAACGTGGTGGGGCCGTTTGGTTTGCTGCAATCCTTCGCGGACGGTATCAAGCTGTTCCTGAAGGAGACGATCATTCCGGCAGGTGCCAACAAGGTCATCTTCCTGATGGCGCCGATGATCACCTTCACACTCGCACTCATCTCATGGGCGGTAATCCCGTTCGATGAAGGCATGGCGATCTCTGACCTGAACGTTGGTGTGCTTTATATCCTCGCGATCTCTTCGCTTGGCGTATACGGCATCATCATGTCGGGCTGGGCATCGAACAGCCGCTATGCGTTCCTTGGTGGCCTGCGCTCCGCCGCACAGATGGTATCCTACGAGGTATCCATCGGCTTTGTGCTTGTGTGTGTGCTTGTGAAAGTGGGCTCGCTGAACCTGAGCGATGTGGTGTATGCGCAAGAAGGCGGCGTGCTGAGCTGGCACTTCATCCCGTTCTTCCCGATTTTCATCATTTTCTTCATCTCGGCACTGGCTGAAACCAACCGCCCACCGTTTGACCTTCCGGAAGCGGAAGCCGAGCTTGTGGCCGGTTATCAGGTTGAATATTCGTCGATGGCGTTCGCGCTCTTCTTCCTTGGCGAATATGCCAACATCCTCTTGATGTCGATTGTGATGGCGATCCTGTTCTTCGGTGGCTGGTATGCGCCGCTTCCGTTCCTGGATTTCATTCCGGGCTTTATCTGGCTCTTCATCAAAACCGCGCTCTTCTTCTGGATGTTCGCGATGGTGAAGGCGTTTGTGCCGCGTTACCGCTACGACCAACTGATGCGTCTTGGCTGGAAAGTGTTCCTGCCGCTGTCGCTCGCATTTGTCATCATTTACTCGGGGGTCATGGTTTACGCCGGCTGGCTCCCCACCAACGGATAACGGAGAGGCTTGATAAATGACTGCTATCGTACAAGCCGCTAAAAGCTTGCTTCTGAAGGAATTTTGGGCAGCGCTCGTGCTGACGACCAAATATTTCTTCCGCCCGAAAGTGACGATCAACTATCCCTATGAGAAGGGTCCGTTGTCGCCGCGTTTCCGGGGTGAGCACGCGCTGCGTCGTTACCCGAACGGGGAAGAACGCTGCATCGCCTGTAAACTCTGTGAGGCTATCTGCCCGGCACAGGCGATCACGATCGAGGCTGAACCGCGCGCTGACGGCTCTCGCCGTACCACGCGTTATGACATCGACATGACCAAATGCATCTACTGCGGCTTCTGTCAGGAAGCGTGCCCGGTGGATGCGATTGTCGAGGGTCCGAATTTCGAGTTCGCCACGGAAACCCGTGAAGAGCTGATGTACAACAAGGACAAGCTGCTCGCCAACGGTGAGCGCTGGGAGCGCGAGATTGCGGCGAACATCGCCCTTGACGCGCCGTACCGTTAAGGCAGGGGTGGACACATGGATCTCGCTTCAACACTTCCTGCGGCTGCCTTCTGGCTGTTCGCTGCCATTACGGTCCTGTCGGGCCTGATGGTTATCTCATCAAGGAACCCGGTGCACTCCGTGCTCTGGCTTATCCTTGCCTTCTTCTCCGCCGCGGGGCTTTTTGTCCTGATGGGGGCGGAGTTCCTCGCCATGCTGCTCGTGATTGTTTACGTGGGCGCGGTTGCGGTGCTCTTCCTCTTCGTGGTGATGATGCTCGACATCAACTTTGTCGAGCTTCGTCAGGGTTTCCTGCAGTATCTGCCAATTGGTGCGCTGATCGGTCTTATCCTGCTCGCGGAGTTGGTAACGCTTGGCACAGCCTGGACGTTCGGTGGCGATATCGCGCTGAATGCGGCCGCGCCAATGCCAGCGCTTGAGCAGGTTGAGAACACTGCGGCCCTCGGCTCGGTGATCTATACCGACTATATTTTCATCTTCCAGACCGCCGGCCTCATTCTTCTTGTGGCCATGATCGGCGCGATTGTGCTTACGCACCGCGACCGTCCGGGTGTGAAACGCCAGAATATCGGCAAACAGAACGCCCGCCGTCCGGAAGATGCTTTCGAACTCGTTGATGTGGAAGTTGGCAAGGGTGTTCCCATGCCAACCAAAAAAGGCTAGGGGACGATAGTCCATGACTATTGGGTTAGGACATTATCTGACGGTCGCCGCGATCCTGTTTGTATTCGGGATTTTCGGTATCTTCCTCAACCGGAAGAACGTCATCATCATTCTTATGTCGGTGGAGCTCATTCTGCTCTCCGTCAATATCAACCTCGTGGCCTTCTCTACGCATCTCAATGACCTTGTGGGCCAGGTATTCGCGATGTTCGTGCTGACCGTTGCTGCTGCTGAAGCGGCCATCGGCCTTGCGATCCTCGTTGTTTACTTCCGTACCCGCGGCTCCATCGCCGTGGAAGATATCAACCAGATGAGAGGGTAGGGCGATGATGTACAAACTTATTGTTTTCCTGCCGCTTATCGGCTTCCTGATTGCGGGCATGTTTGGCCGCAGGATTGGTGACAAGGCCAGCCAGCTTCTGACGGCCTCGCTCGTGAGTGTGGCTGCTATCCTCTCCTGGATGGCGTTTGCTGAAATCGCGCTTTCTGGTAACAAAGCGCACGTTCACGTGCTGGACTGGGTATCTTCGGGCACGCTCAACTTCTCTTGGGCATTCAAGATCGACACGCTTACGGCGGTTATGCTGGTTGTCGTCAACTCGGTTTCCGCGCTCGTGCACTGGTATTCCATGGGCTATATGCATGAAGACCCCGACAAGCCGCGCTTCTTCGCGTACCTGTCGCTCTTCACCTTTGCGATGCTGATGCTCGTCACCTCCGATAACCTCGTGCAGATGTTCTTCGGTTGGGAAGGCGTGGGTCTTGCCTCTTACCTGCTCATCGGTTTCTGGTTCAAGAAACCGAGCGCGAACGCAGCCGCCATCAAGGCGTTTGTTGTCAACCGTGTGGGTGACTTTGGCTTCGCGCTTGGTATCTATGCTGTATTTGTGCTGTTCGGCTCCGTTGAGTTCGACGTGATTTTTGCAAACGCCGCTGACTTCCAGAATGCGACGATGACTTTCCTCGGCCATGAATATCATGCGCTGACGGTCATCTGCCTACTGCTGTTCGTGGGTGCCATGGGTAAATCGGCCCAGCTCGGCCTCCACACCTGGCTCCCGGACGCTATGGAAGGGCCGACACCGGTGTCCGCGCTTATTCACGCGGCAACAATGGTGACGGCGGGTGTATTCCTTGTGGCTCGCTTCAGCCCTGTATTCCAATATGCGCCGGATGCGCTTGTTGTTGTCACCGTTATCGGTGCAGCCACGGCCTTCTTCGCGGCCAGTGTTGGCCTTGTGCAGAACGACATCAAACGCGTGATCGCGTATTCGACCTGTTCGCAGCTCGGTTACATGTTCTTCGCGCTTGGCGTTGGTGCCTATGGCGGCGCAGTGTTCCACCTGTTCACGCACGCATTCTTCAAGGCGCTCTTGTTCCTAGGCGCGGGTTCCGTGATCCACGCGATGCACCATGAGCAAGACATGCGCAACATGGGTGGCCTTCTCAAGAAGATCCCACTCACAGCTGCTGTGATGTTCATTGGTAACCTCGCGATCACCGGTTTCCCGTTCCTTTCGGGCTTCTACTCGAAAGATATGATCATCGAAGCTGCTTACGCTTCGCACGCACCGGGCGCTGAATTTGCCTTTGTGATGGGTGTTGCTGCCGCACTGATGACAAGCTTCTACAGCTGGCGTCTGTGGTTCATGACCTTCATGGGCGAAACCCGTGCGGACCATCACACCTATGACCACGCACATGAAGGGCCGTGGACCATCCGCTTCCCGCTTATCGTGCTTGCCGTTGGTGCCGTGTTCGCCGGTATGGTGTTCCATGGTGCGTTCATTGGTGATAACCGCGTGGCCTTCTGGAACGGTGCACTGGTAACGTCGGCACATGACATCATGACCGAAGCACACCACGTACCCTTTATCGTAAAAGCAATGCCATTTGTTGTGATGGTGCTCGGTGCTGTGCTGGCGATGTGGTTCTACCTTCGCAAGACAGACCTGCCGCAGCGCACGGCAGAAATGTGGGACGGCCTTTATGCCTTCCTTCTCAACAAATGGTACTTTGACGAGCTTTATAACTTCATCTTCGTTCGCCCGGCCTTCTGGCTTGGCGGCTTCTTCTGGAAGCGCGGTGATGAACAGACCATCGATGGCTTCGGCCCGAACGGTGTGTCGCACGCGGTCGCTGTGATTGCGGCCAAAGCTCGCAAGCTGCAATCCGGTTATGTCTATCACTATGCGTTTGCCATGATCATCGGCCTCGCGCTCGTGGTGACATGGTTTATGGCCCAGAGTGGCGGACACTAAGGGCAGGGGATATTAAAGATGAATTTTCTGATACATAACCTGCTCTCGCTGATGATGCTCGTGCCGCTCATTGGTGCCGGCTTCGTGCTCATCGTGCGTCACCAGGACAAAGAGATTGAGAAGCGTAACATCCGTTGGGTAACGCTGCTTGCAACGCTCTTCACGTTTGTGCTCAGCATTGTACTTTGGGGCCTGTTTGACGGCTCCACCGCCGACTTCCAGTTCGTTGAGAAATACGAATGGATTGGCAACAGCATCAGCTACCATGTGGGCGTTGACGGCATCTCCATGCTGTTCGTGGTTCTCACGGCTTTCCTGATGCCGATTGTGGTGCTGGCAAGCTGGGAATCTGTCGAGACGCGTGTGAAGGAATATATGATTGCCTTCCTGCTGCTCGAAACCCTGATGATCGGTGTGTTCTCCGCGCTTGATATTTTCCTGTTCTACGTCTTCTTCGAAGGCGGCCTGATCCCGATGTATCTGATCATCGGCGTCTGGGGTGGTTTGAACCGGATTTACGCTAGCTTCAAATTCTTCCTTTATACGCTGCTTGGCTCCGTGCTGATGCTGGTGGCTGTGTTCTATATGTTCATCGAGACCGGCACGACCGATATCCCGATGCTCATGAACCACCACTTTGATGCGGATGTGCAGAATTTGCTCTGGCTCGCCTTCTTTGCCTCGTTCGCGGTGAAGATGCCGATGTGGCCGGTGCATACATGGCTGCCGGATGCGCACGTACAGGCACCAACGGCGGGTTCCGTGATCCTTGCTGGTGTGCTTCTGAAGATGGGTGGTTACGGTTTCCTCCGTTTCAGCCTACCCATGTTCCCGGAAGCCACCATGCACTTCGCGTGGCTTGTGTTTGCACTGTCGATCATTGCGATCGTCTACACATCGCTCGTGGCGCTTGTGCAGAACGACATCAAGAAGCTGATTGCTTATTCGTCCGTCGCCCACATGGGTTTTGTCACCATCGGTATCTTCGTTCTCAATGCGAACGGTATTGAAGGCGCGATCTTCACCATGCTGAGCCACGGTATTGTCTCTGGCGCGCTCTTCCTTTGTGTGGGGGTCATCTATGACCGCCTGCACACGAGGGAAATCTCGCGCTATGGCGGCCTGTCCATCAACATGAAGATCTATGCGACCATCTTTGTCATCTTCTCGATGGCATCGGTTGGTCTGCCGGGTATGAGCGGCTTTGTGGGCGAGTTCCTTGTCCTCAACGGCGCCTACACCTACGACAGCTGGATCGCCTTCTTCGCGACCACCGGCGTGGTACTGGGTGCTGCATACATGCTCTACCTCGTTCGCCGCCTTGTGTTCGGTGAACTGGACAAAGACGATGTGAAAGCCATGCCAGACCTGAACCTGCGTGAGAAGATCATCTTCGTACCGCTCGTTGCTGTGGTCTTCTGGATGGGTATCTATCCGAACAGCTTCCTCGACCCGATCCACGCATCGGTTCAAAACCTGATTGATACGAAATTCTCCGCTTTTGAGAACCAGACGGTTGTCAATGTGGGCCCGGTTGAAGAAACCGAAGCCCCGGCGGCTGAAGCGCATCACGACGCGCACTAAGGAGTAAGTGAGACATGACTGGTGAAATGCCAATCCTCCTCCCTGTGATGCCCGAGCTGATTATGGGCATCGGTGCGATGCTCCTGCTGATGCTGGGTGTATTCCAGGGCGATAAAAGCTACGGCCAGATGGCCAACCTTTCGATCCTGTTGATGGTTGTTGCGGCTTTCGTGATGATCACGCAGGTCGGTGGTGACCGTCAGTTGACCTTCGGCGGCATGTTCGTGACCGACGCCTTTGCGGTGTTTACCAAGACATTGGTGTTCATCGGCTCCGGCATCGCGATCCTGATGTCCGCGTCCTACATGCGCCAGATGGGTATCTCGAAGTTCGAATATCCGATCCTCATTCTTCTTGCCACGCTTGGCATGATGGTGATGATCTCGGCAAACAACCTCATGAGCCTTTATGTCGGCCTTGAGCTGCAAAGCCTCTCGCTCTACGTGCTTGCGGCCCTCAACCGTGACCGTTCGCGCTCTACTGAAGCGGGCCTCAAGTATTTTGTACTGGGTGCGCTCTCATCAGGCATGCTGCTGTACGGCGTATCGCTCATCTACGGTTTTGCTGGCACGACGGACTTCGATACGCTCGCAACCACGCTCAAAGCCATGCATGAGCCGCAAGTTGGCATCATCATTGGCATGGTCTTCCTGATGGCAGGCCTCGCGTTCAAGGTTTCGGCTGTACCGTTCCACATGTGGACGCCTGATGTGTACGAGGGTTCGCCAACCCCGGTTACCGCCTTCTTTGCGGCAGCACCGAAAGTGGCGGCGCTTGCGCTCTTCGTGCGGGTCATGACCACCGGCTTCCCGTCCATGTCGGGCGAGTGGCAGCAGGTTGTTGTGTTTATCTCGATCGCGTCGATGCTTGTCGGCTCCTTCGTGGCGCTCGTGCAAACCAACATCAAACGCCTGATGGCATACTCGAGCATTGGTCATATTGGTTATGCGCTTGTTGGCCTTGCGGCTGCAACACCGGCTGGTGTTGAAGCGCTGCTGATCTATATCGCAATTTACCTCACGATGACGCTCGGCTCCTTCGGTGCTATCCTGACCCTGCGCCGTAGCGAGGGCATGGTTGAAGAAATTTCAGACCTTTCCGGCCTGTCGCAGACCAACCTGCCGCTCGCGATTGCCGTGGCGATCTTCATGTTCTCGCTTGCAGGTATTCCGCTGCTCGCCGGTTTCTGGGGCAAATGGTATGTGTTCCTTGCGGCCGTTGAGGCAGGCCTTATTCCGCTTGCGGTCATCGGCGTGCTGACGAGCGTGGTGGGTGCCTTCTATTACCTCCGCATCATCAAGGTCATGTTCTTTGATGAACCGGCTCCGGCATTTGAAAGTGGCCACGGCCGCGCTGTTTCAAGCGTGATCGCCATTGCCGCTATCGTGAACTCGCCGGTCAGCTACTTCCTGCTCATCGGTCCGCTGGTGGCAGCAGCAAGCTGGGCAGCCGGGTCGCTGTTGTTCTAGTGACAACGGATTATCAAGATTGGGGGGCCTCGGCACCGGCTGGTGTCGGGGCCCACTTTTATGAGGAATGCGGCAGCACCAATGCGGTCGCAACTGAACTTGCCATTGCAGGTGAGCCCGGCCCGCTGTGGATCATTGCAGGTCAGCAAAGTGCCGGGCGCGGTAGTCGGGGCAGGGCGTGGACATCGAAGACCGGCAACCTCTATGCCTCACTGCTCATCCGCCCCCAGCTTGAACCGAAGGATTTGACGGCGCTGCCGTTCATCGCGGCCCTTGCGGTGCGGGATGCTTTCATTGCCCACGGCGCACCAGCGGCTGATGTGCGCTGCAAATGGCCGAACGATGTGCTCATTCGCGACCGCAAGGCGAGCGGTATCCTGATCGAGAGCAGCGCACGTTCCGGCGGCGGGCTTGACCATGTGATTATTGGCATCGGAATGAACATTGGTTTCTATCCGGACGATGCGCAGTTCACGGCAACCAGCCTCAGTGCAGTCGTTGGAAGAGATGTAGCCGTAAGGCCTGTATTCGAATCACTTTCCGCCAGTTTGTTTGCCCGCCTAACAAATTGGAAAGTGGGTGAATTCACCGATATCAGGCAGGACTGGTCAAACGCCGCATGGGGACTAGGTAAGGTCTGTACCTTGCGGACCATGGGGGAGAGCTTTACCGGCACGCCCCGATATCTCGCCGAAGATGGCGGGCTTGTGGTCCTACTGGACGACGGACAGGAAAAACGCCTATATGCAGGGGACATTTTCCCCGTGGCCGGGCTGGAGTGACAAACATGCTTTTGACAATTGATGCAGGCAACACCAACACCGTCTTCGCGCTGATTGAAGACAAGGCGATTGTTGAACAGTGGCGCATCTCCACCTTCGACCAGCGTACGGTGGATGAATATATGGTCTGGATCAGCCATCTGATGGCGCTCCATGGCCGGGACCCGAAGGCGGTCAAAGGGGCGATCATCGCGAGCGTTGTGCCGCAGGTGGTGTGGCCGCTGACCCAGCTGTGCAAAAAATACTTCGGCTGTGAGCCGCTCATTGTCGGCACGCCGGGGGTTGAGCTTGGTGTTGATGTGCGTGTCACGAACCCTGCCGAAGTGGGCGCTGACAGGCTCGTGAACGCGGTTGCCGGGCACGCGCTTTATGGCGGCCCGCTCGTAGTCGTTGACTTCGGTACCGCGACGACGTTTGACGTGGTTGGCCGTGACGGCGCATACCTTGGCGGCATCATCTGCCCCGGTATCAACCTGTCGCTCCACGCGCTACACCAAGCGGCGGCCAAGCTGCCGCGTATTGCAGTGAGCGCGCCGACCAGCGACCGGGTGACCGGCAAGTCCACATTAGAAGCCATGCAATCAGGCATCTTCTGGGGCTATGTTAGCATGATCGAAGGCCTTGTATCGCGGCTCAAGCGCGAGCATGGTGAGGATATCAAGGTTTTGGCAACCGGGGGACTTGCGCCCGTCTTCGCCAACCATACCGACGCCATCGGCGACGTCGTGGGGGACCTGACACTTCAGGGCCTGCGCCTTATCTTTGAGCGCAACAACTAGGACGACGAATGGCTTATATGAAACCAGACGACAACCGGCTTTTGTTCCTGCCTATCGGTGGCTCGGGCGAGATTGGGATGAACCTCAATCTATACGGCCACAAAGGCAAATGGCTGATGGTCGACTGCGGCATGAGCTTCGCGGACACTCACCTGCCGGGGGTGGACCTCATTTTCCCCGACCCTGTGTTCATTGAAGACGAACAGGAAGATCTTGTAGGCCTTGTGCTCACGCACGGGCACGAGGATCATATCGGCGCGGTGCCGTACCTTTGGGAACGATTCCGTTGCCCAGTTTACGCGACACCGTTCACGGCTGAACTGGTGGAAGACAAGCTCAAGGAAGCCGGGCTCTTCGATCAAGTTGAGCTGCATATTGTAGATGCACTTGAGACGCTCGAACTTGGGCCTTTCAAGGTGCGGTATGTGCCGCTCGCGCACTCCATCGCTGAAGGGCATGGCCTCGCGATCGAGACATCCAAGGGCACGATCTTCCACACAGGCGACTGGAAGCTTGATGACAGGCCGCTGATTGGGCCGGCGTGCCCGTCACCCGTGCTATCGGAACTGGGCGATAAGGGTGTGCTGGCGCTTGTGGGTGACAGCACCAACGTGTTCAACGCAAGCGAATCCGGCTCCGAGGCCGCAGTGCGCGAGAGCCTCAAGGAACTTGTCGCGGGCATGAAAAACCGCGTGGTGATCACCACATTTGCCTCGAACGTGGCGCGGCTTGAGACAATTGGCGAGGTTGCCAAGTCTACCGGTCGCCGCTTGGTGCTTTTGGGGCGCTCCATGGAGCGGGTATACAAGGCAGCAAAAGCCACAGGCTATCTGACCGATTTCCCGCCGCTTGTGGACGAGGAAGACGCTGACTATCTGCCCAAGGATGAAATCCTGATCGCCTGCACAGGCTGCCAAGGTGAACCACGCGCGGCCATCGCACGTATCGCACGCGATGATCACAAGAACCTGCAACTCAGCCCCGGCGACAATGTGGTGTTCTCATCCAAGATTATCCCGGGCAACGAGATCGTCTTGGGTCAGCTCTTTAACCAGCTTGCTATCAAACACATCAATGTGGTGACGGAGAAGGACGCTTTCATTCACGTTTCCGGCCATCCGGGCCGCGCGGAACTGAAGCGCATGTATGAATGGACCAAGCCGTTCGCCGTTATTCCTGTGCACGGCGAAGCGCGGCACCTGCAGCGCCATGCGGCATATGCGCGCGAACTGGGCATCAAACATACCATTGTGCCCAAGAACGGCGATATAATCGAGATCAGCAAAAAAGGCCTGAAGCTTGTTGACGAAGCGCCGGTCGGACGCTTGGCACTGGACGGCAACACCATTGTCTCGGTTGCTGATGAGGCCATCGCCGACCGTAGGCGTGCGGCAGTGAACGGCTTCGTGACCGTGAGTGTGGTTTTCGACCGGGACGGCACCTTGGCGGCCGAGCCGCTGATTGCCATTCTTGGCTTGCCGAAGCAGGACGACGACGTGTTCTATGACGGCATGCTGGACGCCATCGAGGACGGCCTTGAGCGGATGGCGAAACCATCGCGCCTGTCGGATACGATGGTTGAAGATGTAATCCGCATAGCGGTCAGGCGTTTCTGCCGCCGCGAGGTGGGCAAGAACCCGGGCGTTGCGTCGCTGATTAACAGGCGCGGCGAGCTGGAATTCAGGAAGTAGGGAAGTAGCGATGATTGGAAAGCTGAACCATGTTGCCATTGTGGTGCCAGACCTTGCGGCGGGCGCTGCGGTCTACAGGGATACCCTCGGCGCGGATGTATCCGAGCCGATGGACCTGCCGGACCACGGTGTGACAACGGTATTTGTGAACCTGCCCAATACCAAGATTGAGCTCCTGCACCCGCTTGGCGAAGGCTCCACCATTGCCAAATTCCTCGCGAATAATCCCTCAGGCGGCATGCACCACGTATGTTATGAGGTGGAAGACATTATCGCTGCGCGGGACAAGCTGAAGGCTGACGGCATGCGCGTTCTGGGCGACGGTGAGCCAAAAATTGGCGCACACGGCAAGCCTGTGTTGTTCCTGCACCCCAAAGACTTCTGCGGCACCCTTGTCGAGATCGAGGAGGTATAAGCACCATGAATATCGCGACCATTATCCTCGTTTACGTCATCGCCTGGTGGATGGTGTTCTTTGCAGCACTGCCCGTCGGTGTGCGTTCGCAACATGAAAGCCCGGAAGAATTTGTGCCCGGCACCGAACCGGCGGCACCCGTGAATCCGAACCTGAAGAAAAAGATGCTGATCACAACGGTGATCGCCTTTGTTCTGACGGTGGCCTATTATTTCCTCGCCACCAGTGACCTGATCACCTTCCGTCAGCCCCACGTCTGATAACGGATACCAAAGCCAATGTTCTATTGCATGACACATACCCTGACCGGCACGACCCGAGCCTGAGTGCTCACCGCGCCACGGGAAGCGTGCTTCCCTGATTGATCAGCCTGCCAGCTTTGGCAGGCCAGTAAGGTTATTTGTCATGACATCAGTTGAGAACACTGGCCAGCTTGCACTGGACCAAAACGATATTGCACAATTTGTCGAGCAGGGTTTCATCCGGCTTGACCACGCTTTCCCCCCATGCCTTGCAGATGACGCCCGTTCCATTCTCTGGCAGGATATGGGGATGGACCCGTTGAACCCTGCAGCGTGGTCAGTGCCTGTCGTCAGGCTTGGTATGTATAGCCAGGCGCCTTTCGTTGCCGCCGCCAATACACCGAGGCTGCGCGCTGCCTATGACCAGCTTGTGGGGCAGGGGCGATGGCAGCGCCCCGGCGCGATGGGCTCGTTTGTTGTGCGCTTTCCTTCCGAGAGCGAGCCCCATGATGCAGGTTGGCATGTTGATGTCAGCTTCGGGTATGAGAATTCCGACTTCATGGAGTGGCGTGCAAACATTGTATCGCGTGGCCGCATGCTGCTGATGCTATTCCTGTTTTCCGATGTGGGAGGTGAAGATGGGCCGACACGTATTCGCGCTGGCTCACACCATATAATAGCGCGACAGTTGGCCAAACATGGTGATGAGGGTCTGACCCTGCGTGAGCTTGCGAAAGAGGGGTTTTCAGATACGAGCGGGTGCAAGGAAGTCCTCGCAACCGGGACCGCAGGGACCGTGTATCTCTGTCATCCGTTCCTTGTGCACTCAGCCCAGGCACACAAAGGGCAGAACCCGCGCTTCCTTGCGCAGCCTCCACTGTTGCCGATCCCGGACATGAGTGCTGGCGATGCGGACGCGCTAAATTTCCCGGTCGGGCAGGTTATCGCACAAGCGCTATGTGGTTAGAGCTGGTCAAAGCCTGAAAATGAAAAAGCAAGGCGCGATGCCTTGCTTTTCCTAATCTATAAATCGGTAGTTCTTTGAACTTACCTATATTTTATAGCGCAAAGTTCCTCCCTGAGCGTGGGCCACATAGCGTGGAACCGGTTTCAGCTCTGCGCATCACCGAAGCTATGCGCTTGCCCCCGCCGGTGTCACCAATTTAGAGATGAAGAAACACTAGATGTAGTGTTTGTTTGAGGCGTCTGTTGCATCGGTGCAACATTTGACGCGATGTGCATCCTTAAATTGCGCAAAATTGACCGAATATTGCGCGCGCGGGCCGGATAATTTTCAAGAAACCCGTTGCTATTCACCGTGCGGAGCGGCAAAAGAAGCACAGGAAGGACACTGCCGGGGCCGGCTGTCGTCCGCTTTCAAAAATGCCAATGAATAAAACGAGTAAGCCATGCGTCTAAGCCGCTATTTTCTGCCGACTCTGAAGGAAACCCCCAGCGAGGCGCAAATCGCCTCCCACCGCCTGATGCTGCGCGCCGGTATGATCCGGCAGGGTGCGGCCGGTATTTATAGCTGGCTGCCAATGGGCCTCAAGGTACTGAGGAAGATTGAGCAGATTGTACGCGAAGAGCAGGACCGCGCGGGCGCGCAGGAACTTCTGATGCCGACCATTCAGGCTGCCGACCTCTGGATCGAGAGCGGCCGCTATGACGATTACGGCAAGGAAATGCTGCGCATTGAAGACCGTCACGAACGCCAGATGCTGTTCGGCCCGACCAACGAGGAAATGATCACGGACATTTTCCGCCGGGAAGTGAAGTCCTACAAGGACCTGCCGAAGAACCTCTATCACATTCAGTGGAAGTTCCGGGACGAGATTCGCCCGCGCTTCGGCGTGATGCGGGGCCGCGAATTCCTGATGAAGGACGCCTACAGCTTTGACCTGACCGAAGAAGACGGCCGCAAGTCCTATAACGCCATGTTCGTGGCTTACCTGCGCACCTTCGCGCGCCTTGGCCTCAAGGCTATCCCGATGCGCGCGGACACTGGCCCCATTGGTGGTGACCTCAGTCACGAGTTCATCGTGCTCGCGGAAACCGGCGAGAGCGAAGTGTTCTTCGACAAGGCCTTTGATGCGCTTGACCCGATGATTGACGCGGGCGAGGGTGATGACCTGCAAGCCGTTGTGGATGAGTGGACCAGCATTTATGCGGCCACGGACGAAATCCACAAGCCGGAAGATTGCCCGGTTGATGCGTCCAAGCTTGTGAACGGTCGCGGCATTGAAGTTGGCCACATCTTCTTCTTCGGTGAAAAATATTCAAAACCGATGGGTGCAAACGTACAGGGCCCGAATGGCGAGACTGTCACCGTTCAGATGGGTTCCTACGGCGTGGGTGTGTCCCGCCTTGTTGGTGCCATCATTGAAGCGTGTCATGACGACGGCGGCATTGTTTGGCCCGAAAGCGTGGCCCCGTTCAAGGTTGGTCTCATGAACCTTCGCTTCAAGGACGAGAACTGCACAGCAGCTTGTGACAAGCTCTACGGGGAGCTCACCAAAGCGGGTGTTGAGGTTCTTTATGATGACCGTGACCAGAGCGCGGGTGCCAAGTTCGCCAATATGGACCTGATTGGCCTGCCTTGGCAGCTTGCAGTTGGTCCGCGCGGCCTTGAGAACGGCGTTGTCGAGCTCAAGAACCGCAAGACCGGCGAGCGGGTCGAGTTGTCGCCAGAAGACGCTGTCGCTAAACTGACAGCCTGAGGCCTATAAAACGAGGGGAGGAGCCGCGTGCTGGCACGGGGATATGAATGGTCGGTCGCGATGCGCTATATGCTGGCGCGTAAACGGGACCGGGTAATTTCCGTCACTGCGGTTCTTTCCGTTACCGCCATTGCGCTTGGTGTTACCGCGCTCATTGTGGTGATGGCGGTGATGAACGGCTTCCGCGCGGAGCTGATGGACAAGATCCTTGGCTATCACGGCCATATCCTTATTCAGGGCTACGGCGGCCAGCTCTCCGGCTACGAGAAAATCATGGATGATCTCAAAGACCGGGATGACATCGTCAAGATGATGCCCTTCAGTGAAAATCAGGTCATGGTGACGAACGAGGGGGACGCCTGGGGCGCCATCGTCCGTGGCCTGCCGGACGAATATTTCACCGCTGACAAGCTTGGCATTGCCGAAGTGAAGGCCGGTGTGGTTGAAGCCGCACCGCAGGAAGTGGGCCTTGTGCTTGGTTACCAGCTCGCGAACCGGTTGCGGGTTACAGCCGGTGACCGGGTCACCATTGTAAGCCCCAAGTCGGTCGCAACACCCTTTGGCTCGACCCTCCGGTATCTCTCCTATCCCGTTGTTGCGGTTGTGGAAATTGGCGTTTACCAGTTCGACGAAAGCTTTATTGGCATGCCGCTTGAGGAAGCGCAGCGCTTCTTCCGGCTTGAGGACAGCGTCGCGAATATCGAGATCATGCTCAGGGACGCGGACGCCGTGGATACAGTCGGGCCGGAGATCGGCGCGGTTGTGGG
The DNA here is from genome assembly GCF_000375545.1 of Kordiimonas gwangyangensis DSM 19435 = JCM 12864. Taxonomy (GTDB): domain Bacteria; phylum Pseudomonadota; class Alphaproteobacteria; order Sphingomonadales; family Kordiimonadaceae; genus Kordiimonas; species Kordiimonas gwangyangensis. The sequence goes on from NZ_AQXF01000002.1 coordinate 121,646, forward strand.
TGAGCGGGCTTACGTGCGCACGTGGCGGTCGCTGAACCAGAGCCTTGTTGGCGCACTGCAGACCGAACGGGTGATGATGTTCCTCATCGTGGGCCTCATTATCCTCGTGGCGGTGTTCAATATTTCCTCCAGCCTGTTTATGCTGGTGAAGGACAAGTCCCCGGATATTGCGATCCTGCGCACGATTGGGGCCACACAGGCATCGATCAAACGCATCTTTGTCACCATCGGGCTGTTTGTGGGCTCCGCCGGCATTGTGTCAGGCAGCCTGCTGTCGTGGCTGATTATCGCCAACATCGACGCCATCAAAACCTTTATCGAGAAAGCCTTTGGCCTTCAGGTCTGGGACCCGGCGGTCCGTTTTATCACCAGCCTCAGGGCTGAGGTGAATATCGTGGAAGCTGGTCTCACGGTTGGTCTTGCGCTTATTCTCTCGTTCGCGGCCACCATCATTCCGGCGCGCCGCGCCGCCAAGATCGACCCGGTGGAGGTACTTCGTTATGAATAAGCCGGCTCTCGAACTTATTGGCATCGAACGCGCATTCCGCCAAGGCCACAAGGTGGTTGAAGTGCTGCGCGGCATTGACCTCAGCGTTCAGTCTGGTGAGCTTGTCGCGCTTGTGGGGGCATCTGGTTCCGGCAAGTCGACACTTCTGCAGATTGCTGGCCTTCTTGACCAGACCGACGAAGGATCGGTCTATATCTCGGGCGGCGAAGCGACGACGCTGAAGGATGAAGCGCGCGCCAAGCTCAGGCAACAGTCGCTTGGCTTCGTCTATCAGTTCCATCATCTTCTGCCGGACTTCACTGCCGTGGAGAATGTGGCCATGGCCCTTCGCATCGGCGGTACGTCTGAGAAGGAAGCCAATGAACGCGCGCGGGAAATCCTCGTGCAGGTTGGGCTTGAGGAGCGTCTTGATCATACCCCAAGCGAACTTTCAGGGGGTGAGCAACAGCGTGTCGCCATCGCGCGGGCGCTTGTGGGTGACCCTGTGCTTCTGCTGGCGGACGAACCCACCGGCAACCTGGATGAAGCCACGGCCGGCAAGGTGTTTGACCTGTTTGTTGAATTGGTGCGGGAACGTGGCCTCGCGGCCCTTATCGCCACGCACGACGTGACACTCGCGGCCAAGATGGACCGCCGCCTCACGCTGCGTGAAGGCGTGCTCCATAGCGCTTGAGTATCCATGCCCGGCCTTGTAGGCTGGGCACATCAATTGATTTCCTGTCTTTCATGAGGTTCGGTGTATGAGCCACGCTGGCTTTGTTCATCTTCGGGTCCACACGGCATATTCGCTTTCTGAAGGGGCGATTCATGTGAAGGATCTGGTGAAGCAGTGCGTTGGCCACAAGATGCCGGCGGTCGCCATGACCGACACCGACAATATGTTTGCCGCGCTTGAGTTCTCGTCCTACGCCGCAGACGCAGGCGTGCAGCCCATCATCGGCGTCACGCTTCATGTGAAGAACCCCTATAAGGACCATACCGCCAAGGGCAAGAAGGCGGCCAAACCTGATCAGCTTGTGCTTCTGGCGCAAAGCCAGCTTGGCTACCAGAACCTGATGAAAATTGTCTCGAAGGCACACCTCGAGAGCGACCCGCAGGACGGCGTTCAGTTCCCGTTCGAGAATTTCGAAGGCCTGACAGCAGACATCATCTGCCTCACCGGCGGCATATCGGGGCCTGTGGGCGCGCTCCTGATTGAGGGCAACAAGGACGGTGCTGAAAGCTGCCTCCTTGACCTCAAGAAGCTGTTTGGCGACCGGCTCTATGTCGAGATCGCGCGTCACGGCATGCCCAATGAGGAGGCGACGGAAGAAGACTTCCTCGACTTCGCCTACAAGCATGATCTCCCCATCGTTGCGACCAACCAGCCTTTCTTTGTGGGGCCGGATATGTATGAGCCGCATGACGCGCTTCTCTGTATGGCGGAGAGCACCTATGTGGCCGTGCAGGACCGGCGAAAACTGAACCCGGAATTCCGGTTCAAGAGTGGTGAGGAGATGATTAGTCTCTTTAACGACCTCCCGGAAGCGATTGAAAATACTATTAATATTTCTCGCCGCTGCGCCTTCAAGGTGGACAAGATCGATCCGCTCCTGCCGAACTTCACCAGCGGCATGGATGTGTCGGAAGCTGACATGCTGCGCGAAGAATCGGAGAAGGGCCTGCGCGAGCGGCTGGACTTCAAGGCCAAGGAAGAAGGCCTCACGCCCGGCAAGGATCAGGAGTGGGAGAAGGAATACTGGGAACGGCTTGATTATGAGCTTGGCATCATCAACCAGATGGGTTTTCCCGGCTACTTCCTGATCGTTGCCGACTTTATCCAGTGGGCCAAGGACCACGACATTCCGGTGGGGCCGGGCAGGGGCTCGGGCGCGGGCTCTGTGGTTGCGTGGGTGCTCAAGATCACCGACCTTGATCCGCTGCGCTTCTCACTGCTGTTTGAACGTTTCCTGAACCCGGAACGTGTCTCCATGCCCGACTTTGACGTCGACTTCTGTCAGGACAAGCGCGAGCGCGTGATCAAATACGTGCAGGATAAATACGGCTACGACCACGTGGCGCAGATCATTACCTTCGGTAAGCTGCAGGCCCGCGCGGTTGTAAAGGCATGCGGGCGCGTCATGCAGCAGCCACACGGCCAGACCGACCGTCTGTCAAAGATGATCCCGAATGACCCCGGCAATGCCATGTCACTTCGGGAAGCGATTGATAGCGAACCGCGCCTGCAGGCCGAGATCAATAACGACGAGCTGACCCGCCGGGTTATGGACCGGGCACTCAAGCTTGAAGGTTTTTACGCACACTCCTCCACCCACGCGGCGGGTGTGGTGATTGGCGACCGGCCGCTTGACCAGCTTGTGCCGCTCTACCGCGACCCGAAGTCCGACATGCCGGTAACCCAGTTCAACATGAAATGGGTGGAGCTCGCGGGCCTCGTGAAGTTCGACTTCCTTGGCCTCAAGACGCTGACGGTGCTGGACCGGGCTGTCGCCTATATCAAGGAACGCGGTATCATCGTTGATCTGCCGTCAGTGCCGCTTGATGATGCGCCGTCCTACAAGCTCCTCGCCGCCGGTGATACCGCCGGTGTGTTCCAGCTCGAGAGTACCGGCATGCGTGCGGTACTGAAGGGCCTCAGGCCCGATAAGTTCGAGGATATCATCGCTATCGTGGCGCTCTACCGCCCCGGTCCGATGGACAACATTCCCACTTACGTGAACCGCAAACACGGCCGCGAGGAAGTGGAATACCCGCACGAGATCCTTGAGGAGATACTCGGCGAGACCTACGGCGTGATCATCTACCAGGAACAGGTGATGCAGATCGCGCAGGTGATGTCCGGCTACAGCCTCGGTGAGGCGGACCTTCTCCGCCGTGCGATGGGTAAAAAGATCAAGGAAGAGATGGACAAGCAGCGCGGTCGCTTCTGTGACGGCGCGGTCGAGCGTGGCATCGATTACGAGAAAGCCAGCTATATCTTCGATCTCGTGACAAAGTTCGCCTCATACGGCTTCAACAAGTCGCACGCAGCTGCCTATGCGCTTGTGGCCTATCACACCGCGTACCTGAAGGCGAACTTCCCCGTAGAGTTCATGGCTGCGATCATGACGCTTGATATGGGCAACACCGACAAGCTGGCCGCCTTCAAGCAGGAACTTCAGCGTTCCGAAATTCCGCTCCTCTTGCCGAACATCAACAAGTCAGATGTGGCTTTTGTGGTGGAGAAGGTGGCGGAGCCTTACTGCGAGGGTGATGACCCGCGCAACAACCAGGGCGTGCGTTATGCCCTTGGTGCCATCAAGGGCGTGGGCGAAAAGGCGATGGAAAGCATCGTCGAGGAACGCAAGACAAACGGCGAATTCAAGGACATCTTCGATTTTGCCGAGCGTATCGACCCCAAATACCTGAACAAACGCCAGATCGAACGCCTCGCATCCGCCGGTGCGTTTGACTGCCTGCTGGATGACCGTGCGCAAGCGTATGGCGCTGCTGAGATCATCATGCGGGTCGCACAAATGCAGGCGAAGGAGCGTGAGAGCGATCAGGTAAGCCTCTTTGGGGGCGACATGGCCAAGTCGGTTGACCGGCCAAGCCTCCCGGTCGTGCGCGGCTGGACCGACACAGAAACGCTTGAGAATGAGAAGAGCGCTGTTGGTTTCTATATCTCCGCGCACCCCTTGGATACGTACGAGAAAATCCTCGAGCGTGAGCGCATCATCCCGGCGCGCGAGGTTTATAACGATCCTGGCCTTGTTGGCCAGACCGTGCGCATGGCGGGTGCTATCGCGGGTTACCGCGAAGGCAACACCAAACGCGGCAGCAAGTTTGGCCGTCTCACACTCTCTGACCGCTCGGACGCGTTCGAGATCATGGCATTTGAAGATGACCTTGATGGCATCCGCTCACTTGTTGATGACGGCTCTCCTGTTGTTGTTTCGGTCCAGATCAGGAAACGTGATGACGACGACAGCATCGGCTTGTCGCTCCGCGGCATTGAAAGCCTTGAGATGGTGGCCGCGCACTCTAGCAAAGGCCTCTTTATCGACATTGAAGAGGGTAAAGCCTTTGGCCCCATTAAAGCTGCGCTGGACCGCAAGGCAGGCGGGCAGGGCAAGGTGACCATCCGTGTGCCGGTGGCTGATAATAAACGCTATGCCGAGTTCCGCCTGACCGGGCGCTACAAGATCACGCCGGAACTGAAACAAGCGGTCGCCGCCGAGATGGGCGTACTCGCAGTCGAGGAGGTTTAAGTCATGGGGGGACCAAGGGGACGCATTGCGCCGGCACTTCCGGCCTCATCAATCATTCTGGTGCGGGACGGCAAAGCTGGGCTTGAAGTGCTGATGACTGAACGCGCGGCCACCATGAAGTTCGCGCCTGGTGCCTTTGTATTCCCCGGCGGCAAGGTCGACCGGACAGACGAGCAGAACTGGCGCTGGCAAGGCATCACCACAGGCCGCGGTGTGTTCCGCGATTTCTCCTTCCGTGTTGCTGCCTTGAGGGAACTTTATGAAGAAGCGGGCATCCTGCAGATCAACGGCGTGCGCCGTGCTATCCTCGCGCCGGGCCTCGCATTCGCGGATCTCATTCGCTATTCCGGCGGCAAGCTCGATATCGCCTCCATGGTGCCGTTTGCCCACTGGGTAACGCCTGAGCCGATGCCGCGCCGCTTTGATACCCATTTCTATATCGCACCTCACAACGGGCAGGACGCCAAGCACGACGGTAATGAGGCCGTGTCCCTGCGCTGGGTGTGCCCCCGCAAGCTGCTGGCTGATTGGGAAGAGGACAAGGTGCCGCTCATGTTCCCGACACGGCTGAACCTCACCAAACTCGCGCGTTCCAGCACGGTGGCTGACGCTATGCGACAGGCGCGGCGGGCGCGGGTGGTGCGCACGCTACCAGTCGTCAACATGGACGCGGCTGGTGTACGTCTCCAGATCGATGAAGCGACCGGATACGGCGTTACTGAAGCGTCGGGCCGGGAAATTGCTGTCGAAGCTGGTGGAACTGCAAAAAAGCCTTGATCTTCGCCCCGTATAGGCCTATAGCACGCCCGACTTCACACGTGGGGTAGGCTTCCTGTCGAGTTGGCGGGCCGCCATCCGGTGTCAGAATGGGTTTCTTCGGAAACGTCTGGCGCACACCTCACGGAGGCTTGAACCGGAAAAGGAGTAGTATCATGGCTATGCCGCAAGTCGATATGCGCGCTCTGCTTGAAGCAGGCGTACACTTTGGTCACCAGACCCACCGTTGGAACCCGAAAATGGCGCCGTTCATCTATGGTGAGCGCAACGGGATCCACATCATTGACCTTTCGCAAACCGTTCCGTACCTGACCCGCGCGATCCAAGCTGTTCGCGACGTTGTTGCAGGCGGCGGTCGTGTGCTGTTTGTAGGCACCAAGCGTCAGGCTTCCCCGATCATTGCTGAAGCTGCAAAGCGTTGCGGCCAGTACTATGTAAACCACCGCTGGCTCGGCGGCATGATGACCAACTGGCAGACCATCAGCCAGTCCATCAAGCGCCTGAAGCAGCTGAACGAGCAACTCGGTCAAGAGCACACCGGTCTCACCAAGAAAGAGACCCTGCAACTGACCCGTCTGCGCGACAAGCTCGAGCTTTCGCTCGGTGGTATCCAGGACATGGGCGGCCTGCCGGACATCCTCGTGATCGTTGACGTAATCGGCGACGACCTTGCGATTGCTGAAGCTAACCGTCTCGGTATCCCGGTTGTTGGCGTTATCGACACCAACTCCAAGCCGGACGGCGTTGACTACCCGGTACCGGGCAACGACGACGCAACCCGCGCTATCCGTCTGTACTGCGACCTCATCGCTGACGCAGCTCTCGACGGTATTCAGGCTGAGCTCACGGCACAGGGCGTTGACCTTGGTGCTGCTGCTGAAGCTCCGGCTGAGGAAGTTGCTGAGGAAGCCGCAGCGGAAGAAACCGCTGACGCTGCAACCGCAGAGTAACAATTCTCATCTAATGCTCCCGGTGAGCCATGCGCCCACCGGGGGCGTTTCTTTACCTAATGACCGAACTTTGGCCCCCGATGGGCTGTAAGGGGAAATCCAAATGGCACAAATTACCGCTGCTCTCGTTAAAGAACTGCGCGAACAATCCGGCGCAGGCATGATGGACTGTAAAAAAGCGCTCGCTGAAACCGACGGCAACCTCGAAGCTGCTGTTGACTGGCTGCGCACCAAAGGTCTCGCTGCTGCTGCGAAGAAATCTGGCCGTGTTGCTGCTGAAGGTCTCGTGGCTGTTAAAGCTGAAGGCACCAAAGCCGCTGTGATCGAAGTAAACTCCGAAACCGACTTCGTGGCTCGTAACGACAAATTCCAGAAATTTGTTGGCGACCTCGCAGGTGTTGCTTTCGAAGTTGGCACCGACGTTGAAGCCATCAAAGCTGCGACCTACCCGGGCAAATCCAAGCCGGTTGGCGAAGTCCTGACGGACAATATCGCTACCATCGGCGAGAACATGAACATCCGCCGTGCTGTTGTTCTTGAAGTCGAAAAAGGCCTCGTTGCTTCCTACGTTCACAACGCTGTTGTTGAAGGCATGGGCAAAATCGCGGTTCTGATCGCACTCAAGTCTGACGCGAGCGAAGACGTTCTCGCAGCTCTCGGCAAGCAACTCGCTATGCACGTTGCTGCTGCGAACCCGGCATCGCTCTCTGAAGCTGACCTCGACCCAGAGCTCGTGGAGCGTGAGAAGCAGGTTCAGATCGAGAAAGCAAAAGAATCCGGCAAGCCGATGGAAATCATCGAGAAGATGATCGTTGGCCGTATGCGTAAATACTACGAAGAAGTTGTTCTTCTGAACCAGGTCTTCGTGATCGACGGCGAAACCAAAATCGCTGACGTGATCAAGAAAGCTGCCAAAGACGCTGGCACCGATATCGAACTTGTTGCATACGCCCGTGTTGAAATGGGTGAAGGCCTCGAGAAGAAAGAAGACGACTTCGCTGCTGAAGTTGCTGCTGCTGCTGGCGTATAAGCCAAACAGTTGTCAAAAGACAAAAGCCCGGGAGCTTTCTCTCGGGCTTTTTCATGCGCGGTATCCGCGTAAAAATAACTGCAAAGTGTCTCCGGTGAGGCATAATGCCCAGGCAGGACAATTTCTGCTTAAGTACCGGAAAAATTTTAGATAAAACACGGTAGCCTTTGACGGCCCGAGCGGATAAGCTGCGGCGGGCGATTGGCACAGGGGAGAATTCAGGCGATGTCCAGTGAGCCTAAATATAAACGGGTGCTTCTGAAGCTTTCGGGTGAGGCCCTGATGGGCGACGGCAGTTACGGGATCGACCCCGAAACGGCGGCTCGTGTATCCCGTGAAGTGAAACGCGCACGCGAAATTGGCACCGAAGTCTGTATCGTTGTGGGTGGTGGCAACATCTTCCGTGGCCTCAAGGGCGCGGCGGAGGGCCTCGACCGTTCGACAGCAGACTATATGGGCATGCTCGCGACCGTGATGAACGCCCTCGCGCTCCAGAATGCGCTTGAGAAGATCGGCGTTGATACTCGCGTACTGTCGGCTATCCCGATGGCCAGTGTGAGCGAGCCTTACATCCGCCGCCGCGCCATCCGTCACCTCGAGAAAGGCCGTGTGGTCATTTTCGCGGCCGGCACCGGCAACCCCTTCTTTACCACAGACACAGCAGCGGCTCTTCGCGCGGCAGAAATGAACTGTAACGCGCTCCTGAAGGGCACGCAGGTGGACGGCGTCTATACCGCCGACCCCAAACTCGATCCGACGGCCACTCGCTACGAGAGCCTGTCATACATGGACGTGCTGACCAACGACCTCAAGGTCATGGACGCGTCCGCCATTTCGCTGAGCCGCGAAAACAATATTCCGATTGTGGTGTTCTCGATCCACGCAGAAGACGCGCTCGTGAGCGTGCTTCAGGGCAAGGGAGTATGCACCACCGTAGGTGAGGAGCAATAATATGAGTGATGAAGATCTGGACCTTGGCGATATCGAACGCCGCATGAAGGGCGCGGTTGACGCGCTGAAGCACGAGTTTGCCGGCCTTCGTTCTGGCCGTGCGACCACCAACATGCTCGACCCCGTTGTTGTCGATGTTTACGGCTCTCAAATGCCGCTTAATCAGGTAGGTACCATTTCCGTACCTGAGCCCCGTATGCTTAGCGTACAGGTGTGGGACAAGTCGAACGCGTCTGCGGTTGAAAAAGCAATCCGCAACTCTGGCCTCGGCCTTAACCCGATGCTTGACGGCCAGCTCGTACGTATCCCGATTCCGGAACTCAACGAAGAGCGCCGTGCCGAGCTTGCAAAAGTAGCTGGCAAATATGCCGAGCAGGCTCGTATCGCAGTGCGCAATGTGCGCCGTGACGGCATGGACCAGCTCAAGCGCATGGAAAAGGACAAATCCATCAGTGAGGACGATCACAAGATGTATGCTGATGAAGTCCAGGACCTGACCAACAAGTATGTCGCGAAGATCGACGAGCTGTTGCAGGGCAAAGAAAAAGAGATCATGCAGGTCTAATATGGCGACGAGCGCCCAGCAAATAGTGACAGAGACCGGCGACGCCGGTGCGCTCTCCCACGTTGCCATCATTATGGATGGCAACGGCCGCTGGGCGACGAAACATGGCAAGGCGCGCGCGCAGGGGCACCGTAAAGGTGCCGACGCCGTACGCGAAGCCATTGAAGGCGCCGTTGAGTGCGGCGTGCAGTATCTCACGCTCTATGCCTTCTCATCCGAGAACTGGAACCGCCCGGCGGAAGAGGTCTCTGACCTCATGGGCCTTCTCAAGCTCTATCTGCAGCGTGAGATCAAGACCCTTCACAAGCAGGGCATACGGCTCCGCATCATCGGGCGGCGTGACCGGCTGTCGGCTGACATCATCTCGATGATCGACAAGGCGGAGGAAAAGACGGCCGCCAATACCCGCATGACCCTTGTAATTGCGCTCAGCTACGGCAGCCGGGATGAGATCGTCGCGGCCATGCAAAAGCTCGCGCAGGCGGTCGCTAAAGGTGAGCTTTCGCCGGAAGATATCAATGAGGCCCGCGTATCGTCAGCGCTCTGGACCCATGACATACCGGACCCGGACCTCATTATCAGGACGAGCGGGGAACAGCGGCTTTCGAACTTCCTCTTGTGGCAGGCGGCCTATGCCGAGTTTTCCTTCCCAGATATTCTGTGGCCGGATTTCACCAAGGCCGAGTTTAAATTGGCGGTTGAGGATTTCCTCGGTCGCAACAGGCGCTTTGGCGCCAGACCATGACGGGACGATAGATGCCTCTCGGTCTCTCCGATAATCTTTTCCAGCGCGTTGTATCCGCGCTCCTGCTGCTGCCGCCGGTGCTTGGCGCTGTCTATATGGGTGGGTACTGGTTCGCGGCGCTTCTGGCGCTTGGTGGCGCTTTGATGATGCTTGAGTGGTGTTCTCTTACAGGTGGGCAGGGACCTGTTGCCAAGGTTGGCTCGGTCGCGCTCCTCATCCTGATGATTGCAGCGCAGATGAGCGGGCAGTTCCCGTCCATCACCATCTTTTTTGCGTTCCTCACGAGCCTCGCGCTGCTTGGTTGCGTGCTGATTGGCAACAACTCTTCCCGTATCGGCTGGCTTCTCACTGGCATCGCTTATGTCGCGTTTCCCATTGCCGCCCTCTGGTGGGTGCGTGCAGGGCCTGGTGGGCTTTGGGTGCTGTGGATACTGCTTGTGGTGTGGGCGACGGATGTGGGTGGCTATTTTGCTGGCAAGGGCATTGGTGGGCCAAAGCTCGCGCCGCGCGTCAGCCCCAAGAAGACCTGGGCCGGCCTGATTGGCGGCATGGTGCTGAGTGCGGTCGTCAGCTATCTGATGAACGTGATCTACCCGTTCACAGAAAATCCGGTTGCTGTCACTGTTGCGGCGGCGTTTCTCGCCGTATGGGCGCAGGTGGGCGACCTTCTGGAAAGCGCGATCAAGCGTCATTTTGGCGTGAAGGACTCGGGCGGCCTTATCCCGGGCCATGGTGGCCTTCTTGACCGGGTGGATGGCCTTGTATTTGTTGCGCCCGCTGTTGTGGTGCTCTTTTTCCTCGCGCCGCTTTTTGGTTTTGAATAGTTGAACGAACATGTCCCAGCACCAGCATAAACGTATTTCCATCCTTGGTGCCACGGGCTCCATCGGGCAAAGCACTCTCGATCTAATTCGTAGAAATTCGATTAATTTCAGCGTTGTATCGCTCACTGCTTATAGTCGGGTTGAAGAGCTTGCGGCTCTCGCCATTGAATTTGGAGCAGAGCTTGCGGTGATCGGGGATGAGCGCCTGCTGCCTGACCTCAAGGCTGCGCTGGCGGGCACCCGCACCGCAGTTGCGGCGGGTGAGGGTGGCCTTATCGAGGCGGCTGAGCGAGACGCAGAGATTGTGATGGCGGCCATCGTTGGCGCTGCGGGCCTCCGCCCCACCATGGCGGCTGTGCGGCGCGGCGCGACGGTGGCGCTTGCGAACAAGGAATGCCTTGTCTGTGCAGGTGACCTCCTCATGGAAGAGGTAAAGGCGCACGGTGCGACGCTCTTGCCTGTGGACAGCGAACACAATGCTATCTTCCAGGTGTTTGACTTCGAGCGCTCCTGCGGGGTTGAGAAAATCATCCTGACTGCATCGGGCGGCCCATTCCGTGGTCGCAGCTTTGAGAGCCTCAGTACAGTCACACCAGCGGAGGCCGTAGCCCACCCGAACTGGGATATGGGCGCCAAGATTTCAGTCGATAGCGCGACGATGATGAACAAAGGCCTTGAGATCATCGAAGCCTATCATCTGTTCCCCATCGAGAAGACGCAGATTGAAGTGCTGGTGCACCCGCAGTCGGTGATCCATTCGATGGTGGAATACGCTGACGGCAGCGTACTCGCGCAACTTGGTTCGCCCGATATGCGCACACCCATCGCATACAGCCTCGCGTGGCCTGAGCGTATGCATGCGCCGGTGAAGCGCCTGTCGCTTGCCGAGATTGGCTCGCTCACTTTCGAGGCGCCTGACCTTGAGGTGTTCCGCTGCCTCAAGCTGGCGATGGACGCTATGATGGCCGGTGGTGCTGCGCCCGCGGTCCTCAATGCGGCCAATGAGGTGGCGGTTGAGGCTTTCCTTGCGAATAGGCTCCGTTTTGTTGATATTCCCGCCATTGTCAGCGACACTTTGACCTCATGCGACATTAAAGCGCCACAATCGCTTTCGAATGTGTTCGAAATAGATAAAATGGCACGTCGGGAGGCCGCACAGCACTTGGCTAAGCGGGCTCACTAGGCAGAGTGGAATAGTTTTAGGTAAGACCGGGGATAGCCATGGAAACCGAAGGCCCAGGCCTGTTTTTTACGATCGCTGCTTTCATTGGCGGTTTCAGCATTCTTGTTTTCATTCACGAATGGGGACATTTCGCCATGGCACGTCTGTTTGGCGTGAAGGTGGATACCTTCTCCATCGGCATGGGCAAGGAGCTTATCGGCCGGACTGACAAAAACGGAACCCGCTGGAAAATCAGCGTTCTTCCGCTCGGTGGCTATGTGAAATTCTTTGGCGACGCGTCTGCAGCCAGCAACCCTGGCGACATTCCGGAAGGGCTGTCGGAGGAAGAGCGTGCGGTCTGTTTCCACTACAAGCCGCTGTGGCAGCGCGCGCTGATTGTGTTCGCGGGTCCCGCGATCAATCTCATCGCGGCAGCGCTTGTCTTCTCCGCCTTTTACCTCTCGTACGGTATTGGTATCGCCGAGCCGGTCATCAACACGGTGGCCGAAGAATCGGCGGCGGCGAAAGCTGGGCTTCAGCCGGGTGACCGAATCCTTGCCATCAACGGTGAAGAGGTTGAGCGTTTTTCCGATATAGGCGGCATCGTGCGCCTCTATCCGGGCGCTGACATTAATGTGCTCGTTGAGCGGGACGGCGTGCGCGAGAGCGTGAATGTCATCCTCGGTATTGCCTATATGGAAGACCGTTTTGGCAACCGCTACCCGTATGGCCAGCTTGGCGTGACGTCAGGTGACATCAAACGGGTCGAGCTTGGTCCGCTTGGCGCGCTCTATGAGGGCGGGCGCCAGACCGTTGTGATGACCGATACAATTTTCACCACCATTGGCCAGATGATCATGGGCATGCGGTCGGTGAAGGAACTTGGCGGGCCTGCTCGCATCGCCAACATGGTGGGGGAAGCAGCCCACATCAGTTTTGAGAGCTTTGTCTGGATATTGGCGCTTCTGTCGCTCAACCTCGGCATTCTGAACCTGTTGCCGATACCGGTGCTTGACGGTGGCCATCTGCTTTATTACGGGCTTGAGGCAATCAAGGGCTCGCCGCTCAGCAGAAAGGCTCAGGAAGCCGGTTTTTACGCCGGATTTGCTCTCATGCTGATTTTTATGCTGCTTGTAACACTGAATGACTTGCAATCCATGGCACTCTAGGCCAATTTCACCGCCAAAGTTGCCGAAAAAATAAGAATGGGCTGAAAAGTTGCGTTTATTTAAGATGTCGTTGACGTGGCGCTTTATTCTTGCGCTCACCGTAGGGGGAATGTCGTTTTCTGTGCCAGCGCAGGCACAGCAACCGGCTGCACAACAGGTACCAATCATCCGCCAGATTAGTGTGGTCGGTAACGAACGCGTTGAGCCTGAGACGATTGCGTCCTACCTCTCTGTCGCCCCTGGCGATCCGTTTGACCCTGTAAAGCTTGACGAAAGCCTCAAGACACTCTTTGCAACTGGCCTTTTCTCCGACGTGGAGCTCTCGGAAGTGCAGGGTGCACTTCTTGTTCGCGTTGTTGAGAACCCGATCATCAACCGCGTGGTCTTCGAGGGCAACAAGCGCCTCGATAACGAAGACCTTTTGGAAGAAGTCCGCCTTCGTCCGCGTATGGTGTTCACCCGCGCCAAGGTGCGTTCCGACGTTCAGCGTATGCTTGAGCTTTACCGCCGTTCTGGCCGGTTTGCTGCCATCATCGAGCCCAAGGTGGTTCAGCTGGAGCAGAACCGCGTTGACCTCCTGTTTGAAATTCAGGAAGGCCCGAAGACCAAGGTAAGCTCGATCAAATTTATCGGTAACGAGAAATTCTCGGACGGTGACCTGCGTGATGTGCTGGCGACCAAACAGGCGCGCTGGTGGAAAATCTTCACCTCGAACGACACGTTTGACCCTGACCGTCTGGCTTATGACCAGCAGGTACTGCGGCAGCACTATCTCAACGAAGGTTACGCTGACTTCCGTACTATCTCCGCCGTGTCAGAGCTGACACCGGACCGGAAAGACTTCTTCATCACCTTCACGGTGGAAGAGGGCGAGATTTACCAGTTCGGCAAGATCGACGTGGAAAGTGAAATCCGCGACGTGAACGTCAACCTGTTCCGTGCCTTCCTTCTTATGCGTGAAGGCGATACCTATAACGCGGAAGCGATTGAGAAGACGATCGAATCCCTCTCGAACGCCGCTGGCCTTCTGGGCTATGCGTTTGTGGACGTTCGCCCAACCATCAAGCGGGACCGTGAAGGCCGCAAGATTGATATCACCTTCCGCGTACTTGATGCACCGCGTGTCTATGTTGAGCGTATCAACATCACCGGTAATGTGCGTACGCTTGACCGTGTGATCCGCCGTGAGTTTCGCCTGCAGGAAGGTGATGCCTTCAACTCTGCACTCGTGAAACGGTCCGAGAACCGCCTGAACCGTCTGAACTTCTTCCGTGAAGTCGAGATGGAGAAAATCCAGGGCAGCCAGCCGGACCGCATGGTCATTGACGTTAAGGTCGAAGAACAGGCAACGGGTGAGTTGAACCTTGGTGCCGGTTTCTCGAGCCTGGAGAACTTCATCTTCGACTTCTCGATCCGCGAACGTAACCTGATGGGTAAAGGGCAGGACCTGCGCCTTGGTCTTCGGATGTCGGGCATTCGTAAGGAAATCGACCTCGGCTTTACCGAGCCATACTTCGGTGGCCGGAACGTTGCGGCAGGCTTTGACCTCTTCGCCCGTGAGATTGATTCGACCGAATATGGTTCGATCTTCTCTACCACGTCCTACGGCTTCTCGCTACGTGGCGGTATGTCGGTCAACGAGTACTGGACCCTGTCCACGCGCTACACCTTGCGTCAGGACGATGTGAACATCACGGAAAGTGGTATCAGTTCTTACTATAACTCGTTCAGAACAGCTCGTTACACTGATGGCCTGACCGATCAGGATGAGATTGACCGCCGTGTCAGCTTCTATGACAACAACGGCGACGGCGTAGTTGATGACCTCGACTATGATACCAACGGCGATGGTACCCTTGATGTTGACGAACGCCTGATTGCGCTGCCGCCAAGCTACGCTGAATCGGTTGGCAAACGCTGGCAGTCGATCGTTGGCTACACCATCGGTTTCGATACGCGGAACAGCGTTATCCGTCCGACACGTGGTCATAACTTCTACTTCAGTCAGGACTTTGCGGGCCTCGGCGGTAACGTGCGTTACCTTCGTTCGAGCGTAACGACTGATAACTACTGGACGCCTTGGGAAGGCTGGACCTTCCGCCTTGGCGGTGAAGCCGGTATCATCAACGGCATTGGCCAGGATGTACGCCTATCGGACAAGTTCTTTATCGGTGGCCCACGTATCCGTGGTTTCGATACCTCCGGTATGGGTCCGCGTGACTTCCGCAACAACTATGCGCTTGGTGGTACGGCCTACTATATCGGTCGCGGTGAACTCTTCTTCCCGCTTGGTGACGCAGCACTTGAAAGCGGCATCAACGCCTCGGCGTTCCTTGATGTTGGTTCGCTGTTCCGGGCACAGGAAGATACGCTTCCGGCGTGTACCTTCACGCAGGCTGAATTTGATGCGGCAGAAGCAGAGAGCGATTTCTCTGGCCTGAACCTCGACTGTCTGTCGGGCAACAGCGCCAAGCCGCGGATTTCGCTTGGTATTGGTTTCTCGTGGCAGTCGCCCTTCGGTCCGTTCCGGATCGACCTGTCGAAGCAGCTTTCCAAGCAGCTTGGCGACCGCACACAAACCCTTCAGTTCAATGTCGGTACGACATTCTAAAAATAGATCATAGGGATAGAAAAATGGGTAAGTTGTTTAAATCTTTCAAATTTGGCGTACTCGCCGTGATGGCCACTATTGGCCTGACAGCAGGCGCGTCGGCTCAGATCCTCACGGTCGATGACGAGCGTGTGGAGCGTGAAGCTGCCGCATACAAAGACTTCAACCTTCAGACCAACGAGCTGCGCCAAAGCATCCTTCAGCGCCGTCAGATGGTAACCCGTGGTGGTGCGCTTGAGCAGCAACTCGCTGACCTCGAGAAGCGCAAAGCCATCATTGGCAACGACAAATACGAAGAAGAGAAGAAGAAGCTCGAGGGTACTTACATCCGCTTCCAGCAGGAACTGGCCCAGCTCGAGTATGTCTTTGACCAACTTCGTCAGGAAGCACTGGTACAGGTTGAGCGCGCGCGCCAGCCGGTTATCCGCAGCCTGCTTGCAGAGCGTAACGCACAGGTTATCATGCCGAAGCGTGTCCTGCTTGGTGCCGCTGCCGGTATCGACGTGACGACCCAGTTCATTGAGAAGCTGGACGCGGAGCTGCCGAACGTTGTGCTCAACAACCTGCCGAAACCAGCGGCTGACGCTGCACCGGCTGAGCCGAAAAAGCAGTAAGCGGATAGTCATCCAAGGGGCTGAATGATGACATTCGATATCGAAAAAATCATGGAACTGATACCGCACCGGTATCCGTTCCTGTTGGTGGACAAAGTTGTTGATATCGTGCCGGGCGAAAGCGGTACTGGCATCAAGAATGTCACGATGAACGAGCCGTTCTTCCCGGGTCACTTCCCGCAGAAGCCGGTTATGCCGGGTGTGTTGATCCTCGAGGCCATGGCGCAAACCGCCGGCTGCCTCGCCATCGACTTCCTCGGCGATGACGCCAAAGGCAAGGTGGTCTACTTCATGGCAATCGACGGCGCGAAATTCCGCCGCCCGGTGGTGCCTGGTGACCGGCTTGAGATGAAGCTTGTCAAAATCCGCGGCCGGGGGGCTGTGTGGAAATTTGACGCCAAGGCTTACGTCGATGGCGAACTTGCCACGGAAGCCCAGCTTACAGCGATGCTCGGCGGCAACTAAGTCCAAGGCTCACAGCTTAGACAGTGAAACAGGCGGTCCCACGGGCCGCCTTTTTTATTGCTTTGTGCTCGTAGGTGTCAGCGATGATTGGTTAGGGCGGGCGGTATTTATCAGGCAAAAAAAAGGCCGGTCAAATGACCGGCCTTTCGTATTGTCTTGTGTCGAAAGCTTAGCGCTTGTCGACCGGCACATAGTCGCGCTTCGGCGCGCCGGTGTAGAGCTGACGCGGACGACCGATCTTCTGGGTCGGGTCTTCGATCATCTCTTTCCACTGCGCTACCCAACCCGAGGTACGGGCGAGGGCGAAAAGCACGGTGAACATGGCGGTCGGGAAGCCCATCGCCTTGAGGATGATGCCGGAGTAGAAGTCCACGTTCGGGTAGAGTTTCTTCTCTACGAAATAGGGGTCTTCAAGGGCGATCTTCTCAAGTTCCATCGCAACGTCAAACAGCGGATCATCCACACCCAGTTCTTTCAGAACCTTGTGTGCGGTATCGCGCATGACGGTCGCGCGGGGGTCGAAGTTCTTGTAAACGCGGTGACCGAAGCCCATCAGGCGGAACGGATCGCTCTTGTCCTTGGCGCGTGCCACGAACTCCGGGATACGGTCCACAGTGCCGATTTCCTGAAGCATGTTCAGGCAAGCTTCGTTGGCACCGCCGTGTGCCGGACCCCAGAGGCAAGCGATGCCAGCTGCGATACAAGCGAACGGGTTAGCGCCCGAAGAGCCTGCGAGACGCACGGTCGACGTGGACGCGTTTTGCTCGTGGTCGGCGTGCAGGATGAAAATGAGGTCCATGGCTTTTTCAAGCGTCGGGCTCACTTTATATTCTTCTGCAGGCACCGAGAACATCATGTGCAGGAAGTTACCGGCGTACGACAGGTCGTTGCGCGGGTAAACAAACGGCTGGCCAACAGAATATTTGTAGGCCATCGCTGCAATGGTCGGGATCTTCGCGATCAGGCGGTAGCTTGCCACCATGCGCTGGTGCGGATCGTTGATGTCCGTGCTGTCATGGTAGAAAGCAGCCAGTGCACCAACAACGCCAACCATGATCGCCATCGGGTGTGCATCACGGCGGAAGCCGGTGAAGAAGCGGTGAAGCTGCTCATGCACCATGGTGTGGTGGGTGATGTCATGGACAAATTTCTCTTTTTCCGCCTTGGTCGGCAGCTCGCCGAACAGGAGGATATAACAAACTTCCATGAAATCGCTGTTGGCAGCGAGCTGCTCGATCGGGTAACCGCGATACTGCAGTTCGCCTTTTTCACCGTCGATATAGGTGATTTTCGATTCACAGCTGGCTGTGGACGTAAAACCCGGGTCAAAGGTGAACATACCGGTTTGTGCATAAAGCTTCCGGATGTCCATTACCTTTGGACCAACAGACCCCTCCATAACAGGAAGGTCGACGTCAGCACCGGCGCCGGCCAGTTTAAGGGGATCATTAGACATGGTCCTTACTCCTTCTCAAAATTCAACTGTCCACCCCCCAGGAGGCAGATCAAAGGATTACGCGGCAACGCGGTCCCTCAAGCGGCCGATCGTTTCGTCCTGGCCTAATATCTCCAGGGTCTCAACGAGGTCGCCGGACTGTTTCCCTCCCGTCACGGCGGCCCTTATCGGCTGCATCACTTTGCCAAGTTTAAGGTCTTCTGCTTCCGCAAAAGACATAATGGCAGCTTTAATCACCGGGCCATTCCACTCGGTGACGGCTTCCAATTCTTTCGCCACTTTTTCAAGCACGGGCAGAACATCGTCTGTCAGTTGCTTGGCGGCAGTTTCCGTTAGCTCTAACGGGCGTGTGTTACAAAAAAGAGACGCGCTCTCGACAAGCTCCGGAAGGCGCTTGGCGCGTTCGGCGAGCGCGGGCAGGGCGCGGCTCAACCGATCAATCTCGGCTCTCTCGAGCGCGCGGTCCAGAGTATTTTCTAGTCCGCTTTTCACAATTGACAAGAGGCGTTCTGCATCACACTCGCGAATATAGTGGCCATTGAGGTTATCAAGCTTGTCAAAATCGAAGCGCGCGGGCCCACGGCCAACGCTCTCGAGGTTGAACCACTCGATCGCCTGCTTGGTCGAGATGATCTCATCGTCGCCGTGGCTCCAGCCGAGACGCAGCAGATAGTTGCGCATCGCTTCCGGCAGGAAACCCATTTCTTCATAAGCTTCAACCCCGAGCGCACCATGGCGCTTCGAGAGTTTTTTGCCGTCCATGCCGTGGATAAGCGGAATATGCGCGAACACCGGCACATCCCAGCCCATGGCTTCAAAAATCTGATACTGGCGGAACGCGTTGTTCAGATGGTCGTCGCCGCGGATAATATGGGTGATACCCATGTCATGGTCGTCCACCACCACAGCCAGCATATAAGTTGGCGTGCCGTCGGAGCGCAGGATGATCATGTCATCCAGTTCCGCATTCTTTACCGTCACATCGCCCTGTACCGCGTCATGGATCGTCACCTCGCCTTCGCGGGGCATCTTGATACGGATAGAATAGGGTGCGCCCTCAGGCGCTTCAGCCGGGTCGCGGTCGCGCCACAGGTCACCGCGGAAGTTGCGGCCCTCAGCGCGGGCAGTCTCGCGTGCTTCCGCGAGCTCCTCCGTGCTGGCGTAGCAGCGGTAAGCCTTGCCGTTCGCAAGCATCTCAAGCGCCACATCCTGGTGGCGGTCGGCACGTGATGCCTGGCTGATGGCGGTGCCATCCCAGTCAAGCTCAAGCCAGCGCATACCCTTGAGGATGGCGTCAATCGCCTCCTCGGTGGAGCGCTTCTTGTCCGTATCCTCGATACGCAGCAGGAAGTCGCCGCCATGGTGGCGAGCAAAGAGCCAATTATAAAGGGCTGTCCGGGCGCCGCCGATGTGGAGGAAGCCGGTTGGGGACGGTGCAAACCGCGTTACCACTTTGGGCATGTCATTTTGCATGCTCAGGAACTAAACCTTTGTTGTTTCAAACAAAATACCAACGCCGGAAATGTTTGGTGGCGTCGGTGAAGAAAGCTTGAGAGGCTTGTAGCACAAGTTTTCTGACAACACAAATTGCCGCAGCGCAAAAAAAATTATCTAATGGGCGTCGGTATGGACACATATGTGGTGACGATGCGGGGATGTCGAGGGGGCAAGGCAAAATGGCAGTTCGGGATACTGGCAGGTTGAGGGTGTCATGAACCTGAAGGGCCGTGTTTCCAATGTGTTGCGTGCCGCACACGACATAATGTCGCGCCCTCTAAATCGGGCCGCGAACAGTGCCGCGAAACACCTGCACGGCGAATGGCGCATCATACTGTGCGCTGCAATATTTGGCGCCGTTTGTGCCCTCTATATTGCCGTTTCGTTCCAGCCCCCTGCATTCACGAGTAATCTGGCAATATTTGGCGTTGTAGTATTGCTGGTATCTATTCGCCGCGCGTGGCGATCACTGCCTGCGCAGTTGCTGATGGTGGCGATACTTGCGCTTACGCTCTCCAGCCTGCGCGTGCAACTGGTGAGCGCGCCCAAGCTCACTCAGGAACGTTTTGTCAGCATTGAAGGCATCGTCGAGGCGTTCGACCGAAGGCCAGACCGGGCACCGCGGCTCGATGTCGTGCCACTGAGGCTCGATGAGCAAACCGCGGGGCTTCCAAGCCGTATCCGCCTGATCGTACGAACAAGGGCGCCTGAAGAACTGGAGCGCGGTACTCGGATTAGCCTGAAGGCGATCCTGACGCCGCCGTCGCCCCCCGTGGTGCCGGGTGGCTATGATTTTGGCCGGGCTGACTTCTTTCAGGGCATTGGCGCCGAAGGTTATGCCGCTTCCACGATCACTGTTCTTGGCGATGATGTGCTGGCGGAATCAGCACTTACCCGGACGACAGAAAGGCTGCGTGACCATATATCCAATGAGCTGATGCGGCTCTTGCCGGGGCAGTCCGGCGCTGTTGCGGTCGCGCTGACCGTTGGCGATAGGCATTTCATCGGTGAAGAAACGGCGGCGGCTATCCGCGATGCAGGCCTTGCCCATCTTCTCGCGATCTCGGGCCTTCATATGGGCCTCATTACCGCCGCGGCGTTTTTTGTCATTGAATATCTGGTGGCTGCATTTCCGTCGGTCGCCTTGAGGGTACGGCCTAAAAAGGTGGCTGCCGTCGTCGCTTGGGTTATCGCCATTTGTTACCTGCTGCTTTCAGGTATGGGAATTGCCACGGTGCGCGCCTTTATCATGATCAGTGTCGCGCTGCTTGCGGTATTGTTTGACCGGCGAGTGATGTCGCTCCGGTCCATTGCGCTAGCAGTTTTTGCGGTGCTGGTCATCTGGCCTGAAGCTGTTCTCCGTGTCAGCTTTCAGATGTCGTTTGCGGCGACGGCTGCACTGGTGGCTGTCTATGAAGTGCTGTCACGGCGCGGTCTGACTACACGCGGCGATGCAGGGCTGATCCGACGATTTTTGCGTTTCCTCTTTTTCATGGGCTTCACCAGCCTTGTGGCTCAGGTGGCGATTGCACCCTTCGCGCTTTACCATTTCCAGACACTCTCGCTGATCGGCATCATTGCCAATATCGTTGTGGTGCCGATCATGAGCGCGGCGATCATGCCGCTTGCGCTTATCAGTATCATCCTGATGCCGCTTGGCCTCCATGAGTGGCCGGTGTGGGCGCTTGGGGTTGGGCTCGACCAAGTCATTCAACTCGCGCACTATTTCGCGGCATTCCCTTATGCTGTGTACCGCGCAGGCGCACCCGGCGAGCTTTATCTGATTGTCGCGTCAATGGTTTTTGCGGCTCTTCTGCTCATTCGGCAGCGCATCGCCTCCATTATATTGCTATCTGGTTATATAGCGCTGCTTTGTTTGCCTTTTGGGCCAGTTGCAGACGTGATGGTGGACAATCAGGGCAGGGTGATTGCCCGTGCTGATCAGGCGTCCGGCAGGCTACTGATCATTGGCGGCAGGCGTGACAGCTACCGGGACGAGAACTGGCGTCGCTACTGGGGCCTTGCGCAGGAGCCAGCGGCCGGGGTGTTGCACCGCCACTGTGATGCAAGCGCCTGCCGCACTGGCCTTGGCGGGGAGCGCTACGTGACTGTACTTAAATCCATGTCCGCGCTCAGGCAGGCGTGTGCTGCGGGCGATATTGTGGTGGGGCCACGCCGTTGGCACCGTTACTGCGCGGGCAGCGGCGTGTATCTCTATGAAGAAAGTTTTGAGCGTTTTGGCGTGGCTGCGGTTTATTACTCCGAGGGCGAAGATGAGGCCATGACGTTCCGCTGGTCAAAACCCCAAGGAAAAAGGCCGTGGCACTGATACGCGCCATGGCCTTTTGAAATTCTTTTAAACTATCGAGGTGGAACTATCGCCCACTTGCCTGAAAGCTAGTGGTAGGTACGCAAAAGGCCCACAAGCCGCCCCTGGACTTTCACCCGGTCGGCTTCCAGCACCTGGGTTTTATAGTCACGGTTCGCTGGCACCAGCTCAATAAAGCGGCCGTTCCGGCGCAGGGTCTTGAGCGTTGCTTCTTCGCGGTCGACAAGGGCCACCACCACTTCGCCGTCGCGCGCGACCTCAGTGCTTTCAATCACCACAGTGTCGCCGTCCAGAATACCAAGCTCAATCATACTGTCGCCAGAGACCTCAAGCGCATAACAGTTGCCGCGCCCAAGCATGCCGTGGGGGACGGAAACAAAGCTGTCGCGGTTCTCAAGCGCTTCGATGGGTGTGCCAGCTGCGATACGGCCATGGAGCGGTATTTCGATACTGTGATCTTCCTGCGGGGCCGGGGTGGCTGCTTTCGGGCTCGCGCCAAAATTCCCGGCAACCACATTGCTTGCGGTCGTTGTCGCGGGTTTCTCCGGCATCTTGATCACTTCAAGCGCACGGGCACGGTTTGCCATGCGGCGGATGAAACCACGTTCCTCAAGCGCATTCACCAACCGGTGCACGCCTGATTTGGATTTGAGGCCCAAGGCATCTTTCATCTCGTCAAAAGACGGGGACACACCATTTTCTGCCAGTCGTTCCTGAATGAATACAAGCAGTTGGTGCTGTTTCGCCGTGAGCATCGCTTCTCTCCGCGTTTTGTTTTCGGTATGTTCTCTTTTAGTTCACCTTTTGGCTGATTGTCAAGGCCTCATGGGAACATGCGGCTTTTTGACGGTCAGAAAGGCAGGAACGGAACAAAGTCACCCGCTTTGGCGGCCGGTGCCTCTGGTGCGCGGATGATAAGGCCGTCACTTTGCGCGAGCACAGTGAGGAGGCTGCTGTCCTGATCGACAGCGGGGTCGAGCGCGCGGCTGCCAGGCACACCGATGAGGCGTGCACGAACATAATGCTGGCGCAGGCCGTTTGCGGGCATATCAGCCGCCAGCGGCAGCGGTACACCCTGTGGCAGTGGTGCTGGTCGGCCCATCAACTGGTCAATCAGCGGCCTTGCGAACAGCAGCGCGCAAACAAAGGCGGATACCGGATTGCCCGGCAGGCCTAGCACGCGCATGTCGCCAATCTGGCCAAATATCAGCGGTTTGCCGGGGCGCATGGCAACTTTCCAGAAATCGAGTCTCATGCCTTCCTGCGCCAGGGCCTGTTGCATCAGGTCCTTGTCGCCCACCGATGCGCCGCCGAGGGTGATGAGAAGGTCTGCACCCTTGGCTTTCTTGATCGTGTCCTGCAGCGCCTTGAGGCTGTCGCCTGCTTGCCCGATATAGCTGCAGTCAGCGCCAGCGTCGCGGAACAGGGCCATAAGCTGGGGCGCGGTGCTGTTGACAGTCTCATGCGGCGCGAAGCTTGCCTTGGCTGGGTCTGCCAGTTCGTCGCCGGTGGCGAGAATGGCAACACGCGGTGCGCGGTGCACCATCAGGTGGCTATGCCCAGCTGATGCGGCGAGGCCAAGCGACTTGGGCGTCAGGAAAGTGCCGGCGTCCAGCACTACCTGTTTTTCAAGGAAATCAATGCCCATGGCGCGGATGTTCTTGTGAGGTTCTGCGGCTTCACGGGTGAAGATGCGGCCGTCACGTGCTTCAACGTTTTCCTGAATAACCACCTGGTCCGCGCCTTTCGGCACCACGGCGCCAGTGAAGATGCGGACGGCTTGACCTGCCTTGCATTCATGCTCGTAAGGCGCACCTGCTGCACTTTCACGGACAACTGACAGTTCCCGCATGTCGCCCGTAAGGTCCGCGCTTCTGACCGCGTATCCGTCCATGGCGGAGAGGTCCGCGCCGGGCTGTGAGCGGCGCGCTGCAAGGGGGGCGGCAAGTACGCGACCTGAGGCTTCGGCCACCGCAACCCGTTCCGTGGTCAGCGGTTTTGCATTCATGACAATACGTTCAAAGGCTTTTTCGACAGTGATCATGATGTTCCCGGCTTTAACTGGCTTCATAGGTGCCTGATTTGCCACCTTCTTTTTTGAGCAGGCGAATCCCCTCGATCCGCATGGCTTTGTCGACCGCCTTGGCCATGTCATAGAAGGTGAGGGCGGCTACGCTGACCGCTGTCAGCGCTTCCATTTCCACGCCGGTCTGGCCTGAGACCTTGACCCGCGCCTCTATGCGCACCCGGGTGTCTGAAACACGTTCAATGGCCATCTTCACGCCAGTGATGGGCAGCGGATGGCATAGGGGGATGAGGTCGCTGGTTTTTTTGGCGGCCATGATGCCTGCGAGTTTTGCCGTCGCGATCACGTCACCCTTGGGCAGCTCGCCCTTGAAAACAAGGTCTAGGGTTGCGATTTCTGCCTCAACATAGCCTTCCGCGACAGCGATCCGGCTGGTCACATTCTTGTCGCCAACATCGACCATGTGGACCGATCCCTTGTCGTCAAGATGACTGAGTTTATCGCTCATTGGGGCTCCGTATTCTTGCCGTGAAAACCGCACAATTTATTGCACAGTCTCCGCACACATTCCGCACACTTCGTGCACAGTGTGCGGAGGCTATTTTCAATAGTCTTGCACGGAATGGCTGTCAGTTTCAGCCTGTTTTTTGCAGTGCCTGTACAGCGGCGGTGACATCCGCCTGGCGCATGAAGGTCTCGCCAATCAGGAAACAACCAGCGCCTGCTTCAGCGCAGCGCGCGAGGTCATCAGCGGTCGCGAGGCCGGACTCCGCGACCGCAATTCGTTTGTCAGCATAGGTGGGAACCAAGGACAATGTGGTCTCTATCGACACCTCCATTGTCTTTAAGTTTCTATTGTTTACGCCGATTAGCTCAGATTTTAATTTAAGTGCGCGCTCAAGCTCAGGGCCATCGTGCACCTCGATCAGGACATCCATGCCGTAACCGTGCGCGGCGTCCTCAAGTTCAGCGGCAAGGCTGTCGTCCAATGCGGCCATAATGAGGAGGATACAGTCCGCACCCAAGGCACGTGCTTCGGTGACCTGATAGGGGTCAACCATGAAGTCTTTCCGCAGCACAGGTATCGCACACGCGGCCTTTGCGGCCTTCAGATAGTCGTTATGTCCTTGAAAATAAGGGATATCCGTGAGCACAGACAGGCAGGAAGCGCCGCCTTTTTCATAGGCTGCAGCGAGTGAGGCCGGGTCGAAATCGGGCCGGATCAGGCCTTTGGAAGGGCTCGCCTTCTTGATTTCACAGATAAAACCATAGCGGTCCGCTGCCCGCGCTGTCTTGAGCGCGGTTATAAAACCGCGTGGCGCTTCGGCCTCAGCGGCCATAGCCTCTTGATCGGACAGCGGAATTCGGGATTTCACCTCCGCAACATGTTCACGTTTGCGATCACAGATTTCAGCGAGGATATCACGCATCGTCTTTCTCCGGCGCATGGGCCTGTGTGAAGCTAACCCATTGCTCTAGCGTCGCTTTTGCTTTACCGCTGTCGATTGTCGCGCGCGCTTTGTCCACACCCTCCTGCAGGTTGCCGGCAAGTCCTGCAACCACCAGCGCTGCCCCGGTGTTCATGAGCACAATGTCCCTATAAGCGGATGGCTGGCCGTCCAGGAGATCCCGGATCGCCTGCGCATTTACATCTGCATCGCCACCCTTCAAGGCATTGATATGGCTGGTGTTCAGGCCAACATCGGCCGGGCTGACTTCGAATTCGGTGATCTCGCCGTCCTTGAGTTCTGCAACATATGTGGGGCCGGTGACCGTCACCTCATCAAGGCCATCGCTACCATGCACCACCCAGACATGCTCACTGCCGAGTTTCTGCAGAACTTCGGCCATCGGGCGTAGCCACTTTCGATCGAAAACACCAAGTACCTGACGTTTTGCCTGTGCAGGATTTGCTAGTGGCCCCAATAGGTTAAAGATTGTTCTTAATTGAAGACTTGCGCGTGCGGGTGCCACGTGGCGCATGGCCCGGTGGTGGGAAGGTGCAAACATGAAAGCAAAACCATGCTCGCGCAGGCATTCTTCATTTGCGGCCTGCGTCATTTCCAGATTGGCGCCGAGGGACATCAATACATCCGCCGACCCCGACTTGGACGAGACTGACCGGTTACCATGTTTGGCAACCACGGCACCAGCGGCCGCGGCGACAATCGCGGAAGCCGTTGAAATATTGTAGGTTCCGATACCGTCACCACCTGTGCCACAGGTGTCGATATGGCCCACAGGGGCCTTGATTTTGTCTGCTTTGGTGCGGAGGACGCGGGCACCGCCCACGATTTCATCGACCTGTTCGCCCCTCAGGCGTAGTGCCATGATGAAGGCGGCCATCTGCGCGAGGTCCGCCGCACCAGACATAATGATTTCAAAGGCTTGCTCGGCCTCAGTCGCATCAAGCACAGCGCCGTCAGCGAGTTTCGCGAGGATAGGTCTGAGGTCTGACATGGGCTTATCGTCCTTCGCAGATCGTCAGGAAATTCTTGAGGAGTGCGTGACCATGGTCGGACGCGATGCTTTCAGGGTGGAATTGTACGCCGTGCAGTGGGAATTCCTTGTGCTGCAGGCCCATCACAAGGCCGTCGTCAGTTTCCGCTGTCACCTCAAGGCAGTCAGGCATGCTGTCGCGCTCCACAATCAGGCTGTGGTAGCGCGTTGCCTCATAAGGGCTTGGTAAACCTTTGAAAACGCCCTTGCCGGTGTGGGTAATCCAACTGGTTTTTCCGTGCATCACATAAGGCGCGCGGCATACGTTGCCACCAAAAACCTGCCCCATGCTCTGGAAGCCCAGGCACACGCCAAACATAGGGATGTCAGCTTTGAGTGCATCAATCAACTCAAGGCAAATGCCCGCTTCATTCGGGGTGCAGGGGCCGGGGCTGATGATGATGCCGGTTGGGCGTTTTGCTGCGACTTCGGCAACGGTGATCTGATCATTACGCCACACGTCAACTTTTGCCCCCAATTCCACCAGATAATGGTACAAATTGTAGGTAAAGCTGTCGTAGTTATCGATCAGAATATACATTCAACAAAGTCCCTGATTCTTGAAACATTTGGACAATGCGGCTTTCGGGGGGAATGTCAATGGCGGACGGGCGCGAGCGCGCCAAAAAGCGGCAGGCACAAGAATAATTGAAGTACCAGAGCGTGTTCAGGCAAAAAAATCTAAATTCTCACGATGACAGTCACAAACCAAGGTCACCCTGGCAGCGTTTCAAGCGCTTTGCCGTCGTGCTCTATGTTGGTGTTGTGGCAGCCAGCATTGGCGCGCTTTTACTGGTTCTCGAGGAAGAAGATCAGGTCGCTCCCTCGGTTGAGAATGGTGCGACGGATGCTGAAGTTGTCGCCATCCTTGAGGCCATGAACGGCGAGAGCTCGGAGATGCCGATCAACGACATCGACCGTCTGGTTCCGATGAAGGAAATGCCCACAAAGCCTGAGTTGCCGGAAAAGGAAGAACCAAAACCCGCCCCGATCCAACCAGAACCCGCTTGGCGGCTATTTGCGGCACACTGGGCCGAGAGCGCCAAGCCGATGCTTGCCATCGTGATCGACGATCTAGGGTTGGCGGAGGAGGCGAGCTATACACTCGCCAAAATGGACGGTCCATATACGCTTGCCTACCTGCCATATGCTGACAACCTGCCTGAACAGACACGCCTTGTGCGCGCCGCAGGGCATGAACTGATGGTGCACATGCCCATGCAGCCCCGAAGCCAGGACGCGGACCCGGGCACCAATGCGCTGTTGACTGGCCTTGCGCCCGAGGAGTTCACGAGGCGACTGGAATGGAATCTGCAGCGTTTTAACGGCTATGTTGGCATCAATAATCATATGGGTAGTGCGCTTACAGAGGATGCGGGCGCGATGGTGCGGGTAATGGTGCGGCTGCGTCATGATGGCCGGTTGTTCCTAGATAGCCTGACATCGCCAAAAAGCATTGGCGTGCGGGCAGCAAAGGCGACCGGTGTGCCCTATATCGCGCGGGATATATTCCTGGATAACGTTCGTGAGGAAGGGCCGATTCTGGAGCAGCTTGCCAAAGCTGAACGTATTGCAGAGCTGCGCGGCTATGCTGTCGCCATTGGTCATCCCTATGAAGTGACCCTCGAAACGCTCGCGAAATGGGAGAAGTCTGCGGACGGGACCAAGGTTACTTTAGTCCCCATCAGCCAGCTCGTGGCGCGAGAGGAGGCTGCACGGCACGCGTCGCTAACAGAGAATCGCGAGGCAGGATATGAACATTAGCAGCCTCAAGATTCTGGTTCTGGGTTGCGAACATTGCCACATTCGCGGGAATAGCGACTTCCTGGCAAATCGGGACGATCTGGAGGTC
Organism: Kordiimonas gwangyangensis DSM 19435 = JCM 12864; assembly: GCF_000375545.1. GTDB lineage: Bacteria > Pseudomonadota > Alphaproteobacteria > Sphingomonadales > Kordiimonadaceae > Kordiimonas > Kordiimonas gwangyangensis. The sequence goes on from NZ_AQXF01000002.1 coordinate 149,926, forward strand.
GTCGGTGTTTGGGGCAGGGAAGCCGAATACGTTCGGGCAATGGCGAAAAAACTGAGTGCCCCGGTTTTGTCAGATACTAAAAACCTCCCCAACGCTGATTTGGCTATCATCACGAGCGATACAAGGGACCACAAGGCTCTCGTCGCGGCTTGTGCAGGCAAAGTGCCGGCTGTTCATATCGACAAGCCACTGGGGCTGGATTCGACCGATGCACGCGAACTTGCGCAGTTGGCGGCACCCTTTGGTGACCTGTTTGCGGTCGGTTTTTTCGCGCGCCTCAATCCCTTGATGCTGAACCTGAAGTCCTTGATCGAAGCGGGTGAAATCGGGGCGCTGAAACATCTGTCGCTTTCGTTCGGGCACACCGGGCGTCTGGACGGCTGGCTCGATGACTGGCCCATGTTTGGCGATCGCGCGCGTTTCGGCTATGGATCATTCGGGGACATCGCCTCACAAGCCATTGATGTTGCTACCATGCTTGCTGGCAGACTGAAGCCCAGGGCATGTGTGCTTCGCTATAAGGCGGGCTATGACACAGATGTGGGCGGTACAGCCATTGCGACCGCCAGCGGGGGCGCGCTTGTTCGCATCTTTGCGAGCGCAGAGATGACCGGCCCTCGTTTTGAGATCAGGGCTGATGGCGAACTCGGTAGCCTGTGGCTGCGGGGGCGCACGCTTGGCAAATACGACGAAAGCGGCGAACCGGTGACCTTGATGGATGGTCAGTGGTCGCAGGCGTCTGACGGCCCTGCGGCGCTTGTCGCGCGCCTACAAGGCGCACCGTATGCGCGATATGCGACTGCCTCAGATGGGCTCTACGTCAATGAAATGCTGGACAGCTTTATGGCGCTGGCGACCTAGCCGCGGTTTGAACGCGCAAAACGAAGGGCTTCCTTGGCGGCCATGACAAGCGCGCGCGCCTTGTTCTCACATTCCTGAAACTCAGATTCTGCGCTACTGTCTGCGACAACGCCGGCACCTGCTTGAACGTGCATCACGCCGTCCTTGACGATGGCGGTGCGCAGTACAATACAGGTGTCCATGTCGCCGCCGGCACTGAAATAACCGACACTGCCTGCGTAGGGGCCACGGGCGTCCACCTCAAGCTCGTCGATCACTTCCATGGCGCGAACCTTGGGGGCGCCAGAGACTGTGCCTGCCGGGAAACCTGCAGAGAGGGCATCGATGGCGTCAAAACGTTTTGCGTCCAGTTCGCCCACCACGTTGGAGACGATATGCATGACGTGGGAGTAGTGCTCAATCGTATTGCGCGCAGTAACTTTCACGGTGCCCGGTTTGGCGACCCGGCCAACGTCGTTCCGACCGAGGTCGAGGAGCATCAGGTGCTCTGCCAGCTCTTTCTGATCCGAAAGCAGGTCTTCCGCGAGAGCAATATCTTCTTCCGGCGTCGCGCCGCGCTTGCGGGTGCCAGCGATGGGGCGGATTGTCACTTCACCGTCCCGCAGGCGCACCAGAATTTCAGGGCTTGAACCCACAATGGCGAAATCCTCAAAGGCGAGGTGATACATGAACGGCGACGGGTTGGTGCGCCTTAGCGCGCGGTATAGCGCGAAGGGCGGCAACTCAAACGGCATCGAGAAACGCTGGCTCAGTACCACCTGGAAAATGTCGCCGGAAAGGATATAGTCCTGCGCCTTTTCTACCATGTCGTAGAAACGCTTGCGCCCGGTATTGGATACAGCTTCCTGCATTTCCGGCATAGCCACTGATGGCATCAGCGGGATTTGGCCCTCCAGCCGGTCCAGCATGGAATCAAGTCGCGCTTCGGCAGCTTTTTGCGCCTCATTTGCCGACATATCGGAGCTAGGACGAACCGGGGTTACGAGAGTGATGAGGTTCGTGACGCTATCAAACACCGCCATAATCGTCGGGCGAATGAAGATGGAGGTGGCGAGGCCGAGCGGGTCTGGCTTGGCGGCTGGCAGCTTTTCCATCTGCCGGACCATGTCATACCCCATATAACCCACGAGGCCCGCGGCCATTGGGGGCAAGGGATGGGGAAGATCGATCAGGCTTTCCTGTTGCAGCCTACGTAGGCTCTCAAGTGGTTTTTCGGCCAGAGTTTCATAGGTGTCGCTATATTCGGCATTCCGGCAGATGCGGACATTGTCGCCTTCTGTGCGCCACACGAGGTCTGGCCTTAGGCCAATGATGGAATAACGGCCCCGGGTCTCGCCGCCTTCAACGGATTCCAGAAGGCAGGAGTAACGCTCGCCCCGTGCGAGTTTCAGGTAGGCGGATACCGGTGTATCGAGGTCTGCAACCAGTGTTTTGGCCAAGACCTGAGCTTTGCCCGTCCCATACAGACGGGCAAACTCTTCTTCATTCACGACATCAGCCAAGGGACCATTTGCCACTGTGCGTTACTCGCTTTCGCTGCGGAAAAGCTGCTGCACGATCGCGCGGTTGACCTCGGGTTTGTATTTGTCGAGCAGATACGCCTGATATTCCTGGAACAGTTCGCCTTGGAACTGTTCGGTCAGTTGCGCATGCAGAGCGTCCACAGCGGCGGCATTGTTTGCAGGCTCGCCGGGCATAACACCGTCCACACGCACAACAACATAGCCGTTGCCGTCAGCTGCGCGCTCGGCATCAACCTCACCAACCGGCAGGTCGAAAATCAGGCGGCGGATGTTTTGCGACAGACCCGAGTTGCCTTCCGCGGTACGGCTGACGTTTTTGGCGTCAAAGGAGGTGCCACCGAGTTCATCTGCGATTTTCTCGGCATCTTCACCAGCCATCAGGCGAGCCTTCGCTTCGTCCGCGATCTCACCTGCGCGGCGCTGCCGGGCGTCATTTTCCCAAGCGGTGCGTACCTGCGAAGCCACTTCCTCGTATGCACGCTCAGCCGGTTCCTGAACTTCGGCCAGTTCAACAAGGTAGATGCCTTTGGTATTATCGCGCGGATCAATGTCCTTGAGTTGCGGCTCAACACCAATTTCAAGCTGGAAAGCATCCTGCATGACCGCATATTCGTTCTGCTGCGTGACAACAGCGTCGCCAGCCGCGTTTTTGCCCTGCGCATCGACGCCAGTTACAGTTGCGAGAGAGAGGCCAAGTTTCTCGGCAACGGGGCTGAGGCTACCGTCTTCAGCGATGGCATCTTCAAGCGTCGGGATATAGTCGAACATCAGGTCGACCGCGTGCTCGGCGCGAAGGGTTTGTTCAAGTTCGTCGCGCACATCAGCAAGCGCTACGTTGGAGCCTGCTGTGATGCCGGCGACCTTGAATACGCTCCAGCCTGCGATGCCTTCGATTGGGGCGGATACCGCACCTTCATCCATCGCAAAAACCGTTTCAGCGGTTTCAGCATTGAACGTGGAAGCAACTTCATCGCGGGTATTGCTGCCGAGAGAGATTTCCTCAGTGGTAAAAGCAGTCTCTTCTGCGCCTGTGGTCGCAAAGTCAGCACCTGCTTTTACTTTGTCTGCAAATGCGACGGCTTCTTCCTCGGTCGGGAAGCTTACTTGCAGCAGGTCGCGTGTCTCTGGCGTGATGTACTCATCGGCGCGGTTTTCATACGCGGCCTGAATGTCGTCCTCGCTCAGCTCAACCTGGTCGGTGAACTGCGCGGGCGTCAGCATGATGTAGCGGTAGCTCCGGCGCTCCGGCGTCATGTAAGCCGCTTTGGTCGCTTCATACTGCGCGAGCAATTCCTCTGCGGTTGGCTCAGCTATCTCTGCAATGTCGCTAGCGGCGAAATTGATCATCGCTGCACGGCGGCGCTCAGCTTGCCAGACATAAAGCTGTTCTGCCATCGAACGCGGCAGAAGGGTGCTTGCGCCAAGGCTACCGAGAAGCTGGTTGCGCGCAACACCACGACGCAGGTCACGGTAAAGCTCGTCTTTGGTAAAACCAGCATTCTGAAGCGCACGTTCCATCATTTCGGGGCTGAAGCTGCCGTCCGGCGCCTGAAATGCCTCGAAGGAGCGAATTTCCTGTGCAACCTGCGTTTCGGTCGCGCGCAGGCCCATTTCGCGCATATGCTCTGAAATGGCGGCATCGCCGATCATCTGGTTAAGGATGTTATAATCAAGACCCATCATACGGATGATTTGGTCCGTGCTCATCTGGCCACCAAACTGTTGTTGCAGTTGCTGTGCCTGACGCTGGACCGCATTCGCATACGCTTGTGTCGGAACTTCCGTATCACCAACTTTTGCAACAGTTCTTGTGTTCCCGGCAAGCATGCCAGGGCCGATACCCCAGATCGCAAATGCGGCGATCAGCACAGCCAGAAGAACTTTCACAAAGATTGAGTCAAGTGCCCCACGAAGATTAAACAGCATGCACCCGTGCTCCCGTCGGTAATACGCTATATTATTGGTTGTTGGTGGCAACACGCCACCGGCTTTAGGGCGCGCATCATAAGCATGCTTTCTCGCACTCGCAACATGGGAAATAGCAGAATTCGGCTAAGGTAAGCCACCATGCCCATTTAACTGCGATAGATCTGGCCGGAAAATCTGGTCAAGGGGATGCCAATTTGCTAATCACGCGGCCATAAAACTTTCTTAAAAGAAAATATAATGAGGCCCCAATATGAAACCGACTGCTCTGGTTGCAGGTAACTGGAAAATGAACGGCTTGGCATCAAGCCAAGCTGAACTTGAAGCGCTCGCAAATTTGCTTAAAGAAGGCGGCACGGCGGACTGTGACGTTCTGATTTGCCCACCCTTTACGCTTGTCGCTGCCTTTGCGGCCGCCTCGGCGGCAGGAATTGCCATCGGCGCGCAGGACTGCCACACCGCCAAAAACGGCGCGCATACAGGTGATATCTCTGCAGAGATGCTCAAGGACGCTGGTGCAACATATGTGATCGTTGGCCACTCAGAGCGCCGCGCAGATCACGGCGAGAGCAACGATCTTGTGAAAGCAAAAGCAGAAGCGGTGCATGCTGAAGGACTGAAAGCCATCGTCTGTGTTGGTGAGACAGAGGCGGAGCGCGATGCGGGTCGCACACTCGATGTAGTGCTGGGGCAGGTGGCAAACTCGCTTCCTGCAGCTGCGACGCCTTCGAACACCATCGTGGCCTACGAGCCTGTTTGGGCTATCGGGACTGGCCGTACACCAACAACGGACGATGTGGCAGAAGTGCATACTGCGATCCGCGAGGCGCTGAATGAGCGTTTTGGCGCCGCAGGTGAGGGCTTCGCTATTCTTTACGGTGGCTCGGTCAAGCCGTCGAACGCCCATGAACTGATGGCGGCGGCTAACGTCAATGGTGCACTTGTGGGTGGTGCAAGCCTCAAGGCCACGGATTTCAACGGTATTATCGACGCTTATCGGAACTGAGGCGCCAATCTTGAAAGAAAGTCGGCAAAGGCCATAATTTAAGCTTGGCAAAGGCCGCCTTCATGGGATAGAAACCGCGCTTTGAATAGTCGGCCGATTGAGTATACTCGGTCGTCAGGATCATACGAGTTTGTAGGATAGGTTTTATGGAAACCGTATTGCTAGTCATCCACCTGATTGTCGCGATCGCGCTTGTGGCAGTTATTCTGCTCCAGCGTTCTGAAGGTGGTGCGCTTGGAATTGGCGGCGGCCAGGGCGGCATGATGACCGCACGGGGCGCTGGCAACTTGCTGACAAAGACCACAAAATGGCTTGCAGTTGTCTTCCTTGCAAACTCACTCCTCCTTGGTTGGTTTGCTGCCAGCAAACGTGGCGACGACGCAGTACTTGACGCCGCGGTCGAGCAGAACCAGGAAGACACGGGCAACCAACTTCCTGAAATACCAACCGTTCCCGAGGACGGTGAAGGTTAAGAGACTTCAAAGCGGGGGCCAAGAGCCCCCGCTTCTCTTTATGTAAGCAAGTATTGGTAGACGCTTCCCAGCTTGAGGCTGCTGGGTCGCCATGTGCTTTTTGGATTAATGAGAGGCTTCATGACGCGCTATATTTTTATTACCGGTGGTGTGGTTAGTTCCTTGGGTAAAGGCCTTCTATCGGCCTCGCTCGGTGCTTTGTTGCAGGCTCGCGGCTATTCGGTTCGCCTGCGCAAGCTTGACCCGTATCTGAATGTGGATCCGGGCACGATGAGCCCGTACCAGCACGGCGAAGTGTATGTAACGGACGACGGTGCCGAAACCGACCTCGACCTTGGTCACTATGAACGTTTCACGGGTGTTGCGTCGCGCCAGAGCGATAACATAACGTCCGGCCGTATCTACCAGCAGATTATCGCGAAAGAGCGCCGTGGTGATTACCTTGGCGGCACGGTACAGGTGATTCCGCACGTAACAGACGCGATCAAGGAATTTGCGCTCGCGCAGCAGGACGGTATTGATTTCATGCTTTGTGAAATCGGGGGTACCGCTGGTGACATTGAAGCCGCGCCGTTCATGGAAGCCATTCGCCAACTCTCGATCGAGCTTGGCAAGGGCCGTTCGATTTTTGTACACCTGACCCTGGTGCCTTATCTGGCTGCAGCTGGTGAGCTGAAGACCAAACCGACACAGCACAGTGTGCGCGACCTGCGATCTATCGGTATCCAGCCGGATATCCTTGTTTGCCGGTCCGAGCATCCTATTCCGGATGGTGAACGCCGCAAGATGTCCCTCTACTGCAATGTGGCGGAAACCGCGGTTATCCCGGCGCTTGACGTCAGCACCATCTATGAAGTGCCAATTTCCTATCACAAGGAAGGGCTTGATGTTGAAGTGCTGAAGGCATTTGGCCTTGCGCACAGCCAGAAGCCTGACCTGACACCTTGGGAAAACATCGTAGACCGGATCAAGAACCCGGAAGGCGAAGTGACCATCGCTGTTGTAGGTAAATACACTGGCCTCAAGGACGCTTACAAGTCGCTCAACGAAGCCATCATCCACGGTGGTATCGCCAACAAGGTGAAGGTGAAGATTGAGTGGTTCGAGTCCGAAGTGTTCGAACGCGAAGACGCGATCTCCCAACTTGAGGAAGTTGATGCGATTCTTGTGCCGGGCGGCTTCGGTAAGCGTGGCACGGAAGGTAAGATCGCAGCAGCCAAGTTTGCCCGCGAGCGCGGTATCCCGTATTTTGGTATTTGCCTCGGCATGCAGATGGCGACAATTGAAGCCGCGCGTCACCTTGCCGGGATCAAAGACGCAGGCTCGACCGAGTTCGAAGAACAAAAGAACCCGGTTGTAGGCCTTATTACTGAGTGGGTGCGCGAGGATGGTAGCATCGAGACGCGCACGGAAGAAACCGACCTCGGTGGTACCATGCGCCTTGGCGCTTATGAAGCGCGTCTCAAGGAAGGTTCCAAGGTTGCCGAGATTTACGGCAAGACCGAGATTTCAGAGCGTCACCGTCACCGCTATGAGGTAAACATCGGCTATGTGAAACAGCTTGAAGAAGCTGGTGTGCTCTTCTCCGGCATGTCGCCAGATGGTGAACTGCCTGAGATTATGGAAATTCCGGGGCACCCTTGGTTTATTGGTGTGCAATATCACCCTGAGCTCAAGTCCAAGCCGTTTGACCCGCACCCGCTGTTCGCAAGTTTTGTCGAAGCTGCGGTGAAGCAGAGCCGGCTGGTTTAAGCGAAGAAAATCAGATTTTTATGCGAAGGGGGTCCAATCGGCCCCCTTTTTGCATTCTGGATGTGCTGAGGTAAAATATACCTGCCTAGAGAGTTTCGGGAGAATAGGGCCATGATCCGACAGATCGCCTTGATAGTCGCAGCAGCATTGATGTTGAGCAGCGTTTCATATGCCGCCGATGATGAGGAGCGCGCAGCAATCGCGTGGCAGAATGCAGAAGCTGTTGTGGCCGAATTTGCCTATGTGCAAGACGAAGAGACCCTCCGTAGGCGCTACCGGGATATCGAGCGTGTGTGGCAGGACCTGAACCGGTACCATCAGGATGTCGCGGTCTTGACGCCGCAGTTCAGCCTGATCCGTGCCCGCGCGGCCAGCGCCGCGCGTGATAAAGGTCGCGCAGTTGCCTTATGGCAGGAAGCGATCGCAGCAAACCAGACCGTAGCGCCAGCAATGATCATGTCACTTAATATTGAAGCTGCACATGGTGTTGCGGCTGTCGGTGCATACGATATGTCGGCACAGTTTTTTGCTGCTGCCCGCGCCTACGCCTTCATCAGGGGTGAACAGCAGGAAAGCACGCGCCTTCAAATAAGGGTGCAGGAACTTCAGGTGCTTGGCGCCAATATGAACTGGCGCGACCTGAATGATGCGCTTCTCGATCTCAGGGACTATTCCGCAACATTCCCGATGTGGACCTTACCGCGTCTTGAAGCGCTGCTCAGCGAGGCAGAAATCCGCCTGAACGTTGAGCCTGAAAGCAGAGAGAAACGTGCCGAACTCTCCGAACTCAAAGCACAGATAGTGCTGATGCAGAAGGGCATTAACCGTGACCTCCCAGCCACCTTCATCTCCCGCATCCGCTCGCTTTTCTACGCGCTTGAGGACAACTATCAGCTCTGACTATTTGCCGAAGTCCTTTAGCACAGCTGCATAGACCGCCACTGCGTTCCACAGGTTCTGCAGGCGGATATTCTCGTTGCGTCCGTGCTGGTTATTATCGTGGTTTGCAATCGGCAGCAGGATAATCGGTGCATCAAGCGCTTCTTCAAACAGATAGATCGGCAAACTGCCGCCCATGGTTGGCGTAAGCAGGGTCGGCTTGCCGTCAATATCGTTCAGGATACCGATAAGTTTCTGTGCGACCGGGCTATCGAGATTGCTGCGGAAAGCGCCATAGCCACCCGGCACCCATTCGACCTTGAGTACTTTTTCATGTGTCTTGAGTTCCTCGTCGGTCGGGTCACTGTCGGTGAGCCAAAAGCCTTCGGATTCGAAGAAATCATTCAGTGACTTCTGAACACCTTCAGGCGTCTGATCGGGTACAAGACGCAGGTTCAGCGAGGCTGTTGCACTCGGCATTATAATGTTGCGGGATTTTTTACCCGTGCCGCCACCTTCAAAACCCTTGATGACAATGGCAGGCGACATGATCAATTCTTCAAGCCGTTTCCCGTCGCCGTCGGTGTCACCAAGCGCGAGGTCATCCTTCAGCGCTTCGTCCATACGGGGCAGGGCGTCTATGGCTTGTTGTTCGGCTTCTGTGATTGGCCGCACATCGTCCAGGTAGCCGGGTACCAGGATACGCGCTTCCTCGTCCTTCATTTTGGCAAGCAGATGTACAAGGCGGTCATTGGGGTTTGGTGCCCAGTTGCCGTAGTGACCGCTATGGAGCGGCCGCTTGGGACCATAGGCCGTGAGGTGAACTGTCATCGCGCCGCGTACACCAAAAACAAGCTGGCGCTGGCGGCTTTGGTGCATGGGGCCATCACAGAAGAGAAGAAGATCACTCTCTAGCTTGTCGCCATGCGCTTCAAGAATGCTCCCAAGGGTGGGGGAGCCTGCTTCTTCCTCACCGTCCAGAATCAGTTTGATGTTGACGCTGGGGCTGATGCCTTCCTTATCAAGCGCATCAAGGGCAGCCATAAGGGCGATCACTGGCGCTTTATCGTCACCGGCGGATCGGGCGAACAGGCGCCATTCCGGATTGAAGGGTTCGCCAGCCTCGGGCCACGCAACAGTCTTGCTGCCGGATTCGACCATGCCGTCCCGCAGGGTTGGCCTGAAGGGTGGGGTGGCCCAATTCTCAGGCGCGACTGGTTGGCCGTCAAAGTGCGCATAAATCAGCACCGTTTTGGTCGCGCCCTCGGTTTTGCGTTCGGCAATCACATAGGGTGCGCCGCCGGCGGAGACTATCTCACTCTCAAACCCGCGCTTGCCGATATAGCCGGTAATCCAGCGCGCGTTTTTCATCATGTCTTCCGTATCGGACGCCACGTTCGGCATGGAGAGGAAATCCCGGAAGTCAGCCATGATCCGATGCGCGTTGGCGTCTACATATGCCTTGACCATATCATCCGCGGTGGATGCAGGTGCCACCAGCATGGTTGCGCCAAGGCAAAGTGATTTCAGCAAATTGGATTTCTTCATGGCTTGTCCTCCCTGTTGGCCACGACTTTAGTGCCGGGCGAGACTTTTTCCAGTGGAAATCCCGCTTGATCTTGCGAATGGGGGCATGAACAGGTAACAATCCGCCCGTAAATTCTTTATTCCCCTTTTCAGCATTTAAGGAACAAGCCCATGAGTGCGATCTTCGATATCATCGGCCGCGAGATCCTCGATAGCCGCGGTAACCCCACTGTTGAAGTGGATGTCATTCTGGAAGACGGCGCGTTTGGTCGCGCTGCCGTACCGTCCGGTGCGTCTACCGGGGCCCACGAAGCTGTAGAGCTGCGCGATGGCGGTGGTCGCTACCGTGGCAAGGGTGTGCTGAAGGCTGTTGAAGCCGTAAACGGTGAACTGTTCGATGCGCTCGTTGGCCTTGAAAGTGAAGACCAACTGGCTATTGACCAAGCCATGCGCGACCTCGACGGCACAGACAACAAGGGCCGTCTTGGTGCAAACGCCATTCTCGGTGTTTCGCTCGCGGTGGCAAAAGCGAGTGCAGAAAGCTGTGGCCTGCCGCTTTACCGCTACCTTGGTGGCCCGAACGCGCACGTTCTGCCGGTACCGATGATGAATATCATCAATGGTGGCGAACACGCGGACAACCCGATTGATGTTCAGGAATTCATGATCATGCCAGTGAATGCGGACAGCGTACGTGACGCGATCCGTATCGGGGCCGAGATCTTCCACGAGCTCAAGTCGAAACTGTCGGCCGCTGGTCATAACACCAACGTGGGTGATGAGGGCGGTTTTGCGCCGAACCTCAACGGCACCGTTGATGCGCTTGATTTCATCGTAGCGGCGATCAAGAGCGCGGGCTATGAGCCGGGCGAAGATGTGTACCTCGCGCTCGACGCGGCCTCGACCGAGTTTTTCAAGGACGGCAAGTATGAGCTCAAGGGCGAAGGCAAATCGCTCGATAGCGCTGGCCTCGTAGATTATTACGCTGACCTCGTTGCGAAATACCCGATCATCTCCATCGAAGACGGCATGGCCGAAGATGACTGGGAAGGCTGGAAAATGCTGACCGACCGTATCGGTGACAAAGTGCAGCTCGTGGGTGATGACCTGTTCGTGACCAATCCGGCGCGCCTTGCTGAAGGTATCGAGAAAGGCGTGGCCAACTCGATCCTCGTGAAAGTGAACCAGATTGGCACGCTGTCTGAGACCATGAAGGCGGTGGATATGGCGCACCGCGCGTCCTACACCTCTGTGATGTCCCACCGTTCGGGTGAGACCGAGGATGCGACGATTGCTGATCTCGCTGTTGCCATGAACTGTGGCCAGATCAAAACGGGTTCGCTCGCACGCTCGGACCGGCTCGCGAAATATAATCAGCTCATCCGTATTGAGGAAGAACTGGGTGCGTCGGCGGTCTACGCGGGTCGCTCGATCCTCAAGGGTTAGAATCGCTTTTTGAAGGCCTTGGCCATTGTGCCAAGGCCTTTGATTCTTGGGCGAAAATCTTCACGAAAATCACATTTTTCTCTTGCTCACCTGATTCGCCTATGAGATGATTCGAATCATGAAACGAGTCGGAAAAATATCAAGGTATCTTGGGCAGGCATGGATGGCCGGTGTTTGGCTTTTCCTGTTCGGGTATTTTGCATTCCACGCTTTCCAGGGCGACAATAGCCTTGCGGCGCTGAAGCGCCTTGAAGTGCAGCAGCAGGAGCTGTCTGCGCTCGCTGAAGACGTTGCCGCAGAACGTGCAGCGCTTGAAGCGCGCACCGCGAAACTCGCAAACCGTACAATCGACCCGGACATGCTCGAAGAGCAGGTTCGCCTGCGCCTTGGTTTCACCCATCCGGACGAAGTTATTGTCTTTATTCCGGCAACAGGGCGCTGATTAACTAAAATCAAGTTAATCAAATAAAATCCCATTATTTCAATGGGTTATACTCTATTGCAAATTACTAAAATCGGCGCTATCCATTGTGCCTACGCGTTCTCACGCGGGGCATCCTGCCAACACCAGTTTCTGGCACCTTTATCTGGAAGGCCGAAATGACTACGAAAAAGACTACAAAAAAGCCGGCGGCCAGCAGTCGTCGCCGCAATTCGGGCCCGGCGCTTTACGAAGCGTCCAATGATGAACTTGTTGAATTCTATCGCCAAATGCTGCTCATCCGCCGCTTCGAAGAGAAGGCCGGCCAGATGTACGGCATGGGGCTGATCGGCGGTTTCTGTCACCTTTATATTGGTCAGGAAGCCGTTGTTGTCGGTATTCAGACGGCGCTCAAAGAGGGCGACTCTGTTATCACCGGCTACCGTGAACACGGGCACATGATTGCCGCGGGCTCCGACCCCAAGGGCGTGATGGCTGAACTGACCGGTCGCTCCGGCGGTTGCTCACGTGGTAAAGGCGGCTCGATGCACATGTTCGACCCTGAGCGCGGCTTCTACGGCGGTCACGGTATTGTGGGCGCGCAAGTGTCGCTCGGTACCGGTCTCGCGTTCGCTGCCAAATATCGTAAGTCGGATAATGTTGCAGTCGCCTACTTCGGTGATGGTGCCGCGAACCAGGGCCAGGTTTACGAGAGCTTCAACATGGCGCGTATCTGGAACCTGCCGGTCGTATACATCATCGAGAACAACCAGTATGCCATGGGCACAAGCGTGAGCCGTTCATCCTCGCAGATTGAACTGCACCGCCGTGGTGAAAGCTTCAAAATCCCTGGGAAGCAGGTTGATGGCATGAACGTGCTTGAAGTGCGCGCCGCCATGGACGAAGCGGTTGAACACTGCCGCAAGGGCGAGGGTCCGTTCATCCTTGAGATGAAGACCTACCGCTACCGTGGTCACTCCATGTCCGATCCGGCGAAATACCGCTCCAAGGAAGAAGTGCAAAAGATGCGCGCCGAGCACGACGCCATCGATCAGGTGAAACAGCGTATCCTCGACGCGGGCATCATGGATGAAGCCGCGCTCAAGGATATCGACAAGGAAGTTAAGGCCATTGTGGCAGACGCTGCGACCTTCGCGACGGAAAGCCCGGAGCCTGAACTTTCTGAACTCTATACCGATGTGCTGGCGTAAGGGAGCATCCAATCATGGCAATTAAAATCACCATGCCGGCCCTGTCTCCCACGATGGAAAAGGGCACACTTGCAAAATGGCTCGTAAAAGAAGGCGACAGCATCGAATCCGGTGACGTGATCGCAGAGATCGAGACCGACAAGGCAACCATGGAGGTGGAAGCGGTTGACGAAGGCGTCATCGCGAAAATCGTTGTTGCTGAAGGTACCGATGATGTGCCGGTCGGCGAGCTGATCGCGATTGTGGCGGAAGAGGGTGAAGACCCGAAAAACATTGATGCTGATTCTTCGTCAGACGACAAAGCGTCTGACAAAAAAGAAGAAAAAATCCCATCCTCCACCAAGGAGGACCCCGACGAGCAGGAAACCACATTCGCGGGTGCCGTGCACTCAAGCGAAAACCTGCTGGACCCGGAAATCCCGGAAGGCACCAATATGGTCAAGCTGACGGTGCGTGAAGCGCTGCGCGATGCCATGGCCGAAGAAATGCGCAAGGACGGCGACGTTTTTGTCATGGGTGAAGAAGTGGCGGAATATCAGGGCGCCTATAAGGTAACCCAGGGCCTGCTGCAGGAATTTGGTTCTGAGCGCGTGATTGATACGCCGATCACCGAGCACGGTTTTGCCGGTCTTGGTGCTGGTGCGGCCTTCGCGGGCCTCAAGCCGGTGATCGAATTCATGACATTCAATTTCGCCATGCAGGCGATTGACCACATCATCAACTCGGCTGCCAAAACCCGCTATATGTCTGGTGGTCTGGTGTCGTGCCCGATCGTATTCCGTGGGCCGAACGGTGCCGCAAGCCGCGTAGGCGCGCAGCACAGCCAGAACTATGCGTCATGGTACGCGAACGTGCCGGGCCTCAAGGTCATCGCGCCCTATGACGCCGCGGACTGCAAGGGCCTCCTCAAGGCTGCGATCCGTGACCCGAACCCGGTTGTGTTCCTTGAGAACGAGCTGATGTACGGCGAAAGCTTCGAAGTACCGGAGCTCGACGATTACGTACTGCCAATCGGCAAGGCACGCATCTACCGTGAAGGCAGCGATGTCACAATTGTCAGCTATTCCATTACCGTGGGCGAGGCGCTTAAAGCCGCCGACATGCTGGCGGAAGAGGGCATCAGCGCAGAGGTGATCGACCTTCGCACCATTCGTCCGCTCGATATCGAGACGGTGATTGAGAGCGTGAAGAAAACCAACCGTTGCGTGGTCGCTGAAGAAGGCTGGCCGCAGTGCTCAGTCGCATCCGATGTGTCGGCACAGTTGATGGAAAAAGCGTTCGATTGGCTCGACGCACCGGTCACCCGCGTGAATAGCGCGGACGTGCCGCTGCCGTATGCCAACAACCTCGAAAAAGCCGCGGTTGTGGACGCAAAAGACATCGTAAAAGCCGCCAAAGCGGTTTGCTACGCGGATTAAGGGGAAAGACCATGGCTATCGAAATTTTCATGCCTGCACTTTCGCCCACGATGGAAAAGGGCACACTTGCCAAATGGCTGGTGAAAGAAGGCGACAAGGTTGAGAGCGGTGACGTGATCGCTGAAATCGAAACCGACAAAGCGACGATGGAAGTTGAATCGATCGACGACGGCACGGTCGCGAAAATCCTTGTTGAAGAAGGTACGGACGATGTGCCTGTTGGCAAAATCATCGCCATGCTCGCGGAAGAGGGTGAAGACGTCGCTGACGTAAAAGTACCGTCCGAGGGCAAAAAGGCCGAGGCTGCGCCAGCACCCGCGCCTGAGAAGAAGGAAGAAGCAAAAGCATCTTCTGATGACAAGCCTGCGAAGGCCGAGAATAAGCCGTCCAAATCGGACGGTGACCGGGTGAAAGCATCGCCGCTTGCGAAGCGTATCGCCGCGCAAGAAGGTCTTGATCTCAAGGCAGTTGACGGCACCGGCCCGAACGGCCGCATCGTGAAACGCGACGTTGAAGCGGCGATGGAAAAAGGCACTGGCAAGGCCGAAGCCGCAGCGCCTGCCAAAGATGCGCCGAAAGCGGCTGCTGCTGCACCCGCATCTGCACCGGAATACGGCCCGCACGACAATATCCCGTACCGTGAAGAGCGTCTGTCGAACATGCGCAAGACCATTGCGCGCCGCCTGACGGAATCGAAACAGCACGTACCGCACTTCTACCTGACGATCGAATGTGAGCTGGATAATCTCCTCGCGCAGCGCAAGGTGCTGAATGAGAAGCTGGCTGACAGCGGTGTGAAACTGTCGGTCAACGACTTCATCATCCGCGCGACTGCACTTGCGCTCAAGAAAGTACCTGCCGCCAACGTTCAGTTCGCTGGTGACAAGATGTTCTGGTACGAGCGTGCGGATATCTCCGTCGCGGTCGCCATTGATGGCGGCCTCGTGACCCCGGTGGTGCGCGGTGCGGACGCTATGGGCCTCGCCGATATCTCCAAATCGGTCAAGGATCTGGCCACCCGCGCGCGGGACGGCAAGCTTGCGCCCGAGGATTATGCTGGTGGCACTTTCTCCATCTCCAACCTCGGTATGTACGGCATCAAGGAATTTGGCGCGGTGATTAACCCGCCGCAGGGTGCGATCCTTGCTGTTGGCGCAGGTGAGCAGCGCCCGGTTGTCAAGGATGGCGCACTTGCTGTCGCGACCGTGATGAGCTGCACCATGTCCTGTGACCACCGCGCCGTGGACGGTGCCGTGGGTGCCGAGTTCCTCGCCGCCTTCAAGAGCTACATCGAAGACCCGATCACGATGCTGCTTTAAGTAGCAGGCGGGTTAAGGACGGCTGGAATGGACGTTGTAAATCTCAAAGAAAAACTCACGGGCTTCAGTGACCGCTGGTCACCGAAGCTTGTGGGTGAGCTTGACGGCTATCATGTGAAGCTGGCGAAGATCGAAGGTGACTTTGTCTGGCACGCGCATGAGGGCGAGGATGAGCTTTTCCTCGTTGTCGATGGCCGCTTCCGCATGGACTACCGCGACCGTCAGGTCTGGGTCGAGCCGGGCGAGATGGTGATCGTGCCAAAGGGTGTTGAGCACAAGCCCTATGCGCCTGAGGTTTGCAGCATTCTACTGATTGAAAAAGCCACCACCGACCATACAGGTGGTGTTGACGATCCACGTCGCGTGGAAAATCCCGAAAGGATTTAAGCTATGGCTGAGAGTTTTGACCTTGTTGTAATTGGGGGCGGCCCAGGCGGTTATGTGGCGGCGATCCGCGGCGCACAGATGGGTATGAAAGTGGCCTGTGTGGAGCGTGAGCATCTGGGCGGTATCTGCCTGAACTGGGGCTGTATCCCGACAAAGGCGCTTCTGCGCTCGGCCGAGGTGCTCCATCTTGCCAAACACGCGGCGGACTATGGCCTCAAGATCGACAAGGTGGACTTTGACCTGGATGCGATTGTGAAACGCAGTCGCGGCGTTGCCAAGCAGATGAACGGTGGCATCAAGTCCTTGTTCAAAAAGAACAAAGTGACCCACATCGAAGGCGAAGCCAAAATTGCTAGTAAAGGCAAGGTTGCTGTCAAAGGCAAGGACGGCAAGACGACAGAACTCACCGCCAAGGATGTGATCATCGCCACCGGTGCCCGCGCGCGTGAATTGCCGCACCTGAAGGCGGATGGTGAGCTTGTCTGGACCTACAAACATGCGCTTGCACCCAACACCATGCCGAAAAAGCTGCTGGTGATCGGCTCCGGCGCCATCGGGATCGAGTTTGCAAGCTTCTTCAACGAGCTGGGTTCAGATGTGACCGTGGTTGAGATGATGGACCGCGTGTTGCCGGTCGAAGATGCCGATATCTCCAAGTTCGCGGAAAAATCCTTCAAGAAACAGGGCATGACCATCAAGACCAAAGCATCGGTGACCGAGCTCAAGAAGGGCAAGGACAGCGTAACGTGTGTGGTTGAGACCGACGGCAAAAAAGAAGAGATCACCGTTGACCGTGTGATCATCGCCATCGGTATCACCGGCAACGTGGAAGGCCTTGGCCTTGAAGACGTGGGCATCAAGGTTGACCGCGGCCATATCGTCACCAATGAATGGGGTCAGACCGGTGTGGACGGCTTCTGGGCAATCGGTGACGTGGCTGGCGCACCGTGGCTTGCACACAAGGCATCGCACGAGGGCATTGTCGCTGTTGAAAAAATCAACGGCGTCAAAGGCCTGCATCCGATGGACAAAGGCAACATTCCGGGCTGTACCTACTGCCGCCCGCAGGTGGCCTCTGTTGGCCTGACCGAAGCGAAAGCGAAAGAGCAGGGCTATGAGGTGCGTGTTGGCAACTTCCCCTTCATCGGGAACGGTAAAGCGGTAGCCCTCGGTGAACCGGAAGGCATGGTTAAAACCGTGTTTGACAAGAAAACCGGCGAACTGCTGGGCGCGCACATGGTTGGTGCCGAGGTAACGGAACTCATCCAAGGCTATGCGGTAGCCCGCACGCTTGAGACGACGGAGCAGGAACTGATGCACACCGTCTTCCCGCACCCGACCCTCTCTGAGATGATGCACGAAAGTGTGCTCGACGCCTACGGCAAGGCCATCCACTTCTAGGAGCCAGAGATGAAATTCAGGGTTCACCCAAGCGTTTCTCACATTCAGGCGATGCTCGCCAATATGGAGGAGCGCACGGGCATGAACCCTGATGCCTGGGCGGATGTGGCACGTGGCTATGGCCTTGCGGAGGTTAATGCACTCGGTGCCAAGCTGAAGGCCGAGCATGGCTTAGGTAAACCGACGGCATGGCTGCTGGCGAGTTATGCGCTTGGCGAAACGCCTGAGGACTACGATGGTGATGCCTATCTGGCCCGCGCACCGGAACTCTTTGATGCACAGTTCTCAGGTAAGAAGGAAGCCTTGAGGCCGCTCGCAGAAAAGGTGATCGCGCATTTAACTACGCTTGGTAATGACGTTGGCGTGAGCCCGACAAAGACCATGGTGCCGATCTATAGACATCACGTATTCGCTCAGGTAAAAGCTGCTACGCAGACACGGCTGGATGTGGGCCTCGCGCTTGGGCGTTATGATGGCGAACTGTCCAGTCGCATCAAGGATACCGGCGGGGCTTTAAAAGGCGACCGCATTACCCACGTAATTGGGGTAACGGCAGACGAGCAGATCGATGACGATTTCATCGGTTGGCTGCGCAAAGCTTACGAGTTGGATGACAAGTAATGAGCACAGACGAAAAACAAGGTCAGTATCAGCGCAAACCAAGCTGGATCAGGGTCAAGGCCCCGGTCAGCAAGGAGTATGCGGAGACCCGCAAGATGATGCGCGACCTGAAGCTGCACACCGTCTGTGAAGAAGCCGCATGCCCGAATATCGGTGAATGCTGGAAGCAGAAGCACGCCACGATCATGATCCTTGGCGATACCTGCACCCGCGCTTGCGCCTTCTGCAATGTGAAAACCGGCCGCCCGATGGCGGTTGATCCCATGGAGCCGGAAAATACGGCCATTGCCTGTGCGCAGATGGGCCTCAATCACATCGTGATCACGTCCGTTGACCGTGACGACCTTGATGATGGTGGGGCGCGCCAATTTGTGCGTGTGATCGAACAGCTGCGCAAACACAGTCCAAAAACCACCATCGAGATACTGACGCCGGATTTCCGGAACAAGCCGGGCGCCATTGAAATGGTCGCCGAGGCACGGCCTGACGTGTTCAACCACAATCTTGAAACCGTACCGCGGAACTATCCGAAGATTCGCCCGGGCGCGCGCTACTATCACTCGCTACGCCTCTTGGAGACAGTCAAGAAAGTGGACCCGTCCATTTTCACCAAATCCGGCATTATGGTTGGCCTTGGCGAAGAACGTCTTGAGGTTAGCCAGGTGATGGACGATATGCGCATGGCGGATATCGACTTCATGACCATTGGCCAATATCTGCAACCAACGCCGCGTCATGCGAAGGTTGAGCGCTTTGTAACGCCGGACGAGTTCAAATCCTATGAGCGTATGGGCAAAGGCAAGGGCTTCCTGTTGATTTCCTCCACGCCGCTCACGCGGTCGAGCTATCATGCGGGTGACGATTTTGCCAAGCTGCGGGCCGCGCGTGAACGCCAGCTCAAAGCTGCCGAATAGTCGCATCGCTTTGCTTGACTAAGGAACCCCTCCGCGACACAGTCTGGTCGGGGAGGGCTCTCACTTTATGGCAGATATTCAAGTGGCGACCGGGTCTAATTGTCGGAACTGCGGCAGGACGTTGCATGGCCAGTATTGCAGTGAATGCGGCCAGAGGGACCGAGGCAGCAGCCTCGACGCGGGTGAGTTGGTGTCAGAGACCGTGGACACCATTGTCCGGCTCGATTCCAAGCTGTGGCGCACCGTTGTCGACCTCACACGTAATCCTGGGCAGGTAGCCAAGGATTACGTTGGTGGCAAGCGCGCCAGCTATGTGAACCCGATCCGCTATTGCCTTGCGGCTATTGCACTTTCGATCACTCTGACGATCTCGACTGGGGAAATCCGTGCGCTAAGCGAAGGCATTCTTTTTGGTCTCGTTTCCGATGTGCCAGATGATCCGGCGTTTGTGCGGGTGGTCGAGTTTCTGTCCAAATACCTGAATGTCATGTCGCTGGTGGCGGTGCCAATCTATGCACTGGTAGCGAAGCTGTTCTTTCGCCGCGCTCCCTACAGCTACGCCGATAATTTCAGCTTTATGTGCTTCATCGTGGGGCACGGCGCGTTCCTCAGCGTCTTTGGCACGCTTTTCAATATGTATATCTATTTTATGGGCTTGCTGCCGGCATTCCTGCTGACAAACACCGTCTATATCTACGGTACCATGCGGTTTTTCGGTCGCGGCTTCTGGGCATCAGTCAGCTATGTCAGTGTGGCTTCGTTTGTCTATATGGGGCTGGTATATGCCGTCGCGTGGCTCTGGTTCGTACGCTTGGCTTAAGCCCTTGTCCGGACAGGTTTTGCTCGTTATAACCCCAGCAAAATAAAGAGGTTCACCGTGCCGCATTTTGCTGAAAAGAAGATACTGCCCTACACGCAGGAACAGCTTTTTTCGCTTGTTCTGGATGTTGCCAAATATCCGGAATTTCTGCCGTGGTGTACTGGTGCGCGTGTCTATAACCGCAAGGATGGTCAGTTCGACGCCGATGTGATCATTGGCTTCAAGATGTTCAGCGAACGCTTCACGTCACGTGTGCGCTACGAGCCCAGCACCCGTGTTGATGTGGATTATATCAAGGGGCCGATGAAGCGGCTCTATAACCACTGGCGGTTTGTGCCCGAAGGTCCGGATGCGTGTTTGATAGATTTCGAAGTCGAGTTCGAATTTGCGAACCGTATGCTCAATCAGATGATCGGTGGCCTGTTTGGCGAAGCCTGCAAGAAGATGGTTCATGCGTTTGAGGCGCGTGCCAATGAGGTATATGGCGCCGGAGCCTAACCGCGGATTTCAACAAGAAGTTCGGTAAGGGCCGTAATAACTGTAGCTGTGCGTATCTGTGTGCGGCCGATATCGCCAAACTGGCATTTGATGGCGCGGGGCATGCAGCCTTGGCTGGCTACTCCGATATAAACCAGCCCGACAGGCTTGTCCGTACTGCCGCCACCGGGGCCTGCAATGCCTGTGACAGCGACCGATGCATCAGCACGTGAATTTGCAAGCGCACCAAAAGCCATCTCCTTTGCGACCGCTTCTGAAACTGCGCCAAATCGTGTCAGGCTTTCAGCGCTAACACCAAGCATCTGGTTTTTGGCCTCGTTCGAGTAGGTGACAAAACCACGGTCAACGACATCCGAAGAGCCCGCAATTTCCGTCAGTGCGCCTGAGATCAGGCCGCCCGTGCAGCTTTCAGCTGTGGCAATCATCAGGTGACGCGCACGCGCTTCCTCAAGCACCTCGGTGGCAAGGTCGTGGATTTCCTGTGAAAACATCAGGTTCCTGTCATGGGTAGGCACAGGAGCACAAGGCCCGCGAGCCAGATTGTTTCAGCGACCATCAATAATACAGGGCGCCAGCCCAAGGTGGCAATACTGCGCAGGTTACTTTTGAGGCCGATGGCGGCAATTGCTGTCACAAGGCAGGTGCGAGAGATCTCTGTCAGGCCTGATTTAACTTCTGCGGGGATTGCGAACTGGCTGTTCAGGATGACAAAAATCACAAAGGCAACCAGGAAACCCGGCAGTAGTTTTGGTTTTGCCTGACCCGTGTCGCCCTTTTGTGATGCGCGGAACGCCAGAACAAACACAAGCACGACAGGCAGCAGCATGGCCACGCGCATAAGCTTGGTGAGCGCTGCCAGATCGCCAGCCTCGGTCGAGATGGAGTAGCCCGCACCAACAACTTGCGCCACGTCATGAATTGTGGCGCCGATGAAAATGCCCGCTTCGGCGTCGTTCATCGCCATAAGGCCAGATAGCATCGGGTAAACAATCATCGCTAGGGTCGAGAGCGCAGTGACGCCGATAACCGCAAACACAGTATCGCGTTCCTGCTCATCAGACTTGGGCATGACCGCCGAGAGGGCAAGTGCGGCTGACGCGCCACAAATTGCTACCGCACCGCCCGTAAGGGCGCCAAAACGATGTTTAAGGCCAAAGAGCCGCGCGAGCACAATGCCGACAATAATAGTTGTGGCAATGCCAGCTGCCATCAGGAGAACTGTCGGCCAGCCGAGCGCCATGACATCAGAAAAAGCGATACGGAAGCCGAGGAGGGCAACGCCGATGCGGAGAATGGTGGTGCCAGTGAAGGCAATGCCAGGCTGGCACTTGGGATCCTCATAGAGGAAATGCAGCGCCATACCGAGCAGCAGCGCAAACAGCATCGCTGGCGCACCGTAGTGCTCGCCAAGGAAGTTGGCGGCAAGGCCAACAGTGAGGCAAATTACAAATCCGGGGAAAAGGGTGGTAACTCGTTCTTTAGTAGCGCTGACCATTAAATAAAACCATCTAACAAACCCGTTGTTAGAAGAAGCCATATACTAATGGCCGACATAATGCCAGCCACGAGATCGTCCACCATCACACCGAAGCCGCCGCTGACGTGACGGTCGAGCCAGCTGATAGGCCATGGCTTAACGACATCAAACAGCCGGAACAGCAGGAATGCCAAAAGGTAGAGCATGAGTGACGGCTCAAAATAAAGGGCAGGGATGAGTGCCAGCCATTGGCCCGCAACCTCGTCGATGATAATCTCTGGCGCATCATGAATTCCGGTTTCACGCTCGATCATGTTGATCGCGAAAATCGACAGAATGGTGATGGCGACTGCGGAAACAAGGAACCCCATCGTACCCAGCCCACCAAGGTGCATGGCGTATCCGAGAACAAGACCAAAAGCCGAACCCCATGTACCGGGCGCGGGGCGGGCCATGCCGACGCCGGCGCCGGTAACCACCCAGAAACTGGGTGACTTACGACGTGCGGGCCATGTGCGAAGCGATACTTTGACCATCAGATGTCCTTGAAGGGGAGGCGCACTGTTGCCGTTGCTTGGGCAGCGATGCCTTCTTCCCGGCCGGTGAAACCAAGTCTCTCGGTTGTGGTTGCCTGAACGCTGACGCGCTCAATGCCGATGCCAAGTAGTTCAGCAATACGTGCCCGCATCGGTCCGTTATGTGGGCCGATCTTCGGTCTTTCACAAATCAGGCAGACGGAAACATGGGCAATGCTGCCACCTTTCGCGAGGACGCGGTCGCGTGCAAACGTGAGGAACACGTCACTTGGCGCGCCGCGCCACTGATTGTCGCTCGGTGGGAAATGCTGACCGATATCACCATCGACGATGGCGGCAAGAATGGCGTCTGTCAGCGCGTGCAGACCCACGTCTGCATCTGAATGGCCCTTGAGCCCTTTGTTAAATGGGATTTTCACACCGCATAGCCAGACATGGTCACGCCCATCTTCAAAGCGGTGAACGTCATACCCCATGCCGGTGCGAACATCGGCCTGTGCCATCATCAGCATATGCTCCGCTTTCGTGAAATCTGCTGCAGTCGTCAGTTTGAAATTGTTTTCAGCACCGGGAACGGTTGTGACCGAATGGCCTGCGGCTTCCATGACAGCTGCATCATCGGTCAGTTCCTGATCGTATACCTTCGCGTGTGCTGCCAGTAGTTCAGCAAAGGGGAAGCCCTGCGGCGTTTGCACGGCGACGAGTCCGCTGCGGTCAACGGTATGGGTAACTCTGTGGCCCTCAGTCTTTTTCAGGGTATCGACAACCGCCACGCCCGGCACCACTGCTTTATGCCCTTGTTCGAGAGCCGCCAGTACGGGTTCGAAAATGGCGGCGTCTGCGAAGGGGCGAGCGGCGTCATGCACCAGTACAAAATCGAGCTTCTCGGTTTCCAGCGCGCGCAAGCCAAGCATGACACTTTCCTGCCGACTTTTGCCACCATGAACCGGTTCGCGCTCAGCCAGACCCTGCGCGGCTTCGTTGAATAGTTCACGATCGTCAGGGTGAATAACACATTGGATTATTGCGCTGGGGCAGGCATCCCGAACAGCCTTCAGGGTATGGCCGAGCACAGGCCGTCCAGCCAATTTGCGGTACTGTTTGGGCAATCCACCGCCCGCGCGCACACCGCGGCCAGCGGCTACAATTAGCACTGCAATTTTGTGTTGGCTCGGTTGCGTAATCTGAGTCTGGCTTTTTGTCATGACTTCTGGCATAAGCTGTGCCCAATATTTAGGCAGTGACGCGTAAAACTAGGTAAAGATTGATGGCTCTTAACATTGGACCGGTAGAAATCAAAGATCCAGTTATTCTCGCACCCATGTCGGGGGTGACGGATATGCCGTTTCGGCGCCTCGTAAAACAGTATGGCGCGGGCCTTGTCGTGTCTGAAATGATCGCGTCTGAGGCCATGATCCGCGCGACCCAAAGCAGCATGAAAATGTCGACCAACTGCGCTGAAGAATTTCCGATGTCGGTTCAGCTCGCCGGTTGCGAAGGCGAGAAGATGGCGCAGGCTGCCAAGCTCAATGAAGACCGTGGCGCCGCGATCATTGACATTAACATGGGCTGCCCGGTGAAAAAGGTTGTGAATGGCCATGCCGGTTCTGCGTTGATGCGGGATCTTGATCATGCGGGTGAGCTTATCCATGCAACCGTGAATGCCGTATCACTGCCAGTGACGCTCAAGATGCGTCTCGGTTGGGATGACGCCAGCTTCAACGCGCCGGAACTTGCCAAGATTGCTGAACAAGCTGGCATCAAGATGGTGGTGGTCCATGGCCGTACCCGCTGCCAGATGTACCGAGGTCATGCCAACTGGAAGAAGGTTGGCATTGTGAAGCAGGCGGTGAACATCCCTGTTATCGTCAACGGCGATATCAATACGTTTGAGGATGCGGATCAAGCGCTTGCTGATTCTGGGGCAGATGGCGTGATGATCGGTCGTGGTTGCTATGGCAAGCCCTGGCTTATCAATCAGGTCATGACATATCTGCGCACAGGTGAGCGTATTGCAGACCCGGAGCTTGAAGATCAGATGAACACGGTTCTCGAGCACTATGAAGAGATGCTGCACCATTACGGCGTTGAAGGCGGTGTCCGCATCGCGCGCAAACACCTTGGCTGGTATACCAAGGGCTTGCACAGTTCCGCCGATTTCCGCAATGAGATCAACCGTATGGACGATCCGGCGGATGTGAAAAAAGCCTTGAAGGAGTTTTATCTGCCGCTCTGTGAACAAATGGCAGCCTGATGGGCAAAACGGGGGGCAGTTCGGGGGAAGATGTCAGCGCTCAGGATGTATTGCACAGCCTGAGCCAGGCTATTTTTCTTATTGGTCCCGACAATTTGGTCGAAGATGTCTATGCGCAGGCAGAAACCATCTTCGAACGCAGCCGCGAGAGCCTTTGCGGCAGTCCGATTGCCCACCTTCGAGGCGTAGGCTATGCCGCCGACGGTCTCGTGACCCGGGCGCGCGAAGAAAATACCCCGCTCAATAGCTATGATGTTTCAGTGATGCCGCCGATCGGCGATATTGAACTGATGGACATGCATGCGCACCCCCACGGGGAGGGAGATTACATCATTCTCTCAGTGCAACCGCGCCGTATTACTGCTTTTCTTGAAAAGCGTGCAGAGATGGAAGCGGCGGCGCGGTCTGTCAGCGGTCTCGCGTCCATGCTCGCGCATGAGATCAAGAATCCACTGTCAGGGATTCGCGGGGCAGCACAGCTTATGGCGCGAGCGCAGGACAGCAAGAATGTGCGCTTGACGGAGCTTATCGTTAAAGAAGTGGACCGCATCAAAGGATTGGTCGACGAGCTTGAAACCTTCAGTTCACCGCATGCCCATACCAATGAAGCTGTGAATATCCACGAAGTGCTGGATCATGTGCTCAGCGTCGCTGTGGCAGGCTTTGCCGCCAAGTGTTCATTCAGGCCAAGGTTCGACCCTTCTTTGCCGCCAGTATTCGGCAATTATGACAGGCTGGTACAGGTGTTCCTGAACCTGGTGAAAAATGCAGTCGAGGCGGCGGGTCCAACAGCAGACATTACCATTACAACGGCTTACAAGCACGGTATCTGGCTTACAAGCCGGTCGGGCGAGCGTATACGCTTACCTGTTGAGGTAACGGTGCAGGATAATGGTCCGGGCATCCCAACTCACCTGCGCGGTCACCTGTTTGATCCATTCGTGAGCGGTAAAGAGGGTGGTACCGGCCTCGGCCTCGCGCTTGTCGCGCGTTACGTGAGCGACATGGAGGGCACGGTTACCTGTGATAATCACCCGCAAGGTGGAGCGCATTTCAAAGTGCAGCTTGCACTTGAAGAGGATATGAGACGTGACGAGAACTAAACCCACTATCATCGTTGCAGACGATGACCTTGCTATTCGCGTGGTGGTTGGCGAAGCACTACGCCAGGAAGGCTGGATGGTGATTGAGGCAGATGACCTGCCTGAGTTGCACCGGCTTGTCGAGCGGGGGCAAGGTGATGTGGTGATATCTGACGTCATGATGCCGTCAGGTAGTGGCCTTGATGCTTTGCCGGGGCTTCTTGAGAAGCGCCCCGACCTGCCTTTCGTCATCATGAGTGCGCAGAACACACTTTCAACAGCGATGGCTGCGACGAACAATGGTGCTTTCGATTATTTGCCAAAACCTTTTGATATTGATGAGTTAATATCAATTGTTAAGAAGGCACTTAAAGAAAAATCAACACTCGTCGGTGGCGATTATGAGCGCGATGAGAATATCCTTATCGGCCGCTCGCCAGCGATGCAGGAGATTTACCGCACGATGGCTCGGGTGGTGAAAACCGACCTGACGGTCATGGTCACGGGGGAGAGCGGTACCGGTAAGGAGCTGGTCGCCCGCGCACTTCATGCACACGGGCCTCGCGCCAACAACCCCTTTGTGCCTGTCAACATGGCAGCCATTCCGCGTGAGTTGATTGAGAGTGAGCTTTTCGGTCATGAACGAGGGGCTTTCACCGGTGCTGAAACGCGTACGCTTGGCCGATTTGGCCAAGCCAAGGGCGGTACATTGTTCCTGGATGAGATCGGCGATATGCCGCTTGAAGCGCAGACCCGGCTGCTGCGCGTGCTGCAGGAAGGTGAATATCGCACAGTTGGTGGTCAGAAGAGCATCAAGGCCGACGTGCGCATCATTGCAGCTACCAATAGAAGCCTTCAGGCGATGGTGCGGTCAGGGGATTTCAGGGAAGATTTGTTTTTCCGTTTGAACGTTGTCCCGATTTCGCTGCCCGCGCTGAGGGAGCGACCCGGCGACATCCCTGACCTCGCCGAGCATTTCCTTCGCAAAGCAGTGGACAAAGGCCTGCCGCAGAAGCGCTTGACCGATGGTGCCAAGAAAGCGCTGCAATCGTTCGATTGGCCGGGAAACGTGCGGGAGCTTGAGAATCTGCTCCAGCGAATTTGTGCGCTGTATCCCGGTAAAGAAATCTCGGGCTCCGTGATCAAGGCCGAGTTTGACCGCTCCACGTCCGAGATGGCGGGTGGGCCCATGAGCATCATGGCAGATGTGAGTGGCGGTAATTTGGGGCAGACCATCAGGCTGCACCTTGATCAGTACTTCGATTACCATGAGGATGGATTGCCGCCCGCAGGCCTATATCAGCGCATTCTGCGTGAAGTAGAGCGCCCGCTCATTCAAAAAGTACTTCAGGTAACGAACGGGAATCAGGTGAAAGCCGCGGAGCTTCTCGGTTTGAACCGTAACACCTTGCGCAAGAAAATCCGTGAACTCGACATTTCCGTGCATGCTCGTACGCCCTAAACTTTGCCACAATTGCATTTCAGTGTGTGATATATCTGGAACAATAGTGGCAAATATGCATCATAGGCCGAATGTCGAATAACACGTCGCCAGAATCGCCTGATATTTCGAGCGGGGCACCCAAGCTGCCCGGCCGCCGTTGGGCCAAATTTATGCTGTGGGCTCGGCGACTTAAGCTCGCTGGTCGGATAGAGATCCTGCTATCAGTTCTCGCTGTTATTTCAGCGATCACCACTTATATCGTTATGTCACGCAAGTCGGGGCCGTTTGAACTGGCATCGGGGCGCACCATGCGCGTGCTGCTGGCCATCAATCTCGCGCTACTCCTTGCGCTTGGGGTATCCATTGGTCGTTGGTTTGTACGTATCTGGCTGTCTCGCAAGGGCATGGCTGCAGGTTCTCGTCTGCAAACCAAGGTGACCAGCTTCTTTATCGCGATTGCCATCGTGCCACCGATTATCATGACGGTTTTCTCGGCCCTGTTCCTTGAGTTTGGCATCCAGTCATGGTTCAGCGACAAGGTGCGGTCTGCGCTCAATAACTCACTTGAAGTTGCCGAAACCTACATGATCGAGCACCGAGCGACGATCGAGAAGGATATGCAGGCCATCGCGCTTGCCTTCAACAGGCTGACACCGCTTCAGCAGACAGATAATATGACCCTCCAGCAAGTTGCCTACAGCGCGCTGAACACGCGTCTTTTGTCTGAAGTTTTGCTTATTGAAATGCAGGACCTCGATACGGAAGGTGCGGTTGTAGCCCGTGCAAACCAAGGGTTGGAACTCACCACTTCGCGCTTGCAGAAAAGCATGCTTGATAGGGTTCGGCAGGACGGCACTTTTGTCGCCTCCAACACCGCGGACAACACCGTTGTTGGAATGACCAAGCTGAATGGCTTCCTGCGTCCGACCTATCTTTATATCGCGCGAGACCTCGACCCTCAGGTTCTTGGCTACCTGCAAGCAACACGCTCGGCAGTGGCGGATTACGAGAGCCTGGAAGGCCAGCGCAGCAATATTCAGCTGCAGTTCAATGTGGTCTTTATCATTGTGGCTCTCCTCATCCTGCTAGCGGCAATCTGGATTGGCCTTTGGTTCTCGGCCAAACTTGTGACGCCGCTCTCCAATCTGGTGGACGCTGCGGAACGCGTGGGGCAGGGCGATCTTGGTGCTCGTGTCCCAAGCCCGCCAACAAGTGATGAAGTAGGTATGCTTAGCCGCGCCTTTAACCGCATGACCGACCAGATCGCGCGCCATCAGGACGCGTTGATTGAAGCAAACCAGGAACTGGATGAACGCCGGCGCTTTCTTGAGGAGGTGCTGGAGGGTGTATCAGCTGGCGTCATTGGGCTGCAGCAGGACGGTACGGTGTTTCTACCTAACCGCTCTGCCGCTAACTTGCTGGGCGTGGCCTACGAGGACCTTATTGGTAAGCGCTTGCACGAAATTATCCCGGAATTTAGCGAGTTGCTCCGCCAGGGTGAAGAAAGTGCCGCCGGTGAAGTGAAGGGCCAAGTGCTGATTGACGTGAAGGGCGAGACCCGGACCCTTCTGGTGCGTGTCTTTGTGGAACGTGGGCACGCCGACACAGATACAATCGGCGGCTATGTGATTACCTTTGATGATTTGACGGAACAGCTGGCTGACCAGCGGACAGCCGCGTGGGCGGACGTTGCGCGACGCATTGCGCATGAGATCAAAAACCCACTGACCCCGATCCAGCTCTCTGCCGAGCGACTGAAGCGGAAATACCTCAAGGAAATCGCTAGCGACACCAAGGTCTTCAGTCAGTGTACGGATACCATCATCCGGCAGGTGGGTGACCTGCGGCGCATGGTCGATGAGTTTTCATCTTTTGCCCGTATGCCAGCCCCGATTTTGAAGGAAGCCGACATTGCCGATGTGCTAAAGCAAGCTGTGTTCCTTCAGGACGTGGCAGCAAGCCGCATTCAATTCACGACCCGCATGCCAGACTTGGTACAGCCGCTCAAGTGCGATGGGCGACTGGTTGGGCAAGCGTTGACAAATATTCTGAAGAACGCTGTTGAATCAGTTACCGCTCGTATTGAGCGGGATATGGAAAGTGGCGCAGATACGGTAGAGCCTGGCCTTATCAAGGTAGATCTTATTCAGGACAGTGACCGCACCGAAATCCGAGTTGATGATAACGGTCTTGGTCTTCCGCAAGACCAGAAGGACCGCCTGATGGAACCCTATGTGACCACTCGGGCAAAAGGAACCGGTCTCGGTCTCGCGATCGTACGCCGGATTATGGAAGAACACGGAGGAATTGCCAGAATTGCAGACCGTGCGCCGCTTGGTGCCCGGGCTGTACTGGTGTTCTCGCACTCCGCGCTAGAGAAGCGTGCCTTGAAGGCCGACGACGCGGCAGTTGATGAGAAAAACAATAGAAGCGGCCCGGCGGCCGCCGAGTAAATACTAGGGAGTTTGCCACTTATGGCACTTGATATTCTCATTATTGATGACGAGGAAGACATTCGTGAGCTGGTATCCGGCATCCTGGAGGATGAGGGATATGCAACGCGCACGGCACATGACAGTGACAGTGGCCTCGCGGAAATTGAAGCGCGTTTGCCGTCACTTATGGTGCTCGATATCTGGCTGCAGGGCAGTAAACTTGATGGCCTTGAAATTCTTGAGCTGGTTAAATCCCGTCACCGCGATCTTCCGGTGGTGGTTATCAGTGGCCACGGCAATATTGAAACGGCAGTCGCTGCCATCAAGAAGGGTGCGTACGACTTCATTGAAAAGCCTTTTGAGGCGGAACATCTGCTTTTGACCATTCAGCGTGCGACCGAGGCAGACCGCTTGCGCCGCGAGAATGAGGAGCTAAAGAAGCGCTCAGCATTCTCGGTTGATATCACGGGCAAAAGCCACGCGATCAATACTGTGCGGCAGAATATTGAAAAAGTTGCCTCGACCAATAGCCGCGTACTGATTCATGGGGCGTCCGGTTCCGGCAAGGAGGTCGCAGCACGGCAGATTCACGCACGGTCCCACCGGGCCGGGGGCGCCTTTGTTGTCGTGAGCGCGGCATCGATGGAGCCGCACCGCATGGAGCAGGAGCTCTTTGGGGTCGAACAAAACGGCGGCGTGGTAAAAACCGGCCTCTTTGAGCGTGCACACGGTGGCACACTGTTTATTGACGAAGTGGGCGATATGCCATTGCCGACGCAGGCGAAGATTCTGCGGGTGCTGACGGATCAGGCGTTTGAGCGTGTGGGTGGTAATACGGGTGTAAAGGTCGATGTCCGCGTTATCTCGGCGACCAGTAAGGATCTCGCGAACGAAATTCGTGAGGGCCGCTTCCGGGAGGATCTTTATCACCGTTTGAATGTGGTGCCGCTTAAGATGGCGTCGCTCGCTGAGCGTCGCGAAGATATCCCAATGCTGGCGCAGAACTTCCTCGATGCACTCGCTGAAGCCACCGGGCGGCCCAAGGTACGGCTCGCGGATGATGCAATCGCAGCCCTTCAGTCATACGACTGGCCCGGCAACGTGCGCCAGCTCAAGAACATCATGGAACGTTTGGTGATCATGGGTTCGGACGAGTTCGATGGTGAAATAGGGGCCGAGCAACTGCCGCAAGAGATACGGTCTGGCTCAAGCGACTTGTTGCACTCGGGTGGCAATAGCGCCATTATGACGACACCGCTGCGGGAGGCGCGCGAAGCATTTGAGCGAGAATATCTGAAAGTGCAGATCAACCGGTTCAGCGGAAACATCTCCAGAACCGCGGCCTTCATTGGCATGGAACGTTCTGCGCTGCATAGAAAGCTCAAATCGCTTGGCCTCACAGGTAGCGCGAAGGGCGACGAGATAGAGTGATATTTAATCCTCTACTTCAGAAAAGTGGTATAACTATATGAAAGTAATAGTCTGTGGCGCGGGGCAGGTTGGCTTCAATATCGCGAAGCACCTAGCTGACCAACAGAATGATGTCACGGTGATCGACCGGTCACCGGAACTGATCCGCAAGATCAGTGAATCGCTTGATATTCAGGCGCTCGTTGGGCATGCGTCTGACCCGTCGATGCTTGCTAAAGCTGGTGCAGCGGATGCTGAACTTCTTGTCGCTGTTACATGGTCAGATGAAGTCAATATGGTGGCTTGTCAGGTGGCCAGTTCGCTTTTCAGTGTACCGACAAAAGTGGCGCGTATCCGTAACCAGACTTACCTCAAGCCCATGTGGGCTGATCTGTTCTCGCGCGATAATATGCCTATCGACGTGATCATCTCACCTGAACTTGAGGTTGCGCAGGCATTGCACCGGCGCTTGCAGGTGCCAGGTGCCTTCAACATGGTACCCTTTGTTGACGGCAAGGTGCGCCTGATCGGCTTGGTGCTTGACGAAAACTGCCCGGTAATTGAGACACCGCTCCGCCAGCTCACGGAGCTGTTCCCGAACTTGCAGACAACGGTGATGTCTGTTGTTCGAGCAAACAAGATTTTTGTGCCCCGCAGCGATGACCAGCTTCAGGCCGGTGATGCGATCTATATCGCGGTTGATGCCAAAATGTCTGAGCGCACGATGGCGGTGTTCGGGCATGAGGAAAAAGCGGCCCAGAGACTTGTGATTGTAGGTGGTGGTAATATCGGTCTTTTCCTCGCACGCCTTTTGGAGGATAACGCCAAAACCAACGTCAAGATCATTGAATTTGATAAGGAACGCGCGGCGATCATTGCTGAAAAGCTGAAGCACGCCGTTGTCATCAATGGGGATGCGCTGGACCGTGAAATCCTGCAGGAAGCCAATATTTCGCAGGCTGACACGATTGTGTCCGTGGCAAACGATGACGAAGTGAACATTCTGTCGTCGTTGCTCGCCAAGCAGCAGGGCTGCCCGCGCGCTATTACGCTTATGAACAACCCGATCTATGCAAGCCTTGTTGGTTCGCTCGGGATTGACGTGGCGCTCGACCCACGCGAAACGACGGTTTCATCGATTGTGCGGCACATTCGCCGCGGCCGCATTCGCGATCTTTACAGTATCTTTGAAGGTAAGGCCGAGATCATCGAGGCTGAGGTCATTGAAGGATCAGTGGTTGCAGGCAAGACAATTGGCGAATTACGGTTACATGGCGATGTGAAGTTCGGCATGATCGTTCGTGATGAAGACGCTATTGTCCCACACTCCGATACTGTGCTGCAAGGCGGTGACCGCGTCGTGATCCTCGCGCTTTCTGAAGCGGTGAAGAAGATCGAGCAGCTTTTTTCCGCGCGCGCGGACCTGTTCTAGCCTCACATGTGGACGAGCCGCCTTTTTTACCTGATTGGCTGTTGGATCATTATCCTGGCAATAACGCAGCTTGTGCCGTTTTTTGTTGCGCTCTTTCTCAGGGAATGGGAAGCGGCGAGCGGCTTTTTTGCTTCGATTTCCATCGTGCTGCTGGTGGGCGGTTCGCTCTACCTTGGTTTCAGGTCGTCTGAACGAGTGCGCATGCGCAAGCTCACGATCCTGCTGCCGATTGTGGGCGGTATTTGTCTCGCTTTTGCAGCGGGTCTGCCGTTCTTTTTCCTGTTCCCGGATGCGGGACTGGTACCCGCTTTCTATGAAGGTATGTCGCTTCTCACGACGACAGGCGCGAGTGCCTATGAAGGGGCCGTGGAAGAATACCGCTCTTTGCAGTTATGGAGACTGCTTGCGGCGTGGCTTGGTGGCTTCATGGCAATATGCATCACGCTTTCCCTGCTGACGGCGCTCAATAGCGGCGGGCTTCAGTTGCACCGTTCCGCATTGCCATATGGCGATAGTGACAAAGGCTATCCGCGCCTGCGTGCAACGGCCCAGTCACTTTTCCCGCTCTATGCTTTCGTGACCGCACTCTGCTGCCTGCTTCTTATGTTCGGTGGTCAGTCGTTTGGTGACGCGGCCATGCTTGCCATGGCTGCGATTAGTACCACCGGCATTTCACCGAATTCCGGGCATGTGCTAAGCAATGGTTGGGTGCAGTTTATAGTTCTGGTTTTCTCGTTGATAGCCATCATGAACTGGGACCTTCATTATGCGCGTATCAAGCAATTGAAGGTTGCGGGAACCTTTGGTGAGGAGACACGCTCACTACTGATCATTGCAGGCCTGGGTACACTTGTCCTCTATCTGCTGTCCGGAAATTATGACATTGGCTCGTTGTGGGGAAGCATGTTTGCCGCTATGTCGGCGTTGGCAACCACTGGGTTTCAAACACAGTATGATCCCGGCATTGGCGGCGCGCTTCCTGTCACAATTATCATTATCGTTCTGACCTGTATCGGGGGCTCCGTTGCGGGCACGTCTGGCGGGCTCAAGCAGTTGCGCGTCGCGGTTATCTATTTGCTCGGGCGAGGGGAGGTCGACCGGCTCGCCCATCCGCACGGCGTCAGGTTGCAGAAATTTGATGGCGGACCGGTGGAGAGCAAAGATATCGAAGCCGTCTGGCTTTTGCTTGGAGGTTTTGTATTCCTGTTCACCATCGGGGCCCTGATTTTGGCAATTCTGGGCATCAGCTTTCAGGAGGCTGTCGCGCTTACCTTGTCTTCCATGACGCTGTCCGCGCCACTCGCTGGTGTCATCGACCCATATTTTCCCGGCTTCTCCGGTCTCAGGGATAGCGACTATATATTGTTATCGTTTTTGATGCTGATTGGCAGGGTCGAAGCGTCCCTTTTTCTGGCACTTTTCGCAAAATCCATGTGGCGCGGATAATTATCGTAAAGTCTGTTGACCAAAACCAGCAACGTCTGACATATATGTAACCGCGCGTAATCGCTGGTGACGGGAAAAACTATGGCTTTACCGGAGCTAAAAACAAGGCGGTGCGGGCTATCGCTCTTAAGGCTGATATAATTAGAAAATCAAATAAAGAAAACGGACAGTCCATGTCAGAAAAAAATCAGAACCTCCAGGACGTCTTTCTCAATGCCGTTCGCAAATCCAAGACGCCGGTAACGGTGTTTTTAGTCAATGGTGTTAAACTTCAGGGAGTTATCACCTGGTTCGACAACTTCTGTGTTTTGTTGCGCCGGGACGGGCATTCCCAGCTTGTTTACAAGCATGCAATCTCTACCGTGATGCCGTCTGGCCCAGTGCAACTGTTTGAGCCGGAAAAAGACCTAGAGGGTTAATTGGCAAACAAGACTGAAGACCGTTCGGCCGAGCGGTCGGGTGGCGGCTGGTCGACAGAAGGACTTGGCTACCTGCAGGATCAGGAAGCCAAGCAACGGGTGTATGTTGTACACCCGTTCATGCGTGATCGCGCTGACACATCTCACCTGAAACGCTCGCCAGAAGCACGCCTTGCGGAGGCTATGGGCCTTGCAGAGGCTATCGATGTTGAGCTCGTTGGCGGCGAAATCATCGCCATGCGTGAACGCCGTCCCGCGACGCTTATCGGCACAGGTAAAATCGAAGAACTTAAGGAATTTGTCAAAGAGCATGAGATCGATCTCCTGGTCTTTGATTGTGAGCTGAGCCCCGGCCAGCAGCGCAACCTTGAGCGTGAAACCAAAACCAAGGTGATTGACCGGACGGCTCTGATTCTTGAGATTTTTGGAGCCCGCGCCAGTACAAAAGAGGGTGAGCTTCAGGTTGAGCTTGCACACCTTGAGTATCAGCGCAGCCGGCTCGTCCGGTCCTGGACTCACTTGGAGCGTCAACGCGGCGGCTCCGGTTTCATGGGCGGACCTGGTGAAACGCAGATTGAGGCTGACCGCCGAATCATCGCGGACCGTATCACGCGCATCAAACGTCAGCTTGAGCAGGTCACCAAGACCCGCACATTGCATCGCGCAGGCCGCCAGAAAGCGCCATACCCAATCGTTGCACTTGTCGGTTATACCAACGCGGGCAAGTCAACGCTGTTCAATCGGCTAACAAAAGCTGAGGTTTTGGCCGAAGACATGCTGTTCGCCACGCTCGACCCCACGATGCGTGCGGTAGAGTTGGACGGTGGACGGCGGATTATCCTGTCTGACACTGTGGGCTTTATCTCTGAGCTTCCAACAACGCTTGTTGCTGCATTCCGGGCTACGCTCGAGGAAGTCTGCGAAGCGGATCTCATTGTGCACGTGCGGGATGCGTCGCACCCGGACACCGAGATACAGAAGCTCGATGTGGAAGCGGTGTTGGGTGAGTTGGGCGTAGAGCTTGTTGAGGAAGGCGAGGGCACGCCGTTCGTTGAAGCACTGAACAAGATCGACCTGATGCCCCAGGATGAGCGTGACGCACTTGTAACCCTTGATGCACGGGTGCCGCGGACAGTCGCTATTTCTGGCCTGACCGGCGACGGCTGTGACAGGCTGCTTGAGGCGATCGACCTCACACTCAGCAGCGCAGACATGCGCCTGAAGGTGGAGGTACCCTATAGTGACGGTGCGACCCAGGCTTGGCTTCACGCCAACAGCCGGATTGTTGTCGAGGAACATCGGGAAAAGGCCGTCTACTACGAGGTCTATGTCGACCCCGTTGCATGGGCGAAGTACAAAAGCAGGCAGCGCTGAGTTTTACTGCGCTGCCTTCTCCTCAGCTTTGGCGATGTTCCAAAGGGAATCCATTTCTTCAAGAGTGGATTCTTTTGGGGATTTTCCTTTTTTACCGAGAAGTTCTTCGATTTTATGAAAGCGACGCTCGAACTTGGCGTTGGTGCCCCGCAGGGCCTCCTCCGGGTCAACGTCAAGATGCCGCGCAAGGTTCGCCATCACAAACAACAGGTCGCCCAGTTCGTCTTTGATGCGCGCGCGGTCGGGCTCGTTCGCATGGACCTCTGCGACAAGCTCGGCTGCTTCTTCCTGCATTTTTGCCAGTACGTCAGTGGTTTCCGACCAATCAAAGCCGACACGTGCTGCACGCTTTTGCAGCTTCACGGCACGGAGAAGAGCGGGCAAACTGATGGAGACGCCGTCCAACGCTGAGGGCGCACGTCCTTCTGACGCTGCCTTTTTCGCACGTTCCTTAGCCTTTTGGGCTTCCCATGCGCCAACTTGTGCGTCGGCGGTCGCAATATCCGCATCCCCAAAGACATGCGGATGGCGGCGAACCATCTTCTCGCTCACATTTTGCACAACATCCGAGAAGGAGAACAGGCCTTCTTCCGCTGCCATTTGGGCATGGAAAACAGCTTGGAACAACAGGTCACCCAGTTCGTCTTTAAGCGCTTCCATGTCGCCAGCGCGGATCGCCTCGTCAACCTCATAGGCTTCTTCAATGGTGTAGGGCGCTATGGTCTCAAACGTTTGCTCCACGTCCCACGGACATCCGCCCTCTTTCGCGCGCAGGCGCGCCATGATTTGAAGAAGGTCATCCATTGAATATTTCGTTGCCATTAAAAATCTCGGTAATTCGGTTGAAATATGAGCCAGCTTCATGCCTTAAGTAGTGCGGGTCAAGTACCGAGCTGAATTTTGAAGGGGTCGTGCTGATGCAGAATATTTTCCGTACCTTTGTTGCGCTCATTGTCGCAACCTTTTTGTCGTGGACAGTGTCGGCGGAGACCGTCCCTCAGCCGACTGACCCGGATGTCAGATATTATATCGAAGTGCCTTCCGGCGGTCTGCCAGCTTTCTTCAGATACCATCCGATGCGTGTGCCGCTGGTTAGTCACCACCGGGGCGGACCGGCACCCGGGTATCCGGAAAACGCGATTGAGACGATGGATAATGCGTTGCGGTACGGTTTTGGTCTCATGGAGGTTGATGTTGCCGAGCTTCGCGACGGAAGCCTTATCCTCATGCATGACGATACGCTGGACCGCACGACAACCGGGCAGGGTGGCGTCACAGATAAAACGCTCGACGATATTCTCAAGTTGCAACTTGTCGACAACGAGGGTGTGGCGACAAGCTATAAAGTGCCAACTCTGCAGCAGGCGCTGTCTTGGGCAGTAGGCAAGGCAATCCTGACGCTTGATATCAAGAGAGGGACAGATTTTGCTAAAGTCGCGGCCGCGGTGAAGGCTGCGGGTGCTGAAGACTATGCAGTGGCGATTACCTACTCCCTCGATCAAGCCAAAAGCTATTACGAGATTGCGCCCTGGATGATGCAAACCATCTCCATGTATGATGAGGAAGATATTGCGGCTGTGAAAGCGAGCGGTATTGAGCCGTCGAGAGTCATCGCATGGACCGGAACTCGGCAGCAGGCGGAAAGCTTCTATGCAGCTGTGCACGCCGAGGGCTGGCGGACAATCTCGGGGACCTTTGCCCTCGATAAAGAGCTTGCGGTTTCAGGCGCGGACCAGAAGTATCTCTCGATATATAAGCTCGGCGTTGATGTTATTGCGACCGACAGATTTTGGGCAGTGCAGGGGCTGATCCGAAATCCAAATCTATTTTATTTTGTGCGTCGCCCGGCTGCGCTCTCGAAGGAAAATTGATGTCATCAAAGTCTTTTGCAATGCCATTGCTTTTTGCTGTGCTCTTCAGTGTCTGGATGGTGCTTACATTCTCTGGAGCTTTGGCGCCGTTTGACGAAGCAGGGTTGCTTATGTTTCGGGACGACAGTCTGGCGCCGGTAGGCGGGCAGACTATGGTTGCTGTCATGACTGGCGTAACCCATCTGGGCGACAGTATAACCGCGATTGTAGCCGCTGTACTTGCGATCGGTTATGTGCTTCTGCGTGGCGCGTGCAAACTGGCTGTTTGGGGCAGTCTGGCGTTGGTGGGCTTGTTTCTGCTGAGCCCACTGTTGAAACTTTTGTTTGGCAGGGCGCGCCCCGATATTGTTGAGCACCTTGTGCATGCATCGACAAACAGTTTCCCGAGCGGGCACGCCATCAGATCATTCGGCATCTACTTGCTTATCTTTATGATTTTGCGCGGGTTTTTGCCGCGACACCTACGCACGCCGGCTGTTGTGGTCGTACTTCTGGTAGCGCTAGCGACCGGTATTAGCCGTGTCTATCTCGGCGTGCATTGGCCGACAGACGTCATCGCCAGTTGGCTCGTTACATTTACGTGGGTAACCATTTGGCAAGAAAAACTGAGCTACAAGAAAGATGTCGTTTAGAAATCCCCTGCACAACGTTGCCTTTCAACGCGTAACCGGCTAAGGATGATATGACAAAAGTGTTAAACGGCGCTTGGGGGAGTGGCCGTTTAAATAAGTACCGAGCCTAAGTTATTGGTTCAGGGGTTTTTTAGGGGGGAATGGGGTATATGAACGAAATAGCCATGTATGAGTTTGAGGCTAAGACACGCCCAGTTTGGTCAAATAAACCGAAAATTCGTAGTGCGGAAAACCAGAACAGTCGCGATTTCACGGCTATTGTTTTGGCTGGAACCCGTCGCGATGATGATCCTGTTGCAGCACTAATCGGCGGACAGTTTAAAGCTTTGGTCCCCATTTGCGGTGAACCAATGATCTCCCGTGTCGTGAAAGCGCTGGCATTCTCTGGATCGGTAAAGCGTATCGTGATCGTATTTGACGAACCTGAGTTGCTGTTTGCAGCATGCCCGACGCTTCAAGAGGAAGTGGGCGATGTTGCGATTGAGGTGAAGCCATGTGCCGATACGATCTGCTGCAGCGTTGATGCCGCGATTAAAGGCGCGCAGGCTGAATGGCCGTTTCTGGTGACCACAGCAGACCATGCTTTGCTGACTTCCGAAATGGTAGACAAGTTTTGCAATGACGCACGCAGCCGTAAAGGCTTGGCCGTTGGGTTTGTGGAACGCTCTTATCTGGAGGCGGCACACCCTGGCTCCAAGCGCACATATCTGCCTTTCAGAGAAACGCAGCTCTCCGGTGCCAACTTGTTCGCGTTCCTTACAGAAGAAGCGCTGCCCGTGCTTCAATTCTGGCGGGCTATTGAACAAAAACGCAAGAAGCCCTGGCAGCTTTTTAAAGCGTTCGGTTACAAGAATCTATTTGGGCTCTTGTTCAAGAGATTTACGGTTGATCAGGCTTTCGAGCGCGCGTCAAGTGTGCTTGGGGTAGATGCACGCGCAGTGCGGTTGCCTTTTGCTGAAGCCGCAATTGATGTTGATACAGCACTCGACTACGAACAAGTGAGCGAGATACTCAGGATGCGAGAAACCGCGGCTGCGGCGCTGGCCTACTGATTGATCGGAAGCTAATCAGCTGGACTTGCGAATGCGGGAATTGCACCGCGGGCAGTCCAGCTTTCTGCGGCTTAGCAGAACCCATCGCTTTATATTGAGGTTAAATATCTGACCGCAGGCGTGACAACGACGCTTCTGGCGGCTCATCAGATGTACACCCACAAGCAGCATAATTCCAGCAAGCACGACAGCAATCGCTGTTGCATGGAAATAGGCAACCAACGTCGCTGGTGCTATAAAAAACAGTAGGAAGAAACCCCAGAATTTGTCAGTCGCTGTCATAGATTGCACCGTGGAAACGAAGTTAGTGATCTAATCGCAGGTTCTTAATGACCCTCTATCTTCCTTCGCATTTAAAACTATAACTTTCAATAAATCGTTAAAATTTTAAATACCAATCTATGGTTTAATAATTTCTTCATATGAAGGCGTAATGAAGCAGTCAGCATGACGCTTCATTACTTGTTATATGTGGCGTCGTATTATTCTTGGGCAATGATTTTTGACAACATTTCGGGAATGCTGCATTGCGCCGGTTGTGTCATTGCGCCTAGCCATCGGCTTTGTGATTTTCCTGTGCAGAAATCTACACCCGGAAAATCGTCTGCGGCTCGCATTAGATCTTCGGGGTCCTCTGGGGATAGATTGTAAGTTGCGAGGCCGGGAAAGAAGTTGTCCAAGTCTGGTTCAACAACGTTATTCACTTCGCGGAAACGCCCGCCATCGCGTTCCTTGACCCGTCCCTCAATAATGTTATTCGCGAGAGTCGCGAAGCTGCCTGAGAAACGTACGTCAACACCGGCTGTATTCAGGATGGTGTTGTTAATAAGTTCGGTATTCGCTGCGCTATTGAGATAGATCCCCACATCGTTCGGACAGTTCAAAATAATATTGGAACGCATTACACCCTTGTAATGCTGAATGGTACAGGAGCGGCCCTGACAAAAGCGTGGATCCTTAGTGCCTCCGCCTCCAAAGGACAGCCCTAAACGAACACCTCCCGATGAACGCCATTCACAAATGACCAGATTACGCTCGAAGAGGCCATGATCCGAATTACCTTTAAGAAAGGCTGCATAACTAATTTTATCGCCTTTAGCCTTAGCAAAGTCAGCAATGAAATTGTGTTTTATTTCCCAGTGCTGTCCGCCTACGACATCGATAGGTGTGACTGGATTACCGGTCTCGCGAGGGCGTCGATTGTAGATATAATTGTCCTCAATTGTCACATGGTCAGGAAACTGCTGCAAATCATCTATGATTTTGCCATTGCCTTTAATTGCGGCATTAAAATCTATCAGGCGATTGTTTTTGATAGTTATATGATCGGCATCGCCGACGATCTGAAATGCATGTTCACAATTATTGTCCGTTTCACATACGCCTACAAATTCCACACCTTCAATTGTCCAGTGACTGCCCGTCACTTTGAAGCCTATCGTAACAGGGACCTGAATTGTCACTTTCCCTGCTGTAGCGGGGCGAATGGTTATTGGCGCGGCAGCAGTCCCACTTGCGGAGAGTTCAATTGTGCGGGGAAGTCTGTACAGGCCGGGATAAACAGCAAATATATCGCCAGGTTTGGCGGTTTTGACATATTTGTTGAAATCATCATCCGCAATAAGGATTTCGTCGGCGCGCACAGCTGTAATGGACAGCAGTGCCAAGCAAAAAGCCGCGATGATGTTTGTTCTCATTCTGCTCCCCCGGGAAAACTGCATAAAGGTTATGCCTTATTTTAACCTTCTGCGGCTTTGGGCTCAACGGCAAGTTTACGACGCAAGCTTTCGTTCGGTCCACAGAAGACAGGCACACACTATAAAGAGTATTCCTAAGAGCGCCGAGCTAAACAAGCTGCGGGTGTTTACCCTTGCCTTTGTCAGTTGATCCGGCTTTTGTGCGCCGACACGAAGTTTGGTGGCCGTGCGGCGTTCCCAGGCAAAATTGGCAGCCCAATCATTATTGTCGAAGACATAAAAATAATCGCTATCCAAAGATTTGCCATCAGTGTTCAACAGTGACCGGCGATACCAGCCTGTGTTCTGAGGTTCAAAAAAGGAACATGCCCTGTCAGATGAGAAGCGATCAGCTGCAAGAGTTTGGGTTTGCGTAAGCTTGGCTCCGACATGTTCTATCTGGACAGAAGCGCTCACATTGTTGACGAGGCCACAATTTGCCAGGCGGTCTCCCAATCGTGGAAGCAAATTGTCCGCGTGGGGTATCAGGCGCGCAGCACCGGTTGTGCGCCCGACTTTGCCAGCAATATATGTCCAGTATGAAGAATATATGCCTTTGTTTCCGGCAAGGACCCAAGCATATGACTGCCGCAACCATGAAACAGCGATGCGGCCAAGGCCATATGATTTGACAACACTGACGGGGCCTTTTTGCTCGCTACCGACGAGTGGTGCCCAGCCCTCGACATATGCAGAAACAGGTAAGGTGGGGAGGGCAACGTCACTTTCGGAAAGTTGTGTTGGCCACTGAGGCCTAACTGCATTTGTTCGACTTTCTGAGGGAACGAGGGAAATGCCCGTTAAAAGATTGTCCGGCTGTTCCTGCAGCTGCTGTACCAAAGCGCTGTCGGCTTGGATAAACAGGCCTAGGCCGTTGACTATAGCTGTGTCCAAAGCAAGGCGCTGCGTGTCTGTAAGGTCCGAATAAGCCCGACCATCCATGACCACAATATCAAATGCTGAAAAATCGAAAGACTGAAGCATCCCTTCCGACGCGGCCGCTGGCTCTGTGGAGCCCGCTATGATGTAGCGACCCTTGCTCACAGTGCTCAGCGCAGTGATCTGCGCACCATAGCTGTGTGCCCATGCAGAAAAGTGTCTGGCCTCAAAGCCGGGCGCAGATTGAAGCAATAGAATCTTGGTTGTTACCGGCGACGTTACCGATAGCGCAATGTGTTCCTTATCAAGTTCCGTGCTCTCCCGATCCGTCACCTCTAATGTATAGGTGATGGGGCCGGGCAGGGGTGTGCTGGCGGATAGCGAAAAACGACCACCTGCCCGGACTTTCTGCATTGAGATCTCGCGGCCGGCCGGATCAGCCAGCGCAATTTTGAAAATTTCGCTCTCTTCTGCTGCCTGAGAGGCCTCAAAGGTGCCGGTTACCGTCCAAGTGTCACCCACATACACGACTTTGGGCCACCTGACATCTATGATACCGGTTGGAGCATCACGCGGTGTGTCCCATTCAATTTTCAAACGACTGTCAAGTTTTTGCCAATCAGCTTCCCTCAATCCATATCCTAAAAGGTGAACAGTATCAGGAGAGTTTGCTATATGTGGAAGCGCGGAAATGCTTGGCAAGCGCGGCGCACCCTCTACTGCTTTTGATAGCCAAGGGGCGCTATATGTCTCAAATTTCTGCGCCTCGTCAGGCAAGGCATCCTGGTCCGTAATGACCGTAACCTTGAGCGGCTCGCTATCGGTTGTTTGTGGGTCAAACAGGAGGAGCAACAGTGCTGCGTATGCGGCGATGTTCAGGCCGACTACCGCAAGGTGCCGCTTTTTGTTGGTGGTTCTCTTGCAAGCAGCCTTGTATGAAGCCAATACGGTGGCGACGCAAAATGGCAAAGCCAATATCAGCCAGGTTATAGGAATTGCGAAGGTCATGGCTGTACCCAACTTTCAATCACCGGGTCCCGTTCAAAATAGAAGCTACGTCTGGGCTGCGGGGCCGAAACAGGCGCTGAAAGAAGCCCCCAAAGCGCTGCTTGAACCTTTGATTTGCAGTCACGACAGTCGGCCGGTGTGAGGGACTTCGATAACAGTATTTTTTCAATGGCGGCGGCATGCGCAATAAAGGCAGGCCTCTCCTCTGCGCTTTTCACAAAGTATGCGCTTAGTTCTTCGAGGATGGCGCGGGCTTCATCGGTGAATTCGTTATTCTCATTGAGGAAGATGAAGCCCTTTTGGATCAAAACCTGATCTTCTGTTGGCGCAATCTCCTCGCGGATGATGTCGCTCCGGCTTTGTATATCCTTCAACTCACCGGTCAGGCGTTTTTCTTCACTTACCGGAGGTGGCTCGAAGCCAAGACGTTTGACATAGATCCTGTCCGCTTGTTTGGCCAACTTCAGGAACTTCAGCGCTTCATATTCGAAGGGCAGGGCCTTCTCTGGCTCAGCCAGCATCAGATGCAGTTCAGCCTGCCACATTTCATTCACCGCTTTTTTCATCAACGTTTTGGGGTCGCGTTTTGCAATGGGCCCAATGTCGGCTTCCTCATGTGCGTGCCCAAATTTTGCAACGAGTTCGGAAGCGCCTTCTCGCGATTGTCCCAGACGCGTGGTCTCGCCATGGTCGTGTCCAACATCGGGGCGTTCTTCCCGACCTTCGTGATCGTCGTGATCATTGCCATGTTCAGCGGTTGGTTCGGAAACGCTGGATAGCTGCTCGCCAGGGCCTTCCCCGAATTCGTCCCCAAGGTATTGCCCATAGCGTTGCTTCAGGTCGCTTTGTGCCTGTCCAAGTCCATAGGATGTCTCTTTAAACGTCGTTTTATTAAGGACGGGTCCATCTGCAATCAATTGCTCGGTTTCGATGATGATTTGACGTTGGCTTTTGAAGTATTCAGGAACGAAGTCGGTTACGATTCCGTCCGCTGCCAGCTCATTTTCTGCTTCGTCAAGCCAGCGAATTATAACGGTCGCAGATTTTGAGGTATTGGCCTCCGGCGTTCGATTGTCAGTGGCAACAACCGCAAAATAAAGCTCGTCTCCTGGCTCCATGCCCAGCGTACGTAGGTCCCAATTTTTGATGTATTCGTCCCCTTCAGGGCCAACATTTTTCTTTTCAAAGGAAAATACTTCGTCACGGAACTTTACAGCTTCACCTGTGCCTTTCGCGACGGAGGCCAGAATTTGTGTCTCTGCAATGCCAAAGTCATCCTGGATTTGCGAACGAAGTTGAAATACAGGCTCCGCCGTTTTCGAAAACTCTAGAGTGGTCGATTTGGGATCTAAAATACGGATCGCTGGTTTTTTGTCTCTTGTCACACTCAGCGTGTAAATACTGTCCAATGTTTGGCTCTGATCGTTGTCCCTCACAGCGAACTGGAAAAGCATTGTTCGTTCGGCCTGAAGTGTAACAACGAAGTCATTTCCTTCTTGAGCGACAAAGGCCATGGCCGCGCCACCTGAGGGTAATAGTTCATACTTGGCCTCGGAATCAGAAAACGACGCAGTTATGCGGATTTCACTGTTTTCCAGTGCTTCAATATTGAGGCTCTGGCCGCTTGTGGTGGATAGGCCCGTGTAAGCCGGCGGAGTAACATCAACTTGAACTGCGAGAAGTGTCGGCAGTTTATTGTTCTCGGATTGTGCTACCGCCAGTTCTCGCGGATCTGATGCTGGTGAAAAATCAAATGAAATTGGTCCTACAAACGTGGCGGCAGCGGCGATTGTCAGGGCCAGGCTCAATGCAAGCATGCGGTGCGTGTTTGCGAGGGCTGGCAACCAAAGATCGCGGCTTTCAAGGTGATGGAGAAGCCGTGGTTTAATCTTTTCCCTTTGCAGCCGGTGCAACAGCAGGTCCTCCGCCGAGGTGGACGCCATCAATTGCGCGCTCTCTTCGAGGTCTGGCGAAGTGCGATTGAGATAGAGCAGGAAATCAAGCTCGCTGAGCGTGGGCCTGTTCAAGACCAGATGGATTGCCCAACAGGTGCCGAAAACGGCAAGGCCG
Organism: Kordiimonas gwangyangensis DSM 19435 = JCM 12864; assembly: GCF_000375545.1. Lineage (GTDB taxonomy): Bacteria > Pseudomonadota > Alphaproteobacteria > Sphingomonadales > Kordiimonadaceae > Kordiimonas > Kordiimonas gwangyangensis. The sequence continues at coordinate 194,886 of NZ_AQXF01000002.1, forward strand.
ATGCATGCTGACAACATGGGCGTAGTGCCAAGAACACGCGCAGCAGCAAAGACCATAAACATTGACGGCACCCAGTAGAGACCAACTCTCAGTATCAAGCGCCGCTGCATTAGGTGTCTTGCTTGCCGGATTTTGACCGAAAGCGAACCGTGATCAGTCATGGCGGACCCTTTCGCTCACATAACGTTCCAAAGACCAAAGGGCTATCAGAATGAGAGCTAGCCATAAGCGGGTAGGTACGGGCTGGCGTAAACCTGAGATTTCAGTGTCTGCCGATTCCGTTGGTACTGGCGCGTTTACCGTTGCAGCAGGATATCTCTGGTGCAACTCGTCGCGGTCATTCATTAGCAACGACAACAACACGATTGGAAACTCCGGCTGCTTGCTCAAACTGTCTGGTCCGTCCGACAGGCTGAATTGCAACTCGTATTCTTTCCCCTGCGAGTTATGTGCCTGCGTGAGCAAAGGCACCCCGCCTACTGTTTGCCAGATGTCCTTGCCCTGATGAGCCTTGGATGGCGAAACGCTTGCGCGGAATTGAGTGAAGGGGTAACTACCGAGCGATATATTCTCCGGCGTACCGCTTTCAGTAGTATCGGGTGAAAGTTTTAAAATACGACCACCAGCCTTCAGTTGCCGGGGCCATGCCCCCAGGTCCTTCCGGCTTGCCCAGATCAGCCAATCAATTTCTCCATTTTCTTGGCTGGGCGTTTCTTCCGCGCTGAATACCTGCAAATCGAGAGAAATGGACCGATGCTCTGATAGTGTCCGAATGGCTTTCGCGATATCGGCAGCCTGCTGGCCAAAATCGTTGTCTTTTATCAGAATAATTGAAAGTACCCGCTGGTCAGCGTCAGTCGGTGATGGCGCCTCATCAATGTGCCAAACGATGTCAAAGTTACCAAGTGCACCGATGTCAGATAAATCCGATGCCTTATTTGTTGCAAATACGTGGACTGGGCCGTTGTATTGCTTTTCACTTAGCTCCCCTAGCAGTGTGCCAGCAACGCTGAAGTTTTGATTATTAACATCAACTACATCATCTATATCGTTGATATTAATTGATTTTACATCTCCTGATAAAATGCCTGCTGTTCCGCTACCGGCTGTGCTGAAGGCCGATAGCCAATCTTCTCTCGACGCCTTTTGGGCCCACGCAGGGGTGACAAATACGCTGCTTTCCGATGTTCCTTTTCCTTTGGTTGACATCAGTTCGGCTACACACAATGCAGCTAGGGCAAGTATCGCAATACGAAGGAGAAGCAATATCAGGTTTGTTAGCTTGACCTCCGTGACACGTTTGCTCTTTGCGCCACGAATAAAATCGAGGGTCCCTACGACAACAAGATTTCCCTTACTCTTGTTAAGGAGGTGAATCAGTATTGGAACCGCAACCGCCAGCAGTGCCAGCAAGCCGAGCGGATTTGCGAAGTGGAACATGCCAAAAAGCGAGCTCATCTATCGTTCCACCCTCATTCTACTTTTCAAGAAGTCGAAAATGGAGGCATCCATTGGTTCGTCCACGTTAACAGTAGATTTCGTGACAGACATTTGCCCGAGACTTTGCTCAAGTGCGGCTTCAAAATTCGCGCGTTTTGCCCGATAATGTGTGCGCGCATCGCTTGCGGAAATGCGTATTTGCTCGCCTGTTTCAGCGTCTTCGAAACGGATAATCCCACTGTATGGAAAATCGATTTCGGCATTGTTGACAAGCTGCGCCGCAACGACTTCGGTGTGCCGACCTGTAAGTGAGCGGGTCACATCCAGTATCTCTGTCTCGTGTTCAAAGAAGTCGCTAATGACAAAAACGAGCCCAGGCACCTGAAGCGGTCTGAGTACGGGCATAATGTTACCATTGGCGGGAAAGCTCTTGCGCGCTCGAATGCGCGCTAGTTCGAGGAGGAGGGCGGTCCAATGTTGCTCGCCGCTTCCAAGAGGAATGACGTGATGACCTTCGCTCGACAGTGCGAGCAGGCCGATGCGGTCTCCCTGCCTGTGCGCGATATAGGACAACGTCGCGATAAGATGCGCAGCATAGTCAAGTTTTGACCAGCGCGGCTCTGAGGTGTCGGTACGCGAGGTGACATCCATTGATGCACTGGCATCCAGAAGGAACCACACTGCAATTTCACTTTCCCGCTCTGCCTCCCTGACAAAATAACGATCTGAGCGGGCGAACAGTTTCCAGTCGATACGCCCAAGGTCATCGCCGTCTTCATAAGAGCGATACTGGCTGAATTCTATGCCTACGCCACGCTGACGGCTTTGATGCATTCCGTGCAGGAATCCATCTGCCACCGTCTTGGCAATAAGCGGCATATCTTTCACCCTCGCGAGGGTTTTGGGATCTATGAAACGTTCCATTTGCCGAGATCAGCTCATTGGGCTTGTTGGCACATTCACTTCATGGAAGAGCGCGGCAATAATGTCTTCTACCTTGATATCCTCCGCCTCGGCCTGGAAGCTCAGGAGCACCCGGTGGCGCAGAACGGCATTTGATACAAATCGGATGTCATCGAGGGTCACGGCATACCGGCCACTCAGAAGTGCTTTTGCTTTCGCACATTTCACAAGTGCCTGGCCGGCCCGCGGGCCGGAACCCCATTTGACATAGGATTTAACAAGCTCAACACTGCTCTCCTGTGGTCTTGTTGCTCGTACAATGCGAGCAACATAGGTCAGCAGCGCAGGTGAAATCTCAACGGTCGAGACAAGCTTTTGCAGCGCGACAATATCTTCGCCCTCAAGCACTTTGTTGAGCTCCGCTTTATAGGAGCCTGTTGTGCGGTTCAGGATCTCCACTTCGTCTGCTTCGGTAGGATAACCTACACGGATGAACATCAGGAAGCGGTCAAGTTGTGCTTCAGGCAAGGGATATGTACCAGCCTGTTCAACCGGGTTTTGTGTTGCAAGTACGAAGAAAGGTTTGGGAAGATCATACCGTTCGCTGCCGTAGCTGACGCTATGCTCCTGCATGGCTTCAAGAAGGGCGGCTTGCGTTTTTGGGGGCGTGCGGTTGATCTCATCGGCCAGCAAAATGTTGGTAAACAATGGCCCTTTACGGAACTTGAAGAAGCGTTTGCCGGTGCTGTGGTCTTCCTCAAGGATCTCGGTGCCAATGATATCACTCGGCATCAAATCCGGCGTGAACTGCACCCGGTGGAAGTCAAGCGCGAGGGTTTTGGCGAGCGTGTTCACCATCAGCGTTTTCGCGAGCCCCGGTACACCTTCAAGAAGGCAATGCCCGCCGGCAAGGATGCTGATCAGCAGCTCCTCAATGATCTCCCGTTGGCCAACGATAACTTTGCCAACCTCGCTCACGACCTGATCAAGCTGGCTGATCTTTGTTTTTACAGTCTGTTCGTCCATCTTTTTTCTCGCATGTCTTATGTGTGGAGTAACATCAAGCCGTCATTGCATAGACGACGATGTTGACCGCAAACCGAGTGTTGTCGACCCTGAGCCAACGTTTGTTCCTGAAGTCGTAGTCCCACTCACAGCCATAGTCCTTATTGCTGTATAGGACTGCAATTTTGCCATTGATAACAATGGCTTTCAGGTAGTCGTGCACAAGATCGTCACCCCATCCATTCAGCTCCAGCCCGGTATTTGGCGGGCCGTCAAACTTGAAAAAGGACGAATAGATCGGGTGATCGTCCGGTATTTTCTGTAGGGCCTCCTCACCAAATATTTCCGCCATTTGCTGCTCGAATGTGCGCGCAAACAGGCCGTCGATGTCGTGGTTGCAGTCGTCCACGAAAACGAAGCCGCCATTTCTGACGTAGGTTTCAAAGTTTTGGCGTTCCGCCGGGTTGAACTCGACCAACCTGTGCCCTGCCATGTAGCAGAATGGCGACATGAGCATCTGTGGGTCTTCAAGAGCGATTACGCGCTCCTGAAGGTCAACCCGTATGGTTGTGTATTCGATCAGCGAATTCAGGATATTTGCCGGTGTTCGCTCGTCGACTTCCCAATCCCCGGACTCATAGCTGAGGCGCGTGAAATAGAAATCATAGTCGTTCTGAAGCTGCGTTTGCGCAGCAACTTTACTTGCGATTGGCAGTAGCCCAAGGGCGCCCAGTGATTTTATGAAAGTTCTACGATGCACAATTGTTCACATTACAAATTACCCGAGGGGAGGGGGCGTGATACAGCCCCCTCGCGCCAGGTCGTTCATAAGGTTGCTTGTCTGACCCGGTTTAAACCGCGTCAGACAGGCTGCTGAAGGTAAAGTCACGGATCTTCATCGGCGGGATCATGCAGCCTTGAATGCGCTGTGGTTTACCAAGCGCCTCGAGGTTGTTCAGCATGATGACCGGGCTTTCGTTGAAGCGGAAGTTCTTGATCGGATATTTGATCTCACCGTCTTCAATATAGAAGGTGCCGTCGCGGGTCAGCCCCGTATACATCAGTGATTGCGGGTCAAGCTGACGGATGTACCAGAGACGGGTCACAAGCACACCACGACGGGTGCCCTTGATCATGTCTTCAAGGCTCTCACTGCCGCCAACCATGTTAATCGCAGGGCTACCACCGAACAGACCCCCACCAACAAATGGGGTTGGTACATAAGGCATGCCAGTTTTCTGCGCCCAATAACGGGAGTTCGGCATGGTTTTGACAACGCCGTCCTTGATCCATTCGGTGCGGTTGAAGGCAGCACCGTCGCCCGCGAACGGATGGGTCGGGGTATCTGGGTCCTGCGGGTCGGTGTAAATGGTGACCCGTTCGTCAAACATCTTCTGGCCGAGTTTGTTTTTCGGCGCGTCCGGATCGTCCGACTTGTTCGTGAGGAAGCTGCGGCCTTCATCTGCCTGCCGCTGGTCCATGGAGTTGAACATGTTCAGGAGAAGCTGGACGGTCGCTGCCGGTTCCATGATCACGGTGTATTTGCCCGGCTCCATCGCCTTGCCGTCCGCACTTGCCATCGCTTTTTGCGCTGCGATCTCAGACGCCTCGCGGGTGTCCATCAGGCTGGCGTCGTGGAAATCACGACTAACCCAGCCGGAACCCTTGCCATCTTCGGTACGGATGGTGGCAGAGAAGTTGATGTCCGTCGCTTGGTTGTAGGCGAACAGGCCAGCGCTGTTCATGATCGCCGCGAAAGTGGCGGAGTCGTTCAGGAAGCCTGACGACACGAGGCCTTTTTCCTTGGAGATCGAGATGCTGGCGTCTGCCGCATTCGCCCGCCAGTTCGGGTTCACATCGGCCGTGGACTTGAAGTAGGTTTTCACATCCACATAGTCCTGTGGGCCGAGGATCGGCATGAACTCCGGGTTTTCGGGTGCAAGCTGTGCCAGTTCTTCCGAGCGGCGGACCACACGCTCAAGCGCTGCGTCCGTAAACTCGTTGGTGCTTGCAACGCCGGTCTTTTTACCAAACGTCGATTGCACGGTCAGGATCGTGTCATTGAGTTCACCTGCGGTACTGACCGAGTTGCGAGCAGTACGGATGTTGCCGCTGACTTCGCCGTTCAGGTTACATTCGATCGATTCCGCTTTGGAGTAGGCGACCACTTTGGTGAGCAGCGCCTTGGCTTCGTCTCTTGTCATAATAGCCATGATAAACCTCTATAATTCCTTGGTTGCCAATCGCCGCATCAAATCTTGCGTGCAGTGTTGATGACGTTGACATTATTGAAACGGGTGGTCGGGCAGCCGTGCGAAACCGCACTGACCTGAGAGGGCTGACCCTTGCCGTCAAAGAAGGAACCACCGAGGCGATAGTCGGACTTGCCAGCCATGGCAACGCAGCTGTTCCAGAACTCCTGCGTGTTGGACTGGTAGGCGACATCTTCGATTTGGTCGACGATCTTGCCGTCCTTGATTTCATAGAACAGCTGACCGCCAAACTGGAAGTTATAGCGCTGCTGGTCAATGGAGAAGGAACCGCGGCCGGCAATATAGATGCCTTTTTCAACACCGGCGATAACCTCATCCGCGCTCACGTCTTCTTCATTCGGACGGAGCGATACGTTGGCCATGCGTTGGAATTGTACATCGCGCCAGCTTTGCGAGTAGCAGCAACCATGGGATTCTTTTTCGTCAATGATATGGGCCTGGTCCCGGATTGCTTGGTAATTCACTAGCACACCGTCTTTCACGAGATCCCATTCTTTGGTTTTTACGCCTTCGTCGTCCCAGCCAACATAGCCGAGCGAGCCAACTTGGGTTTTGTCGGCGAACAGGTTCACGATCTTGGAGCCATATTCGAACGTGCCGCTCTTCCATTTGTCGAGCGTGGCGAAGCTGGTGCCCGCATAGTTGGCCTCGTAGCCGAGCACACGGTCGAGCTCAAGCGGGTGGCCGACGCTTTCGTGGATGGTCAGCATCAGGTGGTGCGGATCGAGCACGAGGTCGTATTTTCCTGGCTCTACAGACTTGGCAGCAAGTTTCTTTTGCAGCTGCTTGCCGGCTTCGCGCGCATCCTCGACCATGTCGTAGGTGTCGCGGTAGCCGATGTTGGCGCCTTGAATGACAATCTTGTCTTCTGGGCGGCCGTCAAGATATTCGAAGCCGCGGCCCACCGGGTTACCGAGACTTTGGCGCTGCTTGAAGCCTTGCTGGCCCACCGCAGTCGCGAAGAAAGGCGCCCAAAGACGGTGCACGTCCTGGTCGATATAGGAGCCCTCGGTCGACGCAAAATATTTCTGCTCGTTTACGAGGAAAAGGATCGAGGTGATGTAATTCGCGCCGTTGTCCAGCGCTGCATTGTTGACTTCCATGAGGAGGTCAACTTTGTCTTTCACGGGAATCTCGAACGCATTTTTCTCAATTGGCGTTTTCCAGGCCACGTCACCGTAGCTTTTCACAGGTGCGAGCTGTACGGGCTCGGTCTGGAATTTGGAGTTTGCTTTTGCGACAGCAACTGCGGCTTCAGCTGCTTTGGCAATGCCATCGTCTGTCATGTCCGATGTGGATGCAAAACCCCATGTGCCGTTCGCAATTACGCGAACACCGATACCGTATGATTCAGTGTTTACGATGTTGTCTACACGTTTTTCCTGCGCCGTGATGAATTGGTTCAGATAGCGCCCAATGCGGGCGTCTGCGTAGCTTGCGCCTTTGGCGGTTGCCGCGTTGAGCGCGATGTTAGCCATGCGCTTCTTGACTGCGACATCAACGCCGGGCTCAAGCAGTGCTTCAGCCGAGACCATACGCCCGCTGATTGGCAGCATCATCGCCCCCATGCCAGCGCCAGCGATTTTGATAAATTGCCGTCTGTCCATTTTTTATGCCTTTTGTTTGCGTTTCAGTTCCCCGGAGCGGACGATAGGGGTGTTGACGTTCCCCGGTGTCGCCCGCCAGTACACGCGATGGTAGGCAGAGTGGTAATGTGAGTAAATGACTTTCCACCCCCCAACGCAGTGCCAAGACTTAGCCTGTTTTTTATTCTTCAAGTCGTCAAGGCGAAAGAAAGTTGAACAAGTGTGCGTTGGGCGGCTACAAAAATTCGATCAACGCACTTTGTCGTGCGGTGAAACGATTTATCGGACTGAGGGGATGGGAGACGGAAATGAATGCATACGGAACGCGGCGCGCTTGGGCATATGCGGCTTTCGGCCTCGTCGCTGCAATGTATTGTTCCCTTATGGTGCCATTGCCAGCTGATGCTACGCAGCATTCCTTTGATTTTCTCATTGTAGGCGGTAATGTCTATGACGGTAGCGCGGGCGGGGCCCAATCCTATGTGGTTGCCACATCAGGCGATAAGATCGCTTATGTTGGGCCTGCGAGCGATGACATACTCGCGCGCAGTAAACATATATTGCACGCCGATGGGTTCATTGTAGCGCCCGGCTTCATTGACCCGCACACCCATAGCCTTGATGATCTGCTTAATCTCGATAAACATCAAAATATCAATTACTTAACGCAAGGTGTTACCACAGTTTTTGCAGGGAACGACGGTGGCGGACCAATCAATATTGGCGAAATTTTTGACACACTTCAATCTCAAGGCATCGGCACAAATGTAGCGCTTTATGTTGGTCATGGTAGCGTTCGGCGTGCGGTTCTTGGCATGGAGAACCGCGCACCGACCCACGATGAACTGCTGAGAATGTCGGCGATTGTGGAGAAGGCGATGGAGGAGGGCGCTTTGGGGCTCTCCTCAGGGCTCTATTATGCGCCAGGTAGCTTCGCAACGACGGACGAAGTTGTGCTGCTCGCAAAGGCAACAAAGCCATATTGCGGGGTTTATGACAGCCATATTCGTGATGAAAGCACATACACTATAGGTCTCGTTGGCGCTGTGAACGAGGCCATTGCGGTCGGACGCGAGGCGGGAATTCCTGCACATATTTCGCATATCAAGGCGCTGGGCGTGGATGTACATGGCCAAAGCGCTCAAGTTATAGAAGCCGTTGAAGCTGCGCGAAAAAATGGCATTGACGTCACTGCTGATCAGTATCCGTGGGCCGCGTCCGGGACGAGCATCGCTGCCAGCCTCATGCCACGCTGGGCGCTTGCCGGCGGAAGAGACGCCATGCTCCGTCGGTTTGACGACCCAACAACGCTTGTAGATATCAAACATGAAATGGCAGAAAACCTGCGCCGGCGTGGCGGTGCGGCAAGTCTTCTTATTGTCGGTGATGTAGAGGCGCTTGAAGCGCGTACGCTAGAGGAAATCGCCAACGGTTGGGCAATGTCTTATATTGATGCCGCACTGCGCATCATCAGGGAAGGGGATGCCGCAGTTGCGTCCTTCAATATGGATAAAGCGGATATTCGCAATTTCATGCGTCAGCCTTGGGTCATGACAGGCTCAGATGGCAGCACCGGGCACCCTCGGAAATTTGGGACGTATCCGGAGAAATACCAAACCTATGTGCGTGACGAGAAGGTCCTCTCGGAGGCTCAGTTCATCCGTTCGAACACGGGGCTCGTTGCTGACAGTTTTGGGCTCAAGGACCGCGGATTTCTGAAGGTGGGCCACAAGGCGGACATCGTCGCCTTTGACCCCCTCGCTTTCCGCTCTAATGCGACCTATGCTGCACCGGAGGAACTGTCAACGGGCGTGCAATTCCTCCTGGTAAACGGCAAACTCGTCGTTAAAGAAGGCTCGCTCGATATGAACGTCTTGGCGGGCGAAACCTTACGTAGGAAAGAAAAGTGCGAGGACTAGTCCGCCGTACGCGCCAGCAATGCCTTCAGGTCCTCAATCCAGAACTTTGCCCACGTATGGGTGCCGTGGCCCCGGGTTTCGGTACTTTCGGGGATTAGGCGGAACTCGATGATTGGATTTCGCTCCACAGCCCATTCCGGGTAGGGGAAGTTGCGGGGATTGATAAAATCGTCGGCCGAGTTGATCCACATCGTGGGTGCCTTGATTGCTTCAAGCTCTGGCCAAGGATTATAATTCCGCGAGCTATCGAACTGGTAGAGGAAATCATTGGCGTCACGGCGGGCCATATCAAACTCGATCGCTTTACGCACCGAGGTTATCGCCTGGTCTCGCGTTGGGTTCAGCGCCTGATTGTTGATCGGCCGGGAACCTGCAAGGAACAGGATGGAGGAGGCGGTCCGAATGCCCTGAACTGGCTGCGTTTTATAGTCGCCGCCCATCCATGCAGGGTCGCTTGTGATAGCGTCCATCGTCAGTTGTCGCCATTGGCGGTTCAGCCCCGCGATCTGCGTGGGCATACAGGCCATTGGCATCAGTGCTTTCGGAAAGTCGGGGTAGGTTTCACCCCAAATAAAGCCATGCATGCAGCCCATCGACGTTCCGAAAATTAAACGGATATGCTTGAGACCCAAGCCATCTGTCAGCAATTTATGTTGCAGTTCGACCATGTCGTCATAGTCATATCTGGGGAAAGCCATACGCAGGCCGTCCGAAGGTTTGCTTGATGCACCGTGGCCAATATTGTCCGGCAGGATGATCCAATATTTTGTGATGTCTAGAGGCTGACCCGGCCCATAAAGCAAGTTTGCGAATTGCGGCACCAGAAATTGCTTACCGCTACCACCTGTGCCATGTAATACCATGATTGCATTGTCTATCTCACCATTTTTATTACGGTGTGGTTGGCCGAGCGTAGTATAATGAAGGCGCACTTCTGCAAGGCTTTCGCCGCTCCGAAATTTGAAATCACGAACAGTGTAATCCCCTTCGCTCGTGGGCCAATCAAGGCTTTGTGGGGCAGGTTCGGGCGCGGGCTGCAATGCGGGTGGAAAATCGCCTTCCGACGTTGGGCTGGGCGCCGTCAGCGTGCCGGTCTCTTTAAACTGGTCTATAGCCGAATTGGTGGGGCTTGATACCTGTAGTGCTGCAGCGAGGATGATTGATAACATGTTCGTAGTTCCTTGATTGGGTGGTCTTGGCGCAGAATAGGGTGCATATCAGCGCTCAGGCACACCCTCTGTGCCGGGCTCGCCCGCATGGGCTTCAAACGACGATACGTGGTTCATGCTGATCACCCAGCGTCCGTCTATTTTCCGAAAAAGGCGGGTGTTGATGCCTTCTTGTGGGTGATCCGCGCGCTCAAGATGGTAGTGGCTGATCAGAAGCGCAGCGTCGGGTGCATAGACCTCAACGGTCATATCGTAGAAACGCAGCTCGCCACGTCCGTCAGGCGCGCCACCATAGTTTTTCACGTAATTATCTAGTGCGTCTTGCCATCCGCCTTTTATGCGTCCTTTGGAAACGAACCTTACACCAGGGTTTTCAAAGCCGTTCATGTAGCCTTTGAAATCGCCGCTGTTCCAAGCATGTTCCATTGCGGTAACGACAGCGAGGATTTCCGTCTTTGCTTGTGCCTCAACCTCGGATGGGACCTGTGTGGCTTGTACGCTGTACGTTGCCGCCAAGACAAATACAGCCGCTGTCACAGCCGATAGGCGTTTCATCATGGTTTCGCTCCTCGAATACAACGATTGAGAGGCAAGCGTATACAATATGGCTGTGACGCCTCCCTAACGATGTCACCGTAACATTAATTCATTCAATTAGTTATTATTGACTGTCACCAGCCCAAAACAACAATTCTCATCAATTCTTGCTACAGTTGTGCATTTAAAATGTCACTGTGGATAGTGACATTTTAAATGAAAAGGTCGCGACGCTGTAGGCAGAGTAAATCAATATGTCAGTCCTCAGTGTCTATAAGATCAGAGCTGTAAATCCTTCGAAGAACATCAAAGCTAATAACTATGCCTTGCGCCTGTAGTTGAGAAGCTCGCGCCTGATAGAGCTGTGAGAGCGGTTGTTTCTTTTCGTCGGCCCGTGCATGGTGAAGTGAACGGTGACACAAAGGGCAGAGTGCTACGATATTTGAGACGACATCCAGTGACACTTCATACTTTGATTGGGTGCTCATGGGCACAAGATGATGTGCCTCAACATAAGGCCGACTTTTCGAACTGGAAACAAAGGTCTTATGGGATGGATCAACCTCACACTTAAAGTCTGCCCGCTCAATCGCTTCTGCTGCTACTGACGGGCTCCGCGCATATTGTTGAATCCTATTAGAATTCAAACGAGGCACAGGCTTGCTGGCCTCGACATCTTCCTTTTTCTTCCGCTTGGACGCCGCTCGCTCGAGCACAGCTTGCTGGTAGGTATCCTCATTGGCTGGTAAGAGCTCTTGAAGCGAGGTCTCTACGACAGTTGTCAGGGCGTCATAGTGCTCAAGCAGAATACCAAAGTCCCGAGCTAGTTGGGCAGCGGTTGGCAAGCTGTCCCGTTCATACCAGAAACTCTCGATAGCACCTTTTTCATACCCTTCACCCAGATTACCCGTGGCAGAAAGGTCAATGACGCCCGGTGTTGCTCCTTCCGCTATATCAATAGAACGCCGTGCTAGTCTGGCGGCCTCTGCAATCTTCCGCTTTGCCGTTGAAGCCGAGTAGGCGTTGATAAAGGCAGTGAACCCCTGATTGAGGCTCAGGTAGCAAGACTGCATATCCTCGGAGAACAGCAGAACGATGTAAAACCCTTGCTGTGCGGTGTTGGTAACTTTGAGGTTGAAGACCCCAACCCACGGCACACGTGCCATGTTTGAATTTCCAAACGACCCTTTGACAGCAAACTCATCAGCCCTACCCAGCTGAGACAGAAGCTCCTGAAAATAATCAGGTATCAGCTGTTTTAGCGCGATTTGATCTGGAGCCCCGATCGAATTTGTTTTTCCCTTTGTCGCCTTTTTTGTCGCTTCGTAATTTTCAAAAACATCGAGAAGAATATTCACACTACCCCCTTAATTCTGGTCTAACGGAAGCCCAAACATTACATTTGCTGCAATTTTATGGGTTCCTTTGATCCGCAATATACAGCTGTTATTGTGTCCGTCATAATTGTACTTTGGGGTGGGCTTCCGATCATTGGCTATCAAACGAAATAGTTTTGGCCGCAATCGTGTGTCACGGGCACAGAAACGCCACGTCTATGAAACGTGGTCACACCCCGCTCGGTTAAAATCACCTTGGCGTCCTTCAAAGGTCATTGTGCTCGCGGCCATTGTTACGGCCGGCGTCATTGCAAGCTCTGTCTACCGGGAAAGCTTTTCCTTCTCCTCTTACGACTCCACCGTGTATGAGGTCGATCATGTCTATGATGGCGATACGCTCACAATCTTTGTCCCTAACTCCGACGGCCAAAAAACTAAACAACGTGTCAGGCTTCTCGGCATAGATACAGCTGAGCTCAAAACAGCCGAATGTCCCTATGAACATGAGCTAGCCCTTGAACAGCGCGACCTATTGCGTTCGCTTGTCGGCCCTCGCGTGAGCATCGAAGAACACGGCAAAGACCGCTACGGCAGAATCCTAGGCGTCGTGTTCGATGAAAATGGCACAAATTTAAACCAAATCATGTTGAGCGAAGGCAAGGCCCGGCGCTACGACGGCGGCTACCGCGAAGGTTGGTGCTCCTAGCACTCGACGTAAATGGACGGCCCTTCTCGAGCGATGTGAGGCTATTGCCTGACGTCAGCAACCACTCATCAATTGATCTTACAAATGTCGTTATTGACCAGGAGGCACTGTTCTATCGACAGGACCTGGATACTTATTATAGCCATATTGAAGGCCTTTTTAGCTGTAATAGTCTAAGCCAATTCAAGAACTGGTGGTTGGCAAAAGGGAGTCAAGCAAAAGCAGGTGTAGATGCACTTAAGGGTTCGGTGGCGCCCCATAAAGGGTGAGTGCGCTTTCCAGATGCAATTCAACAATAGGGCAACAACACAGAAGAGCGATAGACTGCTATCTTGTTTGTGATTTTAGCTTTTTGCTAAACTCGAACCAAAGGCGCCACTCGTATTTCGCGCGGAGATTTGCAAGAGAGGTGTATGACCTCCATGACTTCACTGACCGAATGGTAGCGGGAGCGTCTCAGGTTGGCAGAATGGAGTTTTGGCTGTTATGCAGAAGGCCCGCATGCAGCGGGCCTTTCGCACAATACGGCGAGGGGAAGCGTTAGCTCACGAAGCTCACCGCCTAGCGAAGCTGACGATATCGTAGAACGTGAACATGTCAATCGATTTTACCTGGTAAGGTGCGGGCTGTCATTTAATGACAAGTAAGGCGGCGGGCTGCTGCTGGAGTGCCGATGCCAGTTTGGAAACGACTTCAATGGTCGGGTTTCTAAGCCCTCGTTCAATGCCACTGATGTAAGTGCGGTCAAGGCCTGCTGCATCTGCAAGGGCTTCCTGCGACAGCCCCAGCTCGGTTCTGCGTTTTCTGACATTTCTAGCAAGTGCAGCATGTATTTCCATACGTGCATTTGTGAAGTTTGTAGACTATAACACCACGGACGATAGTCCACAAAAGGGGGCGCTGATGAACACTCGAAAGGCATTGGCTAGAGTTAGCGTGCCTATGATGGTTGCTGACGCCACGGCATACGTTTCCGTTCGTCGTGTTTTGGCTGAGAACATTGCGATGCAAATAAAAGAAGGCTTCTCGTTTGAGTTGTCAGCGAAGTCCTGGGATGCGTTAGATCAAATTCTCAATTCAGCTCTCAGGAAAGAGTTTCGTGCTCCGACGCCTGCGCAAGCCCGTTTTGTCGCTGTTATAGCGAAGACGTTGGAGCTTAACGTATCAGGCAGCACATACAGAAACCAAGTTGCTGCTGAAGCATTTATTGCCGAGCATTATGACGCTTTTAAAGAGATCAAAGCTCTTGAAGTAGATGAAGGGTACCGTTGGTAAGCACGCCGCATGAGCGTTAGTCGTCGCTCATTCTTTTTGCTCCGCTCGCCGGGTTCCATGGCGTCTCAATCTCTCTAAGGTCACATTGGAAAGTACGCCAGAATACATAATGCAAAAAATTCAGGCATAGTACGCTGTATGAACTAACTATATGAAATATATAGTATTTGGCCATATCTGGTTGGTTGAGTCGGCTTCGTTTTCAATATATTGAACTCAGATAGGCGCCGATTCAGGTAGTTTAAGTTTGACCTGTAAGTGCCTGATATATCCCAATACTATCAGCTGCGACCAAAGCATGCTTGACATGCTTCCGGACACTGACTTCAAATATTCCGACACAGCGACACACAGGAGGTCGTATGGGAATAGTTTCAATACAAAATACCATGGCGTGTAAGCAGGCCGTTCGCTAATAACCGCACTCCTTGAGATCGGTTTTCAGTAGCGACGCTAGCCGCGTTTCTTATCCGCAACAACATTTCACAGTGCTCAAATCACGGAATTAATTCGTTTCGTGGCGCAGGTTTTTACATGCCTTTGCCAAAAGGAGTAGCCATGTCGAGCGTAGAGAAAATACCAACAAGAGTCCTGGAGCGGGCATACAGAGTCTATCTTTCTATTCAGGAACTATATGCGAAACCAACTGTTTCCAAGGGTCTGGCGGCAGCCGTTGGTCTAGGCTTGGGCTATGACAAGCGCACGATCTACCGCAAACTGTCCCAGTTTAGGCCAGATATGTCGGTTGAACACTTTTTACCGCGAAAATATCAGGCCATATGTCACAAGCGACAAGGACGCGTCCCACAAGAAACCGAGGAAATCATTCGGGACTATTTGCTGCGTTATTACATTGAGCGTCCGGAGGATCTATCGCTGACAGAGATCCTGATGCTGATCAACAAGGCCTGCCGCGAGAAAAACACGTCGGAGATATCACTCTCCACCCTCTACCGGCGCCTAAATGATCTCCCGCAGTCCGAAAAGAATGCTACCAGGCGCGACAAATCAGGAGCCAAGCGTCAGAAGATGCTTCCAGGCAAACTTGTCACGAGGACACCGCTCGAGCATATCCAGATTGACCATACGATGGTTGATATGATGTGCGACCTTCGAGAGTTCGGTTTAGGCATCCGACGTCCCTGGCTGACTCTAGCCATCGATGTCGCAACCCGTTGTATCTACGGCTATTATCTTAGCCTTACCAAACCCAATGTGGAAGCCTGTGCACTGACAATCCTCATGGGGTGTACCCCTAAAAAGATCGTTTTGGAGCGTTTGGGAATCTCTCTTGAACCTTTCGTTGAGAAAGGAATTGTTGACCCCTGGCCGCTGTACGGTGGGGCTCGGTTTGTCAGATTTGACAATGCGCGGGAGTTTTTGTCACCGCGTTTTCAAAGAGGGTTAATGTATCTCGGCATGAAGGGTATCCCTCGTCCTATCGGTTCGCCCCACTATGGGGGCCATATTGAACGCGTTATTGGACGCTTCATGGCGAATGTCCACATGTTGCCTGGGACCACCTTCAGCAATGTGGTTCAGCGCAAGGACTATCCAGCCGAGAAAAAGGCGGTGATGTCCATCGACGCCTTCGAAACCTGGATTGCACTCAATATCTTGCGATATCATATGACCGTTCACCACGAGCTGGGTTGCAGTCCTTATGACCAGTTCTGTCGGCTTAAGGAAAATATCGTCTCCGTACCAAAACACGATCTAAGGTTACAGGCACAGAGGGCCTTTCTTAAACGGGACAAACGCGATGTGCGGCCCGCTGGCATCGTACTCAAACACCGCTGGTATCATTGCGACAGACTTGCTCCTTACCTTGGCCAGAAAGTGCTGGTTGGTTGGCAAGACAATGACCTTAGTCGGATTTTCGTCAGTCTTGATGGGACCTTTGATCATCTCGAAGTCCCGCTGGCCCCGTATGAAACGTCATGCCGGTATTGGGAGGTCTGGAACCAGACTAGAGCACGCAAAGGTAGGCCTCACGAGGACCAACGTCAGACTGAATTGGCTGCCGACCTTTTGGAGGCGCAGCTCGCGCTCCCCGACCTTAACGGAGGTCAGCAGGCTCAACGGGAAGAGCGTTTGCAGCCTCAAGCAGAGAGGTCATCTGCGCGCCCTTATACTGCCTCGCCGCTACCGCGAGACTCGCGACATGTTCGGCCAGCAATCATTTTTCATCGATCATAGGAGGGTAGGGTGACTGACAAAAGCTGGAATACTGTCCTCAAACTTTCAGTCGCAGAGCGTATTTATTATCTCCATTTGGCGGTTTGGTGGCCTCTGAAATACGCAATACAGGCGCTAAACGAGTTCGAAGACCTGATGGCCATGCCAGACGATGATCGACCGCGGTGCATCCTTCTTGTTGGCGAGAGTAACATCGGCAAAACGCGGATCTTGAAGGAACTGCTGCATCGCCATCCGCCAGCGCGAGATGCGACAACTGGCACGCTGAGAAAACCGGTCTTATTTGTAGAAACGCCGATCCCGCCGACACCGGAAGAGCTGATGTACGAAATTTTGTGTCAGGCTGGGCTGGTGCCATCGGATACTAGTTTGGGCGGCATGGTTCGCTATGCAGCAAAACAATTGCCAAACCTTGGCATCCTGATCGTCCTCCTCGATGAGTTGCAACGGATTAAGGAAAGCACAAGTAAGGAGTGCGGCCAGACCCTCGAAGTAGCCAAGCTGATCAGTGGATTGCTGAGGCGTCCAGTGGTGGTTTCCGGCACGCCGGAATTACAGGCATATTTTCAACGGGATTCACAGCTACAGCGGCGCTTCCGAAAGTTCGAGCTGCCAGTGTGGCAGCCTGACAGCGAAGCCCAGCAGCTAGTGCACAGCATATTGGAAAACATGCCTCTAAGGGAGGGGTATAGCGAAGCTATTTACCAAGATATGGAGATCGTCAATGAGCTCATCAGATTCGGAGAAGGAGTTACCGGCGGTATTCTTGCGGCGCTCCAGGATGCAACGAAAGAAGCCTTGCGTGAAGGCGAGGAATATCTCACCACGGCCCGGGTTCTCAATGTTACAGCAAGGATCAGTCGCACCCGTCACTTTCGCCTGCCGCCCTCTACCTGATGAAACCCTGCTTTCATGGTTAGAGCGGTTAGCTGAAGCCAATGAGCATGACCGGAGAACATTTTTAGCGACCATATTTCAGGATAGTGGTTTATGTGACCGAGATATCTTGGGTGGTGCGATGACCCACGATCATATTGCGCAATTGTCCAGTCTGACGGATATACCTTTTGAAACCTTGCAAGCAATGGAGGCTGCCAGTAGGGGCGGCATTTGCTGCGACCGGTATGATATTTATTGCTTTGAATGTTGGACTGAGGATCTGGCGAAGGGCAGGGATAAAGTCTATGGTCGCCAAATCTGGGCTAACTGGGCTAGTTTAATCTGCCACGACCACGGGGTAGCGCTTCACGACTGGCCCGCCAAAGCGTCGCTAATAACGCTCTCGCGTTTGGTGCGGGACCATCAACATGATCGGTATCGGACAACCACTAAAGCCTATCAATCTCTCTTGGGACTTCTAAGTAACTTGTCTGTTCAGCTTTTATCCCTTCATCGCGAGAGTGATACAGTGGTGCCAGCCTGTTTTGATCCTCTTGATGATGTGGCAACTGCTCTTTTTCGGAACTTTACACAGCTTCCGGCATTTACCGCGGGGAAGGATGTCAGTTTCCTTCTAGACACAGTCAGCCCTTGGGCTTCGCAGGCACCGTATTTCTTCCAGCGTGAGCAACGCAGATTCTATGCATATGGTGAGGGCCCCAAGGATTTTCTGCGCATGAGCGACTTAGTATCAGTGGCTGACCGGCGCTTTTATCTGGTGGCAGGGCTTTTGGTCCTTGGCCATTGGGGTGCGCACGAGCACCCGTTTCGCTCTTGTTTCAGTGATCCGGCGTGGTCCTGGTTGATGGCGCGTGCCAAGTGCTGGCAGCCGGGGCACCTGGCTCAGCTACAGCCCCTGACGCAAACAGTTGTTTCGTCACACTCCGGCGCCGTCGTTCCGCATCCCTAATGTAAATCATCGCCTGCCGCGCGCTTTTCAGCCGTGTCTGGATCATGATTGCCTTGAGGTCGCACCCCACCTCAGCAGCAGACGTGGCAAGGCCCGCGCGCAGGCTATGGCCGCTATAATCTGAGGCGTCCAGGCCGAGTGTGCCAACATGCGCCTTCACGATCCTGTTGACGGTTTTCTCGCTGATGCCGGTGCTGCGGAAAGTATTGTTTCTGTTGGCGCGCAGAAAAACCGGGCCGGGGGCTGATCCGCAATAGTCCAGCCAGTCCTCCAGGGCTTTGACAGGACACAGCCGGTCGTCATCGTGCCGCGAGACAAAAACGCTTTCGCCGCGCCCGAGCCGGTCGCCCTTGGCGCGGGGCAGGGTAATCGTCACGCCCTCTGCGGCTATGGTGACATGTTTGATGTCGAGATCGGCGATCTCGGTGCGTCTGAGCGCCGCTGCGAAGCCAATGAGCACCAGACATTTGTCTCGAATGCCGAGCGGCGTTCTGTCGAAGGTATCCATCAAGGCGGGCAGGGCGCTGTAGTGGAGCGGTCGGGCCTGCCGCTTTGGGGCGAGCCCTTTCTCCCGAGATGCGCCCCGCAGGATCAGCCGGATGGCTTCGTGGCGGGTATCGAGCGTACGGCCTGCAAGCCGGTGCGCCACCGAGATCGCGGCCAGACGTGCTTTGAGCGTGACCGGCTGGACCTTGATGGATAAGTGCGAGAGATAGAGCGCCACGGTGCCGGGATCACCAGAAAGCGGTTCAACGCCGACACCCTTGCACCAGTCCTCATACTGGCGCCACGCCGTCCGGTAGGCGCGGCGAGTGTTTTCCGAGCGCGCCATTTGGGTGAGTTTCTGCGCCCGAGCATAGACCGCATCGAGGTCCTGCTTGAGCGCTTGCTGGACCGGCAGCCAACCCATGAGGAGCGCAGCATTTTCTTCAGCCGCGCCAAAGGGTGCATTTTGAGGCACCGCCTGACGTTTCGGCGATGGCGGGCGCTTTTTGCCCGATTTCGGCGATTTTGGAGCCTGGGCCATGGCGCAATTTACCACATTTATGGCCGATAAGCACAAGTTATCGGACATAAAATCAAAAGCCGAAAAACCATACCCGGACCAACCAACTGGACCACCCATCAGACCCAATACCGATGATAGATTACGGTAATCGTAATAAGTGTGTCGATTTTACCATTTGTTCTTGATATGTTCTCTCCTGAAATGAGGAGCCAGATCATGTGTGGACGCATGCAAAGCAAGAACCCGCCGACCTGGGCGGAGATACACGCCTATTATAGCGCTTTCACCATCAAGAGGAGCCACCCGGACTGGCGACCGGGTGATATGAATCCGGGTGATCCTGTGCCCATTGTGGCGCTCCGGGACGGTGAGCACCGTATCACCACAGCACGCTGGTGGCTGGTGCCCAGTTTCGCGACTGAGCTCAAGAGCCGCTATAAAATGTTCAATGCCCGGGCGGACAATCTGATCGAGCAGTATCGCTGGTGGCAGGCCCTGCCACCTTCGCTCAGCTTGCATAAGGGATCAGCCTATCTTGCTCCGTTCAAGGAAGGGCGGCGCTGCCTGATGCCGGTCAATGGCTATTATGAGTTCAAGAACGGCAAACCCTATCTGTTCACGCTCACCGACCAGTGGATCTTCTCGGTCGCGGGCCTCTGGGAGTGGGCCCCCAAGGTGCGCACGCCGGATTGGCCGAAAGGGGTGATTTCCTGCACCATGATCACCACGGAACCCAATGCCATTGCTGCGCCCATTCATGACCGCATGCCGGTGATCGTCAGGCCCGAAGATTATGATGTGTGGCTTGATCCCAAACGTGACATGGAAGAGGTGATTGCCTTGATGCGGCCCTATGACGGCGATAACTTTGCGGTTCGGGCGGTCGCGCCGCCCTTGTCGCGCTATGACACCTTGCAGCCCAGCATGTTCTAGAGAACGGGCAGGGCACTTTTCCCCGGATTAAAAAACCAAGACAAGTGACTTTCATGGATTTATGCTCGGGGCTCGATCTGCGGATGAGCGATACGATCACCAAAAGCGGCGTTGGGGCGCCGGATGATCTTAGGGGGAGATGACCATGCGGACACATATCACCACAGTATTTTTAGTGCTCTCATTCTCGGCAGCAGCATCTGCTGTCGCTGAAACGCCCGAACAAACGGCGGCGCGCGTCGTGAAGCTTGAAAATGAGGTGTTGCTGCTCAAGAAAGAAAATGCCGTTCTCAGCGGCAAGCTCGATGCGCTGACCAAGCTCGTTGACGAAAAGCTCATGCCCCTTGCGGCGACTGTAGCAGCGCAAGACGGCAACTGTGCCGTTCGCATCGAGCGGCTTGAAAATGAACGCGACAACCTGAAAAAGCTCGGGCTACAGGAACGCCACCCGGACGTCAGCCGCCTCAGCGCCCAGATCACTGCCCTGTCCAGCGGATGCAAGGACACTGGCCAGCAGCCTTGATCGGCTGCTCAAAGCCAGTTTCCGGATCAACAAGAGACATATGGTTGCAGTTTCGGTATTATGGGATGGGCTGATCGCCTGCATTTCGTAGAACGCAATACGCTGCGGCTTCGTTGGGACCTCCGCCAGCACGACTAGCGATGACGCGTTACCGGGTCAAAGATTGAATAAAATTCGTGTTGCCCATTGGTGTGATCAGCCCGCTCCTGCAAACCCGGAGCGACAAATGGCATATATTGGCATTGACTATCACAAAGCGCAGTTCACCGTTTGTTATCGTTCCGTTGACGGCGGCGACTGTGTGCGGGAATTTCCCAGCACACCAGACGGCGAAACTGCGTTCCTCGAGACTGTAAGCTGTTTTGATGAAGTCGCCCTTGAGGCCATGGGCATGAGCCGAGTTCTGGCCAAAAAACTACAGCAAAAAGTGCGCCGCTTCGTTGATGTGAACGCCAATGGGTACGCTCTCATCACCCGCTCCATCAAGAAAACCGACCGGCATGATGCGCGGATGCTGGCATATGGCCTTGAGAAAGACATCTTGCCTGTGGCCCGGTTTCGCAGCGACGCTGCAATGCAATTGCGGTCCCTTGTTATTGCCCGTGAGCTTTTGATCCGGCACAGGGTGGCGTTTCTCGTGCACCTTCATAACCTCCTCTCACTGAATGGCATCCACATCGAACGCCGCGTGTTGCGTGCGCGGAAAGCCCGTTTGGCACAGCCGTTTGAGGACTTCGAGATAGGCGACCGGTTGGCCTATGAAAGCTACTGTGGGCAGCTGGATCATCTTGTAGAGAACGTTCACCTTCTGGATGCCGAGATCAATCGATGCAGCCAGCAAATGCCTGGCTACGCAATCTTGAACGCAATCCCAGGTTTTGGCCCGATCACTGTAGCGCTCCTACAAAGCAATATTGATGGCGTCGAGCATTTTGACAGTGCCAAAGCGCTATGCTCGTTTTTGGGCATAGTGCCACGCACCCGCCTGTCTGATGGCAAGCCGGCCAAAGGGGACAAGTTTGGCCGTTTCAAGTCGGGCAGCATCACACGAGCAGGTGACACGCGGACGCGGGCGGCCCTGGTCATGGCCGTTAATCGAACACTCGTGCATAATGTCAGCTTGAGGGCCTTTTATGACCGCATCAAGGGCCGAAAAGGTTACCGAAAGGCCCGAACGGCTGCCGCGCGCAAACTGTTGTGTTTCATCTATTATGCCCTGAAATCGGGTAAGCCTGTCGACGACTTCTCGGCGGTCAATTTTGCGCGCTTGGTGGAAGGTTGTCAGCGCCACCTCCAATAGAAACGTAATCCTATCCATTTCGCGAATGCATGCTACACTACCTCAGTGATTGAGGGAGATGTCTATGCGCACGTGCGTCTTCATGTCAGCAGTTCTTCTCTGTTTTTGCGGATCTCTAACGGTACCGGCGGCTAATGCGAAAGGCACAGCGCCCAAGGCGCCGGAGCATGTACTCAACGTACCTCCCAAACAATGTGCGGCGCATCTGGCGGCATATAGAGATGCAATCCAGTTCGTTGAGGGGCGAATGGAGCACAGTCCCGCTGCCATTACATATGTGGCCCAGAACGGCGACAGCATCACGGTGGAGAACAGGGTCTACC
Organism: Kordiimonas gwangyangensis DSM 19435 = JCM 12864; assembly: GCF_000375545.1. GTDB lineage: Bacteria > Pseudomonadota > Alphaproteobacteria > Sphingomonadales > Kordiimonadaceae > Kordiimonas > Kordiimonas gwangyangensis. Next base: position 217,172 of record NZ_AQXF01000002.1, read on the forward strand.
GCACCCTCGAACGAAACCGCCAATTGCTCGTCAGTGGCTTCGTTACAAAGGCTCGCCGTTGCCGCGATCAGCAGTCAGGCTAACCAAAAGCCGATGAACGCGTGCGCGTCCGGCCTGCCCCAGCAGGCTTCTTGTCACCCAAACTATTTCTAGTTCGCGATTAAAGAGAGTTTTGCTACTATGCCGCCTTAGAGGGAGAAGGGGGCTAACGATGAACTCTCATGGTTTGCGGAATATTGTCCGTGGCTTGGCGCTGGCACTGAGCTTGTCGGCATGCCAATCACTAGTTCACGCTCAAGCCATTCAAGTTAGGCAAGTATCGAGCGCATCAGATTTATCTGCAACACCGCCAGATGCGGGGCACTACCGTTTGCATCTGATTGACGTTGGAACAGGGCTATCGGTGCTCGTTCAAGGCCACGACTGGAATCTGCTCTATGACGCAGGGTCTGCCGACGATAAGTCTGGCAACCAATCGAGCGGCCGCAGCAAAAGTCGAGTTATAGCCTATCTCTATGCTGCGCTGGGCCCATCTGGCGCCAAGAAATGTGTGCCGGACAGTGACCCCTGGCCGGTCGCAAACCTCCCGGAGCGCCGCATTGACCATATGGTGCTATCACACCCCCACGACGATCACGGTTCCCTCATGGATGATGTATTCGACTGCTATGCAGTCGCGAATATGTGGGACAGTGGTGCTATCAACGACACCGTGTTTTATGACCGCATCATCGAACGGGTAGCTGCAGAGCAGGGGCTTGCTTACAACACCGCCGTTGCGCCGCCCCAGCCGCCTCAGATCAAGGTCCGGAAAAACCATGACCTCTCCGGCCACACCTGGCGGCAGTTTGCCGAGGGTGATGTGATCAAACTTGATGATACGGCCAGTTTCACCATCCTCCACGCCAACGGTCATGCAGGTGGTGACTTCAACGAGAACTCAATCGTGATCCGCATGGACCTCGGATCGAAGTCGCTTCTCCTGGTCGGAGACGCAGAGTCTGGTCCGCGCGAGCTGCCGTCTGCGGCTCTTGGCGATGTGGAGAAGCATCTTGTCGAGCATTACCCGGCACTCATCGACACGGACATTCTGCAAGTGGGCCACCACGGCAGCAAGACTTCCTCCCGGGCTGAGTTCGTGCGCCATGTGTCGCCCGAGATTGCGCTGATTTCTGGTGGGCCGAAAAAGTATCAGACTGTCACCCTGCCGGACGCAGAGATTGTGTCTTTCCTGGAAGGTGAGGGGATTCGGGTTCTGCGTACGGACGCAAGCGACGCGGCTGGATGCGCGGTTGCGGATAGGTTTGGGCGCGATGAGGATCGCCCTGGCGGATGCGATAATTACCTGCTGGAATGGTGATGCACGTATCGATAAGTGATAGTTATCGATAGTAAATTGAAAAGACTTAATTGCTGATGATTGCGAAGTCACTAAGATGCCCTCAAAGTAAGGGCTTTAACTAGACCGTGTTATTATTGTATAGGTTGCATAAATTTCTCTCTTTGGGTGCCAAATAGGTGAAACCAACATGCCTGCAATCTCAGAATTTTCCGTAAAATCGCTGTTCATACAGATGTGTTTCAATGGGCAACCTCTTGCTACTGGCAGTGGCTTTGTGGTCGAAAAAGAAGGGGTCAACTTTCTTATTACCAATCGCCACAATGTAACTGGTCGTCGACAAGATAATGGACAACCGCTATCGCCAACTGGTGGTATTCCAAACGAAGTAATCATTATGCATAATGTGCATAATAGACTAGGGAGCTGGTCACCAAAAACCGAACGCCTTCTAGATGAAGAAGGTCAACCGTTATGGTTTGAACATCCAACGTTGGAGGCCACAGCGGATTTCGTAGCGCTAGAGCTAACCGAATTGGAGGACGTGGCAATATATCCATATAGCTTGCAAGATCCTGGTCCAGATATATTTGTAGGACCAGCTGACACCGTGAGTGTAGTTGGGTTTCCATTCGGTTTGAGAGGGGGAGGGTCTCTCGCAATTTGGGCTACTGGATTCCAGGCAACTGAGCATTTTGTAGATTACGCCGACCTCCCAACGTTCTTGATTGATTGTAGGTCTAGGCCAGGCCAATCTGGGTCGGCTGTAATTGCGCATCGTTCAGGCGGAATGGTGTCAATGCAAGATGGTAGCACTGTTGCCTTTAATGGACCAGTTGCCCGTTTCTTGGGAATATATAGCGGTCGCATAAATCCAGAGTCTGATTTAGGAATAGTATGGAAAGCCAGTGCAATTTTGGAACTGCTCGACGATATTGAAATATCCGATTAGGGAGTTTTCTGAGACCTCATTAAATCGACACTCTGGCAATAATTTTAGAAGTCAACTTCCAGCGGGGCGGTGACCACAATGCAGCAAGAAAAGGAAGTGATCCCCAAAGTCTTTATAAGGGAAATCAGCTTTTCTGATGGCACCAAGATAGAACTTGAATCGGAAGAAATCGTTGTAATGGTTGGCCCCAATAATGCAGGGAAGTCGCGAGCATTAATGGACATCCGAAATCTTATTCATAGGTCTAATCTCACCGATAACATTAATGCGATTTGTGTAACTAATATTTCGATTGGCCGAACTTCTGATGCGACTAACTTCAAGACGGCCTGGGAACAGAATTTCCAATTGGGAAAAGGGTCTGCCAATACCTTGATGGCAGGTCCATATAGAATTGTCGTTGATTGGGCTGAAAGCTACCTAGCAAAAGATGAGATTGAATTTTTGGGTCAGCTGGCACCTTTCTGCTGTAAGCTAATCGATGCAGATTCCAGGTTAGACTCAACCAAGAATCAACAACATGTCCAACCCAACCAGCAAGGTGAGAAGCCTAGCCATTTTTTGTATGACAGCAACGAGCTGCTTGCCCAAACGTCTATCTTATTTAAGTCAGTTTTTGGCGAGGATTTGGTGCTTGACTATAAGGGCGGATCGGTAATTCCCATTCATGTTGGCGTTAAGCCAGAGTTAGAAGCCAATCAACAAGTTATAGATCCAGCCTACGTCGAAAAGGTACGTAAGTTACCATCGTTGCAAGAACAGGGCCACGGGATGCGCTGTTTTGCAGGATTGCTTTTGGAAACTCTAGTCACAAGACACGATATTACATTGATAGACGAACCAGAGGCATTTTTACACCCCCCACAAGCTCGACGGCTAGGTACAATGTTTGGCCAGGAAGCGCCAAATCAAATGATCTTGGCAACCCATAGCATCGACTTATTGAAGGGGCTTTTGGATCAGGAAACATCAAAGGTACGGATAATAAGGATCACACGTGGAGCTCATCAAAACCACCCACATGAAATAAACCCGAGCGAAGTCTTTGAGCTAAGGAAAACGCCAGAGTTGAGATACTCAAACATAATGGACGGTATATTCCATGAATTAGCGGTACTGTGTGAAGCGGACGCCGACTGCAAGTTATACAATATAGTTGCAGAGTTCCTGCGTGAACTTGGCGAAATCTCGATAGACGTCGCATTCTTTCCCTGTAATGGCAAATCGGGCATTACAAAAGCCGCAGCCTCGATGAGGAAACTGGGGGTGGAAACAAGTGGTATCTTAGATATTGATTTGCTAGCGGATAAGGAACACCTGAAGCGAACAGTTAGCTCCTTTGGGGGCAAGTGGGCGGATATCGAAACAGATTGGCAGAAACTCGACACGGTTGTTCGGGACGGAGTTTCTGCCAAAACGGCTGACGAGATTAGGTGCGACATTGGATCACTCCTGACGGCAACTGCTGGACAGGAGTTACCGAAAGGAGAAATCAACGATCTGCTTCGCCAGAATAAACCTTGGCAAATTGTCAAGAAGGGTGGACACGCAGTTATACCACAAGGTGTGGGTCAAGATTCCTATAATAAGATAGAATGTTATCTAAGAGGTATTGGCATTCACCTTGTGCGGGTAGGCGAGATTGAAAATTTTTTTCAAGATGTTGGCGGTCATGGGCCTAAATTTGTCCAAAGAGTTCTTGAACAATTTTCGCTCGATGAAGAAGAATTCAGCCAGATACGGCAATTTGTGCGAAGTGTGCTATCAGGCCATTAGCAGAGCAATATTACGAAAGTTAGTTAAGCTTTCGATTCTCAATGTTCTTTCCGAAAATTGCACATTTACGCAAGGTGACACAACTGTGACACACCAGTGACAAGTTTAGTGACACGTCACAACACACCAGTGACAAGTTTAGTGACACGTCACAATGGCAAGGGCTTCAAGTTGGAAGGTAGTCGTAACAACATAAAGCGCATAATTTATATTATGGGAAATATTAATAAGTCCGTGTCGCAGCTAAACTATTTGTGACCCCGTGATGGTACAGAACTTGAAAATGCTCTTCCCACTATTGGGGAGTTTGTATGAACGAGTATTTTAATCTGTCGCCTGATGGGCGGCTTCTTATCACTGATATTCATCCTGACGCGGCTATTTTCATGAGCAAAGTTTTTTCTGATTTGGCCCGTCAATTAGAAAATTCAGCCGAAGAAAAAAAGCGCAAAAAACTAGAAACTGTTGCTGCAATAACACACCGCCGACACGTGGACGTGCTTGTGGCGATGATGATTGAACATGGCAAATCATTAGATCAGGCTATTTGCGAACTGCGCCACTATGGTGTGCCTGATGAACACTCCCGCTTTCTGTGGCGGGAAATCAAGCCACGAGTTGAACGTTCGCAATTACGCGCGAGGCGAACAACGGCACGGCGCATGCGCAGGAACGGCTATTCAAATGGCGAAATTGCTAGAAAACTCAATTGTAGCGTGCGTACAGTTAATAGATTACTTGAAGTTAGCAAGGGGCGTTAGCCCCTTCGCTCATCAGCAAACAAGTCCGCCTGCCCGTCGTCAACGGGTTCAAAGGGTTTCACTTTCAACCCCGTCCCTCGATACGGTCTGAGCATAGCCAAAGCTTCATAGGCTGGCGTGTTGGGACTTAGCCACTGATTATAGTCACATGGGTCCAGAATGACCGGCATACGGTGGTGAAACATTTTGGCCAGGCGATTGGGTTCGGTCGTGACCATAGTGAAGGATACGACACCGCCCGGCCAATCAGGCGTCTTTATATTTGGGTTCCAGTTCCATATTCCAGCAAGGGCAAATATGGGCTGGTCTTTCATGACGAACTGGACAGGCTTACCCTGAAAATATTCATAGTAGCCGTTCACAGGGATCAGGCAGCGCCTGCCTTGAAGAAAGGGCTTTAGGAACGGACCGTTCACGCGCCTTGTTCGTTTGAACTCCTCGTGGGCTTCCCGGAGCCTGTCGTCCCGGCAATTGAACATGTGGTGCTTGGTCTGCTTGAGGTCCCTCGCCCACTCAGGCACAAGCCACCAACGAGCTTCGGCCATGCGCCGCTCGCCATTTCGTAAAGCGATGATTGGCGCACGGTCTGTGGGTGCCACGTCGCCCGGTGTTCGTTTATTCTTAAACTGTGGACCAGCAAAGGTGCTGTAATAGCCGTGAAGCTGTTCCCACGTTGGTGGCTCTTCGAGCTGCATCCGTCCACACATCTTAATGTTCCCATTCTTGAATGAGAACATATCAGGAACATGTAGAGTAAATCAATTGGATATTACGTAGGAGGTTAGCTGGATCTTTTTATTGCAGCTTCCGTCGCCAACCAAGAAAAGGCGCGAATTTCCGCCTCCTTAACCGAGCCCATTGCCTCTAAGACTGGTTTGAATTCCATGAAATTGTCGGCAGAAACCATTGTAGATCGAAGCTGGTTGAGTGCGGACTTATATTCCTGAAGTTCTACAGGAACAACCGTAATGCGACTTTCGACCCGACCAACTGCTTGATAAAGCTCTGACATCTTGTCGAGCGCAGTCATTTTATCCACTTGAGGAATTCCCCTAGTTTCAGCGACACGCAGGGTGAGTTTCGCAAATTCATTTGTTAGGTCAGCCGACATTCTTTCTGCATAGACAATCTCTTTCTCCAAACTGTCCTTTTGTCGCTGGTCTGCTTGCATAAGAAATGTAGCTAAAAGTACGATAAGACTACCCAGTGCACCTGAGATAAGATTGGATATGTCCAGTTTGGACAACATTCCCGAACCACCATTTCCATTTTTTCTATCGCCAGACATCACAAGTGCCTTTCGGTCGCCTAAAGAAGGGCATCAGAGAACCCAAAAGTCAGTTAGGGCTTCAAAGTCATGGTACTTTCCAAGCCCACATTCTTTTCGAGTTCCTTCATTTCCCGACATATACGCTCCCACTCCCCAGCATTCATCATTTCTAGGGTTTCGCGCACCGTCTGAGAAATCTCAAGTACACACTCATTGTTGGTGACCATACTACTGTTAGAAATTTCTATCTGTTTAGCCTGATCCAGAGTTGCCCCCGAGGACGCCAGCGTTAACAATACGCCTACAAAAGCGGGCAACACAAACTTGGAACTGCGTAGCTTTAACCAACCCGGCGAGTTAATACTATAGCTGGTATCAGTTAATAAGTCCCTATCGTAAAATTCTTCTGCTGCGGCCTTCCAATCAAGGCCCATAAACTCAGGCAGTTCGCCACGCAGTTTGGCAGAGTACATTGCTACGAAATAAGAAACAAAATCATTTGCATCGACCATGTCCCGAAGGTCGATATGAGACTTGGTTACTCTGATCCTACCTTGCGCCTCGTCACCGAGATTGTACTCTTTATAACACAGATCATAGATTTCCTTTTTCTCTGCAATATCGCTAATTTCGATCAACGCTTGCCGGTTTTGCATGAGTTTAATCAAGCGATCAGAGAAATGGGCTTTGATCTGGCGTGTATGTATCCATTTCACATTTCTTGCTGGAATGGGGTCGGCAGGATAAATCCGAGCGGCAACACTATGTGCCGGGTCGAACGTATCTGTAAATTCCCCAATAAATACGCGCGACATATATCCGCTGCCCGGAACAACGACCAGATCACCGGGTTTCGCGGTACGATACAGAGCTTTTGCCTCTGACATGTAGCGCGGGATGGTGGATTGCTGAGCGACTTTGTTCAAATAGGCTGAAATTTGTGAGGACGGCTTATTTTTGGTGGATTGTGAATTCCGATACCACTGGCCGATGTGCCTTCCCATATAAATCGCTGCTCGATGGCGCACATTCTCCAGATCAAGGTTCTGAGGTAATTGAGTACCGGGAATGTCCAGAAATACGGCATTGCGCTCAGCAAAGTCTTCGTAAAATCGCTTCCGTTTACCCGGATGCAAAACAAATACTTTGTGGTTTTCAGAGATAAACCTTGTGTTTAGGTCGATTTTGCTCAACGCCCACCCCCATGGAACTAGTTAAACTGAACAATTGTAACGATAATTGGTAACACTATTAAGCGATTACCATTTCAGGTCAATAGTGTTCAATGTACGAGGACGGTCTTACCTTGTGAGTCCCCTCATCTTCTCAAAGCTCCTGAGCCCACCGAGACCCAACATACTAAATAGCACGGTCACCAGCTCACCGGTGCCGCTCAGGGCTGGCAGCGGCGGTGTCTCAGGGAAGAACGCAAGCTGGAGCCACGCCGCAAGGTCATAGAGCATAAAGTGCCAAGCGAGCGCGGCTGCACAGACCCAACCGACAGCCGGGCGCCAGCCTGCAACAAATACCGACCGGTGGGCGGCTTCCTGCTTGTTGACTTCCATTTGTGACAAACCCGAACTCAACACGGCCATGGTGACCTCGTGTTCAAGCTGCATCTTCTGGTTTTTGTCAGGGACCAGCTTATCAAGCGGACCCCTGACCACATCCAGAATGGTATCCAGTATCGGGATACCCATTAGCCCCGAGCCTTAATTGCGCGCCCGCCGCCATTCTTGACGAACTTATAACCTTTCTTCGGCACTACGCGGCCTTTCACACGGCGCGTACCGGGTTTGAGTGCCGTCGTGCGGCGGCTGGTGGTTTTACGTTTAGTTGCCATGTGCAGTCTCCATGATTTTGTTGATGATGGTTTCCCGCGGCCAGCCGCCGCAGAAGGGTGGAAGGCCCGCCGCACGGCCAGCTTGAACAAGCTCGTCGTGGCTCATGGCCTCATAGGGGTTTGGTTGCGCCTGGGCGATTTGTGACATTGCCTGAATGCGCTTTTTCCGTTGATAGAGTTTCATGCAAGTTTCTCCTTAAGCCGGTTGATCTCAACCCAGATTGCCTTGTTGTCTTCTTTCAGCCCTGCGGTGCTGACTTCGAGCTTTCCCATGCGGAAGAATATTCCGGTGAGAAGCCCGATTGTGGGGGTGCCAAATGCGATGATTAGAAGCTGTTCAATGGTCATTAGCCGCGACCTTTCACGGCCAGCGCTATCAGCGCCCCGACCAAAAGCGCGATGATGGCCCAAAGCCATGGCTCGCGGTTGCCTTCGGTCACCTTGATAGCGGTTTGCCCGGCCTGATCGCCTGAAAGCGTGCGCGTCGTCACCGTCGCGGTGTCGCTTTCCATCCCCAAAAGGTCGCGGATTTGGTCGGCTATATAGGTACTTACATAGTAAAAGCCGTTCATTTCCGGGTCCATTTCCAGAGATAGAAAGCGACAGCCGCGAGGAGAAGCATTTGCAGCCAAGGGATGCCGCCGCGCTCGCCGGTCACGGTTTCAATGGCATCATCAGCTTGGGAGCCAAGCCACGCCCCTACTCCACCACCGGCGAACAAGAGAAGAAGCGCGGGCATTAGGCCACCCCTTTGTAGAAGATGTGGTTGCCAATGATGGCCGTCACCGTCGCGTTCTTGGTCCAGAACGGAGGCTTGATTTTGTTGTTGTGGTAATGCGTCGCACCGCCCGTGAGGTCAGGTAGTTGGCCGCGCACCATGAGGGACGCCAGCTCAACAGCTTCCGCAAAAATCGGGTCAGCGTCGGTCACGGCCTCAAGCTTGGCCCGGTTCGGGTCATTCTCGTTATATGCCGAATACTGTGCTGCCTTGGTGGCTACATTGGCGTAGCCCTCGCCCCACCAGTCGTCGCGGTTGTCGTTAAACAGGTCCATGCGCGTGCGGTTGTCGATGGTATTCAACACCGCCTGCATACCGTCGCGGCCTTGGTCGCGGGCCTCGCCCCATGCGATACGGGCGGGAAGTTCAATATTGCGCACAAGTTTTCTCCAAGCTAGAGCGCCGCCAGCTACCAAGAGGAAGCCGACAGCTAGAATAAGTTTAAGCTGCGGTTTCATCGGGCCAGCCGCCCACTACCGTGTCCCGTTCGGCGCTGGTCAGGTCCACGCCGCTATCAGCCACCAGAATGTCAAGAAAGGCCGCTACATCGTCGCGCTCAAACTCGGTCGCGTGGGTGTAGCGCTCCATGGCGGCAACCACGAGCGGGGCCGCGCTCGCCTTCGCTTGCGTCAGCACTTCGCCGTAACGCTGCACACCAGCGAGGCCAGCGCCCAGAAGCGGGTAAGCCATATCCATAAAGGCAACCTTGGAGAGCGTGGCCGGTGTTGAGGTTTCTTCGGTGTCGCCATCAAAAATGGCAGACACCGGCACCGGTTCCGCGCCGTCGACCTTGAGCGTGACAATGCCCTGAGCGCTTTGCTGCCACATATAGAGGCGTTGGGTTTCGCCATCGGTGTAAACCCGGAGGGCAATCACTGTATTGTCTGGCAGTCGGTTAAGGGTTTCCCGTGTCTTTTTCATAGTCTCGCGCCTCAAAGATATTTGAACAGGACAAAGGTCCAACTGTTAGTGGTGTATAGGCCTACGCCCGGTGCGAGCTTGAGGCTCGAAAGAACCACCGACCCGTCTACGTCGCTCCACACCTTGGGATTGGCTAGATAGTTGGCCTTGTTGCTGCCGATATGGCCTTCGGTCGATACCGCCGAACCGCGAGCCGTCAGCGTGTAAATGAGCACGCCGCTGGTATTCAGCGCGGGGTCAATGAGCCAGCCGTCGCCAGTGCCGTAACTCGCGTCTGTAGGAATGGTAAAGTCGGTGCCACCACCAACGAGATCGCTTGCTTTCGCCATTACCGTAAAAGCCTCCAAGTTGAGCCGATGTAGATGAAGCCCGTTCCGAACTCGCTCACATCAAGAACAAAGTCCTGAGCGGAACCGTTGAAACTCCGCGCTCCAAAATCGACAGTAATGTTGTTGTTTTCCGCGTTCGCCCCCACGTCCGCGACATAGAAATAGGTGCCTGTCACGGGGCTGGCCGGGGCGGTGATCGTGATCGCCCCGGCGCTGCTATTCACAGCAACCACTTGCTCATTCGTCGCGGTGTGGGCTGCTGTAACCACTACCCGGTTATGAGTGGCCTTGCTGTCCAGTGCTGCCTGTAAGCCGGTCACGTCCGAAATCGGGTGACTGTGAGCCGAAGGCGCGAAGCTTGAGGGCTTGCCTGTGATGGCCGCCCAAGTGTGTGAGTGGCTCGCTGTCGCCGCGTCGCTGATGCCGTAGCCGCTCAAGGTCGTGGGCTTGCCGGTCAGGCTCGCGAAGGTGTGCGCGTGGCTCGATGCCGCTTTGCCGTCCAGTGCCGCCTGAAGGCCTGTCACGTTTGAAATCGCGTGGCTGTGGCTCGTGGCTGCCTTGCCATCCAGTGCCGCCTGTGTGGCCGTGCTAACGGGCTTGTCTGCGTCCGACGTATTGTCCACGTTCGCAAGGCCAATATCCGCCTTGGTGTGGCTGTGGCTCGCGGCTGCAATGCCTGCCTCGCCCAAAGTGCGGTTGATGAACTTGGAGCCGTCCCATTGCAGCACTTCACCCGCCGCAATTGACGTAATGGTCACGTTTGAGAGGTCGCCCACGGCATGGCCGTGTGTACTGGCCGCCTTGGCATCAAGGGCTGCCTGTAGCCCGGTCACATCCGCAATGGCGTGGCTGTGAACGGTCGGTGTGAAGGTGGAAGGCTTGCCGGTGATGGCGCTCCAAGCATGACTATGGTTCGCGGCTGCAATGCCTGCCTCAGTCAAGGTGCGGTTAATGAAGCCAGACACGCTCCACACCAGAACTTCGCCGTCTCCGATGGCCGAAATCGCCACGTCAGAAAGGCTCGCGAGCGTATGGCCGTGGCTGGCGTTTGCCTTGCCTGCCAGTGCCGTATCAATCGCGGCCTTGCCGTAGTAACGGACATCGCCTCGCGTGTTGTTCAGGTATTGCGGGTGGTCGTCAGCGCCCAGCCCGGTCAGGCCCGCGTGATTGGATACGCCACTTGCAAAAAGGTCGCTCGCCTTAGCCATTAGCCGAAAAGCTCCCATTCGCTGCCGTTATAGAGGAAGCCAGTGCTAAAGGTGTTCACGTTGATCACGAACGTTTGCACCGCGCCGTCAAACTGTTCACCGCCGAAGTTCACAGTGATGTTGTTGAGGGCCGCATTGCCGCCCGCGTCACCGACAAAGAAGAACGTTCCATCGGCCGGGTTCGCCGGGGCGGTGATGGTGATTGGCCCCACGTCGCTATCTGCGGCAATGATTTGCTCTGGCTGCGCTGTGTGGTTGGCCGTGACACGCACGCGCGAAATCGCCGGGGCTTTCGTCGCCAGTGCTGCGTCTACCTGCCCTTTGGTATAATAGCGGGCATCGCCCCGCGTGCTGTTCAGGTATTGCGGGTGATCGTCGTCACCAAGGCCCGAAAGCGCACCGTGATCGGTCACGCCGCCGCTTGAGATCGTCGCCGGGCGCCATTCGCCAACGCCTGCGTGCCAGACAAGGCTTTCACCGTCTTCCGGGGCTTCTTCGCCCACGTCCGTGAGGCTTGCGAGCGTATGGCCGTGGCTCGCGCTTGCTTTGCCTGCGAGCGCAGTATCAATGGCCGCTTTGGTATAAAAATTGGTGTCGATATAGGCCCGCACATAATAGCGAGCATCGCCCCGCGTCGCGTTCAGGTATTGCGGGTGGTCGTCGTCACCAAGCCCGGTCAATGCGCCGTGGTCAGTCACGCCGCCACTACCACCACCACCGGCCAAGAGCGCGGGACGCCACTCACCAACTCCCGCGTGCCAGACAAGGCTTTCGCCGTCTGCCGGAGCTTCTTCGCCTACGTCTGTGAGGCTCGCGAGTGTGTGGCCGTGGTTCGCCTCTGCTTTGCTCGCAAGAGCGCCGCCAACCGCGTCAAGTTCCGCGTTGATGTTGCCCAGCGTGGAACTGATGCCGTTCAGTTCGGAGGTGAGGCCGTCCAGTGCGGTATCAACTTCGCCTTTCTGGTAATAGCGGCCATCGGCCTGCGCCTGAGATTGGTATTGCCCGTGCGTGTGGCCGGCGTCAGATTTACCGGCCAGCGCTGCCGCCAGTTCTTCTCCTGTGATGCCGTCGTAAATCTCCGCCATGGGTTAGACCTCGACTTCTTCGGAAAAGCTGATTTTGCCGATGTTCTCACCGCCCGCGATGACCCAGATTTCAGACTGGATATCTTTGAACACGCCCCGCGTGCCTGCCGGGATTTTATTTTGTTCAGTATCCGGGCGAACGTCCACCTGCCCGACCCAGACATCAAAGTCACCGGCTGTAACGTTCAACACCTTCCGGCGCGGGTTTGCGCTCACCAGAATGACGGCGCGGTCAGATCGCACGGTTACGTTTTTGGCGCTTGAAAGCTTGATCATGGGTGACCTCATTTCCGGCTAGTCATGAAGGCGATGAGCACGCCCATAAAGGCGATGACACCAAGGCCAATCAGGAGGGTTTTCTGTTGCGTTTCGGCAAAGCCGCCAATGGTACTTTCAAACGATTTGCCAAGGGCGAACGAGTTCAGTTCAAACGCATCCTTGAGGGTTTCCCGGTTGCCGTCCGCCGCGTCGTCCGCGAACTTAAGCGCCCGCTCAAGGCTAGCCCTACCGGATGACAGCGCATCCTCTACAACACGCTCGTTTGCCTCTAGGCTGGCCGCGTTCACAGCTTCGGTAAGCTCCGCGCCTTCCCGGTTCATCGCCACAGCCGCGTCAATTGCTTCACGCGATGCAGAGAGCGCAGCGTCAATGGCGTCCCGCGCCGTGTCGGTCACGCTGTTGTTGGAATGCTCCGCAAGCTCGCGCATTTGTTCGCTAAGGCGTTCCGCGCTCGCAAACGCCCCTTCGCCAAGGCGGCGGGCTTCTTCGGCCAGCCGTTCCGCTGCCGCCGCGTTCCCGGCAGAGGCTTCGGCCATGGCGCGGATTTGGGTTTCCTGTGCGCGGGCTGCGCTCTCAAAGATTTCTTCGGCGGCGCGGGCGGCTGCCTCGGCGCTCGCCGCTGCCGCCTCGCTGGCCGCAACAGCCGCCGCCTCGCTCTCAATGGTCACATTACCTTGAGCCAAGATGTTGCCGTTGTTGCTGTCCTCTTGGGAGTTATCAACGTCAAGCTCATAGTCGATTTCCGTATTGTTCACCGTTTCATGGATTTGACGGCTATCAATCTGGTTCGTCGTGTTTTCTTGGCTGCGGCGCGTGCTACCCATTATAGGGGTTCCACGTGATTTTGGCGCGAGCGCCCGATTGCAGGAACGCCGCCGCGAGGCGCGGTGAACTGGTGTAATATTTGACCGTGTGGTGCGCTGTGCGCTTGGCGTAATCATTCAGGAAAGCGCGGCCTTCCTTGATAATCTTGTCAACCTTGCCTTCAAGGCTCGCGGCCATGACCGCAAGGATTTTTTCGCCGCTCGTTGGCTTCGCTTCAGAACTCAGGAGAAGTGAACCCACGCGCTTGTCACCGTCCATGACGGCAAAGAGCGCGGCGCGGCCTGCCGCATGTTCCGCGATATAAAACGAAAGCGTGCTGCCCTTCTCAATTCGGGCAAAGCCTTGCTTGGCCCGGTTATCGAAAGCTAGGAGCGGTTGGAAACGAATTGCCATATCAAAATCCCTACGGCCACGCCGACAAGTACAAGCATTGCTTGGTTGAATGCGCTGTCACCGCGCAAAGAGAAGTTCCCGGTGTCGAAGCTATTGGTGAACCGGTCACTGCTATTGATGGGGCCGCCATCGGCCCCAAGTGAAAAGCTTCCGTTCTCGCCTACGCCGATGCCCGGAAACATTTTTATTTCCTCATCATGAGAACAAGCAGGATGAGGAGAACGCCGCCGCCAATCGCTGCCGGAATTGCCCAAGAAGGCAAACCGCTACCGGTCATGACCGGTTGTTGCGTGGTGGTCGTGGTGCCGGTGGCCGTCGTGCCGCCGCCTGCCAAGCCCTTGTCCTGAGCGCGCCCGAAAATATCGAGTGTCGCGATACTGCCAAGCCAGTTGGTGGCCGTACCGAGCGCCGTTGACAGGATGCCACCAAGGCCCGAGCCGCTACTTGAGGAAGAACCGCTTGACGTGGTGGTTTTCGGGACGCTGGTTGCTACCGGGTCAGCCGAGTAGGTGTAGGATGGGTTCAGCGAACCCACCCCCAGCCCAAAGCTGCCCGACGAACCCGCGAGGCTGCCCAACCCGCCACCGAGCAGGCCACCAAACTCGTAGCCCGGCTCTTTGGCAAAGCTGCCGCCAATGGAAAATTCATCAGGCATGGTCTAGCCTCCGATGTTGCTGCGGAGCGGCGGCATTTCATACTGTTCAACGAGCAAATTCGCGTCGGTCATGTCGCTGGTTTTGATCTTGAACAGCACTTCATTCGGCGCCGAACCATAGTCCTTGCGGAAGTGCGCGAGCGCGGAGCCTGCAAGGGCTTCCGGCACGATTGACCACACGTCGTCTTGAGGCACAAAGCCACGGCGCTCAAGCTTGTGGTCAAGGGCGCGTTTGGTGGCGAAGTTCAGCACTTCTTGCTCATCCACCAGCATACGAATGCCGGTAATGTTCGCGCCCTTGAAGTGCCAACCGCGAATGACGTTTGCCGACCGCTCAAAGAAGAAGTCGGTTTCAGTCGCGCCAGACGCCTGAATATCCACATGCTGTTCAAGGTGCTTGATGAGGCCGGGGAAGCCACGCTTCTCAAGCGTCGTTGCAACGCCTTCCGGTGCCACGCTCACACTTTGGCGACCTTTGGCGCCAAGGCCCTCGGTTTGCAGCCAGTGCGTGATTGCCGGGCTGGCGCCATTGCCCAGAACAAGGCGAAGCGCCGGGTCAACAAAGAGGCCCGGAACGAATGCGGAAATTTCGGCTTCCGCCGTGTTTTGCCGCCATTCTTCGGTGAAGAAGTGCGTGAGGAAACCCGTTTCAAATGCGCGGCCATAGAAGGCGTTCAGCATGTTCACGTTTGCGGGCTTGTAGGTGCCGAAGCTGTCACCGCCAAACATCAGTTCATAGCTGATGATATTGGCTTCGATCAGCGCCTGCGAACTCAGGGTGCCGCCCAGCGAGTGAACAAGATCAAAATGATCAATTTGCCCCACCGAAGTCGGGAAATTCACAATGGGGGTGCCGTTTGGTGCCACATCCGACATGGATTTTGGATTGCGGCGGTATTCTTTAAAGCCTGCCATGGCTGTTGCTCCTTAAGTTGAAGGGTTAACCGCCAAAGGCTTCGTGAAGGTCTTTCAGGACTGGCACATCATATTCGTCGCCAACCCAGAGGAGACCGCCAACGATGAGGACCGCCAGAATGACGATAATCAGCGTCTTGGTATCGTTTTTGGTGAACTTCACTTGTCTGTCCTTTCAAATGCTTGGTCTATCCAGAGCGTGAAAGGCTTGGTCAGTGCATAAACGACGACAGAAACAATGATCGCCTGAATTAGTTTGTCGCTAGACAAGGCCACTTTTCGCGCTCCTCAGTTGAAGTCGATGGCGATTAGAACAGATGAAACCGGTGCGACCGGTCGGGGAAAAAACCGGTCGGGACCGGCGAAAAAACCAGTCCCGACCGGTGAGAACCGGTTGTGACCGGTCAGCCGGGGAATGAGAGCTTGCCGCGTGTGTACGCGCCGTTCTCCATGCGGATATATTCAAGGGGCTTGAGAAGGCTCACAGCGTCCGCCAGTTCGCGCCCTCTTGCCGCCCCCATTTCCGCGACGGCCCGAAGGTCTGCCGGTTCAGTGAGGTTAAACAGGAAGCGCTTTTCAAGCTGGCCCCGGAACTTGGTGGACACCTCAGCCGGGCGCTGTGTGGCTCCCACCAGATGAATACGGCTATGACGCCCCGACCGGCACATACGCGAGAAGCCGTTGAGCTTCTTGGATAGGTTATGGTTTGGGAAACAGTCGGCCATTTCATCAACGGCAAGCGTTAGCTCGGGGATATTGTCGAACCCGTACCGGTCCGCGTTCTGGTTCTGGTGGTCCACCATGAACTTGGAAATATCCGACAGGGACAGGACTAGATAATCCTCGTCGTCGTCGGGCTTGAACCAGTAGCGGAAGCCGTCCCAATAGTTCGCCTGCACGGCTTCTATCAGGTCCGAAACGCTGGTGATCTGAGTGTAACCCTCTTGCGCGGCATTGGCAGCACGAGCCGGGAGCGCGTCAAACAGGATGACGCGGCGGTGATGGCGCAAAATCCGGTCCATCATAGTGGATTTACCGGACTGCGAGCGGCCAAAGAGACCGATACGGCCAAACTTAGCCATGCTCGCCCCCTTTCGCCTCTACCGGTCCCGACCGGTCATCATACCAGTATTTCTTGGCCCGCCTGCGTTCGGCCCACTCGCGTTTCTTCTCCATGATGATGGAAAGCACGGCAAGGCCCTTGCCGCCAAAGAAGCTGACGCAGAAAATCCAGTCACCGAATGACACGGTATTTTCTGAGATCATCCAGCCCAGCCATTTGGGATTGCGGAGCGCGATTTTATAGAGGTGCCTTGCAGCCTGCCGGGCTTGGTCATAGTCGGCTTCATTGGTGCGCAGTTCCGACAGGTCCAGCCCCAAAGCCGGGACAAAGGCACCTATGGCGGCGATAGCTTCCCAAACATCAATGGCCCACCATTCTACGAACTCGGCCTCGGCCATATTGCTCACGCTCACGGTGCCGGTCCGCTGGTCATAGTCCAGATATTTGGGGCCGGTATCTTCGCGGGCGCTGTCTAGGTCCAGTACCTTGGGTTGCCATGGCTCGGCCTCGACATCTTCAACCGGTCGCGCCGGTTCGGGACCGGTCGGGATTTCGGTTGACGGGTCAGGCGCGGTGCCACTGATCAGCCCCAGAAACGGGTCATTGGCGGGCTTTGGTGCCTCAAATACCGGTTTTGCGACCGGTTCAACCGGTTCGACCGGTGCCGACAGGTCGGGACCGGTACTGGTCGCCCGGTTGGCTGTGGGAACGAGCTTAAGCGCATTCGCTTGCATCGGTAGCCCTCCCCTTCTCGAACCGGTTCCACTCGGCTTCCAGATAGCGGATATAACTTTCCGGCACCTCATGCAGCCCCTGCACGCGCTCTAGCGCCGCCTGATAGGCTTCATAGGTCTGGGGCGGTATGTCCTCAGGCGCACCCTTGACGGAACGCTTGCGGCACCCCTTGACGGTGATTTCTTCCGGAGAGCAAGTGCCATAGGGACAGCCGCGGTTGTCCAACTTGACCAAGATGAACTCGCCACAGTGGCCGCTGTTGATACAGGGATACAGGCCAATAGCCCGTTTAGTGTTGCCACGCGCAGCCGGTGCGGTCGCGTCAGGCGGCAAAGGGATAAGCCAATCACTCAGCATTGGCCGCGCCCTCAGCCGGTTCATTGGCCCATTCAATACCCTGCCCGCATATCTGCCGGATAAGCGAACGCTTCACCGGTTTTGTGATCGGGCCGTCTTTGAATTCTTTGGGAACGAAAAGCTTTAAGGCTGGCGGCACATGCTCAATGTGAACAATCAGCAGGATATGTTCAGCATCGAGTGGCTTGTGCTCAATAAGGGCTTTGATACGCCCCAAATTGAGGGGAAGTTGAAAGTCGATAGGGTGTTTGTGCATGGGATTTTATCTCGCTTAAGCTTGAATAAAATCCCCCATTCGGAAGCGAAATATTACTTTAATCGTAAAATAATGCAATCAGTTTAAGAAAGATCGCCGACTAAGTGCATACTCAAGGTTTGAGCATTCAAAGTACTTGCTCTAATCTAAGGGACTAGGTGATGATCTGTCTGGTGGAATGGAAGGAAATTCAATGAGCCGATATGATCTTGAGGCACTCAGCCGGACAATGAAAAATGATTTGGAAGAAATCACCAGAGCGTCGGCACGGAGAAACAACCCGGCACAAACCATATTTGACGATTTGGAGGTATGGTTGCGGGACTTTGAAGAGACGCTTGAACATGGAAAAGAAGTGGGTATGCGAATGCTCGCCCACATGAGCAGCGAGCCTATTCATATTCGCACAATCACGTATTCCAACCCCCATTTGATTATCTTTGATGGCCTAAGTGCGGAGGGTAACCGGGTCAGGCTCGTGCAGCATGTGAGCCAATTAAATGTGGCCTTAGTTGCAGTTGAAAGCCTAGCAGAAGAGCCCTTCAAGGTCGGCTTTGAGATAGAATAGCTGGCGAAAAACTAGTTTCTGATCTGTCAACTTCATACCGGAGCATCAACAAGGGCGTACCGCTCTAAAGCGCGCCTAATCTTCTCCGCATGTTCCCGATCTCCAAGCATCAATTTCAGTGCCTGGGCTAATACGTCATCTGCTTCTTGCTCATCAAATGCGCCGTTTTCTCTCAAGCGCAGCATTACGAGGGAACGGCATGTGCCCGCAAGGTTTTGAAGCATTTGCTTGTCAAGTACGTCTGCACGTCCCATAGCGCGCCGGTCAATGGGTTTGAATTCTGTAGGGTTGCCAATTTCACGTAATACCATGCTGTAAAGCGTGTGGAGCGGCCACCGTCGCCGGTTGCTATCCTTAGTGGGCTGGCATAAGCGGCGGTTATAGAGCGCATCTGACAGAAGCTTCCAACGGTCTTTTAAGAACGCTTCGGGGGTGTTTGCCTTCCGGTCCTTCAACCAGTCACCGCGCAACCTGATCTCCACCCGCCACACGTCGCGCCATTCGTCGCGTTCTTCAATTTCACCGGTTTCAGGATTTAAGGCCCACGTATCATAGAGCCACGTTTTGTTACTGGCCTCAGTGATCTCTTTTGTTTTGTCGTATATCTGCACTTGGCAGGTTGCGCCCATGCCTATGGTCAGCGTTTCAACCTGATCGCCCTGCACTACCCAGTCTCCCCGAACCTTTGTTTCTTTTGGGCATACTGTCTGCTTTGCAATGCGCGGGTACATTTCACCTGTGAACCGCCTGCTATGGATATCAAAACAGTAGTCCACCCGCGTGAGGCGTTGAAAATCTGCCGGGTCTTGAGGCATACAGCCCGCATATTCAAGCATTCCATACATTTCTTGCCTTAAGGCAGCGATACCCTTTGACCATATCGCGGCTGAGGTGGCGCGCCACGTAAAGGACCATTCCCGTTTTGGAGAACCTATCTCAATTCGGAAATCGTCATTTACGAGGATAAATTCCTTGCCACCCTTGGCACCGGTCGGCATTAGCTGAAACGTCGTTTCCGCAAGATCAAATGCAATCGGCGTTTTACGCCTATCGTCCAGTTCCGCCGCCCGCTGTTTTTGCTTTTTCAGGCGTTCCCAAAGATCACCCGGAAAGCGCAAATTCAGGCACTCTTGCCACCAGTCAAAACCATGCACCAAAAGCCTCCCATATCCTTCCGGTATGGGAGCAAGTCCGATCTGTGGTGCATTCCGTTCCTTCACGCTGTTTTCCGGGGTTCTGTACGTCTGACACCCCCTGTTAGGGGGGCGGGGGTGTCAGATTTTTTTAGGATAGCGGAAACGGCTTTAATGGCGCGGGTATAGCTATCTGTTGCCCCAACACGGTTGAACCATGCGAGGTCGCTAAGATGCGTCCGTGGCGTTTTAAGGGTGTGTGAGTGGCAGAAGTGCGCCCCGGCATCTCTCAAGCCGGGGCAGTCCTTCACTGGGCATGGGAATAAGTCGCGGCTCATACAGCGCCCACTTCCCTGCCAGTGCTGTGGTAAAGCTTGCCGCCTGAAATGGTGTAGCGGTTGACCGGCGCGTGCTGTAGCTGGTTCACAAGGTCCGTTTGCTTCCGGCACTTGCGAACATGCTGAAAGAAGCCCGGCCCGCGAACAATACGGTCACAGGTCGGGCATTGGTGAAGCTGTGAGGTGGATTTCATCGCTCACGCCTCAGAAGGGGATTTCGTCGTCAAGGTCAGATCGGTTACCGCCGAAGCCACCACCGGCTTGGCTCTTGGTCGTAGTGGTGCCGTATGCGTCAGCGTCACCGGCAAAACCCGGCCCGCCCTTGCCACTACTACCCAACATGGTCAATTCACCCCGAAAGCGCTGTAACACTACCTCAGTGGTGTATTTTTCAATGCCCTGCTGATCAGTCCACTTTCGGGTTTGAAGCTGGCCTTCAATGTAAACGGACGAGCCTTTTTTCAGGTATTGCTGTGCGACTTTTGCAAGAGGTTCGTTGAAGATCACGACGCGGTGCCATTCTGTCCGCTCCTTCTTCTCGCCGCTTGTCTTATCGGTCCACTGTTCACCGGTCGCGATTGAGAGGTTAACGACCAGTGCGCCGTCATTCATCGTGCGCGCTTCTGGGTCGCGCCCAAGATTGCCGACTAGGATTACCTTATTAACACTACCTGACATGGATTGTTCTCCGTTGCTGTGGTTGAAGCTCCGCGCCGCTTCGCGGCTTGGGGACAAGGGCTGTTCAAAAGCAAGGGGTTTAGATTTGAGAAGAACGGCCACTAGCAGCTTTAAATGCCACCAGTGGCCGCCCTTGCTTCGTCACAGCCCGCATAGGTGTCCAGCCCATACGGTCACACGCCACCGACCTTGATGGCGTCTGAGCGTAAGGATGACCGGGCAGCCGGGGGGCGTTCGGCTGCCCGGTCTGCGATGTGTCAGGCTCAGACAACACCGCGACGAAAGAATTCTGGAAAAACTGCGAGCAATCGCCCGCTTCGATTTGATGAACGCCACCTGAATGACGTGTTGAGCCTGTAGTCATAACCGTCCCCGTATCGTGCCCGTTCTCCCGCTCTCCCGAAGCGCGGGCGGCCTTTTGTGAAGAGGAGGTACCGCCCGGCCCCGTTCCGATGGGGGAGTTGCAACAACAAACATCATTTGTCGTTACGCACTATTGACCGCCACAATTTGCGGCATCTGTCAACTCATGCTATTTGTTGATGGTGAAGAGGAGATTTAGAAATGCATTCTATTGATGACTATGTAGATAGGGCTTTGACGAAAAAGCGCTTTAAGTCCGATAGACAGCTTTCAACCGCACTTGGATTATCACTAGCCGCCGTGGGTTCTTGGCGCACTCGACGTGCAATCCCCTCTGAGGAAAGTATGGTCAAATTAGCTGAGTTTGCAGGCATGGACGCCGAAATTGCCCTACTCGAATTGGGCTGGTGGCGGTCAGTTAGCCGCAATGAACACGCTGCCGCGACAACCTATCAAAAGTTGATTCAACACCACTCTCATATGGCAGCTTAGCGGCAGATTTCTGCGGTTTTGATTAAGACGTAACAGGAAGAACGTTTTAAGTACAAAGTGCCATCGTTTCCCATACCAATTTATATTATGGGAAATATAAATTATGCTTATGATACAATCGCCTAGGCTTCCTCAAGTGCGATCAGCTTCTGTTCTGCCTCGTTCGCCTCTAGCTGACGCTGCCACATGTCGGCGTATCGTCCTTTCAATTTCAGAAGCGCTTGATGGTTTCCGCGTTCGACGATCTTGCCATTATCAAGCACCAGAATTTCATTGGCGTTCACGATTGTTGAAAGCCGGTGCGCAATGACCAGTGTTGTGCGTCCTTCAGAGATGCGGTCAAGTGACGCTTGAATATCGCGCTCGGTATGCCCATCCAGCGCTGATGTTGCTTCGTCGAGCAAAAGGATTGGCGGGTTTTTCAGTATCGTGCGCGCGATCGCGACGCGCTGCTTTTCGCCACCTGAGAGCTTCAAGCCACGCTCGCCGACCTCCGTGTCGTAACCTTCAGGCAGGCTTTCAATAAAATCGTGGATGTGGGCCAGCTTGGCCGCTTCTTCGACTTCCTGATCACTTGCTTCCGGACGTCCGTAGCGGATGTTGTAGCGAATGGTGTCGTTGAAAAGCACTGTATCCTGTGGAACCACTCCGATTTTGCTGCGCAGCGAAACCTGGCTAACGTCTGCCACGTCCTGTCCATCAATGCTGACTTTGCCCGAAGCAATGTCATAAAAACGGAAAAGAATGCGGGAAATAGTCGATTTGCCAGCACCGCTCGGCCCCACAATGGCTGTTGTCGTTCCGCTCGGCACCCGGAACGAAATGCCTTTCAAGATCGGACGATCCTTGTGATAGCGGAAATGAACATCCTCGAATGTGATTTCACCGCCCGCGACGTTCAAGATCTCTGGGCTATCGCCGTCGCGCACGTCGGATTCAGTCGCAATAATCTCAAACATTTTCTCCATATCCACCAGAGACTGTTTGATTTCGCGGTACACAAACCCGAGGAAGTTAAGCGGCATATAAATCTGTATCAGAAGTGAGTTCACGAGGACAAACTCGCCGATTGTGAACCGACCGTCGATCACACCTTGGGCCGCCATCCACAGTACAACCACAAGACCAAGGGATATGATAATGCCCTGCCCGACGTTCAGCAATGTGAGCGATAGCTGACTACGGACTGAGGCCTGTTCGTAGGCCGCGAGCGCGGTGTCAAACCGGCGGGCCTCATGCTCTTCGTTGGTGAAATATTTGACCGTCTCAAAATTGAGCAGGCTGTCGATCGCCTTGGTGTTCGCTTTAGTGTCCTGGTCATTCATTTCACGGCGAAATTTGAGCCGCCAATCGGTGATGGCGATGGTGAAATAGATATAACTTGCAAGGCAGACAAACGTAATAAGGGCGTACAAAAAACCAAACTTTAGCCAAAAAATGGCAGAAATCAGCGCTATTTCGAGTAATGTTGGAAGAATGTTGAACAGCATGAAACGGAGCAGGAAATCGATCCCCTTGGTTCCCCGTTCAATGATACGGCTCAGCCCGCCCGTTCTACGTTCCAAGTGAAATTTAAGCGACAATGCGTGAAGGTGCCGGAAGGTTGAGAGTGCGATCTGCCGCAACGCATGCTGACCGACTTTAACGAAAACCGCGTCCCTCAGCTCGCCAAATAACTGGCTTAGAACACGTGCGGTGCCGTAGCCCAGAATAAGGCCGGTGGGAACCGCAAGCGCAATTGTGCTCGCGTCTATGTCGCCTTTTCCCCCGGTTAAAGCGTCGACTGCGTCTTTGAAAAGAAATGGAACGTAGACACCAAGCAATTTGGCGAGTACGAGCAGTGCCAACGCGCCAACGACGCGTACTTTAAGATCACCACGACCAGCAACCCAGAGGTAAGGCAGCAGGCTCTTCACAGTTTTCCAGTGATTGTCTTTTTTCCGCGCTGTTGTCGCTGCGGCCTGCTCTTCTTTCATTCCTGCGCCTTAAGGTGTATTTTTGAAATAATTTAATTTAGAAAATATGGCATTGGCCGTGGCAAGTTCAACCGCTGATTAGGATTTATTGCCGCAAGATCAGCGTGTCGCCACGAAATTCGATACTACCGAAATGGCGCAAGACTGACATTCCGAGTAGCGAACCCTGCATATCAGCGCCATTCACTGTTACAGGCACATCGTAAAACACGGCATCCCCCACATTGACCTGCGAGACTGTTGCGCGGGCGAACTTAACATTGCCGTTCGCTGTGCTTGCAATGCCGCTAAAGTCGAGAAGTCCCGTGTTGATCCCTACCCTGCGAGCATCTTCCGGGCTTAGCACGACATTTGAGGCGCCTGTATCGATCATGAAACGCACTGGAACGCCATTTACGTCAGCCCGAAGCCAAAAGTGGCCGTCTTGTGCCCGGTGAAGCATCATGCCTTCGCTTGTGACCATTACCCCGCTAGGGTCAATTGCACTCATGAAGCGTGTGCCAAGATCCGAACGGTACAGGTAGAAGACGGCGATACCTGCGATGATTAACGCCCAGATCCCAGCGAACTTTGCGATGCGTGCAATGCTCGAGCGGCTCCAGAATGCCGCTGCGCCGCCAAATATGAAGATGATGATCAATCCTCTAACAAGATAGGGGTCCATCGACATATCCACAGGGAACGCGAGCGACAGCCCAAAAAGAAGCATGGCCATGCCGGCAACAAAAACGATAAGCCTGAGCCAGCGAGACGGATTGGCGTGATAATCACGATCCGCAGGATGGTTGCCCTGCTCTCGCTCACTATCTGGTACCTGCCAAGGGTCGCGCCGCATCGTCTACTCCGTTTCGGAGCTAGAAACATAAAAGATGCAGGCGCTTAGGCCAAGCTACTTTGTAGCGGACGCGGTCACGTAAGCGTGACGGTCATGCCGTCATATGCGGGCTCGACACCTGCTGGAAGCTCGCGACATAGTGTTTCGTAATCCATGTCCCACGTCATGTGCGTCAGGATCGCGCGTTCAGGCCTCACGCGTTCAATCCACTCAAGCGTTTGTGCGAGGTGCGAGTGTGTCGGATGCTCTTTGTAGCGCAAGGCATCTACAACCCAGACCTTGACGCCAGCAAGTGTGTCAAAGGCAGATTCTGGGAGCCTGTTCAGGTCAGTCGAATAGGCAAAATCGCCCACGCGGAAGCCAAGGCTGATGCCACCGCCGTGTCCCTGTTCGAACGGTATGACTTTCATGTCACCGACCGATACAGGCCCGGTGATTGTGTTCGCCTTGCAAATTGCGGAATAGTTATTCTGGCTGCGAAAAATATAGTCAAACCGGTGCCTTAGAATGGATAGGGTCTGCGCATCCGCATACACTGGTACCCGCTCGCCACTGGTCTGATAAAAACCACGCAGGTCATCAATGCCATGGGTATGGTCCGCATGATCATGGGTATAGAATACCGCGTCGATCATCCCTACTTTTGCGGACAGCATCTGCTCCCGCAGGTCGGGCGTCGTATCGAACAGGATTGTCTTTCCACCACTTTCCAGAAGTACGCTTGCCCGGCGGCGACGGTTTTTTGGGTTTTTGGGGTCACACGCACCCCAGTATTCGGGCATTTTGGGAACACCACCTGAAGTGCCGCAGCCCAGGATGGTCAATTTCATGCTGCCTTGCCCGCTAATTTGGGTGGGGTGATCTTGTCAAAGAGCCGGAAGAAGTTTGCCGTTGTCGCTTCTTGAAGCTCAGCGAATGAGACACCCTTCAGGTCAGCGACAAACTCTGCCGTGTTCATGACGAAAGCCGGCTCGCATGTCTTGCCGCGATGCGGTACCGGTGCGAGGAATGGAGAATCAGTCTCCACCAGCAGGCGGTCCATGGGGAGTGTTTTCACGGTTTCCTGCAGGTCGCGCGCGCTCTTGAAGGTCGCAATACCGGAAATGGAAATATAGAGACCCATCTCAAGGCATGCATCCGCCAGTCGCTGGCTTGCAGTAAAGCAGTGGATCACACCTTTGAAGTCACCCTTTGCCATTTCGTCGGAGAGCATCTTGATGCAGTCGTCATCTGCATCACGCGTGTGTACTATCACCGGAAGACCTGTTTCGCGGGCTGCCGAGATATGGGCACAGAAGTTGACCTTCTGCATGTCGCGCGGGGCGTTGTCGTAATAATAATCCAGCCCTGTTTCGCCGATACCGACGATCTTCGGGTGTGCGGCGCGTTTTATTAGCTCCTGCACCGCCACGTCGGGCTCATTCTCAGCTTCGTGGGGGTGAATACCGACGGTACCAAACACGTCATCGTATTTTTCAGCGATGATACGGACTTCGTCATATTCCTTGAGCTTGGTGTTGATCGCCAGCATGCAGCCAACACCTGCTGCGCGGGCTCGTTCAATCACACCAGCCTCGTCCTCTCGCAAACCCTTGTAGTTCAGGTGGCAGTGGCTATCGACGATATATCCGTATTCCGGCATTAGTCGGTGCTTTCTTCCGGCAATTCAAACCGTGGGAACACACCTTCCGGCTTGGGGATAGCAATCCCGGGTTTAAGGCGCCCTGCTTGGCCGATCTGGTCGAAGCCACGTTCACTGACGCCAATTTGGGACAGCAGCTTATCAGTGGATTGAGGCATGATAGGCTGGGCGAGAATGGCAAGCTGGCGAATGGCTTCCGCGAGCACATAGAGCACAGTATTCATGCGTTCAGGGTCGGTCTTCTTAAGCTTCCAGGGTTCCTGAACAGAAATATAGCTGTCAGCAGCGCTTGCTTGGGTCCAGATCGCATCAAGCGCCAGATGGAATGCCTGATTGTCGATATGACCGCGGACAACATCAAGTGTTTTCTCAATATTGCCAAGCAACTCTTTGTCTTCACTGCTAAAATCACCTGGTACAGGGAGCGCCTCGTCGCAATTTTTGTGAATCATCGATAGTGTGCGTTGGCTTAGGTTGCCAAGCCCGTTCGAAAGGTCGGCGTTGCAGCGGAGCACAAATGCACGGCGTGAGAAATCACCATCATTGCCGAAGGGTACCTCGCGCAGCAGGAAGAAGCGGGTGGCGTCCAAGCCGTATTCTTCAATGAGCTCGAACGGGTCGATCACGTTCCCGAGCGATTTGGAGATTTTCTGGCCCTCGTTGGTCCACCAGCCATGCGCAAACACGCGCTTCGGAAGCGGCAGGTCGGCCGCCATGAGGAACGCCGGCCAGTATACCGCGTGGAAGCGCAGAATATCTTTACCAACAATATGTACGTTCGCGGGCCAGAACTTCTGATAGTCCGCGGCTGCCGTGTCCGGGTACCCGACAGCTGTCAAATAGTTCGCAAGCGCATCGATCCACACATACATGATGTGCCCTGGCGCATCTGGCACCTTAACACCCCAGTTGAACGTGGTACGCGAGACCGAGAGGTCTTCAAGGCCGCCTTTGACAAAGCTGCGTACCTCGTTCAAACGGCTTTTGGGCATCACGAAGTCTGGATTGTTGTCATAAAGCTCAAGCAGTTTGTCTTCGAATGCAGAGAGCTTGAAGAAATAGCTGGGTTCTTCGACCCACTCAACCGGCGCGCCAGTCGGGGCCAGTTTTTCGCCGCCCTGCCCTTCGATCAGCTCGCTTTCCGCATAGAATGCCTCATCTCGGACGGAGTACCAGCCAGAATAACGGTCTTCGTAAATGAATCCCTTCTCCTGAAGAACCTTCCAGAGGTGCTGGACCGATTTTTTATGCCGCTCTTCCGTCGTGCGAATGAACTGGTCGTTGGAGAAATTCATGGCTTCGGTGAGCTCTTTGAATTTCAGCGATACCTGGTCACAGAAGGTTTGCGGATCCACACCTGCTCTCTCGGCGGAACGTTCAATCTTCTGGCCGTGTTCATCGGTGCCCGTCAGGAACATTACGTCAAAACCATCGAGGCGTTTGAAGCGCGCAAGCACATCGCAGGCAAGCGTGGTGTACGCATGGCCAATGTGTGGCTTGTCGTTCACATAATAGATGGGGGTCGTGACATAATAGGTCGGGCGGCCGGTCATAATTGTCTTCTCAATTGCTTTTGAACTGATTTACGCGCGTGCAAGCGTTCCAAGGGAGCTGAACAGGTGAACAAGTACCTGCTTGCGGTCAAGGTTGACGGCGTCAGCCCGCGCGATTAAACGGCCCATCTTTTCCCACAGGTCCATCCACTGATCAAGCCCGGTGAGCGTGGAAATTCGCATCATTTCGGCGGATTCACCTGCCATCACGTCCGTCGTGGCCACACCACTCGCCGCTTGGCGGATCAAACGCTCAAGCCAATCCAGCAGCATGGCGACAAAAAGGCGGTACTCCTGATCGGCTTTTGGGGCCGCTAGTTGGCCCGCCAATGTATGGAGCGCAGGGATATCAATCCTTGGCAAGGAGGTCAGGAACCCTGCCATTTGTTTGTATAGATTTACTCCGCCGAGCGCAGCGAGTTCCATCGCCCTGCCCGGTGCCCCATTGGAAAGGCGTGCGAGTGCGGTCAGCTCCTCGGGCGAAAGGCTTGGATGCTGCAGTGCGAGCACCGCACGAACACTGTCTTCGCCTAATGGCTTCAGCTTCAGCGTCCTGCAGCGGCTGCGAATGGTGGGCAACAGTTTGCCCGGCGAGTGAGCCACAAGGATAAGGATCGATTTGGCAGGAGGCTCCTCAAGAAGCTTGAGGAGCGCGTTGGCCGCATTAACGTTCATTTCATCCGCCGCGTCGACGACCGCAACCCGCCAGCCACCTTCCGCGCTTGTTTGCGAGAAGAAGCCGATGAGTTTACGAATATCATCAATGACGATGTCGTTCCTCAGTTTGCCTGTTTTCTCATTCTCAGTGCGCTCGGCAACAATAATACCGCCGTGTCCACCAGACACGACCCGCTGGATCACAGGGTTCTGGCTGTCTGTAACAAGGCTTTCAGCGAGAGTGGGGAGTGCTTCGCCAAACAGGCCTGCACCAGCGTCTTCTGCAGGCTGAGCAGCAAGGAACTTCGCAATACGCCACGCAAGTGTCGCTTTGCCAATACCTTTGGGACCAGTGATCAGCCACGCATGGTGTAGTCGCTCACCGTTGAACGCTTCAAGGAACTGCCGTTCGGCGGCCTCATGGCCAAAAAGATGTTCTGTGGCCCTTGGATGGAACAGCGATTTTGTAGTCTCATCGCTCATGCAAGTTTACACCGCTTTTCAAGGATGGATCTGATGCTGTGCTGAATATGCTCAATCGTGTTGTCGGCATCAATCACACAGCAGCGCTCTGGTTCTTCCGCCGCAATATCCAGGAATGCTTGTCGCAGCGTTTCATGGAAGGATTTGTCCATACGCTCAAACCGGTCTTCCATATCGGACTTTGCCCCCTCGCGCGACAAGGCTCTCGCTAGTCCTTTTTCAATGGATAGATCCAGTATGACTGTGAGGTCTGGGCGCATATTACCAAAGGCTATTTGCTGAATGTCTCTCACGCGCTGAATGCCAAGGCCCCCAGCCGCGCCCTGATAGGCGATGCTGGAATCGTAAAACCGATCACACAGGACCCATTTACCGGCGGCGAGCGCAGGTTTGATGGTGCGTTCGATATGATCGGCGCGTGCGGCTGCCAAAAGTAGTGCTTCGCTGATTGGTAGCCACTTATCAACATCACCCTTAAGAAGCAGTCCCCGAATGAGTTCCGCACTTGGAGAGCCGCCGGGCTCCCGCGTGAGCAAGACCTCTATACCATGGCTTTCTAGCCACGAAGCAAGAAGGCGGATCTGGGTGGATTTTCCAGCCCCTTCCCCGCCTTCAAAGGTGATAAACCTTGCAGCTTGCGTCATTGTGGCTGTGGTTCCGGTGTTTTGGAGCCCGACGAGCCAAAGAGCAGATATTCAAATGCTGCACCAATGCGGCCAAGACCGCCAACTTCTGCAACGTCCTGACCTGCTAGGAGCGGTGCACGGAATGCACCACGGTCCGGCATTTCGATCACGAGTTCGCCAATCTGGTCGCCCTTTTTGATCGGGGCCGGTGCCGGATTGCTGTACTCGATCTTTACCTCCATTTGTGCGCGCTGGCTGCGTGACATTGTAATCGCAACGTCCTGGCCGATAACCATGGGCACGGTGGCTTCCTGACCGAGCCAAACCTCGGCGTAATCAACCGTTTCACCGGCACGGAACAGCGGGTAGTGATCGAAATTACGGTAGCCATATTGCATCAGGCGCGTGCTCTCGCGCATGCGCTCGTTTTGTGAGGTCAAGCCCGCCACAACAAGTACAAGTCGGCGTCCATCGCGCTCTGCGGAAGCAGCAAGACCATAGCCCGCCTCTTCAGTGTGGCCCGTTTTCAGACCATCTGCGCCCGGGAAGCGACCAAGCAGTGGGTTGCGGTTATATTTGTTACGCTCGAAATCCTTGTAGAGGTATTCGCGTTCACCAAAAATTGGATAGAGGTCCGGGAAGTCAGTCGCAAGGTGAAGCGAGAGTGTCGCAAGGTCCCGGGCAGTCATAACATGCCCCTCCTCAGGCCAGCCATTGGCATTTTCAAAATGGCTGCCGGTCATGCCAAGTTCTTTGGCCTTGGCATTCAGCCACTCAACAAACACATCGTGTGAACCAGCCATATGTTCAGCCAGCACCACGCATGCATCATTGCCGGAAAGCACGATAATACCGCGGAGAAGGTCTGCTACGGTTACCACGTCCCGCGCCCGCAGGAACATCGTGGAACCCCGGTTGTTCCAATCACGCCATGCCTGGTCCGAAACAACCACTTCATCCTCAAGGCGCATGGTGCCGTTTTTGATAGCCTCAAACGCGAGATAGACAGTCATCAACTTGCTCATGGATGCCGGCGGGAACGGCGCGTCAGGATCTTTTTCAAAAAGAACGCTGTTGGTCGAGGCGTCGAGCAGGATTGCATGTTCCGCCGGCGTAGACATCTGACTCGCGACAGGCGACGTCAGTGCGAATACGCTCAGGAGAAGTGTTGTCAGTGTCGCTTTCAGCTTGAACTGCATGGTATTCCCTTGGTTTTACTGGGTTATCTTCCGGTTTCTGTAAAAATGCGGGCTTCATAGAACCCGTCGGCCATGACGCGGTCAAGCTTCTCCTGCGCGAGCAATTTCTCAGCAAAGGGGCCAATCCGTACGCGCCAGAGGCTTTGTCCGTTGGTCACCGCCCGGTCAAGCTTGGCTTCATGCCCGCGTGCCTCAAGGCGTTTAATCTGAACTTCAGCGTTTTCTCGCTGGCTGTAGGCGCCAACCTGTACAAAGTGCCCGCCGTCAGTGGTGCTTGAAGGAGTGTCCGCATAAGTTGGCTCGCCCCCCTCTTTCCGTTTGGCGATTTTACCATTTTCATCGAGCGCCTGCACCCGCACCTTGGTGACACCTTGCTGGTCAAAGCCAAGTAGCTGCGCTGCCCGGCGCGAGACATCAATGATACGGCTTTTAACAAAGGGCCCCCTGTCATTGACACGGAGTACAATGGACCGTCCATTTTCAAGATTTGTGACTTTGACAAACGTCGGCAGCGGCAAGGTTTTATGCGCTGCGGTCATTGCGTTCATATTATACTGTTCGCCGTTTGCCGTACGCTTGCCGTGAAAGTCCGGACCATACCAGGAGGCATAGCCCGTCTCGTCATAGTATGGGTCTTCCTTGGGATGATACCAGACGCCCGCCACTTTGTAGGGGTTACCTACTTTGCGCTTTACGCCCTGGTCACCGACAGGCAGTTCGCCGTCTTGCGGCATACGGCCCTTTGGCCCTACTTCGCGTGAACCTGAGGAACACGCCGCGAGTGCAAAGACCAAGCAAACAAGAAGTATCCGCATCACTATGCCCTACTTGCTGATTGCGTCGGACAGGAGGCCGACAGCGAGTGCGTATTTGAACGACGGGTTATAGCGCATAACCGAACAGAAGTTACTGTATACAAGATAGCCTTCATCGTCTCCCTCGTCCGCAACAACAAGTGCGGCAGGGATCGACCGTTCTGGCAGGTCTTTGCCGGTGATGCGGCGAACGCCAAGCTCTTGCCATTCCTGCAGGTCGCGCCAAACGCCCAGGGTTTTATAGGCCTGACACCATTTCGCTGGCGTCAATCCATCGGCTTGCGCACCCTGAAGTGTTTTTTCGCCGCCTTTCGGCAACTTGACCTTGCGGCCCCATGTCTTGCCCTCGTCCCAGCCGTAGGATTTCAGGTAATGCGCGATCGAGGCAAAAACATCGATTTTGCTTTCCCAGATGTCCCGCATGCCGTCACCGTCATGATCAACAGCATATTGAAGGTACGCTTCGGGCATGAACTGTGGCTGTCCCATGGCGCCGGCCCAGGAACCCTTCATCAGGTCATAGGAAGCATAACCTTTGTCGAGAATTTCGAGCGCGGCAAAAAGCTCTCTGCGGAACCGCGCAGCGCGACGTTTATCGTAGGCCAGCGTAGCAACAGCATCGAACACCGAGTAGCTGAGCGGGACGGTACCGTAGTTGGTCTCAATACCCCATATGGCCGCAATGAAGCGCGGCTGAACACCATATTTTTGCGCGGCGGACTGAAGGGCCTCGGAATGTTCGGCCATCATTACGGCACCCTTGTCCTTGCGCCACTGGCTGACACGAGCGTTGAGATAAGCCGCATAGGGCTGCTTGATCTCCGGTTGGTTACGGTCGTTCGTAATCACGCGCTTGATCGGGGTGATATGCGGGAGAACCTGCTGAAGCGTCTCGGCACGGATGCCACGCTCAAGCGCCTCTTTTTCGACACCGTCTAGCCATTCCTTAAAAGCCGCGGCCTCTGCGGCTTCAGCCTGCGCGGCGGCGGTGTCTTCACCACTTGGGGCGGCTTGCTCCGATATATTCTGTTCGCTTGTTGCTGGTGCCGGCTGATTCTCCTGATAAGCAACGGAAAATCCCGAAAGCCCGCCTGACAAGCCAAGCATTAACAAAATATGGCAAAACCCACGCCCGATCTGCATGTGGTGTGAACTCCTCTCCCAGGGAACAAAATACGGACCTACTTTAGGCCGTACCACACTTGAAAAACAAGGCTAGAAAGGAGGCAATTTGAGGGCGTAACCGAAAGAGATGTATGCTTGTGCGGAAATTGAAAAAGGCCGGTGCACAATGGCACCGGCCTTTTTAAAATGGTGAGCCCGACAGGGTTCGAACCTGTGACCTACTGATTAAAAGTCAGTTGCTCTACCAGCTGAGCTACGGGCCCACTTTTCAGTGGATTTCCGGGGTCTTCCCCGGGAACGCGGCGGACCATAGGGCCATCATTCCGGACCGTCAAGCAAAAGTGTCAAAGAAAATGAATTTTTTCTGACGGCCATCTTTCGCTATGCTGAAAACATGATTTTCAGCGAGGAATAATAGGCCCTTACCGATGAACAAAATAATAACAAAGCTGCTGGCTGTCACCCTTTTCACGCTCCCTTCGGCGGGCGCCGTGAGAAGCAATGACGCGGTTGCCCCAACTGCTGATGAAAAAGAATGCAGCGAGCTTATTTATAATGATTTGAATGCGGTTACGCGCTGTGTGTGGTCCGAAAATCGGATCAAGCTGATTTTGATTCCCGGTCCCGAGGGGACAAAAAAAATTCCGCCGCTACTTTATCTGCTCGGTGGGCCCGGTGGGCGCGCCGAAATTCATATTCCCCACATGGGATTGCTGGCAAATACGTTCGGGCGTGCGGTTTTGTTGCCGGACACTGCGGATAGTTTCCCATCGCTTGATTGCCGCCGGACTGACCTTGATGATGCGCAGTGGGGCGTCGCTCGCGCGCCCGGAGATGCAACATTCTATACGCGGCCCTTGCAGGAGGCGCGGCTTGAAGCCTGTCTCGCTCAAGTCTTTGTCGGGGAAGCGGTAAAGACTGCGGTTTCTACCGAGGCGCAAGCAGCGAGGTTGAAGGAGCTCAGGGAAGCGCTTGGTATTTCAAAATGGGCTGTTATGGCCGAATCATACGGCGCTAGAGTTGCGCTTTCTCTCAGCGAGAAGGACCGCCATGCCATCGAAAAACTGATCCTTGATTCGCCTGAAACACCCTGGGTTCTGAAGTTCTGGCACACCGGCAAAAACTTTCACGAGGCATTGACACGTTTGAGCGAGCTTTGCCGTGATGAGTACCTGTGCCCTGCTCTGCGTATCCATATGGAAAGCAAACTGCCGGAACAGATTGCACTGTTCCAGCGTGACGGTGTTGAACCCCTCGCGCTGCGAGACCTTTATAGCCGTGAAGTGGTCGCATATGCGCGCCCAACGCAGGAGCAGTTGCTGATTACCACATTCATGGCCATGCGTTCGCCGGACCGTATGGAGCTGCTGCCGTATATTGCGGCGTCCAACAATGATGAAACTCTCAAGAAACGTTTTGGGTTGCTGCTGAGCCAGCTTCTTAGGCCCGGGGGAAGCTTGAACGTAGGTTTCCACCACGCAGTAAGGTGTTCGGAACTGCCGCTTGAAGCGTGGTATGCTGCTCTGGAAGCGGACAGCGCCAGCTACCCCGCGCTTTCGCCATTTGTCGATTATCTGGAATGGCGCCAAAGGTATGTTTGTGATGCGCTGGGGCTCAGTGCTCCCGATGTATTGCCAGTGCCGGCCATGCCGCACGAGGTGCCCACGCTCGTCCTCTCCGGTGGTCTGGACCCGGTAACACCTTATGATGTGGTTGCAGCGGCGTTTCCCGGCATGCGCCATCAGACATATGAGCCGCTTGGGCACATCGTGCACAGTCAGCGGAATTGCGTGCTGCAAGATGTGGCGCATTTTATTGCAGATGGCGTGCTGCCGGAAACATCCTGCAGCAAAAAGGAACTGGAGCTCAAGTTCTACACGCCTGTGATGCGGCGGTAGGCCTCCTAAATGGGGTCTATGTCGCCGCTCACATAATCCGTGCGGAACTTGTTGGCATATTCCGTGAGCTTGCCCTCAGCGATGGCGGCGCGCAGGTTTGCCATTAGATCCTGATAGAATTGCAGGTTATGCCACGTCAGCAGCATGGCGCCCAGGATCTCGCCAGCCCGGATAAGGTGGTGTACATAGGCGCGGCTGTAGTTTTTGCAGGCGGCACAAGCGCAGCCTTCCACGATGGGGCGTGGGTCGTCCTTGTGCCGCGCATTTTTCATATTGATGGCACCGCCCCAGGTGAAGCCCTGCCCCGTGCGACCAGACCGTGTTGGCATCACGCAGTCAAACATATCGATACCGCGTTCAACGGCACCAACAATGTCATCAGGTTTGCCGACACCCATCAGGTAGCGCGGTGTTTCTTTCGGCATGCGCGGCATGGTGAAGTCGAGGACCTTGAACATGGTCTCCTGCCCCTCACCTACGGCGAGGCCACCTACCGCATAACCGTCAAAGCCTACTTCTTGAAGGGCATCAATGGAGCGGAAACGAAGGTCGTCATACACGCTGCCCTGAACGATACCAAAGAGGGCTGACCGCGCCGCGTGGTCTGCGCCGCTATCAAAGCCATCCCGGGAGCGTTTCGCCCAGCGCATGGAAAGCTCCATGGACTTTTTGGCTTCATCGTATGTCGCAGGGAACGGCGTACACTCGTCAAAGCACATCACGATATCGGAGCCAAGCAGGCGTTGGATTTCCATTGAGCGTTCAGGCGACAGCAGAATCTTGCGGCCATCCAGATGCGACTGAAAGGTGACACCCTCTTCGCTCATCTTACGGAGCTGAGTCAGCGACATTACCTGAAAGCCACCGGAATCGGTCAGGATCGGCCGGTCCCAGTTCATGAATTTATGCAGCCCGCCCAGATGGTCCACGCGTTCGGCTGTCGGCCGCAGCATCAGGTGGTAGGTATTGCCAAGGAGGATATCTGCGCCCGTGGAACGCACGTTCTCGGGGAGCATCGCTTTCACTGTGCCCGCTGTGCCCACAGGCATGAAGGCTGGCGTGCGGATTTCACCCCGTTTCATCTGAATGACGCCGGTGCGGGCTGCGCCGTCCGTCGCATGAATATCAAACTGGAAACGCGGTTTCATGGATTATCCTTTAGCCGGGAACAGAAGGCTGCTGTCGCCATAGGAATAGAAGCGATAGCCGTCCTTGATTGCGGTATCATACGCGTTTTGCATGGTCTCAAGGCCCGAAAAAGCCGAAACGAGCATGAACAGCGTTGAACACGGAAGGTGGAAGTTGGTCATCAGCACGTCAACCGCTTTGAAGCGGTAGCCGGGCGTGATGAAGATGTCTGTGTCTGCTGAGAACGGATGAATGATGCCGTCGTCATCTGCAGCGCTCTCAAGC
This sequence comes from Kordiimonas gwangyangensis DSM 19435 = JCM 12864, assembly GCF_000375545.1. Classification (GTDB taxonomy): domain Bacteria; phylum Pseudomonadota; class Alphaproteobacteria; order Sphingomonadales; family Kordiimonadaceae; genus Kordiimonas; species Kordiimonas gwangyangensis. The sequence goes on from NZ_AQXF01000002.1 coordinate 252,706, forward strand.
AGGCGCAGTGACGTCGTGCCTACGGCGACAATACGCCCGCCGTTTGCGCGGGCCTCGTTCAGCGTATGCGCAACTTCTGGCGTGATCTCGCCCCACTCGCTGTGCATTTTGTGGTCGTCGGTATTTTCAACCTTTACCGGCAGGAATGTTCCCGCACCTACATGGAGCGTTACACCAAGCCGGCGAATGCCTTTGTCATCAAGTGATTTAAGTAGCCGATCTGTGAAGTGGAGGCCTGCGGTCGGTGCCGCAACCGCGCCATCGTTGCGCGCGAAAACGGTTTGATAATCGCTTTTGTCCTGCTCATCCACAGCACGTTGGCTGGCGATATAAGGTGGCAAGGGCATAACGCCGTGGCTTTCAAGCGCTTTGGTCATCGAGGATTGCTCGACCTCAAAACGGATCGTACGCTCCCCCTCGTCCCCAACCGCAATGACTTCGGCCTGCAGACCATCAAAATCCAGCAGGTCACCAAGCCGGCATTTGCGTGCGGGACGCGCGAACGCGCGCCAGACTGTATCGCTCTCTCGCTTGTGCAGGGTCAGTTCAACCTTGGCTTCGCCGCGTTTGCCTGTAAGGCGCCCCGGGATAACCCGCGTGTCGTTGAATACAAGCACATCATTGGGCCCCAGGAATGAAGCGAGGTCTATGACGCCAGCGTGCTCAGGTGCCTGACCAGGGCGCACGACAAGCATGCGTGCAGCGTCCCTCGGGCTTGCGGGCCTAAGGGCGATGTTTTCCTTCGGAAGGTCGAAATCAAAAAGCTCTACGTTCATGAGGCGGGCTTTTACTCAAATCGGGGGCGCTTCACAAGAAAAAGGCACCCGAAGGTGCCTTTGAACCGTTTATAGGCTGCGCGCTCTATTCTTTGACGTCTGCCGCGACCTGCATTTTGACGATCTTGCTCGGCTCAGCCGGCGGTTCGCCAACCGCGATGGTATCGACAAATTCCATGCCGCTGACCACACGGCCCCAGACGGTATAATCGCCGTCGAGGAATGCGGAGCGGTTGAAACAGATGAAGAATTGGCTGTCGGCACTGTTCGGGTCCGTTGCCCGCGCCATGGAAACAGTTCCACGCATGTGCGGCAGGTTATTAAACTCGGCTTCCAGGTTTTTGCCAGACCCACCAAGGCCCGTGCCGGTCGGATCGCCAGTTTGCGCCATAAAGCCGGATACCACACGGTGGAAAATCACACCGTCGTAAAAACCTTCGCGCACCAGTTCCTTGATACGGGCCACATGGTTCGGTGCCACGTCAGGACGCATGGCAATAACGACCCGCCCTGCCTCGAGATCAAGATACAGAGTGTTTTCCTTATCCAGCTCAAAGGCTGCCGTGTTTTCGCTCATAAGACCCACCATTGTCAGAAGTACTATAAAAAAACGCTTCATTGTTACGATGCCTATTCAGGACGTTGTTTACGCTCGGCTACACGTTTCACCACCGCCTGCGCCACTTCTGGTGGTACGAAGCTGGTGATTTTACCGTCATAGCGGGCGACCTCTTTGACGAGACGCGATGCGATGGTCTGATACTTGGGGTCAGCCATCAGAAACACTGTCTCGATCTCCGGGTTGATTTGATAGTTCATGCCGGTCATCTGGAATTCATATTCAAAGTCGGCAACGGCGCGCAGGCCACGGATGATGATATCTGCGCCAACGCGGGCAGCAAAATGCATCAAAAGCTCGTCAAACTGAACAACCTCAAAATCGACGCCCAGGCTTTCAGCCAGAGGCCGAGCTTCCCGGTCAACCATCGCCACGCGCTCATCAAGCGAGAACAGCGGGTCTTTGCTCGGGTTTGTGGCGACGCCAATGACAAGCCGGTCAACGAGGCGCAACCCTCGCTTTATAATATCCAGATGCCCATTGGTGATTGGATCAAATGTGCCGGGATAAAGACCAACGCGCTTTCTACCCACGATACCTCCCCTAAACCCCCTCCATGCGTGACGGAAAGAGTTTGCTTGTGTAAAACTTTGCTGCAACATCCCCGAATATACATCAAAAGACAAGACCGAAGTGCCGCAAGGCTTTTAGCACGCGAGGAAATTCATGCTTTTACCGGTTGATCCCGTTTTATATGCCTTCTTCATCGGCGCTATATTCATTCTGGTGCTTACGCCTGGCCCTGTTGTCAGCCTCGTTATTGCTGAAACCCTCAATGAGAGCGCAAGGCACGGCTTTGCTGTGGTGTTGGGTGCGGCTTCTGTGGCTGTTGTTTACCTAGCAATTTATACCGCCGGCTTTGGTGCGGTGATTGGCTTTTTCTCAGACGATATTCTGCTCGCGATCCGTTATGCAGGGGCGGCGTACCTGATATATCTCGCAGCAAAATCTTTCATGAAGTCCCGTGATGCGACGGGCGCTGACAGCCAGCCAATCGCTCGCACGCCGATGAAGGCATTCAGGGCGTCCATTCTGGTGGCGGCAACCAATCCGAAGGCCATCCTGTTTTTTGCAGCGTTTTTCCCGCAGTTTATCTCGCCCGAGATGGACACTATGCCGCAGTTGATTATGCTCGCCGTGACGTTTGCAATCGTCGCGCCGCTTCTGGACTGCTGCTGGGTATTGGCAGCGAGCGCTGCCAAGCGCCTTTTGCAGAAAAAGGGCACCATGCAGCTTATCAACCGGATATCAGGCACCATTCTGGCGCTCGGCGCTGTTGGACTGATCCTGCTCAACACATAAAGGAATGGCCCGCCGGGTTTGCACCGGACGGGCCATTATTTCGTTCGCGCCTAAAGCTAACGCTTAGTTTTCAGTGTCGCCTTCTTCTGCGACAGCACCCTGGGCGGCCACATCAGCGTCGACGGCACCCTCCAGCGCCTCATCGGCTTCTTCGTCTTCATCGGTTTCCTGCAGCTTGGCAACAGACACAATCTGCTCAGTGTCAGCAACCTTGAAGAGGGTTACACCTTTGGTGTTGCGGCTTGCAATGCGCACATCATGCACAGGTGTGCGGATAAGCTTGCCGTGGTCTGTCACCATCATGATCTGTTCGTCAGCCGTAATCGGGAACGCGGCCACCACATCGCCGATCTGCTCGCGCAGGTGATCCTTCGACGGCACGTTCCAGATGCCCTGCCCGCCACGGTTGGTTAGGCGGTACTCATGGCTGCTGGTGCGCTTGCCGAAGCCTTTGTTGGTGACCGTGAGGATGAACTGCTCACACGCTTCCAGTTCGGCCATGCGTTCCGGCGACAGGACGGTAGTGTCCGCGGGTGTTTCCGCTGCGGTATCATCCGCATCTGCCGAAGATTTCCATGGAGCAGCGCGCAGGTAGGCATCCCGCTCTTCCGTTGTGGCGTCTGTGCCGTTGATGATGTGCATGGAAACAACTTCGTCACCCTCACCAAAGCGCATGCCACGTACACCGGTTGATGTACGGCCCGCGAACAGACGAACGTCTGTGGTCTTGAAGCGTACCGCACGGCCACCTTTGGCCGCCAGAAGCACGTGGTCGTTTTCGGTGCAAACACCGACACCAATCAGCTTGTCACTCTCGTCTGCAAAACGGATGGCAATCTTGCCGTTCGACATCACATTTGAGAAGTCGGAGAGCTTGTTGCGGCGTACGTTGCCATAAGCCGTTGCGAACATGACCTGCAACTCGTCCCAGCTTGCCTCATCTTCCGGAAGTGGCAGGATGGTCGCAATGGTTTCGTCCTGTTTGAGCGGCAGCAAGTTGATAACCGCTTTGCCCTTGGACTGCGGCGTGCCAAGCGGCAGGCGCCAGACTTTCATTTTATAGACCTGACCAAGGTTCGAGAAGAACAGTACAGGTGTGTGCGTATCAGCCACGAAGACGGTGGAAAGGAAGTCCTCATCCTTCGTCTGCATGCCCGAACGGCCCTTACCGCCGCGGCGCTGCGCGCGGTAGGTCGAAAGCGGCACACGTTTGATATAACCGGTCTGTGTTACCGTCACCACCATGTCTTCGCGTGCAATCAGGTCCTCGTCGTCGAAGCCGGTAATGGCGTTGACGTCGATCTCTGTCCGGCGTTCGTCAGCAAACTCAGCACGTACGGCGTCAAGTTCGCCACGCAGCACTTCATAGAGTTTCTCACGCGATTGCAGGATAGAGAGGTATTCACGGATAGCAGCGGAGAGCGTTTCAAGCTCATCGCCGATTTCGTCCCGGCCAAGTGCAGTCAGGCGGTGCAGGCGCAGGTCAAGGATTGCCTTGATCTGGATTTCGGACAGCTGGTAGGTGCCGTCGTCATTCACATTGCCCGCTTCGTTGATCAGTTCAAGATACGGCAGGATTTCCGCCGCGTCCCACTTACGGGCCGCGAGCGCTTCACGCGCCTGCGCAGGTGAAGTGGCTTGACGGATGGTTGCAACAACCTCATCGATATTCGCGACAGCAGTAACAAGGCCAACCATGATGTGCGCACGGTCGCGCGCCTTGTTCAGCTCATATTTGGTACGGCGGGTGATGACTTCCTCACGGAAATCGATGAAGGCCTGCAGTACCTGCTTGAGCGAAAGTTGTTCCGGACGGCCGCCATTGAGCGCGAGCATGTTGATACCGAAGCTCGTTTGCACGGGCGTGAAACGGTAAAGCTGGTTGAGAACAACGTCTGCCACCGCATCGCGCTTCAACTCAACAACAACGCGCACGCCGTCACGGTCAGATTCGTCACGAATGTCCGAGATGCCTTCAATGCGCTTGGTTTGCACACATTCGGCAATCTTTTCGATCATTGATGCCTTATTCACCTGATACGGGATCTCGGTGATCACAATCGCCCAGCGGTCCTTGCGGATCTCTTCCACATGGCTCCGGCTGCGGATGATGATGGAGCCCTTGCCGGTCTCATACGCCTGGCGGATACCGCCAGCGCCAAGGATAATGCCGCCGGTCGGGAAATCCGGCCCCGGGATATGCTGCATCAGGCCAAGGGTGTCGATTTCAGGGTCATCAATGACAGCACAAACACCGTCGATGACTTCACCGAGACTGTGAGACGGAATGTTCGTGGCCATGCCGACAGCGATACCGGTGCCGCCGTTCACCAAGAGGTTCGGGAATCGCGCCGGGAGCACAACAGGTTCGTGCTCACTTTCGTCATAGTTGGCCTGGAAGTTGACCGTATCCTTGTCGATGTCCGCGAGGATCATCGAAGATACTTTATCCATCCGGGCTTCAGTGTAACGCATGGCCGCAGCACTGTCGCCGTCCATCGAACCGAAGTTGCCCTGGCCGTCTACAAGCGGCGCACGCATAGAGAAGTCCTGCGCCATACGCACGAGTGCGTCATAAATCGCGCTGTCACCGTGCGGGTGGTATTTACCCATCACGTCCCCGACGATACGCGCGGACTTGCGGAACGGCTTATTCCATTCGTAGCCATTTTCATGCATCGAGTAGAGAATGCGCCTGTGAACCGGCTTCAAGCCGTCACGCACATCGGGAAGCGCCCGGGAGACGATTACGCTCATCGCGTAATCAAGATAGGACGCCTTCATCTCCTCTTCGATGGTGATTGGCTGGATGTCCCGCTCTTCCGGCGTAATGGGTGTATTGTCGCTCACCAGCAGCCCCTTGTCTTAATCAGCCTTTTCGGCTTCAAACCAGAACATATAGCCTACTAGATCTCATGAACCCCCGAAATCTTGTAGGAAAGATAGACCTGTCTACCAACTCCGGCTGTGTGGTGCAAGGCATGAGGCAACGAATTTGGTCACCAAATTTTTTAAGAGGATAATTGGGCTGGACGAACGCGGAAACTGTCGTTAAAACCCTCGCCTGATCCTAGCGTTCGTGTACACCGGGCAGGTGGCAGAGCGGTTGAATGCACCGGTCTTGAAAACCGGCAAGGGTGCAAGCCCTTCGTGGGTTCGAATCCCACCCTGCCCGCCACACGAATCTCCTAGATGGCTGTTACAGACGCGAATGCGTCACACGATTGGGGACGCGGCCTTCAAATGAACACTTCCAAGCTTGTTGAATGGGGCGAAGCTGCGCCTTGGTTTGTTGCTCCCGCACCCATTAACCCACGTTTTGATTTTTCCTCCCTTGGCGGTCGTTTTGTTGTCCTGGTGTTTTTCGGCAATGCTGACCTGCCTGGTGTGCGCGACCGCCTGAAAGAGATGTCCACAAAAGTAAAACGCTGGCCGGACGACCGCTGCGTTATGTTTGGTGTGTCCAACTCAAAAGCAGATTGGGAAGATAACTCTGTGCTGGAGGCGTTTCGCCCTGCCCGCATTTTTCACGATGAGAACTGGGATATTGCCAGGTCCTACGGTGTGCTGACGCGGGATGCTGAGAACGGCCAACTACGCTTCAAACCGCGCTGGTATGTGCTTGACCCCACGCTCAGGGTATATTCGCACGGGGATTTCACTCAGTTTGACCGCTTTTATGCGGAGATGGATCGCTTGCCAGCCCCAAGTCAGCACGCCTCAGCCACCAGTGACCCATGGGCGCCGGTTCTGATGGTGCCGCGTGTTCTGTCACCGTCCTTCTGTCGTGCGTTGATTGACTATTATAAAGCTGGCGATGCTCAGGAGAGCGGTTTTATGCGCGCAGAGGGCAATAAAACTGTCGGCATGACGGACCCAAGCTTCAAACGCCGGATGGACGTCAATATTGTCGATGAGCGGCTCAAAGTTGGGCTCAGATCGTCGCTTGTGACGCGCCTTGTGCCTGAACTCAAGAAGGCATTCCAATATGAGGCAACGCGCATTGAGCGCTATATCGTTGCCTGTTACGACAGTCAAAGCCAGGGTTTCTTCAAGCCTCACCGGGACAATACAACGAGCGGCACGGCTCATCGGCGCTTTGCCGTCACCATCAACTTGAATGCCGAAGATTTTGAGGGCGGCGAGCTTCGTTTCCCTGAGTTCGGTATGCGAACCTATAAAGCGCCCACTGGCGGTGCCGTTGTGTTTTCCTGCTCACTGCTTCATGAGGCCATGCCAGTAACCGCTGGAACACGTTACGCGACGCTGCCATTCCTCTATGGTGATGCGGACGCGGAAGTGCGCCTGCAAAACCGGGCGAACGTGGTCGGTGTGCAGCGTTAGCGCATTGCTTTCAAAAAGCCGCAATTTATGTTCAGCTTGAGTTCAGATCACGGGAACTATTCTCGCACCATGATCCGAGCGGAGGAAAAGATGAAAAAAATTGCCTTGCTTACAGCCAGCCTTCTCACGACGGCGACGATATTTCCCTCCTCAGCAACTGCCGACGCTGAAGACGATAAGGAAATCTGCCTTTACTACGGCAACGTGGGCGCAGCTGCGGTAGAGTTCCTGTTGCCCTTGAAGCTGCAACAGGTCGTGGACCTGATCAGTGGCCGCGATGAGGCGCTGCTCGAGAAGATGAACAAAACCGTCGAAGGCGTCGGTAATGTTCGCGTGAAAACCGCCATGAAAAAGATTGGTGATGATGCGGCTGAGCACCTCGGTGCATCAGCCGGCTTTCTATCGTTCCAGCTTGTGATGACAGGTCAGGCAACGACGCCGCAGGAGGTTTTCTCGGTTCTTTATCGTGGGTGCAGTGAAACCGGGCCTGAGCGCATCGTTGAAAACCAGCGCAAAGCCGTTCAAAGCGAACCCCAGCCAGAAAACTAAGCCGCCAGTTCGGCACGCACTCTTGCAATCCAATTGGTAATGTTGGGGCGGTTTTCCAGCGAAAAGCCGCCCTCTTCCGCGAACTGGGTATAGGCCAGAAGCGCAATGTCAGCGAGTGTGCACGCATCGCCAACAAACCAGTTTCGCTCAGTCAGATGTTTTTCCATCACATCAAGGGCCGCATTGCCGCGGTCCATCAAGCCGGGCGGGACCTGATCCGCCGGCAGATTTTTAATGGCGCGAATGAAGCGGGCTACGGCAATCGTTGGTTCGTGGCTATATTGTTCCCAAAACAACCATTGATCCATCTGAGCCTGCTGCCACGTGTCGGTCGGAATAAGCGCGCTACCCTTGGCTAGGTAGCGCATGATAGCGTTGGACTGTGCCAGCACCTGCCCCTCGCCGAAGATCACCGTCGGGATTTGGCCTGCTGGATTTAATGCCAGAAATTCTGGCGTCCGTGTATAGCCGGACAGCACGTCAACTTCCTGCCACTCATGTGTAATGCCCAGCTTGTCCGCCACATATTTGACCTTCAGGCAGTTGCCTGAGCGCATATCGCCATAAACCTTCATATATCGTCCCTCGCTAAGATGATGGCGAAACTATCACGAAACCTCTCTGTGCCTGCGTCAGTATTTCCGGGGCATTGGCCAAGTTTTCCTTTGTGATTAAATTTTGTGCAGATGCTATTTTTTAGGCATATTGCTTTTGACATATTTGGTCAATTCTAACCTAAATACCTGAAATATATGGAAATAAAAATCTGGCACAGAAGCTGCTCTATAAGGCTGAACCACGTCCAGCCATAGGGAGCGATTATGAAATATGTCATAGCCATTATTAAGCCGCACCGGCTTGATCCTGTCCGTGATGCGCTTGCCGAGATCGGTATCAACGGCATGACCGTCACCGAAGTGCAAGGTTATGGCCGTCAAAGGGGCCAAAAAGAGATCTATCGCGGCGCTGAATACGAAGTGCATTTCCTGCCGAAAGTGAAACTTGAAATCGCAACAGATGATGCGATTGCCGACCAGGTTGTCGAAGCTGTGCAACAGGCAGCTCACACGGGCCAGATCGGCGACGGCAAGATCTTTGTGCTCGACCTCGGCCAAGTCATCCGTATCCGGACCGGCGAAACCGACGCTGCAGCGCTTTAAGGGAGCTAACTCATGGTTGATAAATTCATGCCCAAAAAACTCATACTGGCCGGCCTAGGGGCGACCATGCTGACGGTTCCAGCGTCCGCAGAGGTATCCTCTGAATCGGTCTATATTTTTAATACTCTGCTCTTCCTGATCGGCGGCTTCCTTGTGATGTGGATGGCTGCGGGTTTCGCCATGCTCGAAGCTGGCCTCGTCCGCTCCAAAAACGTTGCGGAAATCTGCCTCAAGAACGTTACGCTTTATGCGGTTGCGTGCATCATGTTCCTGCTTGTGGGCTACAAGCTGATGTATGATGGCGTGGACGGCGGTTATATCGGTTCTTTTACCACTTGGTTTATTGATGACGGCGCCGCTCTGGCAGAAGAAGGTGCAAGCTTTGACGCAGGCTATGCCTCTGCTTCCGACTTCTTCTTCCAGATGGTGTTCGTCGCGACGGCAGCATCCATCGTATCCGGCACGGTCGCGGAGCGCATCAAGCTCTTCCCGTTCATGCTGTTTACGGTTGTGCTGACCGCCATCATTTACCCGATTCAGGGTGCTTGGCAGTGGGGCGGCGGTTGGCTTTCTGAAGCCGGCTTCGTCGACTTCGCCGGTTCCACCATCGTGCACTCGTGCGGCGGTTGGGCAGCGCTCATGGGTGCCATCGTCCTCGGTCCGCGTATTGGGAAATACGATGCTAATGGCCGTGCTCGTCCGATGCCGGGTTCAAGCCTGCCGCTCGCAACGCTTGGTACGTTCATTCTTTGGCTCGGCTGGTTCGGCTTCAACGGCGCGTCCCAGCTTGCGCTTGGTTCTGCCGCTGATGCCGCCGCTGTGTCCAATATCTTCGTAAACACCAATATGGCCGCTGCTGGCGGTGTGGTTGCTGCGATGATCGTGACCAAGCTCGTCTACAAGAAGGTCGATCTTTCGATGGTCCTGAACGGCGCGCTTGCGGGTCTCGTGTCCATCACTGCTGGCCCGGATACCCCAGGCCCAGTCTTCTCGGTACTTATCGGCGCTGTTGGTGGCGTGCTGGTGGTCTTCGCGGTACCGGCAATTGACAAGCTGAAAATCGACGATGTTGTTGGCGCGATCTCCGTACACCTTGTTTGCGGTATCTGGGGCACTATGGCTGTGCCGCTTACGAACGCTGATGCAAGCTTCGGTGTACAGGCGCTCGGCGTTGTCTCGATCGGTGCCTTTGTGCTGGTAACTAGTGCCATCGTATGGTTCGCGCTCAAGTTCACCATCGGTATCCGCCTCTCCAAAGAGGAAGAGGAAGTTGGTTCCGACCTCGCTGAACTTGGCCTCGAAGCTTATCCGGAATTTGGTCGCGGCTCACAGAAGCTGAGCGTGTAGGACCAAACACAAATCAACCTCGGAGCCCTTCTCTCCCTGGTCAACTCGGCAGCCGCCTAGCGCGGCTGCCTTTTTATTTGTCTTTGACCTATTGATAGGATTGTCAATGCTCTTGCCGCTCCCGCGTTTATTCCCTAGACTATAACGTGTATCGTTACCAGTGTGTGGCCGGGAGGGAGTTTCATGGCTTTAGATCCGCTTTATGTGAATGCGCTTGAAGATTCCGCTTGGGAGGTGCCTCAGGATTTTGAGGCCCTTTTCAACTGGCAATACAGTGACGACCGGAAAGATCTGCTAGGGCTTTATTCCAAAGGCAAAACCATGCAGTGGGATACTGATAGCCGGATTGACTGGAGCCATGAGATGGACCCGGACAACCCGCTTGGTATTCCAATTGAGTATTTCCCTCTCTATGGCGCTGACTTCTTCATGAAGATGTCCGCCAAGGAACAGGGTGAAGCGCTACGGCACCAAGCCGCCTGGAGCAATTCCCAGTTCCTGCACGGTGAACAAGGCGCGCTTATTTGCAGCGCCAAGATCGTCACCAACGTACCTGACACAGAAGCCAAGTTTTATGCTGCCACGCAGGTGATGGACGAAGCGCGGCATGTTGAGAGCTACAAGAAGCTCGTAGACAAGATCGGCCTTGCCTACCCGATCACCGGCCCGTTGAAAACATTGCTTGATCAGGTGCTGCGCGACAGCCGTTGGGACATGACCTACCTTGGTATGCAGGTGGTGATTGAAGGACTCGCGCTGGCGGCATTCGCCAATATACGCGATAACGGCAAGGACCCCCTCGCCTCGGCAGTGAACGCATATGTGATGCAAGATGAAGCACGTCACGTTGCCTTTGGTCGTCTTGCCCTGCGTGAGTTTTATCCTGAGCTGACGCAGTATGAGCGCAATGAGCGCGAGGAATTCCTGATTGAGGCCTGCTACCTGATGCGGGACCGTTTCCAGAACGCAGAGGTTTGGGAAACGCTGGGGTATCCGGTGAAGGAATGTTTGGCGTTTCTCGAGAACAGCGACACCATGAAAATGTTCCGCACCAACCTTTTCAGCCGCATTGTGCCTGTCGTGAAAGACATCGGCCTATGGGGTGAGAAAATCCAGAGTGCCTATGGCGACATGGGTATTCTCGGCTTTGCCAATATCGACATTGACGCGATGCAAGCTAAGGATATGGCGGTGGCGGATGAGCATGACGCACGTCGTGGTCATGTGGATGAAATGGTTGAGCTCGGGAAAACTGCTGCAGCAGAATAGGCAAATAAAACCCAGAGGGCGATGGGGGTAAGCCCTCTGGGTTAAGCAATGCCATGCCATCGGACATGGATTACTCCCGCTGAGTATACGCCTGCGCAAGTCAAAATAAACCTAATTATTGTTACGCCTCTTCTTGGCAAGACCCCTACACTATTTATAGAATCTTCAACATGACCAACTCTTGGCGAGAAAGACTGTTATCGCTCAGGCAGGAACTGCTTGATCTTGAAGCTGCGGCGCGTGAAGGCCGTGGTGCTGTCGAACTTGACCAGAGCCGTGTCGGTCGCCTGTCGCGCATGGATGCGCTGCAGGGTCAGGCCATGAACCAGGCTATTGGCGCGCGCCGTCAGCAGATGCTTGTGCGGCTTGATGCCGCGCTCGCGCGCTTGGACGATGGCGAATTCGGCTACTGTCAGGAATGCGGCGATATTATCGCTGAAAGGCGTCTGGAAATTGATCCCACCACGCTCTTTTGCACACGCTGCCAGTCAGAGCGCGCGTGATTACAGACCGCGCGTGATTATTTGTCGTTGGAGTTCACTTTGTCCCATACGACAAATTCGTGCGCGATGCTCCATTCGATCAGGTGACGGTAAATGTCTTCGATGTAGCTCTCGTTGCCCGCATGTTCGGCAGCTTTGGCTTTGGCCTTATTGACCACATCTTCAATGCGCCATTCGTCACGCACAGTGCCGCGGTCAGATTTGATGTGACCTGCCTGCTTGATATACTCAAGCCTTTCCAGAAGAAGCGGCACGATCTCCCGGTCAACGCGGTCGATCTCTTCCCTGACTTCGCTCATGTTCTGGCACTGTTTCAACGACTTCATCCACTTGTGAACTTGCTTGCGAGGGGTTGTTAGCGCGATGCGACTTTCCCGACAAGGGGCAAATTGCCTCACGGACGTTTAAGGCGTTCCAGTGCTGACTTGGGGATACGGTCAAACATCAAGGCTTCAGCCTGTTCCTGCGCGTTCAACTTTGGCAACAGCTCAAAAAAAGAGCGCAAGCTGTTTGCTTCTTCGGTGGTCATGGCTCCACGGGCGATATGCAGGGCGGCATCCTTCTGGCCCGAAAGAGCGTAGATGCTTGCGAGGCTTTTTTGCGCGCTCAGCTGTGCTTCAGGTCGGTCCATAGCTTTCTTTAATATGGCAACGGCCGTCTCAAATTCTCCGTCAATGGCATAGGAAAGTGCAAGGTGATTAAGCAGGTCGCCCTGGATAGGGTTTTGTTGGAGCCCAAGGTCGAAATATTGCCGCGCGGCCTCTTTCTCACCGCCCACAAACGCAAGCCTTCCTGCGAGGTCCAGCATCTCAGGACGTGCAGCGCCAGCGCCAAGAAGTGGTGCAAATGCTTCACTTGCGTCAACGTATTGGCCGTTCGCGATCAGTGCCTCAACATATTCAGCTCTTACTTCGCGGGAATCCGGGTGCTGCTCAAGCAGTGTTTTGAGCTGCGCGATGGCGATACTCGCCTTACCAAGCGGAATGAGCACGCGCGCGAGCGCTATCTTCGCACTAACGAGGTCCGGTGCTGCTGCAAGCGCCTGTTCATAAAGCGCCAGCGCACCAGCATAATCCCCCGCCCGCTCGAAGCCCTCGCCAACCTTCACTAAGCCTTCGGGATTGTTGCTGGCGAGATTGTTGCGCGCCTCTACCGAGACTGGGCCAACACCCTCGTTTGCATGCTTTGATGGGCCAGTCGTACAGGCCGAGAGCATCGTAAGCGACATCGCGATAGTGCATAGAGGTTTGAAACAACGCATCATTTTCCCCTGAAAAGCGCGAATCCTTTAATTCTTGGGTTTTATGCCCATATAGGGTATAGTCTTAAGTGTTGAGAGAGCGTGTGTCATGGGTAAACGCACGCTGTTGGAGCAAATAATATGGATATTCAAGGCGCATCCACGGCGAGCAGTGCTGAAGTATTTTCGGCTGGTCGATCCGGGTCACTTGAGTCAGCTGCGTCAGAGCGTAAAGCTGCAGAGGATTCTGCTGTTGAACGCAAAGAGGTTGAGCCGTCCTCGACCGGCCCTGGCGTGGGTGAAAAAGTAGACATCCAAGCCTAGCGCTTGCCATATAATCATTTGGCCTGCAAAGTTCAGCTTTGCGGGCTTTAAGTGTTTCTAGAAAATATGATATGCGGCCAACGCGACAAGTTTGCGCAGGTTGCCATCTTCATGGTCCGCCATCCTAAACGGGCTGCCGCCGGCCCGCTTGAGGGCTTTCAGGTGCCTGCGTGTGAGCGCGTTGATCGCGAGCATTGGCCTGACAGATTTATCGGTCGGTTTGCCGGAAGCGTACATGATTTCCCGGTCCACATAGGTCTTGGCCGGTGTCAATAGTGGTTCCAGCTGTTCTTCAAGCTCTTGTGCGCTCCGACCTGTCAGGCCCTGCGTGGTAGCACCCGTGACTGAGAAAGCCTTTGTATCTGCGATTTGGTACGGTAATGCCCTCAGGACCCCGAGCATCGCCCAAGCGCGTCCGCTGGCGCGCACGAGTTCGGCATCGGTCTCATTCAAATCATTAACAATTATGCGGGCTGCTGCTTCATGAAGCGCGCCCCCCACCATATCGGCATAACCTTCAAGCGTTGAGATGCCGGTTTCAACCTCCATCTCAAGGTCCCTCGCCCGGCCGTCGATGACCGTATCCAGCAGCGGCCTGATAGTGCTGAAATTTGGAATAGCATTCAGGCCGAGAACAACGAGGTGCTCCCGCGGTGTGCCTGCCGTTATACCCTCAAGCGCTTCACGCCACCATTGCAGCCGAATTTCACCAATCATGGGCTCAGAGACACTCTCACGCGTCTTTGCCACCTCCTGATTGAAGGCAAACAGCGCCCAAAGATGTGGCTGCGCGCTTGCGGGCGCGAACAGGCTCACATAATAGCGTTCGGGATCATCCTCGCGCGTCATGGCGCGGCAGTATTCGGTAATGTCGGTCAGGTTTTGCATGCGCGGAAGATGGCGATTTGGCGGGCCAAAAGCAACAGGCTTTTGCTGCGTGAAGTCTGCACGCGTTTGGGCCGAAACTCGTTTTGCTTGTTAAAACATGACCTCAGCAGTAAGATTTAGGTTCCATTTAGGGAATTGCATTCGCAATGGGGAGGTTAGGAAATGGATAAAATTCTGGGTTCACTTCAGAATACGGTCATCGCTGGCTTCATTCTGGTCGTTGTCATTATTGCAATAATGACGAAGGGTTTTGCCGGCGTCGCTTTTGATCCTGCGTTTTTTGCGCGCTATATTCACGTGCTCTCGGGCGTGATGTGGATTGGTCTCCTTTGGTATTTCAACTTTGTTCAAATACCAACCATGCCGTCCATCCCGGACGAGCTTAAACCTGCTATTGGCAAACATATCGCTCCAAAAGCACTTTGGTGGTTCCGTTGGGGCGCCATGTTCACACTTGCAAGCGGCCTATGGCTCGCGACAGCCAATGGCTATGTGGTTGACGCGCTTTCGCTGTCTGAGAACTTCCGCCCGATCGGTATCGGCATGTGGCTCGCCATCATCATGTGGTTCAACGTCTGGTTTGTGATTTGGCCGAACCAGAAGGTGGCCCTAGGTATCGTGGAAGCTGATGCAGCTGCCAAACCGGCTGCAGCGCGCAAAGCCATGCTGTTCAGCCGTACCAACACGCTTCTGTCTATCCCCATGCTCTATTGCATGGTGAGCGGCCAGAACGGTGGCGCTGGCTGGTAAAGCCTCACTACTCATCAAATTTAAAGGGCCGGGAAATCT
Source organism: Kordiimonas gwangyangensis DSM 19435 = JCM 12864 (assembly GCF_000375545.1). GTDB lineage: Bacteria > Pseudomonadota > Alphaproteobacteria > Sphingomonadales > Kordiimonadaceae > Kordiimonas > Kordiimonas gwangyangensis. The sequence continues at coordinate 267,816 of NZ_AQXF01000002.1, forward strand.
CCCCGGCCCTTTTTCATTGCATCGGCGCTCTTCTCTCAGCCTGGCGGGCCGCCCTTATGCCTTAGCAGCAGAAAGGTTTGCAGCCGCGAACTGCCAGTTCACCAGCTTACCGAGGAAAGTCTCGATATAGTCCGGACGCCGGTTCTGGTAGTCGAGGTAATAAGCGTGTTCCCAAACGTCCATCGTCAGAAGCGGCGTGTGACCATCGGTCAGCGGGCACTCAGCATTTGGCGTTTTGGTGACTTCAAGCTTGCAGTCTTTATTGAGCACAAGCCAAGCCCAACCGGACCCGAACTGTGTTGCACCAGCTTTTTTGAAGGCGTCCACGAAATCAGCATAGCTGCCAAAATCTGCATTGATTTTTTCAGCCAGCGCGCCGGTTGGCTCGCCACCACCATTTGGCGCCATGGAGTGCCAGTAGAAAGTGTGGTTCCACACTTGTGCGGCGTTGTTGAAGATACCGGCTTTGTCGGCTTTGCCCGCTGTAGCGACCATGATTTGCTCAAGGCTTTTGCCTTCAAACTCGGTGCCTGCAACAAGTCCGTTCAGGTTGGTTACATAGGCATTGTGGTGTTTACCGTGGTGAAAGCCCAGGGTTTCCGCCGAAATATGCGGCTCGAGTGCGTCCTGCGCGTAGGGGAGATTAGGCAGTTCAAAACTCATGATTCTATACCTCTCGTTTTAGCAAAAAACATTGGTGGGCAATAAGTTGGGATGTCTTGCTATCGAAACAAGGGGGCAAAATCAATGCCACAGGCATCAAAATTTCATTATTATTTGGTGGCAGCCACCACGCGGCGTGCGCGTTTGCGCTTCAGGTAAGCGCTGACCCCGGCATAAGCGAGGAAAAAGCCGCCCAACCCCGTGAGCACAACAATGAACTGCCAGATAGCGCTACCGGTTTTACCAGAATGCAGCGGGTAGATGCTGTCAGCGATATTGTGGCCAAGGCCGGCTTCGGGTGCGTCGTAAAAACTGACCGTCCCAGCCTGAGGGTTCACTGTAACTGTGCTGCGGCCATTGGGGTGCCATTCACGCGGCATCTGCAGACGCAGGCTATAAGGCCCCTCTTCCGTGCGTTTTGGAATGTAGATGGTGGCGAGGGCATCGGGGAATTCCGAAGCCTTGCCACTGAACAGTGCGCGCTTTGGTTCCGCTGCGAGTTCCACCACCTGAGTGCGGGTCGGCTTTTCACCGCCAAACATTGCTGTCAGACCATTCCGCACAGGCGTGGAGTAGATCATCGCGGCACCAGTGATGGTGTTCAGGACCAGGAGTGGCGCGACGATCGCGCCCAATGTCACGTGGCTTAGTCGGTACGCGCTCGCTTTGCCGTTTGCCGGAATGACATTGCGGATGCGAAAGCCTTTTCGCCACGGCCACCAGAGATATACCCCGCTCAAGAGCATCAGCGTGGCGACGATGCCGAGGATACCAACAATCTCCTCGCCGGTCTCACCAGCCGCCAACCGGTGGTGAATATCAAAAAGCACAGTAAAGAAGCCTACCATGCCCAGCGGATCATTCACCGGGACAAGGCTATCGGCGTTCAACAGGATTTCCTGTTTGTCCTTGAGGTAGACCTTGTAGGCATTCATGCCGGGGCGCGGCAGCTTGACCGAACGCACACCAATTATGGCATACTGACCTTCAATCTCCGCCAGTTTTGCCGCCTGAGCTTCGGGCGACAAGGCGACGACCTCCCCGCGCACTTCAGGAATGAACCGCGCGAGGATCTGGTCTTTATAGGTCAGCGCCGCACCAGTTCCTGCCATCACCAGCATATATACGGCGATCAGGAGACCGGCGAGCTGGTGAAGACGTTTGAGCGTGCGGCGCATGTTCCAGGCTACCCGAGCTTAGAAATCAGCTTGGTAAGACAGCGTGATCGCGCGGCCACGGCCTGCGAAATAGCGGTCGCCACGGGTCGTGCCAGCCTGCGAATAATACGTGATATACTGCTTATCAAAGAGGTTCTGGACACCAAGCTGCAGCTTGCCTGCCTCCATGCGATAGGACATGGACAGATCTACAAGGCTGTAGCCGTTGAATTCTGCAGCAAGTGCGTCTGCCGCATTGGTGAAGTCGCGGTCAAAGAGGTGCGAGAGCTGCACCCGGCCCGACCAGTCGCCGTAGGCATAGGTTGCGAACACATTCAGGCGGTTCGGTCCGATGTTTACCGCATCAAGGTCGGCATCGAGTACGCCATCGTCGTTGGTGTCCACACGGCCTTTCTGGACCGCGAGGTTCGAACCGACGCGGAACTCTTCCGTCACCGCATATTCAGCCAGCGCTTCAAGGCCACGGATGCGGGTTTTCTCGCGCTGCACACGCAGGAAACCGTCCGCATCAGCCACATAACGTGCGCCTTCCGAAGATTTGGACTGGAACACGCTGACCTGTGCGAAGAAGCGGTCAGACGTGAAGGTGGTGCCTAGCTCGATATTGTCGGCCTTGATCGGCTTGAGGTCAAAGAGGTCATCGACCGTCACACCTTCAGTATTGATACCGCGCAGGACACGACCAACATCGGCCATCGTGAAACCTTCGGAGTAGGACGAATAGAAGGTCCAGCCAGCCACGGGCTCAATCACAACACCGGCGTTGATCAGCAGGTCATCAAACGACGGGCTGCCACCACCAACGGTCAGTACCTGGAAATCACTGCGGTTGCCGGCAAGTGTCTGGTAGTCGTCCACATTCAGCTTGGCATTCTCGTAGCGCAGGCCACCAGATACGGTGATCATCTCGCTCACCGGGAATTCAGCCTGCACAAACGGTGCGATATTCTCGAACTTGGTTTCTGGCACCCAGTTGCGGTCGGTGAACATAAGGCGCTGGAAGGTTTTATCGTGCAGATAGTCGACACCGGTGAACATGTTCACACCGCTGTCCGCGATATTCTGCTTGTCCCATGTCAGGCGTGCGCCTTTCTTCTCGGAATTGTTTTCCGACTGGTCGAACAGTGTGCCAACCGGCGCAATGGCCGGATCCTGGAAGCTACCAAAGGTGCCGCCACCGAAGCTGGAGCGGAAGTCCTGCGCATACAGCTGCAGGGTCAGCGTGCCGCCCGCAACAGCCTTGTTGCTATAGTCGAGCGACATGGTGGTCACATCGTTGGTCGCAGGCTCACCTTCAAGCGCGCCTTTGGCGGCCGTCGCCGGTGTGCCCGTGGCCGGGTCGCCGGCCACCGTGCCCCAGTCACCGTCGCCCGAGAGTTCAAAGTCGTTGATGGTGAACTGGATGCGCTGGTCTTCTGTTGGCTCAAAACCAAGTTTGGCGAAAAAGTCGCGCTGTTCACTGTCGCCAAGGTCGCCTTGCGTCTGGTCCACACCAATGGTGCGGCCTTCGCCATCATACATCACGCCGCGTTTGTGGTAGCTGACAGAGGCGAGATAATCGAACTTGCCGATTTTCTGCGTCGCGTACACGCTGCCGCGGTATTCAAAACCATCGCTCTCAAAATCGTCAGTCGTGGTGATACCTGCCTGAATGCCGAGTTTCAGGTCGCCGCTATCATCCGGCTTTTTGGTGACAAAGTTGATGATACCACCCGTGGCACCAAGACCCTGGATGGCGTTCGCGCCGTGGATAACCTCGATACGCTCAACCACCGCCATATCAATGGTATAGCCATCGCGGGAGCCATCACGCAGCGGGTTCGATTGCGGAACACCGTCAATCAGGTAAAGCGGGCTGCGACCACGGAAGCTTTCACCAAAACCGCTCAGTTTCTGGCGGCTTGGTGAGAAGCCGGGCACCAGATTCGCGAGGATGCCGGACGTGTCTGTCGCGAGCGTGAGTTGCTCCTCAAGGTCTTCCGCGCTGATCACAGTCACCATGTTGGGGATGCTGCTCACCGGCTTCGGTGTGCGTGTTGCTGACACCAGCACTTCTTCAACCGGGCTAACTTCCTCTGCCACAGCATAAGGGGCAACCAGCACGCTCGAAAGCAGTGCCGACACAAACAGATTATGGTTGGAAACCATGGTAACGCTCCTCTGAACCTTATTGGCGCTTGTGCGCCTTCAGCCTTTATCTGAAGCGTCAATTACTAATAATGCGAATGCTTTGCAATAGCGTGAATACAGGAAAGCCGCACCTGAGACAAAATGACCACAGTCTGTCAGGGATACGGCTTGTCTGCGCTCTCGCCTAAGCTATCAAGCCGGTGCTGGTCCGCGAGCCTGCGGTAATGCTCGGCCATGCTGCGATTCTTCTCAAGCTCTGCGTCGGTGACCTTGCGCATGAACTTGGCTGGTGAGCCTGCCCACAACTCCCCTGCTCCCACCGTTTTGCCCGGCGTGAGCATGGCACCGGCCGCGAGCATGCCGTCGCTCTCAATAACCGTATTGTCCATCACAATTGCGCCCATGCCGACAAAGGCATTGTCCTTGAGTGTGCAGCCATGGAGCATGGCCATATGCGCCACCAGCACGTCGTTGCCAATGGTTGTGGGAAAGGTGCGTGTGCTGACATGGATGACGGTGCCGTCCTGGATGTTGGAACGCGAACCGATGCGGATGGAGTTTACGTCGCCGCGCAGCACGCAGTTGTGCCAGACGCTTGTACCTGGGCCAATTTCCACGTCCCCAACCACTTGGGCGCCGTGGAAGATGTAGGCATCGCCCGCAACACGCGGCCACATGCCTTTGAAGGGCGTGAGCCGCCCCCCAAGTGCAGTTTCCTTATAAAGTGGGCGCTGACCCCCACTCATGGGAACATGGCAACCTGTTCGATGCCTGTGCCTTCTGGCAGGCCGAGCATGAGGTTCATGTTTTGGATTGCCTGACCGGACGAGCCTTTCACAAGGTTATCGATCGCGGCAATCACAATTGCCCTGCCCTTCAGCCGGTCTTCAAACACGTTGATCACGCAGCCGTTGGAGCCACGAACCATACGGGTGGCGGGCATAACCTTCTCAGGCAGCACAGAAACAAACGGCTCATCTTTGTAGAAGTCTACCAGATAGTCCTTGATGCTGGCGGCTGTCTGGCCGTCCTCAAGTTTCACATAGATGGTCTCAAGCTCGCCCCGGTTCATCGGCACGAGGTGTGGCGTGAAGCTGATGGAAACCTCTGTGCCTGCAGCAAGCGAAAGCTCCTGCTCGATCTCTGGCATGTGGCGGTGATGGCCGACACCGTATGGGTGCATAGCCTCAGACACTTCAACAAAGAGGTTCGGTTCCTTGAGCGAACGACCCGCACCTGACACGCCCGACTTGGCGTCAATAATGATATCCTCACCCTTGATGCGTTTGCCGCGCAGGAGCGGCACGAGCGACAGCAGCGCTGCCGTCGGGTAACAGCCCGGGCATGCTACAAGTGCCGCACCGCGGATTGCCTCACGGTTCAGCTCCGGCAGACCGTAAACAGCCTTGGGCTGCAGCTCAGGTGCGCCGTGTTCGCGGCCATACCAGTCGGCGTAGGTGTCAACGTTGCGCAGGCGGAAATCGGCTGACAGGTCGACAACTTTTACTTCCCCTTCGAACGAGGATGCGAGGTCAGCCCGTGTTTCAACGATCATCTCGTCAAGGAGGCTATGATTCGTCGCGTGCAGTAGGCCTTTGATAACTTCCTGGCTCGTGGCATGCGGCAGCGCGCAGAATACCACGTCAAGCTCGACCGCAGGCCATTCAACTTCGTCAATGCCGATAAGGTCCGGCAGGTCAAGGTTCATCAGGTGCGGGAATACGTCACCAATCGGCATGCCGGCCTTTCGCTCTGCCGTCATCAGCGCGATCTCCACATTGGGGTGACGCACAAGAAGGCGTACGAGGTCAGCCCCCGTGTAGCCACTGGCACCTAGAATACCGACCCGGAATTTCTTGCTTTCAAGCATTGTATCGACCCTTTGCATGTTTGATGCACACTATATAGCGAAAAGCGCGACCATTTTGAGGCATGGCCGCGCTGACGTCATTGATTTTTTTGTAAAATATCAGATGTCTGGCGGCAACTCTGCAATCGCTTCCTCCAGCTCAACAAATGTTGGCATCAGGTGCGACGGCACGTTACGTCGGCCCAGTTCCACAGAAATCTGCGGCGGGTTGCCCTGAAGTTGCGAGACAAGCACGATACGGATAATCGTGAAAAACTGCCCGTCTTCCTGCAGGATTTGATTAAGACGACCGGCAATCGGGCCAATCATCAGATATGAGAGGAAAATACCAAGGAAGGTACCAACAAGCGCGCTACCGACCATACCGCCGAGCACTTCCACAGGCTCAGCAATCGCCGCCATGGTTTTGATGATACCCAGAACCGCCGCGACGATGCCTACTGCCGGCAGGCCGTCGGCCATGGTTTGCAGCGCGTGCTGCGGCTCGTGCTCTTCGGCGTGGTGTTTTTCGATGTCCGCGTTCATCGCGTCTTCCATCTGGTTCGGATCATCGAAGTTCATGGTGAGCATGCGCACATAGTCGCAAATGAACTCAACAACATGGTGATCCTCAACGATGCGCGGAAACTGCTGGAAAATCTTGGATTCTTCGGGGTTCTCGATATGCGCCTCGATCGCGACGACACCCTTTGTCCGGATGGTCTTGCAAAGCAGGAACATGAGGCACAGAAGGTCGCGGTAGTCATCCGCTTTCCAGTGTGGCCCCTTCATCACCTTGCCGATGCCGCCAAGCGACTTCTTGATAACCCCGGTCGAGTTGGCACTGATGAATGCGCCGATGGAGCCGCCGAAGATGATCATCAGCTCAAACGGCAACGCTTTGACGATGATACCAAACTTGCCGCCCGCAAGGGCAAACCCGCCGAATACCATCACAAGGACGACAACTAGACCAATTATCAGGAACATACGGTGTGATTGCCCCGCGTTATAAATTCAAGCCCCATCCGAAGTGCCGGATGAATGCATCTTACAGTGCATTCAGTCTCAATCAATAGGCTTAACACACCCTTAATTCCATGTAACTTCATGAAATTAAGGGCATGTGTTCCGCAATGGGACGTTTTCAGTCCGCATATTTGACTGAACAGCCGTAAGGCTTGGTGCTGGTTTCAGCAATTGTTTCGCCAGCCTTCAACGCTTCCCATGCGGCAAGCGCGTAGTTTTTGGCGCCCTCGAGTGAGGATTCGCGCGCGGATGGCTGGTCATCAATGGCGCCCATGTACTGCAGCGTGCCGTCAGCATCGATCAGGAACATATGCGGTGTCGTTTTGGCCTTATAGAGCTTGCCGATGGTGCCGTCGGGGTCCAGCACGATGTAATCCGCATATACGCCGCGGCTTTCGCTTAGGTCATTGGCTTCGTCCGCACTCACATAACCCTGTTGGCCTGGTGCGCTGGAGATAACGGAAATCCACGTAACACCATCTTCGGTTAGCGCTGCCTGCGTGCGCTGCATGTTGCCGCTGTTATAGTGTTTCTTCACATAGGGGCATTCGTGGTTGGTCCATTCAAGCATGACCGGCTTGCCACGAAAGTCCTCAAGGCTGATGGTGGCCCCGCCACTTGTGGTGCCCTCAAAGAGCGGTGCTTCCTTGCCGACGACCGGATCAGCGAGGGCACCAAAAGTTAAACCAGCACTCAAGGAAAACAGCACAAGTAATTTTGATATAGAGCTTTTCATTCTATTCACTCCCGTTGATTGCGCTGAATACAGCGCCCTTGGTCAGTAGTTCCGGCAGCACTACGGCTTCGCCGCTGCCTGCCGGGAAATAGAGGTACAGCGGCACACCTGCACGGCCATAGCGCGCCAGCACTGCGGCAATTTCTGCGTTCCTGTTGGTCCAGTCGCCCTTCAGCACAGTGATGCCACCACCTTTGAATGCCGCCTGAACTTCATCTGTTGCGAGCACGACACGTTCATTCACTTTGCAGGTGATGCACCAATCGGCGGTGAAATAGGCGAAGACTGGCTTGCCCTCGTCCACCAGTTCCGCAACACGTTGGTCGCTATAGGGCTGGCTATCTTCTGCGACCTCCGCCGCTTGTTCCGTGAGGTCGCCCCAAGGCTTGCTGGCAATAAACGCCACGCCACCCAACACAAACAGAATAGCGAAAGCGCGTAATACTTTGCCCTCGCCTTGTTTGGAGAGCCAGATGCCAAAAATGCTGGTGATAAGTCCCGCAAGCAGCAGAAGCGTAGCGACCGCGCCGACCTGACGGTCAAAGATGTAGAGGAGCCATGCAGCCGTGAGATAAAGCGGGAACGCCAGTGCTTCCTTCATTTTCTCCATCCAAGCGCCGGGTTTTGGCATCAACCGCGCGAAGGCGGGAATGAAGGACAGGGCTAGGAACGGCAGCGCAAGGCCAATGGCTAGCAGGCTGAACACCACAAACACGGTAATAAGCGGCTGGGTAAGCGCAAAACCGATGGCTGGCGCCATCAGTGGCGCAGTGCAAGGCGTGGCGACCAGTGCGGCGAGTACACCTTTGAAGAAGGCGCCCTGGATTCCCTCGCGGGCGGCGAGCGTTTGGCCGGCGCTTTCTGCACCAAAGCTGATGTTAAAGAAGCCGGAGAGAGACAGCGCGACGAAGGTCATGAGCACCATCATCAGCGCGACAAACAGCGGTTCCTGCAGTTGGAAGCCCCAACCGATGGCTGCGCCCCCTGCCCTTAACGCTACCAGCACGCCCACTATCACCATAAAGCTGACCCAAATGCCGAGGGTGTAGGCAACACCTTCAAGACGGCGGTTTGCCTCGGTTTTATAGTTGGCTGACAGAAAAGCGAAGGCCTTGAGCGACAGGACCGGGAACACGCACGGCATCAAATTCAGGATCAGTCCGCCAAACAGCGCAAAAAGCGCGGCTTGCCAAAGTGGCATGCTGGCGGCATCCGGCAGGATGACTGTCTGGCTATCTGGCGCGGTTGCCATGGTGGTCAGTTTGGGCTCAATCTCGAAGCCAACACGCCGGTCACCTGCCAAATTCAGAACCAGAATTCCGCTTGCATTTGAAGGAGTTGCGGTACCTTCTTCGCGCGGCATGGAGAGCTTGAGGCCATCATCAGCCCACTTCCATGACTGTGGCGCTGCATAGGCAACGACACCGTCCTGACCTGAGAAATAGTGAGTACTTTCAATGCCCTCCACATCGCCCTGTGTCATGAAGACGGTGAGGATGGAAGCTTCATCGTCGACTTCAAGCGAGGATGACCAGTAGGACGGTTCCGGCAGTTTTGCGCGAGTTTTGACAAAAAGCTCAGTGTTTTCAGTGACTTTGTCACCGCTGCCCTGTGTGCGGTCCAACGTGAGCGTGGCGAACTGCGGTACACACTCGACCTCGCAGATCAGCCATTCAGCCTCTAAAATCAAGGGCTTATCTTCGATCTGCGCACCGGTTTCAAGCTTCACCAGCATGACAGACGCACCGTGATAACCATAGTTCGCGAGCGGACCTACGGGAATGATTTCCGGTACTGAAAACAAAGGCTTACCCGCCGTGACACCCGCCGGCAACTGCCAGTCAAGAATGGGTGCGGCGCCACTGTCGCCAGGGTTCTGCCAGTAGGAATGCCAGCCCTCACGGGGTTCAATTTCAACCGCAAGCCATTGAGAAGACGATGGTTTTAGCCCATTCCGTTCGGCATAAACACGCATGGTGCTATGACTATCCGACGCTTCGGCAAGTGGTGTCGCAGCATGAACCGCAATCGGCGCAGCCAGAGACAGTGACAGGCAGAACATCAAGGAAATCAGTCGCTTTAGCACAGGAACCTCACTGGTGATTGGTGAGATTGATGTATAGCACGCGGCTGAATTTCGTCACGTCACATCTGTGTCAGAAGTGTGCGAAAAGTGTGCGGGATCTGTGCGGGGAATGCGCGGAACTTGTGCGGAAAAATCACGAGGCCCGCACAAGGGTATGCACGGGCCTCGTTTACTCTAAAAGCAATTTTACTCGGCTGCTTTGACGCTGTCAAATGCGCCCATGGGGCCCGGGAATACGACCGGGCTTTCGAGGCCATCATTAGCGACCGATGCCACGCCGAAGAAATAGTTGTCTACGACAACATTCTCGAGCGTATGGGTGCGCGTGTCGGCGGGTACAAAATGGCTCCACTGCCACTGGGCGTCGGTGGTCAGGCGCCAGTAGATGCGGAAGCCCTTGAGGTTCGCGCGTTCTTTCTCGTCACCGCGGATATCCCAGCTGATGGTGGTGGACGGCTGAACCGCGCCCGAAAGCTTCACATCCGCAGGGAATGGCGGCGCGCCGGCCATGGAAGCCAAGGTCACAACGTTGAGTGCGGTCAATTTGCGGGCATAGTCAAAGTTCACGCCCTCGATCACGTCGCCGTATTTGATGCCGTTCTCGGTACGCAGGTCCTGGTGCTGGCGGTTATAATTCTCGTTGGTTTCCATGATACGAACGCCGGGCCAGCCGGCTTCGTTTAACGGACGGTGGTGCCCACCACGGCTGAAGCGGTCCAGCCGGTAGATCATCATGACATCGAGGTTGGGGATATAGTCGTCCGCCAAACGGTCCACAAGGCGGGCGATATTGCGGCTTGGGCTATCAACCTCGCCGCCCGAGAAGCGCCGAATGCGGGCCTCTTCCGCGGTTTCGTTATCGCGGGTGCCTTCGGAGAACACACGCGCGGTTGTGTTGTCGACCACACCGTTGATGCCTTCGATATTGCCGATCATGTCGTTATTGAGCACGCCCATGATGCGCCAGCCTTTTTCCTTGGCGTGGTCGGCGAGGATACGGCCGCCATAAAGCCCCTGCTCTTCGCCCGAGAGGCCTGCATAGACGATGGTGCCCGGGAATTTGGTCTGGCACAGCACACGCGCGGCTTCCATAGTGCCAGCCATGCCTGAGGCATTGTCGTTCGCGCCGGGGCTGTCATCGGTGAAATTGAGCGGATCAGACACACGACTGTCGATATCGCCCGACATGATGACAACACGGTCGGGGTCAAGGATGCCGCGCTGAACGGCGATGACGTCCACGATTTCGGTCGGTTCCGGTACACGCCGGCCGGTGACGGTGTCAGAGATGGTGTAAACCTCAAGCTTGGCGGTACAGCCCTCGTTGATGCGCTTGAACTCCGCCTCAATCCAGCGGCGTGCCGCACCAATGCCCCGGGTTTCCGACTTGGTATCGGACAGTGAATGGCGGGTGCCGAAGGAAACGAGCTTGCGGATATCCGCCTCAATGCGGCCAGCCGAAACTTCAGCCACCATTGTGTGCAAGCGCTGGACTTCGGTTGGCGGATCAAGGTGGTCATCGGCCAGTGTGCCGGACGCCGAGAGCGCCAGAATGCCAGCCGCGGTGAAAACAGACTGTTTGAATTTCATCAGTCCCCCCTTTTTGTGTTTATGGTCGGTTATCTGGTTATCTTGCTATAGACCGCCCTGTCCATGTCACGGCAATCAACACTCAGTGAGTGAGGCGCAAAGCCGGCGGCGGTCATATGATCCAGAAGCGTGTTGGCAAGCAGTTTCTGCGTGGCGTGATCACGGCCAGACAGCAGATACACGGTGACATGAATGAAGCTGCCGGGCTTGCCGCCCACAAGGCCATGACTGCAGGCATAGGCGCGGGTTTTGATGTCATCTTCACCAAAAAGGCCAGACGCCAGCGCACCCTTGTGGGCCGCAAGCATCATTTGCTCCACTGCTTTGGCGTCAAAATCGGCATCGCTATACTCAATCACCAGATGTGGCATGTGGCCCGTCCCTTGAAAGCAATTACATGATGCCCGCTACCATACTGAGGGGCGCGTATGGCGCAAACAGTATTTTCCGCGTTCAGTTGCACCTGGCACTTCAAGAACAAGAACGATTCCTACCTTGTAATGATTCGCAATTGCGGTACCATGGGGTTGTATAGACACAAGGAGTGATTGACATGAAATCTTTGTACAGTTTCACGCTTGCTGTTGTTCTTGGTGCACCAATCTATGCCGCAAGCCCTGTCCAACCTGCATCCATGGATGATGCTGGCCTCACCTCTGTGTGTGGTGCTGTCCCGGAGGCGCCAGCTAAAGTACGTCAGGCGTCTCGCCCCGAGGCGCTGACCCGCAAAGGCAAGGCGTTCCTGCGCGATGTGGATGCTTGGCTTACGTGTAGCGAGGCACTGTCAGTCTCACTTCAATATCAGTTGGATGACATGCCGGAAGGCGACGCCAAAACTGTAACGATTGCAACGCATGACGCTGACTTCGCAGCACAATACGAGCTCTTGAACGCCGAGCTTTTGCAGTTTGAACAGCGCGCCAATGCCACGCAGGCAAAGCTCAAAACCAGCAATATTGTCAACGCGCGCATGCAGACCCGTTGCACTCGCGCTGACCAAATGCTGCGTCAATGTTTTGACCGCAATGGCTCCTTCCAGTCACCACTGGGGTCGGTCACACGGCAACGCCTCGCTGAACCAGTAACCGTTCAGAAGCAAACGCCGCCAACCTTCGGCAGGTAAGCGGCGCACCGTAGAGCTATATCATTACCGTTACGGAAGGCTATTCCGTGACGGTGATGGTGATCTTCTTGGAGCTGACCACTGGATTATGCGGGATGTGGTTCATATCCCCCAGAAGCAGCTGGAGCGTATGAGTGCCCGGCGCAAGCGTGACTGTGGTTTCGGTCTGACCACCACCAAAGTGAATGTGGTTTTCATCCATCGGGATGTTTTCATCCAGCGGCGGCAAATCCGTATCGATAATCAGGTGATGGTGCCCGGTATTCGGCTTGTCCGTACCCGCAGGGGCAACACCCATGCCTTTAAGGCCAAAACGCACTGTCACAGGGCCTTTGACTGTGTCGCCGTCTTGCGGGGTGATGAAATAAACCGCAGCACCTTCGGCTGACGGCGTCGCATCATTGGCAAGTGCACTTGCGGCTGGCATGAACGCGCCAAGGGCAAGAGCAATCAGCATTTTTTTCATGAAACATCTCCGAGCAATTTTGATAACGCCCTACTATTTCATATCTCATGGTTAATGGCTAGGTGGGCACGTTAGCCCTTCAAAGCAATAACGTAGAGTTTACGACAGTCTTTTACCGTCTCCCACGTCCCTTTGAAGCCTTCCGCGATGGTGAAGCGGTCGCCAGCAACGAAGCGGCTTTCGCTACCCTTCTCGTCCGTCAGAACAACCTCGCCTTCAAGCAAGTGGCAGAACTCTTCTTCGCCGGTATAGTCCACGCGCCACTTACCAGCCGTTGAGGACCAGAAGCCGGTGAAGAACTTCTCGTCCGCCGAGGTGAAGTGGTTTTCCGTCCGCTGCTGCGGAGAGCCGGCGATCAGCTTCTCTGCGGCCACGGGGTCTTCGTCGATGTTTGCTTTAGTTTGGTCAATATTGAGTACGCCGTGTGCCGACATGGGATTTGCCGCGTTTATGTCTGGATGTGGTGACGTTCGCCTTTGCCGAGATAAAGCGCAAGAAAAATGTGATCACATTGCTATTTTTCGACACTATCAATATGCACATGGGCGAAGAAGTGGCTGATGATATGCCCGTCATCCGCGAGCGGTACCATGAGCACAGTCACGCCAAAATACGGCACTGAAGGATCCTTCCGGTGGGAGCGTCCAACGACCGGCCCCATGGTGTCGAGGCATATGTTGGCGAGCTCAAGTGCGCGTTTCGCGGCTACATGGTCGGCGAAATTGCGTACGGTGCCGCCGCCTGCTTCGCCGTAAAACCAGGAAACTTTGGTGCCCATCAGTCGGACCTTGATATCAAGCAGTGTCCCGGTGGCAGAACGGCTAGGCTCAAGGATCAGCACATAGGGCAGCATGCGCTTCATCTCTGCCGGATTGAGCGCCGCACGCGCGGCAAAACGCATGCCGTCCCCGGTGCGGCGATGAATATAGTCCAAGAGCCACGCAGCGTCATCGCTCAAGCTGGCGCTTTCACCAGCGCCCAGCGGCGTGACATCAAAACCCGCAAGTCCGTGATTGATTTTACCCGATACGCTACTTTGGAATGACGACATTCCCACTCCCACACTTTACACATGACAGCGCTAAAAGGCGGCTGTTCAACTCCCGAGATTGAGCGTAATGTGCCGGACGTTAAAATGATCTTACCAGAAAGCACTCTATTTATGTCGACCCTTGAGCTTGTGATCGCCCCTAACCCGATTTTCCGCAAAAAGGCTGAGCCTGTTGCCAAAGTGGATGATGAAATCCGCGATGCTGCCCGGCAGATGCTGGACATCATGTATATGAACCGGGGCATCGGGGTTGGCGCCAACATGGTCGGCCTTCTGAAACGCATTGTGGTGCTTGATCTGCAGCTTGAAGGCAAACGTGAGCCAATGGTCTTCATCAATCCGGAGATTGTCTGGAAATCGGATGCGACGACGACGCGTGAAGAGGCCTCGCTTAGCTTTCCCGGCATTTCGGCGGAAGTGACGCGCCCTGATGCCGTGCGTGTTACCTATCTTGACCTCGAGGGCAATGAACAATCGCTCGATTGTGACGGCTGGCTCTCTACCGTGCTGCAGCATGAAATGGAATATCTCGATGGCCGCACCTACCTTGACCATCTCTCAAAAATGAAGCGCGACGTGCTTATCCGCAAGATGCAGAAATATGTGAAGCAGTCAGGCTTCCATGTGCACGGCCCAGGCTGCAGCCATGGTCACGATCATCATCACCACCACCACCACCATCATGACCATGATCACGGTCATGTGCATGGCCCGGACTGTGACCACGACCATTAGAGGTCGTGGGTCGCTCGCGGCCAGTGAGTACTTTTAAATGCGCAGACCGTGGCGGTCGATGATCGCGCCCAGCGCATCGCGGTGCGCCGCCACTTGTTCATATACCCACGTGTAGTGATCTTTCTGCCAATAGGCCAGGACCTCGGCAGCCGTGTCATCGCCAAAGATCTTTCTCATGGCGTCAATCTCCAGATAACAGACGATCACATGCATGTAGGTGGCATCTTCGTCGTCTGAGCCATAAGGAAAGCCGGTTTTTGCCGGGCCCAGAAGCTTGGCGATCTCGGCCTTGGCGGCTTCTGTCGCATCACGGTTGGCGGTGAGATGCCAGTGGATCTGTTCATGCAGGTAGGTGGAATAGAGGCTGGGCAGGTACTCAAGGTTGCGAGTGTGCAGGGTCAGCACCGGGTGGCTGTGCGGGATGGTGCGCAGATCGACATGAAGCCTGTTCGTGAACATCCAGCTTGAGACATCGTGGCTGTCGACAAAGTCTTGAATGGCCTCGCCCGTCGCGATCTCGCGCTCGTGGTTGTTCTCTGTCGTGATCTCAAGCTCTGTGGCGACCGCGCCAAAGCTGATGGCGGCCATCATTGCAACGCTTATGAGCGCTCTCTTCATACCAGTCTCCTCGCATGCCCATTATTGTGATTGGCGCTGACGGTACTGAGCATCAGTTTTGCTGTAAAGACTGGGCTGTGAAAGCTACTGGATGAAGCCGTCCTGTGGCGGCACATAGTCGAAGATCAGGTGATAGCGGTCAGCGCCGCCCTCATTCACAACGCTATGGTCGAGAAGGTTGTTGAGCTCATAGCCCTGACCGACCTCAAGTTTGTAATTTTCGCCGTCAATGGTGAACACAACGCCGTCATTAGTCTGAAGCGGTACATGGATACGGTGGCCAACCGCAAATGAAGGTGCTGCATCATAGTGCTCTTCAATGACGCCACCTTTGACAAGGTTTGCCACCATGGCGCGGATGATCGCGCCGCCCGGCGGGTAATGATCACGTACAATTTTCTCGATGATAGGCATGGCAAGATGAGCCACCACGTCCCAGCCCGGATAACGGGCCAGCCGGATGTCTGGCCAGCCTTCGGAGAAGATCATCACAATGGATTTGGTGTGTCGGTGCACGTCAAAGCGTTTCTGGCGAATATCACAGAGGTCCCACACCTCAGGTTTCAGCGTTTGAACGTGTGAAATAAGCGCCTGGCATTCAACTGCGCCAAGCTCCCGGATCGGTACGCCGATATCCATGGAAAACTACCTCTCTGTACGACACAACAGCGGTCATTCTCCATAATCTGGCAGGGTAGTCAACGAAGGATATAAACCAATGATATATAACTGGTTTAGTGCCGACGAAGGGACGTTAGCCTTTTCGCTCAAGCGGACGTGCCGGGTTGCCCACGACAACGGCACCAGCGGGCACGTCTTTTGTCACCACGGCACCCATGCCAACGATGGCGCCTTTGCCAATACGTAGCGGCCTCTCAAGGCTGCCTTGTTTGAGCACGGCGCCTGTGCCGATATAAGCATGGTCTTCAATATGTACATTGCCATTGCAGCTGACGCGCGGGGCAAAGGTGACAAAGTCACCAATTACGCAGTCGTGGGCAACATAGGAATATATATTGGCGTGGAAGAAGCGGCCGATGCGAGCGTTGGACGTGACAACCGTGTTCGCGCAAAAGAGTGCTCCTTCACCGATGGTATTCGCGTCCAGAAAGTCGGCACTGTGTGATGCGAGGGACAGCGGTGCTGCGCCGCGGCTGATGCAGCGCTCGGCAATCGTCTCGCGCGCTTTTGAATCCGCGATGGCGATGTTGAAATAGCGTTTGCTGGCATCAAGGGCAAAAAAGGCCTCCTCAGAGACGACTGGATAGCCGTTGACCTGAGAGGCCTTTGGTTCTGTCTCGATGAAAACGAGTTTCAGCGCGTGGCCCGTGTCCTTAAACCTGCGCGCCAGGATTGGCATGACTTCCCGGGCGAAGCCGCCCGCGCCATAGATGCCAAGGACCGCTCCGTTTTCGATGTCGTTCGCTGCCAGAAATTGCCGCATGGGAATGCCCTGCCCCCTCGTTCATGTATCTCGGTTGATACATATAACAGGATCGGCAGGGCATGCCAGCCTTCGATATGAGCGAGGCCTTGCGCACGTTATTCCACAACCGGCGACAGCGCGATCTCGACACGGCGGTTCTGCGCGCGACCGCTCGGCGTATCGTTTGATGCGATCGGGTACTGCTCACCAAAGCCGCGCACAACAAGGCGTACTGGCTCAACACCCTTTGAGGTCAGCACACTGGCGACAGCCTCGGCACGGTTCTGCGAAAGCTGAAGGTTATAGCTGTCGGAGCCCGTACTGTCGGTGTGACCCATCACATCCACATAGGTTTTTTCATATTCATCCAGCACGAGGGAGACCGAGTGCAGCACATCCATGAAGTCCGCCTTCACCACGCTGCTATCGGTATCGAAGGTAATATTGCCCGGCATATTGAGGATGATATTGTCCCCGTCACGTACCACTTGCACGCCTGTACCCTGAAGCTGCTGGCGCAATTTTTTCTCTTGCTGGTCCATGTAGAACCCAACACCGCCACCCACAACGGTACCGATGCCGGCGCCAATCAGCGCTGCCTTACGCTTGTTGGACCCACCAACAATCACGCCGCCCACGGCACCCGCGGCTGCGCCGATTGCGGCACCGATTGCGGTGTTGGATACCTTTTTCTCACCCGTATAGGGGTCGGTCGTACAAGCCTGTACAATAAAGACACTGCCCAGCAGAAGGCTGATGGTTTTCATGTTCCTGTGCATCTTGCGCTCCTCAGATCAACATTTTGTCGGATGCTAGCCTCATCCTCATAAACATTCGGCCCTAAGAGAAATGCTGACGCGTAAAGAAGTGATAAATATGGCAAACGTCTCGCCAAATGCAAAAAGGCCGCCCCGGGGGACGGCCTTTTGATACTCTGAACAGAATATCGTGGTACTCGAAACTGATACTCGGAACAAAAACTCGTGTGCGCTTAACGCTTGGAGAACTGGAAGCTCCGGCGGGCTTTTGCCTTGCCGTACTTCTTACGTTCAACAACGCGGCTGTCGCGAGTAAGGAAGCCAGCAGCCTTGAGGGCGCCGCGCAGTTCCGGCTCAGCGAGCTGAAGCGCTTTGGAGATGCCGTGCTTTACCGCGCCAGCCTGGCCGGAAAGACCGCCGCCTTTTACGGTAGCGATAACATCATATTGGTTTTCGCGGCCAGCAACCTGGAAGGGCTGGTTCACGATGAGACGGAGCGTCGGACGTGCGAAGTACACTTCCTGGTCGCGGCCGTTTACGGTCACTTTACCGGAGCCCGGTTTAACCCATACGCGAGCAACAGCGTCTTTACGCTTGCCGGTTGCGTAGGAACGGCCCTGGTCGTCAACAACCGGCTTGCGCTCTTCGGTTGCGGCGAGAGCAGCGTCAGCTGCACCAGTGATTTCTTTGAGATCCTGAAGGTCGGCCATGTCGCTTACCTCTTATTCTTCGGGTTCATTGCGCCAACATCGAGAGCCTCGGGGTTTTGCGCAAGGTGCGGATGGTCGGTACCGGCATAGACGCGCAGGTTGCGCATTTGCTGGCGGCCCAGCGGGCCTTTCGGGATCATGCGCTCAACAGCTTTTTCGATCACACGCTCCGGGAAACGACCGGTGAGGATTTCACCAGCAGTTGCGGACTTGATACCACCAGGGTGGCCAGTGTGACGGTAGTAAACCTTGTCAGCAAGTTTCTTGCCGGTCAGCTTTACTTTTTCAGCGTTGATAACAATCACGTTGTCACCGCAATCCATGTGCGGGGTGTACGTGGGCTTGTGTTTCCCGCGAAGAACAACAGCAATGGCCTGTGCCAGACGACCGAGGACTACGTCCTGTGCGTCAACTACGAGCCATTTCTTCTCGATCTCCGAAGGTTTTGCGGAATAAGTTTTCATCGCAATTTTTGCCTCGGTTACCGGAAATCCGGTGTTAAACTCAAACGCACACGAGCCCGAATACAGGGGATCGCTGCGCATTGGCCGGGAATATATGCATATTTTGAGCGCTGTCAAATGCTTTGTTTCAGGCTTTTCGCGAAATAATATAATAAAAACAACAGCTTGATAAAACGGTATATAAATACCCCATCATTTTTGCCTGTTTTTGCCCCGCCTTGCCCACCTGCCTGCCTGCCCCATATCATGCCTAAAGCAAAAACTGGAGGACAAGACACCATGAGCAACAAGCAAATCCTTCTCGCGAGCCGCCCAAATGGCTGGGTTGAACCCGGGAATTTCAAACTTCATGAGACGGACGTGCCGGAGCCCGCAAAAGGCGAAATGCTGCTTCAGACGGTCTATATGTCGGTCGACCCCTATATGCGCGGCCGTATGAACGACGCCAAAAGCTATGTACCCCCGTTCCAGATTGGCGAGCCCTTGCAAGCTGGTGTCGTGGCGAAGGTGATCAAGTCGAACGGCGGCAAGTTCCCGGAAGGCGCCTATGTGACAGGCATGGGTCTTTGGGCCAATTATATGACGACAAACGGCGCTGGCTTCCAGCCGGTTGACCCCAAGCTTGCCCCCCTCTCCTATTATCTCGGCATTCTTGGCATGCCGGGCATGACAGCGTATGTCGGCCTCAAGGGCGTGGCTGGCCTCAAGGAAGGTGAGCAGCTTTTTGTCTCGGCCGCGTCTGGCGCCGTGGGTCAGGTCGTTGGCCAGATTGGCAAGAACATGGGCTGCCATGTGGCTGGTAGCGCGGGCTCGGACGACAAGGTGGCTTACCTCAAGGACGACCTCGGTTTCGATGCCGCCTTCAATTACAAGACGGAAGATGTGCACAAGGCCGTGCGTGCCGCGAACCCGGACGGTATTGATGTATATTTCGAGAATGTTGGCGGCCCGATTCTCGAGGCGGCGATCAACAACCTCAACTTCAACAGCCGGGTTGCGCTATGTGGCCTTATCTCTGCCTATAACTCTACGCTTGATGATATGCCGGCTGGCCCCCGCAACCTCTTTGTGCTTGTGGGCCGCAGCGTGAAGATGCAGGGTTTCATCGTTTCCAACTACCCCGAGCTTTGCAAAGAGTGGATTGGCGTTGGTGCCGGCTGGCTCAAGGAAGGCAAGCTGAAGTACCGCGAGAGCGTGGCTGAAGGTATTGAGAATGCGCCGCAAGCCTTTATCGACGTACTCAAGGGCAACAACTTCGGAAAGCAGGTGGTCAAGCTTTCTGACGCCTGATCAGGATGGTGATGCTGAAATATAAAAAGACACTGGTACTTCTGGCGGTGACTATGGTCGCCGCTTTCTACCTTTTCTGGCCGGGCTTCAAGCCCGACCTTTCGGCTACCCCTTCCCTATACATGAAAGTGTCTGCGAGCTTCGGTACTGACCAGGGGCGCGGCAACGTTGTGGGCATCGAACCCTATATGGAGCCGCTCGACTACGCGACGCCAGCGCGGTTCGAGGCCAAGCTCGCGGGCTATCTTGAGATCGCAGCACACCAGGGCTGGATTGGTGAGAATACCATCGTGCTATTGCCGGAACATATCGGGACATGGCTGTTGGCTATGGGCCAGAAAAGCCGCGTGTATGAAGCCAAGGACACGTCAGCCGCCATGCTGCCGATCATGAGCCATAACCTTGTCGGCATGGTGAAAAACCTGTTCATATTTGATGATGAAAGCCAGTGGGAAGCAGCCCTCATTCGTACCCGTACGCCTGAGGTAGCGGCAGCGCTTTATGACGTATACTCAAGCCTCGCAAAGCGTTTTGGCGTTACACTCGTCACAGGCTCGTCAGCCATCATGACGCCGGGCATCTACCCGGATACCCTGAGCTATGGCCATGGCCCCATCTTCAACGCCAGCTTTGTCTTTACGCCAGATGGCAAGCCGATTGAGGATGCCGTGCGCAAGGTGCACCCTGTTCCGAGCGAGATTGGCTTCACTAAAGCGTCGAAAGCTGAGTTTCTGCCCACCTTCCCTGTGGCTGGCCGTACCCTCGGCGTGCTCGTGTGCGCGGACAGCTGGTTTGAAGACACCACAGCTTATTTGGCAGGAAGCGGCGTTGACCTGCTGCTCGTGCCCAGTTTCCTGACCGGCACCACATGGGACGCGCCGTGGCAAGGCTATCAGGGCGACATGCCGCAAACGCACGGCTGGCAATCAGATGTTGGCAGCATCACGGAAGGTGAGGCCTGGATAAAATACGCCCTGCCCGCAAAAGCTGCTAAGCATAACATCCGCTTTGGCATGAATGTATTTCTGAAAGGGAATATGTGGGGGCAAAAAGGCGCGGGCCGCGCACTTATTTGGCAAGATGGCACCCTGCATGTGGGTAGGGGCGGCGATGACGGTGCCGCCCTTTATAACCTGTGGCTTGACTAGTTCTTTTCGCCAACCTGCTGGCTGATCCAGTCCAGATAGTCCGGATTGGCATCCACAATTGGTGAAACGGTTACACACGGCACTTCGTAGCTGTGCATTTCCTTGATCACCTTCATGGCAGGCTCGACCATTTCGGCCGTGGTTTTCATGAAGACGGTAATTTCGTTATCGAGCTGGATGATACCATCCCACTCATAGATCGAACGTGTCCCCGGGTTTACGTTTGCACAGGCAACGATGCGGTCCTTGACCAGTGCCGTTGCAATGTGAACGGCCACATCTTCGCTCTCTGCCATCATGTAAATGGTTACATATTCTTGTTTTTCACTCACTTCGCTGTCCTCCCGCGTTGCATATGCATCAGGTATATTGTTGCTGCCAGTACAAGGACACCGCCACCCTGGTGGGCTGTTCCCCAACTGACAGGTACTTCTTTGAGAAGCATCGTTATACCTAGAAACATTTGTACGGCAACAGCAAGCGTCAAGGCATAAACGCCTTTCTTGAGCCGATAACTCTGTCCACGCGCCATGTAGAGCAGCGCCAACACCAGCGCAGTCAACACGTAGGCGCCGATCCGGTGGTCAAATTGTGTGGTAACCGCGTTGTCGAGAAAATTGCGCCATACCGGCTCCATCACCAAAAGCCCTTCGGGCACAAAAGTGTCCCCCATCAGCGGCCATGTGTTGAAGATGTGGCCCGCCTTCAGCCCGGCAACCAGCGCGCCCATCACGATCTGCAGCACCAGAACCGCCATGAAACTGTGGCTCAGCTTCTTGAGCGCGCCACTCGTGCGCTCAGGCTGCGGATTGAGTAGCGACAGCGCCGTCCAGTACAGCGCCGCGAATATCAACAGCGCGAGCGATAGGTGCGCCGTTAGCCGGTAATGGCTCACCGCAGGCTCGTCCACAAGGCCGGATTTGACCATATACCAACCGAGTGCACCCTGAAGGCCACCAAGGATAAAAAGCACAATCAGGCGTGGTTTGTAGCCTGCTGGAATGCGGCCCCGCACCCAGAACCAGACAAAAGGCACAAAGAAGAACAGGCCGATCAGGCGGCCAAGCAACCGGTGCGCCCATTCCCAGTAGAAGATGCCTTTGAATTCCTCAAGGCTCATACCGTAGTTCTTGAGCTTATACTCAGGGCTTGTCTGGTATTTCTGGAACTCAGCCTGCCATTCAGCCTCGCCAATGGGTGGCAAGGCGCCCGTGACGGGCTTCCACTCAACAATCGAAAGCCCACTTTCCGTCAGGCGCGTTGCGCCGCCCACAACCACCATGGCGAAAACGATTGTCGCCATGAATAGAAGCCATATGCCGACCGCCTTGCGGTCCCTGTCGTTTGTCTGGAACATCATGGTTGGTTTGCTACCCTCTTCCGCGTGCGTGGGCAAGTGACATTGTGCCGCGTCAGCGCCGGTACGCGAGGAGCCAGCGTTCAAGGGCGGCGAAGCTATAGAAAATACATACGCCCATAACGCTGAGAAGGATGAGGCCAGCGAACATTTTCTCTGTTTGCAGCCGGTTGCCTGCCTCAAGAATGCGCCACGCTAGGCCGGTCGCACCGCCAGAACCGGCCACAAACTCCGCCACCACAGCGCCAATAAGTGCAAAACCGCCGCTAACCTTGAGGCTCGCGAGCAGATACGGCATGGCTGTGGGCCACAAAAGCCGCCAGAAACGCTGCCAGCGTGTGGCGCCGTACAAAGTGAACAGCTCGCTCAAATTCTTGTCCACAGCGCGCAGGCCCGCCGACATATTGGCGAGGATCGGGAAAAAGGCTGCAAGCCAGGCGATAATCACCAGCGCGCGCTCCACATTATCAATACCAACCCAGATCAGCACCAGCGGCGCGATGGAAACGATGGGCGTGACCTGCAGGATGACAGCAAATGGGTAGACGGTCATTTCAACGGTGCGGCTGAGGCTGAACGCCAGCGCGAGCGCGACACCGCTGATCACTGCCGCCGTAAGCGCGATGAGCGTGACCTTGAACGTTGACGCCGCTGCCAGCATGAAGGGGCCAAAGTTGTCAATAAGTGCGCCAGCGACCGCGCCCGGTGCGGGAAGAATGAACTTCGGCACATTGCCGGAGGCGACCCAAAGATGCCAAGCGAGGATAATGGCTGACAAAGCCAGAAGTGGCAGTAAAACCCGTTTCATCGCCGCGCCTCCAACAGTTTGGAGATACGCGATACAGCTTTGGAGAATTCGGGCGAGCCACGCTGCTCGAATGATGGCAAATCTCGATTAAGTGATGGCTTAACTTCACCTTCTATCGTGCCATTTTTAATGATGAAAACGCGATCAGAAAGATAGGCTGCCTCATAGACGCTATGGGTCACAAACAGTGCGCTCCAGCCTTGTTTTCGGCGTAGCTTGAGCAGCATTTCGTTCATCTGGAATCGCAGGATTTCATCAAGCGCTGCAAAAGGCTCATCAAGAAGCAACAACTCCGGGTGTGCGATCAATGCCCGGGCGATGGACACCCGCATGCGCTGCCCCCCTGAGAGCTTATGCGGGTAACGCTTGTCAAACCCTTCAAGCCCCACGGCTGCCAGCATATCATGGGCTTTTTCAACATCGCTCTCGCCGACAGTGTTTTTAAGGCTCAGCGGCAACAGCACATTCTCTGTTACCGTGGCCCATGGCATCAGTGCGGCGTCCTGAAAAACGAAGGAAAGCCGTTTCTCGCCTGCAGGCCACGTAATCATTCCGCTTTCGGGGCTGAGAAGGCCCGCCACAAGCCGCAGAATGGTCGATTTGCCACAACCGCTCGGTCCCAGCAGCGAGACAATCTCGCCTGCCTTCAAATCAAATGAGATGCCCCGGATGACCGGCCTGTCGCTTTCAGCATAAGTGAAATGAAGGTCGGTGGCGCTGAGCATTGGCTATTCGCCCTGCCCTGGCAGGAATTCAAGGGTGTAGACTTTGCTGACATCAAGCCCCCGGTCGACGATATCCAGCGCGGACATCTCGTCATAGAAACGCTGCCAGCGCGCGGCATCCATCTGGCCGACGGTATCTTTGTCCCCCAGCATATTATTCTCGCGCATCATGCCGATTGCGAAGGCGATCAGCTCTGGTGTCATTTCCGGGTTGTCCTTGAGGATAAGCGCGTTGCCGGCGCTTGCGTCACCCCACAGATAGTCCTGCCAGCCTTCAATGCTGGCGGCCACGAAGGCCCGTACGGCGTCCTTGTGTTCAACCATATAAGCATCACGCACCATCACCATGCCCGCATAACCGGGGTATCCAGCGTCAGCGAACAGGAACACCTTGGGTTCGACACCGTTCTCAGCCGCGGTGAAGGGTTCGGACGACAAATAGCCTTCCTGCACGGTGTTTTTGTTCACAAGCCACGGCGCCAGCGAATAGGTGTATTTGCGGATCTGGCCATCCTGAAAGTCGAACTTGGCTTTGAGCCACGGCCAAAAGGTGGCAACCGCGCTGTCGGAGATAAAGACCGGCATGCCTTTAAGGTCGGCGATGCTGCTCGCCTCCACATGGGGGTGCACCATCAGGACCTGCGGGTCCTTCTGGAACGAGGCCATCACCACCTTCACTTCGGCTCCCGCTGCCATCAGGTTCAGTGGCTGGAAGTTATTGGACGCCATGGCGATATCAAGCGCACCGGCGGCCATCAGGCGTGGGTTGTCGGTCTGCGGGCCACCCGGGCGGATGGTGACGTTCAGGCCGCGCTTCTTGTAGAAGCCTTTGGCCAGCGCCTGATAAAAGCCGCCGTGCTCCGCCTGCGCTTTCCAGTCGGTCGCAAAAACAATGGCGGTCTCCTCAGCGCGCGCGAGCGTGCTGGCAAACACCACCATGGATATCATAAGAAAAAGCCGCCTCATGACCATGATCATAATGCGGCTTTTGCCAACGTCAAAATAAAGCTTGAACGCGCCTAGCGTTTCTTGCGCCTGCTCTCATACGGGTTCTTGCCCTTCTTGAGCAGAATACGGATCGGTGCGCCCGGCAGGTTGAAGTCGCGCCTGAGTTCATTCTCCAGATAGCGTTTGTAGCTGTCCGGGAGGTCGTCCGGGCGGTTACAGAACATCAGGAAGGTTGGCGGGCGGGTCTTGATCTGTGCGCCGTAGCGGATTTTGATTCGGCGGCCAGCCACCGACGGTGCCGGGTGCTTCTCGAGCGTATCTGCCAGCCACTGGTTGAAGGCTGCTGTCGGGATACGCGCGTTCCAGATTTCGTAAGCTTCCGCAACCGCAGGCATAAGCTTGTGAATACCGGCACCCGTCAGCGCGGAGAAATTGACCACCAGCACGCCCTTAAGCTGCGGCAGGCTGCGCGTGAGCGCATCCTTGAGCTGGCGCTGGGTCTCAAGCCGGTCGTCAACCGCGTCCCATTTGTTGAGCGCGATCACAAGGGCACGGCCCTCTTCAACCACCTTCTCAGCGATCTTGAGGTCCTGCCGCTCGATGCCCAGTTCCGCGTCCAGAAGCAGCACAACAACTTCAGCGAACTGCACGGCGCGCAGCGTATCGGCGACCGAGAGCTTTTCGAGCTTCTCAGTCACCCGTGCACGGCGGCGTAGGCCCGCGGTATCAAACAGCTTGACCGGCAGGCCTTCCCATTCCCAATCAACCGCGATCGAATCGCGTGTGAGCCCAGCTTCCGGGCCGGTGATCAGGCGGTCATCTTCGACAAGCGCGTTGATGAGCGTGGATTTACCGGCGTTCGGGCGGCCTACGATGGCGAGGCGAAGTGGTTTGATCTCTTCCTCGTCTTCGGGGTCGATGAACTCATAGGCCATGTCACCTTCGGTCGGGCCGAGGTCGAGGTTCTTGGGGCGCCCGTGAGCGAATTCATCCTCTTCGCCCTCATAGGGGTCGATGCCAAGTTCCTTGAGCGTCGCGACAATGGCAGCATACAGCTCGCCAAGGCCTTCACCGTGTTCAGCCGAAAGGCCAATCGGCTCGCCAAGACCAAGCGCATAGGCTTCGTAGATATTGTCGATGACCGCGTTGCCTTCGCACTTGTTGGCGGCGAGGATAACCGGCTTGTTGCCGCGGCGCAGCCACAGGGCAAAGTGTTCATCCATCGAGGTGACGCCCGCGCGTGCATCATAAAGCATCAGCGCGATATCAGCTTCCTTGAGCGCGATCTCGGTCTGTTTGCGCATGCGTCCCTGAAGGCTGTCTTCGTCGCCCTCCTCAAGCCCTGCGGTGTCGATCACCTCAAATTCGAGGTCGGCAATGTTGCCTTCGGCGCGCCTGCGGTCCCGCGTGACGCCCGGCGTATCGTCGACAATAGCGATTTTCTTGCCAACCAGACGGTTGAACAGCGTCGACTTCCCAACGTTGGGACGACCAACAATGGCAATGGTAAAGCCCATGACTTTTTACTTTCGGCTAAGCCCCTTGGGGCTTCACGGTATCTGGCAGCCTAGCGGTAGGCTACCAGTTCACCTTCATCTGTCAGCACAACGAATGTGCCGTTTACAACAATTGGTGCCGTTGAGCTACCCGCAGGCATTTCAACCGCGCTGAGCGTTGCACCGGTATAAGGCGACAGGCTGACGGCATAGCCGTGGCTGCTGGTCACCAAAAGGCGGTCGCCTGCAAGTACAGGGCCGTTCCATTTGATCAGGTCGCGGCGTTTTTCCTGGTTCTCGAAGCGCTGAAGCTGGGCAACCCAGCGAACGCGCCCATCACCAAGGGCTACGGCAACAACCTGACCGTCAATGGTGGATACAAAGGCAAAGTCGCCCGCAACCCACGGCATGTTCACGCCAGCGATATCCGCTTCCCACGAGCGTTCGCCCGTGCGCATGTCAATCGCAACCATGCTGCCGGAATGGCTGACCGCATAAACCTTGCCGCCATCAATCACCGGCTCGCCGTCGATGTCCGACAGTGATGCCAGTGGCGTCAGACGTGTGGAGCTCGAGAGCGCATCCTGCCAGAGGATACGACCGTTACCACCCCGGAGTGCAATAAGTTCACCCGATGACAGCGCTGCGATAAGCGCCGTGCCGTCAAAAGCCGGGCTCGCCGCACCAAGCATGCCCGCGCTTTCCGCGATGCCAACCTGCTCCCATAGGACGGAACCGTCAGCGGCGTTGAGGCCAAGCATCTGGTTATCGTGCGTGACAACAAATACCTTGTTGCCGCCAACTGTCGGTGCGCCGCGGAACGGGATCATGCCCTTGTAGCGCCAGACCTCACGGCCTGAGGCCGCGTCAAGCGCTACGACAACGCCGTAACCGCTCGTGACATATACTTTGCCGTCCGCGTAAGCAACGCCGCCGCCAAAGCCGACATCGCTACGCTCGTCCGACAGGTTTTCGAGCTTGTTTTGCCACAGCACACGGCCGTCCGAGAGCGCAACAGCGGTCACGCCGCCTTTCACGTCAACAGCAAATACCGTGTTGTTGGCCGAGACCGGTCCACTGACAACACGCTCATATTTCTCGTTTGCCGGGCCTATCTTGCGGCGCCAGGAAACCTTGAGCGTATCGCCAAGGGCGAGGTGCTGAATGCGGTGCGCCGCGTTGCCGCCAACCTGTGCCCAGTTACCATTGGTGTAGGGGCGTGGCAGTACAACCGGCAGGCTTGAGATCGCGCTGTCAGCGTCAAGAATCTGTGTCGAGGTCAGGATCGGAATACGTTCGCGGCCCTCGTCGTCATATTTGCCGCGTGGCTTTTTGTTGCCGCCGCTACAGGCCGCAAGTGCCACGGTCATCACACCAAGAAGGCTGTAACGCAGCACGGTTTTCATCGGCGTGCTCATTGTGCATCCCCTTCTTCTGCTGCTGCTTCAGCTTCGTCGGCGGGTGCTTCCATTGCAGGCACGGCAATGCCTTGCTTGGCTTCGATAAAGCTGCGGAATTCGCCTGCCCGGCCACGGATTGATTGCGGTGTTTCCGCATCATCGGCAAGAAGCGTGAATTTGGACAGAGCGTCGTCAAGGTTGCCTTGCTGAATGTCAATCAGCGCAAGCTGCTCCTGCGCGCTGTAATACCAGGCGTTGCCCTTCTGCGCGATTGTGGAGAGGCGAGCCTTGGCGCCGTCGAGGTCACCCTTCTTGCCCGCGAGCAGCATGCCTGCCTGCAGGTCACCAAAGGCGCGTACGGCTTCATCCGTGCTGCTATCACTCGCGACGGCGTCATAGGCCGCAATGGCGCGGTCTAGGTCACCGGCTTCGGTTGCGGCGGCGGCCAGCTGAAGTTTGGCAAGTGCACCATAACCGCTGCCAAGCGTTGGGGCGGCATCTTCCCACACCTTCACGGCATCGGCACCGTCGCGGCCAGCGGCCTCGACAGCAGCTTCAAAAGCCGTTGAGTTCTTTTGCTCTTCCGACGTGACATAGGCCTTATAGCCTTCGTTACCTGCAACAATGGCAACGATAGCGACAGCGCCACCGATCACAAATTTGCCGTAAGCTTTCCAAAGATTGAGCATGCGCTCACGGCGCACCTCGTCATCGACTTCCTGCGTGAGAAGATCGGAATTCAGGTCCGACACACTATACTCCCCAGACAATGCCGCCTCTCGTTGGGTGGAGACAGCGTCTATTAATCATTAAAATTCAGGCCTAGGCCTCGCGATTTGGCCGCTACAATAGCCAAAGCGGAAGCCAGACGCAAACCCAGAAAACACTAATTACCTGCGCAGCGAATTATGGTCTTTTTTCGGCAGTGGTTCAGCTATTTGAACCGCGCATTTTGTAGGTGTGTTCTTCGCCCGGAAAGGCGCGGGTGCGCACTTCGCGTGCGTAGGCGTCCACAGCCTCTTCAATGCCCGCCGCGAGCTCTGTGTAGCGCTTGACGAATTTGGGGTTGATAGCAAAGAGGCCGAGCATGTCTTCGGTCACGAGGATTTGGCCGTCGCACGCATTCGAGGCACCGATGCCGATGACCGGTACATGCAGTACCTCAGTCACTTTGCGGGCCAACGGTTCTGCAACGCCCTCAAGCACCACAGCGAAGGCACCGGCATCCTGAATGGCTTTTGCGTCATCAATAATGGGCTGCCATTCGTCGACACTGCGACCACGAGCGCCATAACCGCCGTTGGTGTTCACAGACTGCGGCATCAGGCCGACATGGCCAAGCACCGGGACACCGCGGCGTGTGAGGAAACGCACAGTTTCCGCCATTTCCACACCGCCTTCAAGTTTGACTGCACCAGCACCAGTCTCGGACAGGATGCGTGCTGCATTGCGGAAGGCGTGTTCTTTCGATTCTTCATAGGAGCCAAAGGGCATATCGACCACCACCAGGGCCTGTTTGGCACCGCGGCAAACTGCGCGGCCATGGCGGATCATGGTCTCCACATCGACACCAAGCGTGGATTCAAGGCCGTAAAGAACCATACCCACACTGTCGCCCACGAGAAGCAGGTCACAGTATTTATCAAGCCGCGCTGCCATGGGCGTGATGTAGGCGGTGAGGCACACGATGGGCGTGCCGCCTTTCATCTTGGAAATGTTTTTGGCAGTTTGCTGCCGCTTTGGGCGCGCGTCGATAACGGTGTCTTTGGGCTCGGTCGACATGATACTCGCTTTCCAGAGGCACCGCCCGACCGGACGGTGCGTCCCTACGTTATGGCGTAAAACTAAACTTGCCCCTACATATTGGTTTATGGGCCTAAAAGTCCAGCATAAGCGTGCGCAAGCTTTTCTAACTGCTGCGGTATATACGGCTGTTGCCGTAGTGTTCGCCGATATCGCAGGCTACAATGCGTGTATCTCTATTCCATCCGGCCGAGGGTGATCGAATAGCGTTGTTCCTGGCCTTTTTCGTCGGTCCATTCCTGTACGACTTCAATCTCACTGTCAGACTTGTGAAGCCACGAGAAGGAACTTGGCGCATTGCGTGGTTCAAACTTCACTGCGTCAGCACTCACGGCAGTCGCGGCCCAGATAAATTCGCCCCAGGTTGAGAGGATCTCTCCATCGGACAGTGTTACAGTGCTGCCATCCGAAAACGCGCTGAAGCTGTCATCTGTCGCGCGACGCGACCGTATGGTCGTAGCGCTCTCAAAATCATATTGATCGTAGAACTTGGTGCCGTCGGGCGCGGTGCCAACCCAGCGACCTTCCAGAAATCGAAGTTGTTCGAAGTCTTTTTCGTTGAACACTGGTTTGTCTCCCTCGCCTGCGGCGCTAACAGTTGTGACCAAAAGAATGATCAGAAGTCCCAACACTCGCATGAAATTTCCCTTGTTAGCGCCATCATTAAATTCACCCAAAAGGTTTAATGGTAAAGGGCAAGAATGCAAGGCCGATATTGCAGGCGTGTCGCCGCTAGGTGCGCTTTATGTACCAGTCATCAAAACGTGAGATATGCTCCAGTGTACGGACGTAGCCATTGCTGGTGAGCAGCCTATAGAGCTCGTCCCGTTGTGCTGTGAAATTATGCTCTACCGTAATGACCTCTATATCATAGCGGCCAAAGTCGAACGCCTGCAGGATTTCAAATTCGCTGCCCTCCGTATCGACCGAGAGATAGTCAATCCGCTTTGGGGCGTCATACTTCTCCAGAAGGTCCATGAGGGAAATGGTCTCGACCTCATAGTTGTGACCCTCCCTACGGTCTTTTGCGTGGCTGTCTGCGTCGGCGAAATGATCAATGGAGGAGAGCTCCGGATTCGCCACCTCAAGGAACATCAACCGCTCGCCACTGGTATGCCAGACGCACGCTGTCTCGATATGGCAGCTCCGGTTCGCGGCAAGCATCTCATGCCAGTGCCGAGCAGGTTCCGCAACGATGCCAGACCAGTTGAATTCTTTTTCCAGCAGGTAGGTGTTGCTGAGCGCACGACCGCTTGCTGCGCCGAACTCGACAAAAAAACCATCCCGCTTGAAACCAAGGTGATGCAGCACAAAAATATCCTGCCGCAACTGGGCTTCAGATTTTGCGAGCAGGCTTTTATTCAGTTCATAGATGAAATTGACATCGTAGGGGTGCCTGCCCCATTTCTCCGAAACGATGGTTTGAACAGGAGCCACAAGCTCGGGGTGGCTCGTGAGAAAGTGGTTCACTGTCTCAAGAATGGTCTTTTCAGGCTTCTTGGGTGGTTGTCCCGTCATGCCAGCCTCCCTATACCACGGTCCGCACCATGCGGATAAGTTGCTGGCGGTTCGCCAAACGCTCCGTATGCCGGGCGTAACCCTCCTGAAAAGCCTCGAGGACAACTTTATCGTAGTGGCGGCTGAGGATCGCCTCGAAACGGTCTTTCAGGCCGTTAAAAACCGCATTCTTCACATTGGGAGAGAAGGGATCATCGTTGATGGACCAAGGCAGCAGGAAACTCTCCGCCAACGATTTGCTGTGCTCGCTAACCTCCTCAGATGCGCGGAGATAAAAGATATTGCCGCCGGAGTTATGGGCTAAATGGCGGTGCTCCGGCGCAAACTGATCATAGAGATATTTGGGGCCAATACCCTTGACCTGCTTCTGAAGCGCAAACAGCAGATAGTCATGGTGGATCATTATGCGGCTGCGGCCAAGACGTGGCAGAAGCACAGCGGTGTCGATCGTTGGCCACGGATGCATGTGATTGGCATCCACGAACATCATGTCGTAAGAGCGACCTTCATCGTAGATGTCGAGGGAAATGGTAAATGGCCGCTTGGCTATCTGCAGATTGCCCCCCTTGTAGCCCTCGTGCATCAGAAAGCCGATCTCCTTCGAATGGTCACCAAAAAAGGTGTCAGAAAAATCAGCCGTGGTGAAACTTTCGCCGCCAAATTCTTCCATGAACGCACAGATATAACCTGACGAAAGGCCAGACGCTGTTCCCAGTTCGAGGAAGTTGGTTGGGCGATGCTCCTCAATCAAAGACCGGATGAAAATGGCCTCTTCGGCATGAATGGTTCCATAGCCACGTGTGGCAAATTTTTCGCGAATGTCCTTTATTGCGTTCAAGTCCATTAGTCTCTCGGCTCCCAGCTAGATATGGTTCTTTCTAGCGCGCGCATCCCCCGCGGGAAATCTAAAACCGCAGTGCGCATGAAAAAGCTCATCCCAAAGCTGGGTCGTTTGGAACCGAGCACATCTCAGATCATGCGCGCGGCGTTACACTGACTAATTTGCTGGGGTAGCTGGCGGCGGGTTAGACGCGTTTACATTCCACCAACTACTCTGGCTGAGAAATGCGCGCTGGTAGGCTTCCACGGCGTCGACATACGCAATGAGTTCTTTTTCCATGCGTTCGGCTGTTTCGTTCCCCTCAACGGCAAGCGGCAAAAGCTCCAACTGATCAGTCTCAAGGTCAAAAAATAGGTTTGGCGCGTATCCAAAATAATGCACGTATTTCCAGCGCCCCTGAACCATGGACGCGCAGTATTTTTCTCGGTAGCAGTAGGAGAATACGGGTTGATCCGCGGGGCGGGAAAATACCGACGTTCCGGCATATGCGTCGAAATTGCCGGTTGGCTCGGCGCCAGAGATATCTACCAAAGTTGGCAAAACATCGAGGAGCGAGACATTCTTGGTGACCCTCAACCCCGCTTCGATACCGGCGCCCACAATTACAAAAGGCACCCTTAGTGTCTCAAAA
The DNA here is from genome assembly GCF_000375545.1 of Kordiimonas gwangyangensis DSM 19435 = JCM 12864. Lineage (GTDB taxonomy): Bacteria > Pseudomonadota > Alphaproteobacteria > Sphingomonadales > Kordiimonadaceae > Kordiimonas > Kordiimonas gwangyangensis. The sequence continues at coordinate 300,393 of NZ_AQXF01000002.1, forward strand.
AACGGCACAGCGTCATGTTGCTTCAAGCCGTGTTCACCAAAGGCCTCGCCGTGATCACCAACAAAGACAAACACCGTATTGTCTTTGAGGCCAGCCTCTTCAACCTGTTGGTACAATTTGCCGAGAAACACATCCTGGTACCTGAGGGCGTTCAGGTAGCCATTTTTTTCCTCATCGTCTGACAGCTGCTTGGCCTCAAAATGTGACGGCGGGATATAGGGATGGTGTGGTGTCAGCGTAAGGATCGTCATGAACAGTGGTTCGCCGCTCGTGTCCGCAAACACTTTGGCGGTATGCGGCAGCAACGCATCTTCCTCGTAGCCAAAATAATTGTTCTTCTCATATTCAGGCGACGCAATTTCATCTTCCATATAACTCACGTCAAAACCTGCGTTCTCAACGAAACGTTTGCGATATTCGAACTCGCCTGTGACGGTCGAAAGATACACGCTTCTGTATCCAACATCGCCAAGCAGTTTTGGCAGGCAGCGCACCGGCAACCCGCCTTTGAGCTTGCCTGCGATAACCGGCAGGTTGAAGGACGGCTCAATGCTGCAAAGGATGCTGACAATCGATTTGGATGTATGCGGAATATAGGAATAGGTATTCACAAATTCCGTGCCGGCCGCCGCGAGTGTTTTGAGGAAAGGCGTATGGGTCTCTTCCATATCAAGGCCGAGCGTATGTTTGTACCCGGTGCTTTCGCCAATGATCAGCACGATATTTGGCAGTGCCTTTTTCTCGTCAGGCAGCTTGAGGCCCATATCGGTGGGAAACTGTGAGCGAATTGGCGCGGTGTCCTGATCGGTTGAGAGCGCGTGAACCTTGGCAAAACTGCGCATCACTGCCGATAGTGCAATTGGCGGCGGGGCTGCGGAGATCGTTAGTCGCCCCGGCCGCCCGGGGAAAGTATGGCCGTATATACCTATGGCACATGCCACAGCGGCAACCAGTAAAGCTCCGCCGCCGAGGTGCACCGCACGCGGGTGCACCGGACCTTCGGTAACCGACCTCACGGAGATCCAGATCAGGGCAACTATGTAGAGCGCACCGAGCGCGGCGAGAACTGCAACGAGTGCCGGGTTGATAACGCTTGAAAAAACCGGCCAGAGGTCATCCATGTTCCGTATGGAATGAAACACCAGCGAATAGTCAAAATCATTTGCCCCGGTGGTGAGCTTATATGCAAGGCCATTGAGTTCGAGCATCAGGGCATTGAGCGACAGAAAAATGCAAAGCATTGCCCAAGTCAGTTTCGCCGTTCGGGTGGCACCGGGCCAAAGCAGTTGCGCGCTCAAGAGCGCACCGACGGCGAGCACAAGGTAGGAGGCAACTTGCGGGGAAATTAGGAGCAGATTATCCAGCAGGCCAAAATTCGTCCGGTCCACATAGTGAATGGTGCCAAGCACGGAGACAAGTGCCGGCGGCCCAAAACAGGCCATCACCAGAATGACGCAGAATTTATTGTGTAAGCCGGATCGCACGTTGGTTTCCTCTCCGCATTCAGCACTAGCCCCTCGAAATGCGTAGCTGTTTGTGTACAAAGAGGCAATAAGGTGTTTCGCGTTTCCTGCTGCCCCAACACACACCCTCAGGCAATGTGCATCCGACACTCCGGTTGTATGGGAAATATCCCCGGCCCCGATTTCAAGCGCGAGCTAAAAGAACGCTTTAAGCCTGTCCAGCCTGTTGGGCTGACGCGGGATCCACTCGGGTGTCCTGAAATCCGGCGCGTCAGGCGTGCTGTTCATTGGCGTATAATAACGGCAGCCCTCAAAGAAATAATGCGTGACCTGGCTATGGCGGCTACGGCTATTGTCCCGCTGCGCCGCACCGCCGTGCAGCAGATTGGCGTGCCATATGATTGCCTGACCTTTTTTGATCAGGCCATATTCAGGCTGAAGGTCATGCTTTTGCACCAGCCTTTCAATCCCTTGCTCATACAGCCAATAATCGTCATAGCTGGAGCGCAGGCCAAAATCCTGCATTCGGTATTCCGGCAACTTGTGGCTGCCGGGATAATAGACAAGTGGTCCATTATCTTCGTCAATGTCTTCGAGTGCCACCCACACACCTGCCATATAGCCGCTGGGCATGCTATTGAAATGGATGGTGTCCGAATGAGCCATCTGCTCGGTGCCTGTCGGGAAATTCAAAGTCTGGAACGGCAGAGCCGTCCGCCCGAAAAGCTGTTTCAGGCCACGCAACACCTTTGGTGCCGTCGCGATGCGCCGAGCTGCCGCAATTCCGTAATGGACGTCGGTTAAACGCGTTCCGTGTTTATAGCCACCCTGCCCCTGTGAACTTATTTCACTTGGCTCATAGAGTTCGCACGTTCGTTTGATAATGGCGTCGATATCCGGTTGTTTGATACCGGGATCGAATACGAGGAACCCGCGCTCATGAAAGCTGCGGACCTGCGCCCGGGAAAACACCGGCCAAAACGACATCTCGAACATTCCCCCTAAATATGCAGCACTGCTGCCTATTCCACTGGGGAAACATATAAGTTGCGCTCGAATAAAAAGCAAAGGCCATGATGCTATGGCATTTGTTGCATATTACACACGGGCCTGCAGGACAAAAAAGAGGGCGCAACCGGATGGTGCGCCCTCTTATTGAGTTTATTCCCACTCAATGGTTCCCGGTGGTTTCGACGTGATGTCGTACACAATCCGGTTCACGCCGCGCACTTCGTTGATGATGCGGGTGGCAACACGGCCGAGGAAGTCGTGCGGGAACGGGTAGTAGTCCGCCGTCATGCCGTCCGTGGAGGTCACTGCACGCAGGGCACAAACGTGGTCGTAAGTGCGCGCGTCACCCATCACGCCAACGGTCTTGACCGGCAGCAGCACGGCAAATGCCTGCCAGATGGTGTCATAAAGACCGGCGTTCCTGATTTCCTCAAGGTAGATGGCGTCAGCCTTGCGGAGGATATCAGCCTTCTCGCGCGTGATCTCGCCCGGAATACGGATAGCGAGGCCCGGCCCCGGGAACGGGTGGCGGCCAACAAAGTCTTCATGCAGGCCAAGTTCACGGCCAAGCGCGCGGACTTCGTCCTTGAACAGTTCGCGGAGCGGCTCCACGAGCGCCATGTTCATACGCTCAGGCAGGCCGCCCACATTGTGGTGCGACTTGATGGTCACCGAGGGGCCGCCAATGAAGGAAACACTTTCGATCACATCAGGATAAAGCGTGCCTTGCGCGAGGAAGTCCGCGCCGCCCACTTTCTTGGCTTCTTCCTCGAACACATCGATGAAGAGCTTGCCGATGGTCTTGCGCTTGGTCTCAGGGTCGCTGATGCCCGCAAGTGCGCCGAGGAACAGCTCAGACGCGTCCTTGTGCACAAGGTTGATGTTGTAGTGCTCGCGGAACAGGTTCACGACCTGATCGCTCTCACCCTGACGCATCAGGCCGTGGTCGACATACACACAGGTCAGTTGGTCGCCGATGGCTTCGTGGATGAGCACGGCAACGACCGAGCTGTCGACGCCGCCGGAGAGGCCACAAATGACCTTCTTGTCGCCAACCTGCTCGCGGATTTCCTTGATCTTGGTTTCGCGGAAGCTGGCCATGGTCCATTCGCCAGAACAGCCACAGATTTTCTTAACAAAATTCTGGATCAGTTGCGCACCGTGCGGGGTGTGTACCACTTCAGGGTGGAACTGTACGCCATAGAAACGTTTCTCGTCGTTGGCGACAACGGCAAAAGGCGCGCCTTCCGACGTTGCAACAACCTTGAAGCCTTCCGGCAGGCGGTCCACATGGTCGCCGTGGCTCATCCAAACCTGTTCGCGGTCGCCAACGTTCCAGACACCGTCAAACAGCGCGCAGGGTTCCTTTACGTCAACGAAGGCGCGGCCGAACTCCTGATGATCGGAGCTTGTAACGCTGCCACCCATTTGCGCCACCATCGTTTGCTGGCCATAACAGATGCCGAGGATGGGCAGGCCCATCTCAAACAGGCGCTTCGGCGCACGCGGCGTATCCTCATGGGTAACGCTTGCAGGGCCGCCACCGAGGATGACACCGGCAGCACCGAAGCTGTCGATGATTTCATCGGCTTTATTGAAGGGGACGATTTCACAGTAAACACCGGCTTCACGCACGCGGCGCGCAATAAGCTGGGTTACCTGTGAACCGAAATCGAGAATGAGGATTTTATCGTTCATCAACCGGTCTCGTTCTGGTGGTGGTGAAGGTGGGCCTTGCGCCCTGCCCTAATGGCAAGATGGGGCCGCGTGGGCCCCATCTCGTAAACTCAGCTGTTTTCCTTTTTCGCCGGTTCGACGCAGCGAATGTGTAGCTCCCGGAGCTGCTTGGCGCTGACAGTGGACGGCGCGCCCATCATCAGGTCTTCCGCCTTCTGGTTCATCGGGAAAAGGATCACTTCACGAATGTTCGGCTCGTCCGCCAGCAGCATGACCATACGGTCAACGCCTGGTGCGAGGCCGCCGTGTGGCGGTGCGCCGTATTTGAACGCGTTCAGCATGCCGCCAAACTGCGCTTCTACGGTCGCTTCATCGTAGCCCGCAATGCCGAAGGCCTTGATCATGATGTCCGGACGGTGGTTCCGGATCGCGCCAGACGACAGCTCAACACCGTTACAAACGATATCGTACTGGTATGCGAGCACGTCGAGCGGGTCCATCGTCTCCAAGGCTTCCATGCCACCCTGCGGCATGGAGAACGGGTTGTGCGAGAAGTCGACGCGTTTTTCGTCTTCGTTATACTCGAACATCGGGTAGTCGACGATCCAGCAGAACTTGAACTCATCGTCAGAGATGAGGCCGAGGTCCTCGCCCACTTTCGTGCGCGCAACACCTGCAAGTTTCGCAGCACCGGCTTCCTTGTCGCAAGCGAAGAAGACACCGTCGTTGGCACCAAGACCAAGCTGGTCAAGAAGCTGCTTCGTGCGCTCTTCACCGAGGTTCTTGGCAATCGGGCCGCCCGGTACGCCGTCCTTGATGTTGATGTAACCGAGGCCCGCGAAACCTTCGCGTTTTGCCCAGTCATTCATGCCGTCAAAGAATTTACGCGATTGCAGGCCAGCCTCAGGGGCCGGAACTGCACGGACAACAGCGCCGTTTTCAACCATGTTCGCGAAGATGCCGAAGCCGGAGCCGCGGAAAATCTCGGTCACGTCCTGGATCTCGATCGGGTTACGGAGGTCAGGCTTGTCGTTACCGTATTTGAGCATCGAGTCTTTATAAGCGATGCGGGGGAACGGTGCTTCGGTGATCTTTTTCGTGGAGAATTCCTTGAACACGCCAACGAGCACAGGCTCGATCGCGTTGAACACGTCATCCTGGGTCACGAAGCTCATCTCGACGTCGAGCTGGTAAAACTCGCCCGGGCTACGGTCAGCGCGCGCATCCTCATCACGGAAGCAAGGCGCGATCTGGAAGTAGCGGTCGAAGCCGGAAACCATGATCAGCTGCTTGAACTGCTGCGGTGCCTGCGGCAGCGCATAGAACTTGCCCGGGTGCTGGCGTGCCGGCACGAGGAAGTCACGCGCGCCTTCAGGGCTGGACGCCGTCAGGATCGGGGTCTGGAACTCGGTAAAGTTCTGTTCGATCATGCGGCGGCGCAGGCTGTTGATCACGCCCGAACGCATGATGATGTTTTTGTGCAGACGCTCACGACGCAGGTCGAGGAAGCGGTACTTGAGGCGGATGTCTTCCGGGTATTCGGTATCGCCAAACACCGGCATCGGCAGGTCACCAGCCGCAGACAGAACTTCAAGGTCATCAACGAAGATTTCCACTTCGCCCGTGGCGAGGTCTTTGTTGACTGTCTCAGCTGTACGGGCTTTCACACGACCATCGATACGGATCACGCTTTCCGACCGCACGGTTTCGGCGCCAGCGAAAGCAGCGCTATCGGTATCGAACACGAGCTGGGTGATGCCATAATTATCGCGCAGGTCGATAAAAAGGAGACCGCCATGGTCCCGTTTGCGGTGTACCCAGCCAGAAAGGCGGACAGTTTCGCCCACGTTGGCGTGGCGAAGTTCGTTACAGGTGTGCGAACGATATGCGTGCATGTTGTCCTACGATCTTTTAGTCTTTGTTGAGTACGAAAATACGTACAAATTTGGCCCGGAAAAGCGCATGAATGGCCCCGAATGTCAAGACCACGATATGAGGATTGTAGAGAAAGGGTGACGGCTGCGCCATCCTTGTGTATTAGATGCCGCAAACAACAACGGATATTTGCATGCTGCCGATAACGGACACCGATGAACTAAAGGCCCTTTGTGAGCGTCTCTCCAAGGCCGACTTTGTCACAGTCGATACCGAGTTTCTTCGCGACAACACCTATTACCCCATGCTTTGCCTTGTGCAAGTGGCCGATGATGAAGGCGCACATGCGATTGATCCGCTGGCGGAAGGCCTCGACCTGAGCCCGCTGATGGACCTGCTGATGAACGAAAAAGTTCTCAAGGTTCTGCATGCATGCCGCCAGGATCTGGAGATTTTTTACCAGATGATGGGCAAGCTGCCCTCCCCGCTTTTCGATACACAGGTTGCGGCGATGGTTTGTGGCTTCGGCGATTCGGTTGGCTACGAGACTTTGGTCACCAAAATCGCGAAGGCACAGCTTGATAAATCGGCGCGCTATACCGACTGGTCCAAGCGCCCGCTATCAGAAACGCAGCTCCAGTATGCGCTTGGTGATGTAACCTATCTGCGCACCATCTATCGCCGCCTCTCGAAGGAACTGAAAGCCACCGGCCGTGAGCGCTGGGTGGATGAGGAAATGGCGATCCTGCGCGATCCGTCCATTTATGAAATCCAGCCCGAAGACGCCTGGCAGCGCCTCAAGGTTCGCACCAATAAACCCCGTTTCCTCGGTCTTCTGAAGGAACTGGCGGCGTGGCGCGAGCGTCAGGCGCAGGAGCGTGACCTACCGCGCAACCGTGTCGCCAAGGATGAAACGCTGTTCGAGATCGCCGCGCACCCGCCCAAGGACGAAGCAGCGCTTGACCGTATCCGCGGCGTGCCCAAAGGCTTCAGCCGTTCGCGCGCAGGCAAAAGCCTGATGGAAGCGCTTGAGGCAGGCATGAACATACCGGACAAGGACTTGCCACAGATCGAGCGCGCCAAGCCGCGCCCTGCGACACCGCCGATGGCCGACCTTCTGAAGGTTCTGCTCAAGATCAAATGTCAGGATGCCAAGGTGGCTGCCCGTATGGTTGCTAACGCGCAGGACCTCGAGAATTGGGCCGCGGAACCAGACACAACCGACATCAAGGCCATGCATGGCTGGCGCTATGAGATTTTCGGCGCTGATGCCGTCAAACTCATGCAAGGCAACCTTGGCCTCACCGCACGTGACGGCGATATCGACGTGGTGGAACTGGTGGCTGAAGAAGAGCTTGAGGACGGTGAAGGCGCTTAAGACGGCGCCTTCAAGTCCTTCGGGAACTCAATCACCGGCCGGCGGCCCATCAGTTGCGAGAGTTGCGTCAGGCGCTTTAACACCACATCGTTGGTGATGTCCTTGTACGCGCGCGGCACGCCCAGATAGAGCTTGCTTTTGCTAAGGCGCAGGCGTGAGACAGTCAGCGCTGTAACCGCACCGCCCGAAAGCCGCTGAGCGAGCCTGAGTGCTGCCCCCATCATCCTTGCTTCCAAGAGCTCGCTGATATTCAGGAGCGGCAGGATATGCGCCACATGCGGCGCATCGATCGCGGCACCATACGCCTGATTGAGTGCAACGGCGAGATACGCCCTGTCCCGGTGGCTCAGCCCGACAAAATGGCCATGGAGTACAGTTTCTACAGCCTTTTCAGCGCGGAAGTCCGGATGGCCGCGCCACGCGATATCGCCGAGCAGGCAAATGGCGTGATGCAATTTGTCCCGGTGCTCAGGGTCTGCGGTTTTCCGGTGGAATAGCGGGCGTGTCCACTGGTAGATGGTCTCTGAGTGTTCAGGGAAACGGCAGCGTTCGGCTGAGAGAACATGACAGGTGAATAGGAACGGGTCCATCGCCTTGGCATCCTCATCAAGCATGTCGAAAAGGAAACCTTCGCGCAGACCATAAGTGGACACCACTGCAGCCTTGGCGCGGATGGCAGCCAAAACTTCAGCCATAATGATGCTGGCAACCGGCAGCACTTCGCGCCGCGCTTCGGTGAGTGAACCACCAAACGGGATATCCTGCGGTCTGAGGCGGCTGAGCCTGCGGCAATAGTCGGTGAACTCCCGCCTGCTGGACCGATAGCCGTGCAGGATGGGCAGCGGGTTCGATTTTTCGCGCATCATCAGCTTGGCGATATTCCGCCAGGCACCACCCACCATATAAAGGTTCTGGCCGGTACACTGTGGTAACCAGTCGATCCCTGCAAACTGCTGCCTCAGGTACCGTCTGATATTCTGCCGGTTCGTGCCAAATTTGCTCATGAGCCGTAGCGGGCCGATGGGAAGACTGACGGTGTTCAGCACCTGACCGTCCTTCATCTGAGCGAGTTCAAGCGAGCCGCCACCAAGGTCACCCATCAGGCCGGTTGCGCGCGGTTCGCCCGACAGCACACCGTGTGCCGAATAACGCCCCTCTTCCGTACCGTCGATGATGGTGATCTCAAGCCCGCACTCGCGTTTGACCTGACGCACAAAGGCAGGTCCGTTTTTCGCGTCCCGTACGGCGGCTGTAGCCAGCGCGTGAATATGTTTGACCTCCATCTGGTCACAGAGTGCCTTGAAGCGCTTGAGCGTCGAGATGGCGAGTTTGATGGCGTCCTTGCCCATGCGCCCGGTCGCGCCAACTTCAGCGCCCAGGCCACACATCATCTTTTCGTTGAAAATGGTATCCGGCACCCGGCGCAGGCCGGAGAAGACCACAAGCCGCACGGAGTTGGAGCCAATATCGATTACCGCCAGATACTGGTCCACGTGCGCAACGGCTTCAAACATATACTCTATTCCTTAACGTCATACGCGATGACCGGCTCGATCTTGCGGTCGCCGCCAAGGGCTTTACCACGACCAGAAAGCGAACTGTTGGTCATAAAATAGTGGTGCGCAATAAATTCTTTATCGCCCTCTTTTGGCACAACGCGGTCAAAGGAGCCATCTGAATTCATCGTCCAGCTTTGTGCGTTGTCCTTGAGGTTGGCGGCCATTACCTGCCCCATGATCTGGTCATGAACCGTAGGGTTCTCAATCGGCACCAAAGTCTCAACACGGCGGTCAAAGTTCCGCGGCATCCAGTCGGCGGATGAGATGTAAACCTTGGCTTGGCGTGACGGCAGGCCATGGCCATTGCCGAAGCAGCAGATACGGGCGTGCTCAAGGAAGCGCCCCACGATGGAACGCACGCGAATATTCTCGCTAAGCCCCTTGATGCCGGGACGCAATGTACAGATACCGCGGATGATCAACTCGATCTTCACGCCGTTGCAGGAGGCCTCATAGAGCTTGTCGATGATCTTGGCATCCAGGAGTGAATTCAGCTTCACCCAGATGGCACCGGGGCGGCCGCTGCGGGCGATTTCAATCTCGGCATCAATCAGCCGGATCAAACGGTCACGGAGTGCGAACGGCGACAGAATAAGCTTCTCAAGCCCCACTGGCTCCACATAGCCGGTCAGATAGTTGAACATCTTGTTGGCGTCCCGCGCGATGGCGGGATCGGCGGTGAAAAACGACAGGTCGGTATAAATACGCGCGGTGACCGGATGGTAGTTGCCGGTACCGAAGTGGCAGTAGCTCCGGAGCTTGCCGTTCTCGCGCCGCACCACCATTGACACTTTCGCGTGGGTCTTTAGGTCAATGAAGCCGAAGACCACATGCACACCGGCGCGCTCAAGGTCACGCGCCCACTTGATGTTCTGTTCTTCGTCAAACCGCGCCTTGAGTTCCACCACAGCGGTAACGGACTTGCCAGCTTCGGCTGCTTCAATCAGCGCGCGGATGATCTGCGACTGCGAGCCCGCGCGATATAGCGTTTGTTTGATAGCAACCACATTGTCGTCATGCGCGGCTTGGCGCAGGAAATGGTGCACCACTTCAAACGACTCGTAAGGGTGATGAACGACGAAGTCTTTTGCTGCAATTGCTTCAAAAATGTCGCCACCAAAGTCGCGGACACGCTCAGGATAGCGCGGGTTATAGGGTACAAACTTGAGCTCGGGGAAATCGTCAACAATCAGCTCGCTGGTGTCGTTCACGCCCACGATGCCGTCCACAAGCACAACTGTCTCAGCGTCGGCGTCGAGTTTGGAAATCACAAGGTTGCGGAGCTTCTCAGGCATGCCCGAATCGATCTTGAGACGGATAACCTTGCCGCGGCGGCGGCGCTTCAGCGCGCTCTCGAAAACGCGTACAAGGTCTTCCGCTTCTTCCTCAATCTCGATGTCGCTGTCACGCACCACGCGGAACACGCCGCTGCCCTCACAGCGGTAACCGGGGAAAAGCTGGTCAAGGAACAGGCCCATCATGCGCTCGAGCGGAATAAAACGCACATCACCTTGGCCCGGCAGGCGGATGAAGCGTTGCACGTGCTTAGGTACCGGTAACAGTGCCACCATAGCCTTGTTATCCGTATTGCGCACCATGGTGAGCGCCATAGTCAGCCCAAGGTTGGGGATAAACGGGAACGGGTGTGCGGGATCGACCGCGATGGGGGTCAGTACAGGTAGAATGTTCTCAAGGAAATAACTCTCGATCCATTCATGATCACCGTCATCAAGGCTGTCACCGTCAAGCACGAGGATGCGGTTGTCACGCATTTCTTCCTTGAGGTGCGCCCAAACTTGCTGCTGCTTGGCCATCAGGGTTTCCGCGAGGTCATTGACCTGCTGAAGCTGCTGCCATGGCGTAAGACCGTCGTCCGAGCACACCTCGATCTTGAGGTCGGTCTGGCCCCTAAGGCCCGCAACGCGCACCATATAGAATTCATCAAGGTTGTTACCTGAGATCGACAGGAAGCGCAGCCGCTCGAGGAGCGGATGGCGCATATTCTCTGCTTCTTCAAGCACGCGCATATTGAACTGAAGCCAGCTAAGTTCGCGGTTCAGGAAGCGTTCTGACTTCGGCGTTGCGGCAAGAGCTGCTTGAATATCTTCCCGTGACGGCAAGCTATCAGCGCTTTTCGCTTCGATTTCTACTTTTTGCTTCTGGTCGCCGTCGGCCATGATTTTGCTCCTGCATTCAAGGGAATGCGTTGCCTTAGCTTAGCTTTGTTACAATTATTGCCGCGCCTGCCCTTCAAGGCAAGCCTTGGCGAGCGGGCGGGTGATCTTGCGCTTTTCCGCGAGCGCGCTGCGGTCGATCTCGTCCACAAGCTGTTTGGCAGCCTCGTAGGAGCGTTCAATCCGCGGCAATATGTAACCTATCACTGAAAGATCGACCTGTAACTGCCTATCTGAAAACAATTTTACCAGAAGAACCATAAGCAGATGATCGTCCGGCTCATGAAGTTCAGCCACCGTAAAAGTAGCGAGGCGGGAGCGCAGGTCCGGCAAGGCCACATCCCAGAGGTTGGGAGCCGATTTTGCGGTGACCAGCAGGCTGGTGCCCTGCTCTTTTGTCCAGTTATAGAGGTGAAAGAGACTGTTATCATCACGGCCTGCTTGGTCCGCATCTTCAACCAGCACCGGCTTGCCGGTTGGCAATTCATCAAGCGGCTTGCTGATATCAACAGTCGTGGCTCCGCTACGCTGTGCCCAGGCGCTCGCGAGGTGGGTTTTACCTGACGATGCGGGCCCCACAAGCGCAAACGCATGCGAAGGCCACTCCGGCCAGCTTTCAAGGAGCGCGAATGCCGCCTCGTTTGAACTGGAAACAACAAAATCCTCTAGGGCAAAACTGGGTTTGTGCGGCAGTTCCAGCGGAATCTGGGAAATTTCCTCAGCCATCGGTATCCTTACTCTCAACAATCACATGGGCCGGTTGTTCGCTCGCTTGCGGCACGGAGGCCTTAGGCTGCAGTTCATAGTGATCAAGGTAGTGATCTATATAGAAGCGCACGAGCACGGCGATTGCGGCCGCGGCAGGTACCGCCACCAATACACCGACAAAACCAGCAATCTCACCACCGGCGAAGACCGCAAACAGAACCCACACCGGGTGAAGGCCAACACGGTCCCCCACAAGCTTGGGTGATATTACGCTGCCCTCAAGAGTTTGCACTACAAGCACCACGCCGATCACGAGTGCGATATTCACCGGGTCAAAGCCCCACTGGCCGATGGCCATGGCAACCGCCACAACACCGGCGAAAAGCGCACCCACAAAGGGAATGAAGGACATAACGCCCGCGAGCAGGCCGAGTACAATGGCGAAATCAAGCCCGACAATGGCCCAACCAACAGCATAAAGAATACCAAGGCAGCTACTTACCAGCAGTTGCCCACGAACGAAGCCCGCAAGTACCGTATCCACCTTCTCGGCCTGTTCACGCACGGTTTTCGCTGTCGGTTCAGGCAGCCAGCTATCGATCTTGGCGATGATGCGGTCCCAGTCGCGCAGCAGATAGAAGGCTACCACCGGCGTAATCAGGACAAGGGAGAGAATGTTGAATACCGCGATGCTGCCTTTGATAGCCCCCGTCGCGGCTTCACGCACCTTGACGAGAATCTCGTCGGAGAAGGTGGAGACAAGGCCATCAACATCATGCGGCATATCGAGATTGAAGCGGGTGGCAATCGCATCCATCCACTCATTGAACTTGGGTTTGAGGGTGGCCAGTGTCTCTGGCAGCGTTTTCGACGCCGCCACAATCTGGCTTTGCATGATCGGCCAGAAGGCGATGATCACCGCCAGAATCAGCAGGAAAAAGATGGTGATAACGATAGCCGCAGCCGCACTGCGCGGTACCTTACGCGCCTCAAGCCGGTCAGCGAGCGGATCAAGGAAATAGGCGACGGCAAGACCCGCGAGAAACGGCAGCAATATCCCTCTGGTCAGGTAAAAAAACAGCGCGGTGACAGCGATACCGCCAATCCAGAACCACTTGTTCATGTTTGCCCCCCTTAAAACCGGTTACTCGTCGTCGCTTTTCGGCGCGAGTAACCTTTCATCCCCATAAAACCCAAGTGTCAGCCCGGCGTAGCGCAGCGCAAGCTGCAACTGTTCCTCGCGTCCGGTGTAGTCAAACGCTATGCGGCTGAACGGCAAGCCAATCTCAATGGTGTGCACAGCGCGGATCAGCGAGACCTCCTCCAGTTTACGCTGAACCTCGGTCAAAACAGCGAGGTTTGTGGTCGGCACCAGCATCTCAAGATGCCCTTCAACACCGGTATCCACAAGCAGTTGGCCGCGCCAAGCGGTGTCGATGGCATCAAGCACCGCTTCATACATGGCGGCAACGGCCTCAGCTTCATTGTCCACCTCTTCAATCCGGCCCTCGCCTTCCATGTTCCCATCGGTCGAAAGGTAGCGGTAGGCGAGCACGGGTCCATAAGGCGTGCGGTACCAGTCACTTGCGATCATCAGCGCGTCGCGCACCCCGTAAATCTTAGCGACTTCCCTTGCCTGTTTGGCCTGAAGCGACTGCACTTCACGGAAGGTGATGGCGGCGCGTTCGCTAATCTCGCCACGGGCAAAAACATACTGGCGAATCCGGTTAACCCAGTCCACCTTATCGCGCGCGGTCATGATCACGGGGTCCTGTTCCCACAGAATCTCGGTCAGGCCGCGACGGTGACCGTGAAGCACAAGGATACCCTGCCCTGTACTGAGAACGTGCGGCACATTGTTGTCAGCCAGAAACTGGCTCACAAGGCCCGGCTCAAAACGTACATTCAGGGTCGCCAGATAGCGGCGGGAAGACGACTGCTCATCAACCACTTCAATGGCTGTAATGAGAGACTGAATCTGGTTGCGGTTCAGCACAGGCAGCTTAGCGCGACCTTCTTCCTGAACCAGCTTGCGCAAGAGGGTCTGATAAGCTTGCAGTTCAGCCTTCTCCAGCGCGGTCTCCCGCGCGCGGCTGGCAGTTGAGGATGTCTCATCAACCTTGATATCGCGGATGGTGAATAGGCGGTCGGTCACATCTTCCGCTGCCCGCGCATTCTGCGGCGCGTGCGCCACACAGAGCATAATTCCCAGAATTAACGCAAAAGCATGATGGAAAACTGTGCTATTTTTGAAATAGTTATGCATAAAGTCTTTCATAACCGGCGCGGCGCCCCTATAACGCCCCCTTATAGCAACTGAGCAGGCAATTGCCAGTGCTCTTAGGCTGGCAGTCAAATTTGCCTTTATTGCGGCAGGACAGGTCTCATCGTGGCACAAGATACTCAATCCTACACTTATAAACAGGCTGGCGTGGACATTGACGCTGGCGAAGCACTTGTCGAAAACATCAAGCCACTTGCGGCATCCACCCGCCGCTCCGGCGCTGATGCTTCCCTCGGCGGTTTTGGCGGTCTTTTTGACCTGCGCGCGGCAGGCTTTCAGGACCCGATCCTCGTTGCTGCCAACGACGGCGTGGGCACCAAACTGAAGGTCGCCATTGATGCCAGCAAACATGACACAGTGGGCATCGACCTCGTGGCCATGTGTGTGAACGACCTTGTTGTGCAAGGCGCTGAGCCGCTGTTGTTCCTTGACTATATGGCAACAGGCCATCTTGACGTCGCGCAGATGACGGACGTTGTCGCCGGTATTGCTGAAGGCTGCCGCCAGGCTGGCTGTGCGCTGATCGGTGGTGAAACGGCTGAAATGCCGGGTATGTACCACGACAAGGATTATGACCTCGCAGGCTTTGCCGTGGGCGCGGCCGAGCGCGGCACCATGATTGACGGCTCCACGGTGGCGGAAGGTGACGTGCTTCTGGGCCTTGCCTCGAACGGCACACACTCGAACGGCTATTCGCTCATCCGCCGCATTGTTGGCGACAAGGGCTTTAACTATGCTGACAAGGCACCGTTTGACGACAGCCTGAGCCTTGGTGAAGCGCTACTCGCACCGACCAAGATTTATGTGAAAAGCTGCCTTGAAGGCGTTCGCAAGGGTTATGTGAAGGCGCTGTCGCACATCACTGGCGGCGGTTTCCTTGAAAACGTACCGCGCGTAATGCCGAAGGACACTCTGGCCGAAATCGACAGCGGCGCTTGGGCCCTGCCCGGCGTATTCGGCTGGCTGCAGAGCGAAGGCAATATTGCCACGGCTGAGATGTCCCGCACGTTCAACTGCGGCATCGGCATGGTTGTTGTGGTCGCGCCCGAGCATGCAGACGCTGCCAAAGCGCTGTTTGAAGCTGAGGGCGAGACCGTTTACACCATCGGCAAGATCGTCGCGGGTTCCGGCTCACCAAAATGCCGCGTGACCGGCAAGGCTGGTACCTGGGGTGCCAAGGTGGACTGGTCCGCCATCACTGCAGAGGCTTGAAGCACGTGAGCAAACTTCGTCTTGGTGTAATGATCTCAGGCAGCGGCACCAACCTGCAGGCGCTGATTGACGCCTGCGCGCAGGCTGATTATCCCGCGAAGATCGAGGTTGTGATCTCGAACCGTCCTGACGCCAAAGGCCTCGACCGCGCGCGCAATGCTGGCCTCAAGGCCGTTTGCATTGACCACAAGGGTTATGACGACCGCGCGGTGTTTGAGGATGCGGTGCACAACTGCCTGACGGACCATAAGGTCCAGCTTGTATGCCTCGCCGGTTTCATGCGCCTTCTGGGCGCTGACTTTGTTGGCCGCTGGAAAGACCGTATGATCAACATTCATCCGTCGCTGCTGCCGTCATACAAAGGCCTGCACACGCATGCCCGTGCGCTTGAGGATGGGGTGAAGTTCGCTGGCTGCACCATCCACTACGTGCGCCCCGAGATGGACAACGGCCCCATCATCATGCAAACCGCTATTCCGATTGCGGCAGATGAGACGGAAGAAAGCCTGATCGCCAAAACACTCACGTACGAACACCGTATGTATCCGGCCGCTGTAAAGCTGATTGCCGAGGGAAAGGCGCGTGTGTCGGGCAACAAGGTGATTGTGAAGGAAGACGTGGCGCTGCCCACGGAAGGCCTCATCAGCCCCCTCGCCTGACGCGCATCATATCCAGACAACAAAAAAGGCCGGGAGTTTCCCGGCCTTTCTGTATTCGCAAACGAATTCCCTGGCTGGATTAGCCAACAATCTCGTTGCCAGCGAAGAACTGAGCGATTTCGATCGCTGCGTTCTCTTCACTGTCGGAACCGTGTACGGAGTTTTCGCCGATCGAGAGAGCGAACTCTTTACGGATCGTGCCTTCAGCAGCTTGTTCCGGGTTGGTCGCGCCCATAACTTCGCGGTTTTTCGCAACTGCGTCTTCGCCTTCGAGAACCTGCACAACAACCGGTGCGGAGGTCATGAACTCAACGAGCTCACCGAAGAACGGACGCTCGGAGTGAACAGCGTAGAAAGTCTCAGCTTGTTTTTGCGTCATGTGGATACGCTTCTGAGCTACGATGCGCAGACCAGCAGCTTCAAGCTTCGCGTTTACAGCACCGGTCAGGTTACGGTTGGTAGCGTCCGGTTTAATGATCGAAAAAGTACGTTGCACAGCCATTGTGACTAATCCCTTTTATAATGGGGTTTAACAGATTCGCGGGCCTTATAGCTGCAAATGCACGGAAAGCCAAGCGTTGCGTGCATGTGCGCGCACTGTGCCACTTTTGTGCCATTGCCTGCGCGCCAGCCATGTGATACTCCGCGCGCCATGCTGCACATTAATGACATAACCTTCCGTATTGCTGACCGCCTCTTGTTTGACGGCGCGACCGTGCATATTCCTGCCGGGCACAAGGTGGGTTTTGTTGGCAAGAACGGTGCGGGCAAATCAACGCTCCTCAAGATGATCCTTGGTGAGCTTGGCCCCGAATCCGGCGAGATCAAGATCAGGCCGCGGGCGCGCATCGGCCATGTGGGGCAGGAAGCGCCCGGTGGCCCGCAGTCGCTGCTTGAGACTGTGCTGCAGTCAAATCATGAGATGACAGCGCTTGAGGCTGAAGCTGAAACCGCGACGGACCCGGCGCGTGTGGCGGAAATTCACAACCGGCTGGCCGATATTGGCGCGCACACGGCAGAAGCCCGCGCTGCTACGATCCTCTCCGGCCTTGGCTTCGACACCGAGGCCCAAGCGCGGCCCTGTTCCAGCTATTCGGGCGGCTGGCGCATGCGGGTCGCACTTGCCTGTGTGCTGTTCAACGAGCCTGACCTGCTGCTGCTTGACGAGCCAACGAACTATCTCGACCTCGAAGGCGTGATCTGGCTTGAGAATTTCCTGCGCACCTACCCCTATACGGTGCTGATCGTGAGCCACGACCGTGACCTTCTCAATAAGGCCGTCACGCATATCGTGCATCTGGAGCAGTCGAAACTGAACCTTTATACCGGCGGCTATGACCGGTTTGAGGAACTCAGGCACGAGCTGATGGAGCGCCAGATGGCGCTCAAATCCAAGCAGGAAGCCGAGCGCCGGCATATTCAGGCATTTGTGGACCGCTTCAAGGCTAAAGCATCCAAGGCCAAGCAGGCACAAAGTCGCCTCAAGGCGCTTGAGAGAATGAAACCCATCGCCACGATGGTCGAGGCACATACGATCCCGTTCAAATTTCCGAAGCCAGACCCGCTCTCTTCCCCGCTTATTGCGCTTGAGGAAGCCAGCGTGGGCTATGAGGTCGGCAACCCGATCCTCAAGAAACTTGACCTGCGCATCGACATGGATGATCGCATTGCGCTTCTGGGCGCGAACGGCAATGGTAAATCCACTTTCGCAAAGCTCTTGGCTGACAAGTTGGAGCCAATGGAAGGCAAGATGCGCAAGAGCCGCGTGCTGAAGGTCGGCTATTTTGCCCAGCACCAGCTTGACGAGCTTATCGCCAAAGCATCGCCCTATGATCACCTGCAGAAGATGATGCCGGATGCGATTGAAGCCAAAGTGCGCGCCCGCCTTGGTGCCTTCGGTTTTGGTGCCGACAAGGCGGACAGGCCGGTCGAATCGCTGTCGGGCGGCGAAAAAGCGCGACTGATGTTCGCGCTCGCCACCTTCGAAGCGCCGCAGCTCATCATCCTTGACGAACCGACCAACCACCTTGATGTGGACAGCCGCGAAGCGCTTATCCATGCCATCAACGATTATGACGGTGCGGTGCTTCTGATCAGCCACGACCGTCACCTTGTTGAGGCCTGCGTGGACCGGCTGTGGATCGTGGAAAAAGGTGATGTGAAGCGCTTTGAGGGCGATATTGAGGATTACCGCCAGCATCTCCTCAAGGAACGCTCCGGCGAACGTGCTGACAGGCGCGGCCCCAAACTTGAGAACCAGAAAAAGGCAGCCCGCCAGAACGCCGCTGAACTGCGCCGCCAGCTTGCGCCCTTCAAACGTGCGTCCGAGAAGGCTGAAGCCGCGCTTGAAAAGCTGCTGGCCGAGAAAGACCGTGTGGACACGCGCCTTGCCGACCCCCGCCTCTATGAACCCGGTCAGGAAGACAAGGTGGCGAAGCTTTCAAAACTCGCGGGCGATTTGACCGCACAGATTGCAGAAGCGGAAGAAGCCTGGATGCTGGCGGAGGAAGCCTACACGGAAGCTCAAGACGCTGTGAACGACGCGTCATAGGCTTGACCCACCCGTAAGCTTGCGGCCTACTGCGGCAAATTTATTACCCAAGGGGGCATCCTTGTTTGCACTTGCAGAACGCCTGCGGCCCGGTCGCACATTCACCGAAGTTTTTGTCACGCTATCGCTCGCGGTATTGCTCATCTGGTTCGGCCTGATGAACATCTCGGGCGCGAGCGCGCCGGTTGTGGAACGCTGGCTCACCGGGCATGCTTTCCTTGGCAGTCTGCTCAAGCACAAACAGTATATCATGTGGGGCTTGGGCGGCCTTCAGGCGCTTTCCGGCCTGCTGATCGCGCTATATTCAGTTCCAGACCGGGTCAAGCGCATCGCTTACTGGTTCGTGGTAGCCTATAGCCTTGGCGCGCTCAGCCTGATGTTCACCAATAACGTCTGGATTGATAGCCTTGGCGGATTCCCGGCGATCGGCTCGGGACAAGGCATCATCAAATATGTCACGCTGCTTGGCCTCGCGCTATGGCGGCTGGGCATTCGCCATGCCGAAACCGTCATGCTTCTGGGTCTTATTCTGGTGCTGGGTTGGATTGGTGGCATGAAGTTCACCGCGCCTGAAGCGGCTGGTGTCGAACCGCTCCTGAAAACCAGCCCGGTATTTAACTGGTGGCTGACCGAGCATTTCAGCAAACAAGGCGCATCGAATGTGATCGGCGTGATTGAGCTGGTGACCGTGCTGCTGCTGAGTGCTTATTGGTGGAACCGCAAGCTCTTCACGCTAGGCTATTTGCTTGCGGCGTTCACTTTTGTTGTCACGCTCAGCTTCCTCGTCACCTTCGCGCCCGCATGGAACGCGAAGATGGGTGGTTTTCCGTACCTGGCCTCTAGCGGGCTGTTTCTTCTGAAAGACCTGCCGCTCCTGGCTGCATGTTTTGTGCTGTCAGTGCGCGGCGCAGCGACCAGCGGGCATTAACGTCCGCCAGCACCTGGGGCTGGAGCGCGACATTATAGTGGTCCGCCCCTTTGATCACGAGGAACTCGTCATCCTCACCCAGCACCTCCTTGAGGCCGGCACCTGATGCAAAGGGCACAACTTCGTCCGCGGTGCCGTGATAGATGACGATATGGCCCGATGCGGCTTTCAGTTTCTCATCACTCCTGAGCGGATAGTTGGTCAGGAACTCTGGCAGGAACGGATAGCGACGCACAGCCATATCCGCGATGGATTTCATCGGGGCGAACAGCATGACGTTTTCAACGTTCCGGGCTGCCGCAATATGGCTTGCGAACGTTGTACCGAACGAATAACCCACCACACGTATGTGGTTGTGGCCATAGCGAGCGGCGGCCCAATCATACCATTCCTCAGCATCCGCAAGCAGGTTGGCTTCCGAAAGCTCACCCCGGCTTTTACCAAAACCGCGGTAGTCCATCGACAGCACATCATAGCCCATATCAAGGAAGATTTTTGCGGGCTTCTCCGAGCTGCCAACGTTCCCGGCATTACCTTTATAGTAAATCACGAGATCACGTTGCTGGCGGCTGCCTGTCCTGATCAGCTCGTTCTTGAACAGAATGCCGTGCAACTGCGCGTCATCAGCGCTCAGGAAGACCTCTTCATGCGGGAGGGTGAAGTGATATTCATAGTCGTCTGCGACCGGCTCGAAATAGAACATCAGATGTTCCTGGAAGGCATATGCCGCGCCCATCACCATGGCGTATCCCGCAAGCAAACTGCCAACAAACCATTTCAGAAATCTTTTCATAGCCACTGCCTCCACGAAGGGCTTCCCGCCTGATTGTCGCTAAAGCCCTTTGTGGCTTTGCTTCACTATCAGGTTAGAAGGAGGCGGCTAAAAAAGCGGTAGGAATGGAATTGGCGGGATATAATGAAAGCATCAAGACGAACGGTTGAACGCTAGTCTTTCTTGCGTGTGTAGATATCCGGCACCGTGATTTCCATCATGATCTCTGGTTTGGCGAGGTCAGTGAAGCCCACCTGACGGTAAAGCGGGTGCATGTCGCTCGTGGCAAGCATCATACGGCGCAGGCCCTGTAGGTCCGGATGCGCCATGACCACATCCATCATCCAGCGGCCGAGCTTCTGGCCGCGTGTTTCTGCGGAAATATAAACATCCGCGAGGTAAGCGAAAGTGGCGCGGTCGGTGATCATACGGGCGCAGCCCATCTGGCCGTCGTGCTCATGGAACAAGCCAAAGGAAAGCGAATTTTCAAACCCACGGCGGCATATGTCCATGGGAATATCTTTGGCCCAGTAGCTGGCCGCAAGCCACGCATGTACGCGGTCAAAGTCAAACTCGGTAATGTCTGTCGAGATATAATACGGCAGGCTTTCGTGCCGCACAGGTGCGCTCGTCACGCTTTTTGCTCCCAGCCACCCATTTCGCGCTGCTGCCAATATGACATCTCTGCGCCAAAATCCTTGAAGGCTTTCCAGTCAGACCGGGCTTCAGCCACGATGCCTTCATCACGGCCATCGAACATATAAAGGCAACGATCATATTTGCTGATGTCGGGGCTTTTAACTGCGTCCACCAGCACGAGAACGGTGGCGCCGTTCGGGTTTTCGTCCCCGGTGGTGAGGAAGATGGTTTGCTCTTCGGGGCTTTCGCAGCCCTCGATATCATGCGGCAGGAAACTTGCGGGATCGTAATCCCACAAGACCTTGTTCACTGTTTCCATCAACCCTTTTGCAGGTAGCTTGACGACAGCCTTGAAACCCGCGTCCACCACGCGCTCCATCAGCTTGGGGAGGGCTTCCTCAAGCGTCTGGTTCTGCAGGTGATAGAAACGGATCTCAGCCACGCTGATTAACCTTCGTAGTTGTCAGCGACAAAGCGGTCGAGAAGACGTACGCCGTAGCCGGTGCCGCCTTTCTCGGAAAGCGGCAGGTCTTTCTCAGACCAGACCGTGCCAGCGATATCGATATGGCACCACGGAACATCGTTGGTGAACCGGCGCAGGAACTGCGCAGCAGTGATCGAACCAGCGGCACGCCCGCCGATGTTCTTCATATCCGCCGTCGGGCAGTCGATCATCTTGTCGTAATTCTTGTGAAGTGGCAGGCGCCAGACTTTATCGCCGGTATCGAGGCCAGCTTTGCTGAGCTGTGTAGCGATCTCTTCATTATCGGTGAAGATGCCAGCATGCTCATGACCGAGGGTGATGATGATCGCGCCCGTCAGTGTTGCAAGGTCAATCATGGTCTTCGGCTTGAAACGGTCTTGCGTGTACCAGAGCGCATCTGCGAGCACGAGGCGGCCCTCGGCGTCCGTGTTCAGGATTTCAATTGTCTGACCAGACATAGAGGTCACTACGTCGCCCGGGCGCTGGGCATTGCCGTCCGGCATATTCTCAACAAGGCCAACAACGGCAACCACATTCACTTTCGCCTTACGGCCCGCGAGCGCCTTCATCAGGCCAACAACGGTGCCGGCACCGCCCATGTCCCATTTCATTTGCTCCATGCCCTCACCCGGCTTGAGCGAAATACCGCCGGTGTCGAAAGTCACGCCTTTACCGACAAAGCTAATAGGCGCGTCGCCCTTGTTGCCGCCGTTCCAGACCATGATGGCCAGTTTGCTCTCGCGGATGGAGCCCTGCCCCACGCCGAGAAGCGAGCCCATGCCAAGCTCGGCCATTTCCTTCTCGCCAAGCACTTCAACCTCAACGCCGAGGTCCTTGAGCTCACCAATGCGGTCAGCAAAGCTCTCGGGGTGCAGGATGTTGGCCGGTTCGGACACCAGGTCACGGGTGAAGAACACACCGTCTACAACTGCTTTGCGCGGCGCGAATGCTTTCTCTGCATCCTTGCTGTCCGTGGCGAAAGTGACAGCCTTCAGGGTCGGCTTTTTGCTCTCAGGCTCTTTGGTGCGGTATTTATCGAACCGGTAGGAGCGGAGAAGCGCGCCTTCGGCCATCGCAACAGCATCCGCGCCTGCTTCGGCGAGGACCGTAACCGCAGCACTGCCGGAACCAAGAAGGGCAGCCACAACTGCGGCGCCAACTTCGGTCCAGTCTTGCGTGTTTTTGTCTGCCGCGGTGCCGAGACCCACGAGAAGAATACGGTCCACCGACAGGCCGTTCGGGGCGACGATGTCGAGCGTTTGTCCTGCGCTACCGTCAAAACGCGATGCGCTCATCGCTTTTGAGAGCGCACCACCGGTTTTGCTGTCTGCTTCCGCCGCAAGACCGGCAAGCGGCTTGTCCTTCTCTACAAGAAGCGCAACAGCGCCAGAAACCGGCATTTCAAGTGCAGCAAAGGAGATTTGCATGGGAACCTCTATTCTTTTTGAATTTCATTTACTTCCGGCCCATGAGACGTGCCCGGGCCGACCTCACCCAACCTAATGCCCCTTCCCGCGCTTTTGTTCAAGTGGTGCTCGTGAAATCGCCACATTTTTGGTCGATCCAGCAGGAAAGTTCGGCGCAGAAGCCGGGGGATGGACGTTCATTATTGCGCAGCCAATGCGCAACCGCTATCAAGACACAAAATAACGGTGGAACCGCGTCGGTGCTTATGAGGAATATTGTTTCGGGAAAGTCGCTCATCCTTGCGGGGCTGATGGGGTCGACAATACTGTTGTCGCTACCTTTGCGCGCGCAGGACGATGCACCAGCTGAAGACAATGTCGAGCTTTCTGCCGATAGCCTCACCTATGATGCCGAAACCGGCAGCGTTATCGCGACGGGCCGTGTCCTCCTCAAGCGCGACGGCTTTACCCTCGAAGCCGGCCAGGTCATCTATAACGAGCGCACGGGTACGGCCGAAGCCTCCGGCGCCGTCGAGATGACCACACCAACCGGTGAACGCATCATCGCCCCCCGTGTTATACTGTCAGATTCGCTCCGTGATGCTTTTGTGGAAGACGTTCGGCTGCTGATGAAAGACGGCGCGCAAGTCGCGGCGGCTGATGCAGTGCGTGACGGCGAAACCGGTACCACGACCCTTGACCTCGCGGTCTACAGTCCGTGCGAAGTCTGTGCGGACGGCAGCGGCAAGGCACCGCTTTGGCAGATCAAGGCCGTGCGTGTGGTCCACAACAAGGAAAAGAAGCGGCTGTACTATAAGAACGCATCGCTTGAAGTATTCGGCGTGCCGATCCTGTGGACACCCTATTTTTCGCACCCCGATCCAACTGTTGACCGTGCGAGCGGCTTGCTACCGCTTGATATCCAGACCACACGGAACCTCGGTTTTGTTGTAGGCCTGCCCTATTATCATGTGTTCAATGATAGTCAGGACGCGACCATTACACCGATCCTTACCACCAAGGAAGGTCTTGTGCTTGCGGGCGAATATCGCCACCACCTTGGGTTCGGCCAATATAAAATGGACGGCAGCGTCACCTATACCGATAGCCGGGACGACAATGGTAACCAGACGGGCGAACACGAATTCCGCGGCCATTTCAGCTCGGATGGCTATTTCAACCATTCCAAACGCTGGCGCTCGACCTACCAGGTCAATTGGGCCTCGGACGATACCTATCTGCGGCGCTATGAATTTTCCGATGCGGATACTCTCGTCAGCGAATACAAGCTCGAGGGCTTCTACGACCGCTCCTACGTGTCTGTACGCACGGTCGGTTTCCAAGGCCTGCGGGTTGAGGATATTTCGGGCCTGACCGGTCACGCCCTGCCGCTGCTTGACGCGGAATACATTCCTGATTTCGCGCCCTTTGGCGGCACCATCAGTATCAAGGGCAATGCGCTCGCGCTGCGCCGCAGTGACGGCCTTGACACGCAACGGGCATCGCTGTCCGCAAGTTGGGAGCGACGCTATATCACCCCGAAGGGCTTTGTGGTTGACCTCGAAGCCTACGCCCGCACCGACGCCTACAATCTTGGTGACATTGACCGGCCAGACGATCCGGTCTTTGGTGGCACCTTTGGCGGCACGGGCGACGGCAGCGAGTGGCGCAATCTTGTGCGCGGTACTGTCAGCGTCACCTGGCCGCTGGTGAAGTTCATGGAAAGTGGCAGCAGCCACACCATCGAACCCATCGTGGAAGTGACGGTATCACCGCGCCGCGGCACGCCGGATAACATCGTGAACGAGGATAGCCGGGCGTTTGAGCTCAATGACCTCAACCTCTTCTCGGCTGACCGGGCGTCTGGCTATGACCTGTGGGAAGAAGGCAGCCGCGTGACCTACGGTATGCAGTGGCGCTACGACGGCCAGGAATGGTCGACCGATGTGATGCTCGGCCAGTCCTGGCGTATTACCGGTACGGACACTGTATTTGCTGACGGCGCCGGCCTTGAGGGTGACGTTTCCAACATCGTTGGACGCACGCGGGTAAGCTACAAAGACTGGCTGCAGTTCGAACACCGTTACCGTGTTGATGAGCAAAGCTTCGCGGTTCGCCGCAACGAGCTTATGCTTGCCATGCGCGGCAATGTTGTGGGTATGCAAGCCGGTTACCTCAAACTAGACCGCGACATGAATATCGTGACGCGCGAGGACCGTGAGGAAATCCGCGCCAGCGCCTATTATAACATCAACAGCAACTGGCGCCTTGACGGTGGCTTCACCCATCGTCTCTCGGGTGCGACGGTTAGAACGGTTGATGTAGGCACCGGCAACCCTCTATATGTGGTCGAGAATGATGGCGGCGTTCGCTATGACGTGGGCGTCTCCTACAACAACGAATGTATTGAGCTGGGCTTGCGCTGGCGGGAAACCTTCACGCGTGACCGTGACGTAGAACCGGGCACTTCCATTATGTTCCGGTTGAAATTGAAGAATTTGGGCTAGAACCGCGCCTTGAAAGCGTCTAAAAGGCTATCCATACAAAGGGCGGGAGTGGCCCGATTTGAAAATTTTTGAGATGTAAAGTTTGGGCATGGCGAGACTTATTGAGAAAACACGGAAACTGGTTCGCAACAGTGTTGCTGGCGTAAGCTTGGCAGCACTCCTCGCAGGCTCGGCCATGAGCCAGCAGGCGATCAACAGCATTGAGGTGCTGGTGAACGACGAACCAATTTCCAGCTTTGACATCAACCAGCGTCTTCGCCTTGTGATCGCAGTTGCCGGCGGTGTCTCGAGCGAGCAGGAATTCCTTAAGGTTCGTGAGCAGGTTATCCGCTCCATGGTGGATGAGAAGCTCCAGATCCAGGAAGCTGCAACCGTTGAGATGAAAATCGAGGACGCGCAGCTCGAGGAATTCTTCCGTCGCCGCGCGCAAGGTCTCAACCAGACACCAGAACAGCTTGAGCAAGCGCTTCGCGGTATTGGCTCCAGTAAAAAGACCATGCTTGACCAGATGGAAGCTGAGATCGCTTGGTCCCAGCTCGTGCAGGGTCGCCTCGGCTCTTTCGTGAACGTGTCGGATGAAGAAGTAGAAGCTTACATCCAGCGCATTTATGACAACCGCGGCAAGTTTGAATACCGTCTCGCGGAAATTGTTCTGCTGGTTGACAACCCTGAGCAGGAAGCCAGTGTTCGCGCGAACGCAGAAGAGCTCGTGGACCGTATCAAAAAAGGTGCATCCTTCCCGGATCTGGCGCAGCAGCTTTCCGCCTCCTCAACCGCCGCAGTTGGTGGTGACCTCGGCTGGATCACGGCTGAAGACATGGATCCGGCCTATGCGACGGCAATCAACGAAATGCCGGTGGGTGACGTGTCGGCACCAATCCGTACTGCTGGTGGTTATGTGATCCTGGCACAGCGTGACCGTCGTCGTATCCTTACGGCCGACCCGCTTGATACGCAATTAACGCTTCGTCAGGTGCACCTGACGACAGAAAAGATGCAGGACGAAGCTGCCGCGAGCAAATTCCGGTCAGTTGTCGAGGGCCTGCACAATCAGGAAACTAGCTGTGCGGATGTTCCGCGCTATGCTGAGGAGTCCGGTGCTGATGGCAGGAACGAGATCGGCAACCTGCGCCTGCGTGACCTCCAGCCGGAAATCCGTGGCGTTGTTGAAAATGCTGAAGTTGGCAAGGCAAGCGAGGTCATAACCATGGACGACGGCATGCGTGTGCTGTTTGTTTGTAGCCGCACGGAGCCTACGGTTCAGGAACCAAACTTCGATGACATCTACAGCCAGATGGAACAGCAGCGTCTGTCCATGATGGGCCGTCGTTACCTGCGTGACCTGCGCAGGAAAGCCATCATCGACTACCGCTAATCGTACCATGAGCCGGGCAACCACAGATAAGCGCGGCCCTGCTCCTCTTGCCATCACAATGGGAGAGCCCGCAGGGGTTGGGCCCGAGTTGATCGCACGCCTATGGCGTGAGCGCGAAGCAATTGGCTTGCCGCCGTTCGTTTATGTAGGCGCGCCTGAGGCATTGCATGCTGTCGATGCCGATTTGCCAATTACGAGGATCGAACGTGCTAGTGACGCTGACAGCATTTTTGCAAAAAGCTTACCTGTGTTGCCGGTCTCCATCGCTGAAGCCGTCGTACCCGGAACACTGAACCCTGCCAATGGTGCTGCTGTAGTTGAAGCGATAGATACCGCTGTTTCGCTTGCCCTTGATGGCGACGTGTCGGCCGTGGTGACTGCACCCATTCACAAGGCAGCGCTTTACCAAGTGGGATTTTCCGCGCCGGGCCATACCGAGTATCTCGCGCGGCGCTGCGGGCTGGATGACAAGGCTTCCGTCATGATGCTGGCGACTGACGAGTTGCGGGTAATCCCGGTTACCATCCATGTTGCGCTGAAAGATGTGCCCAAGCACCTCACGGCAGGTGCCATTACGCATGCTGGCATGGTGGCGGCCCATGATCTTCGCGGCCGGTTTGGTATCACGAAACCGCGGATCGCAATAGCGGCTCTCAACCCTCACGCGGGTGAAGGCGGTGCCATGGGCATGGAAGAAGGCACACATATCATGCCGGCCGTCTGGGCTCTGCGCGATGAAGGGCTTGATGTCACTGATCCTCAGCCCGCCGATACGCTGTTTCATGCCGACGCGCGCAAAAAATACGATGTGGTGCTGTGCATGTATCACGATCAGGCACTTATCCCGATCAAGACACTGGATTTCTGGGGCGGCGTGAATGTCACACTCGGATTACCCATCATCCGCACCTCACCTGACCATGGTACGGCGCTGCCGCTGGCAGGCAAAGGCGAAGCCCGGACAGACAGCATGCTCGCTGCCATTCGCACGGCTTGGCAGATGGCGAAAAACGAGACCTCCGTATGAGTGATGCCTTACCACCACTTCGTGAGGTTATTCGCGAGTTTGACCTGCGGGCCAAAAAGTCTTTTGGCCAGAACTTCCTTCTCGACCTCAACCTCACACGCAAGATTGCGCGCGTCGCTGGCGACCTTGCGGATAGTGTTGTCTATGAGGTCGGCCCCGGCCCCGGCGGCCTGACACGCGGCCTATTGGCAGAAGGCGCCAAACGGGTCGTCGCTGTTGAAATGGATGAACGCTGCCTGCCCGCGCTCGCGGAAGTATCAAGGGCTTACGACGGTCGCCTGACCGTGCACCAAGGTGACGCGCTGGATATGGACGAGCCCACGCTGCTGGCGCCGCAACCGGGCGAGACACTGCGTATTGCGTCCAACCTGCCCTATAATGTGGGCACAATGCTTCTCATCAAATGGCTGACGCTTGATGAGTGGAAGCCCTGGTTCGCAAGCCTTACGCTGATGTTTCAGCGCGAAGTGGCGGAACGTATTGTCGCAAAACCGGGCAGCAAAGCCTATGGGCGCCTCTCGGTCCTTGCACAGTGGCGCGGCAAGGTGCGTATCGCCGTCAATGTGCCCGCGGCAGCCTTCACGCCACCCCCCAAGGTGGCAAGCGCCGTCATTCACTATGAGCCAAGTGAGCCGCTGGACGCGACCGTGAAACTCAAAGATCTTGAGCTTGTGGTGGAGCGTGCTTTTGGCCAGCGCCGCAAGATGCTGCGCGCGAGCCTTAAAAGCCTGCCCGTAAACGCGGGCGAGCTTTTGGCCAAGGCGGATATCGACGAAACCCGCCGCGCAGAAGATGTGAGTGTGGAAGAGTATGTCCGCCTCGCTCGCACCTACGCCGAGATGCGGGACGCATAGGCCGGATTATTCAGCGTCGCCGCGGCGT
Organism: Kordiimonas gwangyangensis DSM 19435 = JCM 12864; assembly: GCF_000375545.1. GTDB lineage: Bacteria > Pseudomonadota > Alphaproteobacteria > Sphingomonadales > Kordiimonadaceae > Kordiimonas > Kordiimonas gwangyangensis. The sequence continues at coordinate 328,964 of NZ_AQXF01000002.1, forward strand.
TCCGCCTGAAGATTACGCACAAATTCCGAGAGGCCCGGCCGACGTTCCCTGTGCAGGCGTTCTGCACGGATAATGCTCTTGAGCGATTCAAACGTTTCATCCAGGTCGTCATTGATCAGGACATACTGGTATTCTGCCCAGTGGCTGATCTCGGCTTCCGCCTGTGCCATACGCTTTTTGATAGTTTCTTCAGTATCTTGACCGCGTTTCTTCAAGCGATCTTCGAGTGCACGAACAGACGGCGGTAGAATAAATATCCGCACAAGGTCAATGGCACGTGTGCTCGAATCAAGCTGCTGGGCACCCTGCCAATCGATATCAAAAATCACGTCCTTTCCGTCACCGAGCGCAGTCATCACGGGGCCGCGGGGCGTACCGTAGCGGTTGCCGAACACCACAGCGTGCTCCAGCAGTTCGTCCTGCTCGATCATTTCCTTGAAGCGTTCATGGGTGACAAAATAATAGTCTTTGCCGTGTTCTTCGCCCGGGCGCGGCTCACGCGTGGTGGCTGACACCGACATGACAATTTCATTGTCTTCCTCGAGCAGACGGCGCGTCAGCGTGGTTTTACCGGCACCAGACGGCGAGGAGATAACGAGCATAAGCCCGCGACGGGAATAGACTGATTTTGCGGTCATAGGGCTTGCCTGTCACCTGTCATTCAATGTTTTGAACTTGTTCACGGAATTGGTCGATCAGTGCCTTAAGGTCTAGGCCGATCTTCGTCAATGCCGAATCGCTGGATTTGGAACATAAAGTGTTCGCTTCACGGTTAAATTCCTGACAGAGGAAGTCAAGCCGACGGCCCACGGGCTTGTCGCTCGCGAGCAGATTGTAGGTTTCCTCAACGTGGCTATCCAGGCGGTCCAGCTCTTCCTGAATGTCCGCTTTGACAGCAAGTATAGCGATTTCCTGCGCCAGGCGTTCATCCGATACCGGCTTGTCGGTATTCTGGAGCCGCGCCAATTGCGCGAGGAATCGTTCTTCCATTGCTTTCACACGGTCGCCGGCCACAGAACGTGCCTTATTCGAAAGCCGCGCAATACCCTCAAGCTGTGACTTGAGCACGCTTGCCATGCGCGTGCCCTCGTCGTCACGCGCGCGCTTGAGGTCAGTCAGCAGCGCCGCGAGGGAGCCTTCGAGCGCTGCCTCAAGGGCTTCGCGCTCTTCTTCCTTAAGTTCCTTGATCGTAAGGTCTGCCACGCCCTTGATCGCCAGAAGGCCGTCAATGCTGGCCTGTGCAATGCCACCCTGCCCGCCGTATTTAGCCGCAACATCGATGAGGGCCTTCAGGCGTTCCTCGTTGATCTCGAAGGTTGCTTCGTCGCCGTCACGAATGGCCGACAGCGAAATGAAGATCGAGCCGCGCGAGAGCGCTGCGGATACGATCTTTTTGATCTGAAGGTCAAAGCCGTCAAGGAACTGCGGCAGCTTGCACCGAATCTCAAGTCCCTTGTTGTTAACGCTTTTGATTTCCCAGTTCCACCGGAACCCTGCGCCTTCCCCTGCGCTGCGGGCGAATCCGGTCATGCTGCTAAGCGGCATATATATTCCTTCCACTGAACATTTAGCCACGCACTATAGTCGAGCAATGCGTGAAACGGCACCCCAAAATCCTGATGAAATGGTCAGGGACGCGAATTTCGCTCATACGCCCGCCAGCGCGCAACATTGCGGTTATGGTCTTCAAGGCTGGTCGCGAAGGCGTGGCCACCGGTGCCGTCAGCAACAAAATAGAGATACGGCACATCATCTGGGTTCAGCACCGCGCGGATTGCCTCAGCGCCGGGGTTTGCAATGGCCGTCGGCGGCAGGCCTGCAACCCGGTAAGTGTTATAGGGTGTTACTTCATTGAGTTCAGCGCGCGTTAGCCCCCGCCCGAGCGGCAGGCCTTCGGTGATGCCATATATGACGGTAGGGTCGGATTGCAGCCGCATACCTTTTTTGAGCCTGTTGATGAAAACCGCAGCGACCTTCCCGCGTTCAGACGGCACCCCGGTTTCTTTTTCAACGATGGAGGCGAGGATGATAGCGTCTTCCATGCTATCGAGCGGCAAATCGGGCGCGCGTTCCTCCCAAAGCCTGGTCAGCAGCTCATTCTGCTTGTCCTTCATGCGCTTCAGGACAGTCGTTGCGCTGTCACCCCGCTCATAAAAATAGGTGTCAGGCAAAAGGTGCCCTTCTGCGGCAAGTGACAAGCTCTCAAGCTCCAGCCCGAAGCTGTCACGCAGGATTTGGTCAACCTCTTTGGCGCTCAGTCCTTCAGGGATTGCGATGCGGCGCATATAGCGCTCACCGCGGGCGATTTTCTCAAACACGGCTTTAAGCGACATGCCCGGATGCACCTCATACTCGCCGGCCTGCAGACTCCGCTCCATACCCAGAGTCTTTGCAGCTGCCAAGAAGTGCCAGCGGGCTTTCACCAGCCCCTGCTCTTCAGCGAGATAACTGGCGCGCAACAGGCCGCTGCCGCGTTTGATGTAGAAATATTCTGTTTGGGTAGCCGGGATATCCGCGATGAGAATCATGCGGACAACACCAACTGCCACGCCACCCATGATCAGGGCCAGCGCTATAGCTAGGCTCAGGACAAATAAAAACCGGCTTTGGGTCATGGAGTTAGCCTATCAGCCTTCCCACCAACACCAAAGCCGGTCTTTTATCTTTCAGGGCGAAAATCAGTCGCCGTTGTATTCCCGCACCACGAGCGAAGCGTTGGTGCCGCCGAAGCCGAACGAGTTCGACAATGCGGCCTTCACCTTGCGCTCCTGCGCCACCAGCGGCACGAGGTCGATGCCGTCACAGCCTTCTGCGCGTTCATGCAGGTTGAGTGTCGGCGCAATTACACCGGTCTCAATCGACTTGATGCAGAAGATGGCCTCAACAGCACCAGCGGCACCCAGGAGGTGACCGATGGACGACTTTGTCGAGGACATGGCAACTTTGGACGCCGCGTCACCGAGCAGACGTTTCACTGCACCAAACTCGATCGGGTCACCAACCGGCGTTGAGGTGCCGTGCGCGTTGATATAATCGAGATCCTCAGGATTGAGGCCCGCGCGCTTCAGTGCAGCCTGCATCGAACGGTAACCACCGTTGCCGTCTGGCGCCGGCGCGGTCACATGATAGCCGTCACCGGACATGCCGTAACCGACGATCTCAGCGTAGATTTTCGCGCCGCGCTTCTTCGCATGCTCAAGCTCTTCAAGCACAACGATGCCTGCGCCCTCGCCCATGACAAAGCCGTCATGGCCTTTGTCCCACGGGCGGGATGCCGCTTCAGGCGTGTCATTATATTTGGTCGACAGTGCTTTAGCCTGGGCAAAACCCGCCATGCCAATTGCACAAATCGAGGCTTCTGCACCACCCGCGACCATTACGTCCGCATCATCAAGCATGATGAGGCGTGCAGCGTCGCCGATGGAGTGTGCGCCGGTCGAACATGCGGTTACAGCCGCGTGGTTCGGACCTTTGAAACCGTATTTGATCGACACGTTGCCGGACACGAGGTTAATGATCGAACCCGCGATAAAGTGCGGGCTGATGCGGCGATGGCCGCGCTCGTGCAGCAGGATGGAGGATTCGGAAATCCACTTCAGGCCGCCGATGCCGGCGCCGATCATGACACCGGTGCGCAGCAGTTCTTCTTCGCCCGGCTCTTCCCAGCCAGCGTCGCGGATTGCCTGCATGGCCGCGGCCATACCAAATACGATGAATGTATCAACGCGGCGCTGATCCTTCGGCGCCATCCAGTCGTCAGCATTGAAAGTGCCGTTCGACCCGTCGCCAAGCGGAACCTCGCACGCGATGCGGCAAGGGTAATCGCTTGCGTCAAACTGTGTGATTTGACCTGCGCCAGATTGACCTTCGATAAGTCGGCTCCAGGTTTCATCGACGCCATTTGCCAGCGGCGACACCATTCCCAGACCTGTCACAACCACTCGTCTCATCTGTCGATCCTCAATTTATAACCAGCCCAAAAAGACAGAAAATGAAAAAGGGCAACAGCCAACCTCAACCGGCTCGGCTGTTGCCCCCATGAAATAGCAGATCCAGCTTAGGAATTCGCGCTAATAAAGTCGATCGCGTCTTTCACGGTCTGGATTTTCTCAGCCGCATCATCCGGGATCTCGATGCCGAATTCTTCTTCGAACGCCATGACCAGTTCAACCGTATCAAGGCTGTCTGCGCCCAGATCGTCAATGAAGCTGGCGTTTTCGGTTACTTTGTCTTCGTCAACACCAAGGTGCTCAACTACGATCTTTTTCACCTTGTCGGCGATATCGCTCATTGCTTTTTTCCTCGTTTTCTACACCGAAATGTAAGGGGACAGTCCCTAGTTTATGAAGCCCCCTCGTGTTGCGGAAATCCTAGCAATCTTGCGCCAGATCGCCCGCATCGAGGGCGCTAGTAACACAGTTTCCCCTCTTTGAGAAGACTCTGTTATGTTTTTGTGGCAAGCGCCTCAGCCCTCACCACTATCAAGTTCCGTCTCATCCTGCCAATCAAAAATGGCATAAAGACGGACAAGATCAGATCATCGCCAATCCGCCATTCACATGGAGGGTTTGACCGGTCACATATTTGGCCTCTGGTGACGCCAGATACAAGACTGCGGTTGCGATATCTTCCGGCGTGCCAAGCTCGCCCGAAGGGATGCCACCAGTGATGGCAGATTTTTGTTCGTCCGTGAGTACGTCGGTCATCGGGGTCGCGATAAAGCCGGGTGCAACACAGTTCACAGTAATGCCGCGGCTCGCAAGCTCAGCCGCCAGTGCTTTCGACATACCAATCATACCGGCCTTGGATGCACAGTAGTTCGCTTGACCCGGGTTGCCGGTCACGCCAACAACCGAGGTGATGTTCACCACACGGCCCCAGCGGGATTTCATCATGCCGCGCATGGTTGCCTTGATCAGACGGAAGGAGCTTTCGAGGTTGACCTGCATGACGCTGTCCCAGTCCTCATCCTTCATGCGCATGGCAAGCGTATCTTTTGTAATACCAGCGTTGTTCACGAGGATATCAATGCCACCCATGGCGTCTGCAGCCTCTTTTGCAAGCTGGTCCACGCTCGCACGGTCCGAAAGGTTCGCCGCGATCACATGCACCCGCTCACCAAGTTCAGCGGCGAGATCCTGCAGCTTTTCTGCGCGGGTTCCAGAGATGACAACTTCAGCGCCTGCTGCATGAAGCGTGCGGGCAATTGAGGCGCCAATGCCGCCGGTCGCGCCAGTTACGAGCGCTTTTTTGCCTGTAAGGTCAAACATTCAAATTCCCCTGATCTTAGAGCGTTGCCGTAAAGGCTTCGATATCCGCCGGGTCCTGCAGGTTTACGCAAGCCAGTTCTTTATCAATACGGCGCACGAGGCCCGTGAGTACCTTGCCGGCACCAACTTCAACAACTTCATGCACGCCCAGTGACGAGAAGGCGGCAACGCTTTCACGCCAGCGCACGCTTGCCGTAACTTGCTCAATAAGAAGTGTACGGATGCCTTCAGGCTCACTGATCGGCGCTGCAATCACGTTCGCGATTACCGGCACAACCGGGCGGTTCACCGTCACGTCCGCGAGCGCTTCCTTCATCTCATCAGCCGCTGGTTTCATCAGCGGGCAATGGAATGGTGCAGACACAGGCAGCAGCAGGCCACGCTTGGCGCCCTTTGCTTTTGCAATTTCAATCGCGCGTTCGACAGCTTCCTTGTGGCCGGACACAACGACCTGCCCGTCAGCATTGTCGTTTGCAGCAACACAAACCTGATCGCCAGCGGCTTCTTTAACAACAGCGTTCACATCTTCGAGGCTCAGGCCAAGGATGGCGGCCATCGCGCCTTCGCCCACCGGCACAGCGCGCTGCATGGCCTGGCCGCGGCGCTTCAGCAGGCGCGCAGCATCAGCAACGGAGAATGCACCGGCTGCTGCCAATGCGGAATATTCGCCAAGGGAGTGGCCAGCCACATGGCTCGCGATATCTTCAACCTTCACGCCACCGGCTTCCAGCACGCGGATAACCGCGAGCGAACAGGCCATCAGGGCTGGTTGGGTGTTCTCGGTCAGGCGCAGATCTTCTTCAGGCCCGTCCCACATCAATTTGGAGAGATGCTGCGAAAGCGCGTCATCTACCTCTTCGAATACAAGCTTCGCCGCTTTTTCAGCGTCCGCGAGCGCTTTACCCATTCCCACAAACTGGCTGCCCTGGCCAGGGAACACGAGTGCACGGGTCATATCAGCACCTCCAATTGCCCTTCTGATCTTCTGTGATCTAGGGCCAAATGGCATAAGCCGTAGCGTCCACGCAAGACTTTACAGCAATTAATTCGCAAAATGCAGGCTTTCCCTTGCATTTGGCAATATGCAGCGTTATAGAGGCGCGTCCTGAGTCTGGGCTGATGTGTTTATTCGCACGCTTTATGGCACAGGATGTTTGTTAAGGAAAGCTGGAGGCACCCGTCATCGCGACCGGTGAACGATCAGCATACAGGAGCAAAACATGGCTACGTACGAGCATGTTTTCATCGCGCGGCAAGACGTAAACGCCTCGCAGGTGGAAGGCATCACGGCCGATCTCTCCAAGATCATCGAGGAGAATGACGGCAAGGTCGCTAAGACCGAATACTGGGGTCTCAAGAACCTCGCTTACAAAATCAAGAAAAACCGCAAAGGCCACTATGTTCTTCTGAACATTGATGCGCCGCACGCTGCGGTCGCTGAGATGGAGCGTCAAGCACGCCTTCATGAAGACGTTATTCGTTTCATGACCATCCGCGTTGATGAACTCGAAGAAGGCGAAAGCATCGTTCTTCGCGCTAAAGCTGATAAAGAGCGCCGCGGTCCGCGCGAGCCTCGTGGCGAAAGGAAACCCCGCTAATGGCTGCTCGTCGTCCATTTTTCCGTCGTCGCAAAACCTGCCCGTTTTCCGGCGAAAACGCACAAGTAATTGATTACAAAGACGTAAAACTGCTTCAGAAGTATGTTTCTGAGCGCGGCAAAATCGTTCCGAGCCGTATTACGGCTGTTTCCGCAAAGAAACAGCGTGAGCTCGCTAAAGCGATCAAACGCGCCCGTAACATCGCCCTGCTGCCGTTCATCGTCAGCTAATCGCTCACCCCAAGGAGACATAAAATGGAAGTCATCCTGCTGGAACGCGTCGAGAAACTCGGCCAGATGGGCGATATCGTAACTGTCCGTGACGGTTTTGCCCGTAACTTCCTGCTGCCGCAGAACAAAGCTCTTCGCGCTACCGCGTCGAACAAAGCTGCGTTCGAAGCCGACAAGGCTCGCCTGGAAGCAGAAAACCTCGAGCGCCGCAAAGACGCTGAAGCCGTTGCTGCGAAAATGGAAGGCCTCAAGGTCGTCATGGTTCGCGCTGCTGGTGAAAGCGGTCAGCTTTATGGTTCGGTTTCGAGCCGTGATATCGCTGAAGCTGTTACCGAAGCTGGTGTTGCAATTGTCCGTACCCAAGTTGTTCTTGACCGCGCAATCAAAACCCTCGGCCTGCACGACGTTGTAATCCGTCTGCACCCGGAAGTTTCGAAAACGGTTGTTGTGAACATCGCACGCAGTGACGCTGAAGCTGAGACCCAGTTCGCAACGGGTTCGGCTGTAACCGGCCTCGCTGACGACGAAGATTTCGTTGAAGAAGACGACGTTGAAGAACTCTTCGAAGACGAAGCTCCGGAAGAAGCGGTTGAAGAAGTAGCTGCAGACGCTGACAAAGCTGACGCGTAAGCTTCTCGCACATCAAATTCAGGAAAAGGCGGCTTTCTGGCCGCCTTTTTCTTTGCCCGAAGACATGGCATCCCCAAGTTATCCCCAGAGTTATACCCCTGTGGAAAACTTCCCGGTGGATAACCCGAATTAGCTGTTTTGTGATACCCTGCCCTGTGCGATGGTGCCCGCCACATCCGGGACAGCGGCACAGACTCGCAGATGAATAAATCCCGGGCTCAGGAAGAAACGCCCACCAACGGAGGCTTACCCATGGAAGCGCTCAAATCTGACGCTGCCAACGACGAACAAGACTCGATGACCTACCGCCAACCGCCCCATAACCTCGAGGCGGAACAGGCACTGTTGGGTTCGATCCTCGTCAACAATGAAGCTGCCCAGAAGGTACAGGGCTTTTTGCTGCCTGAGCATTTCTATGAGCCGGTTCACGGGCGCATCTATTCTGCAGTCCTTAAGCTGATGGACAAAAACCAGATCGCAGATCCGGTTAAACTGAAACCCTATTTCGAAAATGACGAGGCGCTCAAGGACGTTGGCGGCGCGCGCTACCTCGTTCGCCTTGCGGCATCTGCCGCCACCATCATCAACGCCGAAGACTATGGCCGTACCATCTATGATCTCGCGCTTCGCCGCGCGCTCATCCAGATTGGTGAGACAATGGTCAACGACGCCTATGATGCGCCGGTTGATGCCGAAGCGAGCGAGCAGATTTCAGACGCTGAAAAGCAGCTTTTTGACCTCGCCGAACTTGGCCAAGCTGAGAGCGGTGCACAGCCCTTCTCCCGCGCGCTTCGCACCGCGGTTGAGAACATCGAGAATGCGTACAAGGACCCAGACAGCCTGTCGGGTATCGACACGGGCCTCACGCGCCTCAACGAGAAAATTGGCGGCCTGCACAACTCTGACCTTGTGATTCTTGCCGGTCGTCCCGCTATGGGTAAAACGGCACTGGCCACCAATATCGCCTTCAATGCTGCCAAACGCTACGCGCAAGACAAACGTGAAGGTATCCCGCACGAACGTTCAAAGGGTGCGGTTGTGTGTTTCTTCAGCCTCGAGATGTCTGCCGACCAGTTGGCCTCCCGTATTCTCTCAGATGTCGCGAACCGTAACTATAATGGCCCGGAGCCGATCCAGTCACACAAGATGCGTCAGGGTCACTTGAAGGAAGACCAGTTCGAAGCCATTGCGCGGGCCGCAATTGAGCTTGAGGACACGCCACTCTTTATCGATGACACGCCTGCGCTAACCATCGCAGCACTGAGGAACCGAGCGCGACGGCTCAAGCGCCAGCACAACCTGGGCCTTGTCGTGGTCGATTACCTTCAGCTTCTTCGTGGGTCTGGCAAAGGTACCGCGAGCGAAAGTCGTGTGCAGGAAATTTCGGAAATTACCCGTGGTCTCAAAGGTTTGGCGAAAGAACTTCATGTTCCGGTTATCGCCCTTTCACAGCTTAGCCGTACGGTGGAGCAGCGTGAGAACAAGCGCCCAATGCTGTCTGACCTTCGTGAATCCGGCTCCATCGAGCAGGACGCGGATATGGTGATGTTTGTGTTCCGTGAAGAATATTACAAGGAAAAGGAACAGCCGGGCGAAGGCGAGCAGACCAAGCATGCCGAGTGGCAAGCGCAGATGCAGGCGCTATACGGCAAGGCTGAGGTTATCATTGGTAAACAGCGTCACGGCCCGGTAGGCACCGTGCACCTTGCGTTCGAGAAAGAATGCACCCGCTTTACCGACCTTGTGGACGACGATCACCTGCCCGAGCGCTTTGAATAGCGCTCAGGGCAGACTGTTTGGGCAGACTGTGCAATCACTCAATCACAAATGATGGTCACTTCCTGACCGCTTTCGCGGGTGACGGTAACCGTACCACCGTTTTTACGGCAATTCACGTCGCCGTTTGACGTGCGCACGGTATTTTCTTCAATCACGATATCGTCCCCCGATACAGTGACCTTCATGCCCCAGCCATCACTGCTGGAGGTGTCCTTAGGCGAAAACAGATAGCTGATCGCCATCATGGCCACCACTGCCACAAGCACGCCGCCGAAAATCATATTCCTTGTCATGGTCATTCCTCGCGTTTTTATTTCTTTTAACTCCGCACTTTGAGAATATGCACTCGTGCAACGGCAATTTCAATATTGTGGGTTCAAGATTAAAGACGCTGATGTCTTGCCAAGCCCGGCAATGTTCCATATTCACACATACACCTGACAACTGATTGCATGAGTTTGCCGTGACGACCACACCTGACACCCCCTGTTACACTGACGCGATCCTGCTGCCACTGCACGGTTGTGAGGACCAGGCATTTCTTGCGGGCGGTGCCAAGGGTGGTGTGTTCGACCGGGATCATCAGCCTATTGAACACGCGTTCCTGATCCGTCAGTACAGGCAAGGTGCTGTGCTCATCAATGGTGACTGGGACCGTAAAACGGGCACCGAAATCAATACCTCGCGCATGAACCTGCCACGTGAGGTTGGCGAGACCAAGCATCACCTCAAAGGCCAATACATCTTTGCGGGCTATCTGTTCCCGCACTATGGTCACTTCCTGCTCGAGAGCTTGTCACGGCTCTGGTACATCAAGGAAAACCCTGACCTGCCCATCCTGTGGCTTGGCGTTCACAATCAGGGTGAATTCAACGCGATGCAGCGCGAGCTCTTTGATCTGCTGGGCGTCAAAAACCCGATGCACATCATCACAGAGCAAACGAGCGTTGAGGAACTGTTCGTGCCGCACGACGGCTACATCATCCACACCCGCTATACTGAGCCGCAGACCAAAGCACTTAAAGTGCGTGGTGCCTGTGCGCCCGTGAAAGGCAAGAAGGTTTGGCTGTCGCGCACCAAGCTCGACAAAGGCATTGTGTTCAACGAGCCTGAGTTCGAGCGTATATTGGAGCTCAACGGCTGGACCCTTTACCACCCGCAGGAACATTCCATCCGCGAACAGGTCGATATGCTGGCAGACGCTGAGCATATCGCTGGCATCGAAGGCTCCGCCCTGCACACACTTGTCCTGATCCCTGAATTTCAGGGGCGTGTGACCATCATGGGGCGCGCCGACAAGGTGAATTTCGACTACTGCCTCATCGCTGACGTGCTGAACCTCAAGCAGCGCATTCTTGGGCCCAAGCGCCTGCAATGGTCTTCTGGCCTGATGAAATGGGAAGCCAACTGGGTGTGGGCGAACTTCGACCAGCCACTCGAAGAGCTGGGCGCAAAACGGCTGAACAAGCCGTGGCAGGAGCTGCCCCGCAGCCTTGAGAATATCACAAAATCGATCGCCGGTTTTTACAGGCCCCGCACCTGCGTGGAATTCTGGCCGTCCGTCAATTCGATGACGGTGCACGCCAAACCCGCGCGCGCCGTTGTTGTGGGCGAGCGCATGGACTTTGACCTTGCACCGCTTGAGAAAGCCGGGATCAGCCGCATGGAGATGACCGCTGATCAGTTCCTGACCACGCGTCCCGTGGGCGGCTCCATCTCGCTTTTCTGTTTCCGCACCCACGACAAGCTTGATGAGATGGTGCGCGCGTTCAACGCCAGTCTTACGCTGTCCACACCAAAGAGCTTCTGGATCATTGAGGGCGGCTCAAACACCAACGAACGCTTTCTTGCACGGCTCTATGATGATTACCCCACCGTGGGCATGGCGCGTGTGCGCAGCTCAGACATCGTCGTGGTCTGGCGTGCGACACGGCATATGCACAAGCCAATCCATGGTGATATGGATATGTCGGGTGATGATTTCCGCGCACAGTTGATGACCAAGCCACTGAACAGCATCGCCAAAATCATCAACGAGCAGTTTGAAAAGATCCTCGAGGCGGACTAGAAGCCCATCATATTCCGTGTTGCTTGCGGGATGTGCAGCCGAAGACCGTCAAGCTCTGGCGTGAGGACGACCTGGCATCCAAGGCGGGAGGTCGCCGTGAGGCCAAGCGCAAGGTCGAGCATTTCTTCCTCCTCCTCACTGGCCTCAGGCAGCTTGTCAAAGTCAGCATCGTCAACAATCACATGGCAGGTTGAGCACGCCATATTGCCTTCGCATGCGCCCTCCATCTCAAGCCCGATTTCGTGGGCGAGCTGAAGTACGGTTGCGCCAGCCTCGGTCGTTACCGCCTGCTCCTTGCCGTCGGCGTGAATGAACGTCACGGTTACCTGGCTCATGCAGCTTGTCCTTTCAGCTTCGTGATGGCTGACACAAGTGTATCAGCGGCATAGTTCATTTCTTCTACCGTGGTAAAACGGCCGATACCGATCCTGAGCGATGCTTGTGCCTCAGCATCGGTGCGACCGAGGGCTGCAAGCACATAGGATGGGCCGCTAACCGCAGAGGCGCAGGCCGCACCACTTGAAACCGCAAGCGTGCGGACGCTGGCGAGCAGCAAATCGCCGTCCACGCCCGGTATTGTGATGTTCAGGTTGCCGATCCATCGTGCATCCTCATCACCATTGATGATCAGGTCTGGTATCGCGGCCACGAGTTTCGACTTGAAGCCCTGCATCAGTTGCGCGAGGCGGCCTTGTTCCTGCGCCATCTCATTGGCCGCAATTTCCGCCGCTTTGCCGAGGCCGGCAACGAGCGCTGGTGCCTGGGTGCCCGAACGAACGCCGCTTTCCTGCCCTCCACCACTCATTTGTGGTGTCAGCGCGGTTTGGCGCCCTTTACGTTTATAAAGCGCCCCGATGCCTTTGGGCCCATAAATTTTGTGCCCCGAAATGCTCATCAGGTCGATGTTCATGGCGTCTACATCCAGTGGTACCTTGCCAAACGCCTGTGCGGCATCTGTGTGGAAAAGCGCGCCATGCGCATGGGCGATTTGCCCAATCTCAGCAAGTGGTTGAATGACGCCAATCTCGTTATTCACGGCCATCACCGACACCAGCGCGGTTTCGTCCGATACCGCCGCTGAGAGCTGATCCAGGTCGATGAGGCCACCCGCCCCCACCGGTAGCACCGTCACCCGGTAACCGGCACGTTCACATGCCGCTGCGGCTTCAAGCACGCACTTATGTTCGGTTGCAACAGTCACCAGATGCGGACGTTTTTTGCCCCAGACGTCCATGATGCCCTTGAGTGCGAGGTTGTTGGCTTCCGTGGCACCGGAAGTGAAATAGATCTCTTCTGGCGCGCTACCGATAACCCCCGCAACTTGCTCGCGGGCGATATCAAGCGCGGCTTCCGCCTGCCAACCAAAAGCGTGAGTGCTGGAGTGCGGGTTGCCAAAAACCTCGGTCAGATAGGGCATCATGGCATCAAGCACGCGGCGGTCGAGCGGCGTGGTTGCCTGATAGTCCAAATATACCGGGGTTTTAACCGTCACGCTTACCTCCGTGACCGGATACGGTCGTAGAGCGATGTCCATGCCTTCAGGAAGGCATCAACATCACTTTCCTTGGTGCCATAACCGAGCGAGATGCGGATTGACGCTTCAGCAACATCGGCACCGTATCCCATCGCGGTCAGCACATGGCTGACTTTCACCTTACCGCTGGAGCACGCTGAGCCAGAAGACACACAAATCCCGTTCAGGTCAAAATGCATGACCTGGGTTTCACCCTTCACGCCAGGCATGGCGATGCAGATGGTGTTCGGCAAGCGCGGCGCGCCCTCCCCCACAATTACCACATCGTTGCCGTACGCTTTCACTTCGCGCTCGATCCGGTCGCGCATGGCACCAAGCTCCGCCATTCGGCCGATATCCGCCATACACTCGAGCGCGGCGACGCCAAAGCCCGCAATACCGGCCACATTCTCGGTCCCCGACCGGCGGGACAGCTCTTGCCCGCCGCCGGGAATAAGCGCTTTGAGCGGGGCAGTCGGCGCGAGGATAATCGCCCCTACCCCTTGCGGGCCACCAATCTTGTGTGCGGAAAGCGTCAGGTAATCAGCGCCCAGCGCTTTGCGGTCGAGCATCATTTTGCCAGCCGCCTGCACTGCATCCGTATGCACAAGTGCGCCATGTGCGTGGGCGATCTCTGCGATTTCAGCCACTGGCTCGATTGTGCCCATCTCATTATTGGCAAGCATGACAGAGACCAGCGCGGGCTTTGGTGCCTCCTCGAGCTTTTGAGCGAGGTCGGCAAGATCAACAACACCGTGCGCATTTACCTTGAGTTTAAAAACAGGAAGCCCACTTTCCTTGGCGGCGGCACGCACACAGTCGTGTTCAATCGGCGACAGGATAAGACTTTTTGCCCCTGCGCCGCGAATCACCGTATTGCTGGCTTCGGTACCGCTTGCACAGAACACCACGTCACGCGGGCGCGCATTTGCAAGCGCAGCCACTTGTGCTCTGGCCTCTTCGACTTTCGCTCGCGCTGCACGCCCCATGCCGTGCACCGAAGAAGGATTGCCCACCGTGGCCATAGCACCAGCCACAGCAGCGATCACGTTTTCGCGGATCGGCGCGGTTGCGTTATAATCAAGATAAATCATGCTTTTCATAGCGCCTGACATAAGCTTCATCCTAGCCGCATTCAATTCTAAATTCACGTGCGTGCACGAGTTTGCTTGCGATTCGGTGTCAAAATTCTATATACGGGTTTCAATACCCATCGTGGGCCTTGCCCATATCATGCACAATTAACCTAAAGCGCAAAAAGATCACAGATGCCCGAAATTATTTTCAGTGGACCGGCCGGCCGTCTTGAAGGCCGTTATCAGCCCGGCAAAACCGAAACCGCGCCTGTCGCTCTCGTCCTGCACTCCAACCCGCAATATGGCGGCAAGATGGATGAGAAGATCAGCTACTATCTGTATCACGCATTTGCGCACCGCGGATTTGCGACGCTTCGTTTCAACTTCCGCGGCGTTGGTCGCAGTCAGGGCGAGTTCGACGCAGGTATTGGCGAGCTCTCGGATGCTGCGAGCGCGCTTGATTGGCTTCAGTCCATGAACCCGAATTCGACCGGCACCTGGATTGCCGGCTTCTCCTTCGGTGCGTGGATTGGCATGCAGCTTCTGATGCGCCGCCCGGAGATAAAAGGTTTCATCTCGGTCGCGCCACCAGCGAACCTGTATGACTTCTCCTTCCTCGCGCCCTGCCCGTCCTCTGGCCTGATCATTCAGGCGGATCAGGACGATCTGGTGACGCCGATTTCGATCCAGAAACTGGTTGAGAAGCTCAAAACCCAAAAAGCCATCACCATCCACCATGACAATATCAAAGGGGCGAACCACTTCTTTGAAAATGAGTTAAACCATCTCATGGCTTCGGTGAACGGCTATATGAACATGCGCTTGAGCGCTGGCGACTAATCACCGCCAACATCAGATATGAATAAGGGCACCAGCGGTGCCCTTTTTTGTTAGGTACGCCAACCTGCTTTGCGCTTTCTTGGCTTGTGTAACACCCCGCCGGTCGTGGGCGCGGTGCAGCCGGTCGTCTCAGGCAGGCTGAGCGGCAGGCCACGCACCGAGCGCACAGCGAGGAAAGCAAAGGCTTCAGCTTCAATGGCGTCGCCACGCAGGCCCAATACTTCGATGGGGTCCACGAGCACAGGCATCCGGCGGCGCAGGCGGCGCATCAGCGTGGGGTTATGGCGGCCACCACCGGTGATATACCAGGCTTCAGGTGGGCTTGGGAAATGGCTTTGTGCGGAAACGATTGATTCGACAACAAAATTTGTCAGCGTTGCAGCACCATCCTCGGCGGATAGGCCACGCACGGCCTGAATATTAAAATCGTCCCGGTCCAGCGTCTTGGGTGGCCGTTCATCGAAGTATGGTGACGCCATCAGCCCCATCACCACTTCTTCATGGTTGAGGCCGCGGGATGCCAGCACGCCGTCTGTATCCACCGGGCTACCAGTATGAATTTCGGCCCAGTCGTCGATCATGGCGTTGCCGGGGCCAGTGTCGAAGGCAATGATCTCGGGCTCAGCCGGGTTATTCTTGAAGGACACCCAGGTAACGTTCGCAACACCCCCAATATTGAGAAGTGCCACAACATCCTGCCGGCGGGAGCGTGCGAGCAGTGCTGCGTGGTATAGCGGCACCAAGGGCGCACCCTCCCCGCCTGCGGCAACATCAGCCGTGCGGAAATCATTCACCACCTTGATGCCGGTGCGGCCAGCAAGTCGCCCGCCATCACCGATCTGCCATGTCCAGCGCCGGTCAGGCCTGTGCGTGAGCGTCTGGCCATGGAAACCGATGACATCAACCTCATCAGGCTTATGGCCGGTAACGGTCAGCAGTTCCTCAACCGCGTCGCCGTGCCAGTCGGTCAGGTCTTGCTCAAGCTGTTTGATAGCCTCGGGAACTGGCGTGTTGTTGGTGCAGGAGGTAGCGAGGCGGAGGCCTTCGCGGATCTGCTCCCGCATTTCAGGGGTGTAGGGAAGCGTCAGTGACGGCCCGAGCCTTTCGACCCGCACACCGTCGGTATAAATCAGCGCCGCATCGACGCCGTCCATGGACGTACCGCTCATCAGCCCGATGGCGCATTTCACGTCACCCGGTTCACCCAAAACTGCCATTTATTACCCGTTTCGCTATAGTATGAGACTGTATAGGCTTTGCCTTGCGGCCACCCTATGCTACATCAGCCCGCTCTTAAATGAATTTCTGTAACCCGGACGCAATAAATTGTGTCCGTCATCAACTGGACCAAAATCAAATGACAGGGCTAAAATCGGAATTCCTTCAAATCCTCACCGAACGTGAGTTTATCCATCAGGCGACAGACCTCGAAGCACTGGACGCCAAGATGTATGAAGGCCCGATCGCTGCCTATATCGGCTTTGACTGCACGGCGCGCTCCCTCCATGTGGGAAGCCTTGTGCAGATCATGATGCTGCGCTGGCTGCAGAAAACCGGCCACAAGCCGATTGCGCTCATGGGTGGCGGCACCAGCAAGATTGGTGACCCGTCGGGCCGTGACGAAAGCCGCCAGCTGATGACCGATGAGATCATCGCTGACAACATGGCTGGCATCCGCAAGCCGTTCGATCATATGCTCACCTTTGGTGACGGCCCGTCTGACGCCATGATGGTGAATAACGGCGAATGGCTGGACAGCCTCAAGTATATCTCGTTCCTGCGGGATATCGGCACCCATTTTACCATCAACCGCATGCTGACATTCGATAGCGTGAAGCTGCGCCTTGACCGTGAACAGCCGCTCACCTTCCTCGAGTTCAACTACATGATCCTGCAAGCCTACGACTTCATGGAGCTTGGCAAACGCTATGGCTGCGTGCTGCAGCTTGGCGGCTCGGACCAGTGGGGCAATATCGTCAATGGGATCGAGCTTGCACGCCGTGTGAACAGCCAGCAGCTGTTTGGTGTCACGACGCCGCTGATCACCACTGCTGACGGCAAGAAAATGGGCAAGACCGCCTCGGGCGCCATTTGGCTCAATGAAGACCACCTGCCCGCCTATGACTTCTGGCAGTTCTGGCGCAACACGCAGGACGCCGATGTTGGCAAGTTCCTGCGCTTGTTCACCGAACTGCCCATGGATGAAGTCCGCCGCCTCGAGAAGCTTGAGGGTGCAGAGATCAACGAAGCGAAAATCATCCTCGCGAACGAAGTGACTGCCCTTGTGCGTGGCCTGGACGCCGCGAAGGCTGCAGAAGCGACGGCCAAGGAAACTTTCGAGAAAGGCGGCGCTGGCGCTGACCTTCCAACGGTGACGATTGCATCCGCCACCCTTGAGGCTGGCATCAACATTGTTGACCTGTTTGTTGATGCGGGCCTAGGTGCTTCAAAAGGTGAAGTGCGCCGCCTGATCAAACAGGGCGGTGCCAAGCTGAACGACGAAAAGGTAGACGGCGAAGAGATGACAGTCACAGCTGCCATGCTGCTGGACGGCCAGATCAAACTGTCCGCAGGTAAGAAACGGCATGCGCTGGTGAAAGCAGGCTAACGCCTCAAGCCGAAATCAGAACTTGGGAACCTCGGGCTCTGTGGGCTCGGGGTTTTCTGTTTCTGGCGTCTCGCCCTCACCCGTCTCACCGTCAGGGGTTGTTGGCGCATCCGCAGGTTTTTCTTCCTCCGGCAGCACAACATCATCAAGGTTGCCCTTGCGGCCTTCAAACAGCAGCCGCAAGAAACCCGGCGCAATGCCGGAGAGCGGATTGACTGAGAATTCAGGATTCGCCGTTGGGCCCTTAACCCGGTAGGTGACGCCAAATACGCCCTTGCCTTCACCGCCCGTGAGGATGCTGCCGAGAAGCGGAATTTTACCGAGCAGCGCGTTGATGCCATAGGCAGGGACAAACACCCCGTTCATGTTGATCTTTTCGGACCGTGCGGAAATCTGGCCTTCCATGGTCATGCCAAGGGAGGGCCCATTGGCTTTCATCGATGTGATATCCAGCAAACCTTCTGAATAGTCGAACGGCATATCGACCGTGTCCAACTGCACCGCATCATCCTTCAGGTAGTTGTTCAGTCCTTCAATCACCCCTTCTGTCACCGCAGGGCCGAGCTTGCTTTTTGAGACCATGAAGGCGTTTTTGATCTTCATGCGGCCTTCGATGTGCAGGTCCTTGCCCCAGCCCGAGGTTTTGCCCTCCAAGGTAGTTTCGCCGTCCCGAAGGTGTGAGAACAGACCAAGTGCGCGCAGGAAATGACCACCGTCTGGTGTGCTGATACTAAGGTCACGCAGCGGCCCACCATCCGCAGCTGGGTTGATCTGTAACGACACTTCCTTCGTGGTGCCGTGCACCAGTGCACTAACCGTCATGCGCTCAGGCGCCCCGCCCACGAAGCTGCCGTTGAGCTTGAGATTATCAAGCTCTTCTCCGTTCAGGATCACCAGGGTTCCAACATCAACATCAAGGCTCAGCCTGTCCAGACCTTCGGCCACGCCAACAGCCTCGCCTTCCTGCTCCGCCTCCAGAATAGGGCCAAGGTTGAAACGTTCCCCCTCGATCTTGAGCGCAAGGCTGCCGTCAGCTTTCTGGTCAGCAACAGCGCGGAATTGATTGCCACCAAGGCTGCCGACGTCAAACTGGCCATAAAGTGTCTCGCCCTTGAAACTTAGGTCCGCACGGACATTGATATCCTCGCCCACAACCACAAGCGGGCTGATGCGTGTTTGTGCGTCTTCAAAGAAAATCGTGCCAGTAACGGTCGCGGGCACTGCAACAGGTTTCGCCCAAGCCAGGCGGGTTTCCTTCAGCTCGGCCATCGAGGCGTCAGCCGTGAAGTACCCGCGCTTGAAGGCGAAGTTGCGGCCAATGAAGCTGGCTTCAGCCAACGTTTTGCCGTGCAGATAGTCAGACACGTCCACACCCATGGCGGCCATGTCCTTCTCGTCCATCATGCCAGACATCACGATCTCAGTGGTGTCGGCGTTCGCGTCCTCGCGGCCCGCCTTGAGGTCCTCGCGCCAGTAGAGATTAAGTGGCACATTGTTCAGTGCGCCGGTACCTTCCGCCGACACACTGTCAGGGTCCACGCGCAGGGTCACATCACCGCGGCGCAGCCCCTCGCCGCCCAACAGGTCGTTCACGCTTGTGTTTACGATATTGGCTGTCACGTCATAGTGCACCTCGTCTGCCGCGACATCTTTCACGAGCGGCACGGTCAGCACCGTGCGCACATGCGCGTCCCCACCGACACGCGCGACATCAAAGCCAAGCTTCTGCGGCACGCGCAGGGGCTCATGGGTGATAAGCTCCATGATCTCGTCAACGCTGCCGCTCAGGCGCACATCAAAGTTGCCTATGGCACCGTCACGCACGTCAATATTGGTCATGCGCGCCGAAGAGCCCGCAACAGGCATGGCGCCAATATGGCCGTCATCAATGCTCAGTTCAAAGACATCGCGCACAAGGCTGCCGCGCCCCGATGCCCCGACGATGGGCGGCATCGACAGCAGGTAATAGGTATCGAGGTCTGAATAGCTAAAGGTCAGCCTATAGGCACTGCCGTCTTCAAATCCGCCACCGTGCTCTGGTGTCCAGTCGACCTCGAAGCTTGCGTTTGAGATGGTACCCCTCGTGATATGGTCATCAATCCATGCGCGTGCACCGCGCGGCGTGCCGTCTGGATTTACCTTGATCGGCCAGTATTTGAGGACTTCACCAATTTCAGCGCTATCGACACGTGCAGTCAGTTGAACGGCAGGCTCGTCACTGTCCCGCACCCAATAGATAAGACCCTCACCGCGGACGACAGGTTTTTCGGTCGCGACTTCAAATTCTTCCAGCACCAGCGTGTCTTCGCCTGCCTCATAACGCCCATTCACCTGGCCGTATTTAACCTTGCTGTCGAACGGGAAACTGACTGGGTCACTAATCGTGCCTTCGCCAAGTGTCGCGGAGAAGTTCGCACGCTCAAGCCCCACATCGGCAGAGAGGTCAAGGTCGAGATCAAGGGCAAGCGGTACATTAAAATAGCTGACGGCTTCAGGAAGTGAGGCAAGCTTGGCAAGGACCGAAGGCCGGACCTCCGAAAACCCGAGGGATAGTGCAAGGTCGCCAATAAGCGGTTCCGCCCTGCCCTGCAGCCGTACTTGTGTCGGTACGTCGCCAAGGCGCGCATCAAGAAGCGCATCAAGACTTATAACATTGTCGAGCCGATTGAGGCTAAGCCGCGGTAATGAGATTTGTGCGTGGTCAATCCCCTCGCCCCGTTCAATACGGGCTGAAAGGCCTGAGAAGGTAACATTCCTGAGCGCAGGTGCCGTGCGCAAGAGCCGCGCCCCAAATCGGCTGAAAGCCTCTGCAACGGGCCGTAGCACTTCAGGCGTTGGCGTACCACTTGTATTAAAAAGGCTCCCAACACCACCGTCATCCGATGCGTCACTGAAACCACCAAGATTGGTTACATGCACGCGCGCGCGGTCAATCTCGACCTCGGAGATGGCGACATTCGTGAAAAAACGTGTGACGGTGAGGCTGACACGGGCTTCTGGCACGAAAGCAGTCAGGCGGTCACGCCGGTCGACAAAGCGGATATCACTGAGGGAAACCCAAGGTCTTACACGCCGCCAATCCCAGCCAACCTGGGCTTCCTCAAAGCTGACACGCCAGCCGGGCAAGAGCGCGTTCGCTTGATCGGTTACAAGGTTTCGGGCAAAGCCAAGATCAAGCGGCGCCACCATCAGGCGCACAAAAAGAAATGAAGCCAGAAGGACCGCAGCGGTCGCGATCCAGATGCCCGACCTCATGACTATTCCGACAGTACGCTTCAATGGCCTTGCCTGCACTACTTAAAGACACTTGATTTGATACGGCAAGGTATGAACACTCCCGGTATCTCGCAACGTAAATTTAGGGCTTGCCGATTTTCTTATGGTCGAAAAACTTCAATATCCGCTCCCTCATGATACTGAAAAAGCCGACGAAATTTGGGCAATCCTGTGCGAATCTCACGAGCGTTCAAAAAAAAGCGATGACGCGCCGGAACTCAATCGCGCGCTTGCGGATGCCCTGTTTGGTAACAGCCCTTTTCTGGCCGCCATCGCCAAACGTCGGCCCGCCGATGCTATTGCGGCCCTGACACGAAGGCCAGATGATCTTTTTTCCTTGATGGTTCAAAGCTTTAATGAGCCAAGACCTGCACGCGAAACAACGCCTGACCTGATGGCCTTCCTGCGCGAACAGAAGGCCAACCTCTCACTCATTGCGGCAGCTGCAGACGTATCTGGCACGTGGAATCTCGAGGAGGTCACCGGGGCCCTCAGCCACTTTGCCGATATTGCGACCGAACTTGCCCTCGCGCACCTTTTGCACAGCCGCATGCTCAAGGGTGATCTGGACTGGCCATCGGACGAGGAAGAGCCTGTCACCCTCAAGCTCGGCCGTAAATGCGGCTATTTCATTCTCGGCATGGGCAAACTGGGTGCGCATGAGCTGAATTATTCGTCCGACATCGACCTTATCGCCCTCTATGACCCTGCGAAGGTCCGTTACACCGGCGACAAGATGCCAAACCAGTGTTTCATTCGCCTCACGCAGGAACTGGTGCAGATCATGGAAAAACGCACCATGCACGGATATGTTTTCCGCACCGACCTGCGCCTGCGGCCTGACCCCGGTGCCACACCCGTGGCGATCTCAACGGATGCGGCAGAAAGCTACTACCACTCAATGGCCGTGAACTGGGAACGCTCG
Organism: Kordiimonas gwangyangensis DSM 19435 = JCM 12864; assembly: GCF_000375545.1. Lineage (GTDB taxonomy): Bacteria > Pseudomonadota > Alphaproteobacteria > Sphingomonadales > Kordiimonadaceae > Kordiimonas > Kordiimonas gwangyangensis. The sequence goes on from NZ_AQXF01000002.1 coordinate 350,777, forward strand.
GCCATGATCAAGGCGCGCGTTATTGCGGGTGACCGGGCTGCCGGTAAGGATTACCTTGACACCATGGCGCGCTGGGTATGGCGCAAGAATATGGATTTTGTCGCCCTCCGCGATATCGCCGCCATTAAGAATCAGATCAACCGCCACTATGGCCAGACCAGTACCGCCTTTGAAGGCTATGACGTCAAGCTTGGCCAAGGTGGCATCCGGGAGATTGAGTTTTATGCGCAGGTAAACCAGCTTCTCTATGCCGGGCGTCATCCAAGCCTCAGGGTGCGCGGAACCTTGGCGGCGCTCGACGCATTGGTGATGGAGGGGCTTATCAGTCCTCAGGCGCACAAGGACCTACTGAGGAGTTATCGGTTCCTCCGCACGCTTGAGCACCGCATTCAAATGGTCGACGACGCGCAAACCCACGCAATCCCCGAGAATGAGGACGCCATCACGCGCATCGCAACCTTCATGGGCTATGCGGACCGCGCCGCACTTGAAGCCGCGCTACGCGAACATACCGAGCCGGTGAGTAGGCATTATGATGCCCTGCTCCCCGAGGAGAAAGCGTCTCCAACACCCGCAGGCTTCAGTGAAGCAGACATGCCGCAAAAGCTGGGCGAACTGGGCTTCGACGATATCGAGGGCTGCTGCGCGATCATTGAGGGCTGGCGTCGCGGCCGCTACCGCGCACTCAGGACCGAGCGGGCCAAGGGGCTGCTTGAGCAGATATTGCCCGGCCTTTTGAAGGCCTTCTCGGATACTCATCAGCCAGCGGCGGCCCTCACCCGCTTTGATAAATTCATCGCGCAGCTTCCGGCGGGGGTGCAGCTTTTCTCGCTCTTGCAGGCAACACCGTCGCTGTTTGGGCTTCTCGCGCGTGTCATGGGCCTTGCCCCGGCGCTCGCGGATACACTCGCCAAAAAGCCGGCGCTTTGGGACGCCGTACTTGAGCCTGACTTTTTCGCGCCGATGGAAGGCGAGCAGGTGCTGGCGGGTTATCTCGATGAGCTGATTTCTAGTGCCCGCGACTATCAGGATATCCTCGATATTGTGCGCCGTTTCGTGGCGGAGGGCCGTTTCCGCCTTGGTGTTCAGATCCTCGAAGCGATTTCCAGCGTGGATGAAAGCGGCGAGGCAATGACATGCCTTGCTGACGTAACGCTCAAGGCACTCGCAAAAGCGGCTGAGGATGAGTTTGCCATTCGGCACGGCCGGTTCGACGGTGGCGGGATTGCGGTGATCGCCATGGGCAAATACGGCGGGCGTGAACTTACCAGCACCTCTGACCTTGATATCGTGTTCCTCTATCATGTGCCGGATATGGAGGCGGTCTCGGACGGTGAAAAACCACTGAGCCCGAGCCAGTATTTCTCCCGCCTAGGTCAACACATTATCACGGCGATTACGGCGCTGACGCCTGAGGGGCGCTTGTTTGAAGTCGACACACGCCTGCGGCCCTCTGGCCAGCAAGGCCCACTTGTTGTGACCCTCAAAACGTTCGCGGACTATTACACCAAAGCCGCCTGGACGTGGGAACATATGGCCCTCACCCGCGCGCGCATCCTCATCGCACCCGATGCGGTGGCAGATGCGCTTGGCGAGACCATCACCGGCGTCCTAACCGCCGAGCGTGACAAGAATGAACTGCTGCTTCATGTGCACGATATGCGCCTCAAGCTCGATAAAGAGTTCGGAACAGAAAATCGCTGGGCAATCAAGAACGTACGCGGCGGACTGATCGACATGGAATTCATCTGCCAATATCTGATGCTGCGAGAGGGCCATGAGCGCCCTGATATCTTCAGCCCGGAACTCGAGGTAAGTATCGACCGCCTCGCTAGTATTGGCGCGCTTCAGCCTGATCAGGCGACCTTGATGCATGAAGCGCACGATTTTGAGCAGATTGTGCAGTCTGTGCTGCGTCTGTGTCACGGCTCATCCCGTATACAGGACGAGGAGATTTCAGAAGGCGTGCGCGGTGTGCTTTGCCGCAATACGGGCAGCGCCGATTTTGAAAGCCTCAAGGCAAGACTTGAAGAGCTGCAGGCAGGCATCTATAGCCTGTACCGCAAGCTGATCGAAACTCCCGCCACTCAAATGTTGGCGGACAAGGAATAGACGGAGAATTTTATGGCTATCAGTGTTGGCGCTAGCGCCCCGGACTTTTCACTTCCTGGCGACGCAGGTGAGACGATCACACTTTCGGACTACCGCGGCAAAAAGGTGGTTCTGTACTTCTACCCGAAGGACGACACACCGGGTTGCACCACCGAAGCCAAAGACTTCACTGCCCTCGCTGGTGAATTTGAGGAAGCTGGAGCGGTCGTCATCGGCATGTCCAAGGATACCGCCAAAAAACACGACAAATTCATCGCCAAACATGAGCTCAAGGTGAAGCTGGCTTCCGACGAGGAAGGCAAAACCATCGAGGACTATGGCTTATGGGTTGAGAAGAGCATGTATGGCCGCACTTACATGGGTATCGAACGCGCCACATTCCTCATTGATGGTGAAGGCACCATTCGTGAGATCTGGAACAAGGTGAAGGTAAAAGGCCACGCTGAAGCGGTTCTAGCTGCTGTGAAGGCGCTCTAAATAGTGAGTGGGGGCTGGGAGGATATCGGCGACGCGGCGGTTGCGGTGCTAAGGACCGCGCGTGCGCGGTCCAAAGCGGAGCTCGCGCGAGAGGTTGCCGCAGCTTGGCGCGCAGGCACGCTTGCCTTCGCCTTCACCACACAGCCCCCCATACGCCCCGCGCGGCCGGACCAACCGGTCCTTCTGCTGCCGGGCGCGATGCCGAAACGGCGCAAGGGCGGGACAGACGCAAACCGCCGTGCCCTCCTCCACGCCGTTGCTCATATTGAGCTGAATGCCATAGACCTTGCGTTCGATATCGTTGCGCGCTTCGGCGCACAGATGCCGCGCAGTTTCACCGACGACTGGATACAGGTGGGTGATGATGAGGCGCGGCATTTTACGATGCTCGGGAGCCGCTTGAAGGCGGTCGACAGTTTCTATGGTGATCTTCCCGCCCATGATGGCCTGTGGCAATCCGCGCAGGATACAAGCGCCGATCTAGCGGCAAGGCTGGCGATTGTGCCCATGGTGCTGGAGGCACGCGGCCTTGATGTGACGCCAAGGATGGTTGACCAGTTCCGCGGCGCCGGGGATTCGGCCTCGGCCGAGGTGCTGCAGACAATCTACGAAGAAGAAGTTGCACATGTCGCCGCAGGCACGCGGTGGTTCAAATATCTCGCAAAAAAGCAGTCTCGCGACGCTGAGGTCTGGTTTCAGGAACTGGTGCGGGAATATTTCAACGGACAGCTAAGAAAACCGTTCAACAAACCCGCGCGCAGCAAGGCTGGAATGCCGGTTTCTTTCTATGAACCACTTGCAGAGATGCTTGAAGGCAACTAAGACACTTGACCAACACCACTGTTGAGTGGAATGTTGTGCGAAATTAACGAAATAAACATAAAAATATACATAAGTTGGGCCCAAGGAATGGCCCGCGTTATAGGGTGTGCAGAACCATAAGGTTGGGGCAGCAGTTGTCTAACGGGTTGACATGGCTGGATAAATTCCACGCGTTCCGCGGAAAGTATTTTCCGGAGCGACAATTGTTCTTGCGTAGTGAAGGGCGCGTTCGCTTCCTCACGATCGGCAGCTATACCCAAATGGGCATGGCATCCGCGCTTGCAATTGCTGCAATTTGGGGTGCTGTCACCTCCTATGCCTACCTTACCCAAGACGAGACAATCGCCCACAAGAACCGCACCATTTCAACCATGAGCGCGCAGTATCAGGAGCTGTCGAAAGACTTCTCTGCGCTTGAGCTTGAGGTAGAGCGCCGCGCGCAGCAGCTAGAGATGCGCCAGAAGTTCCTTGAAGAATTCCTGAATTCCGAACCAGCTGACGCGCCTGATGAGGCTGCACAGCCGGTAGAAGCATCGGAAGAAGCTGCGGCTGGTTCTGACAGCGTCAAGAAAACATCCCACAACATCGACCCAGACGCGGGCAAGGCGACCTTTGTCGAGCGTCTTTTCGGCGCGGGTGAAGCTCAAGCGGCGGTCCATAGCAATATTGACCGCCGTATTAGTCTTCTGAACCGGTTGCAGGAGATGGAGCGCCGCCAGCGCGAGTTTGCCGCGAAGCTCAAAGCCGAAGCAGAGACGAAGCTTGCGTCTATTGAGACCATCCTCGGCCCGACCAAACTTGGTACCGAAGACCTGCTTGCGAAACTTGACGAAAGCGGTGTGGCGCAAGGTGGCCCTTACGTTCCCGATGCGACATTTGAAGGTGTGTTTGCTGACGAAGACGGTGCCGTGTTTGGTGATCTGATTTCCTCGCACATCCGCCTTGAGATGGTCACAAATGCTCTCAATAGTTTCCCGGTGGGGAAGCCGGCAGAGAATTATTATCTCTCAAGCCGTTTTGGTCGCCGTGTCGATCCTCTCAAAAAAACCTGGGCCAACCACCCCGGGCTTGATCTTGCTGGATGGCCTGGTACGGCCATCTATGCCACAGCGCCCGGCAAGGTCGTTCACGCAGGTTGGTATGGCCCTTACGGAAACATGGTTGAAATCGACCATGGCAACGGTTTCCGGACCCGCTACGGCCATATGCGCAAGGTGCGGGTCAAGAAAAACGATGAAGTAACACTCGGGCAGCGTGTTGGCGATATGGGCAAGACTGGGCGTGTGACAGGTACACACCTGCATTATGAGGTCTGGTTCGACGGTTCTGTACGTGACCCGATGCCCTATCTGAAAGCAGCAAACGATGTTCTCGAAATCCAAGGAAGACATGAAGAAACCAGCACCCACGAGTAACCCCGCCCCGCGTCAGAACGCGAATCCAACACCGTCCATCATTGGATCGGATGTGGAGATTGAGGGTAACGTGCGGACAGTTGGTGAACTTCAACTCGATGGCGCCATTCATGGCGACCTCACCTGTGGTGGTCTTGTCATGGGAGAAAGTGGCGCGGTTAAAGGCTCCATCTCTGCAGACAACGTGACGATCCGCGGCAAGGTGAACGGCGAAATCCGCGCCCGTTCGGTGCGGCTTGAGAAAAGCGCTGTGGTGGACGGTGACGTTTACCATGAGAGCCTTTCAGTCGAAGCTGGTGCAAAACTGACAGGTCGTTTTGCCCATACCTCGAGCCCGAAGGAAGCAAAGGTGGCGGCAGCGGTTGCACCGACGGACGAGACACCGTCTTTTGTGGCAAAGAAGCCTGCCGCTGAATAAGCGTCACGAAAATCGGGATACAAAAAAGGGCGCTTTCAGCGCCCTTTCCTTTAATTAGCCACGCTAATTTTATTTAACTTCATCGAGACTTTTCACGATCTTGCCAACGATGCCGTAGCCAACCGCGTCTTCGCAGTTAAGCCAGAAGTCGCGGTCAACGTCTTTTTCAATCTGGTCCAACGTTTGGCCAGTTGCTTCAGCAAAAATCTTGTTCAGACGCGCACGCATTTTAACAATCTGCATGGCTTGAATATCGATATTTGCCGCCGTTCCGCTGATGCCCCCTGACGGTTGGTGCAAGAGGAAACGTGTGTTCGGCGTCGCGAACCGGTTCTCTTTCTTGGCAGCTACATAAATGAGAGCCCCTGCACTCGCCACCCAGCCAGTGCCGAGCACTTTAACTGGCGAACGGATGAATTTGATCATGTCGTGGATCATGTCGCCAGATTCAACGTGCCCGCCCGGTGACGAGATCACCACGGTGATTGGGTCCTGCGACACATGGTCCAGCGCCATCAGGCGTGCACAAGTGTCACGCGCAATGTCCTGATCGATGTCGCCAACGATAAAAATCGTCCGCGCTTCAAAGAGGATCTTGGAGACCTGCTCACCCGCGCCCGATTTTTTATCCTTGTCGTCTTTGTCTTTGCTCATTCTTGGTCCCCCAAAATGGTTTTGTCTCATATGGGCGCTCGCGCCCCATCAATCAATATCGTCGACCGGTTTTGTCTCGCCGTACACACGTGCCGCAAGCGCGGCTGCCATGAAGGCATTGAGGTCACCGTCCAGCACCTTGTCGGGCTGGCCACTTTCCTCACCGGTACGCAGGTCTTTCACCATCTGATATGGCTGCATGACGTAGGAACGGATCTGGTGACCCCAGCCGATCTCCGTCTTGCTGGCGTTCACCGCATTGGCTTCCTCTTCGCGGCGGCGAAGCTCGGCCTCATAAAGGCGTGCCTTGAGCATGCTCATGGCGGCTGCACGGTTTTTGTGCTGGGAGCGTTCAGCCTGGCACTGAACCACAATGCCCGAAGGCTGGTGCGTAATACGAACCGCACTATCGGTGGTGTTCACGTGCTGACCACCCGCGCCTGACGCCCGGTAGGTATCGACCTTAAGGTCACCCTCGTTGATTTCGATCTCAATCGAATCGTCAATCACCGGATAGACCCAGACGGAGGCAAAGCTGGTGTGACGCCGCGCGTTGCTGTCGTAGGGTGAAATGCGTACAAGGCGGTGCACACCGGATTCAGTCTTGAGCCAGCCGTATGCATCCTCGCCCTTGATTTGCAGTGTCGCGGACTTGATGCCCGCTTCCTCGCCCGGCATATATTGCACCGTTTCAACCTTGAAGCCGCGTTTCTCGGCCCAGCGCATATACATGCGGAACAGCATGGACGCCCAGTCTTGGCTTTCAGTACCGCCGGCCCCGGAGTGAATTTCCACATATGTGTCATTGCCGTCCGCCTCGCCGGAGAGCAGCGCCTTCAGCTCGGCTTCCTTGGCGTTCTTGGCAAGGGCTTTGAGCTGCGCCTCGGCCTCATCAACCATGGCCGTATCGTCTTCCATCTCGGCAAGTTCGATAATCTCAACCGTGGCTTCAAGGTCGTCGCTGATTTCACGCACAGCGCTGATGGCGTCATGAAGCTTGGTGCGTTCGCGCATCAGTTTCTGGGCGTTCTGCGGGTCGTTCCAGAGGTTGGGGTCTTCCGCAAGAGCGTTCAGTTCTTCCAGTCTCAGTAAAGCCTGATCCCAGTCAAAGATGCCTCCTCAGCAGTGCCATTGACTGCTTGAGTTGGTCGACGGTTGCCTGAGCTTCCGCGCGCATAAACTACTTCCTTCTTCACTTGAGGGCACATATGGCGATCAGTAGATACCGCCGGTGCCTTTCCGAATAGTGCTTTTTGTTTTACCGACTTCGAGCGACCCGTCAAGTACAGCGTACTGCCCTGCCCTTGGTTCGGTCCCCGGCTTGAAGGCTTCAAGCACCACATGTTCGTCGCCCAATGTGGCGGGTTGGCCTGTGTCGGCGTTCACGCGCACAAGGCGAATGCCGGACGGCATCCGGAATGGTACTCCCGGCTCGTCTTTCAGCGCTTCTTTCATGAAGTCGCGGAAGATCGGCACTGCAACCGATGAGCCTTCCTCGCCATCACCGAGCGAACGCGGTTTGTCGAAGCCAGTGAACACCCCTACGGCAAGGTCGGCCGAGAAGCCGATAAACCACGCGTCCAGGCTGTCGTTGGTCGTCCCGGTCTTGCCTGCGAGCGGCTTTCCGAGCCATTTGATTTTCTGGCCGGTACCATTTTGCACCACGCCCTGCAGCATGGAAACCATCTGGTAGGCGGTCAGCGGGTCGAGGACCTGTGCGCGGTTATCCGGCAGTGCCGGTTCCCGCTGGTTCTGGTCCCACGTCAGCTCACACGGCATGCAGGTACGCTCGTCATGGCGGAATATTGTTTTGCCGCGACGGTCCTGTACACGGTCGATGAGCGAGGGTTTGATTTCCTTGCCGCCGTTCACCAGCATGCCGTAAGCCGCTGTTAATTGCAGCAAGGTCACCTCGCCCGCACCAAGCGATGACGCGAGCGTGGGCTCCATATTTTCAGCAAGGCCAAACTTGTTGGCGTAATTCATGATCGTCGGCACACCGATGTGCTGCGCAAGGCGCACGGTCATCAGGTTCCGCGATTTCTCTATGCCCAGACGAAGCGTGCTCGGGCCATAGAACTTGTTCGAGCTATTCTTTGGCTTCCACTTACCGAGGCCATCACCCTGATCGATTACAAAAGGCGCATCAAGCACAAGACTCGCGGGCGTAAAACCATTATCAAGCGCGGCGGCATAGACAAACGGCTTGAAGGCTGAGCCAGGTTGGCGTTCGGCCTGCACCGCACGGTTATACTGGCTAGCTGCGTAATCGAAGCCGCCAACCATGGCGAGTACACGGCCCGTATGCGGGTCCATCGCCACGAGGCCACCATCAATTTCAGGCACCTGACGCAGCTTGTAGCTTTGCACCGCACCAAGCGGTTTGCCTTTTGCGTCCCAGAAACTTGCGAGCGTTACTGTGGCATCCGCGGCCCCTGCCTCGACAGCGATAACGTCACCGACCGATAGCACCTGTGCGGTATCTTTGACACTTGGGCCAAGATGTTCACCCTGACGCCATGCCCTTGCCCATTTGATCTCTTCAAACGGAATAAAACCGAAGCCACCATCCTTGAGGCCAATGATCGCACCATCCTCGCGCACTTCGTGCACAGCGGCCAGCTCCCAACTTGGGAAGCCAAGCGGTGTTTTGAAGGCGCGCAGGCGTTCCGCCCACTCACCGTCGATTACTGTGCGGCCAATGGGACCGCGCCAGCCGTGCCGGCGGTCATAAGCCACAAGGCCTTCACGAAGCGTCCTCTCCGCAATCGCCTGCAGGCGCGGCTCAAGCGAGGTGCGCACACTAAGGCCACCCTCGTAAAGCGCGTTGGTGCCATACATGCTACCGATACGACGGCGTACCTCTTCCGCGAAATGCTCAGCCTCGAAGCGCGCATGACCTTCACGTTCATGCATCACGAGGTCTTCTGCCACGGCTGCGGTATAATCTGCCTTGGTGATATGCCCAAGGTCGCGCATGCGGGATAGCACCCAGTTGCGGCGCGCAATGGCACGGTCCTTATGACGTACCGGGTGGTAATTGTTTGGTGCTTTCGGGAGCGCAGCCAGATAGGCCATTTCCGCCGTCGTCAGCTCATTGAGTGACTTGTTGAAATAGTTGAGCGCCGCGGCCGCGACACCATAGGAACGGTTGCCGAAATAAATCTCGTTCAGATAAAGCTCAAGAATCCGGTCTTTGGAGAATGCCCGTTCAATCCTGAGTGTCAGGATCATTTCCTTGATTTTACGGTCAAGGCGCTGGTCAAGCGTTAGCAGGAACGTACGCGCAACCTGTTGTGTAATGGTGGAGCCACCTTGAAGCGGGCGGTCCGTCAGCAGGTTCACAACGTTCCTGAGGTTACCGCGCACCATGCCAAGGTAATCAAGGCCGTCATGCTCATAGAAGTTTTTATCTTCGGCAGACAGGAATGCTTCGATCAGCTCTTCAGGGATGGCATTCACCGGCACAAACAGACGTTGCTGGCGTGCAAATTCTGTCAAAAGGCTCCCATCGCCCGCGTGAATACGCGTGACGATTGACGGTTCATAATTTGCAAGCTGCCGATAGTCCGGCAGGTCGCGGCCATAATAGACGATCGCCCACAGGACAGCGCCACCAGCGGCAATAACGCCAACAACTCCAAGGATCAGGCTATATTTAAACAGCCGCCACCAGAGAGATTTCTTCGCCTTTTTCTCAGGCGTCGCTTCAGATGTATTTTCAGATTCTTTTGTCATGGCCTCGTTGGTCTCAACCCTGTTTGACACCACGGTCCAGAGTATGCCGAGAATATGGCCCGCTTAAGGCACCCCGGCGCTAAGTAAGCTCTTATGGCAGCATGATGCCCTCTGCGCAATCAAGAGTGCAACTCTCAACGCGATTTTTGCTAAATTTTCTCAGGGTTTATTCCGGCTTTCAAACGCGGATTACCGCCCTAGCGCGACCATCTGCTGGAAATAGCGGTCTGTGGCGCGGCGAACGGCCTGCGCAATCTTCTTTCGCCCATCACTACTGTTGATGAAATTGGCGTTTTTCTTGTTGGTCAGATAGCCCGCTTCGAGAAGCACGGACGGCACGTCAGGAGCCTTGAGTACGCCGAGATTCGCAAACCGGTGTGTGCGCTGCAAAAGCGGCACGTCCCTGCCCAGTTCCTGCACCAGAATATTGGCGTATTGCGCCGAGAAATTCATCGTCTCGCGCTGTGCAAGTTCAATGAGGATGCTTGAGACATCATCATCGGCAGTATCGAGGTTCACACCAGCAATCACATCCGACTTGTTCTCGCGCGCAGCCAGCCGAGCTGCTTCCCGGTCCGATGCAGTTTCAGACAGGTTATAAACGCTGGCACCGCTGACGTTGGAGTTTTTGATGGAATCAGCGTGCACACTGATGAAAAGGTCTGCGTGAAGGCGCCGTGCAATGCGGAACCGTTCCCGCACCGGGTGGAAGATATCGCGGTCACGGGTCATATGAACTTCATAGCGCCCGGTTTTATTGAGCTCGTCACGGATCGCACGGGCAATCTCCAGCACCACGATTTTTTCATGCACGCCAATCACGCCGAGGTTCCCCGGGTCTGGACCACCATGCCCCGGATCAATCACCACGATACGCTTGCCTGCAATACGTTTGCGCGGTGCCGTAACATCCGGCACCGACGCTGTTTCAACGGTCGGCCGCTCACTTTTACTGCTTTGGACACCAGCAAGGAATGTGTCCCGCGACGTAGGCTCGATATCGAGCACCAAGCGGTGACTATACTGGCCATTTGGCGGCAAGGTGAATGAGTTGGCGACCGTCGCGGGGCCTTTCAGGTCAAGCACGATCCGGTACACACCCGGCGAAAACAGGCCGTGGCGGTAGCCTTCCACAATGCCGGAGGTATCAACGGTGTCCGCTGTCTTCCAGTTAGCTTCAGGCAGATCGATGACAACACGGTAAGGGTCCGCAAGCAGGAAAATAGACGGCTTTGCTTCAGTTGAGACATCGAGCACAAAGCGTGTTGTCTCACCGTTCTGACCAAAACGCACACCATCAATGGTGATGTCCTTGGCAGAAGATGGTGCGGTTGCGCCAAGAAACAGCACACCTATGAAGACCAGCACATTCAGCAAACGCAGCACTAAATTTCCCCGACAAATGCTTCTTTTCGGCAAAAGTTTGGGCCCCATACTATGAACAACGCCTTAATCCCTCAAGTGAAAGAGGAAGTTTGCGCAAAATTGCCAAGAGTTTGCGGAAGAATGATGGCAAATTGCGCAAGTTCACGCCGCCAATGCACAATTTAGATTGTAATGGGGGGCGGAGTTCACTATTTTACCGATGCGAGTTTATCGACCGGCCGCATGCGCGCGGCGGGTCTGGCTTTGAAGGGACGCTCTCGCGGGCTTGCATTTTGCATCTGTTCGCCATCGGACCCAAAGCCAAACAAGGACAAGAACCGGCAATGGCCAAAAGGCTTTGCGCATTGAAAAAACAAAAGACAGGTCTGCCCCTCTTTCGGGCGCAGCGACCACCTTTTGTTGCCTGTGGCTTCCCGGGGACTGCCTACTCCACACCTACTACAGTAACATCATACAAATTGGACCTTGCCAGCGCCCCCCTTTATGAGGGCGTGCCCGCGCGGCTGGGTTTCCGGAGAAGTAGTTTATGTCGACAAGAATGCTTATCGACGCGCGTCACTCTGAAGAGACGCGAGTCACCGTTGTCAAGGGAAGCCGCGTAGAGGAATTCGATTACGAATCAGCAACACGACGCCAACTTAAAGGGAATATCTATCTTGCACGCGTAACTCGCGTGGAGCCTTCCCTGCAGGCGGCCTTCGTGGAATACGGCGGAAACCGTCACGGTTTCCTCGCTTTTAGCGAAATCCACCCTGACTATTACCAAATCCCGGTTGAAGACCGCGAAGAACTGATCGCTGCTGAAACGCAAGCCGTTGAATCCTTCGTGGACGACGAACCGCATGACGAAGATGCCCCGGCTGCCGAGGCTGATGCCGGCGGCGAAGAAGCGCCCGAAGTCAAAGACAGCGACGAAGACGAAAAGGACGCGGAGATTGAAGCCGCTGCCGAACGTCGCCGCAGCCTGCGTGTGCTGAAGCGCAAATATAACATTCAGGAAGTGATCAAGCGCCGTCAGGTGCTGCTGGTCCAGGTGGTCAAAGAAGAGCGCGGCAACAAAGGTGCGGCTCTCACCACTTACCTGTCGCTTGCTGGCCGTTACTGCGTTCTGATGCCGAACTCCACCCACGCTGGTGGTATCAGCCGTAAGATTTCTTCCGCCGCCGACCGCAAACGCCTGAAGAAAATGATTTCCGACCTCGAGGTTCCAGAGGAAATGGGCCTCATCGTCCGCACAGCGGGCATGAAGCGCACCAAGACCGAGGTCAAACGCGATTATGAATATCTGCTGCGTCTGTGGAACGGCATCCGTGAACTGACGCTGCAAAGCGTTGCCCCTGCCCTCGTTTACGAGGAAGGCAACCTGATCAAGCGCACGATCCGTGACCTTTACACCCGCGATGTGGATGAAATCCTCGTCGAAGGTGAAGCGGGCTACCGCGCAGCGAAGGACTTCATGAAGCTCCTGATGCCGAGCCACGCCAAGAAAGTTCAACACTATAAAGACCGCATTCCGCTCTTCCACCGGTATCAGGTGGAAAGCCACCTTGAAGCCATGTACCAGCCCGTGGTGCAGCTCAAGTCCGGCGGTTATATTGTCATCAACCCGACCGAAGCGTTGATCTCGATCGACGTGAACTCGGGCCGTGCGACCCGCGAACACAATATCGAGGAAACCGCCCTCAAGACCAACATGGAAGCCGCTGAAGAAGTAGCGCGCCAGCTTCGCCTGCGCGACATGGCCGGCCTTGTGGTCATCGATTTCATCGACATGGAAGAGCGCAACAACAACCGTGCGGTGGAACGCCGCATGAAAGATGTGCTCAAGAACGACCGTGCACGCATCCAGGTTGGCCGTATCTCTTCTTTCGGCCTCATGGAAATGTCGCGCCAACGTCTGCGTCCTAACCTTCTTGAAGCCAGCATGGAAACCTGTTCGGCATGTTCCGGCATGGGTGTTGTACGCTCGGTCGAAAGCGCGTCGCTCATGGTGCTGCGCCAGCTTGAAGAAGAAGGCATTCGTGGCCGCAGCTCCATCGTTCGCGTGACCGCGAGCCCGGACGTAGCCATTTATCTTCTGAACAAGAAGCGCGCGATGCTTTCAGACCTCGAGACGACCTATGACTTTGTCATTGAAGTCCTCTCGTCGGTCAGTATGGCCCCTGCTGAAGTTGAGATCACCCGCGAAGCGATGGTGGCAGGCGGCAAGCCGGAAGGCAGCACCGAGAGCGCCGCTGTCAAGCCGGATAGCGCAGCCAGCATCGCAGCGATGATCCCTGCAGCGCCTGAGCCTGCCGAGACTGCTGCTCGTGAAGAGAAAGTTGTGTCGGAAGACGACAAACCGCGCCGCAAGCGTCGCCGTCGTCGTCGTCGTCGTCGTGGTGAAGATGGGGCCGAGAATGGCGCACCTCAGCAGCAGGCACACGCTGATGCTGAGGGCGATGAGGAAGCTGGCGAAGCCAGAGAAGAAACGGCGAAAGCTGACAGTGAAACCGATGGTGAAGCGCGCGAGGACCGCCCGCGCCGCCGCCGCGGCAGCCGTGGAGGCCGCCGGCGCCGTGAACGCAACGAAGCACAGAAGCCGGAAGGCGAAAGCCAGGCTGAAGCTGCCGCTGCGGGCGAAGAAGCTGCTGAAGCCGACGCTTCTGAAGCTCCCGTTGCCGCTCAAGCCGAGGCAAGTGAAGAGAAGAAGCCTGCCCGTCGCCGTCGCCGCGTTGTAAAGAAGGCGGATGACGAAGCCGCAGCGCCTGAGGCAACTGCTGAAGCCGCAGCGCCGGTCGCGGAAGCCGTGGCAGAACCAGAGGCTGAAGCTGAAGAAGCGCCGAAGCCACGCCGCCGTGCACCGCGCCGCAAGGCTGCCGCTGAAGCGGTGAGTGAACCTGCAGAAGCCAAGGTTGAAGCCCCGGCACCCGAAGCTGAGGAAAAGCCGAAGCGCCGCACGCGCAAAAAGGCTGAGCCAAAAGCTGACGCCGCACCAGTAGCAGACGCTGCTGAAACTGCGGTGGAAGAAAAGCCGAAAAAAGCTGCACCGCGTCGCCGCACCAAAAAGGCGGAAGAGCCAAAAGCTGAGGCACCTGCTGCTGAAGCGCCTGCGGTCGAAAAGCCCGCAACGGAAAAAGCGGAAGCCCCGGCCAAAGCCGAAGCGGCAGCAAAGCCTGCAGCGCGCAAGAAACCAGCGGCTGAGAAGCCTGCACCAGCTGACAAGCCTGTGCAGTCGATCAAAGTTGCGGCCGGTTCCGGCGATGTATCTGAAGCAGACGCAGAGGGTGACGACTCGCCAAAGCGTAAAGGCTGGTGGCAACGTACCTTCGGCTAATAGCTGAGAAATAGACACCAAAAGGCGGCGAGGCCACAGCTTCGCCGCCTTTTGTTTTTAGATTGCCGCAATGATTTCACGGGCTTGTCAATCATTGTTCATTGACGATTAAGCCCACGCGCCCTAGCGTTCAGACGAAAGTTGGAGGGATATTTTGCGCGTCACATTCAAACATGCCGTACTTAGCGTGCTTTTGCTCCTTGTGCTGCCATTCTCGGCCGCGCGGGCGCAGTCGATCCTCCGCGATGCGGAGACCGAAGCTTTTCTCCATAAAGCGTCGGATCCGCTGTTTCTTGCGGCAGGACTGAATCCCAAGTCCGTGCACCTTTATCTTATCCACGATAATTCGATTAACGCCTTCGTGGCCGGAGGCCAGAATATCTTCATTCACTCAGGACTGATACTCGCGGCAGATGATGTGAATGAATTCCTTGGTGTTATGGCACACGAAACCTGTCACATCGCATGTGGGCACAGGGTGCGCCGCGCCGACGCAGCCAGCATTGCAGGCACAACCTCTATCCTCTCTATGGTGCTTGGCGCTGCGGCTATCCTCGCTGGTGGTGGTGACGCAGGCATGGGCATCTTCATGGCAGGCCAGTCGATGGCGCAAGGACAATATCTTGCCTATAGCCGCGGTCAGGAAAGCGAAGCTGACCTTGCTGGCGCACGCTACCTTGAAGAGGCCGGCGTACCAGGGGAAGGCATGATTGCGTTCTTTGAAAAGCTCCGTGATCAAGAGATTTTCGCGCAGATTCGTCAGGACCCTTATGTACGGTCTCACCCCCTCAACCGCACACGTATCATGCAGTTGCAGGAAGCTGTCGAGACAAGTCCTTATGCCGGCAAAGGCCCCAATGAGGACCTGAACGAGCAGTTTACGCGCCTCAAGGCAAAGCTTGCGGGTTATCTGTTTGAGCCGCGTCGCACGCTTCGGGACTATCCGCTCTCTGATAAAAGTGCTTCAGCACGCTATGCACGCGTCTATGCGTACCACAAGGCGCTTGAGTGGGACCTCGCGCTTGCAGAGACCGACGCACTCATCCAGATGGAGCCCGATAACGCCTATTTCCATGAAATCAAGGGCCAGATCCTTTTTGAGAATGGCCGCGTGCAGGAAAGCCTGCCTGTCTTCCGCAAGGCTGTGCAGCTCGCCCCCAAAGAGCCGCTAATTGCAACGGCCCTTGGTCAGGCCATGGTCTCGACGGAAGACGACAAGCTTATGGCTGAAGCCATCCCTATCCTCGAGGACGCCACGCGGCAGGACCGCGGCAACAGCTTCGCTTGGTTCAACCTTGCCAAAGCATACGCCTGGGTTGGGCGCGAAGCGGAAGCCAGCCTTGCCACGGCAGAACGCTTCTATTCCGCTGGTGCGCCCATGCAGGCCGTGATGCATGCCCAACGGGCGATGCAAGCCTTCGATGAAGGCACGCCGGAATGGCTGCGGGCACAGGATATCCTTTATGTTTCCGAAGAAGCGGCTGAGAAGATGCGCAAGTATCAGGAAGAGCGCCGCCGCAATGAGAACCGCCGCCGGTTTGAGGAAACAAGTTTTACAAACCCATTGTCGCATGAGTGACGTGTAGAAAGACAAAAGGCCAATATGTTCAAGAACTTCTTACTGGCAGCCGGTATGGCTGCTGCCTTCGCCCCTGCCCTGATGGCAGCCGACGATAGCGTGACAGCAACTGAGCGCGCGAAAATCGAAGGCGTTGTGAAGGAATACCTGATTGAGAACCCCGAGGTGATCATGGAGGCGATCCGCGAACTGCAGCGCCGCCAGACCCTTGCGCAGATGTTACCCTCGATCGAACTCTATCGTGACTATCTTGAAACGGATAGCGAAGCGCCAGTGCTTGGCAACCCCAATGGGGACGTCACCATCGTTGAGTTTTTCGACTACCGCTGTGGCTTTTGCCGTCGTCACTTCCCCGCTGTGATGAAGCTGGTGAAGGAAGACGGCAACATTCGCCTGATGCCGAAACAGTTCCCTATCCTTGATGGCAACGACGCAAAGCCGTTGTCCATGCTCTCGGCCAAGGCGGCACTTGCAGCCCACAAGCAGGGCCGCTTTGCGGAATTCCATACAGCTATGATGACTTCCGGTTCACAAGTGACCGAAGACAGCATCTATCAGATTGCTGGCAAGGTGGGGCTGGATGTCGCGCAACTGAAAGCCGATATGGGCGATAAGCTGATTGAAAAGCGCATCACCAACACGCTGGCGATTGGCCAGGATATCGGCTTCTCAGGCACGCCAGGCTACATTATCGGCAAGGACGTCGTGCTGGGTGCCGAAGGCTATGACCGCCTGAGGGAAGCAATTGAACGCGCCCGCGCGGAGAAGAACAGCTAGACAAAAAAGGCCGCATTAAGCGGCCTTTTTCTTGGTCTACGGCGCGAGCCCTATATAAGGCCCGATAGCGGTGAACTTGGATCAGCGTAGCGTTTCTTCGGCATGCGCCCTGCCAGATAGGCGGCCCGGCCGCTTTCAACAGCAAGCTTCATCGCGTGCGCCATCAGCACCGGCTTTTTTGCCTCCGCAATCGCGGTGTTCATCAACACACCGTCGCAGCCGAGCTCCATGGCAACAGCCGCGTCAGAGGCCGTGCCCACACCCGCATCCACCAACACCGGCACTTTGGCCTGCTCGATCATCAGTCTGATCTGCACCGGGTTCTGGATACCAAGGCCCGAGCCGATGGGCGCACCGAGCGGCATGATCGCCACACAGCCCATATCTTCAAGACGCTTGGCCGCAATCGGGTCGTCCGAACAGTAAACCATGACCTTGAAACCGTCCTTGATCAGCGCCTCGGCTGCTGTGAAGGTTTCAAGCATATTCGGGTAAAGCGTTTTCTGGTCGCCAAGCACCTCTAGCTTCACAAGGTCCCAGCCGCCAGCCTCGCGTGCGAGGCGCAGGGTGCGAACCGCGCTGTCGGCATCAAAGCAACCTGCCGTATTCGGCAGATAGGTGATTTTCTTGGGGTCGAGATAATCAACAAGCATGGGCTGGTTGGGGTCAGACACGTTCACCCGGCGCACGGCAACGGTCACGATTTCGGCACCCGAAGCTTCAACAGCCTTTGCGGTTTCCTCGAAATCCTTGTATTTGCCTGTGCCCACGATCAAGCGGGACGAATATTCCTTGCCTGCCAGTTTCCAGGTGTCTTTGGTCTCGGTCACGTTTGTGTCCCCTCCGCCAATAAAATGAACAATTTCCAGTTGGTCGCCGTTCTCAAGTGTCACATCACCATAGGTCGATTTCGGCACAATCTCGCGGTTGCGCTCAACAGCCACTTTGGCCGGATTGATGCCGATTTCCTCGAGGTACGCGGCAAGGCTTGCCCCTTCCGGAGCCCGTTTCTGGTCGCCATTCACGGTAATACTGATCACGATACTCAAACCCTCTCGCGCAGGTCGCGCACAGATAACTGGATTTTCCGCGAAGAAACTTGCTCTTGCGGCTTTGCATGCCATGCATATGGCATTATACAGGGGGCATCAAGCGATCTGTCGAAACATTGGATCCGATTTTATGAGTGCAAACATGCCGAACACGATCATGGTCCTGAACGGACCCAATCTCAACATGCTCGGCAGCCGGGAGCCTGAAACTTACGGCACACTCACCCTGCCCGAGATCGGCAGCATGGCGAAAGACCATGCCAAGACGCTGGGCTATGATACCGATTTTCGTCAGTCAAACCATGAGGGCACGCTTGTTGACTGGATTCAGGAAGGTGGCGACGGCGCCTGCGGTATTATTCTCAATGCCGGGGCCTATACGCACACATCCATTGCCATCCGGGACGCGATCGCCGCCATCAAGACACCCGTTATTGAAGTACATCTCTCGAATGTGTTTGCGCGGGAGGAATTCCGTCATCATTCCTATATCTCCGATGTGGCGAAGGGCGTGATTTGCGGATTTGGCGCGTCGGGTTATGTGCTTGCGATTGACGCGATTGCGAGTATGCTGCGCGTCAAATAACGTTAGAGGGGTTAAGGGCCTTAATTACATGTCTAAGATCAAAGATTATAAAGAACTTATCCGCGAGCTTGCTGAGCTTCTCGACAAATCCACCCTCTCCGAGATCGAGGTAGAGGAAGAGGATTTCCGTATCCGCGTTGCACGTGAAGTGCCTGCGGCTGTCAATTACACCGCCCCTGCGGCTGCCATGCCAGTGGCAGCACCCGCAGCGGTTGCGGCACCTGCTGCTGCACCTGCGGCACCGGCAGCAGCGAACCCTGCAGACCACCCGGGCGCAGTAACTGCACCGATGGTAGGCACGGTATATACTGCACCAAGCCCGGGCGCTGACGCGTTCATCAAAGTGGGAGACACGGTGAAGGAAGGCGATACGCTTCTGATCATCGAAGCGATGAAGGTCATGAACCAGATCGCCGCTCCGAAGTCCGGTAAAGTGAAAGAGATCTTCTTCTCCGACGCGCAGCCGGTCGAATTTGGTGAAATCCTCTGCATCGTCGAATAGAGGTAGCCCCGAATGTTTAAGAAAGTTCTTATCGCAAACCGTGGTGAAATCGCGCTCCGCATTCACCGTGCCTGTCATGAGATGGGCATCAAGACGGTTGCGGTTCATTCGACCGCCGACAGCGATGCCATGCATGTGCGTCTTGCGGACGAAAGCGTTTGCATCGGCCCGCCATCCTCGGGCCAGAGCTACCTGAACATCCCGGCCATCATTTCTGCGGCCGAGATCACAGGGGCTGATGCCATTCACCCGGGGTACGGTTTCCTGTCGGAAAACGCCCGCTTTGCCGAGATCGTGGGCGACCACGGAATCACCTTCATTGGCCCCTCGCCCGAACATATCCGGATGATGGGTGACAAGATCACCGCCAAGGAAACCGTGAAGAAACTGGGCATTCCAGTTGTTCCGGGTTCTGCTGGCGGTATCACCGAAGATGATGAAGCCAAGCGTGTGTGCGAGGAAATAGGCTATCCTGTGATCATCAAGGCGTCCGCTGGTGGTGGGGGCCGTGGCATGCAGATTGTGCGGAGCGCGGATGAGCTCTCCCGCAAGCTGCAGACATGCCGCACCGAAGCCAAGGCAGCCTTCGGTGACGACGCGGTCTATATCGAGAAATTCCTCCAGAAGCCGCGCCATATCGAATTCCAGATCATTGGCGACAACCACGGCAACTGTATCCACCTTGGTGAGCGTGACTGCAGCCTGCAGCGCCGGCACCAGAAGGTGCTTGAGGAAGCACCCTCACCCGTGATCGACAGCGAAACCCGTTCGCGTATGGGCGGCATTGTCTCAAAAGCGATGGCTGACTTCGGTTACTGCGGTGCTGGCACGATCGAGTTTCTCTATGAGGACGGTGAGTTCTATTTCATTGAAATGAACACCCGTCTTCAGGTGGAACACCCGGTGACCGAGATGATCACCGGTATCGATATCGTGAGGGAGCAGATCAGGGTCGCGTCCGGCGAGAAGCTCTCTTACTCGCAGGACATGGTGCGTTTCTTTGGCCACGCCATCGAATGCCGTATCAATGCCGAGCATCCGTTCACTTTCATGCCAAGCCCGGGTAACGTGACCCAGTATCACGTACCGGGCGGCCTGAACGTGCGCTGCGACAGTGCTGTATATGCTGGCTACAAGATCCCGCCATACTACGACAGCATGGTCGCGAAGCTGATTGTGTCGGGCTACACCCGCGAAGGCTGCCTGCTGCGTCTGCGCAGGTCCCTGGAGGAATATGTCATCGACGGTGTCGTGACCACCATTCCGCTCCACCAGGCGCTGATGGACGACGCAGAATTCCGCGCTGGGGCCTATGATATTCACTGGCTCGAAAAATTCCTTGAGAAACGCAAGGGCGAATAATGTAGGCTGGGGGTTATGCCACACGAAAGTATAACCCCCAACCTTCTCCTTCAGGCCTATTCGGCCGGTGTTTTCCCTATGGCCGATGGCCGTCAGGATGATGAGCTTTTCTGGGTCGACCCGGAAAACCGCGGTATCATTCCGCTTGATGGCTTTCACATCCCCCGCTCGCTCGCCAAAACCGTCCGACAGGACGTATTTGAGGTACGCACGGACACCGCGTTCCGTGACGTTGTACGCGCCTGTTCCAAGCCCGCGCGTGGCCGCGAGAGCACCTGGATCAGCGAACGTATCGAAGAGCTTTATACCGACCTTTTTGAGCGCGGATTCGCCCATTCGGTAGAATGCTGGCAGCAGGATAAGCTGGTGGGTGGGCTATACGGGGTATCCCTTGGCGGTGCCTTCTTTGGCGAAAGCATGTTTCACACAGTCACAGACGCGAGCAAGGTCGCCCTCGTCCACCTTGTGGCGCGGCTACGCCATGGCCATTTTGAACTTCTGGATACACAGTTTATCACAAGCCACTTGAAGCAGTTCGGCACGCGGGAAATCCCGCGCGCTGACTATCACGCACGGTTGCGTGAAGCCCTACTCGTTCATAAAGCGGATTTTCAGCGGTTGCCGGCGTCGCTGTCAGGCTCTGACATTTTGCAGTTGATGACCCAGACGTCATAGACCGGGTGTTCAAGTGCATTGAGTCCGGGGCTTGACGCTACCATCCAGCCCTCAAACACACGCTCCCGCGTGCCATGGCGCTTGATGTCGTCGATCTCAAGGTAAGCGAAGGTTTCCGGCGGTTCGATTGGCGGGCGCGTACGGCAGTATTTGGCGCTGAGCGCCAAAGTACCAAACTGCGTTTCTTCGCCTACCGGCAGCTCAATCTCTGTGATGCGCGCAGTGATTTTATCAAGCGCGCGCAGGACCACGATGTTGTGGTTTGTATTGTCGGACGCATTCGCGTCACCCTCGAGCGTACTTTGTGCAGCTACCGCGGGTGCCGCAAGCACAGCGCCAAGAAGCGTAAGACCGATAAGTCTATTCTTCTTTTTCAGCACTCGAGTCACCATACATGAATTTGCCGATAAGGCCGATGAGGTCAACTGCGTCCTGCGTTTCCTGGATTTCGTCACCCGGCGCAAGGTTTTCAAGCGAACCGCCAGGGCGCAGGCTCAGGTAGGTACCACCCAGCAGGCCCTCAGACGTAATCGCCGCTGCCGTATCCATAGGAAGCTGAACGTTTTCAGCAACCGAGAAACGCACAATAGCCTGATATGTCTTGGGGTCGAGCTCGCTGCCTACAATGGCGCCGACCTTGATGCCGGAAAGGCGCACATCTGCGCCAACACCAAGGCCGTCAATGCGCTCGAACCGCGCTGTCAGGGTATAGCCCCCTGAGACAGCGCCGTCCGTACGCTCATAAGCAAAAACGAGAAACCAGCCCGCTATGATCAGCACCAAGGCGCCAATCAGACTTTCAACCAAATTACTCGACATAAATATCTTCCGTAATCGTTATCCGCCTGATGCCGCTATGCCGCAGGGGCTTATGGGCGCCAGGCCTCATAATCGGATGCCGTTGCAGCACGCTCAGCCACAGCACCAAGCGCACCTTTGGGGAAATAGGCTTCAGCCGAGCCGGTTTTGTTCGGCTGGTGGTCTTTTTCCCACACTTTTTTCACAAGCGGTGCCTCAGTCGGGGCATCTTTGAGCGTATAGTGCAGCCAGCCGTGCCAGTCTGCCGGAACACGCGATGCTTCAACCGGGCCGTTCTTGTAGATCACCCAGCGCTTGCGACCGTTCTTTTCCTGATAATAGACGTTACCTTGTTCGTCTTCACCGACCTTCACACCCTTGCGGCGCGTGAACAGAAGCGTGCCGAAAGTAGCACTGTTCCACCACGTAAAGATGGGCGAGGAAAAGAGTTTAGAGATCAAACCAGCCATAGCGAATTTCCATACTTACTCGGTCAATTTCGGCTCGTTTAGCACGTTTGTGCGGCAAGGAAAAGCAGCAAGCGGCCTGTCGCGACAATTAGTGCCGTGCCTGAGCGCTTACCCGCCTTGCCCAATGAGTCGACAGCATGAAAATCCGTCCATGACCAAGGCCATATTTTTAAGCACGCTTTATGGACAGATTAAGGCAAAAAGCCAGAGATGAGGATGAGCAATGAGTCGGAAGCCCTCGTCTAGTATCCCGGCGACTGTCAATCACAATATATGGAAAAATAGGCTTGTCGCGAGACTGTTTTCGCCCCTAAACTTGTGGCCAACAAGGGCAGACCCACAAGATATTGTGGGCGGGTGACAGCGGCACAGGTAGATGAAAAAGGGCTTATAACCGGCGAGCGACCGGTCTTTTCCATTGTGCGCGTGCCGCCTTAACTGATGGCTGAAATAAGCGGAAGCGAGACTTCCGCATACCGAATTATCGGGGGAAACGCATGCGTATCGAACGCCAATTCACCAAAGATGTCTCATGCCCATATGCAGGCATGGACTGGCGAACCGCTGTCAGCGAGATTCGTAATCCGGACGGCACCACTGTTTTCCGTATGGATAACGTGGAAGTGCCGACGAGCTGGAGCCAAGTCGCAACGGACATCATTGCCCAGAAATACTTCCGTAAGGCGGGTGTACCGCAAGCGCTGGTTGCCGTTGAAGAAAACGACGTGCCAAGCTGGCTGTGGCGCAAAAAGCCTGATGACAAAGCGCTTGCGAAGCTGCCTGAGGGCGAACGCTACGCCTCTGAAACCAGTGCAAAGCAGGTTTTTGACCGTCTTGCCGGTACCTGGACCTACTGGGGCTGGAAAGGTGGATACTTTGAAGCAGAGGAGCACGCCCGCGCCTTCTATGACGAGATGCGTTTCATGCTGGCAAGCCAGATGGCCGCGCCCAACAGCCCGCAATGGTTCAACACCGGCCTCTTCTGGGCATACGGCATCGACGGCCCGGCTCAAGGCCACCACTATGTGGACTTTGAGACCGGCAAACTGGTCAAATCCAAAAGCGCCTATGAGCACCCCCAGCCGCACGCATGCTTCATTCAAAGCGTCGCCGATGATCTGGTGAACGAAGGCGGCATCATGGATCTCTGGACCCGTGAAGCGCGCCTCTTCAAATATGGTTCCGGCACGGGTTCGAACTTCTCGAACATCCGCGGCAACGGCGAAGCGCTCTCCGGTGGCGGCAAGTCCTCCGGCCTGATGAGCTTCCTCAAAATCGGTGACCGGGCAGCAGGCGCCATCAAATCTGGCGGTACAACGCGCCGCGCGGCCAAAATGGTTGTGGTGGATATCGACCACCCGGATATTGAAGAGTTCATAAACTGGAAAGTTGTTGAAGAACAAAAAGTTGCAGCACTTGTCTCAGGCTCAAAGTTAAATGAAATTCACCTGAACCGCATCATCAAGGCGTGCCATGACGGCAAAGCCACCATGGGTGACGCGGCGTTTGAACCGAAGGAAAACAAGGAACTCAAGAAAGAGATTATCGCCGCCCGCAAGGTGATGATCCCTGAGAACTATGTGCAGCGTGTCATCCAGTTCGCGAAACAGGGTTACACCTCCATCGAGTTCAAGACCTATAACACAGATTGGGATTCCGACGCTTACCTGACCGTATCCGGCCAGAACTCCAACAACTCGATCCGCGTGAGCGACGATTTCATGCGCGCGATCAAGACCGGTGGTGACTGGCACCTCACGAGCCGCAAAGACGGTTCGGTCACCAAAAGCATCGCCGCCGCCGACCTGTGGCGCGACGTGGGCCACGCCGCATGGGCCTGCGCGGACCCTGGCATCCAGTTCCACACCACGATCAACGACTGGCACACCTGCCCCGCGAGCGGTGACATCCGCGCGTCGAACCCGTGCTCGGAATATATGTTCCTTGACGATACGGCATGTAACCTTGCTTCCCTGAACCTGATGACCTTCCGCGCGCCGGACGGGAGCTTCAAGGTCAAGGAATTCAAGCACGCAGTCCGCCTCTGGACCATGGTGCTCGAGATTTCCGTACTGATGGCACAGTTCCCGTCCAAGGAAATTGCCAAGCTTTCTTATGAATTCCGCACCCTTGGTCTAGGCTACGCCAACATTGGCGGCCTTTTGATGAGCCTTGGCCTTGGCTACGACAGTGACGCTGGCCGTGCGCTCTGCGGTGCCATCACAGCCCTGATGACCGGCGAAAGCTATGCAACATCCGCTGAAATGGCGTCCGAGCTTGGTGCGTTCCCTGGTTACCAGAAAAACGCAGACCATATGCTGCGCGTTATCCGCAACCATCGCCGCGCCGCTTACGGCCAGGATGACGGTTACGAGAAACTGAACACCAACCCTGTGCCGCTTGATATCGGCGGCTGCCCGGACAAAGCCATTGCAGTCGCTGCTGCTGAAGCCTGGGACCGCGCGCTTGAAATTGGCCAGGAACATGGTTTCCGTAACGCCCAAACGTCCGTGATTGCGCCCACAGGCACCATCGGCCTTGTGATGGACTGCGACACCACTGGCATTGAGCCTGACTTTGCACTGGTGAAGTTCAAGAAACTGGCCGGTGGCGGCTATTTCAAGATCATCAACCGCATTGTACCACAAGCGCTTGAGGTGCTGGGTTACAGCAAGGCCCAGATTGAGGATATCTCCCGCTACGCAGTTGGTCACGGCACGCTCAAAGGTGCGCCGGCCATCAACCATGACACCCTGCGTGCTAAAGGTTTCACCGGCCGGGAGCTCAATCTTGTTGAGGAGCAGCTTAAAAACGCCTTCGACATCAAGTTTGTGTTCAACCAGTGGACCCTCGGCACAGACTTCTGCACCGACAAACTGGGCATCAATGCCGATGACCTCAACGACTATAACTTCGACCTTCTGGCTGCCATTGGCTTCACGAAAGAAGAGATCGGCAAAGCCAACCTCTTCTGCTCCGGCTCGATGACGCTTGAAGGTGCGCCGCACCTCGCCAATGAACACTATGCCGTGTTCGACTGCGCGAACGCATGCGGCAAGATTGGCAAACGCTTCCTGTCATGGGAAAGCCATATCCGCATGATGGCAGCTGCCCAGCCGTTTATCTCGGGCGCGATCTCCAAGACCATCAATATGCCGAACTCGGCATCGGTTGAGGACTGCATGGAAGCCTATGAGCTCAGCTGGTCGCTCGCGCTCAAGGCCAATGCGCTTTACCGGGACGGCTCGAAACTCAGCCAGCCGCTTAACGCGGCACTTCTCGATGACGCGGACCTTGAGGACGACCTCGAAGATAAAACCATGGCGGAGCGCACCGAAGTGGTGGCGGAACGCATCGTTGAGCGTATCGTCGAGATCGAGCGTACCGCCGCAAGCCGCAAACGCCTGCCCGAACGCCGCAAAGGCTATACGCAGAAGGCAATCGTTGGTGGGCACAAGGTTTACCTGCGCACTGGCGAATACGACGACGGCAGCGTCGGCGAAATCTTCATTGATATGCACAAGGAAGGCGCCGCTTTCCGCAGCCTGATGAACAACTTCGCCATCGCGATCTCGATCGGGCTGCAGTACGGCGTGCCGCTTGAGGAATTTGTCGACGCCTTCACCTTCACCCGGTTCGAGCCCTTCGGCCGCGTGGAAGGCAACGAGACCATCAAGATGGCCACGTCGCTTCTCGATTATATCTTCCGCGAGCTTGCGATCTCCTATCTTGGCCGTGATGACCTTGCGCATGCCACACCAGCAGACTTCGCGCCTGACACCACGGGCCGCGGTGACGCGGGCGACAGCCTGCCGCAACTGGATGACGAAGTCACGGAAGCGCTGGAACGCGTTCAGAAATTTGCGTCCTCCGGTTACGTACGCGGCAGCAACCTTGTTGTGCTCAAGAGCAAAACCCAGCGTGACGACAAGGAGCTGGAGACTGTTGCCATGGCGACCGGCACACACGGCAGCACCACAGCCGTTTCCATGGGTTCAGCCATGGCAAACGGCGGTACTGACGCAACAGCCGACGCCCGTATGGCGGCGCGCATGAAGGGTTACGAGGGTGATGCTTGCGGCGAGTGCGGAAACTTCACGCTTGTACGCAACGGCACGTGCCTCAAGTGCGACACCTGTGGTGGCACCAGTGGCTGCAGCTAAGCGCCTGTAAAGATTTACAGAATTTACCCACCCACTAACCCGTCCCAGTGGGTGGTCATCTAGGGGAAGGTCCTGCCTTCCCCCTTTTTTTGTGTCAAATCGGGACAGAAAAAAATAGCGCCTTTGAATCTATTGTTTTTTTCTCGTTCAAATGATTATCCTTTACTAAATTTTTACGTTGCAGTGGTGAACTTCCCGGTGTGGCTGGGGGTCACATCATATTGAATTAGATCATTTAGGGTGGAGCCGAGAGTGGCGGACACGCAAAGACACAAGGTATCGCCGATTGACGATACCGCCGAAGGGGCTGCTCGAACTGCCCGGATTGTCAACACTTCTGCTGTTGTTGAGCGTCTACCTGTTGGTGTGCTCGTGTGTAGTGTCACCAGCGCCAATGTCATCGAAGCCCTGTTTGTAAATGGATTCGCCCGCGAGGTATTTTCCCTCACCGAATCGACCGTACTGCCCTGCCCGCTCGACACCATCTGGAATTCCGCCGACAACCATGTGCTTGCAGGCCAGGTCCTTGAGGTTTTCCGTACCGCGCGCGATAGCAATTTTGAATGGAGCATTCGTGCAGGCGTCATTGAACGCTTCCTGTCCTCCCACTTGATGCCGCTCCTGGACCATGAAGGCAATGTCTATCAGGTGATTTGCACCATCGAGGACCAGACAGCTGAGAAGCTCGCGGAACGCAACCTGTTGCACCATGCCTTCCATGACGCACTTACAGGCCAGCCAAACCGCGTATTGTTCCGCAACAAGCTTGAAGAAGCCGTGGCGGACTGTCAGCGCGAAGGCAACCAGACCGGCTGTGCCGTCCTCATTATCAACATCGACCGTTTCCAACAGATCAACGAAAGCTTCGGCCATTCGGCCGGTGACCGCTTCCTGATCTCAATGGCTTCGACACTCAGACGCTGTATCCGCAGCTCCGACACGCTGGCGCGTCTCTCTGGCGACGAGTTCGCAATCCTCGTGTCGCGTTTCAAGGACGTGGAAGAAGTGGAGATGATCTCCCGCCGCGTGCATGAAGCGATGCAGCAACCCTATGATCTGGACGGCAACGAGGTATTCACCTCTGTCTCCATCGGCGTGGCCACAACGCTCTCAAGCGCGACGCACCCCGAAGACCTGATCCGCGACGCAGACTTTGCCATGCACCGCGCCAAGGGCGCCGGTAAATCGCGGACCGAGATTTATCACCGGGATTCGCACCAGCGCGCCCGGTCGCAGTTCCACCTTGAAACCGAGCTACGGCGCGCCGTCGAGCGCAACGAGCTTGAGCTTTATTACCAGCCGATCATCGACCTTAAAACGTCCCAGTTGCATGGTTTTGAGGGCCTGACCCGTTGGATACACCGCGAACGCGGCTTTGTATCACCGGCCGAGTTTATCCCGCTTGCCGAGGAAACCGGTGTGATCGTCGCCCTTGGTCGCTGGGCACTCAAAGCAGCGTGCCATCAGATCAAAGCCTGGGTTGACGAGAACAGCGCAGACCATGCGGTACCCGTGAACGTGAACGTATCCGGCATCCAGTTTGCCCGCGACAATGTGGCAGCTGTGGTTGAAAAGGCACTCGAGGAAAGCGGCATTGATGGCCGGTTCCTGCGTATCGAACTGACGGAAAGTGCGATCATGGCAAACCCGATGCGTATTTCCGAATCGCTCAATCGCATTCGCAAACTTGGTGTGAAGGTGGCGCTGGAT
Source organism: Kordiimonas gwangyangensis DSM 19435 = JCM 12864 (assembly GCF_000375545.1). GTDB lineage: Bacteria > Pseudomonadota > Alphaproteobacteria > Sphingomonadales > Kordiimonadaceae > Kordiimonas > Kordiimonas gwangyangensis. The sequence continues at coordinate 378,789 of NZ_AQXF01000002.1, forward strand.
GACTTCGGTACCGGTTATTCGTCACTGAACTACTTGCACCAGTTCCCGATTGACGTGATCAAGATTGACCGCAGCTTCATCAACCAGCTCGAGCGCGGTAACGCACCTTACAAAATCCTGCAGATGATCGGCATGCTTGCGAGCAACCTTGGCCACGAAGTGGTGGCTGAAGGCCTTGAGGACCTTGAGCATATCAACATGCTTCGCGACCTCGATTTCGGCTACGGTCAGGGTTTCTATTTCTCGAAACCTGTGGCCGGCAAGGATGCAACCGAGATCGTCAAAGGCAACCTGCCCTGGCGCACCTGATATCTCCCTGCTTCCTTGCAGATTTTTACCGGGCAGCTTGAAGTTTGCCCGGCAATGCCCCACATCATCTGCTATACCAAAGCGATATAGTTGCATGAAACGCACAGGGGTGAATGATGAGCGAGGACGACAACAAAGCCACCACAGATAAAGCGGCTCCGGCTACCAAGAAGCCGGCTGCCCGTAAGGCTGCACCAAAGAAAACCGCGGCAAAGCCGGCGGCGGCGAAAAAGCCTGCTGCCAAGAAGACTGCGACGACGGCCAAAAAAGCTGCGCCAAAGAAAACCGGCGCCAGCGCAGCCTCAAAAACAGCCGCAGCGAAAAAAACACCGGTGCGCAAAGCTACGCCCAAAAAGCCTGCAGCACCTGTTGCGCCCACAGAAGATACACCGGAAGCAACGGCCGCTGCTGCCGCATCGGCCCCGCAACATGGTGATATTCTTGAGGATACGGTTGCTGCGGACGATAGCGTGAGCGGCGCATATACCGAACATTCCGACTATGAAGATACCTATTCCGAGAATACGCAATCAGATGACGATCGCTACTCAGCCGACAATCTGAAAGCCGAATTTGTCTCGAAGGACTGGGCGTCTGTTGGCACACGCGCGGCCTTCACGCTCTTCTATATTTTCGCCAGCTGGATTGCACTGCTGTTTGGCGCTGGCCTTACCGTCATCCAGTTCCTGATTTTCCTCGTTAGTGGTGAACCGAACGAGGTTATACGCCGCGGCATTCTGGCGATCGGACGCTACGTGGGCGATGTGGCAGCCTATTTCAGCTTTGCGACAGACGAACGCCCCTTCCCCTTCGGCAAGGACCTGCCGGAAGGCGAATAATTTCACCAAAATCAAAAAGACACCGAGGCGCTTAGGCGCCTCTTTTGTTGTCTAGAGCCCTACAGACTTGAATAGCATCTCACCGCCAAGCCTGATCACAGCCGCAGCTGCGATAGCGGTAAGAAAGCCTTTGATAAAATCCAGCATCGTGTCAGTCCACTTCACCTGGCCCGGCTGTCATAAGCCGGAAACTGTTGCGCGCTAAAATCGCGGTATCGGGAAAATCCGCGAACACGCCGTCAATGCCCTGAGCAAACAGGAATTTGAGCTCTTCGTCAACCGAACGAATACCATGCGGCACTTCATCGTTGCGAACCGTCCAGATATGAACCTTAAGCCCAAGCTTGTGCGCGTCCGCCACGATGCCTGATGGCTGCATGTTTTTGTCAACGAGGAGCGCCTTGTTGATGCCGATGCCGTCTACTTTGTCCGCATACATGGCGAGCGGCACTTCCAGTTCAAACTGGCCACCCTTCTCGACACCTTCGATCAACCAGATGAGCGCGGCGTCTGTCTTACCTTGAAAACCGGCGATATAGTCCGCGTTGAAACACTGGAAATAGAAGGGAATGCCTGCGCTGATAATCTCATCGAATTTCGCGAGCAGTTCATCCGTGGGGTCGAGACCCAGCTCAATGAACAGCTCTGGCCGCTTCATCTCCACATAAAGCCCGGCGTCTTCGCCATTGGCTTTGGCTTCCTTCATGAAGGCGATGATCTCATCGAAGGTCACGATGCTTTCGAGCCCGTCGAAGGTCTGGCCACGGCCCGGGCGCGGCTGAATGGCTTTAAGTGTTTTGAGTTCAGCAAGCGTGAAGTCAAACACATACCAGTCCTCATGTCCCTCAAGCGTGCGCTTGCGGTCCGCGAATTCGGGATGGTCGGCAATATCTGTGGTGTGGGAAAGATAAACGTCGTGACGTGCGACCAGATGGCCGTCTTTGCTCATCACAAGATCAGGCTCGATATAGTCGGCACCCTGCGCGAGGCCAACCTTATAGGACATCAGGGTATGCTCGGGCCGGTAGCCGCTGCCACCACGGTGCGCGATCACAATCGGCCCGTCTTCCTTCAGTGCCATATTATCAGCCATGACCGTTCCTCCCGAAAGCGCCAGCATAAGCGCACCAATGATCGTATAAAATCGCACCAACTATCCCCTCTTATGTCACCTGAAAGCTATAACGCTAGGCATGAACCGTGACAATATGAAGTCGGCAAAGAGCCTGCTTACATTCAAGACTTGACGGTCCAGTAAATACGCGCATGTATAGAGCATAAGGGAAGGTAAGGATCATGGACCCCATACAGGTTTTTGGCTCGCTTGCGGCTATTATGGTCACGGCATTCATTGCGGCACGTATGTTTCCGGTGAAAAATCCGCTCGATGACACTCGCGTGCGCAACAACATTGTACGCTTTGAGGCTGACGCCGTTATCGCGGAAATCCTGATTGCCGACGGCGGCAACGCCGCGCTCGCAAAACTGGATGCCCCGGCGGAGAGCATTGGCCTTACCGTGCAACTGGGCGACCGCGTGGTGTGCCGCATCCTGCGTGCGAGCGATATCAAGCGCGCCGATGCGAAAGATGGCAAGCTTATTATCCGGCTCGACGACTTTACCCAACCAAATGTCACCCTGCCCTTCGCTGACAAAGACAAACTGACCGCCGCGCGTGACCTTGTGAATAGCGTGGCCATAAAGTCCCCGACCGAGAAGGACGTATCCCATGCCGCTTGAGCTTGCCAAACCGACAGAGCTTGCCGTCCCGGCGTTCGTCTTCTTCGTGCTGGTGGAGATGATCTACGGCTGGAAAACCGGCCGCGCGAAGTTTGAGGGCAAAGATGCCTTCACCTCGCTCATCATGGGGCTTGGCAGCACAGTTTCAGGCACGCTGACAGCAGGCCTCTTCTTCGTGTTGAGTTACTGGATCTGGGATAATTTCCGCGTGTTTGACCTTGGTGCCGGGCTTTGGGTTTTCGCACTTGCCTTCGTGCTGGATGACTTTGCCTACTACTGGATCCACCGGTTTGGCCACCGTATGCGCTGGATGTGGGCGGCCCATGTGATCCACCACTCCAGCCAGCACTACAACCTGACAACAGCGCTCAGGCAGACATGGACCGGGCAGTTCACACCGGGTTTCCTGTTCAAGGTGCCACTTTTCCTCATGGGCATTGAGCCTGCCATCGTGTTTTTTGTCGCGGGCCTCAACCTTATTTACCAGTTCTGGATTCACACTGAAGCTATTGACCGCATGCCGCGCTGGTTCGAGGCCGTGATGAATACACCCAGCCACCACCGGGTGCACCACGCCAACAATCCCAAATATCTCGATGCCAATTACGCCGGTGTCTTCATCATATGGGACAAGATGTTTGGCACCTACATTCCAGAGGACCGGAATGAGCCATGCCGCTACGGCCTCGTGCGCGACCTTGGCACCTTCAACCCGCTGCGGGTGGCAACCCACGAATGGGTCGGCATATTCAAGGACATGTGGCATGCCAAGTCATGGAAACACAAGGCGCTGTTCCTCCTCGCGCCACCCGGCTGGACGCCTGACGGCAGCCGCAAGACAAGCGATATGATCCGCGCCGAATGGCTCGCACGTCAAAGTGCTGTAAAGTCTCAGGGTAATGAGGCTGCAGAAACGCCGGTTGTCACGCAACCGGCGGAATAAAGCGCTTTAGCTGCTTTTGCGTTTTGCAATCTGGTCGACCACGACACCCAGGATGGCACCAATGATGCCGCCGGCAATCGCTTCAATGCTGGCGATGAATGGCAGCCAGTTGCCGATGATCGCCCCAAGTACCAGGCCTGCAAAGGCATAAAAACCGATCCGCGTCATTGTCTGCTCTCCTGTCGCTTCATATATAAGCTGCCGGACCCCTATAAACAGGGTGCAGTGCACAGTCAATTCCGGCAATTTATTTTGCACTTGCGAAATAATCTTTTTTTGGCACAGTGTCGGCAATCAAAATTCAGGCTGACGGCGCACGCATAAGCTCAGCACAAAAGAAGGAGAGCCCCCAATGTCTCAGGATCCAATCGTCATCGTAGGTATGGCCCGCACGCCCATGGGTGGCCTTCTCGGTGACCTGTCTACGGTACCCGCGTCCGAGCTTGGTGCCATTGCCATCCGCGGCGCGCTCGAAAGCGCCGGCCTTGAAGCCGATGCGGTGAACGAGACTGTGATGGGCTGCGTTCTGCCCGCCGGCCAAGGCCAAGCCCCTGCCCGTCAGGCAAGCCTCAAGGCGGGTGTACCGCAAGGCACCGGTGCAGTGACCGTGAACAAAATGTGCGGCTCCGGCATGCAGGCGATGATGCAGGCGCACGACAGCCTTGTTGCAGGCTCCCGCAAGGTTGTTGTGGCTGGCGGCATGGAAAGCATGTCCCTCGCGCCGCATCTTCTGCCCACGGGCCGCACCGGCGTGAAATACGGCAACGCTACGATGCTTGACCATATGGCGCTTGATGGCCTGACGGACGCCTATAAGGGCGAGCCGATGGGCGTGTTTGCCGAGCTTTGCGCCGAACATTACCAGTTCACCCGTGATTCCCAGGACGCCTACGCAATCGAGAGCCTCAAGCGTGCGCAGCGCGCGATCGAGGATGGTTCTTTCGATGGTGAAGTTGTGCCTGTGACGATCAAAACCCGTGCCGGTGACGTTGAGATCAAGACCGACGAACAACCGCCGAAAGCCCGCCTCGACAAAATCCCGGGCCTGCGCCCGGCGTTCAAGAAAGACGGTACGGTGACGGCAGCGAACGCCAGCTCCATCTCCGACGGCGCTGCTGCTGTTGTGATGATGAGCAAGTCTGAAGCTGAAAAACGCGGCCTGAAGCCACTTGCCATCCTGAAAGCCCACGCAGACCACGCGCAAGCGCCGGAGTGGTTCACCACGGCGCCGGTTAACGCGATCCAGAACGTGCTTGATAAAGCCGGCTGGAGCGTGCGTGACGTTGACCTTTTTGAAGTGAACGAAGCCTTCGCTGTTGTTGCCATGGCTGCCATTCACGAGCTTGGCCTCGACCACGACAAAGTGAACGTAAACGGTGGTGCCTGTGCGCTTGGTCACCCGATTGGCGCATCCGGCGCGCGTATCTGTGTGACGCTTATCAACGCCCTCCGCAAACGTGGCCTGAAGCGCGGCGTCGCCAGCCTCTGCATCGGTGGCGGTGAAGCCACTGCCGTCGCTATCGAGCTCGCGTAAGGTCAAGCGCGATGATCCTCACCGAAGAGCAGCGCATGGTGCGGGACATGGCCCGCTCTTTCGCGCAGGACCGTATCGTCCCGAATGCGGCGGATTGGGAAAAAGCCGGTGAAATCCCGGCTGATTTCCTGCGCGAAATGGGCCAGCTTGGCCTTATGGGCATGACTGTGCCCGAGGAATGGGACGGCGCCGAGACAGACTATGTCTCCTACGCGCTCGCCCTCATGGAAATCGCGGCAGGTGACGGTGGCCTCTCCACGCTCATGAGCGTGAACAACGCGCCGGTATGCGCCGCCGTGCTTGCAAACGGTACCGATGCGCAGAAAGAGAAGTTCCTGAAGCCTCTCGCCCGTGGTGAGATGATTGGCGCTTTCTGCCTCACCGAACCGCAAGCTGGCTCTGACGCGTCCATGCTCAAAACGAAGGCTGAGCGCACCAATGCGGGTTGGGTCCTCAATGGCACCAAGCAGTTCATCACCTCCGGCAAGATTGGCGGCGCGGCGATTGTGTTTGCGGTGACCGATCCATCCGCTGGCAAGCGCGGCATCTCCGCCTTCCTCGTGCCGACCGATACCAAGGGGTATACGGTTGCGGGGCTTGAGCACAAGCTGGGCCAGAAATCGTCTGACACCTGCCAGATCGCCTTTGTCGACATGGAAGTGCCGACCGACTGCCTGCTGGGCGCGGAAGGCGCGGGCTACAAGGTTGCGCTCTCGAACCTCGAGACTGGCCGTATCGGCATCGCCGCGCAAAGTGTGGGCATGGCCCGCGCGGCTTATGAATACGCCCTCGCCTACGCGCAGGAACGTGAAGCCTTTGGCAAATCGATCATTGAACACCAGGCTGTTGGTTTCCGCCTTGCGGACATGGCAACCAAACTCAAGGCCGCTGAGCTGATGGTGCTGAACGCCGCCGCGATGAAAGATGCAGGCGAACCTTGCCTCAAGGAAGCCTGCATGGCCAAGCTCTATGCGTCTGAAACTGCGGAAGAGATTTGCTCCGCCGCAATCCAGACACTGGGTGGTTATGGCTACCTCTCGGAATATCCGGTTGAGAAAATCTACCGCGATGTGCGCGTGTGCCAGATTTATGAGGGCACATCCGACATCCAGCGCATCGTGATCAGCCGCGAAATCAACCGCTAAAACAAAAAAGCCCGAGAGCAACATCTGCTCCCGGGCTTTTTCTTGCCGCCACAGCTAGCTACAGGAAGTCGGTTTTCCGGCTCTGGAAATAGAATGTCAGACTGAGGATCAGCGCGATTGCCGCAACCTCGACTGCCAACACGGACAGCGATGCTCCGGTCCAGATCACCTCAGGCTGCTTCAGAAGCTCACCGCCAATGCCCTCGATGGCATTAAGGCCCATGAAAACGAGGGTGAATGCGGTGTTGCACACTGCCATCGCAACAATGGTCCAGCCCTCAGATTCGGACACGAGCGCGGTACCGAGCATGATCAGGTAGGTGATCACCATCCAGAACAGCATAAGCGTGAAGATCGGCACCGCACCGCCGGAGCCGATCTGTGACGTGCTCATAATTGAAAGCAGAAACGCCGACAGAAGCACCCAAGGCACAAGGAAAACCGTGATATTCGCAAACAGTTTTGCCGCTGTATAGTCGCGCACCGACACCGGCAGGCTCATGATAAAGGCCAAGGTCTGGTTTGTGCGTTCCTGCACCACAGTCCCCATCACCAGATGGCAGCCAAGCGAGATGATCGCCGTCACCAACAGGATTGAGCCGATGGTAAACGTAGTCGTCCCGCCCGAGAACATGACGCCAAGGGCAATCAGCCCACCCACAAAATAGGCCAGCATGATGTAGCGGTTGAAATACCAGTCCTTGGCGATGAGTTTTTTGATCATGAAGCTGTTCATTGCAGCGCCCTCCCGCGGCTTGCCGACACATTGGAGAGGAAAATTTCCTCAAGCGTCATATGTTCAACAGCCATGATGCGCGCGCCTGATGCCTCATAGGCTTTTGCGCTGGCGTCACTGAAGTTGCTTGTTGTCACTACCGAGATATGACCGCTAGTTTGTACCGTCTCCTGCCCCGGAACGGTCGGCAGGTTCGCACCATTAGGCACCTCAAACCGGATACGCCGCCAGCTGTCGAGGAAGCTTTCCTTATCGTCAGATGCAATCACCTTGCCACGGTCGATAAAGGTGATGCTGTCCGAAAGTTGTTCCACGTCCTGTGTGTTATGACTTGAGAACAGGATCGTGCGCTCCTCGTCCGCCAGCACGTCCATCAGTGCCGCCAACACCTCTTGCCGCGCAACAGGGTCAAGCCCCGTCGTGGGCTCATCAAGGATCAGGAGGCGCGGCATGCGTGCAAGCACCAGCAGAAGCGACGCCTTTACCCGCTGACCATGGGACATGCCCTTGATTTTCTGGTCGGCGGTCAAATCAAACCGGCGCAACAGGTCATCGGCATAGCTCTGGTCCCAACTCGGGAAAATCGATGCAATAAAACCCATATGCCATTTGAGCGTCTGGCCACCATAAAGTCGCATGTCTTCAGATACATAGCCGATATCGGCCTTGGTTTTTACCTCACCCGCTGGCATGGCATGGCCAAACACCTGCACCTCACCTGCGTCCTGGTGCACAAGCCCCATCAGGATACGGATGGTTGTGGATTTCCCCGCCCCGTTCGGGCCGATCAGGCCCATAATCTGTCCTGCGGGCAGGTCAAGGTTGATGCCGTCCAAGGTAAAGTGCGGATACACCTTCCTCACATCTCTCATTATTGCTGCTGTCATGCCTCGGTCTCTTCTTTTTTGCGCATCCACGCGCGTCTGGCTTCAAAAAGGAAAGTAGCTTCCGTGAGGTCCAGCTGCCGCGCGCTCAACACGGCCTGATCAAGGTGCCCTTCAAGCGCGCGGATCGGTGAAACCTCGACCTCTAAGCCGCGGTTTTGTGCGCCGTCTGCCACGAAGGAACCCTTGCCGTGCTGCACCTCAATCACGCCTTCGCGCTCCAGTTCGAGATAGGCGCGTTTGACGGTGATCACGCTGATCTTGGCGGCAACCGCCAATTCCCGGATGGACGGCAGTTGGTCACCCGCCTGCCAGTCCCCCACATCGATCTTCTGCCGAATGTGGTCCATGATCTGGACATACATCGGCCGTCGGTCGGTTTGCGAAAGTACAAAATTCATGAAGCTTCAATCACTGTGTATACACTGTATGTAAACTGTATATATACACTGATCCAAAACTGTCAAGCGTGCCCGCAACAAAAAAAGGCCGCCCCATAGGCGGCCTTCTGAAATAGCTATATTTATCAGTGAATTAAGACGCCGCTACCGCATAGCCGCGAGCCTCAAGGTCCTCAAGAATACTGGGGAGAGCAGCCTCAGTCGCCTGGCGACCAAGCGCGATCAGCTCATTCGCCTTACGGAAATCCATCACATCAATATGCCCGATCGCGGGGGCAATCACATGGTCGGGTAGGTCCGCTTCAAGCCGCACCCGGCTGAGCGAGCGCAGAAGGAGCGCAATACCGAGCCGCGCGGTGCGCATGGGTGCCTTCCCTGCCCTGTCGTTGTCAGGCTCAAACCCGCGTTTGACCGCACGCTGTGCATAATCGCCCTGAAGGTCGACCGCAATAATCACATCGGCGCCGAGGTCCCGCGCCGCCGTGACGGGTATGGGGTCCACCAGTCCACCATCTGCCAGCAGCATACGCCCCGTTGCGACCGGCGGCAGCACACCCGGCACTGCAGAGGATGCCAGAAGCGCCGTTGTCACGTCACCCTGATCGAAAACCACCCGTTCACCGCTGACGAGGTCTGCGGCGACAGCCGCAAAAGGCTTGGGCATCTCCTCAATGCTCATATAGCCGAAGTGTTCACGCAGGCGCTTCTCGATCTTGCGGGCACCAATAAGGCTGCCCTGCTTGAAGCCGAACTCGCTCATCGCCAGCATATCGCGGATTTTGACTTCGCGCGCGATCTCCTCAAGCTCATCAAGGATATCGGCGGCAACACACGCTCCAACGATGGAGCCAATGCTGGTACCGGTGATGATGTCAGGGTCAATGCCGGCTTCTTCGAGCACACGAACGACGCCGATATGCGCCCAGCCAAGACCTGCACCACCCCCGAGAGCAAGACCAATCCTCATGCGTTTTCCTTCGTTTTGTTCTTCATATATTTCAAACATGGGAAGAAGTGTAACGCATACAAGTGCCAGAAAAATGGCAGCCATAAGCCATTCTTGCCAACCTGCAGTGTGCATAAGGCCCGCAAGGTTCCCTTGAACGTTGCAAGAACGCCCCTATTGTTGGCATATTGTTGTCCTATCGTGCTGCTGTAATTCACAAATCAAGGCTGCTTATGACCATTACAGTGGAGAGGCTTGAGTGGGGCATTCGCGACACCTTGGAGGGACACGTAACCTATGAGGATGTCTTTCGGGCGCTGCAAAAAAGCTGGCTGGAGCTGAAGTGGGATAGCGTGTTCCGCCGCCTTGCTGTTTTCAAGCCGGATCTCGAGTTTGAATTTGAGGACAAGGACCCAACTGTTCTTGCGCGCATCCTACGCGCATCCATCGCTGACAAGCCCCGCTTCCGCTATGCGCTTGTTGTGCCGCCGGGCCATGACATCAACCGCGCATACGCCGAAGAATATGCCCGCGATGTTGACCGCGCGGACAATGCGGTGGCCCAAGTGTTTGATAGTGAGACAGAAGCGCTCAACTGGTTGCTGGAGCGCGCGTGATGTGGACAGTTGATGGGGGCGCGACCGACGACAATCTGGATATCCGGATCACAGCAGATGGTGTCCCCATAGAGCGCTGCACCTTTTGTGTCCCTACCATGAGCATTCATCAGGTCAGTGATGGTTATCTGCTCAAAAACTTCGAGCTGACAATCTCAGTGGACAATTTTGCGTTTCTGATGGACCGCACATACGCGGATTTTGTGCGCGACATACGGGAAGACGACGAACTGACCGGTGAGCCTTTCGCCGAATTGGCCGCCGCCGGCTATCCGCCAACAATCCGCCAGTTGATGGAGCATCCGGACGCTCTCAACACCGTCATGGGCGATCATCTGGTCACCGACTTACTGTCCGCCGTCAGCTTGCCTGAAGTAAAGGAGCCCCGGCACTGGTATTTGACGCCCCGGAACGGTGAACATCCCACCCAGTGCCGTCTCGTAGGTGCCAACATCATCTTTTCTGGCTTCTGCATCACACGCAGCGTCAGCTGAACTCACAACATGCGCCAATAAAAAACCCGGCACCACATAGGGTACCGGGTTTTCTGATTCTTGCGGGCCAATATGGCTTAGAACGGGATTTCGTCGTCGAGGTCTGAACGACCACCGCCGAAACCACCACCTTGGTTACCGCCCTGGTTGCCGCCGCGACCACCTTGGCCGCCGCCAAAGCCACCGCCCTGGCTCCCGCCATAGTCGTCACCATAGCCGGACTGGTCATTGTCACCAAAACCACCGCCCGAGCTGTCACCGCGACCACCAAGCATGGTGAGTTCACCGCGGAAGCGCTGCAGCACGACCTCGGTCGTGTATTTCTCAGCGCCCTGCTGATCGGTCCATTTACGGGTCTGAAGCTGCCCCTCGATATAAACCGTGGAGCCTTTTTTCAGGTACTGTTGCGCGACCTTGGCGAGGTTCTCGTTGAAAATCACCACGCGGTGCCATTCCGTGCGCTCCTTGCGCTCACCGGACTGGCGGTCACGCCAAGTCTCGCTCGTCGCAATCGAAAGGTTCACCACTGGCGAGCCATCATTCATGGTCCGCACCTCAGGGTCACGCCCCAGATTGCCCACCAGAATCACCTTGTTTACGCTACCGGCCATCAAAGCCCCCTTATTCTCTGTCTTATCGTGCTCAAAACCATACTCGAAGCACCTTCAAGTTCGCGACCATAGACCAAGCCTGCGCCCGCTTCAAACCTAAAGCTGCCGCGATTGCGACAAGTTTCTAAATTGATATAATGTTCTATATTTGTTCTCATTTTATCAAACATCAAAGTTAAAGGCAAGCGGCGGTTTCGTGCGCTTTACCGCGCTTGTTGTCCATTTGAGCGCAACAGCTTTCTCCCCCGTCATAATCTTTGCTATGTTCTCTCAAATGCGGATGTTCTCGCGCGTTCCTGACGGGGGTGATACGACAGGGGATCAGATATGCTTAAACAATGCCTTTCCGCCACCATGAGCGCCATTCTTTTGGCTGCAGCCGCCAGCGCACAGCAAACACCACCGCCCTCACCGTGCATCACTGATGACGCCTTCCATGCTTTCGACTTCTGGATTGGCGACTGGAAAGTCTCCTCTCGCACCAACGGCAAATATGCCGGCGACAACTCCATCAAACCCATTGAAGGCCAATGCGCGCTTCTGGAGGAGTGGAAAGGCCAAGGCGGCAGCACTGGCATGAGTGTCAATTATTATAACCCCCTCACGGAGAGATGGCGGCAGGTCTGGCTTTCGGCCGGAGCTTATTCGCTTGATATTGAGGGTGGCCTAAAGGACGGCGCCATGGTGCTTGAGGGGACCATTTGGTATTATTCCAGTAAGCAAAGCGCACCGTTCCGCGGCACCTGGACCCCAAATGAAGACGGAACCGTACGCCAGTTTTTTGAGCAATATGACGCGGAAAAGCAGGCCTGGCAGCCATGGTTTGACGGCCTTTATGAGCGCCGCTGATCGCAGTCACACCCGAATTGATGACTGAGCGACCTTTAATCCGGCTTTAAGTGACAGAAGGCCCGAAGCCCGGTAGACTGGGCACCTGCCTGTCAACAACAAGCACGCGAAGGCCTATGCTGCTCCTCATCTTCTACCTCCTCCTCGCTATTTGCGTTTCCTTTCTCTGTTCGGTCGCGGAGGCTGTTATCCTCTCCGTGCGGCCTGCGTATGTCACCACGCTTGAGAAAAAGCGGGCGAAAGGTGCAAGGGCTCTCAGGCAGCTCCGCGAAAATCTGGACCGGCCGCTCGCCGCCATTCTTATCCTCAACACGATTGCCCACACGGTGGGTGCCGCAGGTGTGGGCGCGCAGGCGGCGGAAGTCTTCGGCAGTCAGTATATCGCCGTCATTTCGGCTGTGCTGACGCTGCTCATCCTCGTGCTGTCGGAAATCATCCCTAAAACCTTGGGCGCCACCTTCTGGCAAGCCTTGGCGCCCACGGTCGCTGTTGCCCTCCTGTGGGTCATGCGAGCGCTCTCGCCGCTTGTGTGGCTATCTGAGAAGCTCACCCGCCTTATCTCACCCAAGGATGTACATGCCTTCACCTTCAGCCGCGACGAGATGACCGCCATGGCGCAAATTGGCGCGGAAGAAGGCTTGCTCGACGAAAAAGAACTCAAGATCGTGCGCAACCTCATGCGGCTGCACCGCTTTCAGGTACGCGATGTGATGTCCCCGCGTGCCGTGGTGTTCATGCAGCCGGCGGAGAAAACCGTGGAGGAATTTTTTGCTGAACATTCCGGCAACCCTTTCTCCCGCATTCCACTCTATGATGGCGAGAACGATGAAGTCACCGGCTATGTGCTTAAGCAAGACCTGATTGTGGCACAGGCCCGGGACGAGTTTTCCCGCACGCTGCGGGAATTCAGGCGTAATTTGCACGCCATTCCGGATACCGTCAGTGCGTCCCACGCCTATGATGCGCTCATACGCACCCGCAGCCATGCGCTGCTGGTGGTGGATGAATACGGCTCCACTCAGGGCCTCATCACGCTTGAGGATGTGGTCGAGACCCTGTTCGGGCTTGAGATCACCGATGAGATGGATACTGAAACCGACATGCAGAAACTGGCGCGCCGCCGCTGGCACGAACGCATGAAACAAATGGGCATCGACACCAGCGCGTGGGAAGAAGCCGGTACGCCTTAGCGTCCTACTCCCACCCGTTGCTTTCCCGGAACTGGTCCACACCCGGCATGGGCGGTATCACCGGCCACCGGCTCTTGGTATAGATTTCATAAATAATCTCGACCCCGCTCGGGTCATCAAGCGTGCCGGTGCTGACGGCCATGTCATCCTTGCTAAGGTGTTCCCATGTCATGGGGGTGCCGCAGTGCGTGCAGAAGCGGCGCATGGCAAAATCACTCGCCTGTGCCCTGCCCTCAGGCTCCACAATCCATTTGAACTTGCCCGGTTTCGGTGTGGTGAAGGTCATGAACGGGCCACCACCGTTTTTCTGGCAGTCCCGGCAGTGGCAATTGCCGGTCCGGCTTCCTGCCATATCAATCTCGTAACGCACATGCCCACACAGGCAGCTACCGGCTTTAATCGTGCTCATTCAATACCTCCTCGCTATTTTGTTCTTAATTTGTTCACACGGCGTACAAATGTCAAACCCGAATCTTCCCACGCCTCGTGCGCAGCAGATGCCGACCTCGGCGCAAAGCACATTGTCTCCTGACAGTTTCTGACAGCATGATCGTTTATGTTCTTTTTTTGTTCGCGCCATCATATTATTGTCAAGCGGCTTGACACAGAGTGACCCAGCCGTCACTTCATGGCGTATAAGCGAGTGCATTTTTTTCACGACCAGCGTTTTGAGAGATAGTCATGCTCACAGAGATTTCCGTTCGCGGTGCCCGGGAACACAACCTTAAATCCGTCAATGTGGACATCCCGCGCGACAAGCTTGTCGTGATCACCGGGCTATCGGGCTCCGGCAAATCCTCGCTGGCGTTTGATACCATCTATGCCGAAGGGCAGCGGCGCTATGTGGAGAGCCTGTCGGCCTACGCGCGCCAGTTCCTTGAGCTGATGCAAAAGCCGGACGTCGACCATATCGAGGGCCTTTCCCCCGCGATCTCCATCGAGCAGAAGACAACATCCAAGAACCCGCGCTCGACCGTGGGCACCGTGACCGAGATTTATGACTATATGCGCCTTCTGTGGGCGCGTGTGGGTATCCCCTATTCGCCCGCGACCGGCCTGCCGATTGAAAGCCAGACCGTAAGCCAGATGGTCGACCGCATCATGGCGCTTGGCGACGGTGTGCGGCTTTACATCATGGCGCCGATCGTGCGCGGCCGGAAGGGTGAGTATAAAAAGGAACTGGCCGAGCTGCAGAAACGCGGTTTCCAGCGCGTGAAGGTCAATGGCGAGTTTTACCTGATTGAGGAAGCGCCCACGCTCGACAAGAAGTTCAAACACGATATCGACGTGGTGGTGGACCGCCTTGTCTTGAAGGAAGGGCTGGAGCAACGCCTTGCCGATAGCGTGGAGACCGCGCTGGAACTCGCTGACGGCCTTCTGGTCGCTGAAGAAGCGGTGAAAGAAGGCGAAGAAGGCAAACGCCACCTGATGTCGGCCAAATTCGCCTGCCCCGTGTCTGGCTTCACCATTGAGGAGATCGAGCCGCGCCTCTTCTCCTTCAACAACCCCTTTGGCGCCTGCCCCACCTGCGACGGCCTTGGCAACAAGCTCTATTTCGACCCCGACCTCGCGGTACCGGATGTGAACAAGACCATCCGTGACGGCGCGCTCGCACCGTGGGCGAACAAGGCCAACAACCCGTCGCCCTTCTATTTCCAGGCGCTCGATGCGGTCGCCAAACATTATGGGGTCTCTATCGACACCAAATGGAAGGATATCCCCGAGGATGCACAAAAAGCCTTCCTCTATGGCACTGGCAAAAAGTCGGTCACCATTGTCTATGCAGACGGCAAGCGCCGGTTCGAGGTGAACAAACCCTTTGAGGGCGTGCTCAACAATATCGAACGCCGCTGGCGCGAGACTGACAGCAACTGGATGCGCGAGGAACTATCGAAATACCAAGCGTCTACCACCTGTACCGCCTGTAACGGCAAACGCCTGAAGCCTGAAGCACTTGCAGTCAAGATCGCGGACCATGACATTGGTATGATCACGGACCTCTCCGTCCTTGGTGCCTATGACTGGTTCACTGAACTGCCGAAACATTTGACGGAAAAGCAGCAGCAGATTGCAGAAAAAGTCCTGAAGGAAATTCAGGAACGGCTTGGCTTTCTTGTTAATGTAGGACTTAACTATCTTACGCTAAGCCGTTCATCTGGAACACTTTCTGGCGGTGAAAGTCAGCGCATTCGCTTGGCAAGCCAGATTGGCTCCGGCCTCACCGGCGTGCTTTATGTTCTGGACGAACCGTCTATCGGCCTGCACCAGCGTGACAACGATCGCCTGCTCGAGACCCTCAAGAACCTGCGCGATATCGGCAATACGGTGCTGGTGGTGGAGCATGACGAAGATGCCATCCGCACTGCCGACTATGTGATCGACATGGGCCCAGGCGCGGGCGAACACGGCGGCACGATTGTTTCCGAAGGCACGCCAGAAACCGTCATGGCATGCGAAAAAAGCCTGACCGGCCAGTATCTGACCGGCAAACGCGCGGTACCAATCCCGGCGGAGCGCAGGCCCGGCCACAAGAACAAGTTCCTGACCGTGAAGGGAGCTAGTGCGAATAACCTCAAGAATGTTTCGGGTTCCATTCCTCTCGGCACCCTCACCTGCATCACAGGGGTTTCGGGCTCGGGTAAATCCACCTTCACCATCGAGACGCTTTATAAGGCCGTGGCCAAGCATCTGAACGGCAGCCGGGTCACGCCGGGTGCACATGAGGATGTGGAAGGCCTGCAGCATCTGGACAAGATCGTCGATATCGACCAGAGCCCCATTGGCCGCACGCCGCGCTCAAACCCCGCGACCTACACCGGTGCCTTCGGCCCGATCCGCGACTGGTTTGCAGGCCTGCCGGAAGCACAGGCACGCGGCTACAAGGCTGGCCGTTTCTCCTTCAACGTGAAGGGTGGCCGCTGCGAGGCCTGCAAGGGCGACGGCATGATCAAGATCGAGATGCACTTCCTGCCGGACGTTTATGTGCAGTGCGACCAGTGCAAAGGCAAACGCTATAATCGCGAAACACTGGAAATTCGCTTTAAAGACAAATCGATATCCGATGTTCTTGACATGACGGTTGAAGACGGCGTTGAATTTTTCAAAGCCGTGCCCGCCATTCGCAACAAACTTGAAATGCTGGACCAGGTTGGCCTTGGATACATCCGCGTGGGACAGCAAGCAACCACGCTCTCGGGTGGTGAGGCCCAGCGCGTGAAGCTGGCGAAAGAACTGTCAAAACGCTCCACCGGCAAGACACTCTATATCCTTGATGAACCGACCACAGGCCTGCATTTCGAGGATGTCAGAAAACTGATGGAAGTGCTGCAAGCCCTTGTAGATCAAGGGAATACGGTGGTTGTGATCGAACATAACCTAGAGGTTATTAAAACCGCGGACTGGATCCTCGACCTCGGCCCCGAGGGCGGTGACGGTGGTGGTGAGATTGTGGCTGTCGGTACCCCCGAAGACGTGGCCAAGGAGCCGAGAAGCTATACCGGCCAGTATCTTGCGCCGGTCCTCAAGCGACAGGCGGCAGAATAACAGGTTAGAGGGCGCGGCAATCATGACCGCGCCCTTTCTCTTTTAGCTTTGGCCGCAGGCTATTGCTTTGGCGCCAGGTCCTGCAGTTCCAGCACAATCTCGTCCCGCGGCTGTGGTTTGCCCTCCATGAAGGCATTGATCGCTTCCTGCACCTCAGGTGATGACATGAACAGGTTGTGTCCCGCGTTCACCACCGTCACCTGCGTCAAGTTCGACAGACCTGCAGTTGCCTCAGCCTGACCTTCCACATAGGTACGGCCATCAAGCGTGCCGGTCAGCAGCAGCGTCGGGATATTGCTCACCGGCCCTACCCTGAAGGCGTCACCAAGGTCCAGCTCTGGCGCGAGGCCATCGTAGTGGTAGGTGAAATTGAGCCAGTCACCAAGGAGCGCGTCCCGCGCTTGCGCCTTCACCAGCGCGCGGCGTTTGTCGCTCATACCAGACGCTACATCCATCAAGGTTGACATGGCATCCATCTTGATCGGCTCACCCGGCACAAACCAGTCTGCGATCAGCGCTTCAAAGGGCGCGGTCATGTCATAATCCATGGCAAGATAGAGCGACAGCAGCCGCTGCACCGCCCATGGGTCCGAGATGAAATAGCTCGCGAGCAGCTGCATATCGCGCTTCTGGAACAGATAGTCCTTCACTGTCCCGTCTTTCATGCGTGGATGCAGCAGCAACGGCTCTGCCTCAAGTTTCCCATGCACGCGGCCGATCAGTGCCTTGATGTCACCATAGGCTGCCTTGGCGGCAGGCTGGCTATCCACGGCCTTCTGCAAGCGACCAAAATAGCTGTCAGTCAGCGCGGGTAGCTTGATGGTCTGGTCAAGCCCCTCGGCGCTTGAGACCACCACGCGGTCAATATGGTCGCCCATCTCCTTCATCGCCGCGAAGGCAAGGTGGCTACCGTAGGACGTGCCCCACAGCACCACCTTCTCGGCTCCAAGTGCCTGACGCAGCGCATCGATATCGCGGGCATTCTCGACGGTGTTGTAGCCTGCCACATCCACACCCTCGCTCTTCCAGAAGGCAAGGCATTCTTCGAACGCCGCCCGGTTCAGAGCGATATAGGCTGCATCACTGATTGCTTCCGTGGGTGGTACCACTTTCGACGACACACATTCCGGCAGGATATTGGATGCACCCGTACCGCGCTGGTCGAGCGCAATCACATCGCCATAAGCCCGCAGCGCCATGAACATATCAAAGCGGCGGTATTTGGCGGTGCCAATGCCAGAGCCGCCCGGCCCGCCAGCAAGATAGATGATCGGCGGTCCCTTTTGCTCACCTGTTGCGGCAAAACGTACATAAGTTACCGGGATCATCCGACTTTTCGGGTTAGCCCTGTTCTCCGGTACCATGATGCGACCGCGGAAGGCATCAACTTTCTCGCCGCCCTTTTCTTCAAAGACAAAGGCCTCCTCGGAAGGTTGCGCGAACGCGGGCATCGCCATACAGGCTGCCAGGATTGCTGTCGTGACCAGTTTTTTCATTTTTTCCTCCAAGACAAAACAACTACGTCCAATGTGGAGAAAATCGCCATTATTTCACGGCTTTATCTGTGAACGGTCATGCAGGGCCGGTAAGCGGTATTGCTTTCCAGTAAGCGGTGATAGAGTGATGCACCATGAAAAACGCCATGCCCATATTGCTCCTGTTGCTGCTGCTCGCCGCGCCCCACGCGAGGGCGCAGGACAGCCTTTATGCCCAAGTCGAGGTACGGGAAGTCTATGTCTGTGACAGTACTACCCGCGCCGGCGTTATCCCTGATTTCAAAAGCTCGGCATGCATTCGTGCCGAAGGGCAGTTCATCTCGCCCTATAAGCGGCATATCTGGGTGGTGGCGACCCTGATAGCACCGCGTGTAATGGCGGAGAGCCAGCAACCACTTGGCTTTTTCCTCTCTGCCAAGGCGTCCAGCACATTGTGGCTGAACGGCAGCAAGCTGGGCAGCAACGGCCTGCCCGCGAGAACCCGGGACCATGAAGTGCCCGGCAAGATGGACACTGCCTTTGCGCTCCCGCCCAATGCGCTCAAGGCTGGCAAAAACGATGTGATTATCGAGATGTCAGGCCACCACAGCATCATCCCGCTTTTGGCCCCGGTACACCTGATTGCCGTCGCCCGTTACCAGAGCCCAACCGACAATATTCTGCGCGGGTACCTGCCCTCACTGCTGCCACTAGGCGTTTTGCTGCTGGGCGCAATGTACTTCGGTGTTTCTGCGCTGCGCATGGGCGGTGGCCAACGTTTCCTCGTGCCGCTCACGGCGTTTTTCGCCGCCGGCCAGCTGGTATCAGAGGTTTCACGCGGCCTGTTTGCCTATGAATATCCCTTCCACGACATCCGCCTGATGTTGATCCTCGGGTTCGCGACCGGCACCGGCGCTTGCCTGTTCCTACATGTGCTAGCGCGCTTTGTGCGCAAACGCCGTTTCACCATCGCGCTTTTTGCCTGCCTCGCCTACTTGGGCCTAGTGCTGCCTGCCGAGGGCTTTGACACCAAAACAAGCCTTGCGCTTTTGCTGCCGTCCATGCTCGCCGCATTGATCTCCGGCTATGGCCTTGCCCGCAGGCGGCGCGGAGCCGTGCCCTACACGCTTGTTCTCTTCTTTTTCACCGGCCTCATTTACCTCGCGCCCACGCGCTTCCTCGATATCTATTTCTATTACTGCGTTGCCGCGCTCCTTGTTTTCCTGTTCGCGCAGGAACTGCGCAGCCTCTTTAAGGAACGGCGTATGCGCGCGGCAGAGAAAGCGCGGGCAGACCAGTTGGAGCTCGCGCTGAGCGAAAGTCAGGAGCGGGAGAACCCCAGCAACGTGCAGCTATCGAGCGCGGGTAAGGTGGAAATCCTGCCAACAGCGGATATCGCCTATGCGCGCGGTGCGGGTGACTATGTGGAACTTGTCCTCAAGGACCGCACGACCCGCCTCCATAGCGCGACACTTTCGGAACTCGAGAGCCGGCTGCCGGGGAAATTCCTGCGTGTACACCGCTCCTACCTTGTCAACACCGCCTATATCGTTGCGCTTGAGCGCGACGCCTCAGGCGCCGGCAGCCTTGACCTCACCATCGGTGAAACCGTGCCCGTCAGTCGCCGCATCATGCCGAGTGTGCGCAAAGCCCTTACCTGAGCGCGCCGCACAAAACTCTTATCTGCCATGAAGATAACATGATTACATGCTTCATCTGGTATTAAGGCAGGCTTTGGCAAACAGGGTGATATGCCAAGCCGTGTGAGCGTTCACACAAAGGCTTGCTTGAATGAAGTTGACCATCAGATGGGGTGATCTATGAAACCGCAACTTTCCGTGTTCCCAGTTCTGGCCGTACTCGCATCAAGCGGCGTATATGCCGATGACTTTACAATGGCCGCGCCGATCGAGGCTGTGACGGTGTACCAAACCGGTGGTGCGGTCGTGCACCGCAAAGCCAAGCTGAGCTTACCGAAGGGCAATCACACCGTGACGGTCACTGGCCTGACGTCCCAGCTTGATTCCGGTTACGGTATCGCCGCGGTCGCGGGCGGCCTTGAAGTGAGCAACATCCGCACCACCACGAATTATATGCCGACCGAACCTTCTGCCGCGCTCAAGGCGCTTGAGGCACGGTACATGACAGCACGCAAAGCACTCTCCACGACGGAAAACTCCCTCGCGGCGATCGAGATGCGCCTCACCTACCTGCGCGGCCTTGGTGAAAGTGGCCCTGCCGCGAAAGACTGGCAAGCCGCACTTGATTTCATTGGTAACAAGACTGCTGACCTGATGGCGGAAAAGTTCATCCTTGAACAGAAGCAGATGGAGCAGAATGAGGTTGTCAAAGGCCTGCAGCAGGAAATCATGGCATCCGGCGGTCGTTCCGACGCCACCTATGCGGCTGTTGTGAATGTTACGGCCGATAAGGCAGGTGAGTATGAGTTTGACGTCAGCTACCTCGTGCGCTCTGCCCGCTGGGGCATGGTGACGGACGCCAACCTTTTGCCTGAGAAGAAGCAGGCAGACATCACACTCAAAGCCGAAGTCAGCCAATCTTCCGGAGAAGCGTGGGACGATGTCGCACTCAGCCTCTCCACCTCGCGCCCGGCATGGAATATCGCAGCGCCCATCATGTTCCCTGACTTCCTGCGTGCGCGTGACAAGGATGACTATAGCGCCCGCATGGAAATGGCGATGCCAGCGCCAGCAGCGGCACAATTCGATGGTGCGAGGGAGCGCAAGAGCTCGAATGCGCCTGTCATGAGCCAGACGGCGACCACCTATGACATGAACTTCACCCTGAATATGCCAGCGTCGCTGCCTGCCAATGGCACACCGCAGCAGTATCCGGTGAAGGAAGTGGGGCTGCCGGCTGAGATCGTGACCCGCATCACGCCGCGCTATGACAGCGAAAACGCCTATGTTTACGCCGATGTCACCATGGAGGGGCTTCCAAGGCTGTCAAACATCTCCGCCCGCCTCAGCCGTGATGGCTACTATGCAGGCCGCGGCACCTGGCCGAACCTCGTGCCGGGCGAGAATGTCAAGCTGCCATTTGGTGCCGACAGCGGCATCACGGTTGAAACCATCACCATTCCGTCCAACGACGGCGATACCGGCTTCTTCGGCAAACGCAAGGTGGAAGAAGAGCGCGTGATCTACAAGGTCACCAACAACCGCGACAAGGCTGCCACCGTTGAAGTGACGGACCGCCTGCCCGTCTCCGCCCACGAGGATGTAAAGGTGGAAACGCTCAAGGGCGCAACGCCTGCCACAAGCAAAGACGTGGACGGCAAAGCCGGTGTCATCACCTGGAAGCGGGAACTCAAGCCCGGCGAGACGTGGGAAATCCACCACGAATACCGCGTGACCTACCCAGGCGACATGAGGCTCGATCACTCCGGCTCATAATCAACCCTCAATTCCAGACAAAAATAGTACAATCGCCGCTTGTGGACTTGCCCCGCAGGCGGCGAGTTTTTAAGGTAAAAGTTTACGGGATTTGTTTTCGGTAGCAAATTCTTTACTCCCGCATGTGAACATGCGGCTTGGATTGAGTTGGGGCGATGTTCCCCAAAAGACGACACGTTAGGTACCATTGATGCTGCGGAACACCGCAAAGACCATCATGATTGCACTATGCCTCGGGGGGGTACTTTCCCCGGCGGCGAGTGCACAGCCCGAAAATGAATCGGTCAAAACGCTGCGTCTCGCGACGCGGGAGTTTATCCCACCCTATGTCTATGAGAACGCTGATTCGGGCATTGAAGTTGACCTCGTGACAGCAATTTTCCGTGACATGCCCTTCGATGTGGAATTTGTGCAGCTGCCACGCATCCGCATGATCTCCTCGTTTGAGGACAATCAACTCGACGGTATCCTGACCCAGAATGTGACAGCCTCCACAACAGGCTGCCCCACCGAATGGTATATTGAACATCAGAATGTGGGCTTGTCGGTCAAAGGGCGCGGCGTTCAGATCAACTCGCTAGATGATCTCAAGAATTACGCTGTGATCTCCTTCTCGGGCGCGACCCGTTATCTGGGCGAAGACTTCAGGAACGCAGTGCGCGGCGCCAAACGCTATACCGAAAGCGGTGACCAGGGGGCGCATATCTCCCTACTCTACAAAGGCCGCTTTGACGTAGTCGTGGGCGATAACTGGATCATGCGACTGGCCCAGAAACGGTATTTCGATGCAACCGGCGAACGCATGGACCTTGTAACCCACCCCATCATGCCACCCAGCCAATATGTGGCGCGCTTTCATGACCAGTCGGTGTGTGACGCGTTCAATACCGCGCTCAAAAACCTGCACGAAAATGGCACCTATGCCGAAATCTGGGCTGGCTACCGCGCCCGCATCTATGTGGAAGCAGGCTTGGACAGCAACCAGCCGCATTAGGCAATATTCTAGAAGCTGCTGCCCGGCTCTTTGAGGAACGCGATTTCCTCATCCGTGCTCGCGCGGCCGAGTGCTTTGTTGCGGTGCGGGTAGCGGCCAAAGCGCTCGATGATCGCCATATGGCGCTTCTCGAAATCCAGATTGTCTTCAAGTCCGGGCCCCGCAAACAGCTCAAGCGCAGCTTCGTGCACCTTCAGGCTTTCCGAATGCATATGCGGCATATAGAGGAAGGCCCGGTGGTCGGCGTCCCAGCTTTCGCCAACGCGCAGGCGTACAGCTTCCTGGCTTAATGCCAGCGCCATCGCGTCGCTCTCGAACGCACGGGCGCTATCCCTGAACATGTTGCGTGGGAACTGGTCGAGGATGATGATCTCGGCCAAACGGCCCTCGGCCCTCGCACGCCAGTCATATAACTCGCCCTGCCTTGCGGCCTCGTAGGTCGCACCAAAACGGCGGCGGATCAGGTCGTCAAACGCCTTGTTCTTCTCCCACCAGCCTTTTTTGCCAGCCTCGGTGAACCAGAAATAGAGGATATCCTCCGCGCGCATATGCTGTCCCTTCCCTATTTTGTGACCCGTTTGGGCACCATACGAATGATGGCCTCACCAAAGATGGCGGCTTCTTCCACGGTGTTCAGGTCAATTTTCTCAATGCTGTCTTCCATGGTGTGGATATGGGGCATCATGCCGTTCTCGTCGTAGGCGGCGAGCGTGAGGCTCGATATCCCGTCACGTATGAACCATACGCTGTCAAAATCGCCAACTTTATGACGCGCGGGGCCGATATGCTCAAAGCGCTTGTTGAGCCGTCCGAGCGCATGGGCTGCGTGCGCGAGCGGTGTATCATAATAAACCGGTGTAAATCCGCCGCTCTCCGTCACAAACGCCAGCTTACCAAAGCCCACGGTATCGAAATTGAGCACATGGGTCTCGCGCGCATGAAGCTCTGCCTCATGCATTTCCCAGTAGTGCTGCGCGCCTAACATGCCCGCCTCTTCCGCTGTGGTGATCACGAGGCGTACCTCGGCATCATCCGGCATATTGGCCCACAGGCGTGAAGCCACCTCACATGCCGCTGCGACGCCGGTGAGGTTATCATTCGCGCCGGGCGTATAGCCGAAGCGCCAATGGTCAATGCTTGCCATCACTACCTGCACGGTGATCGCAGCCCCGAACAGCATCTCAAGGAAAAACGGAATACGAAGCCCCGAAAGCTCGGCCAGCGGCACCAGCACACCCAAGGCGAGGATACCGGTCGCGAGCCAGATATTGAGCGCAAAGTGTTTCACCTGTGATGGCCGGTAGGCAAAGGACGCCGGCGCGCTATCGAGATGCGCCATCAGGATAAAAAGCCGCCGCCCCTCCCCCTTGCGCGCGACAAGGTTTGCGGTGGTCGACTTGGCCGTCAGCCAGATAAGCCGCGAAATGCGCCAGTCAAAGAAGCGCAGATGGGCGATCAGCATAAACAGCCCGGCCACCATCATCACAAGCGGGGCAAAATCCGCCAACATCACACAGGCGGCTTGCGTGACTGCAATCAGCCAGAAAAACGGCAGGTAGGAGCGCGGGGCGTAAAACCCCTCCTCGTGGATATCCACATCCATCTCGGACGAGAGCTTTGCGATCAGGGTTTCCCGCGCTTCAAGCTCCTCTTCCGACCCCACACCGCGGTGCGGCCATTCGCTCATGGCTTCCAGAATGTCGCGTGCTCTCAAGGCCACGCTTTTCCCCCACGGTTGGCTGCAAGTGATGCAGCGGTGGTCATGCCTGCCTTTTTGGCTTAACTATTGCCCCAAAGTCCAGTAAACAAACGCGCGAAATCAGAGTTCTTGAAGGTGTAGCATCATGACGAAGGCGTATAAGGAAATCCATATCATCGGCGGCGGGCTTGCGGGCTCCGAAGCTGCGTGGCAAGCGGCAGAGGCTGGCGTGCCCGTGGTGCTGCATGAAATGCGCCCCGTGCGGAAGACCGACGCCCACCATACGGACGGCTTGGCCGAACTTGTATGCTCCAACTCCTTCCGCTCGGACGATGCTGAAAACAACGCCGTTGGCCTGCTGCACGAAGAAATGCGCCAGCTCAACTCCATCATCATGACGGCGGCCGAGAAACACAAGGTACCAGCGGGTTCCGCACTCGCCGTCGACCGTGACGGTTTCTCGGAGGAAGTGACCGGGATCCTCAATAACCACCCGATGATCACCATCGAGCGTGGTGAGATTGAAGGCCTGCCGCCCGCCGAGTGGGACAATGTGATCATTGCCACCGGCCCGCTGACCTCCCCCGCGCTCAGCAAAGCAGTGCTGGAGCTCTGCGGTGAAGACAGCCTCGCCTTCTTCGACGCCATCGCACCCATCGTCTACAAGGAAAGCATCGACTTTAACGTCGCATGGTTCCAGAGCCGCTATGACAAGGGCGACGGCGCCGACTATATCAACCTGCCGATGACAAAAGCGCAGTATGAAGAGTTCATCCATGACCTGAACACCGGTGAGAAGACCGACTTCAAACAGTGGGAAAAGGACACGCCCTATTTCGAGGGCTGCATGCCGATTGAAGTAATGGCAGAGCGTGGCCCCGAAACCCTGCGGTTTGGCCCGATGAAACCCGTGGGCCTCACCTGCCCGCACTGGGACGAACGCCCCTATGCCGTGGTGCAACTGCGGCAGGATAACAAGCTCGGCACGCTCTATAATATGGTCGGCTTCCAGACCAAGCTGAAGTATGGCGAACAGCAGCGCATCTTCAAGAAAATCCCAGGCCTTGAGGACGCACAGTTCGCGCGCCTTGGTGGCCTGCACCGGAACACGTTCCTCAATAGCCCCAAGGTGCTTGATGGCCTCATGCGCATGAAGGCGGACCCACGCCTGCGTTTCGCCGGGCAAGTGACCGGCGTTGAGGGTTATGTGGAATCAGCCGCCATGGGCCTGATGGCGGGCCGCATGGCGGCCATGGAACGCAAGGGCCTCACGCCCAGCACCCCGCCCGAGACAACCGCCTTCGGTGCGCTCATCAGCCACATCACCGGTGGCGCCGACGCCAAAACCTTCCAGCCGATGAACGTGAACTTCGGCCTGTTCCCGCCGCTTGAAGGCAAGGTCTACAAAAAAGACCGCAAACCAGCCATGTCTCGCCGCGCGCTCAAGGCGCTCGAGGAGTGGAAGGCCTCAATCGAAGGCTAAGGCCCTTGACATCTATTCCCGATACTCTTCACGCCCTCGTGATCGTGTGGCTGGCTTGACCGGCCACACATTCCGCGCCACTCTCGCTGCTTTCTAAATCAGGGACAGATCGAGGGTATTTTCATGACAATAAAACAATTGTTTGCGGCAGCCGCGCTCAGTGCGCTGGTGGCAGCGCCCACATTGGCCGACGACCTTGTACCGCTTTCGGACGAGACCGTGGAGGTCGCCAAGATGCTGCGCGACAAGGCGCTTGAGAGCGACGAGGCTTATGACCTCCTAGCGTCGCTGACCACCAAGGTCGGTGCGCGGCTGGCGGCGAGCCCGAAGGAAGTGGAAGCCCAGGCCTGGGGCGTTGAAGAATTTACCCGCCTTGGCTTCGACAAGGTGTGGAAAGAGCCGGTGATGGTGCCGAAATGGACCCGCATCCTCGAGCGCGCCGAAGTGGTCGGTAATTACGCCCAGCCGCTTGTGATCACAGCTCTCGGCAAATCGGTCGGCACGCCTGAAGGCGGTGTCACCGCCGAGATCGTGCATTTCGCAACGTTTGATGACCTCAAAGCTGCAGACCCGGCCATGGTGAAAGACAAGATCGTCTTCATCTCGAACCGTATGGAACGCTTCAAGACCGGCGCGGGCTACGGCCCGGCAGTGAAAGCCCGCGGCGCGGGCGCCTCCGAGGCAGCGCGCAAGGGCGCGAAGGCGATCCTCATCCGCTCCATCGGGACAGACACACACCGCCTGCCCCACACCGGCGGCGTGACCTATGATGAGGATGCACCCAAAATCGCTGCCGCTGCGCTCTCTAACCCGGACGCGGATCAGCTTGTGCGCATGCTTGGCTATAGTGACAGCATCAGCGTGCACCTGAATATCCAGACCACGATGGAAGACCCGGTCGAGATGTATAACGTGGTGGGTGAGATCACCGGCCGCGTGAAGCCGGATGAATATGTGGTGCTCGGCAGTCACCTTGATAGCTGGGACCTTGGCACGGGTGCGGTGGACGATGGTGCCGGTGTTGCCATCACCATGGCCGCAGCCAACCTCATTCAGGACCTGACGAAAGAACGCCCCTACCGCTCTATCCGTGTGGTGCTGTTCTCGGCTGAGGAACTGGGCCTGATTGGTGCGCGCCAGTACGCTGAGGCGCATGAGAAAAAAGGCGACATGGCCAACCATATGATTGGCGCGGAATCAGACTTCGGCGCTGGCCCGGTGTGGGCCTTGGCCTCGAACGTGAGCGAGAATGCCGTTCATGTGGTGGACAAAATGGCCGCGCTGATGGGCCCGCTTGGTATTGTGCGCGCTGACCGCAAGGCGGGTGGCGGGCCG
The DNA here is from genome assembly GCF_000375545.1 of Kordiimonas gwangyangensis DSM 19435 = JCM 12864. GTDB lineage: Bacteria > Pseudomonadota > Alphaproteobacteria > Sphingomonadales > Kordiimonadaceae > Kordiimonas > Kordiimonas gwangyangensis. The sequence goes on from NZ_AQXF01000002.1 coordinate 405,972, forward strand.
GACGTTGGCCAGCTGCGCGCCAAAGGCATGCCGGTGATGGACCTGATGCAGGACGGTACCGACTATTTTGACCTGCACCACACGGCTGATGATACGCTCGATAAGGTTGACCCGGCCGCGCTTCGCCAGAATGTGGCGGCTTGGGTGGTCTTCACCTACCTCGCCGCCGAATGGCCGGGTAGCTTCCGTTAAGTGCAGTTAGACACACTGGCACCGGAATTTTCCGGTGCCGGGTTCCCCTACCTCATGTGCCCGCTTGCCTTCCCAAATCTCTCCGATATGCTGCGAATGTTCCACTCGGGGAGATATGTGCGATGAGCTTTTTTCGTATTCGTTTTGTGGTGTCGAGCGCCGTTTTTTCATCCGTGGCGCTTATGGCATTGCCTGCCGCAGCTCAAAACGCGAAACCTGACCTTTCTGGCTATACGGAAGATACCATCCTGTGCGCAAACCTTGCGCAACTGAACCCGCCACCGAAGGTGGACGACCGTATTCGCGCCTGCACCCGTGCCTTGGCCGCAAATGCCAACCCCAGCTACACCGCCGGCCTTCACCAGCAGCGCGGTGAGCTTTATAGCAGCATGAACCAGCACCTTGACGCCATCGCCGATTTTGACGCCGCCATGCGCATGGGCCGGAAGGACGCCAATGCGTATATTCAGCGCTGCTTCTCCAACAAGGCACTTGGCCGGCTCGACGCGGCGCTGGCCGATTGTAATGTCGCCATCAACAAGGACGACAAGAACGCGCAATATTATTCCCTGCTCGGCGACCTCTACATGGCAATGAGCGACCCGAAAAAGGCACAGTCCAGCTACGACATTGCGATCAACTATGATCGTTGGTCCAGCCTTTATGTGGCCCGCGCACGCGCCTATGCCATGCAGAATTTGATGAAAACGGCAAACGCCGACCTTTTTGAAGCCATCACACTCGACCCCAAGAATGCCGAAGCTTACAGCCTGAGGGCTGAGCTATACCGGTTGACCGGTGAGGCCGATAAAGCGCTTGAGAACGCGGAAACCGCCATCCAGCTTGCGCCAAAATGGTCCACGCCCTATGTGACCCGCTCTCAAGTGAAGGCGCTCAAGGAAGATTACGACGGCGCGATTACTGATGCGAAAAAGGCCATTGCCCTCAATGCCAAAGACTTTGACGCCACTCTTTTCCTCGGCGCGCTCCATGAGCACAAGGGGGAGATGACGGAAGCCATCGCACAGTATGACAAGGCACTGAGCCTTGCGCCCGGCAATACCAATGCGCTGCTGAGGCGCGGTATCGTGCACTATGGCCAGAAAGATTATGCGGGAGCACTTGATGACCTCAGTAAAGTGATCAAGGCGCAGCCTGACATCGCCACAGCCTATGACTATCGCGGCGGTGTCTATTACATGCAGAATGAATACGACAAGGGCATCGCTGACTATACGCAAGCCATGCGCCTTGAGCCCAATGCCGCAAGCCACGTACAAAACCGTGGTGTCCTATACCTCAGGAAAGGCATGCCGACTGAAGCGGTACGCGATCTTGAAAAGGCCATTGAGCTCGGTAGCGCCAATGCGCTGATTGACCTCTCTGACGCCCATGTCGCAGCGGAAGACCTGCGCGCGGCGCTCAAGGATTATGACAAACTGACCCAGATGTCCCCTGACAAGGAGTTTGTCTGGCGCATGCGCGGTAATGTGCAGCGCTATCTGGGTGATGAACGCCTGGTGATTGCCGACTATGAACGCGCGGTGGCTATTTCACCCACAACTGCCAACAAGATGCTGTTGTGGCGTGCCCAGGCTCGTACCGGCGATCAGGCAGCTGCGATTGCAGCCTTCGATGCCGAGTTTAACAAAGAACCGGAAGATGCCGCAGCCTATAACCTGCGCTGCTGGTACCTCACCCTGTTGGGTGCATCGGAACGAGCGCTTGTCTACTGTGACCGCGCCCTCGCGCTTGAGCCGGACTTGTATGATGCGCTCGACAGCCGTGGCCTCGCCTATCATGCCCTTGGCCGCTATGAGGAAGCCCTGAAGGATTATGATCACGCCCTGAAGGTTCAGCCTGAGGGGTGGAGCACCTATCTGCGCCGCTCGCGCCTCCTTGAGAAAATGGGCGAAAGCCGCGAAAAAGTCTCAGCTGACTATCAGCGAGCGAGCAATGGTTTCGGCAAAGATAAACGCGATCAGTATTTTTCCCATCTCGAAACACAGGACGCGCTGCTCAACACCGCACGCCTGAACGGGAAGGATCAATAGACCTGCGGCTCAAGCACGCTTCCGCTTTTTTATATACAATGGGAGCTTGCTCTTGCTAGATTTGGTGGGAGACCAACACCCATAGCTGAAGAGCCCATGCCCAAGTTTCCCGATTCATGGCCAAAAATGCCGGAGAAACTGCACAGATTCTATGAAATCTGGTGTGACCTGCGTGCGCAAAATGGTGGCGAAATTCCGTTCCGGCAACAACTGGGCCTCAAGGAACTGCGGGGCCTGACCGCCAATCTGATGGTCTATGAGATGACCGGGCCGAAGGAACTTTTTGTCAAAATGAGCGGAACGGCAATTGACAGCCAGTTCGGCCGCAACCTCACTGGCCTCAGCGTCTATGACGTCGCGGAAATGCCCGCTGCCGACGCGTTTGTTGCCTTTCACGAAGCGCTCATTACCCATCCTTGTGGCGGCTATGCCGCCGATATTCTGGTTGCCGCCAACGGCAAGCGCATTCGGGCTGAATATCTTATCCTGCCGCTTCGGAACCGCTTTGGTGAACAGGTGCAGTGCGCCACCATGAGCGAACTAGCAACGGAAGGTTATGGCATGCCACCGGGCGATGAGGGTATGCTTGTCACCTATCATGAGCTTCTGGATGCCCGGCACCTTGATATCGGCTTTGGCGTACCAGATTATGAATTCACAATAAAAACCAAACTGCCTGAGGATAACTAACCCGCAGGCACCATGACCGGAGGGGAGTTTATCGTGTCAGCCATCATGCGTACGGCATTTGCCGCCGCCTGCCTCAGCACCACTATCGCCCTGCCCGCCGCCGCGCGCGACTGCAGCAACATGACCGGGCAATGGACCACCAACCTTGGCGCTACCGTCAGCTTCGACCGTGTTGACGCGAAGACCGGCATGATCACCGGACGCTATTTTTCCGCCAGCATGCCTGACCGCGCTTTTCCACTGACCGGTTTTGTCAACGCCAACGGCCGCGAGGAAGATACGGACCGCGAACGGCATTATGCCCCTGCCGTCAGTTTTGCCGTCAGCTTCGAGGAGTTTGGGGGCATCACCTCTTGGACCGGCATCTGCCTGATGAATGGTGATCTGCCGCAGATCGAAACCGAGGATCTGATCATCGCGCCGATGGCCGACTATGACTGGTCACACGTGATCGACAATCACGATAGCTTGAAGGCAAAATAAACGAGTGACGCGATAAAAAATCCGCACAGTTTCCGCACAGTTTCCGCACACTCATTTTAGGCTCAGGGCAGCAAAAAGGGCGCAACTTGCGCCCTTAACTCATTGATTTAATGTTTGCTCTTCTTAGCGTTCGCCAGATCAACCCTCTTTTGCCAGCTCCGCACTCGCCTGACGCGCACGATATTCCTCAATCGCGGTCTCTACGGTCTTGAGCTCAGTGCAGCCGCTTTGGCAGATACGAGCCAGTTTATCGCGGTTGCCTTCGGCTTTCTCTGCCAGATTACGCTTGAGAAACGCCAGCGCCTGCACCTCAAGGGCATCTCGGTCATTCGGTTCGATCTCAAGGGCTTTGCGGTAATATTTCAGGCCGCTGCCTACATGGCCTTGCGCCTCATGGGCACGGCCAAGGCCAATGAGCGCATCCACATTCGCCGGGTTTGCGACCAGCGCGCGTTCATAAAGCGCTTGCGCGGCGCGTGGCTCGTTCGACTTCATGTCGGCGGCAGCTTTCGCCACCAAGTCATTGGAAAACAGCCGATATTTCTCCGCCGTTTGGGCGAATGCCGGGCTCGCCAGGCTGCCAACAAGGACGGAAACCGCAAGGATAGACTGAATACGCATGCTTACCTCATCACTGTTATCGTTCCATGACGATAGCGGCAAATTTACCCGCTGTCTCGCCTTTTAGGCTAGAGCGTGCCCCATTTGCGGCAAGTCACCATTTGGTGAGGATAGGCTGCAAAGCCCAAAGAATTGGTAAATCCCCACAGTTTTATTGTGGCACGCGCTCAAAAATTGCGGTGAAGAAACCGTCGGTGCCGTGGGCATGGGGTGCGAGTTGCAAGCATTCAGGGACAGATGCCAAAGTGCCGGGCACAGGGCTTTCTAGAACCTCCTGCCACACCGCTTTATAGTCGCACACCTTCCACACACTGTGCGATTTCGCCATAAACTCTTGAATTATTTGCTCATTTTCCGCTGGAAGCAGCGAACAGGTCATATAAATCAGCCTGCCGCCCGGCTTGACCATGGCGGCACCTTCACTCAGCAGCGAGGCCTGAAGCGCGGTCAAATCCGCTAGGCTTTCCTCGTCAAAACGCCAGCGCTGGTCGGGGCTGCGGCGCCATGTGCCGCTGCCGGTACACGGCACATCGACCAGCACACGGTCTGCCGATTTATCAAACTCTTTCAATGCGGTAGCGCGCCCTTCACCCTCAGCTGCGATGCGACTGACCTGAATATTATGAACGCCCGCGCGTTTAAGGCGGCTACGAAAATCATCAAGCCGCTTGCCCGATATATCGAATGCGTAAATCTGCCCGCGGTTTTCCATATCGGCTACAATTGCAAGGCTTTTACCCCCGCCACCAGCACAGAGATCAATCACCTGATGTCCCGGTTTTGCTGCAACAAGCGCCGCCGCAATCTGTGCCGCCTCGTCCTGAATCTCGATCATACCGTCGCGGTACGCCTTCTCAGCACCGAGGTTGATACGAGATTTTATGCGGAAACCAGATTTTGAATATTGATGTTTTTCAATATCTTGAGGCTCTATATTCAAGTACTGCTTTATACCTGAACTGCGCGCGCGCAGCGCGTTCAACCGGACATCAAGGGGCGCGTTTTCAAGAAGCGCTGCGGCGCCTTCGCTGAACTCTTCACCAAATCGAGCTTGTAACCCGCCAGCGGCCCAAGCCGGTACATTTTGCTGGATAGCTTCTGGTGCGACACACCAATCAAGCGCCGTCAGGGCCGTAATTGCCTCTTGTTCAGCCACGCTTAACGCATCAGGTGCGAAGCTGTCCCCCGCATCAAAAAGCTCAAGGCTTTCAACCTCTTGGCGCGCAAGATGGGCGAGAAGGAGCGACCGTCCGCTCAGCGGCATACCGGCCTGCACAAGCCCCCACACCAGCCACTCGCGGCTGCGCAGAACAGCATAGACATAATCGGAAATCGCGCGCTTGTCCTTCGAGCCCGCATAGCGTCGCGCGCGGAAATAATCGCTGACAAGGTGGTCAGCCGGCATCCCGCGCGAAGTGATCGCCGCTTCTATGCTTTCAAGAAGCTCAATGGCGGCGGCTAGTCGCGCGGAAGGCTGCATGCTCTAACGTCTTATTTTGACGGGTAATTTGGCGATTCACGTGTGATGGTAACATCATGCACGTGGCTTTCCTTGAGGCCCGAGTTGGTGATGCGAACGAAACTTGCGTTCTGGCGCATCTCCTCAATGGTGCGGTTGCCCGTATAGCCCATGGAAGCACGCAGACCGCCGACGAGCTGGTGCAGCACGTTTGCGGCGAGGCCTTTATAAGGCACCTGTCCTTCAACACCTTCCGGCACAAGCTTGAGCGTATCTTTTACATCGTCCTGGAAATAACGGTCGGCAGAGCCGCGCGCCATCGCGCCTACGGACCCCATGCCGCGGTACGCCTTGTAGGAACGACCTTGATAAAGGAACACCTCACCCGGCGCTTCTTCGGTGCCTGCAAGCAGCGAACCAACCATACATGCGCTTGCACCCGCCGCGATGGCTTTGGCCACATCGCCAGAGGTCCGCAGGCCACCGTCCGCAATCACTGGAATACCGTGTTTGATAGCAACATTGGCGACGTCATTGACGGCGGTAAGCTGCGGTACACCAACACCTGCAACCACACGTGTGGTACAGATGGAACCCGGGCCGATACCAACCTTGATACAGTCAGCGCCTGCGTCAATCAGCGCCTCAGCGGCGGCGGCTGTCGCTACGTTACCGGCAACAAGCTGGATATGGCCCCAGCTTTTCTTGATTTTGGCAACCTGCTCGATCACGCGAGCGGAGTGGCCGTGTGCGGTATCAAGCACGATGAGGTCACATTCGGCGTCCACCAGCATGCCAGCACGCTCATAGCCCTTCTCACCTACCGTGGTGGCCGCTGCCACACGGAGGCGGCCCTGCGCGTCCTTGGCGGCATGCGGGTTCGCTACGGCCTTTTCCATATCCTTGACGGTAATGAGGCCCACACAGCGGTATTCGTTGTCGACTACAATGAGCTTCTCGATACGGTGCTGGTGGAACAGGCGCTTGGCTTCGTCAGACGAAACGCCTTCCTGCACGGTCACCACTTCGCGGGTCATCAGCTCTGATACCGGCTGGGACATTTGGGTCGCGAAACGCACGTCACGGTTGGTAACGATACCCACAAGCTTTTTGGGGCCAGCGCCGTTGCCGCGTTCAACAATAGGAATGCCGGAAATCCGGTGACGGGTCATCAGCTCCATCGCATCAGCGAGGGTCTGGTCCGGGAACATGGTCACCGGGTTCACCACCATGCCGGATTCGAATTTCTTGACCTGGCGGACCATCTCGGCCTGTTCTTCCTCGGTCACGTTCCGGTGCAGCACACCCATACCGCCAGCTTGCGCCATGGCAATCGCCATTGGAGCTTCGGTCACCGTATCCATGGCGGCCGAAAGAAGCGGCATGTTGAGTTCAATTGACTTGGTGATGCGGGTGCGCACATCGACCTGTGCGGGCATCACATCACTAGCTGCGGGAACGAGGAGAACGTCATCAAACGTAAGACCGAGGCGAATATCCATTAGCTTTCCTGCTCATCAGTGGGCGCTCTGAGAGGCGCATGACCCAGCCACTTTTGTGAGGCCGCGGGCCAACCCTTGGTTAAGATATTCGCCGTTCAATAACCCCAAGCTGGCGCAAAAATCAACGTTAAACTTGTCGCATGCGCAAACTAATCGGAAAGCGGGCTTAAGAGGAGGCCTCGTCCGCCTCTTCCGCCAGCGCGGCGTCAGACGGTGCATGACGGCGGAAGCCCTGTGCCACCACAAACCATTCCTTGCTGTCTTGCCTGCTTGAGGGCGGCTTCGCGTGTTTTACATTGCGGAAATGGCGGTTCATCCGGGCCATCAGGTCATTGTCCGATCCGCCTTGAAGGACCTTCGCGGCAAACGTGCCGCCTTCCGCCAGCACCTTGATTGCAAAGTCCAGTGCGGCTTCACATAGTGCCATGGTACGAATCTGATCGGTCTGCCGGTGCCCGGTAGCCGAGTTGGCCATGTCCGAGAGCACGAGGTCGGCGGGGCCGTCCATCGCAGCCATCAGCTCTTCTTCTGCCCCTTCAGCAAGGAAGTCCATCACCCAGATTTTGGCGCCCGGAATAGGCTCCACTTCCTGGAGGTCGATGCCGATCACCTGCGCGCCCTTGGGGCAGCGTTCAGTGATCACCTGTGTCCAGCCACCGGGTGCGCAGCCAAGGTCAACAATACGCATCGAGCCTTTGATAAGCTCGTAGCGGTCGTCAAGTTCTGCCAGCTTGAAGGCCGCGCGGCTGCGATAGCCAAGGCGGCGGGCTTCCGCCACATATGGGTCATTCAGCTGCCGCTGGAGCCAACGCGTTGACGATGTCTTGCGCCCACGCGCGGTTTTGACGCGCACCTTGCCGCCGCGTGCGCGGCTGCGTGTGTTGGATTGTGTATTCCAGCCTTTAGCCATTGGCCCTTACCTTGTTCTGTTGTCTGGCACCATCGGGCTTGCGGCCCTGCCCGCCACGGCGGCGCGGACGCGCGCCTCGCTCGGTCGGTGCATCCATTTGCATCATACCCCGAAGAATACCCTCTCGGATACCCCGGTCTGCGACCCTGAGGCTCGGCACGTTCCACATGCCAAGGATCGCTTCGAGAATAGCGCAGCCCGCGACGACAAGGTCAGCGCGCTCAGGGCCGATACAGGGCTGCGCAGCGCGTTCCACATGGGTCATTTCAGCCACGCGGCGGGAGAGCGCGTGGATATCCTTCGATTTCATCCAGGCGCCATCCACCTTCTCACGGGCATAGCGCGGCAGTTCAAGGTGCAGGCTGGCAAGCGTCGTAACCGTGCCTGAGGTACCTAGGAACTGTGTCTGCTTGCGGCGTATCACTTCCGATACACGGTGTGCCGCCTCAAACTCCTTCAAGTGTTTCTCAACGATGGCAATCATCTGCGCGTATTGTTCGCGCGGTACCGATTTCCCGACAACGCCGTAACTCTCTGAAAGGTTCACGACACCCCACGGGATTGACATCCAGCCACTGATCTCGGACCGGTTGCCGGGATGCACACGCACCCAGATAAGCTCCGTACTGCCACCACCAATATCGAACACAAGCGCGTGCCGGTTACCGGGCGCAATAAGCGACTGGCAGCCCATTACCGCGAGCCGCGCTTCTTCCTTGGCGGAAATGATATCGAGATTGAGGCCAGTTTCCCGTTTTACACGAGCAATGAATTCATCAGCATTGTCCGCCACGCGGCACGCTTCCGTCGCCACGTGACGCATGCAGGTCACATTCCGCCGGGCAATTTTGTCTGCGCATACTTTAAGTGCCTCAATCGTGCGGTCCATGGCAGCATCAGAGAGGCGGTTGCCGTTCGCCACACCTTCGCCAAGGCGCACGATGCGGGAGAAGGCATCAATCACCCGAAAGCCGCCCTTGGTCGGCCGGGCAATCAACAGTCGGCAGTTATTGGTACCCAGATCAATCGCGCTGTAGACGCTGCGGTTGACCATGGGCCGTTCGCTGCGGCGCGGTGCCTGAGTGTCACTGGTGGGCCGGGCGTCCACCGGTTTGGGGCGCGCGGGCGCGTTATTATCTCGGTTATGCTTAGGGGTTTGTGCCGCGACGTTTGACGCGGTTTTTGCTTCAGGCTTTTGGCCCTTGCCACGATTTCGTCGCCGGTTACGGCGCCGAGGTCGGCCTCCGCCTTCCTCTTTCCTGTGCTGACGGTTCTCGTTTGTGCCTTCAACCGCCGCACCCGAGCCTTTGGCCTCATGGTTTACGGACATCATTTTTCTCTTTTTATCATTTTTATCGCGGCGCTCGGCCGCTCACTTACCACCTGTCTAGCACTGTGCGGCCCCAGCAGACAACAAAATTGCGCGAGTGTCAGATCACGAATTTTCTTAATGTTCTTTTTTTGTTCTTGACGAGGCACAATCAAATACATATAAGAACAAAAAAGGAACGGAGGCGGAAATGTTTGAATTCTCACATATCGTATCGTTGATGCTTTTCATCGTGATCGGCGGCATCGGCATGGCATCAATGCAAGATGGCCTTGGCATCGTGTTCCGCCGTATGGTGGTGATTTTTCGTGCTAGCCGCGTGCGCGATGACCGCGTTGCACTTCCTGCCCGGCATTCTGTACTAACCGACTGACGGACCAATAGGCCGTTACCCGCAAGAGATTGCGGGCAGCATCTGACGCTTTTTGATGATCTATGGACTACGCAAACGAAAGGCGCGGCGAACAACCGAAAATTGGTCGAAGCACCGCGCCTAATCCGAGCGAACCCCCAGGTATGCCCGGCCTTCTTATCTCAGTGGCAGCTCGAAAGCGCCAAGGTCAGTCGCACCTCCCCAAGTTGACTAACCACGCCTGAGTGTGTCGAAGGTTGCAGCATCCGACAGGATTTGTGGTGCCCTGTCAAGGGGGCTTGCAGCCTCAATGGCTAATTAGTGACATTTTTTTGAAATTATTTGCAAAAAGGGACCATAAAGGCCCCTTAAGCACAAAAAAGGTCAATATTACTGACATTTAGCCAATAGGCTCGCCTTGGTACTCCGACACGCGGCAATACTGCTCCCCACCCGTTTCACGGATACGGTTACACAGTTCCTCTGCAGCCTCTTCATTATCGAGTGGGCCGACAATAAGACGCAGGAACGTGCCAATGCCTTCCTGGCTCTGTGTATAAATAACCGGCTTTAGATCGCCAAGCTCCCCGCCAAACGCCTTGAGAAGACTGTTCCAGCCCGACGACACCTGATCCTTCGAACGGTAGGACGCGAGGTGCGCGCCAAAATAGGTACGGTTGTCAACCGGCGCACGGTTGTCGACCGGGGTCGGTGTTGCAGCAGCGTTGGTGCTTGGCTCGGACGCCGGGGCGGATGCATCCGCCCCGGACTGGCTTGTGCCCGTAGGCGCGGCATCTGTCTTCGGCTCTGGTGTATAGGCTGCCTGACGGTCGGTCACTTCTACCGAATAAATCCGGTTTTCCATGTCCTTCATGTCCTTGCGCACAGCTTGCAGTTCTGTGCGTACACGCTTCAGGCTCGCATCAACTTCCGGATCCTTCTGGAAGTTGGCGAGCTTTTGCTCGATACTTTGCAACTGCTCGTTCTGCATCCGCATGTTGCGCGCGAGGTCGACATACAGGCGCTCGAGCGCGTTGAAGCGGTCTTTCAGCTCCCGGTGATTTTCGGAAACGTTACCAACACTGCGCTCCAGCGTGGTTTGACGTGCTTCAACCAGCACTTCTTCGCCTTGCCACAAGTTGCTTGATTGACATGCACCAAGCATGGTGGAGACACAGGCAAGAATTGCCACTTTTGAAGCATTCGATTTTTTCAGCATGTACGATGTGGTCATCACGGCACCCTTTTCGTCGCTTTTCCCTTGCTATCCCGGCAATTTTGAACCCAATTGGGCCGCAAGAGACATGTTCGCCAGCATCAAAGCAAAATCGGTGCCAAGCGACTGATGTGGGGCAAATATTACGGCAGCCATCTTTACATTGCTGTGCTTAACCCCACTTCTTAGTATCTCGCAATGATATAAAAACGGCAGTGAAGGCAGTATATGGATATCCGCACCCTGTGCCTTGGCATTCTGAGCCTCGGCGACACCACAGGCTACGACATCAAGAAGATGGTGGCGGAAGGCGCTTTCAGCTTCTTCTCCGAAGCCAGCTACGGCTCCATCTATCCTGCGCTCACCAAATTAACCGATGAAGGTCTTGTTCTCTGCCGCACCGAAGCACAGGAAAACCGGCCTGACAAAAAGGTCTACAGCCTGACAAGCGAAGGTAGGAAAGCGCTTGAGGCGTCTTTGGTGAATGCGCCGAAGCCGGACCGGAACCGGTCGGAATTTCTCGCGGCCCTCCTGTTCGCGGAAGCGGTGTCACCAAACCGGATCACGAGCCTCATCGAGGACCGCATCGACCATCACTCCGCCCAGATAGAGATGCTTGAACGTTTGCTCGGTGATGAAGACGGCAAGGCCGCGCGTTTTGTGCTGCAATACGGCATTGCCATGCAGCAGGCAGCGCGGAAATTCTTACAAGAGAATGGCGATACGTTCGAGGGCAGCTAGGCGGCAGGCCTAAATGCCCTTCTGCTTCCGGCGACGCTCATAGGCCATGTAGGTCCATGGCATGCTGGCGAGATAAAGTGCTGCGATGATCAGTAGCACAAGCCATGTGCGGACAAAAAGCCCAGCAATCACCACACCGATGACAAGCATCACCGGCACAAAGGCCTCGCGCCGGATACGGATTGCCTTGAGCGAGATGGTCGGGATGGTGGACACAATCAGAAGCGCAATAGCGACTGTGTAAATAATGATGAGCGCCGGATAGGACTTTATAAGCACGTCTTCAAGCGCGAAATCGACCATGAGCGGCACAAGAAGGAGCGCAGCGCCCATAGGCGCTGGGACGCCGGTGAGGAAGCCAAGGCGTTTGCGTGGCTCTTCCTCATCATCAAGCCGGGCATTAAACCGCGCGAGGCGAAGCGCCATCGCAATCGCGTAGATAAGGGCGACACCCCAACCAAGGCGGTCAAGGGACTGCAGGCCCCACAAATAGAGAACAACCGCGGGCGCCACGCCAAAGGCAACAACGTCAGAGAGGGAATCCAGTTCCGCCCCAAAGCGGCTGGTGCTCTTCAGAAGGCGAGCTACGGTGCCGTCAAGCCCATCAAAAACACCCGCGAGCAGCACGGCAAAAACTGCCAACTCCCACTTTCCGGCCAGTGCAAAACGGATCGATGTCAGCCCCGCCATAAAGGCAAAGAGCGTAACAGCGTTTGGCAAAATCGTACGGATCGAGAAAGCGCGTGCCGGCTTCTCGCCCGTGGTGATATCCAAGTCTTCCTGCACTGGGTCCCTCGCCTGCGCTTATGCGGTCTTGCGTGCGATGATGGTCTCACCGCCGATCATGGTCTGGCCAACCTGTACGGTCGCCTCGAGACCTTTGTCGAGATAGATGTCGGTACGGCTGCCGAAGCGAATAAGACCAAAACGCTCACCCCGGCCCACATTCTGACCGATCTCCAGATCACAGAGGATACGCCGCGCGACAAGGCCCGCCACTTGAGCATAGGCGATGTCGTGACCTTCGCTTGTGGTCATGCGAATGAGCTGGCGCTCATTTTCTTCGCTGGCTTCGGTCGCCGCTGCGTTCAGGAACTTGCCCGGCACATGCGCGAGGCCCGTGATTTCACCGGCTGCGGGCGTACGGTTCACGTGCACGTTGAAAACGGAAAGAAAGATCGAAATACGAACACGCGGCTCGTCGCCCATGCCAAGCTCTGCAGGCGGTGCGGCTTCTGTCACGGCACACACGGTACCATCCGCCGGGCTCACGAGAACACCAGCTTCTTCTGGCACCACCCGCTCAGGGTCACGGAAGAAATAGAGACACCATGCGGTCAGAATCAGGCCAATCCAGCCAAGCGGTTCCGAAAGGAAAAACAGGCCAAATGAAATGGCAAAAAATATCACCACAAAGATGTGCCCTTCCTTATGGATTGGCGTCATCACTACATCACTTGCCTTCATACCTTGGCCTTTCAGCTTCAAAAATTCGCGCACACACTGGCGAGTTGCGCATCATCCGTCAAGCAGCACAGTATCCCCGTTGCCGCATTTTGACCTTTATAAAACATAACACTTGCACTGTCGCCAGACTTTCGTCCAAAACAGTTTTGTCGGCATTAACAATTGCTTAAACAGAACAAGCGATTTTAGGCAATATAAACCTGCCCGGCCGTTATGAGGAAATCAGGCTCCATGAAACTGCATGAAAAGCTGGATAAGGTCCAAGGTCACCTTGACAGCCTTGATAATCCCCAGTTCGACAGGATTGATTTCGAGTGGGAAGGCATCCGCTTTCATGCTGTCGCCGACCGCGACGCAGGTGGCGCGGGCACCATCCAACTATCCGCGAAACTTGGTCAGCTTTATTTCACTGTGGAAGACGCAGCACAGCGCACCATGGCGATCGAGCGGGTATATGCCACCAACCGTGGCATCGACGGCGCCTACCGGATTGAGAAAAACGGCCATGTCAGCTTCAATAGCGTGACACGCACCGACCGTCACCTCGCCGGTTCTGACCTGATGGGCGCCTTGACTCTGATTCTCTTGGAATCCGAAACGCACCTGCGCGCACTGCGTGCGCACCTCAAGCCGCTCGAAGACTAACTCATACCTAGTGATTAGTTGCTATTTTGCTGGGCTTTGCCAGGCAGACGGAACATTTGCCCGGGATAAATGAGGTCCGGGTCACGAATCTGTTCGCTGTTTTCCTTGAAGATCACCGTGTAGCGTACGCCAGAACCATATAGCTGGCGCGCGATCTGCCACAGTGTGTTGCCGGGCTTCACCAACACACCACCTTCAGCGAGGCTCTGGTCAATCGCAACACCAGTCTCAAACGGCTGTTCGATGCGAAGTTGCACCTCTCCATCGCCAACGGTCTGGTCTACGCGGATCATATGCGTGCCTGCGGTCAGCGTTTTACCTTCCAGTGGAATGCTCCAGCGACCACTATCATTGGCGCGCACGGAGCCAACAAATTCATCATCGAGGTAAAGTCTCACATCAACCCGAGGGAGCGAACGACCGGTGAATACCGCGGCGCCACCATCACCATAGTCAATGGTATCTACACTCAGGCTCTCACCCACTTCACCGAAAGCAGCAACGCCCGGCTTCTGGAGGACAGTACTCGCGCCCTCCCCGCTTTTGGGGGTCAGGACAGCGACAACACCGTTCTGCTCACGCTCGACAAACCTTTTGTCGTCGCGTTCAGGTACAGAGACCACAACAACGTTGGTCGCCTCTGCGATCAGGTTCTGGTCCTTATCAACGGCCTTGAGGTTCAGTTCAACGGAACCAGCCTCAAGCGGTTCCTGCAAGATCATAACCCACTCGCCATCATCGTTCGCGACAACTTCGTTGATTTTGACGCCATTGGCATAAAGCTCAACCCGTGCACCAGGCGTCATACGCCCCGCAATAACGCCAGTACCGCCGCGGGAAATGCGCACGAGGTCAAATTCGGGCACAGCTTTTTGTTCGACCACAGTTTCCTGCGCCGTTTGCTGTTGCTGTCCTGCGGGATTTTGCGGCTGAACGAGGTCATCAGAGCCACCACCAAAAACGAGATAGCCAACAGCTGCGATACCAATAGCACCAATAACGGCGCCAATGGCTATCCTACGTCTGTCGTCGCTCTTGCTTTCAAGTGGGCCCATGTCACACCATACCAGTCTTACAACAAAGCCTTAACAATCGGGCCTTTATAATGAAAGATGATTTTACTAAAAAGATGTCAAAACTTTGACCTGTCTAGCTTTCTTAATATCCCATATGTGTGAAGGACGATAAAAGTGCAACCCTTGTCCAGCGTATCCACCATGCCCAATTCTTCCATAAAGTCCGTCTGCGTCTATTGCGGTTCGCGCATGGGCAAAGGCAAAGAGTATGAAAACCTGGCTCATGACCTAGGCGAACGTATTGCTGATGCAGGCATGAACCTTGTCTACGGTGCTGGCAGTATTGGCCTGATGGGCGTGGTCGCCCGTGCTGCGCGCGATGCCGGCGCCGACGTGATTGGCATCATCCCCGAACACCTTGACGCAGTTGAAATTACGCAGGATGGCCTTGCTGAATTGCATGTCACAAGGAACATGCACGAACGCAAGAAAATGATGTTCGACCGTTCGGATGCCTTTATAGTTCTGCCTGGCGGCCTCGGCACCTTGGACGAGACGTTTGAGATCATGACGTGGGCGCAGCTGAGCCTGCACAAGAAGCCGATTATTCTTCTCAACCACAAAGGTTACTGGTCGCCGCTTCTGGAACTTGTCGAGAATGTCGTTCGTGAAGGATTTGCCTCCGAAGCCAACGCCTCCCTCCTCCAGGTTGCTGAAACCGCGGAAGAGGCTATGGACCTTCTCAAGCAGTCGGAAGCTCAAACCGAGCCTTCTAACAGCGAGTTGATGTAAAAAAGGATCAAAAGAGTAAAATTTGCCCCTGTTCACTCTTCAACTATATGAATTGTGGTGATAGGGTGCGGCCAAATTTCGCGCCAACTCTCCACGGCGCAAGAATACCCCACGAGAAATAACAAGTTTGAGGGACCAATGAGCAAAATTACCGTAAAAAATCCTATTGTGGAAATCGACGGCGACGAGATGACCCGCATCATCTGGCAATGGATCCGGGAACGCCTGATCCAGCCATATCTTGATGTGGAACTCCTCTACTACGATCTCTCGGTCACCAAGCGTGACGAAACCGACGACCAGATCACCATCGACGCTGCAAACGCGATCAAGGAACATGGTGTGGGCGTGAAATGCGCGACCATCACCCCTGACGAGCAGCGCGTAGAAGAATTCGACCTCAAGAAGATGTGGCGCAGCCCGAACGGCACGATCCGCAACATCCTTGGCGGCACCGTTTTCCGTGAGCCTATCATCATGAAAAACGTACCGCGTCTGGTTCCGGGTTGGACCAAGCCGATTGTTATCGGCCGTCACGCGTTTGGTGACCAGTACCGTGCGACCGACTTCCTTGTGCCAGGTGCCGGCAAGCTCACCATGAAGTTCGAGCCGGCTGATGGCGGTGAAGCGATCGAGCGCGAAGTGTACGAGTTCGAAGAAGCTGGCGTTGCCATGGGTATGTATAACGTGGATGCCAGCATCCGCGATTTCGCCCGTGCGTGCATGAACTACGGCCTGAGCCGTCAGTGGCCGGTTTACCTCTCCACCAAGAACACCATCCTGAAAGCCTATGATGGCCGCTTCAAGGACCTGTTCATGGAAATCTTCGAGAATGAGTTCAAAGACAAGTTCAAAGACGCTGGCATTACCTACGAACACCGCCTGATCGACGACATGGTCGCTTGCGCGATGAAGTGGGCTGGTGGCTTTGTCTGGGCTTGTAAGAACTATGACGGCGACGTGCAGTCCGACACCGTGGCACAAGGCTTCGGTTCGCTCGGCCTCATGACCTCCGTTCTCATGACGCCAGATGGAAAAACGGTTGAATCCGAGGCCGCACACGGCACGGTGACCCGACACTACCGCCAGCACCAGGAAGGTAAAGAAACGTCGACGAACCCGATCGCTTCGATCTTCGCATGGACCCGTGGCCTCAAGTACCGCGGCAAAATGGATGGTACGCCTGAAGTTACGGCCTTCGCTGAAGCTGTTGAGAAGGTCTGCATCAACACGGTTGAAACCGGTTCGATGACCAAAGACCTGGCGCTCCTGATCGGCCCGAACCAAAGCTGGATGACCACCGGCCAGTTCTTCGACAAGATCGACGAGAACCTGAAAGCCGAGCTTGGTTAAGCGTTAAAAGCGCTATCAAACACAGAAAGCCGCCCCACCGGGCGGCTTTTTTCTTGGAAGTATCTTTCTTTCCTAGACGGGTAGTTGGGCTGATACCATCCAATCTTGCTGGCGCTTTATCATACCCAGTCTCTCATCGGCACTCAGATAGCCATCCTCGACCAGATCCGCCAGCCTGCGCACCGTATAATCCTGTATTTCCTTAGCCATTTCCGGGTAGAGCGACAGCAGGATGTGCATATCCGTACTCTCAAGCCACATCACCCGTACGCGGGTTTTGGCGACCGTCGCAGGCTGTGAACCGGTGTCGCTGATCATGCCGCATTCACCAATAAAGTCCCCTGCCCGCATGGGCACTGCACGGTGATGGTAAAATGCGCTGAGCTCGCCTGATATGACGAGATAGAGGCCATTGTCCCGGTCAAATCGGTGCGTCAACACTGTGCCCGGCGTGAGCACCAGCGTACGCATACGTCCGCTCAGTTCCTTGGCGGCCTGCCTGGGCAAACGAGAGAAAGCTGGAAAATCCTCGATTAAGCCAATGGGCACAACAAATTCGCGACGGTGCACCTCATCCGAAAAACCGGAGGCAATAATACCGATGGGGAGCGCGTAGAACCCAAGGCCCAGAACCATTGTAGTCCCCGCAACGATTTTGCCCACGGCAGTCGCAGGCACCACATCGCCGTAGCCAACGGTTGTGAGCGTGGCCAATGCCCACCAGAGCGCATCCGGTATGCTTCCGAACTTGTCTGGCTGAACGGCACGCTCCACATGGTACATGAGTGTCGCCGACAGGAAGAGAAGCCCTGTCATCACGACTAACGTCGCAAACAGCGCGCGGCGCTCAGCCACAACGACCCGTCCTAGTGACGATAGCGCTGGCGAAAAACGTACGAGCTTGAGCAGCCTGAGCAAGCGAAAAATTCTGAGCTCGCGCAAGTCAGTCGTGACAAATGCACCCAAGAACAGCGGGGCAATCACGACGAGGTCAAGTAATGCCAGCGGTGACAGGATATAGCGCAAGCGGCGCGGCATGACGCTGTCGCCCGCGACAGCCTCACGCTCCGCGCTTGCCCAAACCCGCAGTGCGTATTCTGCTGCAAATATCGTCAGGGAAATATTGTCGAAAAGAGCAAATGCCGGTCCATAATGCGCCCAGAGCGAAGGCACGGTTTCAAGCGCAACCGCAACAACGTTTGCGAGGATCAGAAGGACCATGAAAACTTCGAACGCGGCAGCCCAGCGACTGCCGAAACTACCGAGCTCGAGAAAATCATAGGTGCGGCGGCGGAGAGTGTTCTGGCTCATTGTCCGGTCTCCGCCCCTGCCCTCATCAGCCCGCGCTGATCGCGGCCTCAATTGCTGCTATCGCATCGGATGCTTTGTCCGCGTCCGGACCGCCAGCTTGCGCCATGTCCGGACGGCCACCACCACCTTTTCCGCCGAGAGCTTCTGCACCGACACGCACGAGGTCCACGGCGCTGATTTTCGAGGTCAGGTCATCGGTCACACCAACAAGGATTGCCGCTTTGCCGTCATTGGCCGCAATGAAGGCCACCACGCCGCTGCCGAGCGACTTTTTCGCATCATCCGCCATGCCGCGTAGGTCTTTGGCCTGAACACCGTCCAGGACCTGACCAATGAACTTCACGCCAGCAACTTCCTTCACCGCCGGGCCACTTGCACCGCCGCCAAGAGCAGCCTTCTTGCGTGCTTCCGCGAGGTCCTTCTCGAGGGTCTTGCGATCCGCCTGCAGCGCGGCGATACGCTCCGGCACGTCAGACGGCGCGGCTTTAAGCTGCGCAGCTGCTTCCTTCAGAAGTTTCTGCTGGTGCACAAGATGCTCATGGGCCGCAGCGCCGGTCAGTGCCTCGATGCGGCGTACGCCCGCAGAGACCGCGCTTTCGCCAATGATGGTGAAAAGTGCGATGTCGCCAAGACGGCGCACATGGGTACCACCACACAGCTCAACCGAATAATGCGGCTTGTCCTTGGTCTCGTTGAAACCCATGGAAACCACGCGAACTTCGTCGCCGTATTTCTCACCAAATAGCGCCATGGCGCCAGCCTCGATCGCGTCGTCATAGCTCAGAAGACGGGTCTCTACATCGGCGTTTTCACGCACAATCCGGTTCACTTCACGCTCGACAGATGCCAGCTCGTCTTCTGTCAATGCTTTCGGGTGCGAAATATCAAAACGCAGGCGGTCGGGCGCCACAAGAGAACCCTTTTGTGTTACATGTTCACCAAGTTCGCGACGCAAGACTTCATGAAGCACGTGGGTTGCGGAGTGGTTTGCACGCAGCTTGTTGCGGCGCACGCCATCAACCAACAGGTCGAGGGCATCTCCCACTTTAACTGTGCCCTCTTCCACTTTCGCCCGATGTACGTGAAGCGCACCAACCATTTTGAGCGTGTCCGATACGGAGAGCTTCACACCTTCTCCAGCCATGGTGCCGGTGTCGCCCATCTGACCGCCGCTCTCGCCGTAAAATGGTGTCTGATTGGTGATCACCATCACGTCTTCGCCAGCCGCAGCGCTATCAACGCGTTTACCGTCCTTCACGAGGGCAACAACCTGACCCTCAGCCACTTCGGTGCTGTAGCCAACAAATTCGGTTGCGCCCTTCTCTTCCTGAATATCGAACCAGACCTGTTCGGTCGCGGCATCACCTGAGCCTGCCCAAGCCGCACGCGCTTTGGCCTTCTGTTCCGCCATCGCGGCGTTAAAGCCATCCACGTCCACAGTGCGTTCCTGACCGCGCAGGTGGTCCTGCGTCAGGTCAAGCGGGAAGCCATAGGTATCATAAAGCTTGAAGGCAACCTCGCCCGGCAGGACTTTGTCAGTGCCCAGTTCCTGCAATTCGTCCTCAAGAAGTTTGAGGCCTTTGTCGAGCATCTGACGGAAACGGGCTTCTTCAAGCTTCAAAGTTTCCTCAATGAGGCGCTGCGCGCGACCAAGTTCCGGGTATGCCTGCCCCATTTCGCTCACGAGCGTCGGCGCAAGCTGATACATCACCAGGTCTTTGGCTCCGAGCAGGTGAGCGTGACGCATGGCACGGCGCATGATGCGGCGCAGCACATAACCGCGGCCTTCGTTTGAAGGCAGCACGCCATCGGCGATGAGGAAGCTGCAGGCGCGCAGGTGGTCGGCAATGACGCGGTGCGATGCACGCGTTTTTTCCGTTTCCTTGGCGCCGGTGACTTCAACCGAGGCTTCAATCAGCCGGCGGAACGTGTCGATCTCATAGTTATCATGAGTACCCTGCATAACGGCCGCGATACGCTCAAGCCCCATGCCGGTATCGATGCTCGGCTTCGGCAGGTTGATACGCTCGCCGGAAGCAAGCTGCTCGAACTGCATGAATACGAGGTTCCAGATTTCGACAAAACGGTCGCCGTCTTCTTCCGGGCTACCCGGAGGGCCGCCCCAGATATGGTCGCCGTGATCGTAGAAAATCTCCGAACATGGGCCACAGGGCCCCGTGTCACCCATGGACCAGAAGTTGTCCGACGTGGCGATACGAATGATACGCTCGTCCGGCAGGCCCGCGATCTTTTTCCACAGCGCAAAGGCTTCATCGTCCTCATGGAACACCGTAACGGTCAAGCGATCCTTGTTGATGCCGTATTCCTTGGTAATCAGGTTCCAGGCAAACTCAATGGCGTTTTCCTTGAAATAGTCGCCGAAAGAAAAATTGCCGAGCATCTCGAAGAAGGTGTGGTGACGCGCTGTATAGCCGACGTTATCAAGGTCGTTATGCTTGCCGCCTGCGCGAACACATTTCTGGCTTGAGACAGCACGCACATAGTCGCGCTTCTCGGCGCCCGTGAACAGGTTCTTGAACGGTACCATGCCGGCGTTCGTGAACATAAGGGTCGGATCGTTGATGGGTACCAGCGGCGCGGACGGCACACGCTCGTGTCCATTCGCGGCAAAAAAGTCCAGAAACGTCTTACGGATGTCGTTAGCGCCCGCCATAGATATCAGCCCTTACTTGTCATTTAAAAACCGCCCGCCAGGCGGCGAATATCATACGTTCCGCCCTTGTAACCATAGGGCGTAACGCTGTCCAGCCAATGTCTGAGATTAGGCCAGTTTTTTAGTTGGTCACACAAATCGAAAAAGGCGGCTAAAAAGCCGCCTTTCTCACTCCTCACTCAAGAGGAATTTATTCGGAAACATCTTCCTCGTCGCCCGGAGCAACCAGCATTGCTTCATTAACAAGACCCGCATTCTGGCGAATGGCTTGCTCAATCTCGTTAGAGACATCCGCATTCTCGATAAGGAAGCGCTTGGCGTTTTCACGGCCCTGACCAATGCGCTGGCTGGAATAGCTATACCAGGAGCCCGATTTCTCAACCACACCGGCCTTGACACCAAGATCAAGGATTTCGCCGGTTTTTGAGACACCCTCACCATACATGATGTCAAACTCAACCTGTTTGAATGGCGGTGCAAGCTTGTTTTTCACCACTTTCACACGGGTCGCGTTACCAACGATCTCATCCTTGTCCTTGATCGCACCGACACGGCGGATATCAAGACGAACGGAAGCGTAGAACTTGAGCGCGTTACCGCCCGTTGTCGTTTCAGGGCTACCGTACATCACACCAATCTTCATGCGGATCTGGTTGATGAATATTACGATAGTATTCGAACGTGAGATCGAGGCCGTGAGTTTACGGAGCGCTTGGCTCATCAGACGAGCCTGAAGACCAACGTGGCTATCGCCCATCTCACCCTCGAGTTCTGCGCGCGGCGTCAGTGCCGCAACGGAATCGACCACGAGAATATCGACCGCGCCCGAACGAACCAACGTATCGGCAATCTCAAGCGCCTGTTCACCCGTATCCGGTTGGCTGACCAGAAGCTCATTCACGTCAACGCCGAGCTTCCGGGCGTAGACGGGGTCAAGCGCGTGCTCCGCATCCACGAATGCAGCGATACCGCCCTTTTTCTGACTTTCGGCAACTGCATGCAATGCGAGCGTTGTTTTACCGGAGCTTTCAGGCCCGTAAATTTCAATGATACGGCCTTTTGGGAAACCGCCAATCCCGAGCGCGATGTCGAGATTAAGTGAACCTGTTGAAATCGTTTCGATTTCGATGCCACTCTCGCGTTGCCCCAGCTTCATGACCGAGCCTTTACCGAAGGCTCTGTCGATTTGGCTGAGTGCCGCTTCGAGTGCTTTAGTCTTATCCATGGATGATCCCTTTACCAACTGCAGTTCCGGCATTGACATGATTGGGTCCCCTTATTCCACAGGCTGATTTCCCTTGCAATGCCAGTTTTGTACTTTATTTGTTCTCTTTGCGCAAACAAATTTTCACTTTTTGTTCTCATGTCAATTTTGGAGAGAACAAAATTAGCCCAAAATACCTTTGACCTGTTCGGCCAAGTCCTTGAGGGAGAAAGGTTTTGGCAGGAACTGGAACTCTTCCGCTTCCAAGTTCTGTCGGAACATATCTTCAGCATAACCGGAAACAAATATCACCGGAAGGTCCGGAAATTTCTTGCGCGCTTCTTTCACGAGGGTCGGGCCGTCCATGTTCGGCATGATGACATCCGAAATGAGAAGGTCCACGCTCTCTTCCTCGTCCATGAGGATTTCGAGGCCGGCTTCACCTGATGCCGCTTCGAGCACGCGGTAGCCCTTGTTTGTGAGCGCACGGCTGGCAAACATGCGCACTGGCGCTTCGTCCTCAACGATGAGGATTGTACCCTTGCCCGTCAGGTCACGTGCTGGCGCCTCAATGCGTTTGCTTTCTTGCGCGTCTTCAGCACTACCCCTATGCGCCTTGAAGAACAGACGGAAGGTAGTGCCAACGTTCTCTTCCGAATCCACGAAGACAAAACCGCCGGTCTGCTTGACGATGCCGTAAACGGTTGCGAGACCAAGGCCAGTACCCTGCCCCACCTCCTTGGTGGTGAAGAAGGGTTCAAAAATCTTTGAGAGATTGTCTTTCGGGATGCCGCAACCGGTATCCTCAACCTCAACCAGCACATAATCGTCCGGTACGATCACATCATACTGCTCGATCATGCGGTGATCGGGGCCAACCATGCTGGTGCGGATCTCTAACTTGCCGCCACCAGGCATCGCGTCCCGTGCGTTCACGGCGAGATTGATGATCACCTGCTCAAGCTGCCCCTGGTCGACCTTGATCGGCTGGAGATCGCGGCCATGCACGACCTTCAGCTCAATGTTCTCACCGATCAGGCGCCGGATGAGGTTAGAGAGCTCCGCCAGCACATCAGTCATCATCAGCACTTTTGGCCGGAGCGTCTGTTGGCGCGAGAACGCAAGCAGCTGACGCACCAGATTGGCGGCTCGGTTGGCATTCTGCTTGATCTGGATGATGTCAGAGAAGGACTGATCGCCAGCGTCATGACGAACGAGGAGCAGGTCACAGAAACCAATGATAGCAGTCAGCAAATTATTGAAGTCATGCGCGACACCGCCCGCGAGTTGACCAACAGCCTGCATTTTCTGCGCTTGCACAAACTGCCGTTCAAGGCTTTTTTCCTGCGTGGTATCGAGGAGATAAAGTATCGCCATCATCTGTTCGCCGACCAGCACCGGCGCAGATACCACCTGCCCTGAGCGTTCAGGATGCGAATTATAGATGACTTCTACTGGTGTGGAGCCGGGCCGTCCCTCACAGCATAGTTCAATTGCCGACCGCAGTTCGTCACGGTCTTCTTTTTTCACGAGGTCGAGCACACTGGTTCCCGCAGCGACCTTACGTCCGGCGGGATGCAGGCGCAGCGGCCTGTTGAATTCGCGGACAGCCGCCGACTGATCAACGATCGCGACAGCAACCGGTGCGTTATCAAAAATGGGGTCGAGCAGAATTTGCTCACCATCGGCAAACTGGCCCGCGCTCGCGCGGTTCGCTTTGCAGAGGAAACGGTAGCGGCCGATTTCGCGGTCATCCTCGCGGGTTTCAAGCGGAAGGTCGATCACATCAACATCGATACGCCGATTGTTCGCGACAAGGAGTTGGCTGTCTTCATTCTTGAGTTGGATTTTGACTGGCATCTGGCCGTCTTCAAGTTCCAACCACTCGCGCAGCACCTCATTGATATAATGCGGGCGCCCCTCAGCATCCTCAAGCACAACCCCACAACCCAGTTTCTCGAAAATCGGTACACCCCAGTTGCCGATGATCGAACGTTCATGATCCAGACGCTGGCGGTCGCCATCGCTGGCGACATTCCACATAATATGCCGACGAATGCGTTTGCCGGATATGCTCAGGACGGTGCGGTCGTCAGTCTTGAGGTCAAAGGCTTTGCCGCCGCTGCCCGCCGTCAACACACTATTGAGAAGGGTGCTGAGATCAGATTGCTCACGTTTGCCGCGCAAAAGGTCCTGAAGGAAACGAATATGCCCAAGCGCAAGACGCTCAAAGGCTGCGTTCGAGGCAATAACCTCACCGCTCAGGTCGGTGATAACGACTGCGCGGCGCTCGAGGGCGACAAGCGCGTTCACGAGTTCGCGGTCCACCACTTCCTGACGATTTATGGCCTGCCCGACCTGCCCGAGCGACCTGAGGAGCGTGAGCGCCGTCGCGATCAGGAGTGCACCGGAGATGGCAATCGCAACCGATAGCCCCCATAAAACCCAAACGAGGAGCGATATACCCGCGGTACCGACGAGAGCTGCGAGCGCAACACTCAGCAGCTTCATCCCCGACTTGACCTCGCTCTCGACGAGCGCTTCCTTAACCGGTAGTGGCAGGCGACTTTCCATGGTTCCCCTTTCCCGACTGGGCTAGAACACTAGCCGGTGCCGGGCAAAAAATTCAACCCCTGTCAGCGCTTACGCGACGAAAACCCGGCGCGTTTCAGCTTCATGATGTAACTGATCACACCCGCGACTGCCTTATAGTGCTCAGGTGGTATTTCTTCATCAATATCGACGCTGGCATGTAGGGCACGCGCAAGTGGCGGGTTTTCAATAATTGGAATGCCGTTCTCTTCGGCTAGTTCACGGATTTTGAACGCAACAGAATCAACCCCTTTAGCGATCAGTTTAGGCACATCCATCTGGCCGTGTTTATACTCGAGCGCGACGGCATAGTGGGTCGGGTTCGTGACAACCACATCTGCTTTCGGGATGTTGGCCATCATGCGCTGCATGGCGCGTTCACGCCGGATGGCGCGCAATTTACCTTTTACTTGCGGGTCACCGTCCGCCTGCTTGCGTTCGTCTTTCACTTCCTGCTTGGTCATGCGCATGCGTTTGATGAACTGATATTTCTGAAAGGAGTAGTCAATTGCAGCAACGATTGTGAGGAACACAAGTGTAGCGATAAGCAAACGCACAACCATCGAATAGATCAGGCCCATCATATCGATGGTTGAGAGGAGCATGATCGTGTCAATAAGTTCCCGCTCCGGCAGGACAACGATGAGCACTGCTGTTGTGACACCAATGAGCTTCAATGTGAGCTTGATGAACTCGATGAATATCTTCGTCGAGAAAATCTTCTTGGCGCCCTTCATCGGCGACAATTTGGTGATGTCCGGCTTGAATTTCTCAAAGGAAAATGTTGCGCCATGCTGCACATAGCTTGCCGCCAATGCTGTCACCACAAAAACCGAGAACGGAATGAGAAGTAGGATGAACACTTCGCGAAGCAGTACCACAAGATTGCTCATGGCTCCCACTTGATCAACGTCCAGCAAATGAACTGTTGTTAAATAGGCCTGTAGCTTCCGGGTTATTGTAAGGGCGATGAATGGTCCAAAACCAGCGACAACTGCGGTCCCTGCCAATAGCATGAACCAGGTTTTAAGCTCCTGACTGGACGCGACCTCGCCCTTTTTGTGAGCTTCCTCAAGCTTTTTCGGGGTCGGCTCCTCGGTCTTTTGACTGTCGTCTTCCTCAGCCATTCCCTACCCCATGAAATCCAGTAGCAGGTCACGCATCCGGTCGGTGAACAGTTGCATCATACCGCCCATCAGGATCATCATCAGCGCAAAGCCCATGAAGATATTCACCGGCATACCGATAAAGAACACCTGAAAGCCCTGCGCCATACGCGCGATAAGACCAAGGCTTGTATTAAAGACAATGCTGTAGACGATGAACGGCGCGGCCATATGGAAACCAAGCAGGAAGGACGCGCTCACCATATTGGTGATCAACGTGGCAAGGTCAGCGTAGGCAAGCGGCTCACCTACGGGGAATTTCTGGTAGCTGTGGGCCATGCCCATGATCATGAGGTGATGCAGGTCCAGTACGACGATCATTGTAATGGCGATGTAGGTCATAAAGGCTGCGACAATAGCACTTTGTGAACCTTGGGCCGGGTCAAAGCTCTGCGCAGCGCCAAGCCCTGTCTGGAACGCTATGACGGTGCCCGCCACATGGGTCGCTGACATCAGGATACGTGTGGCGAGGCCAATGATCAGCCCCACCAGCAACTCCCCAAGCAGTAACGCAAACAGCGCAAACACATTCTGCGGCATTGGCGGCAAAAGATCGCGCACGCTTGAATAAACAATCAGCGACAGCGCAAATGCGAAAGCCACACGCATTCTTTGCGGGATGGTGGTATCGCCGAGGACCGGCATCACCATAACAAGGGCGGCGAGCCGCACGGTGACAAGCAAAAAGCCAAACGCCTCGGCAGGTAATACCTCGCCCAGCATGATCTAACCGCCCGCGATAATACGTTCGGAGATTCTGAGCATGAAGGCGGAAAGGTTGCGACCCATATAGGGCAGCGCAATGAGAAGGACGGAAAAGATGGCGATGATTTTCGGCACGAAGGTCAACGTCATCTCTTGAAGCTGCGTTAGGGTCTGGAAGAAGGCGATTGCCAAGCCAACCACGAGGCCGACAGCCAGAATGGGGCCGCATGTCAACAGCAGAACTGTCAAAGCGTCCCTCGCGACCTCAAGCACGTCTGGACCGGTCACAAATCGTACCCCCGTGGTTTCAGGCTTTAATGCCTAGATTGGCATCTTCAGGATATCATTGTAGGCGGAAATGACCTTGTCACGCACGCTGATAACGGTGTCCACCACCATCTCGGCGTTGGAAACTGCTGTCACCACATCGACCATATCCGCCTGGCTCACCAGAGCCTTTGCGCTGGTCATCTCAGCGGTTTCAGTGGCCTTCTGGACATTGCCGATCGCATCGTCAACAAGCGCACCAAATGCAGAGTTGTTTTGAATGCCATCCATACCGTCGCGGGCCCCGAGGGAGCCGGACTGCATCTGTTTCGTAGCCTGTGAATAGGCGTTTACTGCATCAAGTTGCTTGATATTCATCGCTTATTCCTAGCGCAGCAGGTCAAGGGTCATGGTTGCCATGCGGCGGGTGGCCTCAAGCGCGTTCAGGTTGGACTGGTAGGTCCGCTGCGCCTGGCGCATATCCATCATCTCGATGAGACCATTGACGTTTGAGGTTTTGATATAACCAGCCTCGTCAGCCGCAGGGTTACCCGGATCATATTTCTTGCCGAACTCTTTTTCGTCATATGCGACCGCACCCGGCTTGACGAGTGTTACACCGCTTGCACGGTCAAGCTCGGTCTGGAAGGTCACGATCTTCCGACGATAGGGGTCAGCGCCCGGCTCCATCGCGATGGAATCCTGGTTCGCAATGTTCTCGGAAATCACACGCATACGCACGGACTGAGCACGTAGCCCAGCTGCCGACGCCATCATGGCATTTTGTAGATCCATTGTCTGTCCCTTGCCTTTGGTCCAGCAGAAGCAGCCTATATTCTAGCGGCCGCTATCCTTTCCGATGGCTTTCTTCAAAAGCCCCAAGTTCTTTTTGTAGAGGTTGATAACCATGCCATATTCCATCTGGTTATTGGCAAGTGTCATCATTTCCTCTTCGAGCACTACAGAGTTACCGTTGGGCGATTCCTCACGGCCCTTCGCCTCTGAGATACGGTAGTTGCCCACCGTGCCGCCCGAAAGATCCATATGGCGAGCGTTACCCGAACGCATCTGAACCGATGACGTCTTGCCGCCAGACAGTTCTTCCACGAGGCCCGAAAACTCCTGTTTATCCAGCTCTTTAGCGCGATAACCGGGTGTATCAGCCTGCGAGATATTCTCGGTAATAACAGACTGATTATGGTTCAGCCAGCCAAGCCGCTGCTTCAGCGCCGCCATAATCGGTATGTTCGTCAAGTCCATGTCAACTCCGGGCAGTTTGCCTGAATTAATATTTTTACGACTATAACATGACACAGCTTAGGTTAACAAGTTGCAAACATGCCTTATTTTCCAACGCCCTGCCCTACGCTAATGCGCTTGCTTTTTTTCGCGGCCTGTCGCTCAATAGTGTGATGACAGACCATGACGCCAAACCTGTACCGAACACTAAAGCTGTTGCCATCAGCCGTGAAAGCGAGGACAGCGCCGCGAAAATTACGGCTAAAGGGCATGGTTTTCTAGCCGAGAAAATTCTTGATATCGCCTTCGCAGAAGGCGTAAAGGTCCGCCAGGACAAAGATTTGGTGGAACTACTCGATGCCTTTGGTGTCGACTGCCCGGTGCCGTTTGAGGCCCTGCATGCGGTTTCCGTCATTCTCGAGAGGGTCTATGCGGAAAACCGCCGTATGGAGGCGGGCCGCACAGCACCAATGGGCGATAGCGTGGAAGTGCCGGTCGCCAACCCCATGACCGAAGCGGATTACTGAAACATGGAATATCTGGGTGTCTTTTCAGTTCTATTCATCATGCTCGGCGCACTCGCGCTTATGGCATGGCTTGTGCGTCGCTTCGGGCTTCTGCCCGGCACCGTCAGCATCAAGCCCGGTGACAAAGAACTGGAAATTATCTCAAACAAGCTCCTCGACGCCCGCACCCGCCTTGTTGTGGTGCGCTGGCGCGGTACGGACTATCTGATTGGTACCGGGCCAAATGGCGTCACCACGATTGACAGTGACAAACCCGATTTCGCCGCTATGGTCGAAGCGAATAAGGGGGGCAAACCATGAGCGCATCTAACATCGGTATAGTCGCACGGCACCGGAAACTGATCGTGCGTAGCGCAATTTTTGCGGCGCCACTTGTGCTCGCGTGCTCGCTTTTGCTGTCTAGCCCTACTCTCGCGCAGTCCATAAGTCTTGACCTTGGCCAGTCGGGTTCGCTGAGCGGGCGTGTGGTACAAATGATCCTCTTGATGACGGTGCTCAGCCTCGCGCCCAGCATTCTCATCATGATGACAAGCTTCACGCGCATGGTGATCGTTTTTTCACTGCTCCGTAGCGCGCTTGGGACACAGCAGTCGCCGCCAAACATCGTCATTGTCTCGCTATCACTTTTTCTTACCGGCTATGTCATGGCACCAACCCTTACAGCGGCATGGGACCAGGGCATTCAGCCGCTCATCAATGAAGAGATTGACGAAGTCGAAGCCTACAACCGCGCGTCTGTACCCATGCGGAACTTCATGCTGTCGCAGGTCCGGGAAAAAGACCTCGAGCTCTTCATGACCTTGGCAAATGACCCGGCTGAACAGAGCCCGGAAACAGTGCCGATGACCACGCTCATACCCGCGTTCATGATCTCAGAGATCAGGCGGGCGTTTGAGATCGGTTTCCTGCTCTACGTACCTTTTGTTGTGATCGACATGGTCGTTGCGTCAATTCTGATGTCCATGGGCATGATGATGTTGCCGCCGGTCATGATTGCCATGCCGTTCAAGCTTATCTTCTTTGTACTTGTGGATGGCTGGAATCTGGTTGCTGGTTCGCTCGTGCAAAGTTTTGGCACCGCACCGCCGCCAGGTGTTGGTCAATAGCCGCACCCAATGCTTTAGTTAGGGTTGCTAATTTTATTGAGAGCCCGTCATTGGTGGGTCGCCAACCTGCTCCCAAAGCTCGATCTTGGTGCCCTCAGGGTCGAGTATCCAGGCAAATTTGCCGTACTCATACTCTTCCATTTCACCTACCTGCTCGATGCCGGCAGCTTTCAGGCGTTCAAGCAGTGCCTCAAGGCCGCGGACCCGCAAATTGATCATGAAATCCCGGCCTGATGGGCGGAAATATTCACTTTCCTTGCGGAAGGGTCCCCAGACAAAATAGCCGGTCTTTTCCGGGTCGTCGTCTTCGCGAAACAGGAAGCTCGCGCCGGTGCCATCAAATGGGAAGCCAAGTTTGTCTTTGTACCAGTTGGCCAAAGCGTCCCTGTCTTGGCATTTGAAGAAAATACCACCAACACCGGTGATAACGCCGTCCTGTTTGCTCATGCTTTGTCTCCTCATATGCGAAGACAAAGCCTAGCGCGAAGGGCCGCCAGTGGCGACCCTTTTACAGCATTATCAGAACACTTCTTCCTTGGTTTTGAGGAACCGGAGAGTTGGAAAAGTCTCCTTGGCTTTGTCCAGGTGCCAGTTGTTACGCGCGAGATAGACGGGCGCGCCTGCGTGATCGACAGCCATCGAGGCACGGTTCTGGTCCGTGAATTGTTTCACTTCGCGGGCATCGCCCTCAATCCATTCCGCAGTCATAAGGGTCGTCGGCTCGAACTTACACGGAATTTGATATTCGGTACGAATACGGTCCGCCAGCACGTCAAATTGCAGCGGGCCGACAACGCCTACGACCCAGTCACTACCCAAGTTTGGCTTGAATACGCGTGCGGCCCCCTCTTCCGCGAGCTGTTCGAGCGCGCGACCAAGGTGTTTGGCTTTCATCGGATCATCCGCCCGCACCTTTTGAAGGATCTCAGGCGCAAAAGATGGCACGCCGGTGAAATGGATGGTCTCGCCTTCCGTCAGCGTGTCACCGATGCGCAGGTTGCCGTGGTTCGGAATCCCGATGATGTCGCCCGCATAGGCTTCTTCAGCCACCTCACGGTCCTGCGCGAGGAAAAGCTGAGCATTATGGATCGCCAGCGTTTTACCGCTGCGTACATGCTTCATCTTGATACCCTTGCGGAACCGGCCAGAGACAAGGCGCACAAACGCAATACGGTCCCGGTGCTTAGGGTCCATGTTCGCCTGGATCTTGAACACGAACGCGGAAACCTTCTCTTCGGTCGGCTCCACAGAACGCTCCAGCGATTTGCCCGCCCGCGGTTTCGGCGCGAAGTCAGAGAGGCCTTGTAGCAGCTCTTGCACACCGAAATTGTTGATGGCGGAGCCGAAGAACACCGGCGTCAACGTGCCCTCAAGGTACGCCTCGCGGTCAAATGCCGGGCAAAGCTCGCGCACCATCTCGACATCCGCCCTCAACTTCTCGACAGCATGGGCAGGCAGAAGCTCATCAAGCTTCGGGTCATCAAGCCCGCGGCACTCAATGCCCTCGCTAAGCTGGTCACCCTTGCCGCGGTCGAAAAGGATCAGTTGGTCATGGATCAGGTCGTAACAGCCTTTGAAGTCGCGCCCCATGCCAATGGGCCAACTGGCTGGCGACACATCAAGCGCAAGCGTTTGCTCAACCTCGTCCAGAAGCTCAAACGGGTCCTTGGCTTCACGGTCCAGCTTGTTGATGAAGGTGGTGATCGGCATGTCGCGCATGCGGCACACTTCAAAAAGCTTGCGTGTCTGGGTCTCAATACCTTTGGCGCTATCAAGCACCATCACCGCGCTATCGACAGCTGAGAGCGTGCGGTAGGTGTCCTCGGAGAAGTCTTCGTGGCCTGGTGTATCGAGAAGGTTGAAGGTGCGCCCTTCATAATCAAACGTCATCACCGACGACGCGACAGAAATACCGCGCTCCTGCTCCACCTTCATCCAGTCAGAGCGGGCGCGGCGGCGTTCACCGCGTGCCTTCACTTCACCTGCAGCCTGAATTGCACCCCCGAACAGCAGCAATTTTTCCGTCAGCGTGGTCTTGCCAGCGTCAGGGTGAGAGATGATGGCGAAGGTGCGTCGCCGGTCGATATGGTTGGCAAGTGTCATTCCGAATCGTCCAAATCCGACGCTGATGCGCCCGAAAACAGTGAAATCTTGCCGCGCACCCTAGCGTTTTTTTTGACGAAGGGAAGTGAATTTAAGGACAATTTTAATCAAATTCGTCACATAAATGTCACGCCTGCGCAAAAATCCCGCCTCTTGGGCCAATCGCCCTTAGCTTACCTTGCAACTTAAAAGCACTTCATGTACTGGCCCGTCCATTAACTATACGGGTACAGGCAATACCCGATAGGCGCAAATTTCTGCGATTTCACATCAGGCAACTTGTATTAACCCCGTTAACTATGAGGCTGCCCAAATGACTCTGCTGCACGCTCTTACGCAAGAAAACCAATTCCACGCTCTCTCTTTCGAGGGCTTCCCAATCCACCTGCAGGAATACTCCAAAGGGAAATCCGACATCCCCCTCGTATTCATTGGTGGTGCCTTCCAGAATATCAAACAGGTTGAAAAACTTAGCTCCGCGCTCGCCAAGGACAATTGGGTGATCGTGATTGATACGCCCGGTAACGGCGATACCGGCGTTCTGCCGCACACCTTCTCGTTCGACTTTATCTGCCGCGCGATCCACTTCGGCCTCAAAAAGCTTGGTGTGGATGTGATCAACCTGCTCGGCTGCTCCTATGGCAGCATCATCGCCATGCGCTACGCACAGAAATACCTCGGCGTGGAAAAGCTGATCCTGGCGTCCGCGATGGAAAAACTGCCGGACGAGCTTGTGTATGACTTCAACCTGCTGCTGTTCCAGCTGGAATGGAACCGTATGGACGAGTTCGCAAACGGCTTCACCAACCTGATGACCAATCCGGAACTGCGTGAGACCAACAAGCTTTGCCGCATCACGGCGGACAAGCTAAGGAACGCCCTCCTCAACTCCACCACCGGCATCAAGGAACAGTTCCGCCATAACACGCTGCGCATCCTGCGTGACGGCCAGACTGACCTCAGCCTGATGCCTGATGTGGACGCGACCGTTTTCACCGGCGAACATGACCATTTTGTACCGGTTGCCGCCAACGAACGTGTTGCAGCAAGTTTCAAACGGGGCCGTTTCATAGCTGTGCCCGACGCGGACCATATGATCCATGTGGAGAAATTCCGCACCATGATCGACATCGTTCTCGGCGCGATTAATGGCACGCTCGACGAAGAGTTTGGCTCAGACCTGCCGAAAGCCGCGTAATAGCTCTTTGGCTTAAAATGCAGAAAGCCGGGCAAGTGGTGCCAGCCACCTGCCCGGCTTTCGCCTGAATACGCCTGCCCTCTTCCGGGATGAGGGGAAAGGGGGAGGGAAAATTCACCCAAAATCCGGCATTCGTATCGTGCGCTCTCGCGCTGTTGAGGGGGTATTTAGGTCGGCACCCAATAGGTGTCAAGGCATTAGTGGACTAATTAGTCCAGAAAAATTTTACTACGCAGAATGCATTAGGGTTTTCAGTAAGTTATCCGAGTGTGAGATTTTAATGACAGCGCTGCCAATGTTGAATTTCTGCGGCCTTCACACATTTCAATTTTGATTGATTTTCTGTAGATTCGGTGTCAATTGACACAAGTGTCCGTTGCGGCAACCCCGATTATATCTCGCTGGAGGCGTTACTTTGACCATGATTACGATGCTGGGGCTATTGGCTGGCACCCTTACCACGATTGCCTTCATCCCGCAGGTCAATCGGGCATGGCGTACTCGTTCAACGAAGGATGTCTCGCTCAGCATGTTCGCAATCCTGCTGACCGGCGTTTTCATGTGGATCGTATATGGCTTCGCGATTGGTGACATCCCGGTCATTGTCGCCAACATCATCACGCTCGGGCTTGTCGCTTCTGTTATCGTTGCGAAACTGCGCTTCGGATAACGAAAAAGGCCGGGTAAACCCGGCCTTCTCACAACTAATTTTTGCGGTCTTTATTTGAGCGAACGCTCAAAGAAATCAAATGCTAGACCGTAGAGGTGAACTTGAACCCCTCCCCTGATACCATGCTTCTTGCCGGGGTATGTCATCAGCTCGAACGGCAGGTTCTTGTTCTGCATCACGGCCATCAGCTTGACCGAATTGTCGAAGAACACATTGTCGTCTGCCATGCCGTGGATCAGCAACAGCTTGCCTTTGAAATTGTCCACGTATGGGAAAACGCTCGATTTATTATAAACATCGCCCGGCGCATCCGGGTGACCAAGATAGCGTTCGGTATAGCCTGTATCATATAGGCGCCAATCGGTTACAGGCGCCACGGAAACACCAGCCTTGAAGACATCAGGCGCCTTGAAAAGCGACATGAGCGTCATGTAGCCACCATAGGACCACCCCCAGATACCAACGTTATCGCCGTCGATATAGTCGCGGCCCTTGAGGAAGTTCACGCCAGCCACCTGGTCAGCAACTTCCACTGTGCCCATGGCATTTTTAATATGACCTTCGAACTTCAGGCCACGGTTCCACATACCACGGTTATCCAGCACCATGACCACATAGCCGTTGCGCGCGAGGAAGTTATTGAAGTCAAGCTTCCATTCGCGCTTCACGCGCTGTCCGTGCGGACCACCGTAAGGTGCCATAATGGCAGGATATTTTTTCCCTGCTTCAAGCGTCGCCGGGCGGTAAATGCGGTAGTAGAGCTCACTGCCGTCCTCGGCCTTGATGGTGCCAAATTCGGTTGTGACCGTGCCGTCATTATAAGGCGCGAACGGATGTTCGTTATCGAGCTTGTTTTCAAGCACCGCGGTCTTGGTCGTGCCGTCCTTGAGCGAACGGATCATCACTTGTGGCGGCTGCTCGGGGCTCGAGAATTTATCGACAAAAATGCCGTCCCCCACGTCAACATCATGCCAGCCCGCCTCGCGGGTGATACGGGTGATCTTACCGCCCTTGAGCGGCACAGAATACAGGTGCTGCTCGATCGGGCTGTCTTTGTAGCCGGTGAAGTAAACGAGACCGCTCGCGGCGTCATATTTCTCAAGACTATTGACCACCCAGTCACCTTTGGTGAGCGCACGAACAACCTTGCCGCTCTTGTCATGCAGATAGAGGTGACGGAAGCCAGTTTTCTCACTCGCCCAAATAAACTGGCCATTCGGCAGGAATTTGAGGCTGTTGTGCAGGTTCACCCATACGTCAGACTTTTCGCTGAGGAGCGTCGCGCTTTTGCCGGCAGGTTCGGCCGCGATCATATCAAGCTCCGTCTGCGCGCGGTTGAGGCGCTGGAAGACAACCTTGCTGCTGTCAGCGGTCCAGCCAACACGGCCAAGATAAATATCCGTCTCGTCCCCCATCGGCAGCCAATGGCTCTCGCCAGACTGAACATCGGCAACGCCAAGCTTGACAATAACATTCGCGCTGCCCGCTTCCGGGTAACGCTGCTTAAGGGTAACCACACCGCCATCAGGCTGCACTTCGTAGCGGTCCTTGACGATAACATTGCTCTCATCAAATTGCTCAAACGCAACCTTGGTTTCGTCCGGGGACCACCAGTAGCCGGTGTAACGTCCAAGCTCTTCCTGCGCGATGAACTCGGCCATGCCGTTCGCAACCGTCTCGCTGGAGCCTGACGTCAGTTTCGTCTCAGTCCCGCTTTCGACATTCACCACATACAGTTCGCGCTCGCGCACGAAGGACACATAGGTGCCTTTCGGACTGAACTTGATGTCGGTTTCAAACTCCGGCGTTTCGGTCAGGCGCTTTACGTCGCCACCCAGCGGCAATACATACACATCGCCGCCAAGCGGGAACAGAAGTGAGCTGCTATCCTCAGACCAGAAGTAGGACACGATACCGGATTTACCTGTGATCGACCGGTCACGCTCGCGCCGGGCTTTCTCTTCCTCGCTGAGCTCTTCTTTTTTGCCGCCAAGAAGCTCGTTCGAATCCACGAGGAGCGACGCTTCGCCGGTCTCCGTATTGAATTCCCACAAGTCGAGCTGCGCCTGGTTGCTCTCCTTACCGCGCAGGAAAGTCACACGCTTTCCGTCAGGCGAAAGCTTCAGGCCCTGCACGGAGGGTCCGCTCAAGCTGGGGCTACCGAGCAGGCGTTCAATGGTCAATTCGTCCGCATGCGCCGCTGCCGCGAAAATTGAGGCAGCTCCCATAAGGGCTGCAAACTTTGTCCTTCTGTTCATATGTCCACCCTGTTGTTGATGAGGCCGCTTTTTGTTGGCCTCTTTATGTTTGGCATTACGTCTCGCGCTTTTCGCCCGGCACGCAGAGCTTAGTGAAGCCCGCCGCAATGAAAGGTACCATGCGCTCATAGGCGCCCACCATGTCTTCGGATTTTGCAATACCGTCAGAAAGATGGTCGATCCTGCCCGTGTGCGCGAATGTTAGCGTGAGGGCGCCTGAGAGGAAATGATAGCTCCAATACAGGTTTTCCGGCTCGGCATCCGGTAGCGCTTTTTTGAGCGCATCCATAAAGCGGCGCACCAGCGGATCGAAATATTTGGTCATAAGCTGCCCGCCCCATTCGGGCGAGTTGTTGATCTGGGCAATCAGTTCAAAATAGTGCAGCCAGCCCTCGTCTTCCTGATAACCGTGTGCGAGCATCGGCTTTAGGAAGGCGTCGATAATCGCTTCAACGCTCGGCCCACCCTCGCCTGCTTCAGCCTGACATTTCTCAAGCGCTTCAAGGCGTGTTTTGTTCAGCACTTCGGCACGGCGCAGCAACACCGCATCAAAAAGCCCACGTTTACTGCCAAAATGATAGCTTGCGAGCGCGAGATCAACCTTTGCGAGGTCCGCGACCATTCGCATCGACACCCCGTCGAAACCATGTTTCGCGAACAGTGCCTCTGCCGCATCCAGAATACGGTCCTTGCGTTTAACCCGCCGGTTCTGTGTGGTTTTAGCCACGCTCCCCCCTCTTCCTTTGCAACAGTATTAGCCCAACCTTGCCCGTCGCGTAAATCCCCAACGGCACCAATTTCAATGATCGTTGAATTTTTATATTGACAATTCAACAGATGTTGAAATTAATAGAGACCAAGGTCGATAAATCTACTCACAACCCTGGGGAGGGAAATATGAGAGTATCTAACGCACTTCGCGTTGCCCTGTTGGGCTGCGTCGGCACCAGCGCACTTGCTGTTGCTAATCCTTCAATTGCACAGGACACTGGCGACACAGTCATGGCCCTGGAGGAAATTCAGGTTACGGCGCGTCGCCGGACTGAAAGCCTCCAGGATGTTCCCATCGCTGTTTCGGCATTCTCCGGCTCTGACCTCGCCATGCGCGGCGCGGCAGACATCACCGAGCTCGCACAAATGGCACCGAGCGTAACGCTCGAGCCTTCACGTGCTACCAGCTCCACCCTCACCGCCTTTATCCGCGGCGTTGGTCAGCAGGACCCGCTCGCCGGTTTTGAGCAAGGTGTTGCGCTCTATCTTGACGACGTATACATGGCCCGCCCGCAAGGCGCGCTTTTGGACATCTATGATGTTGAACGCGTTGAAATCCTGCGCGGCCCACAAGGCACGCTCTATGGCCGCAACGCTGTCGGTGGCGCGATCAAATATGTCACCAAGCGCCTTGGCGACGAGCCAGAGTTTGGCGTCAAAGCGTCCTACGGCAGCTACAACCAGATTGATGTTATCGGCAAGGCGTCCGTTCCGCTTTCAGACAAGGTTCGCTTTGGTGCAACCGTCGCTTCACTGAACCGTGACGGCTTTGGTGAAAACCTCACCACCGGCGAAGAACACTACAACAAACAGATCTTTGCTGCCCGCGCGAGCATGGAATTCCTGCCGAGCGATAGTCTCTTTATCCGCATCGCTGCAGACTATACCGATGATGACTCGAACGCTGTGGCGGGCTACCGCCCGTATGCAGGTGCAGTCAGCGGCACGCCGGTCACTGACAGTGTGTATGACACCTATGCCGGCGCCACCGAAAATGGCTCCACAAGCGGTATTGACGGCAATAACGAAGTCACCTCGAAGGGCCTTCAGGGCACGATCGAATGGACAGCAAACGAGCAGTTCACCTTCAAGTCCATCACCGCCTACCGTGAGGATTATACCGAATCCGTGATCGACTTCGACAGCCTTGCCGTCGACGATATGGACGCACCGGTTATCTATGATAACGAGCAGTTCAGCCAAGAGCTTCAGCTTCTTTACACCGGCAACAAGCTCTCGGGCGTGTTCGGCTTCTATTACCTTGACGCCAGTGCTGCGAACGACTTTGACGTAGTACTAGGCCAACTTGGCCGCCTGTTCTATGGTGACGAACTTGTCGCCTATACTGGCGGCACGGTTGACACCAAAGCGTGGTCGCTTTTCGCTGACCTCACGTACGAGTTCAGCGATGCCTTCTCGCTCTCGCTTGGTGGTCGTTATACCCATGACAAGCGCTCGGCAGATATCTTCCGCGCAAACTATCTTGGTCAGGGTTCGCCGTTCTTCGGTTTCGAGAACAGCATCTTCCTTGGTGCCTCGAGCGACTTTGAAAGCGAACGCACCTTCAAGGACTTCTCGCCACGGATCGCGCTTGATTACAAACTCTCCGACGACGCCCTTGTCTACGCTTCCTTCAGCCGTGGCTTCAAGGCGGGCAGCTTCGACCCGCGCGGTGCCAACATCACCTCGCCTGAAGTTGAAGAAGGCTTTGACGCCGAAACACTCGACAGCTACGAGGTTGGCCTGAAATCCACTTGGTTCGACGGTCGCGCACGCACCAATATCGCGCTCTTCTACAGCGACTATAAAGACATGCAGATACCGGGCTCGCTGCCAATCGATACGGACGGCGACGGCACCAACGATGGCTTTGTCGGCACGGTAACGAACGCCGGTAAAGCAACCATCAAAGGTATCGAATTTGAGGGTACGTTCCTTCTGAGCGAAAACCTGACCCTGCAAACCTCGCTCAACGTTCTTGATGCCGAGATCAAGGAGTGGCTGCTGAACGGTGTGAACGTTGCGGACCAACGCGCGGTGCAGAACACGCCTGAATTCATGTCCTATGTGGGTCTTACGTATATGGCACCGCTCTCGAGCGGCAGCACCTTGAGCTTTAACGCCAACTGGTCGCACAAAGGCTCAATCGTACAGTTCGAAACGCCAGTCGCTGAAATCGATCAGGATGCCTACAGCCTGTTTAACGCCAGCATCGTCTGGACGTCGGAAGATGGGAATTATACCATCGGCCTGCACGGCAAAAACCTGACCGACAAAGAATACAAGACTGCGGGTTACAACTTCCCGACCCTAGGCCTTGAGAATAACATCACCACCTTCTTTGGCCCGCCGCGCACCGTAACCGCGACGGTTGGTGTGAAGTTCTAATCCCCAGGTTGGGGCCGGACTATAAGGTCAGTCCGGCCCCTGCCCCGCCGCAACCGCGGCAGTCCTTTCAACTCAATTGTGGGATCGTCAAATGGCTGCATTTGATACCAGTGCTCCGCTGTTGCCGGAAATCCTCTCCCTCCACGGCAAGTGGAAAGATAAAAAACCAGCGCTCATCTGCGACGGCCGCACAGTCACCTGGCGGGAGCTTGAGGCCTCCACCAACCGTATCGCCAATGCGCTGATCGCACGTGGTATTTCCCGCGGTAAGATGGTTGGCGTGGTGATGAGCAATGGCATTGCCATGGTTGAAGTGCTTATTGGCATTATGAAAGCAGGCGCTTGCTCGGTACCGATCAACCTATCGGTCAGCGATGAAGCGCTTGAAGCCATGCTCTCAGATGCTGGTGTTGCCGCGGTTTTCTCCACGACAGACCAGAGCGCACGGTTAAGACCTTACCTGAAAGCAAACTCGGCTGTCGTTGCGGTGTCAGATAATGAGCTGACGGCCTTCCCCAAAGACGCAAGCGACGACCTGCCCAGTGTTGGCATTCAGGGCGACGACCCGCTGAATGTGATCTATAGCTCCGGCACTACGGGCATGCCAAAAGGTATCCTTCATGTGCACGCAGGACGGCGCGACTGGGCGTATGATCTCACCATCGCGCTCCGCTACCATGGTGCTGCGCGCACGCTTTTTACTATTGGCCTTTATTCCAACATCAGTTGGGTCGCCATGCTCTGTACGCTCCTCTCGGGCGGAACCATGGTCATCGCACCAAAGTTTGATGCCCGTGAAGCGCTCGCCACGATCGAGGCAGAAAAAATCAGCCATTTCGCAATGGTACCAATTCAGTTCCAGCGCCTGATGGAAGTGCCGGATCAGGCTGATTTTGACCTGTCGAGCATTGAAGCGGTGATGAGCTGTGGCTCCCCCCTGCACGCTGATCTCAAGACAAACCTGTTCGCCCGCCTCGGCCCTAAAGTGGTGATTGAGCTTTTTGGCCTCACCGAAGGTGTAATCACCACGCTGGACCCCGAAGACGCAGAAGGCCGCATGGCGTCCGTCGGCAAACCACTGGTCGGCACTGATATCAAGATCATTGGCGATGACGACAAGGAAGTGCCGCGCGGCACGTCTGGTGAGGTGGTTGGTTGCGGGCGCATCGTCATGCCCGGCTACTTGAACCGCCCTGACGCAACGGCAGAAGCCACCTGGGTTGACGAGACTGGCAAAGCGTGGCTGCGCACCGGCGATATTGGACAGCTCGATGATGAGGGCTATCTCTATATTGTCGACCGCAAGAAGGACATGATCCTATCTGGCGGGCAAAATATCTACCCGCAGGACATCGAAGCCGTGCTGATCAAGCATGAAGCGGTGAACGATGTGGCGGTGATTGGTGTGAAAAGCGAGCGCTGGGGTGAAACGCCGCTCGCCATTGTAGTCAAGCAGGAAGGGGTCACCATCGGTGAAGATGAATTGGCCAGATGGGCCAACAGCCTCCTCGGCAAACAGCAGCGTATCTCTGGCGTACAGTTTACCGACGCCCTGCCCCGCAACGCCAACGGAAAGATTTTAAAGCGGGAACTGCGCGTAACTTATGGGGGATAAATTCCATGGCACAGTATGAAGATTGTTTCTTCACCAACCCTGACGGGCTGAAGCAGCATT
Organism: Kordiimonas gwangyangensis DSM 19435 = JCM 12864; assembly: GCF_000375545.1. Lineage (GTDB taxonomy): Bacteria > Pseudomonadota > Alphaproteobacteria > Sphingomonadales > Kordiimonadaceae > Kordiimonas > Kordiimonas gwangyangensis. The sequence continues at coordinate 446,649 of NZ_AQXF01000002.1, forward strand.
ACCGCGATTATAATAATGCGGGCGCCGACGCGCCGGTGGTCCTGTGCATGCCCGGCCTGACCCGGAACCCTAAAGACTTTGCAGACATCGCCGATCACCTTGCTGACCGCTGCCGCATTATTGCCATTGCCAACCGTGGCCGCGGCAAGTCGGACTATGACCCTGAGCCGAGCCGCTATATGCCGCTCACTTATGTGTCGGACGTCATGGCTCTCCTGAAACACTTGGGGATCAGTCAGGTTATTGCCCTTGGCACCTCCCTTGGCGGGCTGATGACCATCCTTATTCAGGCCATGCACCCCGGCACGCTGAAGGCAGCCATCATCAATGATATTGGGCCCGAAGTTGATCCCAAAGGCATTGCCCGCATCAAAAGCTATGTTGGCAAAGGCACCCCGCCCGCCAGTTGGGAAGAAGCTTATGCTGCCGTCAAGCGTGCGAATGATGGCGTATATCCTAACTTCAGCGAAGAAGACTGGCGCTGGTACACTCATAACCTCTATGAGGATGTGGACGGCAAACCGGCCGTGCAATATGACGCCGCCATCAGCCAGAATTTCGAGAATTCTGACGACCAGGCCGCACCAGACCTTTGGCCAGCCTTTGGCATGCTCCATAGCGTGCCGATGGTGGTACTGAGGGGTGAGTTGTCAGACATCCTGTCGGCGGAGACGCTTGAGCGTATGGCGCGCGAGCACCCGGACCTTGAGCCGGTCACCGTTCCCGGACTTGGCCATGTACCGTTGATGCGCGAGGATGTCTGCCAAGCGGCGATTGACCGCCTGATTGGCCGTTTTCTCTAAAAATTCCACCTTTTTCTAGACACCACCTACGGTCTGTGGCAAAGCTGCGGACCGTATTTTTATTTCGTGGAGTGAGCCGTGAGTGAACAATTATTGCCGATAAGTGCTGCAGATGTTTATGAAGCTGAAAAGGCAATCAAGGGCGCGATTAAACGCACACCTATGGAAAAGTCACAAACGCTCTCGCAAATTACCGGCGCCGAGTGCTGGCTCAAGTTCGAGATTTTCCAGTTCACTGCGGCCTACAAGGAACGCGGCGCGCTGAATAAGCTGCTGTCGCTGCCCAAAAACACGCGCGGTGTGATTGCGGCGTCCGCCGGTAACCACGCACAAGGTATCAGCTATCATGCTGGGCGCCTTGGTATCCCCGCCACAATCGTGATGCCGGAAGGCACGCCCTTCAACAAGGTGAAACGCACCGAGGAACTGGGTGCACGTGTTGTGCTCACGGGTGCGAATTTTGAGGAAGCAACCAAAGCAGCCTACGCCCTTGCAGACAAGGAAAACCTGACCTTCATTCACCCGTTCGATGACCCGCTGGTGATGGCGGGCCAAGGCACTGTCGGCCTTGAAATGTTGGAGGATGTGCCGGACCTTGATACCCTTGTGGTGCCAATCGGCGGCGGCGGGCTGATCTCGGGCATCGCGACAATTGCCAAGCACATCAACCCGAACATCCGCATTGTTGGTGTTCAGACCGAAGCTTTCCCCGCGATGAAAGAAACGTTTGAGGGCAAGGCTTTGCGGGGCAACAACATCTCCATCGCTGAGGGGATTGCCGTCAATAAACCCGGCGAACGTACACGGGATGTGGTCAAATCGCTCGTCGACGCCATTGTAACGGTGCCTGAGCGGCATATCGAAGCCGCGATCGTTACCATCATGGAAATCGAGAAGGTTGTGGTTGAAGGCGCGGGCGGGATCGGCCTTGCCGCCGTCATGCACCACCCGGAGCTTTTCAAGGGCCATAAGGTGGGTATCGTGCTTTCGGGCGGCAATATCGACAGTCGCCTGCTTGCCAGCGCCATCATGCGCGGCATGGCGCGTGACGGCCGCCTCGCCCGCCTGCGTATCACCATGATGGATCAGCCGGGCGCGCTGGCCAAAGTGACCGACGTTGTGGCGCGGGTTGGCACCAATATCATAGAGATGCGCCACCAACGCGAATTTGGTGCACTCTCGCTCAAACAGACCGAGATGGAACTGGTGATCGAGGCCAAGGACCGTGACCACGCACAAAGCCTTGTTGACGCGCTCGAAGAGGCCGGCTTCAAGGTCGATTTCGCCAAAACGGTCTAGCTCAAAAAGAAACGGCGAGTGCATTTGCACCCGCCGATCTTCATATATTTAGCAACTACGATCAGAAGACAAAGTCGTCCGCTGCGATATCGCCTGCGTTGAGGCCGGCGAGCAAGATGGTGCCCGTGCCAAAATCAATGAGCGTATCCGCGCCCGACTGAGAAACGGCAAGATCACCAAAGCTTGCGCCGGTTGCGCTGAGATCGAGAAGGTCAAGGCCGTCTTCGAAGTCCGCCACAGTGTCGTTGCCGTCACCGCCTGCAAAGGTGAATGTATCACTACCTTCACCGCCGATCAGCGTGTCGTCGCCTTCAAATCCGCGCAGAACGTCATCGCCAGCGCCGCCATCAAGCACGTTGTTGACTTCGTTACCCCACAGGAGGTCACGCTCGGACCCGCCTACAGCGTTTTCAATAACGGTGCCGTAAGCGATACTGATGTTGAAGAGCGAGGTGGCATAAATGCCTTCCACGCCGGTGTCCGCATAAATCTGGCTTTCCGCCAGCGCCATGCGGGAACCTGAGACTGCATCAACGGTTGCCTGGTCAATGTCGGCGAACAGCTGGCCTGAAAGCTCGGTCAGGTCTGCGCGGTTGGCGTTGATTTCCTCCGCATCCGGTACAGCCTGCGCGGCCGAACTGAAGGCACCATCATGCAGGTCGATGAACACACTTGCTTCAAAGCCCGACAGGTCGATGGTGTCATTGCCGCCGGCATCATAGATCGACACGTTCGGGAACTCGTTTTGCGAGAAGTCGAACACATCGCGACCAGCGTTTGAATTAAAGCCGTATGTGGTGTCATCCACACGGGTTGTCAGGTCTGCGCCGTATTTGCTCTGGATTGTGACGATATCATGCAGCATCGGCGTTTGCGCGTTGCCGAAAAGGAATGTGCTCCAGTCGATGATGGAAGCGCCGGTTTCACTCGGGCTCCAATACGACATAATCGTGTATTGCTCACTGTCCTGCGCGTATTCGGCCTGGTCGGTGTATGTGGTTGCACCCGCACCATTATAGGCACCCGGGTGGCTCAGGCCTACTGCGTGGCCAATCTCGTGCACAAGCGTTGTGGCACCATAACCATTGAAACCGAGCCAATCGTTGGTCCAGTTAATCTCCGGGTCTGCCACAAACACATCACCGAAGAACTTCCAGCCCTGTGCGTTGGTAAAGTCATACTCCGGGTAGTAGGCATAGGCCTGCGCCGGATCAGCTGAGTTCGCGAACTGGATATCCGCGCCCATCCCATTCGATTCCACGAAGGTTGGATCAATCAGATCGTCCCACAATTCAATGCTGTCGCGTGCAGCATCGCGCTGCTCGTCAGAGAATGGCGCGAGGCCGTCACCAGACGTGAAACCATAGTTCGGGTTATTGTAGAGCCCTGTCAGATGGCTCTTGTCCAGGAACGTATAGGTAATGCGGCCATTGCCACTGACGTGCTGTGAATTACCAGAATCGATCTGGTCGATCACGCCATCTAGATCAAAGATCTGTTTGTTGCGGAATGACAGCCCTGCATAGTCATCAAGGTTGAATTCCTCCGGTGCAACAAGCTCTGGTCCCGGGCGGAAAATATGATCTTCCGACCCGGAGTCATGCGTATCCAGATCAATGTTTTTGATTTTAGGCATATGAGTTTCCCCTCCTCAAGTTGGACGGGGATTTTTGACAAGAATATTCTACTTGTCAATTCAACAAGCAGCCATGAGAAGCATTATACAATTTTAAATAATCATTATTAAAAACGTTCTGGAAAAATATTTTATCATGAGAGTGTTTCACGTTTTTATATAAACTTAGGTTTTAGAGACTTTTTGCCCTCCGCACACTGCCATTAACAATAAAAAAAAGCCGGACAAAATCTTGTCCGGCTTTCGCTTGGTAGTTGATGAAAAAGTTACTCGGCAGGAATGCCCTTGGCTTCTTTTTCCTCAATCTCACGCAGCTTGGCAGCCACATAGCCGGGTGACTTGGTATATTTCGCAAACATGTCGTAAAAGACCGGCACGATAAAGAGCGTGAAGAAGGTCGCAACGATCACACCACCAAACACGGTGACGCCAATTGTTACACGGCTCGCAGCACCGGCCCCCGTCGCAATCATCAGCGGAACTGCGCCCATCGCGGTCGAAAGGCCCGTCATCATGATTGGACGCAGGCGAAGCGCGGAAGCTTCAAGAAGTGCGTCACGGATTTCCCTGCCCTCGTCCCGCAACTGATTGGCGAATTCCACGATGAGAATACCGTTCTTCGCCGCGAGGCCGATGAGCATGATAAGGCCGATCTGGCTATAGATGTTGAACGTGCTGCCTGCAAGATAGAGCCCCAGCAAGCCACCTAGCACCGCAAGCGGTACCGTCAGCATGATGACAAACGGGTGCACAAAACTTTCGAACTGTGCCGCGAGGATCAGGAACACCACAACAAGGGCCAGTGCGAAGACAAAATAGATGTCACTGCCCGCTTCCTTGTATTCGCGCGTCGCGCCCTTGTAGTCGATGGAGGTCACATCGGGGATCACCTCACGTACGAGGTTCTCCATATATTCGGTGACTTCACCGATGGTATAGCCAGGCGCCACGTTGGCAGACACCGTAAGCGCGCGTACACGGTTGAAGCGGCGCAGGTCGCCTGCACCGGAATCCTCCGCCACCTCAACAAGGTTGGTGAGCGGGATCAGGTCGCCTGTACGGCCCGACGCAACGTAGATATTCTCCATATCGAGCGGCTGACGGCGATCTGTTTCCTGTGCCTGCAGGATTACGTCATACTCTTCGCCGTCATCCACATAGGTGGTCACGCGCCGACCGCCCATCATGGTTTCAAGCGTACGGCCAATCTCACGAATGGAAACGCCCATATCAGCCGCACGTTCGCGGTTGATCCGCACACGGTACTGAGGTTGCGTTTCTTCATAATCGGTATCGACGTTCACCAGGCCGGGGTAATCCGCCAACTCATCAAGAATGATCTGCTTGAAACGACCAAGCTCATCGTAGGTGGAGCCGCCAATCACGAATTGGAAGCTCTCCGAGCCACCACCACGGGTCAGGCCGGTACTCTCGATCGGGATTGCCTGTGCACCCGGCACATTGTTGATGAGTTTTGGCCGCAGTTCTTCAAGAATCTCTGTCGAGGAACGCTCACGCTCGTCCCACGGGGTCAGGATCACGAAGCCCCAGGCCCCACCACCATCTACACGCAACAGAAAACGCTGCAGTTCACCAGTGTCGAGAAGCGGCAGGACCTGTTCTTCGATCTTGAGTGCCTGCTCGACCATGAATTCATGGCTCGCGCCCTCAGGGCCCTTCACGCGCATGAACAGGTTGCCGCGGTCTTCAATCGGTGCCAGTTCGCTCGGGATACGGCTCTGAAGGCCCGCAATAAGCGCAAAGCACGTAATGAACGTAAGGGTTACGATGGCTTTGTTGGCGAGACAGATTTTGAGGATGTTTGTGTAGCCGTCCTGAATGCGCTTGAACACGCGGTCAAGCCAGCTTGCGAACGCCGGTTTCTTGTTGCGGCGACGCACAAGGATGGAACACATCATAGGGCTGAGGGTCAGTGCAACAAGGCTGGAGAAAGCCACAGCCGCAGACATGGTGATAGCAAGTTCACCGAACAGGCGTCCCACGTTCCCTGTCAGGAACATGATGGGTACAAACACACCAATGAGCACGAGCGTGGTCGCAATAACCGCAAAACCCACTTGTCGCGCACCGCGGTAGGCAGCCAGGAGGCCCGGCTCACCCTCTTCCACGCGGCGGTAAATATTCTCAAGCACCACGATGGCATCGTCCACCACAAGGCCAATAGCCATCACAAGGCCCAGAAGCGTGATCAGGTTGATGGATACGTCAAACAGACTGAGCACCCAGAAGCTTGCGATAATGCACACAGGCACTGTCACCGCAGGCACCAGAACGGTTTTGAGATTGCCGAGGAACAGGTAAAGCACCAAGACCACAAGGCCCATGGCGACAATCAGGGTGAAATAAACCTCGTCAATTGCCTTCTCGATAAAGATCGAGGTGTCGTAAGCGACGGTCAGCTCCATACTTTCAGGCAGCGTCTGACGGATACGTTCCGCCTCAGCTTTTGCAGCCTGCGCTACGGCAAGTGTATTGCCCTTGGACTGTTTCACCACACCGAGGCCGATTACAGGAATACCGTTACCCCGGAACGTACGCTCGTCCCGCTCAGATGCTTTGGCGACCGTGGCAATATCGGCAAGGCGCACAAAACCACCGTCCGCGCCCTTACGGATGACCATGTTATTGAAGTCCGCGGGGTCCGAGTATTCACGGTTTAGTCGCACAATCGTGTCACGGTTGATGGACTCGATTTTACCGGCTGGTAGCTCGACGTTCTCGGACCGCAGCACGTTTTCCACGTCTGTTACTGTGATGCCGCGGGCGGCCATGGCCTGACGGTCAAGGTTGATGCGGATGGCATACCGTTTCTGACCACCAATACGTACGCCGGATACGCCGTCCACCACCGACAGGCGGTCAACGATATTGCGTTCGGCATAGTCGGTCAGTTGCAGAATATCCATCACCGGGCTGGTGAGATTGAACCAAAGCACAGGACGGGTGTCGTTATCGGCCTTGGAAATCTCAGGCGGCTCCACCTCTTCCGGCAGGTTATTGAGGACGCGGCTCACCCGGTCGCGCACATCGTTCGCCGCTGCGTCAATATCGCGGTCCAGCATGAATTCCACATTGATGCTCGACCGGCCGTCGTTACTGGTCGATTCAATCGTCTTGATGCCCGGAACCCCGGCAATGGCGCTTTCGATGATCTGTGTCACGCGGGTTTCAACTACGGCAGCGTTGGCACCCGGATAGTTGGTGCGCACGCCCACGATTGGCGGGTCAACATCCGGCAGTTCGCGCACGGCAAGCTGCTGGAATGAAATCAGACCGAAGGCGATCAGCATCAGGCTGACCACCACGGCAAAAATCGGCCTTTTTACTGAGACATCAGACAGGATCATGATGCAGCTCCCGAGGCAACGTCTGTCGCCATGTCACGGACCTTCATGCCTTCACGACCAAGACGCAGGGTGCCTTCCACCACCACGCGATCGCCAAGCTCAAGTCCTTCCACCACTTCCACATAACCAGGGCGGCGCAGGCCAAGCTGCACTTCGCGGCGCTTCGCCTCGTCCCCTTGCATGACAAAGACATATTGGTGCCCCGCGGATGGCACAATCGCCTGTTCCGGCACAGAAAGCCCCTCCCACGAACGGCTGAGCACCTGTACGGTCATCAGCAGACCGGGACGAAGCAGGCGGTCCTCGTTTGGCACCTCGGCACGCACAATCACCGAACGAGTAACCGGATCAATACGGCTGTCGATGGTGGTGATTTTACCGCTAAATACACGATCCGGATAGGCTGAAACCTTGGCTTCAACGGCCTGGCCCGGCTTGAGGGTTGCGATGAACCGCTCCGGCACCGAAAAGTCGAGCTTGATCGTATCGATGGCGTCAATCGTTGTGATGGGCTGGTTCGAGGTCACGAGCGAGCCTTCGCTCACCTGCCGCAGGCCCAGAAGCCCATCAAATGGCGCCACAATACGCTGGTCATCGAGGCGGGCCTTAGCGGCCTGAAGGCGATAACGCGCTTCATCAAGGCGTCGCTGCTCGGTATCAAGCGCGGCGGTCGACGCATTGCCCTGTTTCACAAGGTTTTTGATACGCTCAAAGCTGCGCTCAGCTTCCTTGAGGTTGGCTTCCGCCTCGCTCAGTTGCGCACGCTCTTCATCGTCCTCAAGCTTGATCAGTACGTCACCACGCTTGACCACCTGGCCATCTTCGAACTGCACTTTACTGACGGTATCGGACACCCGTGCGGTCAGGGTCACGCTCTCACGTGCCCGGGCGGTGCCAAGCGCTTCCACTACGTCTGAGAACTCGCGGGTTTCCACGGGTGTTGATACAACAGTGACAGCACGGCCACCATATTTGCCGCGCTCATCGCTTGCACCATCTGTCATCAGAAGCCATGCAGCAGCTCCTGCCAGTGCGATGAAAATCGCGAACAAAATTACACGGCCAGATTTCATGCCACCCTCGTTCATAAAGACCCCTCGGTACCTAAACTGATGCGGCGACGCTAAACCTCTGTGTTACATGGTCGCCATCACCGGTTACGATAAATCGTCTTGTTTGGTTTTCCCTAATAATTCAACGGGATAATCAGATTCATTAAGAAAACTTGATCACAACGCTGTGAAGCTGCGACCAACAATGGTTTACAGCCACGACATTGTTACGTTGTGATACCGGTTACACCCCAACTATTTTCGACGTGCCGTTCAAAATCGGCGGCGAGTTGAGTTGTGCTTGCGGCCAACTGATACCGGGGCCGAAACAGTGCAAGTCGCCTTTTGTAGTCAAAACCCCGCAGCGGAACAGCTTTTACCCGCTCGTCCACCAGGCTTTCCGGAACAACGGTCCCACCAATACCAGCAGCCACCATAGCGATGGCTCGGCTGTCGTTCGGCGTGCGGTATACAAGGCGCGGACGCACATTCTGGTCGGTAAAATACCGACTGGTCTCCGATAGTACCTCACAGCGGCTGCGCACAACCATATAATCTTCGGCAAGCTCCGCGGCACCAACGGCAGGACGGGACGCAAGCCGGTGCCCACTTGGCAGAATGAACACATAGCGTTCTTCAAAAAGCGGCAAAGCCTTCTCTTTACCCTCCCCGCGGAAGATGGAGAGCGCGTAATCAAGACTGCGGTCATCAAGCCGGTTCGTGAGTTCCTGCTCCGTGCCGTCATAGACCTCCACCGTCACTCGCGGTTCTGAACGCTTGTAGGACGCAAGAAGCTCCCCCACGGCCCGGTTCGAAAGCGTGGTAAGCACGCCGAGCCTGAGAACAGGTGCAGTCGCTGTTTCCTCAAGCGCCTGCATGGCGAGATTACATTCGTGCAGGATAGCCTTGGCCCGCGGCAGGAAGCGTGTCCCGGCATCGGTCAGGAAAACCCGTCGGTTTGACCGCTCAAAAAGTGCCTGTCCCACCTGAGATTCAAGCTTTTTGATCCCGGCTGAAAGTGTTGGCTGGGTTACAAAAACACGGTCTGCAGCCCGGGTGAAACTGCCAGTTTCAACCACGGCCAGAAAGTAACGGAGAAGGTATAAATCCATCATAGACGCCATCTATGGTTTTCATTTTTGCGTTCAATTTTACCAATACACCGCTTTCCCATATATTCCGGTCAAACGCAACCACTTAGCCCGCTCCCCGGGCCATCTAGCGTGCGCTTTCAGGAGACAAGTATATGGCTGTTATCACCTCCGGCATCCGCACCGGCACACCGGAATTTGACGCCAACGCCGCGCATATGGACGCTCAGGTTAAGGACCTGCGCGACAAGATCGCATCCATCAGCCTCGGCGGGCCCGAGCGCGCGCGCGAGAAACATACAGCGCGCGGCAAACTGCTGCCGCGAGAGCGTGTGAACACACTGCTGGATCCCGGCACTCCGTTCCTTGAGCTGTCGCAACTTGCGGCTTACGGCATGTATGACGCGGATATTGCAGCAGGCGGCGTGATCACCGGCATTGGCGTGGTGGAAGGCACCGAATGCATGATCGTGTGCAACGACGCGACGGTAAAAGGCGGCACCTATTATCCGGTCACCGTGAAGAAGCACCTGCGTGCACAGGAAATCGCCCGGGAAAACCGCCTGCCCTGCATCTATCTCGTGGATAGCGGCGGCGCGAACCTGCCGAACCAGGATGAGGTTTTCCCGGACCGCGACCACTTTGGCCGCATCTTCTATAATCAGGCCAACATGTCCGCCATGGGTATCCCGCAAATTGCTGTGGTGATGGGGAGCTGTACTGCAGGCGGCGCTTATGTGCCCGCGATGGCCGACGAAAGCATCATTGTCCAGAAACAAGGCACCATTTTCCTTGGTGGCCCGCCGCTTGTTAAAGCCGCCACCGGCGAAGTGGTGTCCGCCGAAGACCTTGGTGGCGGTGATGTACATGCCCGCACATCTGGCGTTGTCGATCACCTCGCGAAAGATGACTATCACGCGCTTGGTCTCGCCCGAAAAATTGTCGCGAACCTTAACCGCCGCAAGGAAATCCCGGTTAAAACCCGCGAGACTGTCGCGCCGCTTTATGACCCGCGTGAGATTTATGGCGTCATCCCCAAGGACACGCGCCAACCCTACGACGTGCGCGAAATCATCGCGCGCATCGTGGATGGTAGCGAATTTGACGAGTTCAAGAAGCTCTACGGTGAAACGCTGGTTTGCGGTTTCGCCCACATTCACGGCTTCCCAGTTGGTATTGTCGCCAACAATGGCGTGCTGTTCTCAGAAAGCGCACTCAAGGGTGCGCACTTTGTCGAGCTTTGTGCACAGCGCGGCATTCCGCTTGTGTTCCTGCAGAATATCACCGGCTTCATGGTCGGCCAGAAATATGAGAACGGCGGCATCGCCCGCGACGGCGCCAAGATGGTCACCGCGGTGGCTTGCGCCAATGTACCCAAATTCACCATCCTGATTGGCGGCAGCTTTGGCGCTGGCAACTACGGCATGTGTGGCCGGGCCTACCAGCCGCGTTTCCTGTGGATGTGGCCAAACGCCCGTATCTCAGTCATGGGCGGCGAACAGGCGGCCGGTGTTCTTGCCACGGTGAAACGCGACGGCATGGAAGCGCGCGGCGAAGAATGGTCTTCGGACGAAGAAGACGCCTTCAAAAAGCCGATCCGCGAAATGTATGAGGAACAGGGTCACCCCTATTATGCCAGCGCCCGCCTGTGGGACGACGGCGTGATTGACCCTGCGGACACGCGCCGGGTGCTCGGGCTTGCCCTCTCCGTCTCCATGAACGCGCCAGCCGAGCCGACGAAGTTCGGCGTCTTCCGGATGTAAGGAGTATCAGATGGTAGACACACTTCTCACCAGCATTGATGAGCGCGGCGTGGCGACGGTGACGTTAAACCGGGCGGACGTTCACAACGCTTTCAATGATGACCTGATCTGGGAACTCAATAATGCCTTCACCAAACTGGGTGCGAATGATGACGTGCGCGCGATTGTGCTAACGGGCGCTGGCAAAAGCTTCTCAGCGGGTGCTGACCTCAACTGGATGAAGGAAGCCGCGAGCTACACGGAAGAGCAGAACATGCGCGACGCGCTGACGCTTTCCGGCATGCTTTCGACCCTGAACAGCTGCCCCAAGCCAACGATCGCCATTGTGAACGGCGCTACCTTCGGTGGCGGCGTGGGCCTTGTGTCCTGCTGTGACGTGGTGATTGCGGTTGAGGACGCCAAGTTTTCGCTCTCTGAAGTGCGACTTGGCCTGACCCCTGCAACCATTTCACCCTATGTTGTGGCCGCCATCGGCAGCCGCGCGGCCAGGCGCTATTTCCTAACTGCAGAACGTTTTGACGCTGCGGAAGCCCGCCGTATCGGCCTTGTGCATGAAATCGCCCCTACCCTTCAGGAAGCGTTCAGCCGCGCGCATGTGTTCCTCAAGAACATCCTTGGCGGAGCGCCAGAGGCGCAGAAGGAAGCCAAGGACCTCATCTTCGCGGTCATAGATCGTGAGATTACGGACGAGCTGCGCACCGACACCGCCCGCCGCATTGCTGAGCGCCGCGCAAGCGACGAAGGCCGCGAAGGGCTTTCCGCCTTCCTTGAAAAACGTAAACCGGTCTGGAGTGTCGACGCATGAGCATCCGCATCAAAAAACTGCTGGTCGCCAACCGCGGCGAAATCGCCTGCCGGGTAATGTCCACCTGCCAGCGTCTTGATATAAAAACCGTCGCCGTTTATTCGGACGCTGACGCAAAAGCCCTCCATGTGGAAATGGCGGACGAAGCCGTCCACATCGGCCCGGCGCAAGCTTCCGAAAGCTACTTGAAGGCCGACAAGATCATCGCCGCCTGCAAGCTGACAGGCGCAGATGCTGTACACCCAGGTTATGGCTTCCTGTCAGAAAACCCGAAGTTTGCAGAGGCTTGTGAAGAAAACGGCATCATCTTTGTTGGGCCGTCCGCGGCTTCCATGCGTGCCATGGCCCTCAAGGGTGCTGCGAAGCATCTGATGGAGGAAGCAGGTGTGCCCGTGGTGCCCGGCTACCACGGTGACGACCAGTCGCTCGAGACTTTGTCAGCCGAGGCTGAGCGTATCGGCTTCCCCGTGCTGATCAAGGCGGTCGCTGGTGGTGGCGGCAAAGGCATGCGCAAGGTGTTTAACGCCAAGGAACTGCCGTCCGCGATTGAAGGCGCCAAGCGTGAAGGCGAAAACTCCTTCGGGAACGGCACGCTTCTGATTGAAAAATACATCCAGAAACCGCGTCACATTGAGCTTCAGGTGTTTGGTGACGCTGACGGCATGGCCGTTCACCTGCATGAGCGGGACTGCTCCTTGCAGCGCCGCCACCAGAAAGTGGTGGAAGAAGCCCCTGCCCCCGGCATGAGCGCAGAGATGCGCCGCGCGATGGGCGAAGCGGCGGTCAAGGCGGCTGAAGCCATTGGCTACCAGGGCGCGGGTACGGTTGAGTTTATTGTGGACGTGGAAAACGGCCTCGACGGCGCGCCTTTCTACTTCATGGAAATGAACACGCGCCTGCAGGTGGAACACCCGGTCACGGAACTGATCACGGGTCAGGATCTTGTGGAATGGCAAATTGGCGTTGCCGAAGGCAAACCGCTGCCTCTCTCACAGGACGAGATTGACGTGCTGACCGACGGCCACGCCGTTGAAGTGCGCCTCTATGCCGAAGACCCCTATAACGATTTCCTGCCGTCCATCGGCAAGGTCGGGCTTTTTGACCCGTTCGCGGACGCGGGTGCCACAGGCCGCATTGACGCGGGCGTTCGCGCTGGTGACGAGGTATCCATTCACTATGACCCGATGATCGCCAAGCTGATCGCCTGGGGCGAAGACCGCACGCAAGCGATCGATGCGCTTCGCAATCTCGTGCGCGAAACGCCGGTCACCGGCCTTCGCACCAATCGGGATTTCCTCCTTAAATGCCTGTCAGAACAAGGTTTTATCGACGGTGACGTGCATACCGGCTTCATTGAAGAGCACAAGGATGTACTGCTGAAGAAGCCGGAGCCCACTGCCGAGGATTATGCCCTTGCTGCCTTCGCGATTGTGGCGGCACGGCAAGCGCGCGCTCAGGGTGATGACCCATGGAAAATCCTCGATGCCTTCCGCCTCAATCTGCCCGCCAGCGAGCAGCTCTGGTTCGACGGCACGGACGGTGACGTGCTGACGGTCCACCTGCGTGAAGATGGCAGCAAGCTTTCTGCGACAGTCGAAAGCAATGATTTCGAAGCCGAAATCATCGGCTTTGTCGGCGATGTTCTCACCTTCACCATGGGCGGCAAGCGTGAACGTATGTTTGCGGAAGTCGACGCCGCGCATGTGACCCTGATCAAAGGTGACGCCACCCTCACCCTCGCCCGCCACGCCCGTGATGGCGGCGGTGACGAGGACGCGGACGGCCCTGGCACCATCCTTTCGCCCATGCCCGGCAAGATTTTGGATGTGAAGGTCGCGGACGGTGACATGGTCGAGAAAGGCCAGCCGCTCCTGATCATGGAAGCCATGAAGATGGAACAGACCATCACCGCCCCACGGGACGGCAAGGTCACCGGCCTTGGCCTCAAGGCGGGTGACCAGGTAACCGGCGGCGCCGTGCTGCTGACCATTGCAGATACAGAATAAAAATATCCGACCTCAGAGAAGGACCCCGAGAATGTTTGAGTTTCCCCACCTTAAATTTGGTCACAGCGAAGAAATCGACATGCTGCGTGAAACGGTTGCCCGTTTTGCCCGCGACGAAATCGCCCCGCGCGCCGCAGAGATTGATGAGAAAAACCTATTCCCGTCAGACCTTTGGCAGAAAATGGGCGAGCTGGGCATCCTTGGCCTGACAGCTCCTGAAGAATTTGGCGGCGCGGATATGGGTTACCTCGCGCATGTAATCGCGATGGAGGAAATCAGCCGCGCGTCAGCGAGCGTGGGCCTCAGCTACGGCGCGCATTCGAACCTCTGTGTGAACCAGTTCGTGAAGAATGCGAGCGCTGAACAGAAGGCGAAATACCTGCCGAAACTGATTTCGGGTGAGCATGTTGGCGCGCTCGCGATGTCCGAACCCGGCGCGGGCTCTGACGTTGTCTCCATGCGGTTGAAGGCCGAAAAACGTAACGACGGCTTCATCCTCAATGGTAACAAGATGTGGATCACCAACGGCCCGGATGCGGACGTCCTGATGGTTTATGCCAAAACGGACATGGACGCAGGCCCGCGCGGCATCACGGCTTTCATCGTTGAGAAAGGCATGAAAGGCTTCTCGACCGCACAAAAGCTGGACAAGCTTGGCATGCGCGGCTCGAACACCTGCGAGCTGGTGTTCGAGGATTGTTTTGTGCCCTATGAGAATATCGTGAGCGAAGAAGGCCGTGGTGTGAACGTGCTGATGTCGGGTCTTGATTATGAGCGTGTGGTGCTGTCTGGCGGCCCACTTGGCATCATGCGCGCCTGCCTTGATACTGTGATCCCTTATGTTCACGAGCGAGAGCAATTCGGCCAACCCATTGGAATGTTTCAGCTTATGCAAGGCAAGCTGGCGGACATGTATGCCGCATGGGGCGCTTGCCGCGCCTATGTCTACGCAGTTGCGGAGGCGTGCGACCGGGGTGAAACCACGCGTAAAGATGCGGCTGGCTGCATCCTCTACACATCCGAGAAAGCAACCTGGATGGCGGGAGAAGCGATCCGGGCACTGGGCGGCAACGGCTATATCAACGAATATCCAACCGGCCGCCTTTGGCGCGACGCCAAGCTCTATGAGATCGGCGCCGGCACCTCGGAAATCCGCCGTATGCTGATTGGCCGGGAACTGTTCAACGAAACCGCCTAAGGGCAAAAAATTGCGCAATACCTGTGCGGAATGTGTGCGGGGTTTGTGCGGGAAGTGAGCGAAAACCGCGCGGGATTTGTGCATGAAATGTGCGAGACCTGCGCGGTTTTTTTTATGGCTTTCCGCCCATTGAACGCAGGACCGATTTTATCACATCTGGTGCGCCATAAGCAACGCAATGTGACCTAAATGCACCACTCGGACGCAAACACTGCAATCGCTTCTAAGAATGACTTGCGACAAGAAAAACCGGGTGCTAGCTCCAGCCCGTATTCTGCAACTCATTCTGAATAACTGGAGCTGTTCATGCGTTCATATTTCCGCACTGGTACTTCCCTTCTCTCGCTGGCAATCGCTACCCCGACGCTGGCCGAAAGCGCCGCGATTGAATATGCTGACATTGAACGTATCCAGGTGGTGGGCGAATATACCGAACGTGCAAAAATCCCGGGGGCCGCTACTCGCCTGAACGAAGAAGACCTCGAAGTCTTCAAATATCAGGACATCCTGCGCACCCTGCGCCTTGTACCCGGCGTGAACATTCAGGAAGAGGACGGCTTTGGCCTGCGTCCCAACATCGGCCTGCGTGGCTCTGGCGTTGACCGGTCGGCCAAAATCACCCTGATGGAAGACGGCGTACTGATCGCTCCTGCCCCCTACGCCGCACCGTCGGCCTATTATTTCCCGACTGCGGCACGCATGCAGGCGGTTGAAGTGCGCAAGGGCTCTGCCGCCGTGAAGTTCGGCCCGCGCTCGGTCGGCGGCGCCATCAACCTTGTGAGCCGCGCCATCCCTGACGAATTCGGTGGTTTTGCTGACGTGCGCATTGGCGAGGACAATCTCTTCACCACGCATGGCAGCATTGGCGCCTCGGGTGATCATGTTGGCGGCATGGTGGAATTTTTCAGCTCCTCAAGCGACGGTTTCAAAACCCTGCCGGGCGGCGGGGAAACCGGATATGAGATTGAGGATTACCTTGGCAAGTTCCGCATCAAGACGGACGAGAATGCCGAAATCCAGCAGTCGCTGACCCTGAAGCTTTCCAAGACCAACAACGACTCTGACGAAACCTACCTTGGCCTTTCGGACCGCGACTTCGCGGCCAATGCTTACCAGCGGTATGCCGCAAGCGCGCTTGACCATATGGACACGAACCACGAGCAGATCCAGCTGACCCACCAGATGAAAATCGGTGACGTTGAGGTGGTGACCACGGCCTATAAAAACAGCTTCGAGCGTGACTGGTTCAAGTTCAATGACCTGCGTGCGACGACAGACAGCTGCGGCAGCACAAGCGGCGCTTTTGTGCTCGCGAACGAGCATATCTGCGCGACGGAACTGGCGTGGCTGAAGGGCGAGGAAGATAGCCCGGAAGGCGCGATCCGCATTCGCCACAACGCCCGCGCTTACGAAGCCAAAGGCATCCAGTCGCTTGTTGCTTTCCCGTTCACGACCGGTTCTGCCGAGCATGACCTCGAGTTTTCCGTGCGCTACCACGAGGACTATGAGGACCGGCTGCAGAACGACGAAACCTACACCATGGTGGATGGCGAACTGGTTTTCGCAGCCGAGACAGCACTGGGCTCCGCAGGCAACCGCCTTGTGGAAGCCGAGGCCTGGGCCTTTTTCGCACAGGACACCATCAATGTTGGCAATTGGACGATCGTGCCGGGCATCCGTTTCGAGAGCATTCGCTTGAACCGCACTGACTGGGCTGGCACCGACCCGAACCGCACGGGCGTGGCGACAGCAAAGCCGGAAACCAAAGTTGACGCTGTCGTTTCGGGCGTCGGCATCAGCTACGCGCTTGATGACAATCTGACCCTGACAGGCGGTGTGTTCAAGGGCTTCAACCCGCCGGGTGCCGGCAATGCGGACGTGCGCGAAGAAAAGAGCCTGAACGTCGAAGCTGGCGTGATCTATGACAAAAACGGTTTCTATGCCGAGGCAATTGCCTTCTTCTCAGACTACAGCAACATCCATGGTGACTGTACGGCAGCGTCCGGCCAGCCGGGTGACTGCGATATCGGCGACCAGTTCAACGGCGGCAAAGCGCGCATCTACGGCCTTGAAGCCATGGCCGGGTATGCGGTGATGCTGGACGGCGGCTGGACCATGCCGCTGAGCGCAAATTACACCTTCACCGACGCCGAATTCCGTTCGAGTTTTGACGATGAATTCTGGGGTGGCGTGGTGCGTGGGGACGCCTTCCCCTACCTTTCGCGCCATCAGTTCACCGCAAGCGCGGGCGTGCAAAATGACGTGTTCAGCGCCACATTCCAGGTGAATTATGTCTCCGCCGCGCGCACCCAAGCGGGCAGCGGCAGCATTCCTGAGGGGGAGAGAATCGATGGCCGTATTGTGGCTGATCTCTCCGCCCACTACCGTCTGACCGAAAATCTCGAGCTTTTTGCCAGCGTCGACAATTTGTTTGATGAAACATACTCCGTCGCGCGCCGCCCGATGGGCCTTCGCCCGGGCAAACCACGCACGATTATCGGCGGGGCGAAATTCACGTTCTAAGCGAACTGACAAGCCTAGATTTGAAAGCCGGGGAGCAGCATCTGCTTCCCGGTTTTATTTTATGGATCAGGCCTCGAATGGCATGACATTCGAGAATCAGGAAAAGCCCTTTTTTCAGAATGGCCTAGTTCAGCATTCTTCAACAATCGCTGAAAATTCAAAGCCTGCGTTCGGAAAATTACAACTGCTGCCCAAAAGCTTTCTGCATGAATGCCAAATCATGCGATGTTCGAAAGCTCATTTCACAAAAAATTTGCCATAATACATACTGGGAAACCCGCAGTTTGGTTAGGGTTGGGAAGTGATGGCCCTGAAAAATCAGGTGATCACACGCATATTCTCGCAAAAGTTGCGAGGCGATGCGTCGCAGACCGTAAACCAAAGGCCAAAATCTGACGAAGAATGCGGTAGAGAAAAAAGATTGATTTTTTCGGAAAATACGTCAGGGTTGCTGACATATTTTCAAGGGGTGAGGAACCCTGTGCTGATAACCACGCAAGAGGGTGTGAAGCGTTATGTCTGACTATGGACCACTAAAATTCCACGTACCTGAACCGCCGGGTCGCCCCGGCGACGCGCCGAACTTTGACGGCATCGAGATTCCGGAAGCGGGCTCGGTACGGCGACCGGCCGTCGATAGCAAAGCCGCCGACATGAAGGAGCTCGCCTCCACCATGATCCGCGTGCTGAACACTGAGGGCGAAGCCGTTGGCGAATGGGCCGAAGGGCTCGATGATGATGTTCTGCTCACGGGCCTCAAGAACATGATCCGCGTGCGGGCGTATGACGAACGCATGATGACCCTTCAGCGTCAGGGCAAGACATCCTTCTATATGAAGTGTACCGGCGAGGAAGCGATTGCGGTCGGTTTCCGTGCGGCTCTCTCGAAGGGCGACATGAACTTCCCGACGTATCGCCAGCAGGGTCTCTTGCTCTCGACCGACTATCCAATGGTCGACATGATCTGCCAGATCCTCTCGAACTCGCGCGATCCGCTCAAAGGCCGCCAGTTGCCGATTATGTATTCGTCGAAAGAGCACGGCTTTTTCACCATCTCCGGCAACCTTGGCACCCAGTTCATCCAGGCTGTTGGCTGGGCGATGGCTTCGGCGATCAAGGGCGACACCAAAATTGCCGCTGGCTGGATTGGTGACGGCTCCACTGCCGCGACCGACTTCCACGCTTCGCTCGTGAACGCGTCCGTCTATAAGCCGCCGGTAATCCTCAATGTGGTGAATAACCAGTGGGCGATCTCCTCGTTCCGCGGTATCGCGGGCGGTGATCATGCGACCTTCGCCGAGCGTGCACTGGGTTATGATATCCCTGCCCTGCGCGTAGATGGCAACGACTTCCTTGCGGTTTATGCTGCAAGCAAATGGGCCGTTGAACGTGCCCGCCGCGGCTTTGGACCGACCCTGATTGAATGGGTAACCTACCGCGTGGCGCCGCACTCGACGTCTGATGACCCAAGCCAGTACCGCCCGAAGGAAGAGTCTTCCGCGTGGCCGCTTGGTGACCCGATCCTTCGCCTCAAGAACCATCTTGTCGCCCGCGGCATGTGGAGCGACGAGCAGCAGGTTCAGGCCGAAGCCGAGTATAACGACGAAATCCGCGCTGCGACCAAGGAAGCCGAGAGCTACGGCGTCATGGGGTCGGGTGCGAGCCCTAAAGACATGTTCGACGACGTTTACAAGGAAATGCCACGGCACCTTCGTGAACAGCGTCAGAAGATGGGAGTATAACCATGCCGCGCATGTCAATGATTGAAGCCATCCGCGACGCGATGGATGTGAAACTGGGCCAGGACGACGATGTGGTCGTCTACGGCGAGGATGTGGGCTATTTCGGCGGCGTCTTCCGCTGTACCGCAGGCCTGCAGAAGAAATACGGCACCAGCCGTGTGTTCGACAGCCCGATCAACGAAAGCGGTATTGTTGGTACCGCCATCGGCATGGGTGCTTACGGCATTCGCCCGTGTGTCGAAATCCAGTTCGCGGATTATATCTATCCGGCCTATGACCAGATTGTCTCGGAAGCGGCGCGCCTGCGCTACCGTTCGAACAAGGATTTCACCTGCCCGATCACCATCCGCACGCCTTGTGGCGGCGGTATCTTTGGCGGTCAGACCCATAGCCAGAGCCCGGAATCGCTCTTTACCCACGTGTCGGGCATCAAGACGGTGATCCCGTCAAACCCTTATGATGCCAAGGGCCTGCTGATCGCCTCCATCGAGGATGACGACCCGGTCGTCTTCTTTGAGCCGAAGCGCCTCTATAACGGCCCGTTTGACGGTCACCATGACCGTCCGGCGTCGAACTGGTCCAAGCACCCGCTCGGTGAAGTGCCGGAAGGCCACTATACGGTCGAAATCGGCAAGGCGAAGGTGTTCCGTGAAGGCGCGGATGTGACCATCCTCACCTATGGCACCATGGTCTATGTGGCGGAAGCCGCTGTGAACGAGACCGGCATCAACGCCGAGATCGTCGACCTGCGTACGCTCATGCCGCTCGATATCGATACCATCGTGCAGTCGGTTGAGAAAACCGGCCGCTGCATGGTGCTGCATGAAGCAACGTTGACGTCCGGCTTTGGCGCCGAACTGGCGGCACAGGTGCAAGAACGCTGTTTCTACCACCTTGAAAGCCCGGTTGTGCGTGTTGCTGGCTGGGATACCCCGTATCCGCACGCGCAGGAATGGGACTATTTCCCGGGGCCGGCACGTGTTGGCAAAGAACTTAAAGCGATGATGGAGGCTTGATCATGGGTGTTCACAAGATTCGCATGCCTGATGTCGGCGAAGGTATCACCGAAGCTGAAATCGTAGAATGGAACGTGAAGGTTGGCGATGTCGTCAAGGAAGACGACGTGCTGGCGGCTGTGATGACCGACAAGGCAACGGTGGAGATCCCCTCCCCCGTTGACGGTACGGTCAAGGAAATCATGGGCGAGATTGGCGAGATGACCGCCGTTGGCACCGTGATCATCGCGCTTGAGGTTGAAGGGGAAGGCAACAACATCCCCGACACGCCGAAAGCCGAAGAAGCCCCGAAGGCAGAAGAGAAAGCACCGGAGCCTGAAAAGGCACCTGAGCCGAAGAAGGCGGAAAATAAGCCTGAGCCCAAAAAGGCACCGGTTCCGAAGCCTTCTGCCGTGAAAGCGCAAACCGGCGCACCGCGTGCCGAAGGTGAAAAGCCTGTGGCTTCGCCCGCCGTGCGCAAGCGTGCGATGGATGCTGGCATCAAGCTTCAATATGTGCATGGCACGGGCCCTGCTGGCCGTATCAGCCATGAAGACCTCGATGCCTATATCTCTGGCGACAGTGCACCGGTTGCGGTTGGCTCAGGCCGCCGCCCGAACACGGACGTCAGCGAAACGCGGGTCATCGGCCTTCGCCGCAAAATCGCGGAACGCATGCAGGACGCCAAGCGCCGCATCCCTCACATCACCTATGTGGAGGAAGTGGACGTCACAGACCTCGAGACGCTTCGCGAACACCTGAACGCGACGAAGAAGGCGGACCAGCCGAAGCTGACCATCCTGCCGTTCATCATGATGGCGATGGCGCGGGCGCTGAAGGTACAGCCCAAACTCAGCAGCCACTATGACGACGATGAAGACATGCTCTACACCTATGGTGCGGCGCATATCGGCATGGCGGCCCAAACGCCGGGTGGCCTGATGGTGCCTGTGGTGCGCCACGCGGAAGCGCTTGATGTCTGGGGTATCGCCAATGAAGTCCAGCGCCTCGCCAACGCAGCGCGTGACGGTTCGATCAAACGCGAAGAGCTGACGGGTTCAACCATCACGCTCTCTTCGCTCGGCCGGATGGGCGGCATTGTCTCGACGCCCGTGATCAACAGCCCTGAAGTGGCGATTGTTGGCGTGAACAAGGTTGCTGTGCGTCCTGTGTTCCAGAATGGCGGTTTTGTACCGCGCAAGATCATGAACCTGTCGTCTTCCTTCGACCACCGTATCGTCGATGGCTATGACGCGGCTGAGTATATCCAGGAGATCCGTACGCTCCTTGAAAACCCGGCTACCCTGTTCATGGAGGTATAAATGACGAAGACGATTGAATGTGAAGTCCTTGTCCTTGGTGGCGGGCCGGGCGGTTATATCGCCGCAATCCGCGCGGGCCAGCTTGGCCTCGACACCGTATGTGTTGAAGGCCAGAGCCTGGGCGGCACATGCCTGAACGTGGGCTGTATCCCCTCAAAAGCGATGATCCACGCTGGTGACGAGTTCGAGAAGGTGATGCATTTCACGGGCGAGAACGCGCTCGGTATCTCAGTCGAGAAACCGACGCTCGATTTCAAGAAAACCGTGGCGTGGAAAGACGGCATCGTGAAACGCCTCACGGGCGGTATCGGTGGCCTCTTCAAGAAGAACAAGGTTCGCCATGTGGCCGGTTGGGGCACCATGGTTGACGGCAAGACCTGCGAAGTCGCGACCGAAGACGGCACCGTGACCGTGAAAGCGAAGAATGTAATCCTCGCCACCGGGTCTGTACCGGTTGAGATCCCATCCCTGCCCTTTGGTGGAGATATCATCTCATCCACGGAAGCGCTGTCGCTCGACAAGGTGCCCGGCAAGCTCACCGTTATCGGTGGTGGCTATATCGGGCTTGAACTCGGCATCGCTTACGCCAAGATGGGCTCCAAGGTCACCGTTGTTGAGGCGCTTGAGCGTGTGCTGGCGCAATATGACAAGGACCTCACCAAGCCGGTTGTGAATAACCTCAAGAAACTTGGCATCACGGTCATGACCGAAACCAAAGCGAAAGGCCTCTCCAAAGACGGCAAGTCGCTTGTGGTTGAGACCAAGGACGGCAAGGAAGAGACGATCAAGTCTGACAAGATCCTCGTCACCGTTGGTCGCCGCGCCAAGACGGAAGGCTGGGGCCTTGAGGGCCTTGACCTCACCATGAATGGCCGTGTGGTCGCAATCGATGACAAATGCCAGACTTCCATGACCGGCGTTTACGCCATCGGTGACCTGACGGGCGAGCCGATGCTCGCGCACCGCGCCATGGCGCAGGGTGAAATGGTGGCGGAGATCATCGCGGGCAAAAACCGCACCTTCGATAAGGTCTCGATCCCGGCTGTTTGCTTCACCGACCCTGAGCTGGTGACGGCAGGCCTGTCGGCTGAGGAAGCCAAAAAGGCTGGTTATGACATCAAGGTGGACCAGTTCCCCTTCATGGCCAATGGCCGCGCAATGACCATGGAATCAGAGGACGGCTTTGTGCGCATCGTTGCCCGCAACGACAACCACATGATCCTTGGCATCCAGGCGGTTGGCAAAGGGGTATCGGAACTGTCGGCAGCCTTCTCGCTCGCGCTTGAAATGGGTGCAAGGCTTGAAGATATCGCCGGCACCATCCACGCCCACCCGACACAAAGCGAAGGCTTCCAGGAAGCCGCGCTCAAGTCGCTTGGCCACGCGCTGCATATCTAAGGCCCGCGAGCAACACCAATCTTCTGAGAAGCCGGGCTTTTGCCCGGCTTTTTATTTGAAATGCTAAACCCGCTGGCGCACACTAACACTTCTCAGTCCAAAGCGGAGGCGGAACAGTGCTCAAATCTGGGGTTATCTTTTCATTGGCGCTAATGGTCGCGGCAAACTGCTCTCAACTTCAAGCCCAAGAATGCGATGAAGAATGCCAAAAAAACGTGCCACAAGACTGGGAATTCAGAATAGAGGCAACGATAAAACAGAGCGAAGCAACTCTCCACCTGTTGGATAATATTAAAGGGCTCCAGCCGGCAAAGGAAGGCTTATCGGCTGGCCTCAAGTTCAATTCATCGAACTTCATCGTAGGGCCAAACCAAAGTGCCAAAATATGCCTTTGGGAAATTGTTGCGGACGGTCACCCCGTTGACAGAGACACAAGCCCTAAATCAGGCCTGACGGTAAGCTATACAGGACAGTTTAGCAAAGAACCCAACCTGCAGGGCACTCTCGAGCCCTTAGAGTACGGACCAACCTGTCACGACTTGCCCGCACAAGCCGGCGAATACGAAGTTATTTTGCACAATTCCAGCAACCTGCGTGCAGTGGTTGCGACACTCACCCTCACATTTATAGATAGCGCGCAATAGGGTCACCGACGGGCGCCCTTTTTGCATCTGCACTATTTTATCACGAGCCTTTGAAAGCCCCGGTTTCCGTAGCGTCACAGCCATGGCACTGGTAGAGAAAGTTGTGCATTAGCATGATATTTCTTGTGCCTATCCACAAATTTCAAAACACCCCTGAAAACAGACAGAAGATTGCGAAAATCTGCAAACTTCGAAAGCTCATTTCGTGCGAACGGTGACATACTCCGCTCCAACTCGAACCCCGTAGGGAATAATGAAAAAACACGGCGGGTCTGCTATCATATAGGCGCAGACAGACCGGAGGAGCAGGCGGGAGTTTGAGGTGCGTTCAACGGGCGGCGGCCCGGAACGTAATATCAACTTGGAAGGGATCACATAAATGCCCGTATTCGATTCACGCAGCTTCAGGAACCACGAGAACGTCGTATTCTGTTCCGACGAAGCCACCGGCCTCAAAGCAATCATCGCTGTTCACTCAACGGCGCTCGGCCCGGCCACGGGCGGCACCCGTTTCTGGGACTATGCTGCCATTCACCGTCGCTCCGCCCCGATCGACGTTGCGGAAACCCGCGGCGAACAAGATGCTGTTTACGACGTCCTGCGCCTTTCGCGCGGCATGTCCTTCAAGAATGCGATGGCTGGCCTGCGCCTTGGCGGCGGCAAGTCTGTCATCATTGGTAACCCGCGCGAGCTTGGCACGCCTGAGCTGATGCGCGCCTTCGGCCGCATGATCAACCGCCTCGGCGGCAACTATTATGCCGCTGAAGACGTTGGCACGAGCCCGGACATGCTGGCAGCAGCGTCCGAGACGACCGCCTATGTTTGCGGCCTTGATGGTGGCGACTTCGGCACCGGCGACCCGTCGCCACACACTGCCCTTGGCGTGTTCACCGGCATTCAGGCCTCCGTCAAGCACCGCCTTGGCAAAGACGACCTGAACGGCGTACGCGTGGCCGTACAAGGCCTCGGCCACGTTGGCCAATATCTTGTTGACCACCTGCGGAATGCTGGCGCCAAAGTTATCGTGACCGACATCGTGGACGCGAACATCAAAGCTGTGCTTGAGCGCGGCGAAGCCGAGGTGGTGAGCCCGGACGAAATCCACGCTGTAGACTGTGACGTTTACGCGCCTTGTGCCCTGGGCGGTACGCTGAACCCGAAGACCCTTGGTGATATCAAGGCGACGATCATTGCAGGTGCGGCGAACAACCAGCTTGAGACCGAAGGCAAGGAAGACGAGCAACTGCGCAAGCGCGGCATTCTTTATGCGCCTGACTATGTGATCAACGCCGGCGGCATCATCTCGGTTGAATCCGAAGTCTACAAAGAAAAAGTAGACAATGCTGCACGCGAAGCCAAAGTCCTGCGCATTGGTGAAACGCTCACGAAAATCTACGAAGCCAGCGACAAACAAGGCCGCCCGACGGGTGTTATCGCCAACGAGATGGCGGAAGACATCATCCGCAAGGCAAACGAAGCCAAGCTCGCCGCTGCCGCTGAGTAAGCGAATAAAAAAGGCTACTCGCCTAAAAAACAGCAAAAGCCCTCATGCCCGCGTGCATGGGGGCTTTTTCTTTGCCCGCGCGCCCGCTAAAGAAGAATGCATGGAAAAAGAAGATATCAGCACCGAAAGCCTCGCCTCCAACCTGCGTGCCGCGCGCATGGCTGAGGGTTGGAGCGTTGAGGAACTGGCTGACCGTGCTGATATCGAGGCCGAAGACCTTTACGCCATCGAACGTGGCGCAAAATATCAAGAGGCACAGTTGAGCGCCCTCTCCCGCGCACTGGGTATACCCGTGCGCATGCTGCTGCCCAATGACGTGGCAAACCGCTTCGATGCGCCAAAAAGCAAAAACAACTGGCCGACAATCATCGTCACCGCGCTTTTTGTACTGGTGGCCATCCGCACCCTGCTTGCAAGCTTTGGCTACTAAGCCAATAGCCAGCTTTTTCCCGGCCCAGTAGAATGATATTCTCCCCCATCCAAACAGGGAGGATAGAATGATCAAACAAACAATCATTGGCGCTGCCTTCGCGCTCGCCATTGCACTACCCGGCCAAGCCATGGAAGAGGATATCATGGCGGTCGACAGCGCCTTTGCCGCCATGTCCGGCACGGACGGTATCGCTGCCGCCTTTGCGCATTATCTCGCAGATGATGCAGTGAAACTTGATGGCGGCGCGCACCCGGTATTCGGCGTTGAGGTTATCGTGTCCGGCCTCAAACAATTACCGCCAGACGCCAAGCTGGACTGGACCCCCCAGTACGGCAAGATCGCCGCGTCTGGTGACCTCGCCTACACGTGGGGCACCTATGTGTTTTCCATGATGCGGGACGGCGAACGGCGTGAAAGCCATGGCAAATACATGACCGTGTGGGAAAAGCGCGACGGCGTGTGGAAAGCTGTACTTGACGGCGGCAACGTAAGCCCCGGCCCGTGGGACGGCAAAAAGAACTGAGAATATAAAAAGGGCGGCGCAATGGCACCGCCCTCTTCATTCATGCTGTATCCGGAAGCCTTAGAAGTGCTTGCGGATCATCAGGCCGAACGTACGCGGCGAGTTGGTGCGGAAGCCAAGGCGCGCACGGCCACCACGCTCACGGTCGAACGACAGGTTGGCATTCTCGTCAAACACGTTGTTCACATAGGCCATGAACTCCATGCTTTCCCAGTTGATGCCGAAGCTGAAATTGACCGTCTGGTAGCTGTCGAGCTCAAGGTCAAGCGCTGTAACTTCATCACCCGTCGCGCCGCGATACGGCAGGCCGGATACGAAGTTGCCTGCACCCGGCTCCTGATCGGACGGCTGGGTATAGAGGCTGCCACGGTGCTGGAACGTGGCCGAGAAGTAGGCCTCAGCATCGTCACCCGCAACATCGAACGGGAAGCTGTAGGTTGCGCTTGCACCAAGGTTGAACTCAGGCACCGATGCGAGACGGTTACCGTCGCGAACGCCGCCAAGAACCGCACCCGTGCTGTCCTCAACCGTTGAATCAAACTGTGATTCAAGGAGAGTACCGGCGAACGAGAGGTCGAGACCTTCGAACGGACGTGCCTTGAACTCAAGTTCAAGACCTTGCGTGTGAGCCTTCGGTACGTTGAAGGAGATACGCGACGAGCACGAACCCGCGTCCAAGGTGACCTGAAGGTTGGAGATGTCGGTATAGAAGGCAGCCGCATTCAAGCTGAACTTGGAGCCCTGTACCTTCACGCCAGCTTCGTAGTTCCATAGCGTCTCATCGTCATAGTCCTGGAAGCCACCAAAGATTTCCAAGTCCTGAGCGTTACAGAGCGCGGTGTTCAAGGGGTCGTTCACGCCGCCAAGACGGAAGCCTTTGGAGACTTGCGCGTTGATGGTCACGCTGTCGCTTGCACGGTACTGTGCGAGGAAACGTGGTGTGAAGCCGTTGGCCGACGTTTCGTCAACCTGATCCACCACACCGTTACCGAAGAGACCAACCTGCGTTACGCTGCGCTCTTCCTTATAGTCATAGTAGCGACCGCCAGCCGTCAGCTCGAGGCGATCCGTCACGTCATAGGTCAGCTCACCAAAGACGGCGATCTGCTCAAGCGTGTACGGGAGCTCGGAATAGAACGGCGAGTCTACTGGTGCTACGCCCATGCGGGTTGCTTCTGCCGTGCCGTCGCCCAGCACTGCGTCGGTGAAGGCGTCATAGCCCGGCGTCGGCAGATACTGCTGGTAATAGCGGTCGGTGTTTGCATAGAAGCCACCAACAATCCACTGGAGCGGCCCGTCACCATTGCTGGAGAGACGAACTTCCTGTGTGAACTGCTCAACTTCCGTGCTGTCGCGCAGGTTGGACGGCAGGCGGATGGCCGCATCCGGGTAACCGAGGTCAACCGACACACTGCCCGTCAGCGCGCTTGCGTCGCGGCTCACGAGGATATCGCGGTCCGTGTAGCTGGTGATGGAGGTCACATCAAAACCGTCAAAGCCGATTTCTGCCGTCAGGTCCGCGATGAGGGTCTGGTCCTCAAAGCCTTCACGAAGCTTGAGGAACTGCTGGCGTTCTTCAAACACGGTTGGGTCGGTCTGATACGGGTTGGCATAGAGGTTGTAGACTTCCTGACGGTTGAAACCGTTCATGTCGATTTCCTGATAGATCACACGCGGGGTGATCGTCAGGTTCTCGGACGGCTGGAAGGTGAAGGCCACACGGCCACCGGTGCGGGTGCCGTTGTTCACGTTCTCCGTGATGCTGCCGTTCGGGCGGATTGCGTCAATGAAGCCACCATATTCGGTGTGATAGGCAACGATACGTACCGCCGAGGTTCCCTCGGAGATTGGAACGTTGGCCATTGCCTTGACGTGGCCGCCGACGCTGCCGCCGGACATGGTGTTGAGGTCGCCTTCGACGACGCCTTCAAACTCTTCCACGTTCGGCTGATTGGTGATGTAGCGAATGGTACCGCCCACAGAGCCGGAGCCAAAAAGCGTGCCTTGCGGGCCACGCAGCGTTTCAACGCGGTTCAGGTCAAAAAGATCGAGGTCAGGTGTGAAAAGCGAAAGCGAAATCACACTCTCATCAAGGTAGACGCCAACCTGTTCCTTCACACCTGGCTGGTCACGGACGATCTGACCAGCGGACACACCACGGATCGCAACCTGGCTCTGACCCGGGCCGAGGTTCTGGATCATCAGGCCAGCCACGTTGCGCGAGAGGTCTTCAAGGCTTTTGGCCCCGGTGCGCTGGATGTCTGCCTGCGTTTGTGCGTTGATGGAAAACGGAACATCCTGAATGCTGGATGCACGCTTGGTTGCTGTTACGACGATTTCCTCAAGTGCGAAACCCTTGCTGTCCTGTGCAACTTCTTGCGCCACGGCCGGCAGGCTAAGCCCGCCACCAAGCACAAGCGTAAGCACGGACACGCCCATGTGCGGACGCGCGTACTTTGTTCTCATGTTAGAACCCTTCCCTAGGTTTGGTTTGTTTCTTCCCAACGTAACAGACAGGTACCGAATTTTTTGACCTTGGCACCCGCCACAGGCGGTAAAACCGCCTGCATATTTGAGACGAATAGGCGCGCAGTGTTGGGAACATATTTTTGTGATTTTTTCACTGACAGCGCTGACAAAACGCAAATAAAAACAAAACACTATGCGCAGAGGTTGTAACCCGCATCTCGCGTGCGCTGACACACTCCGGACATAAGAAAAGGGCTGCCGCAATGCGACAGCCCTCAAGTCCAGCCCATTTTGTTATTCTTGTATCAGCTTGCTTCGCGTGCGAGGCGGCCGCCGGCCTTGGCATAGGCTTGCGTACCGTTATTGTGCACACGGTCACCTTCGAGCACTGTATCCGGCGAAATGACGGTTTTATTAGCCTCAAGCTCATCATAAAGCGGACCGAAATCCTGATAGGTTGCCTCAAGAAGCTCTTCAAAGCTGTCGATAACCCAGTAGGTCTGCTGGAAGTCATCGATGCGGTAATCGGTCTTCATCAGGCGCACGAGCTCAAAGTGAATGCGGTTCGGGCTATTGTCCTCAAGGCAGAAAATGCTTTCGGACTTTGAGCTTACGATACCGGCACCATAAATCCGCATGCCTTTTGGTGTGTTGATGAGGCCAAACTCCACCGTGTACCAGTAAAGCCGTGCAAGGTTCTTGAGCACCCCGCGCCCCATCGCGCGCTGGCCGCCCTTGCCGTATGCTTCCATATAGTCAGCAAACACAGGGTTTGCGAGCAGCGGCACGTGGCCGAATACGTCATGGAACACGTCCGGCTCTTGCAGGTAATCAAGCTGCGCTTCACTGCGGATGAAATTACCCGCCGGGAAGCGGCGATTGGCGAGGTGGTCAAAAAACACCTCATCGGGCACGAGGTCAGGCACAGCCACCACGGTCCAGCCGGTGAGCTTCTGCAGCTTTTCGGACAGTTCCTCAAACTTCGGGATACCGCCATCCGACAGCTTCAAAAGCTTCAGACCCTGCATGAACTCGTCACACGCGCGGCCTTCAAGCATTTCCACCTGACGGGCATACAGCCGGTCCCAGCGGTCATGTTCTTCTGCGGTGAAATGTTCCCACTTCTGGTCAACGGTATAATCCTCATTGACCTCTACTTCTCGACCAAGCCTTGTTTTAATCTTCATGACTTACTCTCCATGACCATGTCTTGAGCCGCGCTTCAGGCTTTAGGTGCGTCCGGTTGGTTTTCCGGCAGCGCCTTGATGAAGGGCTCAAGGGTGTTGCAGCTGGCGTCAATACGCTCAAGCGTCGGGAACGGGCCGGTATCAACATTGAACCGGCGCGCATTATACATTTGCGGCACCAGGTAAAGGTCCGCGAGACCAGGCGTGTCACCAAAACAGAACTCGCCAGTGTGGGCGCTTCCGCTCACAATTTTCTCGAGCGCCGTAAAACCTTCGGTGATCCAGTCACCGTACCATTTCTTGACCAAAGCATCGTCCGCGCCAAACTCGCCTTTGAGCTTGCCGAGAACAGCGAGGTTATTCAGCGGATGGATATCGCAGGCGATGATGTTTGCGAGCTGGCGCACATAAGCGCGGTTCGCCGCACCTTCAGGCAGCAGCGGCACATCCGGATAGACTTCATCCAGATATTCAAGGATGGCGGGCGACTGCGAAAGCTTCACATCGCCATCAATGAAATACGGCACCCTGCCCTGCGGGTTGATCGCGCGGTAAGCGTCAGACTTCTGCTCGCTCACGCCTGGGATCAGGTTTACCGCTTTATGCTCACACTCAAGTTGCTTGAGATTGAGGGCGATGCGCACACGGTACGCCGCGGATGACCGGAAATACCCATAAAGTGTACGCATCTGCCGCTCTCCCCTTATGCTTTCTCGATCACCTGGTCGATCGCACCAAAGATTGATGCGCCGTCACGGTCGAGCATCTCGATACGGATGGTGTCACCAAACTTCATGAAGCTGGTTTTGGGTGCACCGTGCTCGATGGTCTCGATCATGCGGATTTCGGCGATACAGCTGTAGCCAACGCCACCTTCAGCAACCGGTTTGCCAGGACCGCCATCAAGCTTGTTCGATACAGTGCCCGAACCAATGATGGCACCAGCACCGAGCGGGCGGCTTTTCGCTGCGTGCGAGATAAGCTTCGCGAAGTTGAACGTCATGTCCACACCGGCTTCAGGTTTGCCGAACAGCTCACCGTTATAGTGCGACAGAAGCGGCAGGTTGACCTTCGTGTCGTCCCACGCGTCGCCCAGTTCGTCCGGCGTGATGCAGACGGGGCTGAAGGCGCTTGAAGGCTTCGACTGGAAGAAACCAAAGCCTTTCGCAAGCTCACCGGGGATCAGACCGCGGAGCGACACGTCGTTCACCAGCATCAGGAGCTTAATGTGCTTACCTGCGTCTTCGGTCGCGACACCCATGGGCACATCGTCGGTGATCACTGCAATCTCAGCCTCGAAATCGATGCCCCAGCCTTCATCCTGCGGCATTTTCACCGGTTCGTGCGGGGCGAGGAAAGCGTCTGAACCACCCTGATACATCAGCGGGTCGGTCCAGAAAGTTTCCGGCATTTCAGCGTTCCGCGCCTTACGCACCAGTTCAACGTGGTTCACATAGGCTGAACCATCCGCCCACTGGAATGCACGCGGCAGCGGCGACGCGCAATCTGCCTCGTTGAAGACTTCGCCTTTCTCGGCGCCGGAATTGAGCGATTCATACAGCGCACGCAGGCGCGGCAGCACGGAAGCCCAGTCATCGAGCGCGGCTTGCATCGTGGGCGCAATATCGCCCGCGTCAGCCATGCGCTTTAGGTCTTTTGAAACCACGACAAGTTTGCCGTCGCGGCCGTGCTTGAGGGATGCCAGTTTCATATATCTCTATCCTGAAATCTTGAAGTTATTCTATGGGCGGCGCGAGTTATTCGCTGCCTGCCCCTTTGAATTCACCGTTGCCGTGCAGCCAGGCTGCATGCTGGGGAGCCTTCTTGGTTTTCGACCATTCTTCGATCATTGCAGGCGCCACACGCTTGAGTTCCTCAAGCATGCCCGGCTTCGCCGTATTGGCCGCAAGCTCGATACGGTGTCCATTGGGGTCGAAGAAATAGATCGACTTGAAGATGGTGTGGTCGGTCGGGCCAAGCACATCGATACCAGCAGCTTCAAGGTTTTTCTTAGCCTCGAGGAGCACGTCCATGCTCTCAACCTCGAAAGCGATATGCTGAACCCACTGCGGCGTGTTGCCGTCGCGGCCCATCTCCGGCTGGTTTGGCAGCTCGAAGAAGGCGAGCACGTTGCCATTCCCGGCATCAAGGAAGATGTGCATATAGGGGTCATAGGCACCGGTTGAAGGTACATGGTCTTCCGCAATTGCGAGCTGGAAGTCCATGTTCAGGTGCTTCTGGTAAAACTCGATGGTTTCCTTGGCGTCCTTGCAGCGGTAGGCCACGTGGTGGATGCGCTCTAGCTTCATGGTGTCTCTCCGAACGATTGCTACACGTGAGGGTGATGGGGCTGCATGCGCAGCCCCGCCTCATGCCTTATCAGGCTGCGTTTTCGTCAACCTTCAGCGCGCCACGACGGATCTGGTCACGCTCCATCGATTCAAAGAGCGCCTTGAAGTTGCCTTCGCCGAAACCTTCGTCTTTCTTGCGCTGGATGAACTCGAAGAAGATCGGGCCCACTTGCGTTTCAGAGAAGATTTGCAGCAGCAGACGTGGGTCGCCATCCTCGGTGGAACCATCAAGGAGGATACCACGCTTCTGCAGTTCATCAACCGGCTCACCGTGGTTCGGCAGGCGCTCGGACAGCATCTCATAGTAGGTTTGCGGCGGTGCGGTCATGAACGGCACGCCTTTGGCCTTGAGCTTGTCCCAGCACTCCAGCAGGTTATCGCAGGAGAATGCGATGTGCTGGATGCCCTCGCCGTTATAGGCCATCAGGTATTCTTCGATCTGGCCGTTGCCGCCAGCAGCTTCCTCATTGAGCGGGATACGGATCAGGCCGTCCGGCGCGGTCATGGCGCGGGAAGTGAGACCGGTATATTCACCCTTGATGTCAAAGTAGCGGATTTCGCGGAAGTTGAAGAAGCTCTCATAGAACTTCGCCCAGTAATCCATGCGGCCGCGGTAAACGTTGTGGGTCAGGTGGTCGATAACCTTGAAACCGCAGCCTTCAGGGTGGCGGTCCACACCTTCGATCCACTCGAAGTCGATGTCATAGATGCTTTCGCCGTCCTTGAAACGGTCGATCATATAGAGTGCAGCACCGCCAATACCTTTGATAGCTGGCAGGCGCAGTTCCATAGGGCCGGTTACGGTGTCAATCGGCTGCGCGCCTTTTTCAAGCGCCATCTTATAGGCCTTGTGCGCATCTTTCACGCGGAAAGCCATGCCACACGCGGACGGACCGTGCTCTTCGCCGTAATAATAGGCCGGGCAGTTTTTCTCGTAGTTGGTGATGAAGTTGATATCGCCTTGGCGCCACAGTTCAACATCTTTTGAGCGGTGACGGGCAACACGCGTGAAGCCCAGCGTTTCAAAAGTGGTCTCAAGAAGGCCCTTTTCCGGCGCGGTGAATTCAACAAATTCAAAACCGCACAGGCCCATTGGGTTTTCAAAGAGATCGGCCATGTTCAATCACTCCATCATTCTCTATACATTATGAGATTGGCACCATTGGCCTTTACGCGGCCTGCTTTTATCTTGAATACTGGTGCCGATTTATATTTGACGCTATATTAGTTTCATTCGTAACTAATTGCAATAGGCGTAAATGGGGTGACGATGAAAAATAACGAAAATACGCTGCATCTGGGGGAATTCCTGCCCTACCGGCTTTCGGTTCTCTCGAACCGCATCAGCCGCGCAATTGCGGACGGCTACGAGGAACAGTTCCAGCTAACCCTGCCGGAGTGGCGCGTGATGGCCGTCCTTGGCGGTGAGCCGGACCTTTCCGCCGCACAAGTGGCCGAACGCACGGCAATGGACAAGGTGGCGGTGTCCCGCGCGGTCAACAAGCTACTGGAAAGCGGCAGGCTTGAGCGCCATTTCTCGCCCGAGGACAAACGCCGTTCGGTGCTCGCACTCTCGGAAGAAGGTCAGAAAATCTACCGCGAGGTTATCCCGATCGCGCTGGGGTACGAGAGCAAAATCCTCGACAAACTGAGCGAGCCCGAGAAACTCACGCTCATGTCTCTCCTCAACAAACTTGAGGATATTCAATTACATGCGGATGAAAATTAAAGCGGTGTATCAGCTGGATAGCCGAACAGATAGCCCTGCAGATAATCAACGCCCGCACTCTCTAGCATGCGGGCGGTCTTTTTATCCTCAACACCTTCAGCAATAACCTTGATGCCGGACTGCTTGGCAGAATCAACGATATTGGCGACGAGTGTCCATTTACGTCCATCTTCCACAAGGTCCCGCGTCAACGACTTATCAAGCTTGATGAAGTCCGGCAGGATTTGTGTAATGGTCGCAAGGTTGTTGAACCCGGTGCCAAAGTCATCAAGCGCGATGCGGATACCGCGATCTTTCAGGCGACCAACCAGCCGCTGAAGCGTTTCAAAGTCTGGCAGTTGCTGGCTTTCCACAATCTCGAACACAAGTTGTTCGTGCGGGAAACCACCTTCACCGACCACGGAGTGCAGCCAGATCTCAAGCCCCTCTTCCGTGTCCACACTATAGGGCAGTACGTTCACGAAAACATTCTGCTTGATATCAAAGTGCTTGGCCGTACGGATTGCGCTTTCGCCGGCGGCGAGGTCGAGCGCATAGATCATACCCGCCTCGTCGGCAGTCTCAAAAAGAACCGGCGCCGGAATATCGGTGCCATCTGTGTGCAAACCGCGGATCAGGCACTCATAACCGTAAATTTCATTATGGTCGGCCGCGGAGACAATCGGCTGCAGCAATGACTTATAGCGCCGCTCCATCAGCATATCGCCAAGCCACCGGGCAGAAAGCCTGAGACCAAGCTCTTGCAGGGACTGCATGCTGCCGAATTCCCTTAGGCTTGGGCGGGTACTGCCGGAGAGAAGCGCGCGCACCGCGCGGCGTTCCTCAACCAAGAGGCGCTGCTCAAGGATTGGCAACAAGCTTTCCATATCGTCGGAGAGGAAACAGATAACACCAGGTTCGCCCAGAGGCACTTCGATCACATCCGAATCCGTCAGTGCCACACGCACCTTGAGCGCAAGTGCATCATCAGGACACCAGAAGAATGCATGCCCGACACCGGTCACATAGGGATATAAGGATTCATCAGGCAACACGTGACCTCTCAAGCTGTCAGCGGCTTGTTTATGGCTATTGTTTAGCACTCAAACACTTTTTGCCAAAGTCGTAAAGACTTGTTTCCAATTGGCCGCTCCGTCCCCCAGAAGGAGCGAGAGCAGGATACGAGCCTTACGGCCCCGCAGGCCACCCGCGGGCACAAGGCCGCGCGCAATCAGGTCAATCTCTGCGCCCTTGTAGCCATAGGTATTTTCAAACACACGACCACCTCGGGCCCGGGAAGCTAGGACAACAGGCATTTTTGCCGCAAGTGCCTCGGCTTTTGCGGCCCACAGTTCCGATAGATGCCCAGCCCCATAGGCTTCAATGACCACCCCGTCATAGCCGAGCCCGGCCAGACTGTCGAACAGGCGCCCGTCATCATCAAGCACGGCACTCAGAAGCGCGACGGCGGCGGGCCTTCCCTGCAAGCCCAACGCTTCACGGGCCTGGCGCCGCCAATACACCGTTCCTTCCGAGAGCGTGCCCACAGGCCCGGGCTCGGATGTGAAGGCCTGCAAGGTGGACGTATGCTCCTTGGCAACATGCCAGGGGTCATGAGCCTCACCGTTCATCACAAGGCTCACACAGCCTTCAGGCGTTGCAAGGGCTACACGTACCGCATCAAGCAAGTTTGCGGGCCCATCAGCGCCCGCTTGGTTCGGCGAACGCATGGCGCCTGTAAACACAAGCGGTTTTTTGCCTTTATAGATGAGGCTTGCGATGAAGGAGGTTTCCTCCATCGAGTCTGTGCCTTGGGTCACTATGAAGGCGTCAGCGTCAGAAGCTTCCGCGCGGGCGCAAAGGTCGGCGATCAGATCGAAGGTGAGGTTGGCGCTGCCCTTTTGCACAAGGGTATCAGTGCGAAATTCGGCAAGGTCCTGCAAATCCGGCACAGCGCGGATGAGGTCTGTTGCACTAAGGGTCGGCGTAACCCCCGAGGTGTCCCCGGGGGTCATCGCAATGGTTCCGCCTAAAGCATATACCTGAATGACGGGCATCTTGTTCATGCCCGCCCTTTTATCCCAGTTTACGTTACGCGCCAATAGCTTCCAGTGCAGGAACGTAATTCAGGTTCTGGTCGCGCGCGACAGCTTCATAGGTGATCTTGCCTTCGCAAACGTTCAGGCCCTCGAGGAGATGCTTGTCGTCAGCGAGCGCTTTTTTCCAGCCCTTGTTCGCAATCGCCACAGCGTGACGGAGCGTCGCGTTGTTGAGCGCAAGCGTGGACGTGCGTGCAACGCCGCCCGGCATGTTCGCAACGCAGTAATGCACCACTTCGTCAACGATGTAGGTCGGGTTTTCGTGCGTCGTGGCTTTGGAGGTCGCGAAACAACCACCCTGGTCGATTGCTACGTCAACGAGCACGGAACCGCGCATCATCTTGCCGATCTGCTCACGGGAAACGAGCTTCGGTGCAGCCGCACCGGGGATGAGGACCGCGCCAACCACGAGGTCAGACGCCAATACATGCTCTTCAACCGCATCATTGGTGGAGAATACCGTCTTCACCTGACCCTTGAAGATATCGTCGAGCTGCTGCATGCGACGGATCGAACGGTCGAGGATGGTCACGTCCGCGCCCATGCCCACAGCCATGCGTGCCGCGTTGGTACCAACAACACCACCACCGATCACGGTTACCTTTGCAGGCGCCACACCCGGTACGCCGCCAAGCAGCATACCACGGCCGCCCTGGCTCATTTCAAGCGCGTGTGCGCCAGCCTGGATGGACATACGGCCAGCAACTTCCGACATCGGCGCGAGGAGCGGCAAGCCGCCAAAAGCGTCCGTCACGGTCTCGTAAGCGATGGCAATAGCACCGGACTTGATCAGGCCTTGTGTCTGCTCGGGATCGGGCGCGAGGTGCAGGTAGGTGTAGAGGATCTGACCCGGGCGGAGCATTTCACACTCAACAGCCTGCGGCTCTTTCACTTTCACGATCATGTCGGCTTTGGCAAAAATCTCGGCAGCCGTGTCGATGATCTTGGCGCCAACAGCTTCGTACATGTCGTCAGTGAAGCCGATTTCGAAACCGGCATTCTTCTGCACGATCACGTCGTGGCCGTTGTCGATAAGCTCGCGCGCGGAAGCCGGCGTCAGGCCAACACGATATTCGCGGTTCTTGATTTCCTTTGGAACACCTACAAGCATTATTCCCTCCTCAGATACTGGTGCTTGCACTGGAAAAGGGTGTCATCACCCTCCCCGTCACATGGCGCTCAATCTACGCGAATGCGCTTGGAATGTCCTTGCAAAGACATTCGTTTTATCGCACCTTCGCACATGAATTGACCAATATTTTAAATCTATAAGCAAGAATCTGCGAATGATTAACATTGATAAGATTGATCGTGCGATCCTCGACGCCCTGCAGCAAGACGGCAGACAGTCAAATGTGGAGCTCGCAAAAAAGGTGGGGCTGTCGGAAAGCGCGTGCCTGAGGCGGGTTAAGAACCTCGATGAAAAAGGCGTCATCACTCACTATACCGCCAATGTGAATGCGGCCGCCGTCGGCCTGCCTGGTTCGGTATTCGTGCGGGTGTCGCTTGTTGACCAGCAGGAAGAGAAACTGCGCAAGTTCGAAGAATCGGTGCGCAGCGTGCCGGAGGTGATGGAATGCTATCTGATGAGCGGGGATGTGGACTATATGATCCGTGTTGTCGTCAAGGGCGCGCCGGACTATGAGCGCATCCACAACACCCTCACCCGCTTGCCCGGCGTTGCGCGCATCCACTCAAGCTTTGCGCTAAGGACGGTACTGAAGCGGACAAGGCTGCCCCTGTCCGCGCAGAACCGTTAGGCGTCTTCAGCTTTGTTGGGCGCAGGCAGCATCAAAAGCCACGTGAGGCCAATGATGATGAAAAGTGCGCAGCCCGACAGAATGAATGGGTCGACATAGATTTTTTCATTAAAGGTGAAGGTACCCGCAGAGACCTTCTTCCAACCGTTAAAGTTCTGGAAGGCCGCGACAAAGGCGCCAAGGAAAGCAAACACGCTACCGATAAAGCGCAAAATCCAGTGTCGCGGATTCGGCAGCATCAGGATGATGCCCAAAAGAGCAATGACAGTACGCTGTGTGCGGCAGTATGGGCATTCATAGACTGCGCCCGTCAAATCCAGCGCCCACGCACCCACGCCGACAACAAGCGCAAGCAGACCAATCAACCGCAGCCGGCTGGTATAAGTTTCCAGTTCAAACAGGAACATAAGCCCTCCCCTCCTCAATGTATGCTCAAGCGTAGCATTAAAATTATGGAGGAGGAAACTGGCTTCTAACACATGCGGATTGCGGCGGGTTGGCACCCCTATGCGGTAAAGCGTTACCTGTCATATAACTTTATTTGTCAACTTAGTTGACATTTTATATGTCGGTGGCATTTTGAGGCCATGACCGATAACCGCAAAAGCCTTGACCTCACCCTTTATGACGCCGTGCAAACCACACGGCCTCTTATCCGCAATATTGTCGCGGCAGTTGATGCCACCTTGAAAGGAACAGGCGTTACGGTGGGTGTGCGGGCCGTGCTGGAGGTGTTGTTCGCAGCAGACAACGCCAGCCTGCCCGAAGTCACCAAACACCTGAACCTGACCCGCCAGTTCGCGCACCGCATGCTCGGTGAAGCGGCAGACGCGGGCTTTGTTGAGCGCAAACCCAGCCCGACCCGCAAGGGGGCTCATGTTTATCGCCTGACGAACAAAGGCCGCGAAGCCATCAAAGCCATCAGGGCACAAGAACAGGAATACTTACGCGCCTTTATGAAAGGCCATTCCGAAGAGGATCTACGGGCCTTTTGCCGTGTGCAATCCGCGCTCAACCGGTTTTTTGAAGATTTGCCCGCCCGGACCACGACAGCGAAAGAAAATCAAAAATGATCTATCCGCTATACACCCTTTGCGCCGCCTTGGGGCTTTTTATTCTCTGGGTAATGACCAGTATCTACCTGCTCCTGACGCCAACCAAGGGGCGGCCAATTAACAAGCAGGAACGCAGCAACAGCGCCCTTATCCTCATCGACATGCAGTCAGACTATACCCGCCGCGAAGGCAAAAACTCATATCGCCCGGAAGATGTCGAGACGCTTATCGGCAATGTAAACGCGCTGATCCGCAAGGCAGAAGCGCAAAACATGCCCGTCGTCACCATCCGGCAGGTCACCCACGGCAAACTGAAAATTGCCGTCAACCGCATGCTCGCGGGGCCTGAGGGGCTTGCAGGCAACCCCGGGATCTATTTCGATGACCGTATCAAAGTGAGCCCGACCGCCGATTTCGAGAAAGAGCGCGGGGACGCCTTCTCCACCCTTGCTTTTGAAGATTGGCTGGCAGCCAACAAAATCAGCCAGCTTTATATCGCGGGCATTGATGGCTGCTATTGCATCAAAAACACGTCATTCGGCGGAAGAAACCGGGACTATGATGTCACGATCATTGAAGATGCGACGCTGACGGTGTTCCCGGATCGCTGGACAAAGGTGCGCCAGCACCTCAAGGAAGCGGGCGCACGGTTCAGCAGCGTGGCTGCAGCTTTTTAGTCGAGCCAGCCAGGGACCGGCAGATTCTTTGAGCGCAGGAATTCAGGGTTAAAGAGCTTGGACTGGTAGCGAAGGCCGCTGTCGCACAGAAGCGTGACAATCGTGTGCCCCGGCCCCATCTGGCGCGCGAGGCGAATGGCACCCGCCACGTTAATGCCGGTCGAGGAGCCTACACACAGGCCTTCCTTGCGCAACAGGTCAAAGGCGATCGGCAACGCTTCTTCATCCGGGATCTGGAAGGCTTCATCGATGGGCGCATCTTCAAGGTTTTTGGTGATGCGCCCCTGCCCTATGCCCTCGGTTATGGAGCTGCCTTCAGCCTTCAGTTCCCCATGTTTGACATAGTTGTAGATGGCGGCACCCATAGGGTCCGCAAGTGCCACAACAATATCCTTGTTGAATTCCTTGAGGCCCATGCCGGTACCCACAAGCGAACCACCCGAACCGACCGCGGTAATAAAGGCATCAACCTTGCCGTCGGTCTGCGCCCATATTTCGCGCGCTGTGGTTTTGATATGGGCTTCACGGTTCGCCGTATTATCGAACTGGTTAGCCCAGATAACACCGTGTTCTTCCGTTGAAGCCAGCTCTTCCGCGAGCCTCTTGGCGACATGGTTGAAGTTCCCGGGGTTCGAATAGGGTGCCGCCGGCACAAGTTTGAGCCCCGCGCCCATAGTGCGGAGCGTATCAATCTTCTCCTGAGACTGGGTTTCCGGCATCACTATAAGCGTGCGGTAGCCTTTGGCGTTCGCGACAACCGTAAGGCCAATGCCCGTGTTGCCCGCGGTACCTTCCACGATCAGGCCACCCGGCTCCAACTCGCCGCGCCTCTCGGCTTCCTCAATGATATTGAGTGCAGGACGGTCCTTGAGCGACCCACCCGGATTGGCATATTCCGCCTTGCCAAGAATGGTGCAGCCCGTCAGTTCGGATGCATATTTCAGCTTGATAAGGGGTGTGTTGCCAATGGCAGCCAAGGCACCGGTACGCTCGCTCATCTGTCTCTCCACTCTCGCCCTCAGTTGCAGGCATATATCAGAAGCAGGTTCTTAAGTGGCATGGCATTGCGCCATTTCAAGATCAATATCAAGCGACTTTTGGAAGTTTACTAGAAAATTTTTCTGCTAGAATAAAAAACAGGCGCCAAAGCGCCTGTGTGATTTTCTATACATGTATTGTTAGTTGGATTTCTCTTCCAAGCCTTCCGCAATCAGGCGATCAATTTTCGCCTCCAGAAGGTCAAGCGGCAAACCACCCGAAGACAACACGGCATCATGGAAGGCACGCACGTCAAAACGATCACCGAGCGCCTTGGATGCCCGCTCGCGCAGCTCAACGAGCTTCAGCTCACCCATTTTGTAAGCAAGCGCCTGCCCCGGCCATGAGATATAGCGGTCCACTTCCGTGCGGATATTGTGCGTGGACAGTGCGGAGTTCTCTTCCATCAGCTTGATAGCCTCGGCCCGCGTCCAGCCCTTCATGTGCATGCCGGTATCGACCACAAGGCGGCAAGCGCGCCACATCTCATAGGTCAGGCGGCCAAAACGCTCATAAGGTGTCTCGTAGATGTCAAGCTCAAGGCCGAGGCGTTCGCTATAAAGGCCCCAGCCCTCACCGAAGGCGTGCGGATATATGCCAAGGCGGAACTCAGGCACATTCTCGAGCTCTTTCGAGAGGGCGATTTGCAGGTGGTGGCCCGGCACCGCTTCGTGGAGCGTGAGCGCAGGAAGTGTGTACAGCGGGCGCTTGTCGAGCGCATAGGTGTTCACCCAGTAATAGCCGCCCCGCGGTGCATCGAGCGGTGCACCGGAATAGCGGCCGGTGGTATAGTTGGGTGCAAGCACCTCAGGCACCGCCTCAACACCATAAGGCTGGCGCGGCAGCTTGCCAAACAGCTGCGGCAGGCGGCCGTCGATCTTCTTCGCGATATAGGATGCATGCATCAAGAGTTCTTTGGGCGATTTGGCGTAGAACTGCTCATCAGTGCGCAAGAACTGAAGAAACTCGGCAAAGCTGCCCTCAAACTTCACTTCCTGAATGATCTCTTCCATCTCGGCGCGGATACGGGCCACTTCCCGAAGGCCGATTTCATGCACCTCTTCCGCCGTCAGGTCAGACACCGTGGTATAGTAGCGCACCATGGCTTCATAATATTCCGTGCCGCCAGGTGTTTCGCTCACACCGATGCTTTCGCGCGCTGCCGGGTAATATTCCTCGGTCATGAAGGTGTTGAGCGCAGCATAGGCAGGCATCACTTCGCCCTCAATCGCGGCCTTGGCTTCCGTACGCAGGGCCTCCTGTTCTTCCGCGCTGATGCTATCGGTCATCTTGCGGAACGGGTCATAGAAGGTGCTGTCTTCCGCGTTCTCTTTCACAATGGCCGCAAATGACGGCAACAGGCCATCCAGCACCACCTTCGGCATGGTGAAGCCTTCATCCATGCCAACACGCATGTTGGCAATGTTCTCATTCAGGTAACGCGGCAGGTCTTCCATACGCTTGATGTACGCACGGTAATCATCTGCCTTGCGGAAATTGACCGAAGCCCCCATACGCGTCGGCCAGGTATGGAAGCCGCTATCGGAATAAAGTGGCATACGCCAAGTGCGGTATTTCGCGTCTGTCAGTCGGCTTTCGATCATGAAGCGGAACATGTCGTAATTGAGTTGGTCTTCGTCCGAAAGCCTGTCGCGCTTGATGGAGAGGAGCTCGGTGAGGAATGCTTTGTCTGCCGCCTCGCGCCGTGCTTCATCTTCAGGCGTCACCGTCGGCATGCGGTCTGCCACGGGGCGTGGTTTGCCGCGCGGGCCAGAGCCCGGATTTTCCTTATAGTGGTTTTCGCGCTCTTTCTGGAACAGTACATAAAGTGCGTTGGTTTCCTTCTTACTAGGCGCCGCCATCGCAGCCCCACTTGCAGCAAAGACCGCAATCAGGAACGCGCCCAAAATGCGCTTCAAGCCAATCGCCTGCATCTCTATCCTCCCCAATTTCACAGATAATTTTTCCGCCCGGGCGGTGATATCCGTCCTTGAATGTATTTCTTTCATGCGGAACAATCGCGCGCAAGTCAAATGGGAGGACATTATGTGGCTTAGAAAAACAATGACCGTTGCGGCGTTCCTGTGTGCCGTAGCCGGAGGGACAAACATGGCAGCAGCAGATGACAGCAAACCGGAATACGCCCTTGTGATCCACGGTGGCGCAGGCACCATCACGCGGGACAAACTGACACCGGAACTTGAGGCTGATATTCGCGCCACCCTGAATGAGGCGCTGTCGACCGGACAGACTATCCTGTCCTCAGGCGGTACGGCGCTAGATGCCATCACCGCGACCATTCAGGTGCTTGAGAATTCGCCCCACTTCAACGCGGGCAAAGGTGCGGTGTTCACCGCCGAAGGCAAGAACG
Source organism: Kordiimonas gwangyangensis DSM 19435 = JCM 12864 (assembly GCF_000375545.1). Classification (GTDB taxonomy): domain Bacteria; phylum Pseudomonadota; class Alphaproteobacteria; order Sphingomonadales; family Kordiimonadaceae; genus Kordiimonas; species Kordiimonas gwangyangensis. The sequence continues at coordinate 489,469 of NZ_AQXF01000002.1, forward strand.
AGCTGGATAGCTCGATCATGGACGGCTCAGACCTGAATGCAGGCGCGGTCTCCGGCGTTACGAACGTGAAAAACCCGATCACCCTCGCCCGCGCGGTGATGGAGAAATCGGTGCATGTCATGCTGCAGGGGCCGGGCGCGGAAAAGTTTGCGGACGAAAACGGTATCGAGCGCGCAGACGACGCGTATTTCTATACCGAATACCGCTGGAACCAGTTGCAGGACGCCAAAGCCAAGCAAAAAGGCCCGATCCTGGATCACGACGGCAAAAAACATTCGTCGGTCGAGGATATCACCAATGGCGACTATAAGTTTGGCACCGTGGGCGCTGTGGCGCGTGACAAACACGGTAACCTCGCCGCCGGCACATCCACAGGCGGCATGACCAACAAATCGCATGGCCGTGTGGGTGATGCACCCATCATCGGCGCGGGCACCTACGCCAACAATGAAAGCTGTGCAGTGTCAGCGACCGGCCACGGTGAGTATTTCATCCGCGCGACCGTTGCCCGCAATATCTGTGCACTGATGGAATATGCAGGCCTGAGCCTTGAGGATGCAGCCAATCGTGTGGTCAAGGACCAACTGGTGAAAATGGGCGGTGACGGCGGCATTATTGCTGTCGACAAGGACGGCAACACCGTGATGCCGTTCAATACACCAGGCATGTTCCGTGGCCGGGTGACAAGCGTCATGGATGCGGAAGTGGCGATCTACGAAGACTGAACTTCAGCCAATAAATGACATAAAGTAAGGGGAGCAAACTATTATCTTTGCTCCCCTTTTTACTATTCTAGAATGCAGCTCGGAACGAGAATTTCACATTCCGGCCCGGTAGCGGCACAAGGTCCTTCAGGAAGCTGGTATGCTGCCGCGCTTCCACGTTGCCGAGGTTGTTGCCGCGCACTTCAAACGCAAGGTCCTTGTTATCAAACGGACGCAGGGTCAGATAGGCGTTCCAGATGAGATAGTCATCTGTCGGCAGTTCATGGGCGGTTATGCGGTTTTGCTCCGCCTCGTATTCAAGCTCGGTCCGGATATCAAAGAGATCTGCCCGGGCCTCGACCCCGATAAGTGCAGAGAATGGTGGGATACGCGGCAGGTTGTCATTGCCTGCAACATCCTTCAGCTTCGCCCGCACCATGTCGGCCTGGGCATCGAGGTGCAGGTCAATGTCTCCAAAGGTTTCGGTAGCATAGGTCCCAGCGTGGAATTCGGCCTTGGCTTCAAAGCCATAGAGGCGAGCATCCTGTGCGGTGAAGGCAAATACCTCAAGACCGTCTTCCTCGTCGCCCGTCGCACGCTCGTAGATGAAATCATCATAGTCGGTCATGAAGCCATTGAGGACAAAACTGAACTCTTCCGTCGAATAGTTGAACGTTGCTTCAATGCCGAGTGCGGTTTCAAGACCAAGCGTGTTATCCCCAAGCTCAAAGGCGCTGGTAGCAAGGTGCGGGCCGTTCGAGTAAAGCTCTTCCGTGGATGGCGCACGCTCGGTGCGGAACACCGACACGCCGACGAAGGTGTCCTCACCAAGGTCGTACCCTGCCCCAGCTGAGAGGCTGAACCCATCAAACGAACGATCATCGTTCGGTGTGGCATCAACCTCATATTTTGTGTGCTCGTACCGGCCCCCCACATCAAGCTGCCACCTGCCCAGCGTGAAGTCTTTGACGGTGTAGACACCCATTTGCGTGCTGACGGTCGAAGGCACAAAGGCTTCGTCGCCGATAGCCGAAAAATCGCGTCGACGCATCTGGAAGCCGGTTGAGCCTTTCCATGTCTCGCCACCCTTCTCGGCAAGATCAAGGCGGCCCTCCCAGCCTTTATTGCTGAATACAGTGCCGATTTCGCCGCCCTCGATCTCGGCATGTTCATAGTCGGCGTAGCCAAAGCGCAGCTTGGCTTTGCGGAACCAGCCAAAATCACCCTCCAGTTCACCGTTCAGATCAAAACGGGTCTGGTCAAGGTCGATAGTCACGCCTTCCTCATCATGGCCCTCTTCTTCATGATCTTCTTCTTCGTGGTCATCGCCCTCTTCTTCATGGCCATGACTGTGCCCAGGCACTCCATATTGGCTATCGAGTTTCCGCACATTGATGCCGAAGAAACCGTTATCGAACACCATGCTGGCACCGACGGAGCCGCCCTTCGTTTCGGTTGCCGAATTTTCAGCTACGCCGAACGCTTCTTCATGATCTTCATCATGGTCTTCGCCTTCCTCGTGGTCGTGCTCTTCTTCCTCGAGCGCGCGGAGGGCTGCGGATTCCGAATACCCCGGAATTTTATAATCCTCGGTTTTGCGATAAAGCGCATCACCGTGCAGCACGAGGTCAGCACCACCAAGCTTAGCAACGCGGGNATTGATTGCGCCCGTCAACTCGTCGCCGTCATCCACGGTGGAGTGGCTGTAGCGGAACGCACCTTCCGCGCCACCTTCAGGCACAAATGTGGGAATGCGGCCATCAAAGACGTTCACAACACCACCCGCGGCCGAACTGCCATACATCAGCATGGCTGTGCCACGCAGGATCTCAATACGCTCCGCGAGCGCAGGTTCAACCGCTGCTGCGTGATCAGGGCTTGTAGACGATGCGTCAATTGAGCCGATACCCGCGTCAAGTACACGGATGCGGTCGCCACCCAGGCCGCGGATGATGGGGCGACTGGCTCCGGGCCCAAAGAAAGTGGACGACATGCCGGGCTCGTGCTTCAAAGTTTCCCCGAGCGAACCATCAAGCTGGCGCAGGATATCTTCCTTGCGCATGATGGTCGCGCCGAGGATGGTTTCACCCAGCTTGCGCCCCTCATAAGCGCCGGAGACAACGATTTCTTCCATCTTGTCTTCGTGAGGCGGCGCTTCAGCGTGCACGAATGGGGACACTGACGCGATGGCAGCAAAAGAGGATGTTGCCAACAGCAAGCGTTTGGTGGTGTGGTTTACATCTGAAAAACGTATCATTTTTGTTTCCTGAATCCCTGAAATAGGTAACTTCGCGGACCATCGTGCCCGCGGACTAACTGCGATCTGGCTCAGGAAAACAGCGGTGGTGCCCGGATGTGGCCAAGGCTTGATGTGGGCGCTGATATAGCAGCAGGCACAGGCAACAGATAGGAGACAGCATAGTCTTCCGGCACCTGTATCGCAGGCGCAGCACCGGGTACATCCGGGGTGCTCTCTGCAAATTTACAAAGGATACAGCCACGCTCGACCGGCGTATCAGCCGCATGGTCGATGACATGCACCGCGAGCGCCGACTGCAACACCATGTATACCATGGTGATGAGGGCCCGGAGCACGGACTGCATATGAATGAAACGTGTCAAAACTTCTCTCTCACATCACTTGAAAGCCACCAGTCGCGTAAAACGCATGGCGGCAAACAGACCGGGAAAATCCGGCAACTGGCCTAGTGATGGCGAGGGGGTGCCCTGATGGCAGAATATTCGGCGTCTGGTGATGCGCTGATGCTGACCTGCGCGGTCTGATGATGCTCAAGCCATTCCGGCGCAACAATCGTGAGAACCGGGCTCGTCAGATCCGCGCTGGATGCCTGTTTGCACACGGTCGAGATAATGCAGGGATGCCCGTCGTGGGAATGTTTACTTTCGCCGTAGGCGGCAGCGTGTGCGCTGGCAATGATCTGCGCGACAACAAAAAGGCCAATCAGCCAAGGTAGAAACCTTGCCAACTTCCCTTTCCGCAATGTCGAGTGAATTGCCATTCTGTTCCCTGCTGATCATGCAACATGCGTGACGCCCCAATGTGGGCACCTATGCTATAGTGTAGCATATATCAAATATCACACGACGAAGCGTTTCTGCAATACGACTAACCGAGTTCGTCGAGCAGTGCGTCCAGCGGGTCAATGGGCTTTGTGCCGACAACTTTATCGGCGAGGAAGTCCTCAGGTTTGTCCGTCCCGTCGAAGCGGTCGACATCAAGTGACGTGCGGTGGATTTCTTCACCCAGCACCTGATTGATCACCAGCAGCAGCTGGCGCCGATTGATGGGTTTGGTGACAACGTCCTCCATCCCTGCCTGCTTGAACCGTTCAAGCTGCTCAGGGAATGCGTCAGCAGTGCAGCCAACGATCGGGACCTTGGCTTTGACACCTTCCATCGCCCGTATCCATTTGGTGGCGTCGATACCACCAAGGACCGGCATCTGGATATCCATCAGGATCAGGTCGAAATCACGCTCTTCCACTAGGCTGCATGCCTGCGCGCCGTTTTCAACCGCCGTCAGGTCGTGGCCAAGCTTACCAAGCATATTGGCAAGGATGCGCTGGTTGATCAGGTTATCGTCCGCCACAAGGATTTTAAGCTTCCGCCGCGCTTCACCGTCCACAAGCGTGGACACGGGGTCGAACATGGCATCCGGCACGATGTCCGCTTCATCAGCTTCCTCGCAGAGGAAGGTGAACCAGAAAGTCGCTCCGTCGCCCTCCTCGCTTGTGACACCAATCTCGCCACCCAGCAGCGCACAAAGCTGCTTACAGATCGCGAGCCCCAGGCCCGTCCCACCAAAACGCCGTGTTGTGGAGGCGTCTGCTTGGGTGAACTTCTGGAACAGTTTGCGCTGCGCGTCGCGGCTGATGCCAATGCCGGTGTCCACAACCGAAATTTTAACTCGTATCTGGTCGCCCTCACGGTTTTCCTGCTCTGCGCGGATGATCACGCCGCCACGTTCGGTGAACTTGATCGCATTGCCGACAAGGTTGAAAAGGATCTGCCGCAGTCGCGTCGGGTCAGAATAAATAACCGGGGGCAAATGTTTGTCACACTGCCACGAAACACTAAGGCCCTTCTCAGTCGCCTTCGGCTCAAGGAAATGAACGGTATCACCGATGACTTTCTCAAGACGTGTCGCCTGATTTTCCAGCTCGACCTTGCCGGCCTCAAGCTTGGAAATGTCGAGAATATCGTTGATCACGGTGAGCAATGTTTGTGCGGACTGCTGGAGTGTCACGGCAAAATGGTGCTGGTTCTCATCCAGTTCGGTGTCCATCAGCAGGTCGATCATGCCTATCACACCGTTGAGCGGTGTGCGGATTTCGTGGCTCATGGTCGCAAGGAATTCAGACTTGGCAACGTTCGCAGATTCGGCTGCGTCACGGGCTTTTGAAAGCTCGTTGGCGAGCTTGGCAAATGCTTCGCGCTGCTCCTTGAGCACAGCCTCGTTGCGACGCTTGTCTTGCACAACCTGCTGAAGGTTATATTCCACCTCGGAAAATTCGGCGAGGCGCGCACGGGTATTTTCCGTGGCCTTTCGCAGGTGCGCCAGCACGGAGAGCAGTTCCTCCTGCCCCTCAAGCGCGCTTTCTGCTTCCTCGGAAATCGCCTCACCGGTCAACACCGCAGCCTGTACACCCTCGACAAAAGCTTCCGCCGGTTTGACGATGCGGCGCTCAAAGGTGATTTGAAGGGCAACACCCACAATGCCCCCAAGGAAGCCAGCGGCAAGCACCGCAAGGAAGGAAACAGGAGAACCGGGCGCAAGCATGACCGGGATACACGCCCCACCTGCGGCGGTAAGGCTCAAAATCCACGGAAGTGCTTTAAGCGATTTCGACATACGGATCCGGTACTTGGTTTCAACACACTAAGGCGCGGCATCGAAGGTACTTTGTTCCTGCCCGTTAGGCAACCGACAGATGCACCATGCTAGAACTGCACGCGCTTTGTGAAACCACCGTCGACAATCATATTCGTGCGCGTGACCCAGCTGGCGGCCGGACTGGCAAGGAAAGCCACACAGTTCGCAACTTCCCGCACCGTACCAAGGCGGCCTTGCGGATGGCGCGCCTCAGTTGCCTGGTAGGTTTCCGGCTGCGCGCGTTTAACACTGCCCCAAAATCCGTCATCAACGTGAATGGGGCCTGGCGACACCGTGTTCACACGTATGCCGTGCGGTGCGGCAACGGCACCAAGCTGGCTCGCATAAGCCACCAGGCCAGCCTTGACCGTATTGTAGGCGCTAGGCGCACCAAAATCTTCTAGTCCGGCGATGCTGGCAATCACCACGATTGCGCCAGCGCCTGATGCGGCGAGATGTGGCAACATCGCCTCGCAGCCCCTGACCGTGGCCATGAGGTCAACGTCAAAGGCTGATTTCCAGCCTTCTTCGCCCGCTTGTGCACCACCACTCACATTCGGCACAAAAATATCGGCACCGCCAAGCGCTTCAACACTCCCGGATAGCCAGCTTGCGTATGCCTCGGCGTCAGAGACATCGACGGCAGTAGCGGCCACTTCGTGCCCCTGCGCTTGCAGTTCTAACACACGCGCTTTCACCTGCGCGGCGTCGCGGGCACAGAATGCAACCTTCGCGCCCTCAGCCAGAAAGCAGTCCACGATCGCAGCACCAATGCCGCGCGTGCCACCGGTCACCAGTACACGTTTTCCTGACAGTCCGAGATCCATGAGGCTTCCTCCCGCTTGCGGTGAGGGGCCGCCTAGCTTGCGGTCGCCTCAGCCCGTGCCATATCGCGCAGTTCGCGGCGCAAAACCTTGCCCACAGGGGACTTTGGCAGCTCATCCACGAACCTGATCGTCTTCGGCACCTTATAGCCGGTAAGGTGTTCGCGGCAATGGCTTATTACCGCCTCTTCCGTGAGGGCTGCGTCACCACGCACAATGTAAGCGACCACTTTTTCGCCGCTCTCATCATCTGGTGCGCCAACCACTGCAGCCTCGGCCACCGGTGCAAAGCGCGTCAGCACATCTTCCACGTCCGTCGGGTACACGTTAAAGCCCGAGACAATGACCATGTCTTTCTTGCGGTCAACGATAGAGAGATACCCCTCGTCGTCCATCACACCGATATCACCGGTCTTGAGCCAACCGTCCTTGGTAATGGTCTCAGCCGTTGCTTCAGGATTATTCAGGTAGCCGCGCATGATCTGCGGGCCACGGACCCACAGCTCACCCGGCTGGCCTATTGGTAACTCGTTCTCATCTTCGTCCACGATGCGGATTTCTGTGCCCGGTATAGGAATGCCGCAGGTGCCGCGCTTGGGCGGCATATTGAACGGCATAGAGGAGACCACACAGGTACCTTCCGTCAGGCCATAGCCTTCATAGATGGCTGCGCCAGTCAGTTTTTCCCACTTATCAGCTGTCGCGGGCTGCAGGGGCGCCGCGCCAGAAAAACAGAATTTCAGCGTGGTCGGCGGGTTTTTGACAAACCATTCCTCATGCAAAAGACCAAGATACAGCGTGTTCACGCCGGGCATGACGGTGATATTGAACTTTTCAAACACCGGCTTGAGGTTGGATAGCGGACGCGGCACTGGCACGAGCACCACATGCACCCCTGTGTACATGCTGTTGAGCATGCCAACCGCCAGCGCATATACGTGGTAAAGCGGCAGGATCAGCATCATGCATTCGCCGTCTTCCCGTTCGATATCATTGCGCTTGTTTGCCTGCGAGATATTCCCCACCACGTTGCCGTGGGTCAGCTCCGCCCCCTTGCTGCGGCCAGTGGTGCCGCCTGTATACTGGAAAATGGCAACCTCGTCCGCGCCTTTGCCTCTACGGTAGCTCGCAACATCAAGCCCACGCGTCAGATGCTTCTGGCCAGCCTTCAGTACGCTTGAGAGTGTCCCTGCTGTTGGCGCGTTCAGGGGTGGCACAGCCTTTTTCACGTATTTAAGAGCAAAACCGAGCAGCTTACGTGGCAGCGCCGGGAACAGGTCCACAAGCGAGAGAGTATAAACACGCTCGACTGACGTTCCTTCTATTGACTGGCGGATACGGTCACCAAATACATCGATGACAAACCAGACCTTGGCCTTGCTGTCCTTGAGCTGATGGTTGGTCTCGTCAGTGGTGTAAAGCGGATTGACGTTGGTCGCGACCAGACCAGCCTTCAGAATACCAAATGCCAGCACCGGGTATGCCAATGTGTTCGGGCACTGCACCGCAACCACGTCACCCGGCTTCAGGCCAAGATCTTCACGCAGATAAGCCGCAACAGCATCGGACATACGTCCCACATCACCGAACGTCAGTGTGTGGTGGTGCCCTGTCGGCAACACACAACTGACGGAGGGTTTATCTCCATGTTCAGCGACACAAGCGTCAACCAGCTCACCAAGATGGTTCGCGAGCATATCCTCTTCGGTAAATGTTACTTGCGCCATTCTAGAACCTTCCATTTTTATTCCCACCCTTCCCAGGTATTATTCGTCATTCCGGCGCAGCTTCAAGCCTGCTCATAAGCTTGTCCGGTTTGTCGAGCAGCTCGGCAAATTCTTCGGCCATACGGTAACTTTCATCAATCACCGTACGCCAATAGGCCCAGCGTTCATTATCTTCGAGTTCGGTAAAGTTTTTCCTATCAGGAATGCGCCCGCCCGGTAGCGCCGCAACAAATTCGTCGCTGGGTGCCAAAATCAGTTGCTCGTCAAGCACATCGGCCCCTGCCCGGCGGTTTTTCCGCAGTTTATCGAACCAACCCGGCGTGAGATGGCTGTAAAAATGCGGGTAAAGCACGATGCCGTCGGCGTATGACCAAGGCACATCAAAATGATAGTCGATCACCCCACCATCCCGGTAAACGCCCGGCGGCGCGCCTTCGATATCAACCACAGGGTCAACTGCAAACGGAATGGAGCCCGACGCCATAAGCGCGTCATGCACGGACGACTGTCGCAGTTTCACGTCTATGCGGGCAAAATCCTGCCATAGCGGCGAACACGCAACTGTGTCACCGGAGTAAAATACAGCGCGGCGGAAAAACCGGCCAAGCGCCGCCCGGCTGATTGCATTAGCAGACGCGGCCGCAAGCAGCCCCGCACCTTCCACGAAGCGGCTCTCGCTGGCTGTTGGCCCTTCACAGCGCACCGCAACGATGTTGAGGTTGCGGTTGCTATTTGAGAGAATTGCTTCACGTTCTGTCTGGCCAAGCACCTCTTCAAGGATACGGTAAGACGCGAGGCTTACAGCCTTTGGCGTGCTGCCGTCTTCTTTACGGAAGGTAAAATACGCGCGCTCAAACTCGTTCAGCATACGCCGTGGTTCAGGGTGGCTTGCAATTGTCATGCGCCATGCGCCGATGGAGGACCCAACGAGGTCTATTTTCTGCGTCGCCTGCGGCAGCCACTGGCCGAGAACAAAATCGTCGAGACCGCGAAGCACAAGCCACTTCGGCCCGCCGGACGCACCCACAACCATACGGATAAGCGAAGGCGTGAGACCTTCACTTTCAATACGTTTTTTCGCTGTTTTTCCGGCAACAAGCCTGAGGGCCTGCATATATTCCCCAATCGTAGGTGTTCTGGCTTAGTGACGAAAATAAATGGCTCGACCGCTTTTTCAAGACTAATCGGTCCAGAATTTCAGGAAAGCTTCAAAATCAAGCAAAAGCAAGCAATAGAGAGACGATGGAACGCGCTTCATTGGTGAGAAGGCCGCCTTCACGGCACAGCCCTTCAAGGTCACCCAATGTTACCCAGAATGATCCGGTCTCTTCAGGCAGGCAGACACCTTCGTCAAGTCGTTCGACCGCATAGCGTGAACACGCCAGCATGAAGCGACCACCCTCGTCGGATTGCCTGATCTCCACAAGCGGCGTACCAGTGCGCGCTCGAACAAGTTCGTTCAGCCAATCCGGCTGCGTATGCGCATTTTCAGCCTTGTAACTGGGACCAAACTCAACTCCACCTGTAAGGCCGAGCTCATATGCGGGCCTGAGAAGGAACTTGAGCACGCCATCACGCACCTGCGAAAACAACACCACTTCGTCCTCTGAGGAGGAGAGCATAAGCGGTTGGTCCCACTCAGTTTTCTCCCGTTCTGGCGCCTTCACTTGATAGTGCCGCACTTCAAGTGGAGAAACAGTACCTCCTGCAGCGACGACACGAGATGGCTGAATGTCCCACCCATCAAGGGCATTCAGTGCAACTGTCGTGGTCACAAGCACAACATCCTGCCGCATTTGATACAAAAAGTCTTTGAGTTGCCCGGCACTGCACCCTTCTGAGTGCTCGCGATATGACACATCAAAGCCTAGCTGAATTGCTTCATCACGCTGGAATGGCACCCCGTCGCCCGCTATGTAAAGCCACGGCGCACAAACAATGACCGATCGTGCATCTGTATTGATGGCATAATCTGACCGCAACGCCGTTCGCATATCAGCAGCCGTCAGCCAGCGGAAGCATGTCGCCACTTCGTCAATCTGCTCGGCCAGTTCCGCAACACAGTTGCGGTTGAACTTGCGCAGGAAACGGGTCCCTTGCTCAGATTGCAAGCTGTCTGCCGCGAAGACCGCATTCGTGGCGGTAAAATACTCCAGATATTCTGTAGCGGCACCGCCATGTTTGCGCATGTAGTTGCTGAAGGTCGCCTGAACGGTTGGCGCCAGTTGTACAGCCTTCATATTGCCGGGTTCGGCCTTTGCTTGTACCAGCCATTTGGTGTCGCCATCGCCGACGTGAACCAGAAAACCGAGAATCCCGCCCTCAGGTTGGTTGATGATGGGTTGGCAGACGCCATTGAGCGGTTTGAAGTTTGATGTCGCCTGTACTCCCTCAACCGAAAAGAAACTCCCGGTTTGGTGCCTTAAGGCTTCGCCGGAAACCAGCCACTCGCGGCTCTCGGCGAAAGGAATGGCTTCAAATTGCATGCGGCTTTGCGCACGGCGTTCCTCAAGCCACTCATGCATGGCCATTCATCCTTTGCCAACGCGCGTCACTTTCAAGCCGCTTGCGTGCATCTGTGCTGACGTCGCGCCAATCCTTGTGCGAGGGCAGCGCTTCACCTGTGCGCCGCTTCAGCATGACATCAAGCGCATAACCAGCTTTGCCGCCAAGTATTTTCCATGCTTCCGCATGACCATCCCATCCTGTTTCCTTGCAAAGCCTTGCTGTTGCTTCGGTGAGCAGACTTTCAAATATCCAGGTTTTTTGCGTGCCTTGATACTGGTACTTCAAAAATGTCCAGTTCCTTAAGCCCTCAAGGGCTTTCAGGTGTTGCTCGGTCATCTCCCGGAAACGTTCCGCACCCACCTGGTCAATTTGCTCATTCCAATATTCGCCTTCGCTTTCGGTCTTGCCGTAGAGTGAACCTTCCCTGCCCTCGCGCTGCCAAGCGGTTTTCTCTGCGTTACAGTAAAGAACCGTGATCTTGTTATCGAAATGGCAAGGCACATCTTTGCGCCACAGCCTTAAAACCCAGTCCTCAAGCGGTGTCCGGTAAATGGTTGAGGCCGGACGCCATGCACCAACCACCTCGAACACCGAACGGCGCACCACCCATGCCGAAACCGGCTCAAATAGCACGGGCATGTTGAAGTAGGATTGGCTGACCTGGCGCTCTGCCGGTGTTCGCTCCCAGACCACTGGTATATTGCGCCGCACATCAAGCGTCGTCAGCCCAGCCCCCGCGCCAAAGAAATCAGCGTGCCCTTGATCCAACGTTGCAACCGCGTGCGCAAGATGGTCCGGCAACCAGATATCATCATGGTTTGCAAAGGCGACATATTCGGTTGATGCAGCAAAAAAACCCGCAGAATTGGGGCCCGATTGCTCGCCACAGCGCGTCTCAAGGTTGAGGTAGAAAATGCGGTCGTCGGAATAACTTTCCATCAACTCCCGGGTTTCATCCGCGCACTGGTCACCGACGACAAGCAATATCCAATCCTCAAACGTCTGTTTGAGGATTGACGCTATGGTATGCTTGAGGAGTTGGGGGCGATTATATGTCGCCACCACTATGGTGACCCTGGCCATGGGAAAATTCTCAGACGTCTGAAACGGGTCGACAGCATAGGGAGCGCCTTGGCGCTCCGCAAGCTTATTTAAGGCCTTACATTCAAGGCTTCAGAATGACTTTACCCTTGGCACGCCGCTCAGTAAGGCAGGAGAAGGCTTCCACAACGTCATCAAGCGAGAACACGTCGTTCACCAGTGGGTCGATGGTGCCTTGCTCGAACATTGCGAACATTTCCATCATGTTCTGAACCTGAAGGCCGGGGTTGGCACGCGCCCAGTTACCCCAGAATACGCCGACGATAGAACACTGCTTGAGCAGGCACAGGTTCAGTGGCGGTTTTGGAATATCGCCAGCCGCAAAACCGATCACCAGCAAACGCCCGTTTGGCGCCATGGTACGCAGCGCAGCTTCGGTATAGGCACCGCCTACCGGGTCATAGATTACGTCTACACCCTTACCTTCGGTGATTTCCTTCACCCGCGCCTTGAGGTCTTCGGTCGAGTAGTTGATCACATGATCAGCGCCGGCCTTTTTGCAAACCTCAAGCTTCTCATCGGTGCTTGCAGCCGCGATCACAACAGCGCCCATGGCTTTACCAAGCTCAACGGTCGCGAGGCCCACACCACCAGCCGCGCCGAGCACCAACAGAATTTCGCCCTTCTGAATATCGGCGCGCTGCTTCAGTGCATGATAGCTCGTCGCATAAGTGATGGTGAAACCTGCTGCCACTTCAAACGGCATTTTCGCCGGGATCGGCACCAGTGTTTTGGCGGGCGCAGCGATTTTCTCCGCAAACGCACCGGTTTGGTTGAAGAAGATCACCCGGTCACCAACCTTGACGTTGGTGACACCTTCACCCAGCTCAGCAACAACACCAGCCCCTTCGCCGCCAGGCGTGAATGGCAGTTCTGGCTGGAATTGGTATTTGCCTGCAACCATCAACACGTCCGGGAAATTGAGGCCCGCGGCCTTCACGTCAATCAGCACTTCGCCCTTGCCCGGCGTCGGTGCTGCGATGTCCTCAACCGTCAATCCGGTGTGCGCACCAAGCGTGCCGCATCTTACTGCTTTCATCAGAATTCTCCCTTGAAACAGATAAGGCGGGCCCTGGCCTTTGGCCCAGCCCGCCTCCTGAAAACTTAGCCGAAGTCTTTACGCAACTTCGAAGAGGCCAGCCGCGCCCATGCCGCCACCTACACACATGGTGCAGACAACGTATTTGGCGCCGCGACGCTTGCCTTCGATGAGCGCGTGGCCAACCATGCGCGCACCCGACATGCCGTAAGGGTGACCGATGGAAATGGCGCCGCCGTTGACGTTCAACAGGTCATTCGGGATGCCAAGCTTGTCACGGCAATAGATCACCTGCACTGCAAACGCTTCATTGAGCTCCCAAAGACCAATGTCATCCATCGTCAGGCCATTGGCCTTCAGAAGCTTCGGAATGGCGTATACCGGGCCGATGCCCATTTCGTCAGGCTCAAGGCCGGCAACCGCGATACCGCGGTAGTAGCCCAGCGGGCTCAGGCCACGTTTTTCAGCTTCCTTTGCTTCCATCACCACAGAAGCGGAGGAACCGTCCGACAACTGGCTGGCGTTACCTGCCGTGATGGTACCACCCTCGATCACCGTCTTGAGGCCCGAGAGGCCCTCAAGCGTGGTTTCCGGGCGGTTGCCTTCGTCCTTGTCCAGCGTGACATCGTGGAAGGTCATTTCCTTCGTTTCCTTGTTCACCTGCACCATTTTGGTGGAGATAGGAACAATCTCGTCGTCAAACTTGCCAGCTGCCTGCGCGGCTGCGGTACGCTGCTGGGACTGGAGGCTGTATTCATCCATGGCTTCGCGGGTAACGCCATAGCGTTCTGCCACGATCTCGGCGGTTTGCAGCATTGGCATATAGGTCGCCGGGTGCATTTCCACGAGGCTCTTGTCCACAGCCTGCCAGCGGTTCATATGCTCGTTCTGCACAACGGAGATGCTGTCGAGGCCTGCACCCACCACAATGTCCATGCCGTCATACATCACCTGCTTGGCAGCCGTGGCAATCGCCATCATGCCCGAGGAGCACTGACGGTCCATTGTCATGCCCGATACGGTTACCGGCAGGCCAGCGCGCAGTGCCGCCAGACGACCGATGTTCGGGCCGGAGGAACCTTGGGTCAGCGCACAACCCATGATCACATCCTCGATCTCGCCACCTTCAAGGCCGGCACGCGCAACAGCGTGTTTGATCGAATGTGCGCCAAGGGTCGGCGACAGGGTTGCATTGAGGGCGCCGCGATAGGCTTTGCCGATTGGCGTACGCGCCGTTGATACGATGACTGCTTCCCGCATGTCTCTGCTCCTTAACCCATTTTAATGCCGAGCGCTGCTGCGGCTTTTCCTACAAATTTCATCGATTGCTGACCGCCTTGCACCAGTTCTCTCTGGCCTTCAGGGTTATTGATGTCAGCCATGCCGGCGCGCACGTTTTCAGGCGTTTGCTCGTCCGGCGTCAGATAGATACCGTCGGTCTCATAAACGACCGCGCGGGCGTAACCACCTGCACCGGCCGCGAGGATCGTACGGTTCGGCGCGTCCTTGTCACACAGCGTAATGAGACCAGCGGTCACCGATTCCGGTGTCGAAAGCTTCAGCGCTTCCTCAGGCAGCAGGCCTTCTGTCATGCGTGTGGCCGCCATTGGCGCCAGGCTGTTGACGCGAATATTGTATTTCGCGCCTTCAAGGCACAGCGTGTTCATAAAGCCCACAAGCGCCATCTTGGCCGCGCCATAATTGCTTTGCCCGAAGTTGCCATAAAGGCCCGAGGATGATGTGGTCATAACGATACGACCATAACCCTGCTCGCGCATGATGTCCCACACAGCTTTGGTGCAGACGACAGAGCCCATCAGGTGAACCTTCACCACGAATTCGAAATCGGCGATTTCCATTTTGGCGAAGGTTTTGTCACGCAGGACACCGGCGTTGTTCACGAGGATGTCGATGCGGCCCCATTTCTCCATGGTTTTCTTGACCATGTCTGCAACCTGGGCTTCATCCGCCACGTTGGCACCGTGGGCGAAAGCTTCGCCGCCTGCGTCCACGATCTCTTTCACGACGGCTTCTGCAGCGGCGCTCGAACCACCTTCACCATGCACGTTACCGCCGAGGTCGTTCACCACAACCTTGGCGCCGCGGCGCGCCAGTTCAAGCGCGTGGGTGCGGCCAAGGCCACCACCGGCACCAGTTACGATCGCAACTTGGTCATCAAAGCGAATGCTCATTACACTCTCCACAATTCACTAATAAATTAAAATAGTTAGCCTGCAAGGACCTGCATGGTCAGCCATTCGGCGATCAGTGCGGGGCGGTCCTCACCTTTGATTTCCATCGTCAGTTCGGTCTTGAGCAGGAAGCGGTTGCCCGGCTTTTCCTGAACTTCAAGGAGCTTCGAACGCGCGCGGATTTCACTGTTCACCTTCACCGGGCTCATGAACCGAACCTTGTCCGAGCCATAGTTGATGCCCATCACGGCGCCTTCGATGCCAATGGCGGCATCCGCCATCAGGTAAGGTGCCATGGAAAGCGTGAGAAAGCCGTGCGCGATGGTGGTGCCAAACGGCGTTTTGGCAGCTTTCTCCGGGTCGATATGGATAAACTGGTGGTCAAGCGTAACGTCGGCAAACGCATTAATGCGCTCTTGGTCAATCTTGAACCAATCGGAAACACCCGTTTCCTTGCCAATGTAGTCCTTGAGTTTGTCTTTGCTTACAGTGATCGCCATGATGCTTCCCTGTCTGAAGAATTGTTCAATGCTTAAGGTAGCGCGGAAATGCCGCCGTCAAGCGGAATAATGCCACCCGTGATATAGCTGCCGGCCCGCGAACACAACATAATGAGCAGCCCTGCCACATCCTCTGGCTCGCCACAGCGGTGCAGCGGCACACGCTCCTCCTGCGCCCGGCGACGTTCTTCATTTTCCGTCACAAAAGCCATCATCCGGCTCGGGAACGGGCCCGGCGCAATGGCGTTGACGGTAATGTGGAACTTCGCCAGCTCGTTGGAGAGAATTTTGGTCAGGTGATGAACAGCCGCCTTCGACGCGCCGTAAGAATATGCGGTGTTCGAAACCGGACGTGTACCCACGACGGAACCAAGATTGACAACCCGGGCAGGATCTTCCTTGGTGCCAGCCTTTTTTAGAAGTGGCAGCACAAGGCGGGTAAGATCAGCAACCGCCGTCACGTTCAGGCGGAATACATCGTCCCATTTCTGGCGCGGGAAGTCCTCAAACGGCGCTCCCCACGTCATGCCCGAGTTGTTGACGAGAATATCGAGCTTGCCTTCGCGTGCCTCAATCTCTTTCGCCAGCCCCTCGGTACCCTCAGGGGTCGAGAGGTCGGCCTGCAGCGCAATCACTTCACCCGGGCCAACCGCGTTCAGCTCATGCGCCACATCCTCGCAACTCGCGAGCCTGCGCGAGGCAATATAGACCTTGCATCCCGCGCGAACGAGCGCTTCGGTCGCCATGGCCCCGATGCCGGAGCCACCACCGGTGACAAGGGCTACCTTGCCACCGATCTGGTAAAGGGTTGAAAGGTCCATGATATGTGCCTTACGCGCTGTTGGAGCGGTACTTCTTGAGCTCAGTCCGGGCGATTACCATACGGTGTACCGCATCCGGGCCGTCCGCAAAGCGGAGCGTACGCTGGCCGTGCCACATGTTGGCAAGCGGCGTATCCTGGCTGATACCCTGTCCGCCGTGCATTTGCATGGCTTCATCGATGACCTTCAGTGCCATACGCGGCGCCACAACCTTGATCTGGCTGATGTAGGGCTGCGCGGCCTGTGTGCCAATGGTGTCCATCATGTGTGCGGCTTTGAGGCAGAGAAGGCGCGCCATCTCGATCTCGATCCGTGCTTCCGCGATGATGTCATAGTTGGCGCCAAGTTTGACGAGCGTCTGGCCAAAGGCTTCCTTCGAGAGCGAGCGCTTGATCAGAAGTTCAAGAGCGCGTTCCGCTGCACCAATTGAGCGCATGCAGTGGTGGATACGGCCCGGGCCCAAGCGGCCTTGGGACACCTCAAAACCACGGCCTTCGCCGAGAACAAGGTTCTCTTTCGGCACCCGCACGTTGGTGAAACGGATATGCATGTGACCGTGCGGGGCGTCGTCATGGCCGAACACCATCATCGGGCGCAGGATCTCGATGCCCGGCGTGCCGGCTTCCACAAGGATCATGCTATGCTGGTTCTTGCGCGGTGCATCAGGGTCCGTGCGTACCATGGTGACATAGACCGCGCAGCGCGGATCACCGGCGCCAGACGCCCAGTATTTCTCACCATTCAGCACATAGTGGTCGCCGTCCAGCACCGCGCTCATGGAGATATTCGTGGCGTCAGATGATGCCACATCGGGCTCCGTCATCAGGTATGCGGAGCGGATTTTGCCTTCAAGAAGCGGCTTGAGCCACTTTTCCTTGTGCGCGTCCGTGCCGTAACGCTCAATCACTTCCATGTTGCCGGTATCAGGTGCAGAGCAGTTGAAACTTTCCGCGGCAAGATGCGACCGGCCCATTTCCTCGGCGAGATAAGCGTATTCAACGGTCGTCAGGCCATAGCCTTCTTTGGAATCCGTCAGCCAGAAGTTCCAGAGACCCTCTTTTTTGGCTTTCGCCTTCAGGTCCTCAAGGATTTCGGTCATGCGCGGTGTGAATTCGAACCGGTTGCCGGTGCTCCCCACCTGATGGTGGTATTCGTCTTCAACGGGCACCACATGCTCGTCAATGAAGGCGCGAACCTTGTCCCGCAGTTCCTTACCCCGTTCTGATAGTCCCAGATCCATGGACATGATCCTAATCCTTCCTCTTACACTTTTTCGGACCGCCAGCGGTCCCGATACGTTTGTTTGATACCGTTCCTGTCGATCTTGCCTGAGGCAATCATCGGCAGCGGATCTTTCGTGATCCAGATTTTCTCAGGCACCTTGAAGCCCGCGAGATGTTTACCAACCTCGTCCTTGATGTCCTCTTCCGTAAGGTCTTCCTCGGAGGAGACGACCGCACCCACAAGTTCACCCATGCGTTCGTCCGGCAGGCTGAAAACAGCCACGTCCTGAACGCCTGGGATCGCGTGAAGAATAGCCTCCACCTCAAGGGTCGAGATATTTTCTCCGCCGCGGATGATGATCTCTTTCAGACGGTCGACAATGTAGATGTAACCTTCCTCGTCAACGTAGCCCACATCGCCGGAATGGAACCAGCCGTTCTTGAAGGCGCGTGCCGTCGCTTCCGGGTTGTTCCAGTATTCGCGGATATTGGTCACGCTCTTGATGCAAATCTCGCCGGCCTGTCCTGTCGGCATCTCCTCCCCCGTCGCCGGGTGCAGTATCTTGACGTGGATCAGCGGCGGCGTGGCCTTGCCAGTGCTGGTCGGACGTTCGACATACTCGTCCGCCGACAGCACAGCTGTCAGTGAGTTGGTCTCGGTCAGGCCATAGCCAATACCCGGGTTCGAGTTGGGGAAAGCCTCACGAATGAGCTTCACATGCTCTGGCGGGCGCGCGGCACCGCCACCACCCAAGTCCTGAAGTGTCGAGAGGTCATATTTGTGCCGAAGCGGCGATGTGGCCATCTCGAAAGACATGGTCGGCACACCTGTCATGCCGGTCACACCTTCAGCTTCGATCAGCCTGAACGCTTCTTCCACGTCCCATTTGTGCATCAACACGAGCTTGCGGCCAAGGGTGGCCGACACCAGCAGCACAGGCAGTAGCCCGGTGACATGGAAAAACGGCACGGTCGCCAGCATCACCGGCTGGAAATCCGGGTCCGGGTTGAGGCGACCGAGCATCTTCATTGCCAAGGCGATGCACACCCAGTTCATCATCACCGAGACAACCGCCCGGTGCGTTGAAAGTGCGCCTTTCGGAAAGCCGGTGGAGCCAGAGGTATAAAGCATCATCGCTTCATCCTCGTGGCCAAGCTCGACCTGCGGCCATATGAGCGGCTTTTTGCCTTCGAGCGTGCTGGCGAAGTCATAAAGCCCCTCGGCCGCCTCAAACGCATCGCGCGCGACGATGACTTTAAGTTCCCCGCTTTTCATCAGTGGACGCATGGTTTCCATGCGCGGGGCATCGGTAACCGCGAGCTTGGCGCCACAGTTTTCCATAGCCCAGGCGACTTCTTCCTCTTTCCACCAGGCGTTCATCAGCACAGCGATGCCGCCAGCGGCAACGATACCCATGTAGGCAATCGGCCATTCGGGATAGTTGCGCATGGAAAGCGCAACCCGGTCGCCCTTTTTCACGCCAAAATCGTCCACTAGCGCCTGCGCAAACTGCGACGCCATGGCGACCGTCTGTTTGTAGGTATACCGGTCATCGCCGTAGATGAGGAATTCACGCTCGGCATGGCCGAGGAACATCATGAAGGCGTCCCTGAGGCTCGGTGGCTGGTTGACAAAGGCGGTGTGCTTGACGCCGCCAATGTCAATTTCATCTGTTGTGAACGGCATGCCCGGCTTCGTAAGCAAGCCGATCACCTTGTCAATCGGCGTTGCCGGGTCGACCGTCGGCAGTTGAAGGTTGTCAAAAGCTCCCATCGTGCGCCTCAGTAGCCAGAACAGCGGGCGAAACGGTCCGCATGATAGTTGAAATCACCATAGAGGTGCTGCAGCACGCGGGCACGCTTGATGTAGAAACCCATGTCGAACTCGTCGGTCATGCCGATGCCGCCGTGCATCTGGATCGCTTCATTGGTGGCAAGCTCTGCCGTCTTGCTGGCCTTCGCTTTGGCAAGGCTTGCAAACCACGACACATTGCCGCCGGCGTCGGCCATTTGCAGCGCCTTGAGAACCGCAGAGCGCGTGATCTCAATTTCGCTATAGAGCTGCGCCGCACGGTGCTGCAGCGCTTGGAACGAGCCGATTGGAACGCCAAACTGCTTGCGTTCTTTGAGATATTCGACCGTTTCGTCAAAGCAGTGCTGCGCGATACCGAGAAGCTCGGCGGCGACCACAATGCGCGCACCATCAAGCGCGCCATCAAGGGCACCATAAGCCTTGCCCTCGCGGCCCAACAAAGCATCTGCACCAGCGCTTACACCCTCAAACGTCAGTTTCGCCCAGTTGCGGCTATCGACGGAAACCGTGCGGTCCACGATCAGGCCGCTCGCGCCGCGGTCGACGAGGAAAAGGCTCAGGCCTTCCGTATCCCCGGCTTCGCCGCTCGTGCGCGCAAGCACGATGATCTTGTCCGCCACATGCCCTTCAGGAACAAAAGTCTTCATGCCCGAGAGTTTGTAGCCGTCGCCTGACTTCTCGGCTTTCAGCACGGTCTCTTCCGGCGCGTGGCGGCTGGTTTCATCGACCGCGAGCGTCACAATAACCTCGCCTGCTGCGATGGCGGGCAAAAGCGCTTCTTTTTGCGCATCGCTGCCGGCAGCCTTGATCACCGAGGCCGCTACCACACCGCTCGCCATGAATGGCGAAGCTGAAAGCGTTTTGCCCATGGCTTCCGCCACGATGCCGGCGCCCACATATCCAAAACCGGTACCGCCCTGTTCTTCGTCAACGAGAAGGCCCGCAAAACCCATTTCGGACATCTCTGTCCACAGCTCTTTTGAAAAGCCTGTCTCGTCTGCGTCATCACGCAGCTTACGAAGCTGGCTGACCGGAGCTTTTTCAGTAAGGAAACCCTCTGCGGATTCTTTCAGGAGCTGCTGCTCTTCATTCAGTACTAATGCCATGATGCGTCTCCCTAACCCGGCAACCCGAGAACACGTTTCGAGATGATGTTGAGTTGCACCTCAGTGGTGCCCCCCTCAATCGAGTTACCCTTGGTACGGAGCCACGAACGCGCGATCTCACCATTGTTGGAGAATTGGCCTTCCCACTCAAACGCGTCCGAACCGTTGATCTTCACGATCAATTCGTGTCGGTCCTTGTTGAGTTCGGTGCCGTATGCCTTGAGGAATGAGGAATAAGCCCCCATCTCGTTGCCCGCTTTCACTTCATCCTGTGCCCGCTCCATCGTGAACATGAACGACATGGCGTCAATTTCATGTTCGGCAATCTGGTGTCTGAGCATTGTCTCGGACAGCTCACCCGCACCGTTGGTGCCCAGTTTGTCAACCGCAAGGCGGTTCAGCGGTACAGGCAGGCCCATCTCGGAAATGCCCGTGCGCTCATGCGTCAGCAGGTATTTCGCAACAGTCCAGCCCTTGTTCACTTCGCCTACGAGGTTCTTCTTATATGCCTTCACATCGTCAAAGAAGGTTTCGCAGAAAGGTGAATAGCCGGAAATCAGCTTGATCGGCTTCGTTGACACCCCTTCAGACGCCATATCGAACAGGATAAAACTGATGCCTTCGTGCTTGCTAGAAGTATCGGTGCGGATCAGGCAGAAGATCCAGTCCGCCTTGTCGGCGTAGGATGTCCAGATTTTCTGGCCATTGATGATATAGTGGTCGCCCTTGTCTTCGGCTTTCGTGGCCAGTGACGCCAGGTCAGACCCTGCGTTCGGTTCGGAATAGCCCTGACACCAACGAATTTCACCGCGTGCGATCGGTGGCAGGTGTTCGAGCTTCTGTTCATGCGTGCCGAACTTGAGCAGCGCAGGGCCGAGCATCCAGATACCGAAGGATGTCAGCGGCGAGCGCGCCTTGATACGCTTCATCTCGGACGCCAGGATTTTGGCTTCGTCTTTCGACAAACCGCCACCACCATATTCCTTCGGCCATGTGGGCACGGTCCAGCCGCGTGATGCCATGCGCTCGAGCCATTTTTTCTGGTCGTCGCTCTGGAACTTGAACTTGCGGCCACCCCAGCAGAAGTCGGCCTCGCCCTTCATTGGCGTGCGCATGGACGGCGGGCAATTGTCTTCTAGCCACGCACGCGTCTCTGCGCGGAAAGCTTCGAGATCACTCATAAACCTTATCCCTCTTCAATTTCCCCTTCCCGGCCCTCCCGATGGCCGGAAACTTCAGGCATACTGGCTCATCTTCTTTACGTTAAGCCGGTTCTGGCGCCTGAAAACTAATGGTAAGGATTAAGTCGGTTTCTCCCCGCTTCAAGGCGACGGCACAAAGATTGTTGAATATTTTTCATAGTGGTGAATTTTGAGCGAGCCCCCACTGGCCGTAACGTCAATTCGCGCTAGTTCACCCTTCTGGTCTATCTGTCAGGGATCGATAGTGGCATTTTCGTATAAAACGGTCTGGCGGCTCGCGGGGCCCAACATCACCAGCAATGTGCTCATGGTCGCGATATCCTTCGCGCACCTTGCCATCGTCGCGCCGTTTGGCCGCGAAGCGAGTGCCGCCGTGGTAACGGGTGGACGAGTGCACTTTCTGCTGATGGCAGCATCAATGGCGCTGTCGGTAGCGACAACTGCCGTTGTGGCGCGAGCATGGGGAGCAGATGATGGCGACGAGGCTTCGGCCGCCGCAACAAGTTCGCTTGTGCTATCAGTCCTTATTTCACTGGGTCTCGGCTTCATTACCTTCCTGTTTGCGCCGCAGATTGTTCATCTATTCAACCTCGACCCAAAAACCGAGGCTCTGGCTGTTGGCTATATTCGCCCCGCCAGTCTGCTCAATATCGTTTTCTCTCTCATGCTCACCATCGCAACCTCATTCCGTGCGATTGGTGACGTCATACGGCCATTACGTTTCATAGCCTGTGGGGCTGCACTCAGCATCCTTGGGTCATACATCTGCGTGCACGGCGCCTTTGGCGTCCCGGAGATGGGCGTCACCGGTATCCCGTGGGGCACGGCAGGTGGGCAATCGCTTGTAGTGCTGTGGTTTGCCGTCTGCTGGCTGAAGCGCCGATATGTACTGGCGCCAAAACTGGATGATGCCCTCAACACCCGTCGCTTGAGGCTGCTCGCGAGCATCGGCACACCGGCTGCACTTGAGCAGATACTAATCCAAGTCAGCTTCCTGCTCTTCATGATGTTGATCTCTGCATATGGCACGGCAGCATTTGCGGCTTACGGAATTGGGATTACCGTACTTAGCGTCACTATTGTTGTGGGTCTTGGCTTTGGCACCGCAAGTGCAACCCTCGCAGGGCAACGGCTGGGTGCCAAGGACGCCGCGGGCGCTGTTGCCAGCGGTTGGGCCGCCATGCGTCTTGCCATCTTGGGCATGTCCCTGCTTGCCATCCTGACCTTCATTTTTCGTGACCCGATTGCCACCGTGCTGTCGTCAGACCCGGCAGTGCGAGAGCATACTGAATTTTTTGTGCTTATCCTCGCAATCGTACAACCTTTGATGGCAGTTGAATTTGCCATTGGCGGCGCGCTGCGCGGGGCTGGCGACACCAAATTTCCACTTGTCGTGACGTTCGCGGGCATGATCGTAGGACGCCTGACAATCGGCCTCATTGTTCGCGCACTGGGTGGCCCGGTTGAGGCCATGTATGCAGTCATCATTGCCGACTACACCATCAAGGCCGCGCTTCTCATCCTGCGCTTCCGCAAAATCAACTGGCATGAGCTTGAGGATCATCCGCATGCACCCATCGCAATCCAAAGCGTGGCGGGCATCAGCCGCGTTGCCGTGCGCTCCTTCTTCTCGCGAAGAAATGGCGGCGATAACGCTCAAGGTAAATAAAAAGTTCCTTGGGCTTTGGACGGGGCAGCAATTCGCGCTATCTTTTCCCTCAAGGAATACAGTCCGCCAGCTGTCAGGAGGGGAATATGGCAAAACCGGGAATGCTTGATATCGGGTCAGTTAAGGACAAGGTGTCTGCGGCTGAATGGGAAACGCGTGTAAACTTGGCGGCGGCCTACCGCATGGTGGCCCATCTCGGCTGGGATGACCTGATTTACACACACATTTCTGCCCGCATTCCGGGCACAGACCATCACTTCCTCATCAATCCACTTGGCCTGATGTTTGAGGAAATCACAGCCTCGAGCCTTGTGAAGGTTGACCTAAGCGGCAAACAGCTCATGGATACGCCGTTCATCCCCAATGCAGCAGGTTTTGTCATCCATAGCGCCATCCACGCAGCCCGTGACGATGCCATGTGTGTGCTACACCTGCACACGGATTACGGCATCGCAGTGTCCAACCAAAAAGACGGCTTGTTGCCCATGTGCCAAAGCAGCATTCCGCCATGGATGACCGTGGCCTACCATGACTATGAAGGCTTTGCCGTGAATGACGGTGAGAAAGAACGCCTGGTCGCTGATATGGGCACTAAAAACTGCCTGATCCTCAGAAACCATGGCACCCTGACGGCGGGCGAAAGCGTCGCTAAAGCCTTTGAAATGATGTTCTTCCTTGAAAAGGCCTGTCGGGTTCAGATACTGACCCAAAGTGCGGGCGCGGAGCTCCACTCTCCCAGCAAGGAAGCCATGGACAACGCCATGCGCGATGTGCGGGTTGTGGCAGGCGCGAACGGCGCGGACAATTTTGTCTGGCCCGCGATCCTTCGCAAGATGGACCGGCTGGACCCCAGCTTCCGTGATTAACACGGCAAGCCACAACGAGGTTTTATGAGCACCGTACAACCGATTATTGACGAGCTTGCCATCGAACGGCTGGACAACCTGCTGTTCCGTGGCGAGCCGAATAAATGGCCCAACAAGCATGTGTTCGGTGGGCATATCCTGGCGCAGGCGATGGAAGCCGCGACCTTGACGGTCGAAACCGGTTTCCTATTGCATTCGCTGCACTGCTATTTCCTGCGTCCCGGTATTGCGGACCAACCGATCATCTATGATGTCGACCCTATTCGCAATGGCCGCAGCTTTGTCACCCGGCGTGTGGTGGCTATCCAGAACGGGGAAGCCATTTTCACCATTTCCGTATCGTTCCACGTTGGTGAAGATGGGCTTGAGCATCAGATCGACATGCCAGAAGTTCCGATGCCAGAAGATCTGGATGACGATGAGGAGTATTACGCCCGCGTACTCCGCGCTTTCGGCAAGCAACCGAAGGACAAGCCCTTCATGCCGTTTGAGATGCGCTCAATCGACCGCATGGATCTTGAGAACCCGAAACCCAAGAGCCCGGAGACCGGCTACTGGTTCAAGCTAAAGGAACCTATTGAGGGTGATCAGGCCCTTCACGGACGCCTTATGGCCTATATCTCGGATTTTGCCTTCCTTTCCGCGAACCTGAGGCCTCACGCCATGATACCGCGTGACCCACGGCTGAAGATGGTGGCAAGCCTAGATCATGCCATGTGGTTCCACCGGAACAACTACCGGGTAGACGACTGGATTTTCTACCGGACGGACGGTTACTGGACCGGCAAAGGCCGAGGCCTTGCGCGCGGTGCGCTTTATGACCGTGGCGGGCGCCTACTCGCCTCCACCTCGCAAGAGGCGCTTCTCAGGCTTCACAAAGACAAATAAAAAGGGCGGTTTTACCGCCCTTCCCTTTTTCGCTGGCCTTAGTCGCGAGGCCAAATCTTGGACGGCGACGATGTTTGCGCTGGTTTCGGCTTGCCTGCCTTTGGCTTCTTGCGCCACACGACGTATCGCACTTCAGCGCCGTCGCGAATGCTGCGGCGTAACTGGCGGCCCGATTTCACCATGTCGAGTGCTTCAAGCGCGGTGCGTTTGTCGCTTTCGTCCGGCTCCCAATGAGCGAGGCCCATATAGCTGTCGCGCACCATCTGGGACGTATCCTCTGAAACGTTATAGTTGCCAGCAAGGTTGAAATAGCGGCTCAGGGTATTCTTTTTCGTCGGCAGATTGTTCGACATCTGCGAATACACAAAATATCCGTCTTCCTTGATCATGGCCTGAACATGTTCAGTCCACTCGTGATCCTCACGGAAAGCCCGCAGATCGTCCATGCAGAACATGGCGTCGTAGCGCAGCTTGCTGCGGCGCGTCGGGTCCTCAAGATGGCGAGACTGCAACACGCGTACGGACGGCGTTTTACTGAAAACCCGCTCCAGATGCTCAAAACACTCCGTGCGTCCTTCAAACGCATCGACATTATAGCCGCGCTCGGACAGCGTCCGCACAAGGCGGCCACCCCCCGCAGCCACAACAGCCACGTGGGCGCGGTCTGGCAGGTCGCCGAACATTGCCATCTGGTCCAGAATGGTCAGGCTGATCGGTCGCTCGCAATAATCCATGTCCTGACCGTTGAACATCAGGTCAAGCGCCAGCGAAAACGCAAGTTTTTCAGACAATACTCTATCCCCTTGTCGGGCCCCACCCGATTTAGTGACACAAAACCTTAAAACATGATGGGGTTGGAGGATCAATCAAATCCACCGGTGACGCCCAATCAAAAACATTTGATCATAGAAAGGTAAACAAAATGCACCACAAAACGGCTTTGTGGTGCATTCTCGATTTCAGCCTGAAATCAGTAATTAAATATTTGATTTTTCAATCAAAAATCGGGCGTAGTTACCAAGCTGATTGGTGCGAATGCCGAATTTGGCGAAGGCTTTGTTCTTGGTCTGGCCATGATAGTAGCGGTAGTAGATCTGTTGGATAATCACCGCAAGACGGAACACACCATAGACGAGATAGTAGTCAAACTTCGACAGGTCGTAGCCTGTCTCTTTCGCGTAAATCTCGCAGATTGCCTCACGCGTCAGCATCCCAGGCGCCATGCAGGGCTGCATGCACATGGCTATCATCTCGTCGGGGTCACCCTTTTGCGACCAATAAGCCAGCGTATTGCCAAGGTCCATGAGCGGGTCGCCGAGCGCACTGATTTCCCAGTCGAGGATCGCCTTGATTTCAAACGGGTTTTCTTCGCATAGAATCACGTTATCAAGGCGGTAGTCACCGTGCAGCACCGCATGACCCACTTCACCTTCCGGCATATGGTCCTCAAGCCATTTGCGAACGTCGGCAAAATCCTCAACATCATCTGTCGTGGCTTTCTCATAGCGGCGGTTCCAGCCAAGTACCTGACGTTCCACATAGCCTTCCGGCTTGCCAAAGTCTTCAAGGCCCGCAGCCTTATAGTCTACTTTATGGAGGTCGATAAGCTTGTGGAAGAACGACAGGCAAAGCTTGCGCCCCTCTTCCTCACCGAAGCCCCAGCTTTCAGGGATGGTACGGTCAAGCTTGCGACCATCAACCTGTTCCATGACATAAAACTCGGCTCCCAGCGGGCTGTCCTCGTCCGGGATATGGAAATAGGTCTCCGGCACGGCTGGGAATACCGGTTTGAGTGCATTCATCACGCTGTATTCGCGGATCATGCTGTGTCCTGATTTGGGCCGCGTGCCAAAAGGCGGCCGACGCAGGACAAAGTTTTTGTTCGGATACTGAATTGAGTAGGTCAAGTTCGAATGACCACTTGCAAACTGGCGAATTACCGGTGTGCCTTCAAGACCGCCAATGCGTTCCTTGATAATGCTGTCGACAAGCCCTGCATCCAGCTCCTCACCTTCACGCACACTGACGGTTTTGTTGAGTTCTTCTGTCATTCAAGCCTCCCCTACGCGGTCCAGCCGCCGTCCATCACCAGCGTAGTGCCGGTGGTGAACGCCGCAGCGTCAGAGGCAAGGTACAGTACCCCGCCCACCATATCCTCGGGCTTGCCCGCACGAGGAATCGGGAACTGGCTGGTGTATTTCGACAGCATATCCTCGTTCGACGTGAATACAGCCGTCATCTTGGTATCCACAAGCCCCGGGCAGATGGCATTCACACGGATACCGTCATGACCGTATTCACGCGCGTAAGCCTTGGTCATATTGATCATGGCAGACTTGGTCATGGAATAGATGCCTTGCAGGTGGCCGGGCGAAATACCGTTAATGGACGCCACGTTCACGATGGCACCGCCGCCCTGCACCTTCATCATTTTCACCGCTTCAGCAGAGAGATAGAACGGGCCCTTCAGGTTCACGTCGATCGTCTTGTCGAACGCAGCTTCCGGTGTGTCACCGATGTTGCCGTAGAACGGGTTGGTGCCACCGCAGTTCACCAGCACGTCGAGGCGGCCATATTCCGACTTGATCCAGTCAAACACCGCATGCACATCGTCCATCTTGCCAGCGTGGGCCGCTTTGGCTTTCGCATCGCCGCCATCCGCCCGGATGCTTTCCGCAACAACCTCGCAGGCTTCCTGGTCACGGGAGGAGACGATCACTCTGGCGCCGTTTGCAGCAAACGCGCGCACAATCGCCTCGCCAATACCCCGGCTGGAGCCCGAGACAAAAACCACCTTACCGGTGAAATCCATTAGTTTTGTATAGTCCATTCTTCTCTTCCCTTATAGCGGCTTGCCGGTTGCCGCCATCTGGTGGCGGCGGAACTTGCGCATGCCGCCAACCCAGCGGTCATAGTCTTTGGCTTTGTTGAGGAAATAGCCTTCCACTTGCTCGTGCGGACGGATCATGAAGCGACCTTCGCGCATGCCAGCAAGCACGCGGCGCGCAAATTCGTCCGCCGGCATGATGCCGTCACCCGCAGCAGACGATTTCTCGGCGCCTGCCGTCATCTTGGACGTCACGGCCTGCGGACATAGGCAGGCCACATAAAGTCCGTCATCGCCATGGTTGATGGCAAGACTTTCCGCAAAACCCACTGCCGCATGTTTGGTGGTGGAGTAGCTGATATCGCCAATCTGGCTGAGAAGCCCCGCGGCGCTGGCGGTGATAACAAAACCGCAGCCTTCACGCTTGAGCATCTGCGGCAGCACCGCGCGCAACGCAAGCACATGCGCGAACACGTTCACCTGCCAGATCTTGTCCCACTGCGCGTTGGTCTGGCTGATTGCGGTCCAGTCCGGCGCGTCGGAAAAAATGATGCCCGCGTTCGAGAAATAGAGGTCGATCGGCCCAGCGTCAGCTTCAACGGACTGCGCGAAGGTAGCGACTGCAGCCTCGTCGGTTACATCAAGTTTGTAAGCTTTAGCACCTTCGCCGATCTCCGCGGCGACAGCCCGTGCGCCCGCTTCATCCATATCGGCGAGGGCAACAAATTTTGCCCCTTCAGCCGCAAAAAGTTTCGACAGCGCTGCGCCAATTCCGCTCGCGCCGCCCGTAACGGCAATGACCTTACCTTTAACGTCCATAAATTCTGGCTCCCTCCAAACCGTGGCGCTCAGGCTTCTATCCGGATTGTCTCCAGAAGGCTCCTGAACCGTTCAGGTAATGAAGTGGGGCGCCGCGTGGCCTTGTCCACATAAACATGGATAAAATGCCCTTCAGCAGCGGGGGTATCGCTACCGTCCGCGAACAGGCCGATCTCGTAGCGCACGCTCGAACGCCCGATATGGCTGACGCCAATACCGGCCTGAATAGACTGCGGAAATTCGAGCGACGCAAAATAGCGGCAACCTGTCTCGACCACGAGGCCAATGACATCGCCGTCATGGATGTCAAGCACGCCGCCCTCGATCAGGAAACGGTTCACCGCCGTATCGAAATAGCTGTAGTAGACCACGTTATTCACGTGGCCATAGACATCATTGTCCATCCAGCGTGTCTGGATCGGCGCGATATGATGATAGGCCGAAAGCGGCCGTGGTTCGGTCTTCTCGCCCGCCATGTTACCACGCAGCCTCATAGATGGCGCGGGCGTCATCAAGCGTCACCTCGCGTGGATTGTTCACGAGCAAGCGCGTCTGCAGCATGGCATCCTGTGCCAGCATCGGCAGGTCGTTGTGGCTGATGCCCACATCACGCAGGCGGCGTTGCACCTTGGTCTCGTCGGCGATACGGTCCATCCAAGCAATAAAATCCCCCGCACTGTTCCCCTGCCCCGCAAGTACCGCCAGCTCGGCATACAGATGCCCCGCCGCTTCCTCGTTAAAGCGCAGCACATGCGGCAGCACGAGTGAGTTTGATAACCCGTGCGGGATATGGAAATGACCACCAAGCGGATATGCCAGCGCGTGTACGGCAGCAACGGGGGCATTTGCAAAGGCTTGGCCCGCCAGCATGGCGCCAATCAGCATGGCGCGGCGGGCATCAAGGTTGCCGCCGTCATTGCAGGCGGTGACAATATTGTTCCCCAGCATCAGGAGTGCTTGCCGCGCGAGCCCGTCCGAAATCGGGTTCTTCTTGAGCCTGGAGGTATAGGCCTCAATCGCATGCACCATGGCGTCAATGCCGGTCGCCGCCGTAATATGGGCCGGCAGGCCGGTGGTCAGTGTGGCATCGAGAATAGCGAGATCCGCCAGCATGGTGGCGTCCACCACGCCCATCTTTGTAGTCTCGCCCGTGGTGACGATGGAGATAGGAGTGACTTCCGAGCCCGTGCCCGCCGTTGTCGGCACCTGCACAAGCGGCAAACGCCCTCCCTTGATCTGGTCTATGCCGTAAATCTCTGAAAGCTGTTGTTCGCCGCTTGCGAGCACGGCGATCAGCTTCGCCACATCCATCGAACTGCCGCCACCAAAACCGACAATGACATCAGCCCTGTGCGCCTTTGCAGCTTCAACCGCTTTCAAAACGACAGCCTCGGAAGGGTCGGCCTCAACGCCGTCAAAATGCGCATGGTCAAGTTCGGCTTCATCAAGCGACGCTTGCACCTTGGCAAGCATGCCCAGTTTCACGAGTCCCATGTCGGTGACAATGAAAGGCCGCTCCGCACCAAAGCGCGCGCGCAAAACAGAACCAAGCTGGTTTGCCGCCCCGTCCTCAACCAGAACCGAAGCGACACTGTTGAAATTGAAAGCAATCATCTGGCACCCTGTCTGCCAGCCACGATTACTTTAGCTGGCGTTCAACATTTTTCCGGAGTTTATCAGTATAGGGCGGCACGATGCCGAGAACAGCCCCGATCGATAATTTTGGGTGCCGGAGCACCGGTTTCATATGACTGAATTCCTGAAAGCCGTCATAACCG
Source organism: Kordiimonas gwangyangensis DSM 19435 = JCM 12864 (assembly GCF_000375545.1). Lineage (GTDB taxonomy): Bacteria > Pseudomonadota > Alphaproteobacteria > Sphingomonadales > Kordiimonadaceae > Kordiimonas > Kordiimonas gwangyangensis. The sequence goes on from NZ_AQXF01000002.1 coordinate 519,970, forward strand.
TGATAGCGCCCCATACCGGAATTGCCGATGCCGCCAAACGGCAGGTTCTCGTGCGCACCATGCCACAGCACGTCGTTCACGGTCACGCCGCCAGAAGTCGTATGGGTCAAAACCTTCTCCTCCTCGGCCTTATCCTTGCCGAAGTAGTAGAGCGCAAGCGGCCGATCCCGGTCATTCACATAGGAAATCACCTCATCGGTGCTCTCATATGTCCGCACCGGCAGGATAGGGCCGAAAATCTCTTCCTGCATCACCTTCATGTCGTCGGTCGGGTCAAGAATCAGCGCGGATGGCAGCTTGTTACTTTGGTTCTGGCCGGCAAAATCCTCGTTCCCCGGGTTGATGATGCGCACATCAGCACCTTTGGCCTTCGCGTCCTCGATATAACCCTCAAGCCGTTCTCGGTGCCGGGCGCTGATGATGGAGGTATACTGGTCGTTCGACAGCATAGTTGGATACATGCTGGTGACCTTCCTGGTATAGCGCTCGACAAAGTCGTCGCGGCGGCTACTGTCGATATTCAGATAATCAGGCGCGAGGCAAATTTGTCCTGAATTCATATGTTTGAAGGTTGCCACTCGTTCGACCACAGCATCTAGGTCCGCGCTTTTGCCCACAATCACCGGGCTTTTGCCTCCCAGTTCAAGCGTGACTGGCGTCAGATGTTCGCTCGCGGCACGCATGATCAGCTTGCCGACCATCGGCGCGCCGGTGAACATCAAGTGGTCCCAGGGTTGGCTCGAGAAGGCTTGGCTCGTTTCCACCGCACCATTCACTACAGCAACTTCATCCTGCGAGAAATGTTTGGCAAAAACTTCCTTGAGGAAGGCCGATGTGCGCGGTGTGTGTTCGCTTGGCTTGATGGTCACACGGTTGCCCGCTGCCAACATTTGTGCGAGCGGCACAAAAACCATCGTCAGGGGGAAGTTCCACGGCGTGATCAGACCGATTACCCCTTTCGGCTGCGGGACGACCTGCGCCTTAACGCCAAGAAGACCGAGCGGAAACTGGACCGAGCGCTTGGACGGCTTCATCCATTTCTCAACATGCTTGATTGCATCCTTGAGGGCGCCGGCAGACGCCACGACGTCAGCAAAAAGCGTGGTTTCCGCCGACCGGTTGCCGAAATCCTCGGAAATCAGCCGGATATAATCATCCTTGTAATCCATCAGACATGTGAGCGCGCGCTTCAAGCGGTCTTTTCGCACCGCGGCAGTCACTTCGCCCTCAGCCAGATAGCTGGCGCGCTGTGCCTTCAGAATTGCTGCAATTTCCGCTTCCGGCGTTTCGACCCTTACCGTGCCGTCCATGGTCACTCCCCTTTCGACGATGGAACATCAAGCCGCAAGAGTAGTACCTATTTTCTGGACTTCAAAGTCCAAAATCGGTGACATCATCAAAAAGTGAATACTATTCGCATTTATCAAGCTGATTTTAACAGTCGCATGGACGGCGCAGCCGTGGTCGAGACACCCTCTTCTTTGGTGTCCCTGATTTCCGCGAGGAAACGCTCCACTTCGCGCTTGAGGCTGTCTGCTTCATCCATCAGGTGACTTGCCTGATGCTGAAGCTCTGTCGTCATAGCCTCTGTCTCCGTCGCAGCTTGCCCCACAATCGTAACGCTATCGCGCACAAGTGACGTGCCCGCCGAGACATGTTGTACATTCTTGGCAATTTCCTCGGTCGCAGCGGCCTGCTGCTCGACGGCGGCAACAACAGATTGGCTCACTTCACTCATCTCACGGATGATATCTCCAATGCGTTCAATCGCACCGCCAGCATCGCCTGATACCCGCTGAATTTCGGACACATAGGATGCGATCTCCTCGGTGGCACGACCAGACTGCGCCGCGAGGCTTTTCACCTCTTGTGCCACCACGGCGAACCCACGCCCTGCATCGCCCGCGCGCGCGGCTTCAATGGTTGCGTTAAGCGCAAGCAGGTTGGTTTGCTCAGCAATATCGCGGATCATCTTGACAACAACGCCAATCTGATCTGCGGCAGTTGCAAGACCTGCCACGGTTTCCGTGGTACGCGTCGCCTCAGTCACCGCACTTTGCGCGACTTCCGCACTGTGGCCAAGCTCACTGCGTACAGAACGGAAGGAGACTGACAATTCTTCCGTCGCACCAGCAACCGCATGCACGTTACCGGACGCCTCGGACGTAGCATTATGGGTATTGCTGACCTGATGATTGGTTTGCCGAGCGTTTTCCACGAGGGAGGCAGAGGCATCGGCCATCTGCTTGGACGCCCTATTGACTGCTTCAACAACACCCATCACGCGACGCTCAAACGCGTCAGCCATTTGCAGGCGTTGCTGAAGACGCGCGGTACGCCGCTCTTCCCTCGCCTGCTCCTCTTCCGCTTTACGCCGCTGCAATACATTCGCCTGCTCACGCTCATGCTGGCGCTGAGCCTCAGCAGCTGCAGCTTCGCTCACACGCTTTTCTTCAGCCATGCGCTCAAGCTCAAATGCCTTGTCCTTAAACACGGTCGCGGCCTCTGCCATACGGCCGAGTTCATCGCTACGGTCAGTGTGCGGAATACTCACGGCCTTGTCACCGTGCGCGAGACGCGTCACTGCATCGGTAATCCGCGCCAGCGGGCTAGCGACCGAGCGACCAATGTACCACGCCAGCATAGCGGCAATCAGCGCTCCGATGGCGAGACCGATAAGACTTTGGCGGGTCGAGGCGTCGACTGCACGCATCATGTTATTGAGCGCCAAAGTCTGCGCTGCGCGCGAGCTGGACTTGATACGCTCCGTCACCGCGGCAATCTGGCTTGCGGCGCTATCCAACTGGTCTAGCGCCGAATGTACGGCAGATGCCGTAGCCTGCTTCTGACGCAGGCTTTGGCGAATAACGTCACCATCCCGACGCACATAACGCACAACAGCTTGTTCCCGCCGCGGCACACCGCGCATAAACTGCATTGCCTGCGTTACCAGTTCGTCCAGCTGCTCAGATGCGCCAATGGCCGTATCAAAATCAGCCTGCTGACCCGATGAAACATAGGCAACGGCAGCCTGGTTGAATGTCGCGACGAGCGGAAGGACGTGCACCGCCAACGCCTTTTCATCCGGGCCGCGCGTGTTCAGGAAGGACACTAGGTTGGTTGCGCTCTCGTCAAGTTTACCAACACCGTTGACCACCACCTGAAGGGCATCGCCTTCATTGCCCAAACGGTTTTCCATCGCGGTAAAGACTTCATCGAATGCTGTGGCAGCCGCGTTCAGCTCTTCGACTGTTGTCTCCTCGCCATTCGAGAGCAGCAGCTTTTCGACCTGCTTGCGGCTTTGTTCTGCCCGCGCCCGCGCCTCGGTCATGGTTTCCTTATCAGTTTCAAGGCCCGAGAATGCAAAGGAACGGAGCGACATGGTTTGTGCTGCGACGTCTGACGTATAATCATTCACGAACCGCACAATGTCAGTTTTCGCGATGATCTGATTCGAGGCACCATCCAGCCCTCGCAACCCAAAAGCCGAAATGAGGTTTGCAGCCGCAAGGGTCAGGATGACCGCCGCAAAACCCAGAAGAATTCGAAGACGAACGGAAAAACGCATTACCAGAGCCTCGCACATAGCTGCGCTGCCTGCCTGAGTGCAGCGGGGAATCAGCCTGATTATTTGTGCGAGAGCCTAGGCTCAGCCTGTGACAGTTTTGTTTCCAATCTGTCACAATTTTGAGAGACAAAGCGCAGGAAACTGCGGAAATCAGGGATAAAGCTCAGCTAAACCCCAGATGGAACCGGTTTCATTCAACGTATATGTAATGCGTTCATGAAGGCGGAATTTACGGTCACGCCAGAACTCGAAATACTTTGGTTTAAGGCGAAAGCCAGACCAGTTTTCCGGCCGCGGCACCTCACCCACCCCGAACTTGGCGGTATATTGTGCAATGGCCGCTTCAAATTCGAACCGCCCTGCCATTTCGCGCGACTGCTTTGAGGCCCATGCCCCGATCCTGCTGGCGCGCGGACGCGACGCAAAATAGGCATCTGCCTCTTCTGTCGTCACTGGTTCCACGGCACCTTCGATGCGAATTTGCCGCCGCAGCGATTTCCAATGGAAAAGCATTGCCACATTGGGGTTTTCAGCCAGCTCCACGCCTTTGCGGCTTTCAAGATTGGTATAAAAAACCACACCTCGTTCGTCGCAGCCCTTCATCAACACCATGCGCAGGCTTGGAAAGCCGTCTTTTGTCGCGGTTGCGAGCGCTACAGCCGTCGGATCGTTGGGTTCACTTTCCTCGGCTTCCGCCAGCCATTCCTGCAAACGACCGAAAGGTTCTTCAAATGCTGCTGTTTTTTCGCTCATGATACCAACCTCGCGCGTGCAAAATGATGACCTATGCCTATCAATCGGATACTTCTAATTGCACTGTTATATTGCGTGCCAATCCGTATCCCTTATATGATAGCCAAGCAGTTGTTTTAGTATATGGTTTTACTTCTCGATACAATCTTATGAGCGATCTTTACAACATATTGGGCGTCTCTCGCGGTGCCAGCCAGGACGAGGTCAAAAAAGCTTATCGCGAGCTTGCGAAAAAGCTGCACCCTGACCGCAACAAGGACAATAAGACCGTCGCTGACGAGTTCAAGCGCGTATCGGCCGCTTATGCTGTGCTTGGCGACAAGGAACAACGCGCCAAATATGACCGCGGCCTGATCGATGACAACGGCAATGAACGCCCTGCAGGCTTTGGTGGCTTTGGTGGGCGACAGTCCGGCGCACGCCGCTATAGCTCTGACGACCGCTACGATGCTTTTGATTTTGAAGAAGCCAGTGACGTCTTCTCCAGCTTCTTCCGCTCCGCCGCCGGGCGCGCAAGCAAGCGAGGCTCTTCAACCTCAGGCGGCGCAAAGCAGAACCCCTATGAAGCGGCGGCGCGCCGGCGTGGGCTCGACATCAACTATAAAATCACGGTCGGCTTTGAAGAGTCGATCACCGGCGGCACGCGCCGTATTTCGCTTAACGACGGTCGTTCGCTTGACATCAAAATCCCGTCCGGCATCAAGGACGGCCAGGTAATTCGATTGTCTGGGCAAGGTGGCCCGGGCGTTGGCGGTGCACCGAAAGGCGACGCGCTTGTTGAAGTGAATGTTGCACCCCACCCCTACTACAAACGCGATGGGCTCGACATCCTGCTGGACCTGCCGATCGCGCTTGATGAGGCGGTTCTTGGCGGCGATATAACAGTACCCACGCCCAAGGGTAAACTGACCATTCGCATCCCGAAGAACAGTTCCACCGGCAAACGCCTCCGTCTTAAAGGAAAAGGTGTGCAGCGCGGTGACGAGACCGGCAATATGTATGTCACCCTCAAGATCATGTTGCCTGGCGACCGTGACCTCAACCTTGAAAAACTGGTGAAAGAATGGGGCGCAGGCGACGGTGACGCCCTCAGGCGGAAAGCAGGGCTCAATTGACCGAAGAGAGAAAGAGCATCTTGCCGCCCGCCATTGACCGGCACCGCAAGGTCTGGCTTCGCGCGTTTGCCCAGTTTTTTGGTAACAACGGGCTTGATGCTGCGGGCAACATGGCTTTCCTCACCATGTTATCCCTTTTCCCTGCCATTATTTTCCTTGTCGCGATCTCGGGCTTTATGGGCCAGACAGAGCGCGGGCTTGAAGCCATCCAGTTCATGCTTTCAGTGCTGCCGCCTGAAGTGGCCTCAGTCCTGGACGGGCCGATCCGCGGAATCATTGAATCAACTGGCGCTGAGATCCTGACCGGCTCCATCCTCTTCACCATATGGACTGCGGCCAACGGTATTGAGGCCGGACGCGGCGCGCTCATCAAGGCATTTGGGCGCGAACATGCCAGGGCGTTATGGATCAGACGGCTCGAAAGCCTCGCAATTGTCGTCTTTGGTGCTGTGACCATCACCATCGGCATGTCAGTGCAGGTCCTTGGCCCGCCCATGATTGCTGGCTTCATCAGCCTGTTTCCTTCCACAATCTCAGAAACATTGCTGCTCGTATGGAAATATATGAGCCTGCTTGTGAGCCCCGCTGTACTGATGCTGGGCCTATACACCATGTTCGTGGCGCTGACACCGCGGCGGGTCAATAAACCGGTACGTCTGCCTGGCACCATTTTGAGCCTCCTTGTTCTGCTGGCTACGGCACGTGGGCTGAGTATTTACCTGAAATACGCCGGGAACTATGATGTAACCTACGGCTCGCTCGCTGGCGTTGTTGTTATGCAGCTGTTCTGCTTTTTTGTCAGCGTAGGCTTCGTTCTGGGCGCGGAGTTGAACGCGGCTTACACCTTTGAGGGGCGCGACAACAAGGAACCGGACAGCCTTGACCTGCCACCTGACGCTGAAGCACCCGAGGATTTTGTCGAAGCTCAAGTAAAGACGGACAGTGCAACTACCGCGGCGCAGACACCGGACGAGAACAAGAACAGCGGTAGTTAAGCGATTGACGGCGAAGGTTTCTGGTGTAGGATGCGCCGAAATTTCGGCCTAACAGAAGAAAAGAGGGGCGATAATGACGAAATTGATGGAAGGAAAACGCGGTCTGATCATGGGCGTAGCCAATGACCGCTCAATGGCATGGGGCATTGCCAAAGCCTGTGCCGAACATGGTGCTGAAGTTGCCTTCTCCTACCAGGGTGAAGCGCTTGAGAAGCGCGTAAAGCCGCTCGCGGCATCCATCGGCTCTGATTTCCTCGTGCAGTGCGACGTGTCAGACGCTGCCTCAATCGACGCCATGGCCGATAAGCTCGCCCAGAAGTGGGACAGCATCGACTTCTTCGTGCACGCCATCGGTTATTCGGACAAGAACGAGCTGCGCGGCCGCTATATCGACACCAGCCTCGACAACTTCCTGATGACCATGAACATCTCCGCCTACAGCTTCGTCGCTGTGGCTCAGCGCCTTGAGAAGATGATGACGAATGGCGGCAGCATGGTCACCCTATCCTACTATGGTTCGGAAAAGGTTGTACCGCATTATAACGTGATGGGCGTTGCCAAAGCGGCGCTTGAGTGCAGCACACGTTATATGGCTCGCGATCTTGGCGAAAAAGGCATCCGTGTGAACACCATCAGCGCAGGCCCGATGAAGACGCTCGCCGCGTCCGGCGTCGGCGATTTTCGCATGCTTCTGAAATACAACGAGAAAAACGCACCACTCCGCCGCAACATCACCCTTGATGACGTGGCCGGTGCCGGTCTCTACCTGCTGTCCGACCTCTCGTCGGGTGTAACGGGCGAGACCCACCATGTGGACAGCGGTTTCTCCACCACCTGCATGCCCACCGACGATGAAGCGATGAAAAAGCTTATCGAGATCATGGACAAGGAATAAGGCGCATATGTCCTATAATACCTTCGGCAGACTGTTCCGTTTCACCACCTGGGGCGAAAGCCATGGCCCGGCGCTTGGCGCCACGGTCGATGGTGTGCCCCCGATGCTGGACCTGACGGAAGCCGACATTCAGGTATTTCTGGACAAACGCAAGCCTGGCCAAAATAAATACACCACACAGCGCCGGGAACCCGACGCTGTGAAAATCCTCTCAGGTGTTTTTGAAGGTAAAACGACGGGCACCCCCGTCCAACTGATGATCGAGAATACCGACCAGCGCTCGAAGGACTATGGCGACATTGCCAAGACTTTCCGTCCCGGCCACGCCGACTATACCTATATGGCGAAATACGGCATCCGCGACTATCGCGGCGGCGGGCGCTCCAGCGCGCGCGAAACCGCGGCGCGTGTCGCAGCGGGGGCCGTAGCCCGCAAGGTGCTCGGTGACGGTGTCACCATTCGCGCCGCCATGGTGCAAATGGGCCGTTCAAAAATCGACTATGACCGCTTCGACTGGGATGAAGTCAACAACAACCCCTTCTTCTGTCCTGATGCAGAGATGGCTGCACAGTGGGCGAATGAGCTTGAAGCCATCCGCAAGGCTGGTAGCTCCATCGGTGCCGTGATCGAGGTAGTGGCAGAGGGTGTACCAGCGGGCTGGGGCGCACCCATATACAGCAAGCTCGATGCCGACCTCGCAACCGCGCTCATGAGTATCAACGCTGCCAAGGCCGTTGAAATTGGCGCCGGTTTTGAGGCTGCGTGCCTTACGGGCGAGGAAAATGCGGACGAAATGGTGCCCGGCAAAGACGGCAAGCCTGAGTTCCTCTCGAACAAAGCAGGCGGCATCCTCGGCGGTATTTCAACCGGACAACCGATTGTTGCCCGCTTCGCTGTTAAACCGACCAGTTCCATCCTCACACCGCGCAAAAGTGTCAATCTGGATGGTGAGGCAACGGATGTTATGACCAAAGGGCGCCACGATCCATGTGTGGGCATCCGCGCCGTACCCATCGCCGAAGCCATGATGGCCGTCGTGCTCGCCGACCACATGATGCTGCACCGCGCTCAGTGCGGCTAGCTCAGCAAACGCCGAGCTCTTTCAACTGCTCATAGTAGGTTTGTGAAACCGGCACAGAAGCACCCGTCGTCAACGCGGCAAAGCGCCTACGGCCGTCTTTGGTGATCCGTTCAATGGCATCGAAAGCCACCCAGTGTGACCGGTGAACCTGCATGCCAGCATACCCTTCAAGCTCAACCAGTGCGTCTGCAAGCCGCATGTGGATGAGCGCATCGCCCTTCCCCGTGTGCGCCCGCACATAGTGCCCTTCCATGGACAGATGCGTAAGTGATGTTCCCAAGCGCGACGGCAGGCGGTTGAGGAACACCTGCCCAGCACGGTACCGCGGCACATCCTCCGCGTCAGGCTCCAGCCCCCGTTCAAGGATAAAACTCGCCGCACCATAAATCAGCGCCACAATGATGAACACCTTAGCGTACCAGACCAGATAGCCAAGCGTCGCAGATCCAAACTCAATAGGCACCAGCTCGGTCAGGAAATTATATAGCGATGCAGTCGTGAATGGTTCGGCACTCAGGAACGAAAAATAGATCACCAGATCAGCAATGACGACCACGGCAAAAATCGGCACAGAAATCACGGCGCTGAAAATCAGGAATGCCTTTAAGGGACCTATGGCACGACCGTTCATTCGCTCGAAACATAATCTTCCGAATGGTATGGCAAGCGCAAAGCCGATGAGAACTGTGCCAAGCCAATAGGCATAACGCAGGAACGCGTATGGCATTTCAGAACTGTCGTAGGGGGTGATGACACCGAGGATCATGCCAGCCAAAATCATGATCGCTGTTTTTTTGATCATCAGGCCACGATCATTCTCGCCCCATATTCTTTCCAGTTTTTCAAAAGTCACCGCTGCCGCACCTACTGTTCTTATTTGCGCTACTTTTACCAATCACTCCCTCGCTGGCAATTGTTAAAGCGCCCACCCACCATTTCCGAAGCCACAATTTCATACGCATGAATTTGTCATTGGTTTCGAAGCAGCGTTTTCGCGCGGTAAATCTGCGCTTTCAGGCAATTGCCTTTGCGAGCAGCGATTGGCCGCCATAACGATCTGCGAGCCAACCCCGGTCACGACAGCGATGATGGCACGGTGTGCAGGCAAGTTCTCTGACAACACAAAACAGGTATACGATGAAACGTTTCTTCAAAATCAGCCTTTTGAGCTTCGCAGCAGCAACCTTCCAGCCAATGGCGGTATCGGCACAGGACGGACCACCAAAATGGTCCGTTGGCGCACTCGGCATGGGCTATGTGACGCCCTTCGCAGCCGAAGATAACCAGATTACCGTTGTTCCTTATGTCGCGTACCGCGGCGAACGCTTCTTTATCGACGCCACCCGCCTTGGCTACCGGCTGGTCAAACCGCAGGAAAATGCCCCATTGTCCTTTGAGCTCGATATCGTCGCGGCGGCGCGCATGCTGCCGGGGGAGAGCCGGGACAAGGTAACCGCTGATACCGGCCTCGCTGCGTCACTGAGCGGTGCATTTGGCCTTCTTTCCCTCACCGCACTTCATGACGTTACTGACACCCACAATGGAATTGAGCTCGGCGCTTCCTACGAATATGACTTCACATTCGATAAGCTTACCATTTCCCCGTCTATCGGCGTGACATGGCAAAACGAAAAGCTTGCCAATCATATGTGGGGCGTCACCGCCAAACAGCAGGCCAAAATGATCGAGAAGGATGATCCCGTCCTACCGCTTTACACGGTCACAGGGTCAGCGCTCAATTTTTCGGCAGGCCTGACAACCACATACAATATCTCCAACAGTTGGACGGTTATTGGGTTCGCACAAGGCACCTATCTGGACAGCAATATTCGCGACAACCCGGGCGTCGATAAAAAATACGACGTCAGTGTCGGCCTTGGCCTTGCTTATAATTTCTGATGCCCGAGATCGGGAGGAGCCCATGGCAAACATTCGTTGGTTCATGATGACCATACTTGCAGCACTGATCGCAGTACTGTCTCTGCGCTTCTACCTGAGTGCAGAGGCCACTGACGGCCCTATGGGCTTTCACCTGCTGCACAGCCCTATCGCAGGTTACCTGCATTTCACGCTTTCGCCTTTGGCTCTAGCAGCTGGCGCATTTCAGTTTCGCAAGTCCATTCGTGAACGACGCCCGGCAGTTCACCGGGCTTTGGGCTATGGCTATGTAACAAGTTGCCTTCTCGGCGCGATCAGTGGCTTTGTTCTCGCGCTTTATTCACCGTCAGGGCATATCGCGGCGGTGGGTTTTGCTCTGCTTGCGCTGGGCTGGATTGCGACAACGTCCGCTGCATGGCATGCCATACGACTTCGTCGTATCGCGGAACATCGGCGCTGGATGATCAGGTCCTACGCCCTCACTTTTGCAGCTGTTACGCTGCGGCTTTATCTACTTGTCGCTGGCGTCATTGGTTACGGTGACGAGCCATGGGCATACAGCCTGATCGCTTGGATATGCTGGGTTCCTAACCTGCTGGTGGCTGAAAAGTATCTTGTGCCCCCTGCCCACCCTTTCCCTGCTTCTGCCCGTACATAAAGCCTGTCTAGCCTGCTGCGCCGTTGTGCGGTAGGCTAGACAGCGGCGGGAGGAGACTTTGATGAAAAAAGGGATCAAGTATTTCGGCATTGCGTTGGTGCTGGTGACAGCGCTGCTGGCCTATCGCGCCTGGACACCTGACATCCCGCATGACGAGTTGGCTGCAAAGTACGCAACGGGTTCCTCAGACTTTCTCGACCTGCCTTCAGGCGCACGCGCGCACTTCCGCATGCGCGGCAATTTTGAAGGCCGCACGCTTGTGCTCCTCCACGGCTCCAACGCCTCGCTGCATACATGGGAAGCGTGGGCAGACATACTGGACGCCAATTATTTCGTGATATCGGTGGACCTTCCCGGCCATGGCCTCACCGGCGCTACGCCGAGTGGTGACTATACGACCGGCGGCATGGTCGATTTTGTCGATGAATTTGTGAACAAACTGAACCTCGAGCATTTTGTGCTCGCTGGCAACTCCATGGGCGGCGGCGTCACGCTTGCCTATGCGCTAGAACACCCAGAAAAACTGGCCGGCCTTGTTCTCGTGGATGCCGCTGGCATTGAAGTGCCCGCGAACACCAAGGTAAAGGTGGACCGCCCCCTTGCCTTCTCTCTCGCCGGTCATTGGTACAGTGACTGGATACTGGAAAACATCACACCGCGCAGCATCGTCGCAGAAGGTCTGCGCAAATGTTTTTCCAACGATGCATTTGTGACTGAACAGATGATTGATCTCTACTGGGAACTGGCGCGTCACCCCGGCAACCGCGAAGCAACCGGCAAACGGTTTGCCTGGTACCGCGAGGGTCGCTGGCCAATAGAGATCGAAAAGATCAAACTCCCGACACTCATCATGTGGGGCGAAGATGACCAGCTTATCCCCGTTGAAGTGGGCGACGAGATGCACAAGCGCATCGCAAACAGCGAACTTGTAATCTACCCCGGCGTCGGGCACTTACCGCACGAAGAGAATGCGGCGATTTCCGCTACAGCAGTTGATAATTTTGTGGCTGGGCTGACCGCCGTCAGCGATTAATCACCTGAGGCACCTTAGACGCGGGTGAAAACGCCCACAAGTTCAAGGTGCGGCGACCAAAGGAACTGGTCCACCGGCAACACGCTATCAAGCGTATACCCGCCATCCACCAGCGTGCGTGCATCACGGCTGAAGGTATTGGGGTTGCAGGACACGGCTACTACACGCTTCACGGTCGACTTCGCAATCTCGGCAACCTGCGCCGCGGCACCTGCGCGCGGCGGGTCAAACACCACTGCATCGATTTTATCGAGCTCTGCCGCGCTGATGGGCTGACGGAAAAGGTCCCGGTGGCGGGTGATCACCTGCCGCAGGCCCGTTGCCGTGGACACCCCTGCTTTAAGCGCGTCTAGCGCTGATTTTGCACCTTCCGCGGCCATGACCTGATGGCCTCGGGCAAGCGGGAAAGTGAACGTACCGATGCCAGAGAAAAGATCTGCCACACGGCCGTAACCTTCACACGCTGCAACAACAGCACCCGCGAGAGCGGCTTCGCCTTCATCAGTTGCCTGAATGAATGCAGCCGGCGGCAACGGCACATGCACGCCACCAAAATCCATCACTGGTTCGCGGCGAATGGCAACAGGGTCCAGAAAGCCTTGCTCCTGCCAGTGCAGCGACGCGATATCATGGGCATTTACGAACTCAACAAGACGTTCGCGTGCCGCAAGATCAAGCGACATAGGTGCATCGATCATCATGTCCACACCCGTGGCTGTCAGCGTCATATGCACGTTCGCAGCCATTGCTTGCGCCAGTGTTGCACCAAGAACTTTGCGCAAGGGATCAAAAAGCGAGGTCAGCTCGGCGCGGGTAACCGGGCAGGCTTTCAAGTTCACGACCTTGTGGCTCTGCCGTTCGTTGAAGCCAAGCACCACGCCAGACACTGTCTTGAGCGCCTTGAGGCTAACACGTCGGCGACTTGCCCGCGGGCTGATGGCAGGGTCAAGGACCGGCACATCGGTAAAACCGTGATGAGCCAATGCCATGCTCGCGCGTTCCCGCACCCATGAACTATAAACCGCGTCATTCATGAACTGTAGCTGACAGCCACCACAGGCACCAAAGTGCTGACACGGCGGCTCCTGCCGCTGTACACTTGGACTTATGACATCCAGAAGCTCTGTATAAAGCCCATTGCGGCGCTTGTCCTTGACAGCCGCCTTAACAATGTCACCCGGCATGGTGAAAGGCACAAAAACAGGCGTTCCATCAGCGTCGCCGACACCGTCACCTTGCGCGCCAAGGCTTGTAATTTCTACTTCAAGAATGTCAGCCATGTTTCACCCCGTGGATCAGGAATTCCACATTGCCTTCCGGGCCCTTGATCGGGCTTTCTGTCAAGCCTTCAGCTTTCCACCCACCCAGACCATCAAGCCACGCGCGAATATCTTCACAGACCGATTTATGCAGTTCCGGGTCACGGACAACACCGCCCTTGCCTACATTCTCCCGCCCCACTTCAAACTGCGGTTTGATAAGCGCGATAAGCTGCCCACCCTGTTTCACAAGATCAAGCGCTGCCGGCAGCACGGTCTTGAGCGAGATGAAACTGGCATCACAAACCACAAGATCAACCGGTTCAGGGATTTCCACATCACTCAGGTAACGGGCGTTGGTTTTCTCAAGCACAATAACACGCTCATCCTGCCGCAGCTTCCAGGCCAGCTGGCCAGAGCCAACGTCAACAGCATAAACACGGCTTGCCCCGTTTGTGAGAGCGACATCCGTGAACCCGCCCGTTGATGCGCCAACATCAATAACAACGGCACCATTGGCATCGACAGAAAATTCAGTGAGGCCTTTTTCAAGCTTCAAGCCACCACGGCTTACCCACGGATGGTCCTTGCCGCGCACATCAAGTGGCGCGTCATCTTTGATTTGCTGCCCTGCTTTGAGGATTTTGGTTTCGCCCGAGAAAACAACACCAGCCATGATGAGCGCCTGCGCCTTCGCGCGGCTTTCTACAAGCCCGCGGTCCACCAGCGCTACATCAACCCTTGTTTTGCCTGCCATGGCGCAGTCCCCGCCTAGCGTTTGGTCACTGCGGCGATATCGGCGTCCTCGGACTGGCCAAAATCATTGCGCCCGAGCGCCTTCAGGATCGTTGCGATAATGCCTGAGGCGTTGAGCCCTGCATCTTCATACATCTGTTCCGGCTTGCCGTGGTCCTGGAAACGGTCCGGCAGTTTCATGGCACGAACCTTCAGGTTGCCATCAAGAATGCCTTCTTCCGCAAGGAAATCCATCACATGCGCACCAAAGCCGCCAATGGAGTTTTCTTCAATGGTAACAACGAGTTCATGGCTTGCTGCGAGGTCACGGATCAGCTGGTCATCGACCGGTTTCGCGAAGCGCGCATCAGCAACAGTTGTGGAGAGACCACGCGCTTCAAGGTCTTCAGCGGCTTTCAGGGCTTCACCAAGACGGGTGCCGAGCGAGATGATCGCAATCTTGCTGCCCTTCTTGACGATACGACCCTTGCCGATTTCAAGAACCTTGCCTTCTTTCGGCAGCGGCACGCCCATACCTTCACCGCGCGGATAGCGCACGGCGGAGGGGCGGTCATCCAGCGCATGCGCTGTCGCTACCATGTGAACGAGCTCAGCCTCATCAGCCGCCGCCATAACCACCATGTTCGGCAGGCTCGCGAGGTATGTGACGTCAAAACTGCCGGCGTGGGTCGGGCCGTCCGCGCCAACAAGGCCTGCGCGGTCAATCATGAACCGTACAGGCAGGTTCTGCACCGCCACGTCATGCACAATCTGGTCATAGGCACGTTGCAGGAAAGTGGAGTAGATGGCGACAAACGGCCGGTAGCCTTCGACCGCCATACCGGCCGCGAAAGTCACAGCGTGCTGTTCCGCAATACCCACATCGAACGTGCGGTCCGGGAAGCGTTTGCCAAATTTGTCAAGGCCTGTGCCAGACGGCATGGCGGCGGTGATCGCCACCACTTTTTCGTCTTTCTCGGCGAGAGTGCCGAGGGCTTCTGCAAACACGTTGGTATAAGTCGGCGCGCCGGGCGCCGATTTTTTCCGCTCGCCAGTCACCACATTGAACTGTGGCACAGCGTGGTATTTTTCCTGATTGGGCTCTGCAAATGGGTGGCCGTGGCCCTTCTCCGTCACCACATGCACGAGGATGGGGCCATCCTTGGCGTCGCGCACATTCTCCAATACCGGCAGCAAGTGGTCAAGGTTGTGGCCGTCAATGGGACCAACATAGTAGAAACCGAGCTCATCGAAGAGTGTACCACCACCTACCGCCATGCCGCGGGCGTATTCCTCGGCCTGCCGCGCGCGGTCCGCGAGCGGACGCGGGAGCATCTCGATCAGCTTCTTGCCGAAGCCGCGCAGGCTGAGGAAGGTTTGTGAACTTACGATCTTGGCGAGATAGGCACTGAGGCCACCCACCGCAGGCGCGATCGACATGTCGTTGTCATTGAGGATGACCACAAGGCGGTTGCCCGCCTGTTCGGCATTGTTCATGGCTTCATAGGCCATGCCTGCGCTCATGGCGCCGTCACCGATCACGGCGATTGCCTTGCCCGGTTTGTCCGCCATCTTGTTGGCGACAGCCATGCCAAGCGCTGCACTGATAGAAGTTGAGGAGTGACCTGCCCCAAACGGGTCATAGTCACTCTCACCACGTTTTGTGAAAGGCGACAGGCCATTCGGCTGGCGAATGGTGCGGATACGGTCACGCCGCCCGGTCAAAATCTTGTGGGGGTATGCCTGGTGACCAACGTCCCAGATGAGCCGGTCTTCTGGTGTATTGAAAACATAGTGAAGCGCCACAGTCAGCTCAACAACACCGAGGCCCGCACCAAAATGCCCACCAGTGACGGAAACCGCGCTGATCATCTCGTCGCGCAGTTCGTCTGCGAGTTGCCTGAGTTTGGCTGGTGGCAGTTTGCGCAGCTCTTCCGGCGTCAATACTGTGTCCAGCAGGGGCGTTTCTGGGCGTACGCTCAACTCTCTTGTCCTTCTTCAGCGCCTGATTAGCTGCATTTTATCCGTCACACGACGGCTTGTATTCATTTTACGTCAGGCGCGACGATTTATAGCAAAATGGGCAACGGCGCGCAAAAGCGACGCTTTATCGTCGAAACCGGCCAAATGTTCAATAGCCTGATCGGAAAGAATGCGCGCCTGATTACGCGCGCGCTCAAGCCCCATAAGGGTCACAAGGGTCGCCTTGCCAGCGTCCTCGTCCTTGCCAACAGCTTTGCCGACTTCTTCTTCGCTACCCTCTACGTCCAATAGGTCATCTGCGATCTGGAATGCTAGACCGAGATCACGGGCATAACCTTGAATACTCGCACGCGCTCCTTTGCTGGCATGCCCCATAATGGCACCAGCTTCGGCCGAGAAACTGATAAGCGCGCCGGTCTTCATCTGCTGCAGGCGGTAGATGAACATTTCGTCCATGTCGTGGTCTTCAGCCGTAAGGTCGATCATCTGCCCCCCCACCATGCCGTGATGACCGGACGCCCGCGCCAGCTCCTTCACGAGCGCCACACGCACATAAGGGTCAGCGTGGGTTTCTTCGCTGGCGAGAATTTCATAGGCAAGGGCCTGCAGCGCGTCACCTGCGAGGATCGCCGTTGCTTCATCGAACTGGATATGAACAGTTGGTTTGCCGCGCCGCAGGTCGTCATCGTCCATTGCGGGCAGATCATCATGAATGAGCGAATAACAATGCACACATTCGATTGCCGCTGCCACACGAAGCGCCTGCGAGCGGTCGACCCCAAAAAGTTCCGCACTCGCGAGCACAAGGAAAGGCCGAAGCCGCTTGCCGCCTGAAAACACGGAATAACGCATCGCTTCAATAACCCGGTCTTCCGGGCCACCTGAGAGCGCCAGAAATGGCTCCAGCACCCGTTCAACAGCGGTCGATGTGGCGCTCAGAGCTTCTTTGAGGGAGGAATTGTCGTCCACAGGGTCCCAGCCTATTCTACGTCAAGCGGGGTAGTGCCAGCAGCGTTGCCGGAAGCATCGAGCGTGATCTTTTCAATCTTCGCCTGCGCGTCCTTGAGTTTCGCTTCACAGTGCGCCTTGAGTGCAGTGCCTTTGGTATACAGTTCAATCGACTGTTCGAGCGAGGCATTCCCTGATTCAAGCCGACCCACCACTTCTTCAAGTGCTGCCATAGCCTGTTCAAAGCTCATCGCATTCAAATCGTCATTCTTGCCTGAATTGTCCGACATCCACTTCATCCATTACCCGAGAAATTCTGTTTATTTTGTTTGGCAGTTATAGGACTGCCATCACGTCGACGCAAAGGTTATTGATGCGAACGTCTCTCAATAAACGTCGGCGAGTGGACGCATTGCAACACCCGGCAAGGCACGGGTGGCATCAAGCACCGTGTCTGCATCAAACTCGCCTTGAGCTGTGAAATGATGAACACCATCAAGCGTCTCTCGTTTCATCAGACCAAGGCTTTCCAGCAGGTGCAGGTGCGCCATGGCTTCACCGAGGGCGAGATAAAAATCCATACCGCTGATCTTGCGGCGGAAAAGCGCCGGAAAGGTCTTCACCGGTGTGCGGGGTTTTGTGCAGTGTTTGTGCAATGCCTGCAGCTTGGTGACATGCCCGCCAATCAGGGCATCAATACGGTTCTGTAGTCCCCTGAAAACACGGCCATGGCTTGGCAACACGATAGGATCGCCCGGCACACCGCGCATGCGGTCAAGGGATGTTAGCCAGTGCGCCAGCGGGTTTGCCATCGGCTCCCGCGCGTGCACGGATACATTGGACGTAATGCTCGGCAGTATCTGGTCACCACCAATAAACAGCGGCTCATCAAGGCACGAGAGGCAAGCGTGCTCGGGGCTATGCCCGCGCCCGACAACCACACGCCACTTGCGGCCGCCCATGGTAATAAGCGAACCATCTTCGATGCGTTCGTAGGTTGGCGGAAGCTCGGACACACCGCGCCTGTAATTATCGAACCGCGCGCTGCGGATCATCGGCTCAAAAGAACGGTCAACACCGTTATCAAACAGGAACTGCACCTCGTGTTCCGGCACACTTTCGGTGCCACCAAGCCACAAGCTACTGGCGAGCAGATATTCGGTCTGTGTGATGACAAAATGCGCACCAAAACGCTCCGCAAGCCAGCCCGCGAGGCCCAGATGGTCCGGGTGCATGTGGGTAGCGACAATGCGGCTGATGGGCTTGCCAGCGAGCAGCGATGCTTCAATCGCCTCCCACGCGGCTTTCCCGCGGCTTCCGTTTGAGCCGGTGTCGACCAGTGTCCAGCTATCACCCTCGTCAAACAAATAGACGTTGATATGGTCGAGAGACCACGGCAGCGGAATACGCACCCAGAACACGCCCTTGGCGACTTCTATTGCAGTGTCCCCTGATGGAACCTCATCAAAAAGGAAGGTCAGCCCTTCCTCTTTCGCACGCGCAAGTTCGCGGGCCTCAGCGGCTTCACGTTTGTCGGAGCGGTGATCTGCAACGTCGGAGCCGTCAAGCTCCGTCACAGGCTTTTGTCGATCATTGGTTTCCATAACTCTATATCACGGCAAAAGTCTGGCTCAGTTGCGCGCGAAGCTCTCCTCTTCCATTTCCATGAGGCACGATGCCCCACCTTTGATAGGAGCTAGAAGCGCCGTCGCAGAAGGCAACAATTGTTCGATAAAAAACTGCGCCGTGGTGCGCTTCGCCTTGAGGAATGATGGGTTACCTTCACCGCCCTGAAGACGGGCCGCAGCCACTTCCGCCTGCTCGGCCAGCAGGTATGCACCCACCACGCTACCGAAAAGGCGCAGATACGGCGTTGCAGCAGCTGCGGTATCAACAATCCCGTCAAAACCGTTCGCAAACAGATGCTCAGCCGCAGCCTCAAGCGCGTGGATACCCGCCTTCAGCTCAATAGCTGACTGCTCGGTGAGTGAAGTGAACTTGGGCAGCGCATCTTTCATCTCGGTGATCAGCGCACGCCAATGCGCGCCGCCATCCGCCATTAGCTTGCGGCCAGCAAGGTCAAGCGCCTGAATGCCATTAGTACCCTCATAAATCGGCGCGATACGGCTGTCGCGGTAGTATTGCGCGACGCCTGTTTCTTCAACAAAGCCCATGCCGCCATGGATTTGCACAGCTAGCGACGATGCCTCAACACCAATATCGGTTGAATAGGCTTTGGAGATCGGCGTCAGCAGATCGGCTTCACCCTTCGCCTTCGCGCGCTCATCAGCGTCCGTGTGGCGATGCGCACGATCAAGCGCCCACACGTTGCGGTAAATTATGGCGCGTGCCGCCTCGGTCGTTGCACGCATCGTGAGCAGCATGCGGCGCACGTCCGGATGGTGGATGATGGTGACACTGTCACGTGACTTGGCGCCAATAGCTGCGGACTGCACGCGGTCACGTGCAAAGGCGACTGAATGCTGGTAGGCGCGTTCGGCAATTGCAACGCCTTCAAGGCCCACACCAATACGGGCGTGGTTCATCATGGTGAACATGTTGCGCATGCCCTGGTTCTCTTCGCCGACGATATACCCAACACAGTTGCCTTCGTCGCCGAAGGACATCACGCAGGTCGGGCTCGCATGAATGCCAAGCTTGTGCTCAAGGCTCACACAGCGCACGTCGTTGCGCTTGCCAGGCGTGCCGTCCGCGTTCAGGAGGAACTTGGGCACGAGGAACATGGAAATACCCTTGGTGCCAGCTGGCGCATCCGGCAGCCGTGCCAGCACGAGGTGAATAACGTTCTCGGCGAGGTCATGCTCACCCCAAGTGATAAAAATCTTCTGGCCGGTGATCAGATAACTGCCATCTGCCTGCTTTTCAGCCTTGGAGCGCAGCGCACCGACGTCAGATCCCGCAGCCGGTTCCGTCAAGTTCATCGCGCCCGACCACTCACCCGAAATCATCTTGGGCAGATAGGTCTCTCGCTGCTCATCCGTACCGTGCGCGTTGATCGCCTCAATCGCGCCTGCAGTCAGCAGCGACAATAGGCTATAGGCCATGTTGCCGGAGGTCACCATTTCAGTCACAGCGATGGAAAGCGTGTTCGGCAGCCCCTGCCCACCCAGTTCCGGGTCCGCCGACAGTGTCGACCAGCCGCCTTCCACATAGGCTTGATGCATGGGCTTGAAAGCGTCCGGCGTGATGACATCGCCGTCTTGCCACTTGGCACCAATCTCGTCACCAATGCGGTTGGTGGGAGCAATCACGCTGCTCGCAAGTTTACCGGCCTCTTCAAGCACGGCGGAGACAAGGTCTTCGCCCGCTTCTTCAAAACCCGGAAGGCTCGACCAATCCTTCATGCCTGCTGATACTTCCAGAGCAAAGCCAATCTCTTCAAGGGGTGCGCGGTAGTCTGTCATCGTCTCTAATCCCGGTTGCGCGCCAAATAGGCATTGTCAGGCCCCGCCCAAACGCCTATCAGCTTATATTGATCAAATGCTTTGTCCCGTTGAGCAGAATTTGTGCATGGCAATATTCGATACTCAAGTCGTTTCTGAACACGAAGATGGTGCGATTTCAAGCGCTGTCGAACTTTTACGTGCCGGAAATCTTGTCGCGGTGCCGACCGAAACCGTCTATGGCCTTGCCGCGGACGCTACGGAAACTTGTGCAGTGCAGCAAATATACGCTGTGAAAGGCCGTCCGTCGAATAATCCGCTTATTTGCCATGTGTCTGACGCTGAGATGGCCCGGGGCTATGTTGAAATACCACCCATCGCAGAAAAACTGATGGAGCGATTCTGGCCAGGCCCTCTCACCCTTGTGTTGCCGCGACTGGAAACCGCCAATGTCGCAGCGCCTGTCTCGGCTGGGCTCAGCACCCTCGCGGTTCGCTGCCCAGCCCGTCAAAGCACACGCCAGCTTATCCGTGCCCTCGGCCACCCTATCGCTGCGCCCAGCGCCAACCCATCGGGCCGCCTGTCGCCCACATCAGCTGCCGACGTGCTCGCTGGCCTTGGCGGCAAGATCGCCATGGTGATTGACGGCGGCGAGACCGAAGAAGGCATTGAATCGACCATTATCGGCGTCACCGCAGGCAAGCTATACCTGCTGCGCCCCGGTACAGTAACGGTGGACGAAATCGCCGACGCGGCTGGTGAAACTGTCTACGACCGGGACGAGAGCGAGATCACGGCACCCGGCCAGCTTGCAAGCCACTACGCACCAAATGCGCCCGTTCGCTTGAACGCGACTGACGCGGCAGATGATGAAGTGCTGGTCGGTTTCGGTGATGTCGCGGGCGATTTTACCTTAAGCCTGTCTGGTGACCTTCGGGAAGCAGCGCGGAAACTCTTTCGTACACTCCGCACCGCTGATGCCGCAGGGGCACGCGCAATTGCCGTCGCCCCTGTTCCTATGTCCGGTATCGGCATCGCCATCAACGACCGCCTCAAACGCGCAGCAGCGCCAAGGAATAGCTGATGAGCATAAACGGGCATATTGCAAAACTGATGGAACTGGCGGGCGAAAAAGCTGCCACGGCCGACCCTTCGGTGATCGCTCCTCATCTCACTGAGTGGCGGGATAAATTTCAGGGCAATGCAGCGCTGATGCTTATGCCCGAGAGTGCTGAGAGAGCGCAGGCGCTTATTCGCTACTGTTCTGAGCACGGCATCAAAATCAAAACGCAAGGCGGCAATACCGGCCTTGTGGGCGGTAGTACGCCCGGGCTTGAGGGCCGAAACGAAGTTTTGATGTCTACCCGCCGCATGAACAGCTTTTGCGAGGTGGATGCGGGCGACTTCTCCATTACCGCTGACGCAGGATGCACCGTTGCTGAACTTCAAGCCAAAGCTGCCGAGCATGACCTTTTGTTCCCGCTTTCGCTTGCGTCCGAGGGTAGCTGCACTGTCGGCGGCGTGGTCTCCACCAATGCGGGCGGCATTCACGTGCTGCGCTACGGCACGACCCGCGCGCTGACACTGGGTGTGCAGGCGGTTCTGCCAAATGGCGATATCGTTGATGAGTTGACCGCGCTTCGGAAAAACAACACTGGCTACAACCTCAGCCAACTTCTGGTTGGCGCGGAGGGCACGCTTGGGCTTATTACGCGGGCAACCTTCAAACTGTATCCGCGCGAAGCCCAGAAACACACATGCCTACTGGCAGTAGAAACACCGTCTGACGCGCTCAAACTTCTGGCGTCCGCCCGCAAAGCCAGCGGTGACCGGGTGTCTGCGTTTGAACTTATGCCGCGTTTCGGACTTGATCTGGTTCTCAAGCATATTCCGGGTGTCACTGATCCCCTTGGTGGCACTTACCCCTGGTATGTACTCACCGATATTGCGACCAGTCGCACTGACGCCGCGCTTGAAGCTGATGTTGCGTCCTGGCTGGAGGGCGAGCTTGAAAGCGGCACAATCGTTGATGGCGCCCTCGCCTCATCATTCGCACAGGCCGAGAATTTCTGGCGCTTACGCGAAAGCATGTCGGAAGCACAAAAGCACGAAGGCGGCAGCATCAAGCACGATATCGCAGTGCCTGTTTCAAAAGTACCGGCCTTTCTTGAACGTGCGTCAATGGCCGTTCTCGAAATTTGTCCCGGCTCCCGGCTTGTCGCATTCGGGCACCTTGGCGACGGCAACATCCACTTCAACCTGATGCAGCCTTTAGGCGCGGATAAAAAAGATTTCCTCGCGCACTGGGAGGAAGTCTCAACGCTCGTGCATGATATCGTTATGGAATTTGATGGCTCCATCTCGGCAGAACACGGCATCGGCACTTTGAAGCGCGAAGAGCTATCCCGGCTGAAAGCATCAGCGTCGCTCACTGCCATGCGCGCCATCAAGGCCGCGCTCGACCCCAAGAATATCATGAACCCAGGCGTTCTGTTCCCGGAAGCCTAGGCTACTGATTGCGCGGGTTGATGCCCACTTTGTCGGCATAAAACGCGCGGATGACCGCCATATCGGCGTCCCGGTCACCGGTTGGCAGGAATGTGGGACCAATGCCGAGCTCGCGCGTTTTTGCGTTCAAGAACACGAGCACAATCGGCACCCCGGCTTCAACTGCAATGCGGTAAAATCCCGACTTCCATTTATCGACTTTTGATCGGGTACCTTCCGGGGCCAGGCCAAGGATCAATTCGTCATGTTTTTGGAAAGCTTCACAGGCTTTAGAGACAACGTCTGCTGCGCCCCCTGCCTCACGTTCAACAGGAATGCCGCCAAGCCAATAGAACAGCCAACCAAATGGCCCGCGGAAAAGCGAGTGTTTGCCCAAAAAGCGTACGCGAATTCTCAGAACACCCACCACGGCCATGAACACCGGGAAATCCCAGTTGCTGGTGTGCGGCGCTGCAACGGCGACAAACTTGGGAATGGGCGGAATTTCGCCCACAATCTTCCACCTACCGGCACGTAAAATAACGCGCCCCAGCACATTCAAAAGACCAGAGAAAAAACGATTATCGTAGATAAGACGCACGACTGAAACACCCCTATGCCCCCGCGAGCGATGTTCCCTAGCGGATAAAAAACGGGCGGACAAGGGGTTTCCCGTCCGCCACGTAGTTTAAGAGCGCGACTCCACTCAGGCAAAATGGAGCCGCGCTATTTTTACTCGTTTGAGCACCTTCAGATCTCAGGCAAAAATCCTTAGGTGCCTTGATAATCGCAAGCGCCATGCCAGAATTTTCGCTACACAAAAACAATGACTTACAAGTTTCAGTCTATATTTGAGACAAGACTGTTTTTAATTTAATGTCTCAAATTGAAACAGTGCATCAATCTGGAACAACCGGCACTCAGGCTAAAAAACTTCTGCAAAACGGGCTTCGTCTTCCTCGTCGACCCACATGTGAGGTGCCAGGCGCAACATATTGCCCCTGAAGCTGGCAGAGATTTTGTTGTGCTTCAGGAGGGCACCAACCTCAGCGGCTTTATCACCCACTTTGATGCCAAGGATATGCGGCGCGCGTTTTGTGGTGTCCACACATGTGAAGCCAGCATTGCCGACAACATCTGCCAAACGTCCGTTCAGCGCTTCAAGTGTCGCGGCGATATTATGCACTTTCCATTCGGCCAGTTGGCGTAGGCCCTCCGCCCAGATCGGCATCAACACCATTTGCGAACGCTCGCCCATATCAAACCGCCGCGCGCCTGGCTGGAACTCACGCACATAGTTCACGAGGCCCCGGAAATCCTCACTATTCTTGCGCGTGATCCAGTGCTGCTCAAGCCCTGCCCCGTTATGCCAGCGCGGCGCGACATACATGACGGAAAGGCCGTAAGGCGCGAACATCCATTTGTACCCCGCGGCCACCGCGAAGTCAGGATCGATAGCCTTGAGGTCCGTTGGCATCGCACCAAGGGACTGCGAAAGATCAAGCACAAGGGCCGCCCCAATGGCCTTACAACGTGCAGAGATGGTCACAAGGTCAAGCCGGGCACCAGATGACCAGTATACATTTGGCAGGGCAGCAATGGCGATACGGTCACCATGGGCTTCCAGCGCCTCTAGCACCCCGGCCGTCCAGTCATCGTCATCGGGGGTTGGAACGGTAATAATGTCACCGCCCTTTCGCTCCACCAGCGCCTGCCATTCGTAGACATTTGACGGAAACTGCTCTTCAAGCACCAGTACGGCTTGGCCTTTTTCATACGGCAGGTTTTTCGCAGCTGTCGCGGTGCCGTAGCTCGCGGCTGGTACAAATGCGAGGTCATCAGCCGTGACGCCCAGCACTTCAGCCGCAAGCGACCGCGTACGTTCCGTATCCGTGAAAAAGTCCTCCGCGCCCATATCCCAGGGATGGGAGGAAAGCTCAAGGCTTGCATGCCCGGCCTTAACTTGCGCCTTGGTCAGCGGCGTCATGTAGGCAGCGTTCAGATAGCAGGTATCCCGCGGCATATCAAAAAGCGCACGGTGTGGGGAAAGTATGGTCATTTGGCCCTCGCAAAATTGGCGTCCGGGCCTTTTGCACTAGTGGCCGCGGATCAATCTTTCAAACGCGATCAGGAGCACACCAATGACCGATTTGGAGAAACCGGCCGCCTCCAGAAGGCGCGCAACGATCTTTTTGTCACCGAGCGCCAGTTTTGCCTCCACCGCCTCATAGGAACGGTCAAGCCGAACGGCAAGCGCCATGGTAAACAGGCGGACATTGCCATTCTGGAGATAGTTGAGCAACACGTCAGACGACAGGCTGTCGACCGAATGGAGTTGCTGCAGATAATTCTTGATCTCGCTCTGCGGCGCCATTTCAAGTGTGCGCGAGAATACCTGACGGTTCGCCATCGACACCAGATAGGACGCATAATCGGTCGCAAGGCCAAACTTTTCCGAGAGATATTCGCCGTAGCGCTTCGAGACCTTGAAGATAATGCGCTCAACGAGCTCGGCTGGCAGGTCTGCACGCTCTGACATTTTTTCCATCAGGCTGCGCTCTTCCGGGAAGCGTTCCATCACACGATTGTGACTGCGGGAGGACATGGTAGCCCCCTCGTTCGCTACCAGGGTGTTCACCGCACCAAGACTGCCAACATCGCTGATGGCGTAGCTGACCGCTTCAGAAAGCTGGCTACGCTGAGCAATAGCTTCCTGCTGGGCAGAACCACAACTACGTACAATGTCTTCGAGGAAGGCATCATCAATTGCCTGGGACGCCATCAGGAACGGCATGGAGACCTGATCGATATCCTGCACGAGATGCGCAACAAGATCGCTGGGCAGGAAGCTGCACGAACGCAGTTCTTTCGCGAGCGCTTCACGCACGGAAACAGCAGCGTCCTCGACAAGCAACTGGGCAAGCTGCAGCGCATCTTCATGCTCGCCGCCTTCGCTTTCACGCGTGAGAATACGCCCAACCTTCCGGGCGATCTCCACCCGGGCCTCAAGGTCGATATT
The DNA here is from genome assembly GCF_000375545.1 of Kordiimonas gwangyangensis DSM 19435 = JCM 12864. Taxonomy (GTDB): domain Bacteria; phylum Pseudomonadota; class Alphaproteobacteria; order Sphingomonadales; family Kordiimonadaceae; genus Kordiimonas; species Kordiimonas gwangyangensis. Next base: position 545,781 of record NZ_AQXF01000002.1, read on the forward strand.
TCTCAACTCTTGCATATGCGCTACATCGATACTCATTCAGGTCACCCAATACATCTGGCGCCGTGCCTTTTCTTCTGATTGCGGGTGCAGATACGAGTTTTGCATAAAAATTCCTAGCAAAAAGTAACCGGCTTCAAACCTTTTGCAAAACGTACCGCGTTATCTTTGTATATTTTCGCGGATAGCTTGATCATCTCAATTTCCTGCTCTTTCAACTCGCGCACCACGCGGGCCGGAGAGCCGACGATCAAAACACCGGACGGAAACTCTTTACCTTCAGTAATCAGGCTATTTGCGCCAACGATGGAACCGGCACCAATTTTTGCACCATTCAGGATTGTGCTGCCCATGCCAATGAGGCTGCGGTCACCAATCTGACAGCCATGCAACATCACTTTGTGACCAATGGTTACGTCTTCACCGATAGTGATAGCGGCGCCTATGTCTGTATGCAGCACCGAATTGTCCTGAATGTTGCTGCCCTTGCCGATATGAATGGGATCATTGTCACCGCGGATGGTGACACCAAACCAAACACTGGACTGGCTCGCCAGATGGACATTACCGACAACCGCCGCATTATCAGCGATCCAGACACTATCGTCTTCGAGGTTCGGCCTGACGCCATCTAGTTCATAAAGCATAAATCCCCCACTTGCTTATGTGTAAGTCTACACGAATATCAATTCTTGCCAATAATTTAAGAGTAATTCCCGCGCGACAAAAGCCAAGCCATGGTTTATCAAACGCGGACAACATTCTGTGATGACCGGCATGAAGAAAATTGAACATTCCGAGCTAACATGGCGCGACAACGCGCCTGTCTCCGCCAACTTTGGCGACGTGTACTACTCTGCCGAAAATGGTCTCGCGGAAACAAATTATGTGTTCCTGCATGGCGTTGGCGCGCCGGACATCTGGCGAGATCACGACCATTTTGTCATTGCTGAAACAGGCTTTGGCACCGGCCTCAATTTCCTAGCCACATGGAAGGCCTTCCGCGAAAGCGGTGCGCGCGGCCGCCTGACGTTCATCTCGGTTGAAGGCTATCCACTGACAGAACGTGCGCTAGAGGCCGCCCACGAGACTTTCCCCGAGGTTGCGGAGTATGCCGCGGCTTTGCGTGCAGCATGGCCACCCGCGGCCCCCGGTTTCCACAAACGACACTTTGACGGCGGCAAGGTCAACCTGCTGCTGATGTTTGGTGACGCCGCCAAGGGCTATGCGCGGCTTAATGCGGAGGTCGACGCCTGGTTCCTTGATGGTTTTGCACCTGCCAAAAACCCCGAGATGTGGTCTGACGCCTTATTCGACCAAATCGCGCGGCTGTCCAAGCCCGGCGCACGCTTTGCGACCTTCACCGCGGCTGGCTTTGTAAGGCGTGGCCTGATTGCCCGGGGCTTTGATGTGTCAAAGGTGAAAGGCTACGGCACCAAGCGCGAACGGCTGGTGGGCGAAATGAAGGACAAGTCCCTCGTGACCGTGCAGCAAACTGTGTGGCCTGAATGGGCACAGCTCTCACCAGCAGCGGACGGGCCAATGGCAATCATCGGCGGCGGTATTGCGGGCGCCAGCATGGCCTATGCCCTCGAGGCACGTGGCCGCGACGTTACAGTCTACAGGAGCCCCGGACACCCCTGCGCTAGCCAGGTACCGGCCGCGATCCTCGCCCCGCGCTTCCTCCTCGACCATCAGCCTGTAGCGGAGTTTTTCACATCCGCGTATGCCTACAGCACTGCGTTCGCGCCCTACACTCAGGCATGGGCGGAAGCGCACGGCATAACCATGCACCCCAAAAATGCAAAAGATGCGGATCGCCTGAAAGCCATTGCCAAGCATCTGGACTGGTCTGATGACTGGTTGCGCGAGGCGGACGACACACTCGTCCTGCCCCGTGGCGGCAGCATTGACACCACCACCGCACTTGAGAGCTTGTTGGACGGCGTCACACTTGTCGGAGCAAACGTTACTGCGCTCACCAAACATGCCGATGGTTGGAGGGTTCAGGCTGAAGGTGAAAGCCGAGACTTTGCCCATGTCATTGTCGCTGCGGGTATCGAAAGTGACCGGCTGCTGGCACCCTTTGGCTGCCCGCCACTCCGCCCCAACCGTGGGCAAGTAGAAATATGCTCAGCAAGTCTATCGGACGGCTCGCTCGCCTATGGTGGGTACCTGACTGCGGCTATTTCAGGCCAGCAGACCTTGGGCTCAACTTTCGACAGGTTGGATACCTATGGCGCCGACGATTTTCAGCCAAGGCCAGAAGACCGTGAGCGCATCCTTGCCACCTACACATCCGTCATGGGGCAGGAATTCCCGCGCGACCGTATCACAGGCTCATGGGCGGGCCTTCGCGCCACAACGCCTGACCACCTGCCCTACGCTGGACCCGCATTTGATGCCGCACTTGCGCGCACGCAATACGCACCGCTCGGGCGGGATGCAAACATTCGTGAACTTGGGGAACCGCCGCTGTTGGCTGGCCTCAGCATTCTCACGGGGCTTGGCTCCAAGGGATATCAGTATGGTCCGATGATGGCGGATTATCTCGCGGCAAGCCTGTGTGGTGAGCCGCTTCCGTTACCAAATGACCTCGTTGCTGCTGTTCACCCCATGCGTGGACTGATCCGTGCAATTATTCGCGGTCAGTCGCTCTCGTCCAACAGCTGACGCTCAAGCTCCTTCAGCTCCGCAAGCTCGCGCTTCTTGCGTTTGCCGTAAGGCCACAGGCCAATGATGGACACGCCCATGACAATGGCGGCGACCACAACCATCTTGTTGAAATTATCGAGCCGTTCGGGCGTCAGTTCGCGCGTACCGTCATGGATAACCCAGTAAGCCAGCGGGAAAATCGCAACCGCACCGAGCCCGAGCCAATTGTTAAGACTAACGTATTTGATCGCGGCCTCTGCCCGGTTGATTTGTAGCCTCACGAGGGAAAGCGCATTATCATCTGGTGCACCCCACGCGTTGCGGCGCACCCAAAGGCAACCATAACCGCCGCCAAGGCTGAACAGCACGCCAAACACCCCAAACACGAGCTGCGCATTGGATTCCGCGTCATAGATCATATAGGCAAAAACCAAAGCGCCGGCGATGCAGCAAAGCATCTCAAAGGCAGCAATGATACGCATGCGCCACCATACCAACCGTGCATTGCGGGCAAGTTTGCCAAGGTCAACGGCGGGGCTTTCCTGCCACAAGCCTTTAAGGTCATCCCAATCCGGTTGGCCGGGGTTCATATCGTCCTTGCGGTCGCTCATGACACGCCTCCTCGCACGCGGGGCCCCGAAACCATGGCAAGCTTGAGAGCTTCCTTGGCGCGGGCAAAGCGCACTGTCGCATTATTTTCAGTTATTCCAAGGGCTTCGGCGATTTCACGGTGTGAGAAGCCCTCAAGCGCCAATGTTGTCACCTGACGAAGCCCTAGCGGCAGTGTTCGCACCGCATCCAGTAGCATTGCGCGCTGCTGTTCTTTCTCAAGACTTTTTTCGGGGCCATCGGCCGCGCATGCCAGCCGCTCATCAAGTTCTGCCTTCCTTGGCAAGGAGGCCGCCTTCGCCACATGGGTCACTGCCCTGTTCTGAGCCACCCGCGCCACGAAGGCCTTCAGGCTGCCTTCGCCGCGGAACTTGGGCAGCGCCTGCCAGAGCGCAAGGGAGATTTCCTGCAGCACCTCCTGCTGCTGCGCCGGATCCGCCTCATAGGACGCCACGATCCGGCTCAGCATCGGGCCATAGTCCGAAAGTACTGCTTTGAAATCCACCCTTGCCCCCAAGCGTTATCGTCAGGCGTCCGCGAGCATATGTTCGCTCGTCAGCCGTTTGACTGTCAGTGTAAGGCAAAGCGCTGTGCCGACAAGCCCTGCAATAATGGCAGACAGTGTCAGCTCGATATCCACCACGCCTGAGAAGAAGATGCTGCCAAGGCTTTCCATGTCCGAGAAAATCGGCAGATAGTTCACAAATTCCGGCAGTTTGCTGTCGCCATATATCTTGGCGTAGCCCACCACCGCAGGCACCATCATCATCATGGACATGTAGGTCTGGCCTTCCTTGAAGCTTTTGGCGTGGATGCTGACCACAAGCTGCAGGCTGGCGACAAACATGCACAGGGTGATCATCTGGAAGATAGCAAGCATCAACCCGGGCGCCGTGACCTTGAGCGCGAAGGGCAGCATGTCCGCCGGGATCAGGTTCAAGGCAATCAGATTAACCGTCATGGTCGCGAGCGAACCGATCAGGCCAAAACTTGCTACCATTGCCCATTTACCGAGCGTGACAGTGCCACCAGAAATGGGCAGCGCCATCAAGGACGCAAGGCTTTGCCGTTCCCGTTCACCGGCCAAGGCGTCGAGCGCTACACTGAGGCCCACCACAAAGGGTGCCAGCGTGAACAGCAGCATGACCATATTGCCCATCACCTTGTTGAGGAAACTGGCCTTGGAGATATCCGCTGTTTGGACCTGCAGCGGTGACATCAGCCCCGTCGGGATACCGCGGGTAATCAGCCGCACGCCGGCAACCTGCTGGTTATAGGCCATGAGGGCTGCGCCAACCTTGCTACCACGCTCAGACGTGGTTTTTGAAGTCTCGTCCACATAAAGCCAGACACGGGCGGACTGACCGTTCTTCAGCCGCTCAGCATAATCATCGGGCAGCACAATGAGCGCGTCTGCGCCTGCAGGCAACCCTGTTGGCACACCCTCGGCCTCTGCTTCGTTCACCTGAAAGCCTTCGCGCTCAAGGAACGCGACCAAGCCAGGCGCCTCGCTCATGCCGTCAATCGCCACCAGGCTTTTAACATCAGCCGCGCGGTCATCGGCCATCAGGTAAAAGAGGAAAGCAAACAGAAGCGGGAAACCGAAGACATAGGAAACAATGGCAATGAGCGCACGTTTGTCACGCAGCATGTCCTTCATTTCCTTACGGTAGATGGTGAAAATTGCGCGGTTCATGCCACGTTCCTTTCCGTTTTTCCGGTACTGATGGCAGCGTTTGTGAGTGCGACAAACGCTTCTTCAAGGTTTGGTTGTTTGCTGGCTTCCACGAGCGATTTCGGGCTGCCATCAGCACAGACCACACCTTCGGCTACCATCACCACATGGTCCGAAAGCACCTCAACCTCCGCCATGACGTGGGAAGACAGCAGCACACAGTGCCCTTCCGCCTTCAAGCCCAGCAGGATTTCGCGAAGCAGCCTGATGCTCATCACATCAAGCCCGCGTGTTGGTTCATCAAGCACTATATTCTTGGGCCGGTGCACGATGGCACCCGCAAGCGCCACCTTCATGCGCTGGCCCTGGCTGAAGCCTTCCGTCCTACGGTCAAGGATGTCTTCCATGTGCAGAAGACGTGTGACCTCTTCCACCGCTTTGTCGCGCTCTGTGCCTCGAAGGCCCTGCAATTCAGCGAAATATCCGATATGCTCTCGTGTCGTCAGCCGGGTATAGAGGCCAAACTGGTCAGGAAACACACCGAGGCGCGCTTGTGCCGCAAGCGGGTTTTGCGTCACGTCAATGCCGTCAACGGTCACAGTGCCTTTTGTAGGCTTCAAGAGCCCGGCAACCGCACGGAGCGTGGTGGACTTGCCGGAGCCATTGGCGCCCAGAAGCGTCGTGATCATGCCGTCTTCTGCAGTGAAGCTGACAGCGCGCACGGCCTGAACGGTACCAAAATTCTTGGCTATATTGTTAATCTCAATCATCGCCGCCCCCTTATTTCACGTTGCCATTGATACCAACCGCAAGCGGCAGGCGTTTAAGATGGGTGAAACAACTTTCGTCCAGCGCGTTTACATCCAAGGTCTCGACAAACTGTTTCATCACCTCTGGCATACAAGCGATATGGCCGGTGTTGTGGCCAGTGCCCGGCACAATGATGTGACGACCATTCGGAAAGCCCTGCACAAAGTGCTCGCCCATTGATGGCGGTGTAACCGGGTCAAGGTTGCCGGAGAGCACAAGTGCGGGCACATCGCTTGAAATTGGCGTCAGGGCGTCGGCCATCGCCGGCTCAGACGTCCAGCCTTTGCAACCCGCACTCCAGTACTGATAATAGCTATCCCCTGCAAAGCTACCTTCGGCTGCCTTGAGCGCCTGCTCATCACTCAACCGCGGTACTTCGTCGCCGCACAGCAGCGAATAGGTCGCGCCCAGATACATGGTGTCAGACACCGCAGTACCGCTGAACAAAGATGCCACGAGCGGCGCAAGGTCACCGTTCATCGCCTTGTCGACGACGAGCGGTACATAGGTAGTGTTGTCAGCCGTATAAAACGAGCCACGCAGCGCCTCGACGACAAAACCGAACATCATGGTCATCTCAAGCGGTTCACCGCTCAAGGGATCATGCCCTTCGAACTTCAAGCCACCTTCTTTTGCCTTCGCCATCAGGGCATCGACATCTGCCTCGAAGTTCGGGAAACGCTCAGCGCATGCGGGGGACTGCGCGCAGTCCTCAGCGATCATATGTTTGGCGCGTTCAGCGCTTGCAGGTGCGGTTTCAAACAGGGAGACATCAGGCGGCAGAACGCCATCTACAATGATGCTGCGTACGCGTTCAGGATAGCGGCGCAGGTAAAGCGCCACGGTACGCGTACCATATGACCCACCCCAGAGATTGAGCGCAGGATATCCCAGATGCGCCCGCACTTCCTCGGCGTCCCGCACCACATTTTCCATAGTGATGAAGCGCACATCCATAGGCGCATTCTCACGGCATTGGGCAGCAATCGCCGACATTTCTTCAAGCGTTTCCGGCAGTTGATCGCCGTCACAGCGCACGCCGGAGGAGCGGCCGGTACCGCGCTGGTCCAAAAGCACAATGTCGCGTTTGGTACGGATGGGATCAAACGCCAACCGGACCAGCATGCCATAATCACCCGCTGCTTGGCCGGGGCCACCGGCAAAGACAAAAAACGGGTCTTCGGCAGGGTTACTGGAAAGGGCGGGTACAATGGTGGCATGCACGGTAATGGTACCACTTTCCGGATTTGCGTAATCCAGCGGTACATCAAAACTGGTGCACTTCACTTTTTCCTTAAGGCCCGAAAGGTAACAGGGTTCAAACCCTGCCCCCTCTTCAGCCTTGGACGGGGCACTCAGGGCGGCCAGTCCAAGGCCGAGGGCTGCTGTCGCTACTCGGCTTATATTTTTCAAAGGTCTCTCCTCTCGAACTTGCGTTCTCAGAACCTACAGTCCGGGATGCCGGAAAAACCTTACAAAAAATTTTCTCCTTTTCTTCAAACCGCTGAAAACACTGGTTCGCCGCGCCTAGTGCCGCCGCTCGGCCACACGGCCAGAAAGCACATCATCCTTGAGGCGCCCGGCGACTTCATTGAGATGGTCGAACCTGTGCTCAAAAGTGCCCGTGCCTTGGGTGACGGAACGCAACTCAATGATCAGGTCCTGCATCTCGGACGCTGGCATCTGCGCATCGATCACGTCCCAGCCTGGCCAGCCGGTACGGGCGTCGAACCCCATGATCTGCCCTCGCCGCGTTGTGATCATCGCATTGATTTTCGCCATATGGGGGGACGGCGCCATCACACGCACATGCTCAATGGGTTCCAGCAGCACCGGCTCGCAGCCCGGCAGCGCATCCGCCATCGCCATCCGCCCCGCCATCTTGAACGCCATGTCCGAACTATCCACGCTGTGTGCCTGACCATCCTTCAGGGTGACAGATACATCCACGACCGGGAAACCAAGCGGACCCTGTTTCAGATAGTCTTTCACCCCGGCTTCCACGCTGGTGATATATTGTTTGGGTATGGAGCCACCGTGGATTTTCTCTTCAAACTCGAAACCCTGCCCAAGCTCACGCGGTTTCACCTCAATCACCACGTCACCAAACTGGCCGTGCCCGCCGGACTGTTTCTTGTAACGCGAATGCTGTATTCGGGCCTTGCGAATGGTCTCCTTGTAGGGAATACGCGGGAAGGAGAAGCGTACATTGACCCCGTATTTGTCTGTGAGCCTTGAGCGTGCGGTGCGCATGTGGATTTCACCCTGCCCCCACAGCAGCAACTGCCCGGTGTCCTCGCGGTGCTCCACCTCAAATGACGGGTCTTCCTCCAGAAGCTTGGTGAGTGCTTCAGAAAGTTTGGCTTCGTCCTTACGGTCCGGCACCTCAATCGATTGGGCATATACCGCAGGCAAGCGCTCAGGCCGCGGTGCGCCCGTGCCGCCGATGGTGTCACCGGTGCCCGCCCCTTCAAGCCGGGCTATCGCTACCAGATCACCCGCCTGTGCCTTCGTGCATTTTTTGAGCTCAGGACCATTGATGCTGAAAAGACCACTGATGCGCGCGTCGCCCACCGAGGTGCCATCCGACAGGCCGCCCTTGATGACACGCGCGAATGACAGTTTGCCCATATGCGGCACATATTTGGTTTTGAGGATATAGGCGGCTGCGTCACCTGCTTTTGTTGGCATCATGCGTTCTGCAGCCATGCCGAAGTCCGGCATTTCATGGCGAAGCGCCTTCATCAGCCGCCGGATGCCATATGAATTGAGCGCACTTCCCATCAGCACGGGCATGATATTGCCCGCGCGCAGGTCCGTCGCCAGGTCATGGAATATCTCCTCAGAAGACGGGTCGATGTCATCAAGTAGTTCTTCCATCAGGTCGTCGTGGAAATCGGCGAGGCGCTCCATCATCTCGAACCGGTCATCCTTGACCTGCTCGACAAAACTGTCCGCTGTTTTGGTGATCTCGCGGCTGCCATCGGTGCCGTAGCGGTACGCGCGGCGTGACGCGAGGTCGACAAAACCGCTGATCTGCCCCTCGTCCCTGATCGGCACATGCCTGAGCACGCACGGCAGCGCGCTCACCTCATCAAGCGCGGCCGCAAGGTCACGGATATGCACATTGCTGTGGTCAATCTTGTTGATGAACAACAGGTGGGGGATGTCGTCGGCTTCAAGTTCATGCAGGAGCGGGCTTAACGCCTGTATCTTGTCCGGCTCAGGCTCTGCCACCACCACAGCCACATCAACCGCGTGAACGGCGTTGCGCATTTCCTGCAAGAGCTCAATCGAGCCCGGACAATCCACAAAGATATAGCGGTCACCGAGGTATTCAGCCTCCGCCACATTGATATCAACACCCATCGACAGCATCTTTGCTTCAATGCTGTCGTCAGCAAAAACCCGCTCACCATTCGTGCGGCGGCGGGTTGTGTTTGTCATAAAAAGAATATTTTCAAGGAGCGTGGTTTTTCCGCTCGAATAGGGGCCCACGAGCGCTACCACCCGCGGGCTTGTCTGTGTGCCACTGGTCATCTTTACCTCCGTCCCTTGGTTGCATTTCATGGCTGGCGGAACACTGTTCCACCACTCAACCGGGCGCAGGCATGGGTGTGCTTTTTCAAGCGGACAGCTACAAGCGTATCAAACCGACGTGGAATTGCAAAAAGCGGAACAAGATTTTGAAAACAGCCACGTAAGAGTTTGAAATATATAAGAACAGCAAATTCATGATTTCCTGCCCGTGTCTGCATTTCATTAGGAAATGTAATGGCACGAGTCGTAAAATATAGACTGGCGGGCCCCGCCTCGCAGGTTGATATTGCACTGCAACATGGCTATCTAGGAGGCATGTCAAAGATGAGGGAAGATCATGGCTGAACACCGGGCAGAAAATCGCACTGTTGAAATTGTCGAAGTCGGCGCCCGTGATGGTCTGCAAAATGAGAAAGTTCATTTCTCGACTGAACAGAAGCTCACCCTCATCACCCGCGCGATGGACGCGGGCCTCAAGCGCCTTGAAGTCGCAAGTTTTGTACACCCCAAACTCGTACCTCAAATGGCGGACGCCGAAGCGGTGATTGCGGGCCTGCCAGACATCAAGGATGTGGAATATGTCGGCCTCGTGCTCAACAAACGCGGCTACCTGCGCGCGCTCGAGACCCGCGCCGGCAACAAACGCGGCGTTGATGAGGTCGGCTGCGTAGCCACGGCGTCCAACACTTTCGGCGAGAAGAACCAGGGTCAGACGCGGGACGAATCCGTTGAAGTCTCCAAAGAGATCATCAAGCTCGCCAAGCGTGACGGCATCAAGGCACAGGTCACCATCTCAACAGCATTCGGCTGCCCTTTTGAAGGTGAAGTGAGCGAGGATGTTGTCATCGACATGGCCAAATCCCTCGCTGAAGCCGAACCGCGGGAGATTGCCATCGCTGATACTATCGGCGTCGCAGCACCCTACAGGGTTACGCGGCTGATGACACAGCTTAAGGAAGCGTTGCCCCATATCACCTGGCGTGCGCACTTCCATAACACGCGCAACACCGGCATCGCCAACGCGTGGGCGGCTTATGAAGCGGGTGTTGATGTGCTCGATAGTTCCATCGCCGGCCTTGGTGGCTGCCCGTTCGCGCCGCGTGCAACTGGTAACATCGGCACCGAAGACCTGATATACATGCTTGACCGTTCTGACGTAGCGACAGGTGTGGATCTCGAGAAGGCCATAGCCCTTTCGCACTGGATTGAAGACATTCTCGGTCGCCCTGCCCCAGCAATGGTAGCAGCAGCTGGCGGCTTCCCTACCGGCCAATAAAAGCGGGCCGCCCACGCGGGCGACCCAGTCTTTCTTCCTCGCATCGTCTTTACTGATAGACGTTACTTGGCTTCGGCCACCAATTTGTCGGCATAGGCCTCCAGGCTTGCCAGCGCCTGCACCGACAGGTCATTGCGGTCAATACCTGCAGCATGCTCATAGTCGGCCTTTGCCGCCGCGTAGTCGCCGCGCGCCTTGTGCACGTTGCCACGGTTCACATACGCGCGCCAGAAGGAACGATCCTCGTTGATCGCGCGGTCACAAGCTTCCTCTGCCGCATCAAGTTCGCCGCGGGCGTATTCAATCGCGCAGATATTGCTCAGGACTGGAACAAGGCGCTCAGCACCGATATCACCACGGGCCGCGCGGCGCAGGTGCTTGAGTGCCCCATCAAGGTCGCCGGAGCGCAGGGCGGACATACCGCGCTCAATATTCACATCCTGCCCGACATAGATTGTCTTGACCGACTGCGCGGACGCACCACCACCAAAACTCATTACTGCTACTGTTGCGGCCAGTACCGCATTCTTTGAAAAACCAAACATCTTTTGTCTCCTCGCATTGGGGCTTCAGGCCCGATGGGTCCGCAGCATATCGCTGCCAACGAGGCTAATATGGTAATACGAACATGGATGGTAATTGACAATTTCTGCAGCGTTGATATTCATATTTGAATTGCCATATAGGTGACGTGACAGGGCAGCCACATCGCACAGGGAAGGATGATGCAATGCTCGATTGGGAAGACCTTAAATATTTTCTGGCCATGGCAGAACATGGCTCGCTTTCGGCGGCTGCGCGTAAACTGAATGTCAGCCAGCCCACCCTCTCCCGCCGCCTAACGGCGCTTGAGGAGAACATTGGGGCGGAGCTGTTCGCGCGCACACGTGCGGGGCTTGAAATGACCTTGCTTGGTGAGCAGATGCGCCACCACGCGCGCCACATGCAAGATGATGTGCACGCGATCGAACGACTGGTGACTGGTCACGACAGCAGCCTCTCGGGCTCGGTGATGATTTCCTGTATTGAAGCGATTGGCGCCATCTGGCTCGTGGAGCAACTCGGCCCCTTTATCGAACAGTACCCCGGCATCACCGTGGACGTAAAAGTGGACAACGCGGTCTCAGACCTGTTGCGGCGTGAGGCTGATATCGCGCTCCGCATGTTTCGGCCAGTGCAGAATGACCTTGTGGCACGACGCACCGTCACCATGAACTATGGCTATTATGCCAGTCGGTCGTACCTTGAGGCGCGCGGCGTGCCTGACGCGCTGAAAGACCTGAAGGAACACAATTTCATCCTGCCACATGATGAAATCCTCACGCATACCAAAACCGACCCACGCAAGGTCTACTCCCTTGCCCGCTCGGCCACTTTCCGTTCCAACAGCATGATGGCACTTGCAACAGCGGTTGAAAGCGGGTTCGGCATCGGCGCCTATAGCTGCGTTATGGCGAAGGACAAACCTGACCTCGTGCGCCTGTTTGACGACCTTGTGGTCTTCAGCACTGACATCTGGCTTGTCAGTCACGCGGAACTGCGGCGCAGTGCGCGTATCCGCGCGATGTATGATTTCCTTGGTGATATGCTGATGGAACAGTCGGAAGCTTTTGCGGGCCGCTTCCATGCGGCGGCTGCCGAATAATAGGAATTTGCGTGTTGCGCGGCTCAGGCCGCGCTGCCGCCAACCCAGTTGATGGGCTTTGCCTGCATGCGGGCCCGGTATGATGCCCAGGACGGGTCTGACAAGCCCACCCGGTAGGGAAGCCGCTCAGCGGGGATCAGCGCCCATGCCAGATCCCCCACCGTACGGCACGGGAACACCAGGTCATCGAGGCGGTCATGCCATGGTTCCGCGTCGCCAAAATCATCAAAGAAGTCCCACGCAATCAGATTGCCACGGCGCAGGCCCTCCGCCTCGTCACATGGCCCGAGCATGTCTTCCACGACATCGGCCATCTCAGCTTGCTCACGCACGCTGCCAATCAAGCAAAACTGCTCCCGACCCTCGATATCGCGCAGCAGGAAACCGCGGGAATTCGGCAGATAATAATATTCGCTATAAGGGAACATGGCATGGATGCTGTGCATCAGCTCCACGGTGTCAAAACGGTCAAGGCTATGATTGCCAGACGCCCGCAACGCTTTGGTGAGCGGCTCGAGCTTGTCGGCCATATAATCGCGGTGCAATTCGGCCATCATCGATTTGATTTTCTTGAGCGCATCCGGGTCGTTTTTGGAGACGAAGCGGTCGATCAGCCCTTCATTGAAGGCGCGAATGGTTGCCTCGTCACTCATCTGCCCGGTCAGCAAAATGGTTTTCACGCCCATGTCCGCGATGCTGGCGCAGAATTCGAGCCCGCTGGTAGCAGGCATCACCTGATCGACAATGACAACCGAGATCATCTCAAAGCGGCTGCTCGAAGTTGCAAGCCGGCGCAGGCGGGAGGATTTCAGCAGCAGCAGGTGGTCGCCTACCTCAGCACCCGCCCCTTCCGCATGTGCGCTGTAGCGTTCGAACACGTCAAAGGTATCTTCCGCGATTGCCTGGGCACGTGCGAGGCATTTGAGCGCGCAGCCTGGGGAAGAATATCCAAGCACCGCAGCATCGCGGCCGAGAACGGCCTTCAGCGAGGCCAGAAAATCTTCATCATCATCAAGAAGTAGCGCGGTACACGGATGGTAAACCGGAATTTCTGGGTGATACGACCCCACCATTATCCCTCTCCAGCAGGTAACAGAACGCGGAACTCGGTAAACTTGCCTGCCTCAGAATAGCATTCCACAGCCCCGCCAAAACTGTCGACCACCCGCCGGCAAAAGGCAAGCCCCAAACCAGCGCCGCCGCTGGTTTCCGAGTAGAAACGTTCAAATATCTTGGACCGCGCGTCGGCGCGCAGGCCCTTGCCCGTATCGCGCACGCACATGGCGTTCCGCCCCTGCTCTTGCGTCAGGTATATCTCCACATCACCCTTCTCAGCCGCGGCGACGGCTGAAAACGCATTCTTCAGCAGGTTCATCAGCACATGCGCCATCAGGAGGTCATCACCCCAGAAGGTGAAGTCCTCATCTGCACGCACCTTGATAAGACCGCGCTCGCTTTCGCTCATCGGGTAGCGCGACATGACGTCTACGAGCACCCTGCGCATGGAGTGGTGCGAAAAACCACTCCTGTCGAAGTTCTCCTCACGCACATTGAGCAGCAGGCAATCAACGATATGAGAGGCCTTCTGCACGTGCCTGCTCAGTCGTCGTGAACTTAAATTGCAGTGCGCCAGTGTTTCGGCGATCTCGTCGGAATTTTTTGCGTCACTCAGGCCAGAGAAATTCTCCAGTTCCAACCGGATGCCGAGAAGCGGTGTGCGCAACTCATGTGCGATTGAGCCCGCAAGCGCCACCGCTTTGCGCTGGTTCGCTTGAATGGTCCACTCTTCCGCGAACTTGAGCACAAGCCCGCCGCCAAGGGCAAAAAGCACCACCGGCAGCGATTCTGCGAGTGCGTAATAGTCCGGCACCGTGTCTCCGACACCGAAAAACACGAGCACCGCGACCGCGCTGCCCATCAGGAACATGCAAAAGAAATTCGCGATTTCAACCGCGACCGCGAGATAGAGCATGCCGCAGATAAGCGAACCCAACCAAACTGCAGAACCGTCGTTCGCGAGAAACATGAAACCAAAGAAAAATGGCAGGCAAATCACCAGCGCAGCATAGGTCAGCGTCTGAAAAAATGCAGAAAGATCGCTACAGAACCGATCCGCCACCAGCCAGATAACCAACACACCAACACAGAGCGCCCTGAGCGCGGCGTTCTCATACGTTTGTGGGTAAATATCATGCCAGATCAGATAGTAGGCAGGAAAGCCGAGGATACCGAGGAGCGCCCCCGCCCGCACCTTGGCGCGCGTTAAGTCAAAGTTGTTCCTGAATTTCCCCAGCACACCAGCCATGCGCATTACCATATAATTCGTTTATAAATTGTACTTTTTGCTACTCTTATTCGTAGCCGACGCTGTGGCGCGGCCAAAACACCACCGAATAGCAGCAAAGGATCTTCCCATGGCCAACTCTACCATAGTTAGCATAAAAAACACCAGTGAATGCATGAATGCAATCGATCCGCCCTTTATTACCTCCATAACGGACGAGGAGTTGACTGACCCTTATGAGAAACACTGGGGACGCGCGACGCTCACAAACTCGCCGGCACCAATGAACGCCGTGCACATGCGTTCAAACGACTATCTTTCAATTGCAACTGATGAGCGCATCGCCCGCGCTAAAGCTGAGGTGCTGCTGGCAGCAGGCCACGGTGATGCAATCTCACGCGTTTTCTCGCACGCGCGCGAAGATCTGCACCGGGGCTTTGAACGGCGCATAGCAGCAGTCACGGGCGCCGAAGACGCCGTGTTAATGATGTCCGGCTACAATGCCAACACAAGCGTGGTCCAGGCGTTCGCGAAACCAGACACTCCTGTATATATCGATATCATGGCGCATGCGTCGCTCTGGGAAGGTATTCTCTGCGCCCGTGCGCGAGCACGCCCTTTCCGGCACAATAATGTCGAGGACCTGAAGCGCAAGATTGATCGCTATGGTCCCGGCCTTGTGATTGTGGATAGCCTCTATAGCACCAACGGCAATCTGTGCCCGCTTGGCGATTTTGTGGACGCGGCGGAGACCGGAGGTTGTGCCATCATTGTGGATGAAACGCACTCCTTTGGATGCCACGGCAAGCATGGCGGCGGCATTGCCGTTGACCTTGATCTCGCCGACCGTATTCATTTCCGCACCATCGGGCTATCGAAGGCCATGGCGGCGCGGGGCGGCGTGGTTGTGGGGTCAGCGCGCAATATGGAATATCTGCGCTATGAAGCCCGCCCGATGATCTTCAGCACATCGGTGCTCGGGTATGAAGTGGCAGGCTTTAATGCGGCGCTTGATATTATCGCGGCGGAGCCATGGCGGGCGGAACAGCTGCATGCCAATCACCGCTTCCTGCGTACCGGCCTTTTGGCGCTTGGGTATGATGTATGCGAGAGCGACAGCCAGATTATCTCCATCGTCACCGGGACACTGGAAAACACAGTCACCTTCCGGCGCTTTCTTGACGAACACGGATTGCTGGGTTCAGTCTTCTGCCCGCCGGCGACACCTGAGAACCGCATGCTGCTGCGCTTCACACTAAACGCGAGCCTCGACACAGGTGCACTGCATCATGCGCTTGATGTCTGCGCCGCTGCAAAACAGAAGATCGATATGAGAGGATGGCCTACCCTTCTGGCATAGGAACAGTGCTATTCCGGGAAACGGTGGAGGACACGCACTTCGTTGCCGCAGCCACGATAGTGCAACTCATCAAAGCAGTTTTTGGCCATGAAGATGCCGCGTCCGTGCTTCTTCTCATGGCCCTCGTCGTCTGAAAGGAATTCCTGATAAAGGAACCCCTTACCCGGGTCCCTGACCACAATCTCGAGTGTGCTGTCTGTGCGTTCAAATTCGACGACAACTTCATTCTTCGCATATTCTTTGAGTTTGCGGCGGCGATGGATTTCATCGTTCAGACCACCCGTTTCAAGTAGCTGGCCTTTTTCTTTGTGCCCGATACCAAGGCAACCGTGCTCAATCGCGTTGACAAACAGCTCCATCAGTCCGATGGCAATCCCGACAGGTTCATGGCTGATGGCAGCAAGGCGTGTGGCGACTTTTTTAGCTTCCCGGCGCGTCTTGAACACGTATTTGCCGCTGCTCGTATCATCGCCAAGGGCCGCATAGTCCGGCGCACGGTGGATTGCTACTGCGGTCAGATCATCAGGCAATGCGCCAGGCACCCGTATGTAGAACTGCTCCAGCAGGCGTTCCACGAGTGTCACACGTGCACCTTCAAGCTCGCAATCGGACACAAATTTCACGAAGCCATCTTCACTCAGGAAATCACCGTCGGGCCCTGTTGCTTCCGTCAGCACATCGGAATAGCAGAACAGGCTTTCGCCTTCGTCAAGCCGGTCTGTACGGTTCTCATATTTGGGTGCCCTGATAATGCCCACAGGCAGCCCTGAACTGTCGAGGAGGCGCACACCACCGTTCGCGTCAAGCACCATGGGGCGCGGCGCACCCGCACCCGCATAGGTCATATCGCCAGTGCTGAAGTCGATAACACCATAAAACATGGTCGCAAACTGACCGAGTGGGAATGCAGGCTGCAGCGCTGAATTCAGCATGGTCAGAAACTCGGCCGGATCCTCCCGGTAAGCCTCAAACCGTGCCATGGTGGCGTGAACCCGGAAGGTATTGAGCGCCGCACTCACCCCATGACCGGAGATATCGAGCACATAGACACCCATTTTCTGGTCGCCAATCGGCCAACAGCCCCACAGGTCACCGCCAAGCTCAAAGGATGCCTTATAGAAGGCCTCAATCGTGCTGCCGCTCTGGCGCTCCAGCTCGTCCACATAATCCTGCGCCGGTAGCAGTGAATGCTGCATTTCCCGCGCCATGGTAAGCTCTGCCTGAATGCGGCTGTGGAAGTTGCTGAGGCTGTTGATCAGGAACTTGTTCTCAAGGTGCATGCGGGCACGCGCGAGCAATTCTGGCTGGTTGATGGGTTTCGATACAAAATCGGTCGCGCCGGCTGCAAAAACCTCGACACGCTCCTCCGCTGTCTCTGACGCGGACTGTACCAGGATAGGAAGAGCCAAGGTTTCGGGCTTCGAGCGCAGGGCACGGCAGACGTCATAGCCGGAGACCTTGGGCATATTCAGGTCAAGCACCAGAAGGTCCGGCATGTCTGCCGCGACCCTGTCCAGTGCTTCCTGCCCGTCTTCCGCAAAGGAGATATTGGTGAAACCACCCCGTTTTAGGCAGGTTCCGATCATGGCGCGCATGAGCGGCATATCATCGACGACGAGAATTTTGGCTGCACTGACTTCATCGGCTACTGCCGCCGCACGACCGGGCTCCTTGGTCCCTGCCTTCTCGATATCTGTCATAAAATTCCTGCCTGTACGGGTTTGGTCTCCGCGTGCTTAACCTTCGAGAAGGTCAGAGAGTTTGGTAAGCTTGAGCATCGCAGCCACGTGACCGCTTGCACCCTTCACACTGAGGCGCCAGCCGCCAGTTTCCGCTTGGTCGCGGGCGATCAGGAACATGCCAAGGCCAGCAGAATCAACCATGCTGACGTTGGAGAGATCAAAAACACACGCCTTCGGGTTTTTGGCCGACAGATCTTTCAGCAGTTGGCGGAAAGCTACGTTTTCAGAAAAAGTAATATCGCCGCTGAACACAACTTTCGCGGTGTTATCGTCGCGGGATTCGATGCGATATTCCATGTATATACCCCTTACCAGGTTCGGAACGGACGTTAGAGCTTGCCCGGTTTGGTACGGGCTTCGCGGGAAAACAGCTATAGGGTACAAAGGTTAACGATTTATCCTCTGCACCCTTGTTGTTGACGCTACAGCGAACCGGTTAAGCGACATTTAACAACGCCCGTATAACGGTATTAAATTATCGCTTTATAACGGTATTAAATTACCGCTTTTTGATGTCCTGCAAAATAATTGCTGCAGCGTTGTGACCCGGCCCCCCTGTCACACCACCACCCGGGTGCGCGCCTGAACCGCAAAGATAAAGCCCCTTGAGCGGCATACGGTGATCAGCGTGCCCAAGCACTGGCCGCGCACTGAAAAGCTGGTTTGGTGTCAATTGCCCATGGAAAATATCCCCGTCCACAAGGCCGAACTTACGTTCGAGGTCCAAGGGGCTATGGATTTGCCGCGCAATGATGCTGTCCTTGAAGTTGGGCGCATATTTATTGACCGTATCGATAATACAGTCCGCAGCCTCCTCGCGCACATCGTCCCAGCTTTTGCCATCCGGCAGGTGCGGCGCAAAATGCTGGCAGAACAAGCTTGCAACATGCTGCCCTTCAGGTGCGAGGCTATCGTCAAGGGTACTGGGGATCAGCATCTCCACAATCGGGTTCTTTGACCAGCCGTCGCGCTTGGCGTCTAGGTAGGCTGTCTCGAGGTATTCGATGGATGGGCCGATGACGATACCCGATGAATGGTGTGGTGCCACGCCATCAGACGGCAGGCAGGTGAACTGCGGCAGTTCCTTGAGCGCCACATTCATGCGGAAGGTGCCCGAGCCGCTCGTAAGTCCTTTGATGCGTTTGGAGAAATCCTCAGGCACCAGGCTTTCATCCACCAGCTTGGAGAACAGCAGCTTGGGCGCCACGCCGGCCGCCACGGCACGCGCGTCAATGACGGTGCCGTCGGCGAGGCGGACACCGCACGCGCCCTTGGGCCCCGTCAGCACTTCCGCAACTTCGCAGTCTGTCCGTACTTCGGCGCCAGCTTCGCTCGCAGCCTTGAGCATTGCCTGCGTAATCGCCCCCATGCCGCCAATGGCGTGTCCCCATGCGCCTTTTTTGCCGTTCACCTCGCCAAAACAGTGGTGCAACAGCACATAAGCAGTACCCAGCGCGCGCGGGCTGGTGAACGCCCCAACGATACCGTCAAACGCGTAGGCGGCCTTGATCACGTCACTCTCAAAATAGCGGTCCAGCATGTCGGCGCAGGACTGGGTCGCCATATCAAGGAAAAGCCGCTGCGCCTCAATGGGTTGTTTGAGTGTGCGGAGCCCGAGGGACGCAGCTTGCATCAGGTCTCGCATACCACCGGCTGCGTTCGGCGGGGATTTCAGCAGCAGCGCGCGCAATTCATCAGCTACGGCTTCAATATCGTCCTCATAGCGCTCAAGCGCTTGGGCGTCCTTCTCGGAAAACTTGGCAAACTCCCGCCGTTTTGCCGCACCGTCGGACGGGAACATTAGGTAATTCTTGTCATCTAATGGGAAGAAGTTCGACGCCGCGCGCTCAACCACCTTCAGTCCGTGCCGCGCAAGCTCCATATCCTTGATGATTTTTGGGTTGAGGAGACTGACGGTGTAGGATGCACTCGAGTTACGGAAACCCGGATGGAATTCCTCCGTCACGGCAGCGCCGCCGACCACAGAGCGCTTCTCAAGCACCAGTGGCTTCAACCCCGCTTTGGCGAGATAAAACGCACAGGTCAGGCCATTATGCCCACCGCCCACAATCACTACATCATACATATATTCCCTCCCCAAAGGCCTGTGATCACAAACCTCGTAATTTGCACATGTGCCGCACAAATCCCGCGCACATCATGCACACTCCCGACACACATATTGCACAGCCGCTTGCGACTTTCATGTGCTTTTCAGCCATGGTGCCGTATCCGGGCTTCACAAGCCAGCAACAATTGGATACAAGCGGGCATGCAGGATTGCAGCACCCTATGGCCCACCAGACAGGAAGTCATTGAATGAAAACCGTTTTTGTCATGATCAAATGTGAACTGGGGCGTACCTACGATGTCGCGGCCCACCTTGCTGACACGGTGCCCGAAGTCCGTAGCGTCTATTCCACCTCAGGCAACTATGACCTGCTGGCGCAATTCCAGCTGTCGTCGGAGCAGGAAATCGGCCGCTTCATTACGAAAACGGTACAAACGGCCCCGGGTGTGAAAGATACCTACACCATCATCGGGCTCAATGCCTTCACCGAAGAGAAGCTGGACGTCGGCCCTGACGACATTTAAGCGATCCTGACTGATGAACGCAAAAAGGGCGCACCGTGATGCGCCCTTTTGTTTTGTGCGGGTCATTTCGCCAGCGAATAGACTTTTTCACCGTCAATATAAGTCGCCGTCACCGAAATTTCGCTGATGTCAGCGGGCTCAACCTTGTAGGGGTCGGCGTCAAGGATGATGAAATCAGCCTGCTTGCCCACTTCGAGTGAACCACGCATGTCCTCCTGCCCCATCAGGTAAGCACCCTCGATGGTGAGCGCACGGACCATGTCATCCACGCTCAGCGCCTCTTCCGGCAGCCAGGTTTCCCCACCATCCGCATGTGGGTCACGGCGCAGCACAGCGACTTCCATGGAATCAAACGGGTCACTTGTCGAAACCGGCCAATCGCTACCCCAAACAATACGCGCGCCAGCGTCCTTGAAGCTTTTCGCCGGATAGAGCCAGCGCTGCACGTCTTTCTCAAGGAAAGGCTCCGTAAGATCGGTGATATAGGCATCGCGGAAATGCCACAGGGTCTGCATATTGGCGGTCACACCCAGCTCCGGGAAGCGCTTGATATCTTCCGGCTGTACGATCTCGAGATGGGCGATGTGGTGGCGGTTGCCCGTGTCGCCATTGGCCGTTTTTGCAGCTTCAGCGGCGTCAAGCGCCACACGCACCGCCCTGTCGCCAATCGCATGCATATGAACCTGGAAGCCCTCAGCATCCAGCTTTGTCGCGTAGGCTGCCAGCGCTTCAGGCGTCAGGTTTGTTTCACCGCGATGCGCGTCGCCAAGTGGTGCGCCAACATAGGGCTTGAGCATCGCGGCGGTGTGGTTCTCCGCCACGCCGTCCACAAATACCTTCACGGCTTCTGCGTTCACGCGGCCCTTGCTACGCGCGCGGTAAGCCTCACGGCGCTTCGCGACCTTGGCGACCGTCTTATCCACATTCTCAAGCGTTACCTTGGACGTCACCATCTCATCGGCAGCCAGCAGTGACACACGCACCCGCTGAGGCAGGTCAGCGCGTTCAGACGCTTTGAGATACGCTTCCTCCAGCATGTCATCCATGATCGCGGCATCAATACTTGCCGTGATGCCGTGGGACAGCTGGTAATTGATACCCGCATCAAGGTATGCCAGCACGTCATCAAGGCCTGAAACCGGCAGGAAAGGCACAAGCAGGCCCATTGCAGACTCACGCAGGGTGCCCGAAGGTTTGCCGTCTTCGCCGTGCTCGATACGGCCGTTTTCAGGGTCTGCGGTATTTTCGTCAATGCCAGCAAGTTCAAGCATCGCGCTGTTAGCCCAGCCGTTATGGCCGTCTGCGGCCGAAAGGAACACCGGCCGGTCAGGCACGATGTCGTCCAGAAGCTCCTTCGACGGATTGGCTTCTGCGAACAGGCTAAGTTCCCAGCCAGAGCCAACGATTACTGGAAGCTCCGGATGGGCGTCAGCATATGATTTGACGGCGGCAAGCACTTCCTCTGCCGTTCCAATGCCGCCAAGGCCAAGACCTAGCAGCGTACCGCCACCATCAGGCAAGTGTGCATGGCTGTCGGTAAAGCCCGGGAAGACAGTGCGACCATCAAGCTCCACGACCTGCGTCGTATCACCAATATAGGCTTTGGCCCCGGCATCATCGCCGACATAAACGATTTTGCCGCCCGCAACCGCCACAGCAGAAACAACGCTGGATGCAGAATCGACGGTATAAATCTGCCCGCCGGACAGCACGAGGTCAGCTGTTGGCGTGCTTGGCTTCTCTGCACAGGCAGAAAGCAGGCAGGCCACAGCGGTTGTTGCCAGAAAAACCGGTTTCATTTGAAGCTCCCCAAGAATGTGATCACATTTGAACCCATGCTGCCAGAACTCGCCCTCCGGTTCAAGCGGGCATTCTTAAATTGTGTTGGCAACCAAACCCAAGCCGTCAGGCTGGCGTTTCCGCGCGGCGCATCAGCGTGAAGATAGCTGTAATCCAGATAACGAGCGCGGCCATGATGGCGATACTGACCACAAAGGGAAGTTCGTGGAACACACCGTAGAGCAGCCCTGTCAGGATGGGACCGATAGAACGCCCCAAGGCCTGCATGCTCTGGAACACCCCCATCACGAGGCCGCGTTCCGTGCTTTCGCTACCCTTCGATGCGATCGAAAGCACCGATGTATTGAAAATGGCGGTTCCTACGCTCACGAACGTCAGACCGAAAAACACCCCGGCCGAAATAGGCGAGTAGGCGATGGCGCCAAGGCCGATGGCCATGAAGACAATACCTGTTTTCGCCAGCACCATTTCGCCGAAACGGGTGGTAAGCCGCCCAACAAGACCGCCCTGCACCACAATGAGTATGAGACCAAAATAGGCAAACATGATGCCGAGGTCGCGCGGCCCCCAGCCGTGTTTGTCATTCATCAGGTACGACATGATGGATTCCATCATCGCAAGGCCGAAGGTGAAAAAACACATGACAAAACTAAGCTGCAGAAGAAGCGGCTGCCGGGCGACCTGGAACATGGCCTGAATACGGCCGACACCCTTGGTCGCGGGCACGCTGTCACGCCCCATGCTCTCCTTGAACAAAACAAAAACCGCCAATGCGCCAATGAGACATGCAACCATCGAAAGCTGTGCTGGTGCAGCTATGGTGGCCACGTCAGCGCTACGGCCACCTAGCACTGCGCCAATTGCAGGCCCAACCGTGAACGCGAGGCCAATACC
This sequence comes from Kordiimonas gwangyangensis DSM 19435 = JCM 12864, assembly GCF_000375545.1. GTDB lineage: Bacteria > Pseudomonadota > Alphaproteobacteria > Sphingomonadales > Kordiimonadaceae > Kordiimonas > Kordiimonas gwangyangensis. The sequence continues at coordinate 568,663 of NZ_AQXF01000002.1, forward strand.
TGCGCCAATGATGCCCATGCCTTTGGCCCTGCCCTCCTGACCGGTTAGATCCGTCACAGCGGCATAAAGTACAGCGGAGTTGCCGGCACAAAGCCCGGTAAACACCAGCCCCAGATGTAGCTTGAGCACACTGTCTGCGCCTAATGCGATGAATGCATAAGCAAGCGACGCCAGCACAAGGCTACCGACCAGGACGGGCTTGCGGCCCACCCGGTCCGACAGTCGACCCCATATTGGGCCGGAAAGAAACTGCGCGAAGCCGTAACTTGCCAGAATGGGTGTCGCCATTGCTTCACTGGCACCCATGTTCTGAAGCACGAACATGATGGACGGCAACAGCAGGGCAAAACTGCCCATCACCACAAAAATCACCAAAAAAAGAACCGGCATAAATGCTCCGCTAAACCAGATGCACGGCAAAGAACCATGCCGAAACTAAAAGGGCACCATCAAGGTGCCCTTTCTTAAAACGTATTGTCACAGAGGTCTAGCGCTTGGGCTTGTCCTCTGGTTTCTCTTCCTCGTCCTTGAGGCTCCCGTCGTCGATGATCGCCTGACGGGCCTTTTCTTCAGCCTCGCGCTTTTTGGCAGCTTCTGCGCGGCGCTTTTCACGCTCGGCCTCTGCCTCAATTTTTGCGAGAGCCTCTTCCTTTTCCCATTTTGCGATGAGATCGTCGAGGTATAGGACCAGATTGCGATCCCGCTCACCCAGCTTCCTGGCTTTCTTTGCTTGCGTGATGGCGGAGGATTTGAAGCCCGAGAGGGCCATAGCCTCGGCGAGGTCGGTCGCGATGATCGCTGATTCCGGAATAATCGCCTCCGCCTGCTTCAAATGGGTGGCGGCATCATTGCCATTCCCGAGTTCAAGGTATGCGCGGCCTAGCATCGCATGAACCTGAGCGTCTTCCGCTCCTTTACTCAGCACAGCGTTGAAGTCATCGCGCGCCTGTTCAAACTTACCGGATGTGAGGAACGCCAGACCACGGTTCTTGAGCGCGGACTGGTAGTCTCCATTAGCCTCGATAGCTTTGTTATAGTGCTCAATCGCCCCATCAAGGTTGCGCTTGCGGTATTCAATGGCGCCGAGAAGGTTATGTGCAACCGGATTGTTGGAATCAATGGCAACAACGCGTTCCGCCGTCACAACTGCACCATCCAAGTCGCCGTTTTCCATTTGCATGTTGGCAAGCAGCGCGAGGCTCTCGATATCACCACCACCTTCGGAGTAGAGCGCCTGCAACTCGGAAATCGCCTTGTCTTCCTCACCACTGATAAAGTGGGAAAGCGCAAGCCGCTGGCCAAGCTGCTGAATGACCTGCGGATCTGTGTTGGCATCAGCCCGCGCCACGCGGTTTGCCCGCTCAATAAACGCCCGTGTTTGCTCCAACTTTCCTTGCGCACCATAGGCTGCGGCCGCCTGCAACATGGCCTCAACGTCTGTGCTGTCTTCACCGATCAGGGGCTCTAGATATAGAAGCGCCCTGGCGGGCTGACCGCGGCGGGTCAAACACTCAACCAGCATCAGACGCGTAGGGCGATCTGCCGGCGCGCGCTGCAGGGAGCGTTCAAGATAAGGCTGGGCAGTTGAATATTTACCGAGCTCAAAAGCAACATGGCCATACGTCCGCGCAGCAGGCGGAAACGTCCGTGTGAAATCACCGGTGCGCAGCAGTAGATATTCTGCCTCTTTCGGCTTGCCTTCAATCGCGAGCATGAGCGCGCTGTAGTATTGTGCCATCGGACTATTGGGCGCAATCGCATAAACAGCATCGAGCTGCTTTTGCGCCGCATCCATCTCACCGCCCTCGATGTAGAGGCCAATAAGCTCGAAATAGGCGAGCATATTCCGTTTGTGAAGCTCTGTCGCTTTCAGGAGGTGGGCCTTGGCTTCTTCAGTGCGCCCCTGATACCGGGCTATTGCACCTTCGACATAGCTGACAATCGGGTCTGCCTCTATGAGCGACGCTGCCGTGTCCGCATAACCCTTGGCGATATCAAGTTGCCCGTTATTCAGGTACAATAGCGCCAACCCCAGATGACCACGGAAGTCTTCCGGGCGCTCCTTGGCAGCAGCTTCATAAAACTCGACCGCTTCCTCGGATTTTCCCTTTTGTTCGGAAATGTCACCCCGCAGCAGGAAGGCCTGAAACTTGTCCTCGCCCTCAAATTCGGTGTTTTTGAGAATATTCTCAGCCTCATCAAATTTGCCCTGCAGCATCAAGGCGCGCCCCAAGCTGATCGAAACATCGGCTTCCGACGCACCGGCATCACGCGCCTTTTCAATGGCAACTTCGGCAGCCACACCATCCATCAGACTGAGGTAGATTTCGGTAGCGGTCATGAAATCGGCTTTGTCCGAGATTTCCATCTCGTCCTGTGCCTTGATGATTTCCAGCGCTTTTTCGTAATCGCCGCCGTCTACAAGCTTCTTGACGTCGGCATCATCAAAGGCTGCATAATCGATTTTTTCTTTCTCTTCGGAATCAGAGCCACCACAGGCCGCAAGCAATCCTGCCGCGGAAAGCAAAAGTGGTAGAGAAAAAGACTTCATGAATATCCCCAGTTCGTTGGTACCGCTGCAAGCGCCAAGCGTGAAAACGGGAGCTCCCCTGTCCCCGGTGTCACTCTATAGTACGCCCGAAAGCATGTCCATAAAGCAGCATGATAACAACCCTATGACAGAGGTCAAATGTACTTGTTACAATATTTAATAAAATTTTAAGTGAATATTCCCTATTTTAGAATTATATGGCATACGTAATGGAGAAATCGTCAAAAGGACGATAAGTCGGATACGAATGTCCGGTTGGAATGCAACGCAAGAACACAGGTTGGGATGATGTCTGCTAAACTCAAAAACGCTTTTGCGAAGATCGGCGCTGCTGCGCTTTTCGGTCTCATGGCAACGTCAGGCGCCCAGGCTACCTATGGCTATAACTATTTCGACGTTCTTGCCGACCCGGGTTCCTATGGTCCTGTCTCGCTTGGCGACAGCGTTTCTCTCGATGCATGTGGTTCCACGTTCCACCGGGCGGACGGCAACTCTCAAAGTTATTCGATTTGCGACCTGAGCAACCTCCAGAACTTCACCTTGGGCTGGATTGGCGTCGACGCAGACAATACCAGCAACTACCAGATCCTTTCCTGGTTCGAGGGCAGCAATGTCACCAATGGCCTCCAGACCACGATCAGCACCGGCGCGGGCACCTTTTTCAGCCAGGCCGGCAACTATCTGATCGGCCTCTATGTCGCCGTTGCGGGTAATGTCTATGTTCCCCTGCCCTATGGCAGCTACGGCGCTACCGGCAATGACACAGAATTGACATACGACGGCTCCACAAATACCAGCCTCGGATATACGAATTTTACAGTTAATGCTGCGACCAGCGTGCCAGAGCCCGCTGCCGCACTGATGCTACTCCCCGCTTTTGTACTTGTGGCGCGCCGTGAACGCCGTCGCCGCCAGAGTGCAAAGGCTTTAACCGCCTGATCTCAGGCATTTTGTAAGGATATTATCATGGTCAATTTTCTTCGGAATAAATTGGCTGTTTTCTCCCTCGCCGTAGGCTTTGCGGGCGCTCTTGCTGCCCCCGCGAACGCGACCTACGTGCCTCAGGGTGCACTTACAGCAGATGCTGGCACCTATGCGCCGGTATCGCTTGGCACCAGCATTACACTGGACGCCTGTGGCTCGACTTTCGCCGGCTATTCGATCTGCGACCTGCCGAGCACCAACAAATTTGGCATTGAATGGTTTATCAAACGCCAGGAAGACGCGGGCTGGACCAACTGGCTGCAACAATACACCTACCATCAGGGTGACGTAGCGCCGAACCTGCAAAAAACCATTGCGACCGGTGCTGGTACGGTGATCGATGTTCCGGGCACCTACTTCATCAGCCTGCACGTGATCTCTTATGGTGACGTGATTGCGCTGCCGGGTGGTGGCTACGCCCGTGGTGGTGCCAGCAAGTGGGACGACAGCATGACCTTCACGGTAGGTAACTCGCCGATTGTCACGCCGCCCACATCGCCGGTGCCTGAACCCATGGCTGCGCTGCTGCTGCTGCCGGGCATTGTCATGATTGCGCGCCGCGAACGCAGGCGCCGCCGTCAGGCAGTAACTGCATAAATAAAAAACGGGGCCAGTTGGCCCCGTTTTCTTTTAACATTCAGCATGGCAGCCTGACTTAGGCTTCCTGCATCAGCTGCACCTTGGCAACCGCGAACATCTCTTCAAGGTGTTTCTCGACACGGTGACGGGAGATATCTGCACCCTTCTCCTCGATGTCTTTCATCACCTTGCGGATCACGTCTTCGTCGCCATCCTCTTCGAGGTCGGCTTTGACAACAGACGCAGCATAATCTTTCACGGCATCGCCAGTGATTCCAAGCTCACCCGCGAGCCATTCGCCGAACAGCCGGTTCCGACGCGCCCGCGCTTTAAAGAGCATGGCCTCATCATGGGCAAACTTGTCTTCAAACGCTTTTTCGCGACCGTCAAAAGTGGTCATGGCTTTACTTCCTCCTGTCCGAGTCTCACGGTGAGACATCGTTAAACACCACAGCATTACCTTTATTAAGGTAATTTGCTTGCTCATTTCCATAGCGCAAACAAAACTTATTGCAAATTATTACAGAAAGATTGTCGCCGCCAACCTTCTCGGTTATGTTCGCGCCCGCGCAACCCACTGACATCCCTCAAGCTGAGGAAGAGGCAATCTATGTCCCGCCGTAACAAGCTTTACGAAGGCAAGGCCAAAGTTCTTTTCGAAGGGCCGGAGCCGGGCACGATCATCCAGTATTTCAAAGACGACGCAACCGCGTTCAACGCCCAGAAAAAGGGTACGTTGCAAGGCAAGGGCGTGGTCAACAACCACATCTCCGAATATATCTTCACGGCGCTGACCGACATCGGCATCCCGAACCACTTTATCGAGCGTCTCACCATGCGTGAGCAGCTTGTCAAAGCGGTCGAGATCATTCCCGTTGAAGTGATCGTTCGCAACATCGCAGCTGGCGGCATCTCGTCGCGCCTCGGTATCGAGGAAGGCACACACCTGCCGCGCCCGCTGATTGAGTTCTGCTACAAGTCCGATGAACTTGGCGACCCGCTGATTGCCGAGGAACATATCCTCACCTTCGGTTGGGCCGATGAGATGGAACTTGAGGAAATGACCCATTATGCGTTCCGCATCAATGACTTCCTCTCGGGCCTCTTTGCCGGTATCGGCATCAAGCTCGTGGACTTCAAACTCGAATTCGGCCGCCTCTATGAAGGCGACGAGTGCATCACCGTGCTCGCAGACGAGATCAGCCCTGACGGCTGCCGCCTGTGGGACATGAAAACCGGAGAGAAACTCGACAAGGACCGTTTCCGCCGTGACCTCGGCGGTGAAATGGAAGCATACCAGGAAGTCGCCCGCCGCCTTGGTATCCTGCCGTCCGCAGATATCACCGAATTCGCAGACCACAGAAACAAGGACCAGAAGTAACCCTTCTGGTCTCTTTCTTTTTTCACGCGACCACCACCATACGCCCGCACAGGGCGACCAAGACTTAAGAAAGTGAGCCTCATGAAAGCCCGCATCCACGTCACCCTTAAAAACGGCGTTCTGGACCCCCAAGGCAAAGCAATCGAACATGCCCTCTCCAACATGGGGTTTGACGGCGTGAACGAAGCCCGCCAAGGCAAATTCATCGAGCTTGAACTCAGTGAGACCGACCGCGCGAAAGCAGAGGCATCCGTTGACGAGATGTGCCGCAAGCTGCTCGCCAACACCGTGATTGAAAACTACTCCATCGAGCTGGAGTAGAGCCCATGAAATCCGCGGTTATCGTTTTCCCCGGCTCCAACTGCGACCGGGATATGGCTGTGGCGCTGGAGAAAATCACCGGCACCAAGCCCCTCATGGTCTGGCACCAGGAATATGATTTCGACAAGGTCGACTTCATCGCCCTGCCCGGCGGCTTCTCATACGGCGACTATCTGCGCTGTGGCGCGATGAGCGCGCGCTCACACGTGATGAAAGAAGTGATCAAACGCGCGGAAGACGGCGTACCCACCTTCGGTGTGTGCAACGGCTTCCAGATACTGACGGAAACCGGCCTGCTGCCGGGCGCGCTGATGCGCAACGCCAACCTGCACTTTGTCTGTAAGGACGTGACGCTCACGGTCGAGAACGCCGACAGCATGTTCACGAACGCCTACGACAAGGGCCAGGAAATCACCATCCCCGTCGCGCACCATGACGGCAACTATTTCGCTGATGATGAGACACTCAACCGTCTCGAAGGTGAAGGCCAGGTGGCGTTCAAATACGCAAGCGACATCAACGGGGCCCAGCGCCGCATTGCAGGCGTGATGAACGCCCGCGGCAACGTGCTTGGCATGATGCCCCACCCCGAACGCATGATCGAACCGGCACTTGGTGGCTCTGACGGCCGCAAGATGTTCGAATCCGTCATGAACCGGTTGGGCTAAGGGGAAAAGACATGAAAAACGGTAACGAAATCCAGATCACCCCGGAACTCGTCAAGGAACACGGCCTGACGGTTGAAGAGTATGAGCGCATCAAACGCGCCATGGGCCGCGAGCCGAACTATACGGAACTCGGCATCTATAGCGTGATGTGGTCGGAGCACTGCTCCTACAAATCCTCGCGCCTGCACCTCAAGAAACTGCCGACAAAGGCACCTTGGGTTATCCAGGGCCCGGGCGAGAACGCTGGTGTGATCGACATTGGTGACGGTCAGGCCGCCATCTTCAAGATGGAGAGCCACAACCACCCGTCCTATATCGAGCCTTACCAGGGCGCGGCCACCGGTGTTGGCGGCATCCTGCGTGACGTGTTCACCATGGGCGCGCGCCCGGTGGCAAACATGAACGCGCTTCGCTTCGGTGAGCCGAACCACCCTAAAACCCGCCACCTTGTGGGCGGTGTTGTGGCGGGTATTGGCGGCTACGGCAACTGCGTGGGTGTACCAACCGTAGGCGGCGAAACGAACTTCGACCCGTCCTATAACGGCAACATCCTCGTGAACGCCATGACCGTTGGCCTCGCGGACGCAGAGAAAATCTTCTACTGCGCCGCGGCTGGCGTTGGTAACCCTGTTGTTTACGTCGGCTCCAAAACCGGCCGTGACGGTATCCACGGTGCCACCATGGCCTCGGCTGAATTCACCGACGACAGTGAAGAGAAACGCCCAACCGTACAGGTAGGCGACCCCTTCACCGAGAAGCTGCTGATTGAAGCCTGCCTTGAGCTAATGGCAACCGACGCCATCATCGCCATTCAGGACATGGGTGCCGCTGGCCTCACCTCGTCAAGCGTTGAGATGGCCTCCAAAGGCGGTGTGGGCTTTGAACTGAACCTCGATAACGTGCCGCAGCGCGAAGCTAATATGCTGCCCTATGAGATGATGCTCTCGGAATCCCAGGAACGCATGCTCATGGTCCTCAAGCCAGGCCGCGAAGACATGGCAAAAGCCATCTTCGAGAAATGGGAGCTGGATTTCGCCGTGATCGGCCACATCACCGACACCGGCAAGCTGACGCTCAAGTTCAAGGGCGAGACAGTGGGCGATATCCCGCTCGATAGCCTGACAGACGACGCGCCCGAGTATGACCGCCCGTGGGTCCCGACCCCGAAGCGGGAAGCCGTGAGCGTGAAAGCTGTGGATGACCTGAACAAGGCCGCGATGGACCTGATCGGCGGGCCGAACCTGTGTTCGCGTCGCTGGATTTGGGAACAGTATGACCACATGGTCATGGGTGACACCATCCAGCGCCCGGGCGGTGACGCGGCTGTTGTGCGTGTGCACGGCACCATGAAGGGCCTTGCCATCAGCACGGACGTCACGCCGCGCTACTGCTTTGCAGACCCCGTTGAGGGCGGCAAACAGGCCGTGGCAGAGACATGGCGCAACATCACCGCTGTGGGCGCGCTGCCGCTTGCCATCACCAACTGCCTGAACTTCGGCAACCCGGAGCGTAAGGACATCATGGGCCAGTTCGTTGGCTGCCTTGAAGGCATGGGCGAAGCCTGCCGCGCGCTCGATTACCCGATCGTGTCCGGCAACGTGTCGCTTTATAACGAGACCAACGGCAAAGGCATTCTGCCCACCCCCGCCATCGGCGGTGTGGGCGTGATGCAGGACATCGACCGCATGGCCACCATCGCGTTCGAGGGCGCGGGCCAGACCGTGGTGCTGATTGGTGAAACCAAGGACGAGCTGGGCGCAAGCCTGTACCAGCGTGAAATCGTGGGCGAAGACGCGGGCCTGCCGCCGGTGGTTGACCTCGCGGTCGAGCGCCGCAACGGTGACTTCGTGCGGGCACTCATCGAGAACGGCCAGGTTACCACCTGTCATGACCTTTCTGACGGCGGCCTGATCGCCGCGCTGGCGGACATGGCGATGGCAGGCGGTGTGGGCGTGGATGTGACGGTGGATGACACCCTCCCCCTCCACGCACACCTGTTCTCGGAAAGCCAGGCGCGTTACCTTGTGGCCACCGACGCTGACACGGCAGAGCAAATCCGCAAGGAAGCCAAAGACGCCGGCATCCCGGTCACCGTACTCGGTGAAACCGGTGGTGACAGCATCAACGTCAACGGTGGTGCCGTGAAGCTGGACCTCAAAGCCCTCAAGTCCGCCCATGAAGGCTGGCTGCCAAACTATATGGCCAACGCCAGCTAAACGGCGAGCTTATAGCTCCAGACAAACAAGAGGCGCCTCTCAGGGCGCCTTTTTTATTGCCACCTATCAGCCGACGCCGATAAGGTTTTTAAATGCAGATTACCTATACCATCCCATTTGAGCCTACCTTTCGAACCAATGATTCATGGGAATTCCCTATGATCGGAGGCACTGCTCGTCTAATTGAAGAAAATGAGGTGATCAAAGCGATTGAAATAAAATTTGTCGGACAACCTATAGAATATGCGCCGCAAACGGAAACGGACGTTGCGAAATCCGCACTGTCGATAGCTATTGACTCGCCGCACCTACCATCCATTGAGCAACAACTGTCAAATCTACTTTCATTCCTGCAATGCTATTTTCACGTCCGAATTAAAGCCGGTGAGGTTTCCGCTACTTTCGACGCAGAAACCTTAGAAGAACAGGACATGATACCCATTCCGGCCATAACTTATTCCAGGCTAAATGAGAAAACATACATACCCTTTGACATGTTTTTCAGGGCATCACTTGCAGCAGAAAAGGAGGATGGCCCAGTATTCGAAGCCACGCTCCAAGATGCAGCCCGCTCAGCCTTCTTTGATAAAAAATACATCGATTCCTATAGATACTCTTTTTTGTACCTAGAGGCTGTCTGCGGAAACGGGAAGTTCAAAAAAGAGCAACTAGTAAGTGAATTCCTGTCCAATCCATCGCTGACTGCAGCAATCACGCACGAGCTTTCAGAATATCAAATTATTCCAAGCAAGAATGATGAAACCGCAACTCTCTTGCAGTCCAAACCGAGCTTAAAAAAAATAATAGAACACTTAGTCGAAAAAAGAGGTTTCTATTTCCATGGAAATAAGAAGCATAAGCAGGGTTGGAAGCCGCATGAGCAAGCCGCAGCGGCCACTCTTTCAGAATTCGCCTTGTTTATCGTTCAGCAATTGGCAGGAGAGGCTGCCACATTGATGTTTCAACCTGAACTATCCGAAAGGTATATGGCAACAGCTAAAGCATTGGGAATGATAGTGAAATTAACCGTTCAGATAACATACCGGCGCCTCGATGAGGTCCACAACAGAACCATAGAATTCAATATAAATACACCAGGCACGAAAGTTACTAATGAGATGGCAAAGCAGACTCTTCGAGAGAGCCTACAACGCTTTGACCATCATGAGCCTCAATCTAAGCTGATCAAAGTTGCATGCATCGAACAAGCTACAAACAAGCAACTTTTTACAGTAAATTTCGACGTCGTATGACTAGAACTAGCAACAGCAGACCATTTACCTTCTCCCGAACACCACGACGCTGCTGATGAGCATCAGGAGCATGCCGATGAGGAAGGCGAAGCCGCCCCACTCGAGGTCGAGCACGTTGGTGAAGAGCTTTTCGGTCACTTCCTCGGCCATCTTCTGTGCGGGGTTGGAGACCATGTCCTTGACCGAGCCCATGATGCCCTCGTCCTCGCCGCCCATATTTTTGAGGATGGGCCACAGCAGCACGATCCACGCACCGAGGGCGGCGGGCAGCGCGAGTTTGGTTTTGCCGAGGAACAGCACGATCACCGCAATGGCCGCGAGGGCCGCGATGATATAGGCGTCCGTCTCCGCCACATCGGCATAAGCCACCGTGCCCATGCCGCCGATGTCGAGCATCGGCGAAAAAAGCCCCACGATGGCGAGAATGGCGCCGACAGCTGTCAAAAGCCCGGCACGGCTGAGCGATGTATTCATGATAGTCCCTTCCCTGATAATCCCATGACGCGCAGTTTACCGGATAAACCCGCGTGCCCAAAAGCATAATTTATTGAGGCCACTAACGCGCACGCCACAATTATGCTACAAGGAAAGCGCAGTATCAGTCCTGAGTAAGCCCGCACAGGGGCAACTTAAACGGAGACGGTACAATGAAAGCACTGATCAAGATCACCGCCATTGCCAGCGTGTTTGCACTCGCTGCCTGTGGCGACAAAAACGAAGAAGAGAAAAAAGCCGAGGAAATGCCAGCTGCAGAAGCCCCGGCCACTGGTGAAATGGATGCCATGGGCACCATGGAACAAGTGGCAGAAGCCCTGAAGCTCGACACTTCCTCGCTCGAGGCCTTCAAGGAAAGCATTGCCAACATGAAGGAAGCGCTGTCCGCGGAAGAACGCGCGAACCTTACCACGGCGCTCAGCGACCTTGCTGTCAAGGCGTCCGGCGAAGGCCAGAGCATGATGGACGCTGGCAAAAACATGATGAGCGATATGGGCGACGGCAAATCGGTCGTTGATATCCTCTATGAAAAGATGGCCGAACAGCTTGACGGCAAAACCTATGAAGACGTTATCGCCATGGCGCAGGGCGAATAAGCTCACTCACGGCTAAAGTATGAAAAGGCACCCTATTGCGGTGCCTTTTTTCATGAATTAAGGCCGAAATTGGCCCTTATGCGGCTTTTATATCCGCGCCCTTCAAGTCGTATTTTTTCCTGACCTGCAATTCGCTTTAATCGAAATTGTAGAGAGGGTCTGGTCCCGGCTTCGGGTCTTCCTCCCCTCCCCGCCCCACCGGGCCGGCCCTCTCGACAAATATTCCGATCAAGGGAGTTGAGATGATGAACGGTTGGATGAAAATTGCAGCGATCAGTACAGCGGCCATGCTTGCCGGCTGTGATGGTGATAACGCAACGACGGGTGACGCCCAGATGGGTGACCCGGTGGCTGAGAACACGCTTGAGAAAGATACCTTTGAAGGCACCCAGGAAGTGGTGCTGGAAACCGCGTCGCTCAAGGAATTCAAGACAAGCCTTGCTTTCATGCGCGCCTCCCTCTCTGAAGAGAACCGCGCTGAGCTGACGGAAGCGTTGGCCAAACTTTCCGGCATGGAAGGTAAAGCCGAGCGCGCGGAAAGCCCGGAAGGCATGGATATCACGGTTGACCCGGTACTGGCCGAAGCCGTTTACAACAAATATGGCGACCAGCTCGACGGTAAAACGTTTGAGGACGTTGTCTCGATGGCAGGCTAACTCTGCCGTCCTGAGTTTCCTACCCCCAGGTATTGAGTAAGGGGCGCACTCTGCCCTTCCCCATTTTGTTTCCCCAGCACTTATGGGCGCCCGCGTGGCGCCCATTTTTTTGGGCTTGAGCCGCAATCAGCCGAATTCCTTGCTACCGCCCAGTTCCTCACAGCGGATAAGGCGGCTATCCAGCACCGCAGCCTGCCGGTGCTGGACTGCTTTCCGGTATTCAGGGTCCGTCACCATCTCCATGAAGGCGCCTGCATTCGGGTAGCGCGCGATAAAAGCCACGTCCCACGCTTCATCGGTCGGGCCAATCAGCACCAACTTCGGCGCGCCGCGCCACACAATGGTGCCGCCCACCCGCTTGAAGATAGGCCCGCTGGTTTTGCCGTAAGTGGCGTAAGCCTCCGCGCCTGTGGTTTCTGTACCGTCCTCATAAACAGCTTTGTCACGTAGGCGGACGAGATTGATCATATTGATCGGCGTATCGCGCGGCAGGTCCTTGAAGGCATCAAACTGTTCGCGTTCGGGGTCGATGTGGCTCATGCGTGGTGCTCCCTTTCCTCTTGTTCCTGTGTGACTTAGGGGAAAGTGGCCATAGGGCAAGGCTAAGTAGCGCCAATCCAGTTCACGATTGCGGCAACCGCTCCGTCTGGCTTTCGCGCCCAGTTGAAGTGGCCAAGGTATTCACCCTGTTCTGCCGCACCCAGCTTGATCGCCGTAACCTCCGCATTCTTCAAGCGGCTGTGGCTATATTCCACTGCGAGGTCGGAAGCGAAAAAATCATCCTCGAATGCGATTGAAAGCACGCGGCCCTTGTAGGCCGCAATATCATCCTCAACGCCTGTAACATTGCCATAGTCATAGGTGCCGTGCAGCGCCCAGTCGCGCCAGTCGCGCATCAGGCGGGAATATTCACGCCCGCCAAAGCCCACGCGGTCACCGGGGAAAAAGCCGCAGAAAAAAGTCACGGGTGGTATAAGCGCACACAGTGTTTTGATCTTGCCTGCAGCCTTGCGGCTATAGAGCCGCGTATAAGGGAACCCACAGGCAAGCTGGATAACGCCCGCGATGTCTGCGCCGTCACGGCCTGCGGTGATCGCGCTCATATGCCCGCCAAGGCTATGGCCACCCATATAAAGCGGCCGCCCGTTCGACAGGCCGCGCGCAAAATCAAGCGCGGTGCGCACATCGGTATCGAGAAATTCGGTATAGCCAAAGCCCTGCCCGCGTTTGGCCCGGTAGGGGCTTTCGCCATGACCGCGCTGTTCCATCAGCACGGTATCGATCCCGGCTCCGGCCAAACCCTCAGCCAGGCGGCGGTAAAACTTCGCGGCAATACCAAGCGCCGGCAGCATGAGCGCCGTGGCCTTGGCTTTACCAATGGCAGTATATATCTGCACCGGTACTGTCGTACTGTCCTCGGCCTCCAGCATATGCCACTCTGCTGTCATTCGGTCCTCCCCGACCATCTTTTGCCCGCCCGGCTTTTGCCAGCTTGTTCTTAATGTTGGTGCTCTATCCCTGCTTTGACCGGAACCATGCCTTCGCAACCGAGGCGCCATATTCCCACGCACCCACAGGATTAGCACGCCCCAGCGGAATTTCATCATAATATGCGAGCGACCGCCAGCCATGCTCGGCAGAGAATGCGCGTACCATACGCCACCACAGACGTGCTGCCCCCGCCTCAACCTCATGACCGGCGTCCGATTGCGCCTTGTTCATCGCAACATGCAATTCATCGAGGAGCGTGCCCTGAACCATCAAAGCTGCGGCACTTGGGCAAGCTTTGCCGCGCACCGCTGCGTCAAAATAATCGGACGCGAGCTGTGAGCTTATGCCACGCCCCAGAACTTCCGACAGGATCATCCGGATATTCTCGGTGCCGTTTTGGTGCATTTCAGCTGTGCGCTTGAGGCTCCAGTTTTCACCGTGCAGGTAATAATCCACATACACAGGCGTAAGTGACCCAAGCTGACTAACCTTGGCAAACTGCCAGATGAGTTGCCAATCATCGGCAAAGCGCAAGCCCTCATGGTATGAGATCCCGTGTTCCTCGATAACACTTCGGCGCATGAGCAAACTGGAATGCAGCAAGCAATTGCGGTGCAACAGCCGCCACTTCAAGAGTGCAGGCCCGGCATCCTCGTTTGAATTTAGTGTCGTCCTATTGGGGCTATGGACAAGCCAACCGGTTCCCACAACACCACAGTCGCTGTGTGTGTCCATATACTCTACCTGAGCGGTGAGTTTGCCTTGCCGCCAGACATCGTCATGGTCACAGGTTGCGATATAGTCGCCCTGTGCAAGCTGCAGGCCTTTATTGCGGCTTCCCACAACGCCAAGGTTGACCTCATTGACTATCAGCTTGAGGCGTTCATCCGTGTAGCTGCGCACAAGGTCCGTCGTGTCGTCACCCGATGCATCGTCGATCACCAGAAGCTCCAGGTCGCTATAGTCCTGAGCAAGGATCGCTTCTATCGTGGCCCGAATTTTCTCGCCTGTTTGGTATGCGCATACGATAACGCTTACGCGCGGCCGCTTAGTCATGAGTACCGGCCTTCCGCATGCGGTCAACGGCCTTGCGCAGTTGCCAAGGTACCAGCCGGTCATACAGCCACTTATGCAGGTTTGAAAGCGAGGCGTCCTGCATTTTCATACCTGCCCACGGGGTTTGCTTCAGATACTTCCAATAATGCCGCTTGTAGGGATGATTATTCAGGAACTGCCAAGGCTTTGAAGCCCCGTTGTAGTGAACGATGGCTGCTTCTCGTACAATCCGCTTCTGTTCCGCGTGCGGCAGCGGGATGAAACTTTCAGGCCAGGTAAAGGGCGCAATCATGTTCCAACGGTAGTCGAGCGGAAAACGATCTTTGTGCATGCACGCATTCAGCACATCCTGGTCCAGATAGGCGAGATGAGCGACATGAGCGTTGATATAGTCAAGGAGCATGGGCAGCGGCTGCCGCGCACGCCAGCGGGCAAGATCAAACAACAGCACGCCATTGTTGAAGTAGCCGTACTCCTCAGGAATACTCAGCTTCGCGGTCATTTCGGAGCCAGGAATGCTCACCGCTCCGAAGATTTTGTTCGCCATATCCATACGCCATAGCGGCGCAACGTCACGCACGACAATCATGTCAGCATCCAGATAAAGCACTCGGCTGACGCCTTCGGGGAAAAATTCATGGACCCAAAAGCGGCTGAATGTATCTGACGACCAGTGCTGCGCCGTCGGCAGCTCAGCATGGTCGTCGACGGCAAAATCGATGATTTCATAGGACGCTGACGGGTAGTCAGCAAAAAAAGCGCTGAACTTCTCTGCAATGGCCTCATCCTTGAAATCACCAACGATACGGAAATCGTGAAACTTCAGGCTGCTATTGGCCAAAAGCGATGCAATACAGGCCGCGACATGTGGCGCATACCGGTCATTTGCACACAGCAGGAAATACCCGTGGTCAGGATCAATATGGCTGTACGTCACACCCGCCCCCTTAAGCGACCAGTCGCCGGGCCTTGTTATAAAGCCATTTGATCGGCGGCTTGATACCAAGGCGCTCGGTCAGGTCGCTCATGTCACGCACCACTTTTACCTGCCAATAGTTCTGCAGCCAAAAGCCCGCCACTCCTATGGGATTACGCCAGAAATAATGACGGTACATCGCCTTCAGCGATTTGTTGTCATAAACCTTGGCATTGCCGCCATATTTGGCGATCCGCGGTGAAAAATCGGGGTACAGGCGCATGTTGATCAGCTCGGTCTTCATGAAATTACCGATGAGCAGGTCATCAAAATATCCCCACTGCACTGTCTCAAGAAGCGAATAGCGCGGCACCATGAAACGCACGCCGCGGGGCTTGCGCCACTTCGGGGCTTCACCGCCAAAAACGCGACGCCGTTCACCACCCACATCAAGGTCGATAAAGTCGACGATATCTTTTACCGTCTCGAACTGCTGGAAAAAGGCGGTTACCCGTTGCCATTCTTCCTCGGTCAGCTTCTCACTCCAATCATCGGGCCCTGTACCTTCCAGCATCTGGCTCTCATCAGCCTTAAGCGATGGCCAATCGAGGGCGCGCTCTCCGGTTTCAAGATCGACGGTCACAAACGGCTCGATCACGCGAACCGAGGGCTGGTTCCAGTATTTGACCATATCAAAGTGGTTCATGTCGTAGGCATTAGCCCAACGGCTATCAGCGCGGGCATAGATATGCTGGGACGAAGATGCGCAATAGTGACGGCCGCCAAGGTCGGCAATCTGCGCGGCCGCAGACTGGATGCAGCCAGGTTTATATTGCTCTGGCGGGTCGGTGATGAACTTTCCGTCGCTATCAACATAGTTGAGCATATCAGCCGCAACGCCAATAAGCTTGAAAATGTAAATCTTGTCGTTTGGGTGCGCGGAGGTCAGAGACCGAAAGAAATTGCGTTCGCCGCACAGTGGAGAGTCGTTCAAATTGATCAGGAGCGCATCTCCAAAACGCATGACCAGAATGGCATCCTGGTTGATATTATCGATACACAGAATTTCGAGATTTTCACTCAAGCGGTACCAGCGGCGATACTCCATGACTTCTACGTCAAAGCCTTCATTTCGCAGCAGTTCCGAAATTTCATCGTGATAGTGATTGGGCACAAACACCTTTTTGCCCTTCGGCATCAAGGCTAGTGATTCCCAGTGCAGGTGGTCAGGATGGCCGTGAGAAATCCATAGATAGTCGCTGTTTTTTGCGCTTTCGATTTCCGCGTCGCTCATAGGGTGATGAAGCGCCCAGCTGTCAAAATACGCGCGGCCGACAAGCCAAGGGTCCGTCGTGAGGATCGGCTTATCGCCTTCCCATAACTGAACGGTTGCGTTGCCCATCGTCTTGAATTTTAAACTGCCCACCTCAACTGCCTCCCTGACGTGCCACAAGCGTGGCCAATTTTGTCCACTCGTCTACCGAATTGCAACGCAATACCCCACCCGTAGCCCTGAAAACGAATTGGGCCGGTGGTCATCCCACCGGCCCAGATCGAGAATATAAAGGATTTAAGCTGGAATATCCTCAGCCGCTCCCTAGTATTTTCGGCTAGGCTACCGGTGAATAAAACCGGCGTTAGCGCCTTTACCGACCCCCGCAACCCAATGGGCTGCTCGTGAAATGTCGCTGCTACACTTACTGTAAAAGCGAGACTACTGTCAATCAGTCGTGTTCGCACCTAGAAAAAATTTAGGAGCGAATTACTCGAACGTTGCCAGCGAATTGTGACGTCGGTATGAAGAAAGCACGCTAAAAGATGACGCGCACGTGACCGCCCTGCTATAGTGGGACGAACACGGATGAATGCGCATCCAATCCGTATTGAGGGAACCAGTTATGGCCATGATTGCTGAAGAAATTGAACGCCTGATCAAGGAAGACCTGCCGGGCGCCAAAGTGCGGATCGAGGATCTGCGCGGGGACGGCGACCACTATGCCGCTCATGTGACCTATGAAGGATTCCGCGGTCTGTCACGTGTGCAGCAGCACCAGCTTGTCTACAAAAGCCTCAAGGGCCGCATGGGTGGTGAGCTTCACGCCCTCGCCCTGCAGACCAGCATTCCTGAATAGCGGCTATACCGGATAAATTCAGTCATATTTTGACGCATCCCCTTGGCAATGGCCGGAAAGCGTCTTATTTCTAGCGCAAACGCGCAAATCAAAGGATCTTCGTGATGAGTGAACAATCGGTTCAAGACCGTATTCAGGACTATGTAGCAAAAGATGATGTGGTGCTTTTCATGAAAGGCACACCGATCTTCCCGCAGTGTGGCTTCTCAAGTGTTGTTGCCCAGGTTCTCAACCACATGGGTGTACCGTATGAAAGCTATAACGTGCTCGAAGATTTCGACCTCCGTGAGGGCATCAAGTCATTCTCTGACTGGCCGACCATTCCGCAGCTTTATGTGAAGGGTGAGTTTGTTGGCGGCTGTGACATCGTGCGTGAAATGTTCGAGAGCGGCGAACTGCAGCAGCTTTTCGCGGACAAAGGCGTAAAAGCCGCATAATTCTGCCGCTCCAAAGCAAAAAAGGAAACCCCAGTGCGCTACCGTGAATTGGGCACCAGTGGCCTGACCGTCTCCGAAATCTGCCTTGGCTCCATGACATGGGGTGAACAGAATACGGAAGCCGAGGGCCACGCCCAGATCGACCGCGCACTGGATGCCGGTGTCAATTTCATAGACACGGCGGAAATGTATGCCGTGCCTACCCGGGCCGAGACTTATGGCCGGACCGAGGAAATCATCGGCTCCTGGCTCGCGAAAAGTGGGCGCCGGGACGATATTATTTTAGCCACCAAAGTCGCCAGCACGGGGCGCGGCATGAACTACATGCGCCCTCACCTGCATGACGGCGAAACCCGCCCGGACCGCGCGTCTGTGCTTGAGGCCTGTGATGCCAGTCTCAAGCGGCTGAAAACCGATTATATCGACCTCTACCAGCTACACTGGCCGGCGCGACCAACCAACTGCTTTGGGCACTTGCGTTACAAGCACATGGATGGCGGTGATGCGACACCACTTGAGGAAACCTTGAGCGCAATGAAGGAACTGGTGGACGCAGGCAAAGTGCGCGCTATAGGCCTTTCCAATGAAACCGCTTGGGGTATTACGCATGCCCTGAAGCTCGCGGATACCATGGGTTTGCCGCGCATTGCTTCAACACAAAACCCCTACAGCCTGTTGAACCGTACCTATGAGGTCGCATTGGCCGAAATCGGCATCCGGGAACAGGTTGGCTTACTTGCCCATTCTCCGCTCGCCTTCGGTGTTCTGAGCGGCAAATATCTTGATGGTGCACGGCCCGAGGGCGCGCGCATGACCACATGGCATGACCGCTTCCCACGCTACTGGACCGAGAAAACATTCAAGGCCACAAAGCGTTACGTCAAACTAGCAAAGGCGAATGGTCTTTCAGGTGTCGAACTGGCGATCGGCTTTGTCCTGGCGCAGCCCTTTGTAAGCTCGGCCGTCATTGGCGCCACATCGCTTGCGCAGCTTGACGAACAACTGCGCGCTGTGGAACTGTCGTTTGACCCCGCACTCCTGAAGGAATGCGACAAGATTGACAACGACATCACCTTCCCCTGCCCCTAACACCTTGAGAATACGAGAAAAAGTTATGCGCTGGCGCCAGATGACAGAGGCTGACATGCAGCAAGTGATTGACCTTGCCGCTGTCATTCATCTCGACCACCCTGAGGACGATGATGTGATCATCGAACGCCGCACCTTCTTTCCTGAAGCCTGCCTTGTGCTGGAGGGCGACGGTGGGCTTCATGGCTATACCCTGGTGCATCCGGTCGAGTTTGAAAAACCGCCAGCCCTCAATGCCCTGATCGGCAAAGCGCCGGTGCAGACGGACATCGTGCATATCCATGATATCGCGCTGGCGCCTGAGGCACGCGGTACAGGCGCATCAGGCAAGGCCATTGAAATCATTGTGGAAAAGGCAACTGACGCCGGTTTCAAACAGATCAGCATCGTGGCCGTGAACGGCACTGAACCCTTCTGGGAAAAACAGGGCTTCCGGCACCATACCAGCGAGAAGCTGGCGAAGAAGCTGGCGAGCTATGACGGAACCGCAAGCTATATGCTAAGGCCGCTAGTATGAAAAAAAGGCGCCCGAATGAGGCGCCTTTTCTTTTAATTACAGACAGTTAGAAGACTATGGCTTCATATAAACCTGAATGAAGCGGTCGGTCTTGCCGCGCATTTCCGCACGGAACGGGCTTTCGGTTGGGCCGTCTGCCGGGTTCGCCAGCAAGTCACTTTCCTTGACGAGCATAAAGCCCGCAGCGGTCATCTCAGCCTTCACCCGCGCCGGGTCGATACGGTGAATCTGGTTGATGGTAGCCGCATCCGCACCCACCGGACCGACGTGGTCAATGATCAGAATTTTTCCACCTTTTTTCAGTGCTTTAAGGTACGATTTTAAAGCAGAATCTACGTCTGCCTGGGGCTCGGCCCGCGCTTTGTGGACGAAATAATAATCATGGTACGCCAACACCATCACCGCCGCATCCACGCTGCCTTCAGGCAGGTCAACCGCTTCGGTATCGGGATGCAGAAGCTCGACATTTTCGAGCCGACCTTCGTAGCGTTTGCCAACGCTATCCTTCACATAGTCCCAGTAAACCGGGCCATTGTGGGCATAGACCTTGCCTTCCGGGCCCACAAGGTGGGCGAGGATTTCGGTATAGTAGCCGCCGGCGGAATTGATATCGAGCACGGTCATGCCGGGCTCAATGCCAACAAACTTGAGAACTTCGGCTGGTTTACGGCCCGCGTCGCGCGCCTTTTCCTCGGCCGGACGGTCCGGATGCGCGATGGCTGCCGCGATGGCATCGTCAGCTACAACAACCGATGAAGTGCCGTAAATACAAGAGCTTACAGCAATAGCTGAAGCCATCAGTTTAAGATATTTTTTCATTTTCCCCACTCCTCCTCTGACGTGGACTAGATAGTCTTGAGACAGCCTAGTGAGCGCCTTCCTCACAGGAAAATCATTTTGCCGTGAAGGCATGGGCGGGCGAAAACGCCCGCAAATGTGTGCGGAACCTGTGCGGGAAGTGTGCGGGAAACGCGCTAATGTGTGCGGAAAGTGTGCGGGATATGCGCGGGTTTTGTGCGGCAAATGTGCGGACATTTCGCCCGCTCGCCGGTGCGTCAAACAGCGCTTCACCGCCGCGCAAATTCTACCACATCAGCCGCACAATCACCCGCGATTTTTCACCCTTTTAGACTTTCGCCATCTGTGCCGCTGGTGCGAGGGGTTCACCGTCAAAGTCAAACGCGCGTTTGAAGGTGAAGGCCATTGGCGTCGGGCCATGGTCGCGCAAATACTTCAGCCGCTCCACAGCTTCATCGAGTGTCGGCTCATACCCCGCCCTCACCCACCAGAGCGCCATATGGCCTTCACTGGGCATATGGAACCACTCCTTACGGCGCGCGAGGAAACTGGCGTGCGCGGTTTTATAGACATAGTCAAACAGGCTCTCGCGGTCCTGCCACACACTCATGTTCACCAGCGTCTCGCCGTCGATGACCGTATAGTCCATTGCGTTACCCGCATCGCCCTTGAGACGCCAGACAAAGCCAGGCGAGGCCTCGGCCAGCGCGTTGATCTCATCAAGCGCGTTCACGAAGCCTGACATTTCTTCGCTGTCCTGCGGGTATTTGATTTTGCCGATATTGAGCTGGGCGAGCTGGAATGCTGCCGCGCTGTCCGTTTTCTTCATGCTTGCGTCCTCCTCGCATGATCATGATGAACCCCTTGGGTTTTGAAATGGGAACGATGGGCGCGGATGTAAATGCAGGAATTCTAAGCACAGGCATTAGAATATGCTTGCTGCATGCGGTGAATGATCATATTAGTTTATTCAAACTAGTTTAATTAAACTAATAACAACAGCGAGAGCATATTATGAAAGCCGAAATCCTGATCCTCGGGCTTTTGCACCGGGGCGACATGCACCCCTATGAAATCAAGCGCCGCCTCAAGCTGGCCCACGCGGAAACCTATATCGACTTTGATGTCGGCACACTTTATTACGCCGTGCGCCGCCTCGCGAACGACGGCCTGATTGAGGAACGCGGGCGCGAAAGCGTAGGCAAACGCGCCGAACGCACGATCTATGGCCTCACGGCCGATGGCCGCGCGCGTTTTGAAGACCTGATGGCCGAAACGCTTGCAGGCAACAAAAAGTTCTACCACCCGCTTTTCCCCGCGCTTCTGTTCCTGCCGCTTGCTGACCAGGCGGAAGCCGCGGATATCGTGGCCGAACGCGCGGAGGAAATTCGCCGCAATCTGCCCGCGACTGAGGCCTTCCTGAAAGCCGCGGGCGAACACCTGAGCCTTGGCATGCGCCTAGGCCTTGAAAATGCCGCCGCCCACCAGCGCGTGGAGCTTGACTGGCTGGACAAGCTGGCCTTTCATCTGCGTGCCGGTGACTTCACCGACACCACAACTGACGATACCCATAACAAGATAAAATCCGCCATCGAAGACTTCGTCGGCACCCTTGAGGAAACAGGACATGACCGCTGAGGATACAACCATGACCGCCGAGGCACGCACAGACGCCACCACGGCCCAAACCGCGGCCGAGCAGCCCACAAAACCGAACAGCAGCTTCTTCTGGCTGATGCTGTCGGGCTTTATTTCCATGGTGGGCGACCAGTTCACGCTCATCGGCCTGCCGTGGCTGACCCTGAAGCTGACCGGCGACCCCATGGCGCTTGGCCTTGTGCTGGCGGTTGTCGGCATCCCGCGCGCGGCCTTCATCCTCTTGGGCGGCGCG
Organism: Kordiimonas gwangyangensis DSM 19435 = JCM 12864; assembly: GCF_000375545.1. Classification (GTDB taxonomy): domain Bacteria; phylum Pseudomonadota; class Alphaproteobacteria; order Sphingomonadales; family Kordiimonadaceae; genus Kordiimonas; species Kordiimonas gwangyangensis. The sequence goes on from NZ_AQXF01000002.1 coordinate 590,690, forward strand.
ATTGTGGACCGCTATTCGCCGAAGTCGGTACTCATATGGTCGAAATATGTGAACACAGCGCTTCTGGGCGCGCTGGCGGCGCTTGTCTACATGGGCGCACTGACCCTGCCGCTTCTATACATTCTCGCCGCAGCCATTGGCCTCGCCTCCGCCTTCGCCTACCCGGCTGGCAGCTCCATGCTGCCCTTTGTGGTACCGCGCGAGAAGCTGGCGCAGGCGAACGGCCTGATGATGGGCATGCGGCAAGTCACCTTTTTCATCGGCCCGTTGATCGCAGGCTTTGTCATCGCGCTTTTTGGTGCGGACGGCCTGAATTCACCGGGCCTTAATGGCGGCGTGGTGGCTGAGAGCGAGCTGGCAGCCGAAGCCACCGGCCTCGCCATCGTGTTCGCCTTTGATGCGCTCACCTTCTTCCTCTCCGCCGTCATGCTCATCGCCGTGCACCTGCGCCCGGACGCCAAGGGCCCGGCAGGCGACACAGCACCCACGGGCGTGATCAAGCTGATGTTTGAAGGCATCATGAACATCCTGAAGGACGGCGAGCTTCGCGCGCTCTTCACCTATATGGCGCTGATCCAGATTCTGGTGGTTGGCCCCATGCAGGTGGGCCTGCCCGTGTTTGCGGAAAGCCGGCTTGATGGCGGCGCGGCCTCCTTCGGTACCATCATGGCGTCCCACGGCGCGGGTGTGCTGGCGGGCGTAATCATCGCAGGCGCGGGCGTGAAGTTCGGCTTCAGCACCCTTGGCCGCACTTTCCTGACGGTCGATATCTTCATCGGCCTTGCGGTCGCGGCCTTTGCCTTTGTGCACTCCACGCTTGCGGGTGGTGCGCTGATGTTCGGCGCTGGCATCCTTGGCGGCATCATTCAGGTGAAAATCATCTCCTGGATACAGGGCCGCACGCCGCCCGCGCAAATGGGCCGCATGATGAGCTTTTTCATGTTCATTGTCATGGGCATGGCCCCCATCGCGGCATCGGTCGCCGGTTGGCTGCTGACGGAAGTTGAGATTGTCACCTTCTTCCTCATCTGCGGTGTGGCGCTCAGCATCGTGGCGGCAAGCGCCCTCCTCATCCGCCCGATGCGGGACGTGGGCGCGGGCGCATAAAGCCCCGCCCGAAAAACCTATGCACCGGTGCCCTCGCCGGTGCATACTCCCCTCATGACCGTCAGAACATTACTCAGTGACGATGCCCGCCGCACCCGCTGGTGCGACACCTTCGGCGCGGGCGAGGACAGCATCCTCGTCTATAACGACCTCTCGACCCGCATGAGCGAGGACGGCCGCCATTACCACACCATGGAACATATCGATGAAATGCTCACCCTCGCGGATGAGGCAGGCCTGACCTCCCCGGTGATCGACGCCGCCATCTGGTTCCATGACGCGGTTTATGAGGCAGGATCAAAACATAATGAGGACCTGAGCGCCGAGCTGGCCGAACAGTTCATGCCGCGCCTGAATTTGAGCCAGATCGAACAGGCCCGCGTGACCGCCATGATCATCGCAAGCCGCGAACACCGCTCAAAAAACACCGAAATCCAGCCCTTCCTCGACCTCGACATGGCAATTCTGGGCGCGAAGCCGGAGCGCTACACCCGCTACGCCGCGGATGTGCGGCAGGAATTCGCCCATGTGAGCGACTGGAACTTCAAACTAGGCCGCAAGCACTTCCTCAAAGGCTGCCTGCGCCGCAAACAGCTTTACCTGACACCCTTGTTCAGGGAGCGCTTCGAGGCGCAAGCGAGAGAGAATATCAAAGCGGAGATTGAGCGGCTTTGAATGTTGCAGTAAATTCAGTCGAAAGCAAAATATCGGCAACATCATGAGCTACAGAGCAGCAGTTTATACCGTATTTATCGCGTCGCCCGGCGATGTAATAGAAGAGCGGGACATCGCTCGAGAAGTAATCATGGAATGGAACTACATATATTCTGAAAGCCGCAAAGTTGTTCTAATGCCTTTAGGTTGGGAAACCCACTCTAGTCCCGAAATGGGAGAACCCCCTCAAGCCATCATAAATCGCCAAGTGGCGGACAAAGCGGACATTTTAGTGGGAGTATTTTGGACTAGACTAGGAACCCCCACAGAGACATATGAAAGTGGAACTGTAGAAGAGATCCAACGACACATTAGCTCCAAAAAACCTACTATGTTGTACTTCTCAACTAGAGAAGTAGCGCCTGATATGCTTGACGCTACGCAATATGAAAAACTGCGTAAGTTCAGAGACAGTTGTCAGTCAAAAGGGTTATTTCAAAGCTTTAAAAGCCCTGAACAGTTTAGGGAAAGGCTCCGGCGGCAATTACACCAAAAACTTAACGAATATGCGCCAGCACTAGAGACCTCCGCTGACACGAAAACACAAGACTCGACTAGTCAAACCTCGCTACCCGAAGAAGCTGAGGTCCTTTATCGTGCCGCGATAGATGACGATGATGGTCGTATTTGGGTCATTCGGGACAGTTCAGGGACGGAAATTACAGTTGGAAAAAAGGTGTTTGCGCATTCCGCAGTTCGCAAAGAAATCGCTCCATGGGAAGGAGCAATTGAAGATTTACTCAGACGAAAGTTGGTAAAGCCAGGGAACAATAACGGTTCGATGTTTGAAATTACAAATGAAGGCTATCTCCAGGCCAGTAACCTTCTTTAATCTCAAGCGACATAAAAATTTAGCTTCCCAACACGGCGAGAAACAACTGAATCACCCCGAGCCTGATCATTTAAATCTTTTGTTGACTCGCTCCTTCGCATTCAGTAATTTCTGTCATGACAGAAATTACTGACGAGACAGCAGATCATGAAGATGACCCCGACAATTGAACGTTACATCCTGCACTGGGGTGAGATGGGCACACGCTGGGGGGTGAACCGGTCGGTCTCGCAGATCCATGCGCTCCTGTACCTCTCCCCCGCGCCGATGACGGCGGAGGAGATTTCGGAGACCCTTGGCATCGCGCGCTCGAACGTTTCCACGTCGCTCAAAGAGCTGCAAAGCTGGCGGCTGATCAGGGTCGAGCAGAAGCTTGGTGACCGGCGGGACCATTTCACCGCTGAAAAAGACCTCTGGACCATGCTTCTGACCATCGTGTCTGAACGCAAACGGCGGGAGATTGACCCCACGCTTTCAGTACTGCGGCAAACGAGGCTTGAGGCGGAGGATGACCCGGAGATCGACCCACAGGTGAAAGAACGCATGGTCCGCATGCTGGAGTTCATCGAAACCCTGACCGAATGGTACGAGAAGATGCAGCGCCTGCCCAAAACCACCCTGATAGCGCTGATGAAAATGGGCACCAGCGTCGCCCGTTTCCTGCCCAAAGGCAAAGCGAAAGACAGCGCGGCAGACTGAGGAATACCAAGGGCTTCCCCACCGGGAAGCCCGGCTTTGGCTTCAAAAAATTTTACCTCGACATTTCTCTCGTGACAGAAATAACGGAACTAAATGAAGGAGGATGAGATGGTGATCGAATATATGGAGCGAGACCCTCAATTGACCTTCGGCCAGACATGGTGGTGCACATTTTGCGGCTTCATGGCGGCGGCCCTGTTCATCGGCAGCGTTGCCGGGCTTGGCGGCATGGTGTTTGGGCTGTTCTATGGCTTGATATTCGCCGTCCCCGCCACGCCGGTCCTCGCATTCATCTGGTTTATGGTTCGCCAACTGGTGGGTGAAAAGGCCTATACCTGCATCCCCTTCGGCTGTGTTGCCGGTATTGCCGCGTTCATCATCTTCGCCCCCGCAGAGGATTGGCTTCTGGCCGGTTTTCTGGGCGCACTGGCTGGCCTGGTTGCAGGCCTCGTCTACTGGCTCAAGGCCCGCAAGATGGAACGCAAACCTGTGACCCTGGCCCTTTGACGCTATACGCGCAGGAGCACCCGTCATGATCAGAACTCAAAAACTGAACTACGGCAGACATCAGAACGCGCACCATGGGGACACCGTTGTCGGCACTTACATCGTGTTCGCCGATATTTTCATCGCCTATGTGCTCACCGCGGCGGCGGTCGGGTTTGGTGCGATGTTTCTCTCCGGTTCGGCACCCGACAGCAATTGGCTGCTCGTTGTCCTCTTCGCGCTCATTAGCGGTTTCGTGTTTGCGATCGTCGCCACCATACCCACCGGTTTGCTCTGGCTGCTGATGCGCGAGGCGTTTGGCGAAAGCCTGCCCGTGTGCCTGCTTTATGGCGTGCTCATGAGCAGCATCCTCACAACCCTGCTGCGCGGTGACTTTGGGGCAGCAGGCCTTAGCAGCAGCTTGTTCGCCGCCCCCGTCGGCCTTGTGGGTGGGTTTATTTACTGGGCGCTTGGCCCAAGGATTAGAAAAGGAGACAGCCATGACTGAAACGCCAGAGAACACCTGCGCCACCAGCTTCTATAATGGTGCCTGCCCCGTGTGCCGGCATGAGATGATGCGCTACAAGGCGCATGCTGAGGACGCGGGCGCGCCGCTCAAGTGGGTGGATATCTCGAAGCCCGAAAACGCAGGTGCGCTCGGCCACAAAGGCATCACGCAGGACATGGCCTACCGCAAGATTTACGTGACCGACGAACGCGGCGTGCCGCGGGTGGGGGTGGACGGGCTATTGGTGCTGTGGCGCGCGATCCCGCGCTGGCGCTGGGTGGCAAAGGTGATTGAACTGCCCTTCGTCTATGGCAGCACATGCTGGCTGTATGACCATATTCTCTCCCGCGCCATCTATGAGTGGAATCGCCTGAGACTCACACGCCAGAGCGCGCAAGAAAAACCAACCGGCAATCCTGCCAACCAAGCCTGAAGGAGGCTATCATGCTGATGAGCTATTATATCGCCTATATCGTCTTCAACCTTGCGGTTGCCTTGACCATCACCTTCCTGTTCGCGCGCTCGGGCGGGGTGCTCCTGAAGGCCATCGTGCGCTGCAGCACCGAGGTGCCTTTGGCCACCGTGCGCATCCTCGCGCTTGTGTACGGCACGCTCGCACTCGGTCGCGTATTCCTGCAGGTCAAGCCGCCACGCGGCCTGAACGGGGTTGAAGATGTACTCTTCCGCCTGAGCGAGACAACGGGCGGCAACCTGATGTTCTTCGCCGTGCTTGCGGGCATCGGCATCCTTGTGCTCGTCGCGACCGCACGGCCGGTCGTCAATCTGCTCGCGGATGTGGATGACACCCAGCTCAAACGCTTCCCGGCGGTCAGCCGCTAACTGGCGCCTAAGTCAAAGGAGGGGGCTAATGCCCCCTCAGCCCTTATCCTCCGGCGTGCGGTCATAGTGTTTGCGGCCGGTGAACATGGCGCTGACAAGCGTGCCGCCGTGGCGGATTTCCGCCATCACGACAGCGGCGATATGGAGGGTGATGAGGCCGAGAAGTGTGAAGAACAGCCATTCATGCACCTCGATATAGGGTTTACGGAAGGCGCGCATGTCCTGGTAGGCGGCGGCGTCCAGCAGCTCCTTGGGGCCATAGGGTACGAGGCTTGATGGGTCCACGCCGTCAGCGGCGATCCATTCCGCGATCATGCCGCCAAAGGGCGGGTAATAGATATCGGTGCCCGCGAGCACAAGGCCGGTAACCGCCTGCCCGATGAGCGCCAGCAGCATGGCGGTGACCGCCAGGCGGCCCAGCGGATTGTGGCCAAGCCACGCGGTGCCATCACCCCGAATGTAGGCGCGGAGCGCCGCACCATAGCCGCGCCCGCCCGGCAGTATAGCCGACCAGCGTGCATGGGCATTGCCCATAAAAGCCCAGACAAGGCGGATGGCGAGGTTGACGGCAAACACATAACCCGCCCACACATGCAGGGTTTTCATCAGCGCCTTGCCCTCGTTCGAGAGGCCGAGCGCGCCGCCATTGTAGATCACGAGGCCGAAGGCGATGAGCGTCAGCACACTGAGGAAATTGATCCAGTGGAACAGCCGTACCGGCACGTCCCAAACCTTGTATGATGTCACGCTTGTGTCGGCCATAACCATGCTCCCCCTATGTGCGGCGTAAGGCTCCATCATGCCACCAGACTGCACGTGGGAAAATGACAAAGGTCAATGGCCCACAGGGGCGCAGTTACAATTGTGCATGACGGCGGCGTGGCCCGCATGTAAAGATGTAAGCTAGCGTTCCGACCACCCCTGCCGAGCCTTCTATGCCACCTGAGCTTACTGACAATCAGGCTTCCCTGCCCCACCAGCCGCCCGCCCGCGTGCTGGCGTTCATCGCGTTTGGCGCCTGTGCGCTCCTCGCGGCTTATACGCTCGTGTTCACAAGCGGTATGGCGAGCGCGGCGGACGGCGTGACTGCGTTCCTGTTGTTCCTCGTCGGGCTTGGTGCGGCGACAATCGCCAACTCGACCGGCGTGGGCGGCGGTGTGGTGTTCCTGCCCGCATTTGAATACCTAGGCGAGGCCGGGCTTGTGGCCATTGCCGCGAGCCAGATTGTCGGCATGAGTTTCATCATCCAGTCCTTTGGCATGAGCACAGGGTCCCTCAGCTGGCTTTGGCGGATTTATGACCACCGGCAGGCGGACACCGGTGTGCCGCCCGCGGCCTTTTTCCGCATGCTGGCGCTTATCCTTGTGCCTGCCCTGCCCGCGCTCCTCATAACCCAAGTCGCGTTCGATGCGCCGCCTGAGGCTGTGCTCTACTGGTTCAAGGCGCTGTCGGTAGCGCTCGGGCTCACGCTGCTCCTCACCACACTTGTGGGGCCGAAGCACAGCCATGTGCGCCTCACACCCGCGCGGGGGGACTATGTGGCACTCGTGTGCCTGGGGGCCATCGGCGGGGTGGCGACAGCGTTTTTCTCCGTCGGTGTGGGAGAACTGGTGGCGCTTTACCTGTTCATCCGCAATTTCCCGCTGGTGACAGCGGCCGCCGCGGCGGTGATGGTGAGCGCGCTATCGGTGCTCACCGGGGTCACACATCATCTGCTCACGGACCCGCAGCCCTGGGGGCTCCTGATCTTCCTCATCCCCGGTGCGGTCATGGGGGGTGCGATTGCGAAATATTTTGCGCTGTTTCTGGGCGCGCGGCGGCTCAAGATATTCGCCGCGCTCTGGATCACGCTTTCAAGCGCCTACCTGATGTGGGTGGCGTGAAGGGCGATCAGCCCTCCTCGCCCTTTTTCTGTTTTGCCTTGGCCTGAAATGCGGTGCCGAGCCCCGCGCCAATGGCGATACCAAGCGCGATACCGAGGCCGATATTCCCGAGCGCCACGCCAAAGGCCGTACCCAGCGCCACACCGACGCCAACACCAAGCGCGAGCGCGTTTTCGCCTTCTTTTCCTTTTTTACCGCGTTCAGCGGGCGGTACATAAGGCGGTGCCTTGGGCAGCGCCCCCTTGTCGTTATCTTCTTCCATAATTCTGTCCTCCTCCCCCATATATGGGAGGACCATCGCTGTTTTGAAAGGAAAAACCGGGCGAAAGTGCACACGTTTGCCTACCCACGCCGCTGTTCAGCGCCGTTTTTTTAGGCCCAGAAGGTCCGAAATGCCCTTTTCCCCCGCGATGCCATTGTCGGTCGACTGCTCTTCCTGGTCCTTGACCATATTCTCAAACAGCTTCACCGGCGCCTGCGCGGGCGGCTGGCTCTCGCCTACAGCCTCCGCTTCCGTAACGCTGTCGGTCACCTGCTCATTCACGGTCGTTTTATCTGCCATGCTGGCCTCCCATATCGGTGCAGCCCTCAGCATAAGGCGTATTTTTACCCCCATAAAGGGTGAATGCCCTATTTCCGCAACCGCGCCTTGAAGACAGGCCCGCCAACCACACCGATGAGGCCCAGCGCCATCAGGCCGACGGCCACGAATGTCATCACCGTATAGGTTTCGCCCAGAAACGCCGCGCCCATGGGCAGGCCAAAGAGCAGCGTCATCTGGCCGATGAGGCTGAAGATCACCGGCGGTGCCACACGCTGGAGCGCAAAGTAGGCAAGGAACTGCCCGGCGGAGACAAAAGACTGCACGGCAATGAAGGGCCACACGCCGTCCACTTTCGTGAAATCAAAGTCCACCCCAAAGGCGAGGCCCGCAACCGCGAACACAATGACAGACGTGCCGAGCGTGGTGGCCGCCATAACCTGCGGCTTGGCGCCCACCGGCCACGCCACAGCGCGGTAGATGTTCCCACTCGCAAGGATGACAGGCACCAGAAGCGCAAGCGCCATCCACGGCAGTGCGGAGGTTGGCAAGCCGCCTTCTGTGGGCATGAGCAGGAGCGTGGCGCCAAAGGTACCAACGAGCGCCCCCGCCATGCGGAAGCCGTTTTTGCCCTCAAGCCCCAGCATGCGCGCGAACAGGAAGGTGAGCAGCACCGGCAGCGCGTAGACAAGGCTCGCGAGCCCCGCACCGATATGGCTGAGCACCGTGAACATGATAAGCTGCGGTATGGCGAGCGAGGTAAGCCCCGAAATGCTGCCGAACGTGGCCATGCGCCTGTTGGCCAAATCCCGCATATGCCGCCCGGCATAGAGCGCGAGCAGAAGCGCCGCCCCCACACTCATCCAGAACCCGAAGGAAATGGGCGTGATGCCCAGCGCCTGCGCCTTGCGCGAGAGCACCAAGGTCGCCGCCAGCAGAAACCCGTTGGTGGCGAGCAACAGCGCGATCAGCACCGGGCGCGGCAACAGGCCTTCCGTGGTGACGGACGGCTGAGACTTGGGGTGCAGCTTGCTGCTGGCGCGGCTTTTCAGCGCGCCCGAATGGCTCGTGCTCATGATCTTTCTCACTGTCTTTAGTGGCCCGGCAGATGGCGGGGAGGTGCCAGTGGGCCTTTGTTTGACTGTTATCTAAGCCTTCAATGCCCATATCTCAACACGCATAATCGTGTTATGACTATTTACCAAAAGTGAATAATAAGGGTGAGATATGGACAAGCTGACAGCCATCAGGATCTTCCGCCATGTGGCGGAGCTCGGCAGTTTTGCCGCCGCCGCCAAGCGCATGAGCCTGTCGCCCGCCGCGGTGAGCAAGAATATCCGCGAGCTTGAGGAGCACCTGGGCGCGCAGCTTATCAACCGCACCACGCGGCGCATGAGCCTGACGGAAGCCGGCAGCCTCTACCACAAGTCGGTTGTGCGCGTGCTGGACCGCCTCGCCGCTGTCGACCAGTCGGTGAGCGAGATGAAAGCCACGCCCGCCGGGCACCTGCGTGTCTCCGCTCCCATGACTTTCTCGCTCACGGCGCTGACGGAGCGTATCCCCGAGTTCCTGAGCGCCTACCCCGAGGTAACGCTCGACCTGAGCCTCGAGGACCGGATCGTCAATATCGTTGAGGAAGGTTATGACGTGGCGATCCGCGCCAGCGCGAAACTTGAGGACAGCTCACTCATGGCCAAAAAGCTCAGCACCATGCGCCATGTGGTGTGCGCCTCCCCCGCTTATTTGAAGAAACATGGCAGGCCCACGCACCCGCGTGAACTGGAAGACCATGAACGCATCGCCTTCTCCCTCTCGACCCACACGCACGGCTGGCCGCTTCATAAGGGGGAGGAAACCCATCTGGTGCCTGTGCAGGGGCGTTATAAGGTGTCATCCTCCATCGCCATCCGCCACGCGCTGGTGGCCGGTTTCGGCATCGGCATGATCCCGGACATGTATGTGCGCGAGGAGCTGGCCGCAGGCACCCTCGTCCCCGCCCTAAAAGGCTGGCACGGCCCCGAGCATCCCGTATATGCGATATACCCGGCCAGACGGTTCGAGACCGCAAAGCTGAGAGCGTTTCTTGATTTCCTCAGCGACATACTGAAAAGCGCCTGACGACGGCAGACAAAAGAAAAACCGCCCAACAAACGCGGGCGGTTTCCTCATTCTTGTCCCTTACCACTGGTAAGGGAGGATGTCTCTAACGGGTTGGCGAGCCTGACTGGTTCGGGTTTTCAATCACAACCGGCACTTCAGTCGTACCTGGCGTAACTCCCGTGAATTGTTGCGTCTGCACGGTTTGCGGCCCGTTTTGCTGCCCGGTCTGTGTGCTGCCAGTGTTGCTGCCAGTGTTGCTGCCAGTGTTGCTGCCCGAGTTCTGAGTTTGTGCCACCTGGTTCGCAGCCTGAGGTGCAACAGCCCGAACTGTTGGGTTGTTGGCGATAGTCTGCGCAGAAGCAGCCACTTGCGCCGCCGCGGCGGAGTTCGCCTGAACGACTGACTGATTAGCCGCGATTTGGGAGATTGTGACAGCAATCTGCGCTGCTGCTGCTGGCGCTCCTGCTATCACGGCAGGGTTTTGGGCAACGCTGCCCGCCGTAGCCGCGACACCCGCAGCAGCGTCAGGGCTCGCTTGCAGTACAGCTGGCGAGTTTGCAACATCGGCTGCAGCGCCCGCAACGGCCGCAGCACTTGCCGGGCTCGCCTGCAGGATAGCTGGCGTGTTTGCCACATTGGCGGCAGCCGCAGCAGCCGCAACAGCAGCCCGCGGATTGGTGGCTGTAAGTTGACGGGCCCGCTGAACCACTTGCGAGGCAAGCGCCATCGCCACCTGCGGGTTACCGCCGGAAAGCGCGTTGATGGCAGATTGTATGGCGCCAGTGTTGCCAGAATTGATAGCGGCCTGCAGCGCTGGCGGCAACGGGGCGTTTTGTGACGCCTGTAACGCTTCAGCAGCCTGAAACTGTGCCGGAACAACCGCTGCGGACATGGCAGCAGTTGCCATACCCACAACCAAAAGTGCCTTCATTTTCATGAGGTGATCTCCAAAAATCCCCAAATCATCATTCCCTTCAGGGATACCTTTTTCTCGCAGCAACATCAAGCGCTTGATTTGTAACAGGGTGCGTAATTTCCCTTACATTCTCGAAGGTAGCTCACAAAAAAGCGCCGGCCCTGGCCGAAGCTTTCTCACTCTTTGGCTCTACCGCCCTCGCCTACCGGATATCGAAGCGGTCGGCGTTCATGACTTTGGTCCATGCTGTCACGAAGTCGTTCACGAATTTGGCCGTGCTGTCTGACTGCGCGTACAGTTCCGCATAGGCGCGGAGGATGGAATTGGAGCCGAACACAAGGTCCACCCGCGTGGCAGTGTATTTGACTGTGCCGGTTTTGCGGTCCGTCACGTCATAGGTGCCGTCGCCCTTCGGTTTCCACGCATAGCGCATGTCAGTGACCACATCGAAGAAGTCAGCGGTGAGTGCGCCCACGCGGTCGGTGAACACGCCGTGCGCTGTTCCGCCATGGTTGGTGCCAATCACCCGCATGCCGCCCACAAGCACCGTCATCTCATTCGCGGTCAGGCCCATAAGCTGGGTGCGGTCGAGCATCAGTTCTTCGGGGCTGACGGCAAAGTCCTTCTTCAGCCAGTTTCTATAACCGTCGTGGATCGGCTCCAGCACGTCAAAGGATGCCGCGTCGGTCATCTCATCGGTCGCGTCACCACGGCCGGGCTCAAACGGCACGGTCACGTCCACACCGGCGGCTTTCGCGGCTTTCTCGATGCCCACATTGCCGGCGAGCACAATAACGTCCGCAACACTCGCGCCGAACTCAGCCGCGATAGGCTCAAGCACCGCGAGCACTTTTTCAAGCCGTGCGGGTTCGTTGCCTTCCCAGGAACGCTGGGGTGCGAGGCGGATGCGGGCACCATTGGCGCCGCCGCGCATGTCAGAGCCGCGGAAAGTACGCGCGCTGTCCCACGCGGTGGTCACCAGCTCCGTGACGGTGAGGCCGGAGGCTGCGATTTTGGCTTTCACGGCATCAACGTCATAGCCTGTGGGACCAACCGGGATCGGGTCCTGCCAGATGAGGTCCTCCTCCGGCACGTCCGGGCCGAGGTAACGCACCTTTGGTCCCATGTCGCGGTGGGTGAGCTTGAACCAAGCGCGGGCGAAGGTTTCACGGAAATAGTCGTGGTCCTTATGGAAACGTTCCGAGATTTCGCGGTAGGTCGGGTCCTTGATCATGGCCATGTCAGCGTCGGTCATGATCGGGTTGTGGCGGACGCTTGCGTCTTCCACGTCGACCGGCTTGTCTTCATCCCGGATTGAAACCGGCTCCCACTGGTGCGCGCCTGCGGGGCTTTTCTTCAGCTCCCACTCATGGCCGAACAGCATGTCGAAATACCCGCCGTCAAACTTGGTGGGTTCGCTGGTCCACGCGCCTTCAATACCGCTCGTGACCGTGTTGCGGCCAATACCGCGGGATTTGTGGTTGATCCAGCCGAGGCCCTGCTCTTCAAGCGGTGCGCCCTCTGGGTCCGGCCCCAGATTGCCAGCGTCGCCGTTACCGTGGCATTTGCCGACGGTGTGGCCACCCGCGGTGAGCGCCACGGTTTCCTCGTCATCCATCGCCATGCGGGCGAAGGTTTCGCGCACGTCGATGGCCGTTTTCAAGGGGTCCGGGTTGCCGTTCACGCCTTCGGGGTTCACGTAGATGAGGCCCATCTGCACAGCAGCGAGCGGGTTGTCGAGGGTTTTGCGGTCATCACCATCATAGCGGGTGGAGCCGAGCCATTCTTTCTCGTCCCCCCAGTAGGTGTCATATTCCGGGTGCCAGATATCTTCGCGGCCAAAGGCGAACCCGAAGGTTTTGAGGCCCATGCTCTCATACGCCATGTTGCCCGCGAGGATGATCAGGTCAGCCCAGCTGATCTGGTTGCCGTATTTCTTCTTGATCGGCCACAACAGGCGGCGGGCCTTATCAAGGTTCACGTTATCGGGCCAGGAATTGAGGGGGGCAAAACGCTGGTTGCCGGTGCCCGCACCGCCGCGGCCATCCGCCATGCGGTAAGAGCCCGCCGCGTGCCACGCCATGCGGATCATCAGGCCGCCATAATGGCCCCAGTCCGCCGGCCACCACTCCTGACTGTCGGTCATCAGGTCCTTGAGGTCTTTCTTGAGCGCCTCGACATCAAGCTTTTTCAGCTCTTCGCGATAGTCAAAGTCCGCACCCATGGGGTTCGTTTTGGTGTCGTGCTGGTGCAGGATGTCGAAATTGAGCGCATTCGGCCACCAGTCCCGGTTGGATTTGCCGGAAGCGGTGTGACCACCATGCATGACCGGGCATTTACCGCCAGTGGTTTTGATTTTCTCGTCCATGATTGGCTCCAATCTGCGTTTGGGGAGAACGGCGTAATCGGAACTGAAATGTGCCTCACCGTTCTTACATACCATATTGTTACCCTAGATGTCTTGATCGTCTAAATTTGTTTATTGAATGACTTCAAAAGGAAAATTCGATCAGTCATCAGGATAGCGCGCTAATGTGGCAGCGGCGTGTGAGGCGTTGTTAAAAACTGTGAATTGATCTCAGTCGTGGAAACGCGTGCACACTGTGCTGGTTGATTGCAGCACGGATTGCTGGCGGAAGCGGACGCGGTAGGCACTGGCGATCGCCTTGAGCTTTTCTGCCGCTTGAGCGCGCTCAGGCGCGGGGCTCAGTACCTCCAGCACCTTGCTGTATTCGCGCTCCGTCGTGCCGCCCGCGTCCCCACGCCAGTGGCCGGTGCCATTGAGCACGGTGAAACCGTTTGGGAAGCGCGGGGTGATCTCAGCGGCCACAAAGGCGGCCCAGTCTGCCTCCGTCACCGCGTCCGGCTCCGGCTGGCCCGCAATGCTGCGGCCGAAATAGAGGCGGGATTCCATAAAGCCCTCCTCCCCCGGCAGGCAGGACGGCGCGGCCATGCAGCCGCCTAGCAGCAGCATGAGGGCTGCCGCGACGGTATGGTGGCGGCGCAGCATCAAGCCCTCAGGCTTTGCCAGGGGCCACGGATGGCGATGGTGCGGCCGGGGTCCTTCTGGATATTGGCAAAAAGCGTGCGCCCGTCGGCGGAGAAACAGGCCCCCGCCCATTCGGAAATGGTGGTGCCCGCGATGTGGTAAAGCCGCCCATCCGGCGTCAGGCCCACAAGGCGCTGGCTGTCCTGGTCGCAGTCCTCACATATAATGAGGTCGCCCCAGGGGCTCATGACGATATTGTCCGGCATCTCTAACGCACCGGCGACGGTGGCCTCAAACACGAGCATGATCTGCCCGCCCTCGTCCGGTGTGGACCCTGGGATATATTTGAAGATCTGCCCAAGGCTTTCCGCGCCGCCCGACGTGCAGGTGAAATAGATGCCGTCGGGTGCGGTCACGATGCCCTCGCCGCGCACAAAGATGGCAGCGCCCTTCGATTGCGCTTCCTCGGCCACGGTGTTCTCGTCCGGGTCCGGCTCGTCGATGGTGACCCAGTCGCAGTCATGCGCGCGGCCGGGCTCCAGCGGTTCATCGGTGGTGTGTTTGCGGCCGTCAGTGAAGGTGAGCGCCTGCAAGGTGCCACCCTCCATCAGCCGTCCGCCGGTGCGCGGAATATAGCGGTAGAAACAGCCCTCTGTGTTGTCTTCGGTCTCGTACACGACACCGCTCGCATCCACGGCGATGGCTTCATGGTTGAAGCGGCCCATGGCCTTGATCGGCTCGATGCGCATCAGCGGGTTCATCGGGTCCACCTCAAAGGCATAACCGTGGCGTTTGCCCATTTCCCAGCCGTCATAACCCGCTTCCTCGCAGCTCACCCACGTGCCCCACGGCGTTATCCCGCCGGAGCAGTTGCGGATGGTGCCCGTCAGGCTCAGGTGATGCTTGAGCACATTGAGGTCAGCGTCGAGCCAGATGGTCGTGGTGCCGCCCGCGGACGCAGGGTCATAAGCCATATCCGGCACCGGTGATGGTGGGTCCTTGGGGAAAAAGAGCGGCATTTCATGGTTGCGCACCAGAATGGTCTCGCCATTCGGCCCCTCAAACGCACCCATGCCGTCATGATAGCCGGGCACCTCAAGGCCGTCTGACATGATTTCACCCGCCATGGAGATGACCTTGTAGGTGAAGCCCTCGGGCAGGTCGACAATACCGTTCGGGTCAGGCTTCAAGCCGGGCCCGAGCTTCGGCCGCTCAGCACTCCCGCATGCCGACAGGCTCAATAGCGTGGCGCCAAGCGTTCCCGGCACCAGCATCGCCCCGCCCGTACCAGCCACAGCAGCCAAAAACCCGCGCCTGTTGAACCTATTCGCCATCATTCCCTCCCCCATACAAAAAGACCGGAGCATGGTGCCCCGGTCTCTGTCTAATGGTCAAGCGCTACAGATTTATTCTTCCTCAGTCTCAAAACGTAGTTCGCCCGTATCAAAAAACCGTGAGAACCAACCGGCCACCAGACCGCCAAGGAAAAGGAAAAATGCCCCCATTAGCGTCATGACAACCCACAGCAGAAATGCTGTCAGAATTGCGTTCAGCCCATAAACGTATTTTCCGTTCAACCTGACCAGATCAAGGCCAATTGCACCCAAAACCCCGCACACAAGGCACATTATCCCCCAGAGGTAGGCGTTACACAAAAATCCGATCTTGAAGATAGTACCCGGCGTTAGCTGGCCGAATTTGATGACTTCTACAACCTTCATGGTCATATTTTAACCCCCAATAAAAAAGACCGGGGCAGATTGCCCCGGCCTTCTCATTCTCGTCAAGCGTGTAAGGGTGAAACCTACTCCGCTGCTTGCACTTCGTCGGCTGGCAGGTAGATGTCGGCGCCGCGTTTTTTGAACTCTTCGGACATCTGCTTCATGCCGGTCTCCGCCTCTTCCTTCGCCGCGGCGAAGTCGCGCACTTCCTGGGTGATTTTCATCGAACAGAATTTCGGCCCGCACATGGAGCAGAAGTGCGCCACTTTGTGAGCTTCCTTCGGCAAAGTCTGGTCGTGATAGTCCCGTGCCGTTTCGGGGTCGAGCGACAGGTTGAACTGGTCTTCCCAGCGGAACTCGAAGCGTGCGCGGCTTACTGCGTCATCCCTGAGTTGCGATGCCGGGTGGCCCTTCGCGAGGTCAGCCGCGTGGGCGGCGAGCTTGTAGGTGATCACACCCACCTTCACGTCGTTGCGGTCCGGCAGGCCAAGGTGTTCCTTCGGCGTCACATAACAGAGCATCGCGGTGCCATACCAGCCGATCTGCGCCGCGCCGATGGCGGACGTGATATGGTCATAGCCCGGTGCGATATCGGTCGTGAGCGGGCCCAATGTGTAGAAAGGCGCTTCATGGCAGTGCTTCAATTGCTCTTCCATGTTCGCCTTGATCTTGTGCATGGCCACGTGGCCCGGGCCTTCGATCATCACCTGTACGTCGTGTTTCCACGCGATTTTGGTGAGCTCACCAAGCGTGCGCAGTTCCGCAAACTGGGCTTCGTCGTTGGCGTCAGCGATGGAGCCCGGACGCAGGCCGTCCCCAAGTGAGAAGGCCACGTCATACTGCTTCATGATCTCGCAAATTTCCTCAAAATGCGTATAGAGGAAGCTTTCCTTGTGGTGCGCGAGGCACCATTTCGCCATGATCGAGCCACCGCGTGAGACGATACCGGTCACGCGCTTGGCCGTCAGGTGAATGAACGGCAGGCGCACACCGGCGTGGATGGTGAAATAGTCAACACCCTGCTCACACTGCTCGATGAGCGTGTCGCGGTAAATCTCCCACGTCAGGTCTTCGGCGACGCCGTCCACCTTCTCAAGCGCTTGATAGATCGGCACCGTGCCGATCGGCACCGGCGAGTTGCGCAGGATCCATTCACGGGTGTTGTGGATGTTGCGGCCCGTGGAGAGGTCCATCACCGTATCAGCGCCCCAGCGCGTGGCCCAGACCATCTTGTCCACCTCTTCCGCGATGGAGGAGGAGACCGCCGAGTTGCCGATGTTGGCGTTGATTTTGACGAGGAAATTACGGCCGATGATCATCGGCTCACTTTCCGGGTGGTTGATATTGTTCGGGATGATGGCGCGGCCCGCCGCGATCTCGTCACGGACAAATTCCGCCGTGATATAATCGGGGATATTGGCGCCCATCGGGTCACCGTCGCGCTTCAGCTTCTCGGCCATTACCTTGCGGCCAAGGTTTTCGCGCACGGCGACAAATTCCATCTCCGGCGTGATCAGGCCTTTGCGGGCATAATGCATCTGCGAGACATTGGCGCCAGCCTTGGCACGGAGCGGGCGTTTGCGCACGGGGAATTCAGGCGCCAGATAGTCGCCGTCCACCTTGCCGTTATCCTCAGGCTTTACTTCGCGGCCATCGTATTCCTCAACGTCGCCACGGCCTTCGATCCACGCGCGGCGCAGCTCCGCAAGGCCTTCGTAGATATCGATCTTGGCAGTGGGGTCCGAGTATGGCCCGGAGGTGTCGTAAACCCGTACCGGCACTTCATTGGCACTGGGGTGCAAATGAATTTCGCGCATCGGCACGCGGATGGTGGGGTCAAGTTCCGACCGCACATAAATCTTCTTCGAGCCCGGCAGTTCGCCGGTCGTGACATTAAAATTGGTGTTCGCTGTATCAGGCATATGATTGCTCCGTCCCTTGCGCTGGTGTTAGCCAGATCAGGTTCTAAGGGTCTTTGCGGCCTCGCAAACTCTCAGCCCCTTGCCTGCACTTGCGTGTATGGCGGGCTCCCCTCGGAACGCGGTTTGTGGTGTGCCTTATGTACGCGTCATCGCGCCCCCCCGCAAGGGATTTCGGGGGAAAATAGATAGGCCGCAAAACCCTGTTTGCGGCCAAGCCCTTCGCATTAAACGGTAATCTCGATCCTGTTGCCGTCGGGGTCGAGGACCGTACTCTCATAATAGCCGTCGCCGGTATGGTGCGCGGGCTCAAGGCATGTGTACCCCTCGCTTATCAGACGCTTCGTGAGCGCGTCAACCGCAGCCTTCGAGCCGGTGGACATGGCCAGATGGATAAGCCCGCCGTCCTGCACCGCCTCAGAGCGGAAGCGCGGACGAATGCCCGGCATGCTCATAAGCTCCAGCCGTGCACCGCTCGCGAAATAAAGAAAATAGGAGGAAAAGCCTTTATTCTTGTTGTCATATCGTGGCCCGGCCACAGCACAAAAATACGTGCTGTAGAAACTGACAAGCTCCTCAAGCCGGTCAGTCCAGATCGCGACATGGTTGATGTGCAAGGCTTTTCCCCTGAAGTGCGTGGAAGGAGTTATGTTCTGGTCCCGCCCTACTTGCACCAGTGCCCATGCATCTGTAAAATTCACATATCTGATATAATAGATTGAATTTTCTGATGACTATACCAAGCCATATCCTCACTCACCTGCCCTTCTTTGCTGCGGTCGCCAACCGGCTGAGCTTCACGCAGGCCGCGGCTGACCTCAATGTGGGCCAAAGCGCCATTAGCTATCAGATCAGGGAGCTGGAGAAAAAGCTTGGTATCCGGCTGATTGTGCGTGCGCCGGGCAGCCATGTCCAATTAACCGCCGCCGGACGCGCACTGGCGGATGACTATGCGGCGATGGACCGCCGCCTTGCCGTCACGCTCGAATGCCTCGCGCCTGACAGGCTTGAAGGGAAGCTGACGGTCACCGTGCCGGTGGATTTTGGCAGCATCGTCATGCCGCATGCGCTGGCGCGGCTCGCGCACACTGCGCCCGATCTGGAAGTTATCCTGAAGGTCAGCGACGACATGACGGACATGGAGCGTGAGGCGGTTGACCTCGCCATCAGGTCAAAACCCGAGGGGGACGGACTTGTGCACCGCACGCTCGCCCACGCACCCAAGCGCATGGTGGCAAGTTCGGAGTATATTGCCGTACACGGCACACCGGAGAGCGCGGATGACCTCAAAACGCACTCCCTGCTGCTGCGCGGCCACAATGCATCCCCCAGTTGGCAAAACTTTCTTGATGCGCATGGCATGTCTCTGGCGGACGTGCCTAAGGTTCGGGTTTTCAGCAACAGCTTCGCCCTTGCCGAGGCCGCGCGCGCCGGGCTTGGCGTCGCGCTTTTGCCCGCTTTCATGGTGATGGACCGCGGTGCGGGGAACCTCATCTCCCTGATGGACGACGCGGTCGCGCCCTTCGGCGGCACCTTTTACATTAGCCACCTGCCCTTGCCGCAACTGAGCAGGCGCAAACAAGCACTGGTGGACGCCATCAGCGACACCCTCGCAGCAGCCCCGTTAAGTGACGCGTTCCGGCGAAGTGACACTTAAAAAAAGCCTGCACGGCCGAGGGACCATGCAGGCAAGTCCGGTAGAACCCGCCATCAGGAAGGTTCAAGGCGTGGGAGCCAGACCGGTTGTCAGAAAGAGAAGTTCACACCAAGGCGCATGCTGCTCAGGTCAATGCTGTTGGCATTCACCAGTTCGCCCACGCGGTCAGCGTTTGGCGTGAAGGAAATATCGTTCGTGATGCGGTATTCACCGATCAGGGAGATACGCTCCGATAGCGCCAGCTCCGCACCAAAGCCGTAGGTAAAGCCAGCCTGAGTGTCGGAGAGGAACTGGGTTGGCGGCGCGAAGGTATAGCCAGTGTCATTGTCGAAATCGACCCAGGTCACACCCGCGAGACCATAGACGGCGAAGTTTTCGGTCACGTCATAACCAAAACGCGCGTCGCCGCCGAAAGTAGCATCGAGGTCAAGTTCACTTGCGAGCACGCCGTTGAGCGAGCGCGTGGAGCCGTTTTCCCACGAATAGAAGGCTTCGACCGCAACAAAGGCGCGGTCCGTTACGTGATGTTTGTAGCCAAGGCCCAGGCGCAGCGAAACGTCGGTTTCTTCGGTGAGGGTGCTGATGCTCGGCTCTTCATGAACGCCGGTGTTGCGGCTGATGCTGTGGCCGAGCTCAGTCGCGCTGATGCTGCCGGATACATAAATACCGTCAGCGGCGGAAGCAGCAGTTGCGGCCGTCAGGCCAGTGATGCCAGCCGCAGCAATTGCGGCGGCGCGAATGAAGGAGAGGGAATTTGCCATTCTGATAATCCATCGGTTCAAAATTGATGATGGCACTTACCTAAGGGCAGAGAACGCTGAATTCCATTCACGGAATTTCACATATAACGCCATGAAAAATAACAGTTATTTGAGTAGAGAAATCATTTTCCAGACAGCGTCACAGACACAGAAAAAAGCAATCATTCCGGTAGCGACATGAAGGTCAAACACGCCAAATATTGCATATGCAATAAAAAACAGCCGCGACTGGGAAATCGCGGCTGTATGCATGTTTTAGGGCGCATCGGGCGCCAATCCATCACAGTTGCTTGATGAACTGATATTCAGTGGTGTTTGAGCTGTCGTGAAGATCACGGGTTTCCGGCTGTCTCTGGTATCCTTCGCGCTCATAGAAGCTGTGGGCGCGGGTAAAGCGGGTGTCGGACCACAGTTCCATGGTTTTGGCGCCTCGTGCCCGCGCCAGGTCTTCCACATGATGCAGGAGCTTGAGGCCCATGCCGGTGCCGCGCAGGTCCTTGCTCAGGTAAATACGCTTGAGCTGGAAACGGTCGCCTTCAATCGGGCAATAGGACACGCAGGCCAAGAGCTTGCCGTCGCCGTCAATCACAAAGCCTTCACCGCCCTGGCTGTCCATGTAGGTTTTATAGGCCTGCAGGTCGCTATCGAGGTCATCGGGCTCAAGGTAAACGCCTTCATATTCGCTGAAAATGCCGCCAATAAGGGCAATCAGCCCTTCTGCATCATCGTCCCGCACCGGCCTAAGATTTAAGTCCGCCACTTGTCCCTGCTCCCACTCTCGTTGCTCTTCCGGCAAAATAGTTCTCCAGCACAGCGTAGTAAACCACCACGCCACGCCCCATATGTAAAGCACGGCAAACTGATGCCGCTTTCAGAAAGGACATATGATGTCCAGCAATCAACAAGCTCAAGCAGAAACTTCCCACAAGCCATCAACGGATGCGACTGAGCTGGAAGAAATGGCCAAATACGGCATTCTGCGTGTCTCGGTAAATTATTATCACTTCGGCGAGTTTCGTTACACCACGCTCAAGGATGCCATTGCGCAGGCAAAACGCGCAGGCTGATCGCTCACCGAATTTCCAAACAAACTGCCGCCCGCAACGTCCTGATCGCTGCGGGCGACGGCATTTTGCTGCCTGCACCGAACAAATAAAAATGGAATAATTATTAAAATAATAAAAAATAAAAGTCAGTTTTATTTATTAAAAATAACCCAAACCTTGAAATATAAAAAATAATAACCATCTTAATTAAATAATATATCTATATTTTTAAAAGGATAACAATATGAGTTTTAAAGAAATGTCGAGCGGAAAACAGGCGAACGCCTCAGCCGCCAAAATAAACGCGTCAAACCAGAACCTTGCCGCAACCAAAGGCGCCCCTGAGGGCAACGAACCCCGCAAGGCCACAGCGCAGGATGAGCCACCCCGCAAGCTTGATATCAAAGGCGCGGCACAGGCAGCCAAGGACAAATCCGGAGCGACAGCGGAAAAAAAAACCGCGCCGTCCTCTCCCTCCAATTCAAACTAACGGCTTAGGGAGGCAAAGCCTCCCTACCCGCCCAACCCGGACATATGCAATGGCCAGTCGGTCACATTCAAAAGCAATTACCTTCCACAACGAATTCCGCGTGGGAGGTTTCAAGAAAACAATCCCGGCAGGCACCTACCTCTTCACCACAGAAGAAGTTTTACTGGAGGGGGGAATGACCCCTGCCTATCGCCGCACCCAAACCACATTCCAGCTGCCGCCCGGCAAACCCGGCACAGTGGAATGGCTGACGATCAGCCCCTGCGAACTGGACGCTGCAATCCTGCGCGACCAAGCAAGGGACAGTGCCTCGCGGCACAAGCACGAGGGCGCCGCCATCCAGACAGAACTCCATGCCCCGCAGCCGGTGAAAGACCAAGGCATGCTCTGGATCGCTGAAGATCCCTATGGCGGGGTACCAGACCTCGAAGATTTTGCCTCGGCGCGCGGGCCATACCGCCTTCGCGGACAGGAATGAACCTGAATACCGCGGCTGTTTGTGGGCACGCCGTCCACACTAAAGGATATAAAATGTTACACACCAGACTCTGGCGCGACGGGGCATTCTTCATGCTCACCGTGCTTTTCCTGTTGGCCTATGCGACCACCGCAACGCTTGCGGCGCCACAGCCACCCCCCGCCAACGCCCACGCCAACAGCTACGGCAGCGGCTGGGACTGCGACACAGGCTATTCGCGCACCGGCGACGCCTGCAAAAAAATCAACCTTCCGGAAAACGCCTATCTGACCGGCATGTCTTATGGCGACGCCTGGGCCTGTCGTCACGGCTTCATGAAGTCCGGCGAGGCGTGTGCACCGATTGCATTGCCTGAAAATGCCTATGTATCCGGCACCGGTTACGACAAGGGTTGGAAATGCGCCCGTGGGTACAAGGCCCATGACAACGCCTGTGTGGCCATCACTGTCCCTGAAAATGCTTACCTGACGCACGCCAACTATGGCCGCGACTGGAACTGCGAGCGCGGATACCGCATGACGGACGACAGCTGCATCGCGGTAGAGGTTCCGGCGAACGCCTATCTCTCGGGCTCCATCTATGATGACAAAGGCTGGGAATGCGAACGCGGATACCGCGCTAAAGACAACAGATGCGTCCAGATTCCAGTGCCCGAAAACGGTTACCTCAGCAATCAGTCATACGGTAGTGGCTGGAATTGCGACCGTGGCTACCGCGCGACCGGCAACAGCTGCGTTGCGATAAAAGTTCCGGACAATGCCTATTATGTCGAAAGTTCCTACGGTGAGGGATGGGAATGTGCGCGCGGCTACAGGCTGGATATCAACCGCTGCGTTGAGCTTCAAATCCCCGACAATGCCCACATCGACCATCGCGGCAACGACTGGACCTGTGACAAACCCTACAGACGGGAAGGAAACCACTGTGAGCTTGCACGCTGAAGCACCCCTGAGAGGAGCGCAAAAGGCGCCAGACGGGCCTGAGGATGACGCCAAACCCGCGCTGGAGACCGACCCCGTGTGGAACCGGCCCAAAACAAGGGCTTGCCTCTCCTGCAAATCACTGTTTCCCAGCAGTTGGTCAGGCGAACGTCTGTGCCGCAATTGCAAACAGAAACAGGTCTGGCGGGAATCCATGCCAGGAGGCGCGAACCGCTCGCGCTATGTTTATGGGAAAAACCGCTAGCCCGAAGGGGTATTTTGCGTACCGGCATACGCGGGATAAGCTCGGACGCAGTCTCTGTCACCCCCTCGGGATGGTATCCCAGTCGGCGCGGCGCTCGCGCCCGATATCGAAGTCCCGCGCGCTGGCATGCTTGTGGTAAAAATCGTCCCAGCTTTCAATTGTCACGCCAAGGGTGGACCATAAAGCACCCTCTTCCGCCAACAGCGCATAAACTTGGCGGTATTCTCCTTCAGTCAGGAAAGCACAGTCGCGCACGCTGAGGTCCCTGATACCGGAAATGAGAGAGTTCTTCTTGCCTTGTATCTTGATTGGACCTTTCGGTGGTGCGACATCAAACGCCTGTGCAAGCAGCGCGGGTTCCCGGCAGAAGGCTTCGTAGGTGATGGCTGGAATATCCGGGAAATCAGCCATATTCTGCGCCTGCACACGCGCGCGGCGGATCACGCGGTGCGTGACCCTTTCAATGCGCGCAGCTTCAAGCGGGGCCGTGCCATAGTTGCGCAGGCAAGACGCCACCTGACGCATGGGCGCACTGGTGCTGATGACCGCCTTCATGTCACCCGCGAAGTGTTTACGGATGGCACGCACGCGCATCATGTTAGGCGGCGATGCCTCAATGAACACCTGCTTCCCGCTTGCCGCAAGCGCCTCCTGCCACACTTTGCGGATATACCCCCATGCCATGTGTGCGTCAGCATCCCAGGGGCTGGCGCGCATCATCTCCTTCACCTTGGGCATCATCTGCCCTTCCCCGTGACCAAAGGGCGGCAGATAACCGCGCCCCGCAAGACACGCCGCCAGATACTGGGACATCACCGTCTTGCCGGCATTGTTGGGGGAAAAGATGAAGAAGAACACAGCGCCAAAACCCTTGAAATGAAGGAAGGCCGCCAGCAAATGCGGGCGGCCTTCCAGAATTTGTCCAGTGCCTCGGTCGGCCCTGCCCCCGGATTAACGGGAGTAGAATTCCACCACGAGGTTTGGTTCCATGATAACCGGGTACGGTACTTCGTCGAGCGTCGGGATACGTACGTAGGTAGCTTTGAAGCCGTCTACTGCGATGTATTCCGGAACTTCACGCTCTGGGCTTTGTTGTGCTTCAATCACCATCGGAACACCGCGGGATTTTTCGCGGATCTCGACAACGTCACCAGCCTTCAGCAGACGGGACGGGATGTTACAACGCTTGCCGTTCACGAGAACGTGGCCGTGGTTCACGAACTGACGTGCGGAGAACACGGTCGGTACAAACTTGGCACGGTATACAACGGCATCCAGACGGCACTCAAGAATACCGATCAGTTGCTCACCGGTGTCGCCGCGAAGGCGTACAGCTTCATCGTAGTAACGACGGAACTGTTTCTCGGTGATGTTGCCGTAGTAGCCTTTCAGCTTCTGCTTTGCACGAAGCTGGATACCGAAGTCAGACAGTTTGCCTTTGCGGCGCTGACCGTGTTGACCCGGGCCGTATTCACGATTGTTCACCGGGGACTTAGCGCGGCCCCAGATGTTTTCGCCCATACGGCGGTCAATTTTATATTTCGCTTGGATACGCTTGGACATGCGAATCGCTCCTTTCAAATAAGCGCCACGGGCGGTGTGCTGTCCGAAAACCAGTGCACTATGGTACCCGTGCGGTTCTTAGCGTTATTGCCAGAACCATTCATTAACGGGCGGGAGATATAGGGAAGCCGTACCTTTGTCAACCAAAATGCGCGGAAATCCGCCCTACCCCTGCGCTTCATGCTCCTCCGCTGCTGCGCCGCCCTCAGTTCCGCGCCCTGCACGCACCACTGAAGCCACAATCTCAGCCACGGCAACTGCAATAAAATAGAGTGCGAAGGTTGCCGGTTCGGAGAAGCCGAAATCCAGCCACCAATATAGCATCGTGGCAATTAAAATCCCGCAGAGAGCAGGCAGGCCGAATTTCCTGGTCATTGCACAGTCCTTTCTTCCTCATCCTCATCCGCAAGCAGCCAGTTTGAGAAAGTCACGAGACCGGGGCCAATACTTTCCAGCATCTCAGTGATGGCAACCTTGAGCTCAAGCACGCTCCAGCCGTTATCCCAAAGGCTTGGTTCGGTAATGATGTCATTTCGCCATTTGCGCATCAGGCGGACGACATTCTCACGCTCTTCCACTCGGGAGAAATCCAGCACAAGCGCCAAAGCGCCCGGTTGACCTTTCTCGTTAGCCGGCGACCAAGCCAGCAGGAAAGGCCCCCTCCCTTCAAGCGCCGGCTCGTCTTTCGAGCGGCGCGCAGATGAGATTACCTCCATTGCTGCAACATAGTCATAGAAATTGACTGCCCCTGCACAATCACCGGCATCCACAATCTGCTGACCAGACCGTGCAACGAGATATTCCGCTACGCCGTCGTCAATGAGCGGCCAAAGGGTGACAAACTTTTTGCCCGGAAGTCCGCTTGCCTCGGCAGACGAACTGAAAGCAAGCACATAGGCTTCACAGATCATCCGGCGCCGCGCATATTCCTCATCTGTAGCGGGGCGTTCAGGGAATGCCACATAAGCCAAGCCGTCCACAGACATCGATCTCTGGGCACCATATCCGACAAAATTACGGATTGCATATCTGTTGGACTGAATGCCACCGCCAGAGATATCGGCCGACGGATAGGATGCTGGCCCACGTCCTGTGCCTGTGGTTGTTGTACAGGCGGCGAGGAGCAAAGCTGACAAAGTCACACATACCTGATGTTTCATGATAGTCCCCCTCGGAGCGATCGGGTCGCCCACGTTCCCGGGAGAATGATAACACCTGAAGGTGTACTGCTACAATTATAAGATAATTAGGTCAGATCCCGCCGATTGCGACGCTTCCGAGCGGCGCTCACCGCAGGGCCTGACCATCATATCAGGCGTTGTTCCACGGCATACGCGCGAGCATCATGCCCATGGCGCATGTATCGGTGATACCGGCAAACATCAGCCCTGCGCCGACAAAGCCGGACAGCGCGAAAAAGCCCGGTGCCACAAACCAGCCGAGCAGCACACCGGTGAGCACCAACGCCCCCGCTGCAATACGTACCTGCCGCTCAAGCGAGATGACACCGCCTTCGCGCGCATTTACGTCAACCCCGCAGGCAACACAGGCATCGGTGCCACCTTCCACGACCACAATATCACGGGTGGTGGTTGGTGCGAGCGCCTCAGCTGCCTTCTGCGCGCGGCCACCGGCTTTGCAGAGCACATAGATCGGCTCGTCATTGCCGCCCACGCCCTGAAGCACTTCACCGGGCGCCAGGTCCTGCAGCGGATAATGTTTTGCACCTTTTACGTGGCAGGCGGTGTATTCCGCACCGGTGCGCACATCAATCACATGAAGGTCGCCCTTCTTGTCGCGCAGCGCTTTGAATTCTGCTGCTGGAATTTTTTTGAGGTTGTTCATGACTTTCACACTCCGTTCACGCGTATTTACTGATGAGTTGCCCGAGATCGTCGAGACTGCTTTCATCACCGGCTTTGATGTGCGCTTCCACCATGCACGCCAGCATGGTGTGCCCGGCTTTGTCGAGCGCCTTCCTTGCCGCACTCATTTGCTGCGCCACCTTCTCGCAGTCCGGCGTATCCGCGGCCATCATCTTCTGAATGCCGCGAAGCTGCCCTTCAATGCGCGCAAGGCGATTGATCATCGCCGTTCTGTCTTTGTCACCGATCATGGGATCACCTTTTAAATACTATACCCCCTATAGTATAATGATGAAGATAAAAAATACAAGGGGCAGCCCGCGCCACCCCCTGAATTTGTTTGCTGCTCTACCCCCGAAAGCGGCGGATGAGGCTCGAGGTGTCGTTCCTGTTACCGCCCATTTTCTGGACGTCGCAGTAAAACTGGTCGACAAGGGCAGTGACGGGCAGCGAAACGCCCATGCTGTTGGCTTCACTCAGCACGATACCAAGGTCCTTGCGCATCCAGTCAACGGCGAAGCCGAAGTCGAACTTGCCGTCGATCATGGTGGAGGCACGGTTTTCCATCTGCCAGCTTTGTGCGGCACCCTTCGAGATCACGTCCACCACGGCCTTGGCGTCAAGCCCGGCTTCCATGGCGAAATGCAGCGCTTCCGCGAGGCCCTGTACAACGCCTGCGATACAGATCTGATTCACCATTTTGGTAAGCTGGCCCGCACCCGCCGCGCCCAGCAGCTTCACGGACTTGGCGTAAGCCTGCATCACAGGCTCGGCCTTCTCGAACGCTGCCGTGTCGCCGCCGCACATCACGGTCAGCACACCGTTCACAGCCCCCGCTTCACCGCCAGAAACCGGCGCATCAATGAACGCAAGGCCGGCTTTTTGTGCTGCAACCGCCATGGTGCGCGCGCAGTCGGCCGATGCTGTGGTGTGGTCAACAAAAATAGCGCCTTCCTTCATGGCAGAAAAAGCGCCCTCTTCGCCGACACAGACTTCAGCGACATCCTTGTCCGCGCCCACGCAGGCAAAAACGATGTCTGCATCTGCCGCGGCACCGGCGGGGGTTGGTGCGGTGTAAAGCTCGCCCGCTGCGTCGTCAGCGTAAGTTTCCAGCCATTTTTCGGCCTTCTCACCGGTGCGGTTATATACCGTGACATTATGCCCCGCCTTCGCGAGATGCCCTGCCATGGGAAAGCCCATAACGCCTAGGCCCAAGAATGCTACTGTTGCCATGATTGATTTCCTTCCTGCGCTGCCACCCGCTTTACCGGACTTGACCGTCCAGTATGTAAGGTGCTTGATACGGTCCGGTAACTTGGTAAGGGCCACGGGGCGCTATGTCCAGTAGGCATCATTGGGGGAGCGTAAAAAGCATGCGCGCGCTTAAATTCTGGTCGATTTTTGTCTTTTCATTCCTGGCCCTTGTTGGCCTTCTAGGCTTTGCATGGCTCAGGAGCAGCCTGCCACAGGCTGAAGGCACTATTGAGCTGAATGGCCCATCCGCCCCCATCACCATCGCGCGGCACAAACATGGTGTGCCGCATATCGCGGCAGCATCCGACAATGACCTCTATTTCGGCATGGGCTTTGTGCACGCGCAGGATCGCCTTTGGCAGATGGAAATGAACCGCCGCATCGGTCATGGCCGCGTGGCCGAGGTACTGGGTGAGGCTGGCCTTGGCTTCGATAAATATTTCCGCACCCTCGGTTTCACGGAAGCGGCGGAAAGCGCACTTAAACATGTGGATGATGAAACCCGCACGGCGCTTGAAGCTTATGCCGCCGGCGTCAACGCCTATATCGACAGCCACAAGGGCGCGTGGCCGCCAGAATTTGTGCTGACCGGCACTACCCCCACCCGCTGGGAGCCGGTGGATACACTCGTATGGCAGAAGATGATGTGGCTTGATCTGTCGGGCAACATGCGTTCGGAACTCGCGCGCGCCCGCCTCCTCACCAAACTGAGCCCCGCACATGTTCAAAGCCTCTACCCCAGCTATCCGGGTGAAATTGAAACCCCGCTGCCTGACCTTGCTGCCATCTACGGTGAAACCAATATCGAGAGCGCCATTGCCCTTGTGGGCGAAGAGATGCCCGAAGGTTACGGCTCCAACAACTGGGTCGTGAGCGGCGACCATACCCAAAGCGGCAAACCGCTGCTGGCCAACGACCCGCACCTTGGCCTCACCACACCCAGCATCTGGTATCTGGTGCGGCTGAACAACACCACCACAGGCGCGAACCTTGTGGGTGTCAGCTTCCCCGGTACGCCGTCCATTATCCTTGGCCGCAATGACCGCATTGCCTGGGGCTTCACCAATACCTACCCCGACATTCAGGACCTTTATGTGGAGAAGGTTCTGGAGGACGGCAAAAGCTACCTCACCCCGGACGGCCCCGCTGACTTCGTCACGCGCGAAGAGATCATAAAGGTGAAGGACGCGGACGACGTGGTGCTGACAGTCAAGGAAACCCGGCATGGGCCGGTCGTGAGCGACGTTGTGGGCACGAGCGGCGAGTTTGTGCGCGAAGGGTATGTGCTGGCGCTGCGCTGGACCGCGCTGAATGAGACCGACTTTGCCGTGGCGGGCTTGCGCGGGCTTGCAAGCGCAACCGACTTTGAAAGCTTCAAAACCGCTGGCCGCCACTATTTCGGCCCGGAACAGAATATGATCTACGCCGATGTGGACGGCAATATTGGCTATTACGCTCCCGCCCTCGTGCCCGTGCGCAAGCCGGGGAACGAGATTATGGGCCGCCTGCCCTCACCGGGCTGGGACGCGAAGTACGACTGGGAAGGCTATGTCTCCTATGACGACCTGCCCACGCGTTATAACCCCGATGGTGGCATCATCGCGACCGCGAACGAGAAGATCGTGGATGAGGATTATCCGCATTTCATAACGCGTGACTGGGCGCTGCCCTACCGCGGCAACCGCATCCGTGCGGAACTGAAAAGCGTACCCAAGCACACCACCGGCACCTTCAAGCACCTGCACCATGACATCACGTCAGACATGGCGCGGGATATGGTTTATGTGCTGAGGCATCACCTGCGTGATGTACACCCGGCCGCCAATGCTGTCCTGAACTGGGACGGCACCATGGATGCCCGCCGCACCGAGCCGCTCATTTTCCATGAATTCATGCGCACCTATCAACGCAAACTGATGGCTGATGAACTAGGCGACATGGCGGGCGACTATACCTCGATCAAATCCCGCCTTTTGCGTGACAGCCTTTATTACAGCCTGCCGGAAGACGAACGCCCTGACCTGAGCGCAGACTATTACCACCTGCCCGCCATGCCGGAGGATGAAGCCCTGCTGTGGTGCGATGACGTGACGACGGAAGACAAGGTTGAGACCTGCCCGGAGCTTGCGAAAGCCGCCTTCCTTGAGGCGATGGACACGCTTGCCACCCGAATGAAGGGGGACTGGGAAACATGGGACTGGGGCGTGGAACACACGCTCACCCAAACTCACAGGCCCATGAGCCAAGCGCCTTTCATCAAAGACTTTTTCGAAATAAAGACACCCATTGGCGGCAGCCGCAACACCATCAATGTGGCAGGTGTGAGCGAGAGCGAAAAAGACCTGAACACCTCAAGCTTCGGCCCAAGCTACCGCGGTATCTTCGACCTCTCGGACCTTGACCGTTCGCTCTATGTCATCCCGACAGGGCAAAGCGGCAACCCGCTTTCGGCGAACTTCAAGGACATGTTCCGGCTGTGGAAAAGTGGTGACTATATCACCATCCCGACGTCGGGGCCGGTGACCAAAGGCGCAAATCAGGTGCTGGTCATTAACCCGAAGGCAACAGATTAACCTTAACATAAGGAAAGTTAGTGACTATCCTGAGCGGTAGATCACGTGGTTCGGGAGACTGAAGTGGCGAAAAAAGACGACAATGATGTTCGTCCTATCATCAAGAAGGTGAAGAAAGTTTCAGGCGGCGGCCACCATGGCGGTGCCTGGAAAGTGGCCTATGCCGACTTCACCACTGCGATGATGGCCTTCTTCATGCTGCTGTGGCTCCTGAACGTGGCACCGCCAGAAACGCTGGCAGGCCTAGCCGACTATTTCTCGCCCACAACAGCTGCCGTTTCGGGCCGCACGGGGGCGGAGGCTATCAACGCGCCCTCCTCTGACTCGATGGGCTCCAACCCGTCGCAGATTGTTGCCATCAGCGTTCCGGGACCGCCGCAGTCGGGGCCAGATCAAGGCAAAAAGACCGGCTCCGCAGAGGATGGTGGTTACGGGGACAAACTGTCAGAGCGGATCAAGGCCCAGCAGGATGCCACCTTCAGCCAGCTGCAGGAACAACTGCGCCTCGCGATCCAGCAATCGCCTGAGCTCGCCAAGGTCTCTGATCAGTTGATCATGGAAATCACTGAAGAAGGCATGAAAATCCAGCTGATCGACAAAGACCGCCGCGCCATGTTCAAATCCGGCACGGACGAGCTTTATGAATTCGCGAAAAAGATGCTGCAGGAAATCGGCAAGTCGATCCAGACCCTGCCAAACCGCGTGACCATCCTTGGGCACACTGACGGCAGCGTTTATTTCGGCCCGCAGGGCGAAAGCAACTGGGAACTGAGCGCGAACCGCGCCAACTCGGCCCGGCGTGAGCTTGATGTGGCCGGTGTTTCCACTGACCGTATCTCCGAGGTTATTGGTAAAGCAGGCACCGATCCACTGTATCCTGACCAGCCTAACCGTACGGAAAACCGCCGCATTACCGTACTTGTGCTGCGTGAAGCACCGGTGGTTCCCCCTAACCTGACAAACAGCAACTAAGCGCACGCATAGCCGCTCATCAGGAATTTTGCCTTGTCGCCCCCGTGGTGGGACGGTAAAAATTGCTAAGGACACGAGTCTCGCGCGGTTCGCCGCAACAGCGGGCATCAGGCAAACGGAAATCCCTCGTTTTATGGATCTTGTTGTACCAACCATTCAAATGTGGCTGACCTTCGCCATCGTGCTGGGCGCCATTGTGGCCTATGCCTATGACAAGATTCCGCTTGAAATCTCGTCCATAGCGACGGTCGCACTTTTGCTCGCGCTTTTCGAGATTGTGCCGCTATATGGCGATGACGGCAAACAACTGATCACCGTCCGTGACCTGCTGCAAGGCTTCGCTGACCCCGCGCTGATCACCATCATGGCCCTGCTTGTCGTCGGGCAAGGGCTTGTGCAGACAGGGGCCCTCAATGGCCCGGCGCGAACACTTGTCAGGCTCGGCAAAAACTCACCTCGCACTGTTATTCTGGCCTGCTTTGTTGTGGTGATGGTGATCTCGGCGGTCCTCAACAACACCCCTGTGGTCGTGATCTTTATCCCAATTCTGGCGGCGCTTGCCGAACGGCTTGGCAAAAAAGTCGCGCTGGTGATGATGCCGCTCAGCTTTGTTGCCATCCTCGGCGGCAACATGACCAAGATCGGCTCCAGCACCAACCTCCTCGCCATCGGCGCCTATGAACAGGTTGGCGGCCCATCTATCGGCTTCTTTGACTTTACCGTGCCGGGTGCCGTGATGGCCTTTGTCGGCTTCCTTTATGTGGTGACCATCGCACCGCGCCTGCTTGTAGACCGCGCGGGCATCGCCAAACGTCTTGCCGGTGGTGGCGGCAAGCAGTTCCTGTTCCAGATGGAGCTTACACCCGATAACGGCCTTGTGGGCCAAACCGCAGTTGCTGGCATGTTCCCCGGCCTCAAGGAAGTCACGGTTCGCATGATTGAGCGCGGGCGCGAGAAATTGCTGCCACCTTACGACGATATCACCTTGCAGGTTGGTGACGTTGTGCTGGTGGCCGCGACGCGGTCTGTGATGACAGACCTCCTCAATGCCTCCCCCGACCTCGTTTCAAGCGCGGAAGGCGAGGATGTGGACGACAAGGCAGGCGAACGCCGCGTGATTGCGGAAGCCGTGATCGCACCCGCGTCGCGCATGGATGGCCGCACACTCGCGCAAACGGGTTTCCGGGCTGAAACAGGCGTCTCGGTGCTCGGCGTACAGCGCCGCAGCCGCATGATCCGCGCCGCACTTTCCATGCTGCGCCTTGAGGCGGGTGATGTGCTTTTGGTGATGGGTTCGCGCTCGGCTGTGCTTGCGCTCCGTGACAACCGCGACGTGCTCCTCATGGAATCGTCCGCCAGCGACGTACCGATGCAGGAATATGCCTGGCGCGCGCTAGCCATTTTTGCGGGCGTCGTGACCGTCGCAGCGCTCGAGATCATGCCGATTGTGGTGGCCTCCCTCATTGGTGCCACGCTGATGATGGTCACCCGCTGCCTGAACGTGCGTCAGGCCGGCCGTGCCATTGACCGCCGCGTCTTCACCATTGTGGGTGCCGCACTCGCGCTCGGTGCTGCCATGCAGGCCACGGGTGGTGCTACATGGCTTGCCCATGCCGTCATTGAGGGCCTGCGCGGCGCACCTGTTTGGGTTCTGCTTTCGGGCTTCTTCCTGCTCATTGCCATGCTCACCAACGTGCTGTCGAACAACGCAACGGCGGTTCTGTTCACACCGATTGCCGTTTCCATCGCTTCGGAACTGGGTGTTGAGCCCATGCCGTTCCTGCTCGCGGTGATCTTCGGTGCGAACTGTAGTTTCGCCACGCCCATGAGCTATCAGACCAACTTGCTCGTCATGGCACCGGGTCATTACCGCTTCGTTGATTTCATGCGCGTGGGCACGCCTCTCATATTTGTTATCTGGATGACTTTCACCTTGTTCATTCCGTGGTATTATAACCTCTTCTAAGGAAGGAGAGGTTTCCGCCCATGACCGACCAGGGGCTGCAATTCCCGAAGTTCTACGTGACCGCACCGTCACCCTGCCCCTATCTGGACGGCAAGGTGGAGCGCAAGGTTTTCACGGAACTGAAAGGCCCGGACGCTGCCGCGCTCAATGAAGCGCTTGGCCGTGTGGGTTTTCGGCGCAGCCAGTCTGTTGTCTACCGTCCGGCGTGTGAAGGCTGCTCGGAATGTGTTTCCGTTAGGGTCAGGGTCAAGGACTTCCGCCCCACGCGCTCCCTGCGCCGGGTCGCGAAAGCCAACACAGACCTCAAGGCCGAAGTGCGCCCGCCCGTGGTGACGGACGAACAATATCAGCTTCTCGCCAATTACCTGAACGCTCGCCACGCTGACGGCACCATGGCGGACATGAGCGCGGAAGAATTCAAGGACATGGTGGAAACCAGCCCGGTACAGACTGTGCTGGTGGAATACCGCCGCGCGATCGACAGCAAGTTGATGGCCACGGCGCTGACGGATGAACTCTCCGACGGCCTGTCTATGATCTATAGCTTTTACGAGACCTCCGAGGCTGCCCGCAGCCTTGGCACCTATCTGATTTTCGACCATATCGAACGTGCCCGCCGCGCGAATCAGCCTTATGTTTATTTGGGTTATTGGGTCAAAGGCAGCCCCAAGATGAGCTACAAGGGCCGCTTCAGGCCGCTTGAAAGGCTTGGGCAAAACGGCTGGTACGAAATTACGCCCGAAGACGAGGCAAAATAACCGTCTTCTCTTGCCCCGCGACGTTCCCGCTTTATACTGTGGCCCGGCGGTCCGGAGCACGAGATTACCCGCGCTGGAAGGCACGACCGGCCGTCAGGATTTTTGGTTAGGGGGAGTAGCGTCTTGCGCAAAAAAGCCACGCATCAGCAGCCATCAGCAACAAAAACAAAAAACAGCATGCAGCCTGAAAACGGCCTGAGCCGACGCAAACTTCTGGGCGGTGTCGCCCTTGCCGGCAGTGCGGCCCTCCTCTCCGCCTGTTCAAGCGAAGCAAAAGAGTGCGCGGGCGGGCCTGCCGTCATCTCCAAACAGCGCCAACTCAAGATGGTTACCAGCTGGCCGAAGAATTTCCCCGGCCTTGGCACGGGTGTTGAGCGTCTCGCAAAGCGCATTGAAGCGCTGTCTGACGGCTCCATCACCGTCAAGGTCTATGCCGCCGGTGAACTGGTGGGTGCACTTGGCGGTTTTGACGCCGTGAGCCAGGGCAAGGCGGACATGTACCACGCCGCCGAATATTATTGGCAGGGCAAGTCGCCCGCTTTCAACTTCTTCGCCGCAGTGCCCATGGGCATGACAGCGCAGGAAATGAATGCATGGGTCCGCTTTGGTGGCGGGCAGGAACTGTGGGACGAACTCTCGGGCCGCTTCAATATCAAACCCTTCCTCGCGGGCAACACAGGCGTGCAGATGGGTGGCTGGTTCCAGAAGGACATCAACAGCGTTGAGGATTTTCAAGGCTTGCGTATCCGTATGCCCGGCCTTGGCGGTGAAGTGATGAAACGTCTTGGCGCAACCCCTGTGACCAAACAGGGCGGTGAGATTTTCCAGGCTCTCAGCCAGGGCAACATTGATGCGAGCGAGTGGATCGGGCCTTGGAACGACCTCGCCTTCGGCTTCCACACCATTGTGAAAAACTATTATTACCCCGGCATCCACGAGCCGGGTGCGTCGCTCTCCCTCGGCCTGAATAAAGACCTTTGGGACGACATGGGCCCACGTGAGCAGGAAATCATTCGTGCGGCGGCCGCAGCTGAGAATGATATCATGTTTGCCGAATTTAATGCGAACAACGCCCGCGCGCTCGATACCCTCGTGAACGAACATGGCGTGAAGCTCAAGAAATTCAGCGACGATATCCTGATCGCGCTTGGCAAGCTGTCGGCGGAAGTGCTGGCCGATGCCGCCAAGACCGACGACCTGACCGCCCGTGTGTTCGAAAGCTTCCACAAGGCACGCGCCGAAGGTATACGCTGGGGTGCGATTTCCGAGCAAGCCTTTGCCCACGCCCGCAGCCTGATCGACAGCTAAGCCATGCACCGCATCGTTGCCGCGATTGACGCTTTTTCGGAAAAGAGCGGACAGGTTCTTGCAATCCTGCCGCTCGCGCTGGTGCTTGTGCAGTTTGCTGTCGTGCTGATGGTTTATGTCTTTGCCTCTGGCAGCATCCAGCTTCAGGAAAGCCTGCAGTATATCAACGCTGTCATGTTCCTTGGCGGCGCGGGGTATACGGCTGTGCGCGGTGAGCACGTGCGCGTGGATATTTTCTATTCCAAATTCTCGGAACGCGGCAAAGCCGTCGTCAATCTTCTGGGCACCTTGTTGCTTCTCATCCCGTTCCTCATCCTTTTCTGGATGTCGGCAGTGCCCTTCGTGCTCGATAGCTGGGCAATTGGCGAAACCAGCGTGGAAGCAAGCGGGCTGCCTTACGTCTATATCCTCAAGGCCACGCTTCTGCTGTTCGCGCTCACGCTCAGCCTGCATGCGCTCGCGGATCTCATGCGTAACACCGCCAAGCTGATGGAGCGTTAGGCCATGGATATGTCCATCATTCTTGTCATCAGCATGTTTGTGGCGCTTGTGGGCCTGCTCCTGAGCGGTTTTCCCGTTGCCTTCACCCTGGGCGGCACAGGCTTGCTGTTTGGCCTGATCGGTATCGCGACCGGCACGCTTGACGCCACCTTCCTTGAAATCCTGCCCAACCGGCTGTTTGGCAACGTCATCAGGAATGAGCTGCTGTTCGCCATTCCCCTGTTTGTGGCGATGGGGGTGATGCTGGAGAAATCCAACGTGGCGGAAGACCTGCTTGAGAATATGGGCCGCCTTTTTGGACGCCTGCGCGGCGGGCTTGGTATCTCCGTCACGCTCGTGGGCGCGCTTCTCGCAGCCTCCACCGGCATTGTGGGCGCGACGGTGGTGACCATGGCGCTCCTCTCGCTGCCCACCATGCTCCGACGCGGCTATGACCAGTCGCTCGCCACGGGCTCCATTGCGGCAGCTGGCACTTTGGGGCAGATCATTCCGCCTTCGATTGTACTCATCCTGCTTGCGGACGTTATCTCAAGCGCGTGGCAACAGGCACAGCTCGACGCTGGCAATTTCTCCCCCTCGCCCATGAGCGCGGGTGAACTGTTCGCCGGCGCGCTGATACCGGGGCTTATCCTTGTCGGCTTCTACATCATCTATCAGGTGATTATTGCGGTCCTCAAGCCGTCCTCAAGCCCCGCCATCCCGCGCGAAGAAGGGGAAGCGCTTGACGCTGCTTTCTATGGCCGTCTGTTCCTCGCGCTCGCGCCGCCCATGGTGCTGATTGTGGCGGTACTCGGCTCCATCCTCGCCGGTATCGCAACACCGACCGAGGCGGCATCCGTGGGTGCAATCGGCGCTATCTTCCTTGGTGCCGCGCGCCTTGGCGGCAAGACACGTCTGACGGTGATACTCTCGCTCGCCGCCCTTGTCGGGCTTCTCGTCATCGCCGCAACCATGGACCTGCGCATGAGCCGCGCTGTTGTGCCAGATGCGGACCGCATGGCGTACTTTGGTGCCGCCCTGCTGACCATTCTGTTCACGATTGGCCTTGGCTGGGCGCTGTTGCAAACGCACCGCATTGGTGTGCTTGGCGAAGTCATGCGCTCGACCGTGCGCATCTCCACCATGATCTACGCCATCCTGATTGGCGCAGCGCTCTTTTCGCTCGTGTTCCGCGGCCTTGGCGGTGACGATGCGATTGAAGGCATGTTACACGGCCTGCCTGGCGGGCAGTGGACCGCAATCCTTCTTGTCATGGTGTTGATGTTCATCCTCGGCTTCTTCCTCGACTTTATCGAGATCACCTTTGTGGTGGTGCCGGTGGTCGCCCCCGCCCTTCTCGCGATGGACGGTACCTATGGGCCCATCTGGCTGGGTGTGCTGATTGCCATGAACCTGCAAACCAGCTTCCTGACACCGCCTTTTGGATTTGCGCTTTTCTACCTGCGCGGTGTGGTGCCTGAAAGTGTGCCCACCATCGCCATCTATAAGGGTGTCATTCCGTTTGTGATTATCCAGCTGCTGGCGCTCTTGTTGATCGCGCTCGAGCCTGAGCTTGTCACCTGGCTGCCGTCAAAACTGTTCTAACGGTCAGGATACCCGGCGGCGGATTTCAAGCGCTTGCCCGATGGCCGTAAGCAGCGTTGCACGGTCAACGGGCTTGCCGACAACACCGTCCATGCCCGCTTCCATATAGACCTGCTTGTCGTCTTCCATGGTGTTGGCCGTGAGCGCAATGATCGGGGTGCCTGCCTGTGGGCCGCTGCTCGCGCGGATCGCCCTTGTGGCCGTCACCCCGTCCATCACCGGCATGCGAATATCCATCAGCACAAGGTCGAAGCTACCTTGCTCCACAAGGTCAACAGCCTCGCGGCCATTGCTCACAAGCTTGAGTTCCCAGCCGTAACGCTCAAGGATTTTCTCAATCAGCATCTGGTTGATGGCATTATCTTCCGCGATCAGCACCTTGAGCGGGCCGAACTCGGGTTCATATTCTTCCGCACTGATGGCCTTGAGCGGCGTCTGCGCGGCTTCAGCATGGCCTTCGCGCACCGGCAGGTGCAGGTAGAAGGTCGCGCCCTCACCTTCCCGGCCACTGGCCCGCAAGGTGCCGCCCATCATCTGCGCGAGTTCGCGCGAGATGGAGAGGCCAAGCCCGGTGCCACCAATGCTTTTCGTAGACGATGCATCCAGCTGCTCGAAGCGGGCAAAAATCTTCTCCCGCTCGCTATTGCTGAAGCCGATGCCGGTGTCGCGCACTTCCATCATGAAATGCAGGCCATTTTCGTCGCGGTCGAAATCGAGCACGATATCAATATGCCCCTCTTCCGTGAACTTGACTGCATTGCCGACCAGATTGAAAAGGATTTGCCGGATGCGACTTGCGTCGCCTACGACCGAACGCGGCGCATCGTCCGCTACGCTCACATTCAGCTGCAGGCCCTTGGCACTCGCGGCTGGCTTGAGAGTAGCCGCTGTCTTGACCACAAGGTCTACCGGGTCAAACGCCGCTTCCCTGAGGCTCAGCGTACCCACTTCCATTTTGGCGAGGTCAAGGATGTCGTCAATGATAGTCAGGAGCGAATGCGCGCTGACATTCGCGGTCTCCACCAGTTGCACCTGCTCGTCACTGAGACCGGTGTCCGCCAGCAGGTTGATCATGCCAATGACACCGGCAAGCGGGGTGCGAAGCTCGTGGCTCGTGTTCGCGAGGAACACATCCTTCGCGCGGTTGGCGCGACGGGCGGCTTCGCCTTCCACCAGTGCTTTTTCAAGCTCGACCTGTTTGCTTTCAAGCGCCTCGTTTTTCTCAAGGATGGCACGCTCAGCCTTCAGGAGGTCTGTCACATCCCGCGCGACACTGATGATGCCAGCAACGCGGCCCTTCTGGTCGGCAAGCGTCGTCAGGCTGGCGTCAACGGTCATCACCTCGCCGTCGCCCGCCAGCATGTCGAGGTAGCCGCGCCACTCGCCGCTGTCGCGGATGCCGCCAAGGATGGACATGCGGTCCCAGCGCCAATTGTTATCGTCCGCCATCAGGGTGCTGACACGTCGGCCAACCAGCAGATCACGCGAATGGCCAAACAGCTTGGTCGCGCCTTCGTTCACGTCGGTAATCAGCCCGCTAACGTCGGTAACCACAACCGCTTCGCGCACGCGGCGCAAAATCTGCGCCTGCCCCTGCATCTGCTTGAGCGCACGGCATTCCGCCAGTTTCGAGCTCGCGAGTGAGGCAATGGCTTGCAGTATCTCCAGGTGGTCGTCCTTGAAGTGGCCCACCTCCGGGTTTTCGCAGTCGATCACCCCGAGGATTTCATTGCCGTAGGTGAGCGGCACACAAAGCTCGGACCCCGGTGCCCCGATATCGGCGACATATCCTTCGAACTTGCGCACGTCAGGGATCAGCAAGGCCTTGCCTGTTTGTGCCACCGTACCGGTCACACCCTCACCAGGTACAATCTCTATCGGATTGCGGATGGTGCGGCCTTCCGGGTTCTTCTCCCCGATGGCGGCACGCTGCACCAGTTTTTCGCGTACCGCATCAAATTCGTAAAACACACAGTCAACGAAGCCGAGCTTTGCCACAACTTCCTTGGCGACATACCACGCGAGATCATCGGAATTGGTGATCTGGATCAGGGAGACGGCGAAACTGTTCAGCACCCGCAAGTGCATCTCGCGGCGCTGGATGGAAGCCAGCAGATCAAGCCGCTCGTCGTCAGAGCAAGTCTTGAATTTTTCCGCAAGTTTTCTCAGGTCTTCCACACTGTATCTCTGGATTAGGGTCTTTTACCCATTACCGCCATTCCGGGGCGCCATCATTCGCGGGCAAGGCTAACACTTTGTTTTCTCAAGCGCCACAATGGGAAATTAAACCCACAAGAACGCACCGGTCCACATCTTATTCAAAAGTGCAAAGCCAAGCCTGCAACTTTGGGCAATTGCACGCAACCACCAACAGTCCTATCCCTTATTGAGCGAGTTTTCATCAATCGAGGGAGAAAAAAATGATTGGTTACACGACAGTCGGCACCAAGGATATGGACAAGGCAGCAGCCTTCTATGACGAGCTACTTGGCATACTGGGCGCGAAACGCGCATGGGACTGGGACGGTTTCAAAGGCTGGGCGACAGAGCCGGGCAAGCCCATGTTTGTTGTCACCTACCCCAATGACAAGAATGAAGCGACGGTCGGCAACGGCGTGATGATTGCGCTCTCGGCGCCCGATCAGGAGACAGTGAAGACGCTGTACGACAAAGCGATTGAGCTGGGTGGCACCTGCGAGGGTGAACCGGGC
Source organism: Kordiimonas gwangyangensis DSM 19435 = JCM 12864 (assembly GCF_000375545.1). Classification (GTDB taxonomy): domain Bacteria; phylum Pseudomonadota; class Alphaproteobacteria; order Sphingomonadales; family Kordiimonadaceae; genus Kordiimonas; species Kordiimonas gwangyangensis. The sequence goes on from NZ_AQXF01000002.1 coordinate 630,617, forward strand.
TATCGCGGGTCGGAAGAGATGGGCTTTTACGCCGGTTATTTCCGCGACCTCGATGGCAACAAGCTGAACGCTTTCAACTACAGCCCGAAGAAATAACGGCATCCAATCTAGCCAGAAACGAAAAAGCGCCGGAACTTCCGGCGCTTTTCTCTTGTTCTATCCGCGGAACTTGTTGGACCGCGGGAAGCCCATGGGCGGCAACCGCCCGGCGTTGCCGCGTTTGCCAGTCCAGGGTGCGAGGTCAACCTCCGTGCGCCAGCGGTCGGAATTACCGCCCATCGGCCACGTCAGACCCTCGGCCTTATGGAAGATGGTTACGTCCGCCATGCCGCCATCCTTGTAGCGCTGCAGCGCCACACCTTGGCCGCGCGCCAAGGTCGGCACTTCCTCAAGGTCAAACACCAGCAGTTTGCGGTTCTCGCCAATCACAGCAACACTGTCACCGTCCACGGCAAAACAGTGGGTCGCGACCACGTCGTCCTTGACGTTCAGAAGCTGCTTGCCGCCCTTCTTCATGGCGACAGCCTGGTCCGCTTCCGTCACAAAGCCCTTGCCGATGGACGAAGCCACAAACAGCTTGCCGCCCGGCTGGTAAGGCAGCAGTGCGACGATCTCGTCGTTGGCATCCATATCAACCATCAGACGCACAGGCTCACCGTTGCCGCGCCCGCCCGGCAGCTTGTCAGCGCCCAGCGTGTACATCTTGCCGTTGGTGGCAAAAAGGAACAGCTTGTCGGTCGTATAGGCGTGGAAGCGGAACTTCTCCTCATCACCTTCCTTGTACTTCTGCTCTTCCTCCGGCTTGGCGTGACCCTTGAGCGCACGGATCCAGCCGCGTTTGGAGCAGAGAACCGTGATCGCTTCTTTTTCGATCATCGCTTCAATCGGCACAATCTCGGCCACCGGCGCGTCACCAAAGCGGGTACGGCGCTTGCCAAGGACCGTTTCGGGTCCGAATTTTTCCTTGATTTCAGAGAGCTTGTCGCCAACCGCGATCCACTGAAGCGCGCTTGAGCCAATCAGGGCTTCAAGCTTGTTCTTCTCTTCCTCAAGCTTGGCGTGTTCGGTACGGATTTCCATTTCCTCGAGCTTGCGCAGTGAGCGCAGGCGCATATTGAGGATGGCTTCCGCCTGGTTTTCCGTCAGCTTGAAGGTGCTCATCAAGGACGCCTTGGCGTCATCTTCCTCGCGGATAATGCGGATCACCTCATCAAGGTTGAGGTAAGCAATCAGGTAGCCTGAGAGGATTTCAAGCCGCTTCTCGATCTTGTCGAGGCGGAATTTGGAGCGGCGGATCAGCACGTCGATCTGGTGATCGAGGAAACTGTCCAGCACTTCCTTGAGGGACAGCACGCGCGGCCGCCCGTCATAGGCAATTACGTTCATGTTGAGGGAGAAGCGCACTTCAAGTTCCGTCATGCGGAACAGGCTCTCCATCAACACTTTCTCGTCCACGGCCCGGTTCTTGGGCTCCAGCACGATACGGATGTCTTCGGTCGATTCGTCACGTACGTCGGTCAGGATCGGAAGCTTCTTGTCGCCAATCAGCTCGGCGATCTTTTCAATCAGCTTCGACTTCTGCACCTGATACGGAATTTCGGTGATCACGATCTGATACTGGCCGTGGGAAAGGTCTTCCTTTTCCCAACGTGCGCGCACACGCATGGCACCGCGACCGGTCTCATAGGCGTGTTCGATCGTGTCACGGTTCTCGACAATCTGGCCGCCGGTCGGGAAATCCGGGCCCGGGATGCGTTCCATCAGGTCGCGTACGGTTACTTCGCGGCTCGGGTCACGGCGCGCCTCAATAAGAAGCTGCAGGCCGTCAATCAGCTCACCCGCGTTATGCGGCGGAATATTGGTCGCCATACCAACCGCGATACCGCTCGACCCGTTCGCCAGCAGGTTCGGGAAGCAGCCCGGCAGGATGACAGGCTCGGAATCTTCGCCGTCATAGGTTTCGCGAAAATCGACCGCGTCTTCCTCAAGCCCTTCCATGAGCACGGCAGCGACTTCGGTGAGGCGGGCTTCGGTGTACCGCATCGCCGCCGCGTTATCGCCGTCGATGTTGCCGAAGTTGCCCTGCCCGTCCACAAGCGGGAAACGCACCGCAAAATCCTGCGCGAGGCGCACCATCGCGTCATAGACCGACTGGTCACCGTGCGGGTGGTATTTACCGATCACGTCACCAACCACACGGGCACATTTTTTGTAGCCCGTCTTGGGGTCAAGCTTCAAAAGCCGCATCGCATAGAGAAGCCTGCGGTGCACGGGCTTGAGGCCATCGCGCACGTCCGGCAAGGAGCGGGACATGATGGTGGACATGGCATAGGCAAGGTAGCGCTCGCTCAGTGCGTTCGCGAACGGTGCCTCGATGATATTGTCGCTAAATTCAGGATGTGTCGTCATGGTCTCGACTATAACAAGGCGAATATAAAAGGCTACAAGATGTTGTGGTTATCCACAGAAGATTTTGGCCTGTGCCACGAGGGGTGGTCAAGCTGATTTACGCGCTCTGGCGGCGGATGGAGGCTATGAAACGCTCCCGCGCGGGCGGCTGCTGGCTGGCGTGCACTGCCCATACGTTGCGTTCAAGGAAATAGCCGGTAAGGCGCAGGCCATCCAGCGCGTCATCCGCGCTTGCATCCACCAGTTTACCGCCTGTCATGAAAGCAGGGAGCGGGAGCAGTTTTTCCTTATAGGGTCCGCCCGCTTCAAGGCTGACTGCCCGCCCGGTTTTGGGTGAGACAAAGGCGAGGTTTTCGCCCAAACCTGTGCCCGCACATTTTGTGAGGTCAAGGCCATAACCAAGCTCAGCGAGCACGGCGACTTCAAGCCGCGCAAGCGCAGCGCCCCACATGGCGGCGGTGCCGTCTTCGTGTTCGAGAAGATTGAGGATAGCTTCAAGCCCTTCAAACACGCTGGCGTGCGCCTCCCGCTCGGGCAAGGTGGAGGAGACAACGGCGGTGACGGCCGAAAGCGCACTGATGCGCGCGCCCTCCCCCATCATCTGCCCCAAAGGGCTGTGCAGGAGCTCTATGGTAAAACGGCCCAAATTGGTCTCAAGCCGCGCATACCATGTGACGGAAAGCCGGTTACCCACCTGCAGGTTGGCTTTGTTGCGGCGGCCAAGGCCGCCTTTGACAAACCCGCGCACACGACCGTGCGCAGGTGTCATCACTTCAAGAACGGCATCCGCCTCACCAAGGCGGCTGGCGGAAAGAACAATGCCTTCATCCTGCCATTCCATCGCTTCGGCTTATTCCACGAAGTCGAGGCCCATGTCCTCATAGACGGTGCGGTCTTCGGCCCAGCGTTCGGTCACACGAACGTGGAGGAAAAGGTGCACGCGGCGCTCGAAGCTTGCTTCCATGTCTTCACGTGCCATCTGGCCGAGAAGCTTGAGCATGGCGCCCTGCTTGCCGATCACGATGCCTTTCTGGCTGTCCCGTTCAACGTGGATCACTTGCTCAATGCGCACGCTGCCGTCCTTGCGCTCTTCCCACTTCTCGGTCTCGACCGTGGTGGCATAAGGCAGTTCGTCATGCAGGCGCAGGTAAATCTTCTCGCGCGTGATTTCAGCGGCGAGGATACGCAGTGTCACGTCCGCGATCTGGTCCTCGGGGTACATGAACGGGCCTTCGGGCGCGCGGGAAGCCAGATGCTTGAGCAGGTCACCCACGCCGTCGCCCTTGAGGGCAGAAATCATGAACACTTCATCAAACACACCTGTTTCGTGCAGGTCCTGCGCGAGCGCGAGCAGCTGTTCGCGCTTGATGGTGTCGATTTTGTTGATCGCAAGGATAGCCTGACGCTTGGCGTTCTTGAGGCCGGTGATGATACGCTCAACTTCCTCGTTGCGGCCCTTCTTGGCGTCAATGAGCAGCACGGTGATTTCCGCGTCCTCAGAGCCTTTCCAGGCAGCATTGACCATCGCGCGGTCAAGCCGGCGCTTGGGTTCAAAAATGCCCGGCGTGTCGATGAACACAAGCTGAGTGTTCTCATACATGCCGATGCCCGTCACTTTCGTGCGGGTGGTTTGAACCTTGTGGGTCACAATCGCCACTTTCGCGCCAACAAGCGCGTTCAACAGTGTCGACTTGCCCGCATTCGGCGCACCGATGATGGCGACAAAACCGCAGCGGGTCGTATTCTCACTCATTACTTTTCTCCTGTAAGGCGCGCGAGAAGCGCACCTGCGGCGGCCTGTTCCGCCTGCCGCTTGGCACCACCTGTGGCGATTTCCTCGCCGTGGCCCTCAACCATCGCGGCGATGGTGAATTCTGGATTATGATCCGGTCCGGTACGTTCGACCAGCTTATATTGCGGCAGCGCAACCGCGCGTGCCTGGCACCATTCCTGAAGGAGGGTCTTGGCGTCCTTGAACGCGCTTGGGCCTTCCTTCATGAGCGGCGCCCAGTGTTTGCGGATGAAGGCGCTAGCCACATCAAACCCGCCATCAAGATACATCGCGCCGATGACTGCTTCCGTCACGTCCGACTGGATGGCTTCTTTTTCGCGCGTGCCTTCAGCCTCAGCACCCGGCGTCAGCTTGAGCGATGACATAAGGCCAAGGTGGCAGGCCATCTCCGCCAAAGTCTCCCTGCGCACGAGCGCGGTGAAACGGCGGTTGAGCTTGCCTTCTGCCTCTCCCGGATAGGCTTCAAGCAGCCACGTGGCGATCACGAGGCCCAGCACGCGGTCGCCGAGGAATTCAAGGCGCTGATAGTTGTGCGTACCGGAGAGTGAAGGGTGGGTCAGCGCTTCCTCGAGATAACTCGGTTTCTGGAAGGTGTAGCCCGCAATGGTCACCGGCCCGCTCATGCGCGTGCCTCGTCCATCAGGCGGCGCATTTCCGCGATCGACGCTTCAAGGCCATGGAAAATGGCTTCGCCGATCAGGAAGTGGCCGATATTCAGTTCCATCAGTTCCGGCATGGCGGCAATGGGGCCGACTGTCTCATACGCGAGGCCGTGGCCAGCGTGCATCTCAATACCCAGCGAATGGCCGTATTGCACCGCTTTGCGGATACGCTCCAGCTCCTCCCGCTGCGGTTCGCCCACCAGTTCGCAGTAAGCGCCGGTGTGGATTTCCGTGACTGGTGCGCCAAGTGCCTTGGCGGCATCAAGCTGTTCTTTCGACGGATCGATAAACAGGCTCACACGCATACCAGCTTTACCGAGCGTGTCGACAAAAGGCTTGAGGCGGTCAAACTGGCCAGCCACATCAAGGCCGCCCTCGGTCGTCAGTTCCTGACGTTTTTCTGGCACAAGGCAGGCTGCGTGTGGTTTGTGGCGGAGCGCGATTTCAAGCATCTCTTCCGTCGCCGCCATCTCGAAGTTGAGGGGAACGGTAAGAACATCCGAAAGCGCCGCGATATCTTCGTCGGAGATGTGCCGACGGTCTTCGCGCAGGTGCGCGGTGATACCGTCAGCGCCCGCACGCACAGCAAGGCCTGCCGCACGGACAGGATCGGGGTGCCTGATGCCACGGGCATTCCGGATGGTTGCCACATGGTCAATATTCACGCCAAGGCGCAATTTATTCCTTCTCATAACCTGCCTTTTTTACGCCTCGGGGTTCGTGGATGCGAGACGTGCTTTTTTTTCTTGTAACCTTAGTTGCCGCGCTGCGCGATATCCGCTAAGAAGGGCTTTGAACGAAAAATAGAACAGAAGCCACACGATTATCGCAATCGGCACGCCGCCTACAATAAGCGGAAAAACAACTGGCAGGAAAGAGGATAGATACTCAAAAGGTGCATCAAGGAGTGCATCCCAGCTCCAGCTTGGCACATGTCCGGCCACATGTTCACCAAGCAGAAGCGAGCCCACCTGCCCCGTAAGCGCAAAAATAAACGGGAAAGTCCACGGATTTCCCACCGCTGTCCCGATGGCAGAGGCCACCAGATTACCACGCACCGCCCAAGCCACCGCAAAGCCCATCAGGAAGTGAAGGCCAAGGAACGGGGTGAAGGAAACCGCGGCCCCCGAGGCCACGCCCGCCGCAATGGAGTGCGTGGTGCCCGGCAGGCGCGCAATGCGGTGCCATGTGTAGATGGCTGCGCGCTTCCAGCCTGACCGGGGCCACAGGAAACCTGCAACCTTCCGCCAAGTTGTAAGTGCTACGCGCCGCCGAAACAGCATGGTTGGTTTCCTGTTCTAGGACTTGAGGCCCCGGCTACCCGGCTTGATGGCCGGAATGGCCTTGAGCTCATCCGGCAGGGCATCAGGTGAATAGGTCGGTGCATCAATGGTCACAAGCGCGGTGATGGGTGCCCCAACGTCCGCCTTGCCGCCGGAACGGTTGATAAGCGCACCGGCTGCCACAACATTACCACCCCATTCGTTAATGGTTTTGATGCATTCGCGCGACGAAAGACCGGTGGTGATCACGTCTTCCATCATCAGGATGCGGGCGCCTTCCGGGATTTCAAAGCCGCGGCGCAGGGCAAACTCGCCCTCCACACGTTCGGTAAAGATACCGTTTACGCCAAGCTGGCGCGCAACTTCATAACCCACGATCACGCCACCCATGGCCGGGCTGACCACGAGGTCGATTTCAACGCCGGTGGCTCGCAGCTTGTCCGCGAAGGCCGCACAAAGGCGACCGGCACGCGCCGGGTCCATCAGCACACGCGCGCACTGAAGGTAAACGCTGCTGTGCAGGCCGGAAGACAGCTTGAAGTGACCTTCAAGAAGGGCACCGGCTGCGCGAAATTCATCGAGAACCATTTCCTGATCCATGGGTCTTGCTCCTGTGGCTGGGAATGCGGTCAAAATACCTTAGTGGCGCGGATAGAGCCACCGCCCCGCGCCGTCAAGAAAAATCACTGTAGTGCGACGCTTTTAACCCGCGACGCGGTCAACGCGGCTGATGACCCGGCTAACTCTCAGTGCACGGCTGATGTCATTGAGGTGCTTCACATCGCGCACTTCCACGTCAACAATCATGATATAGAACTCGGGGTCACGCTCGGGGATCACGAGGTTCGAGATATTGCCGCCGCCCTTCGAGACCGTTGCAGCAATCGCTGCAAGCGCACCGCGTTCGTTCACCACTTCAAGGCGCAGGCGCCCCGCGTAGAAGGCGTTGTCCTTGTCGTCATCTTCCCAGCGCAGGTCGATCCAGAGGTCGGGCCGGTCGTCATAATCCTTCAGCGTGCCACAGTCGATGGTGTGGATTTCAGCGCCCTTGCCCGGCACACGAATGCCCACAATACGGTCACCCCGCACCGGGTGGCAGCAGTCCGCAAAATGCACCGCGCCTTCTTTCATGCCGGAAATCGGGATTGCGTTATCATCCACCGCTTCCCAGTCATGGTGCACTGTGGGCAGTCCCTCCCCACGCGCATCTTCCTTGAAGCCCGGGAAGGCCGCGCGCAGGATTTCATCTTCCTGCAAGGTGCCCTGCCCCACGAGCGCATAAAGCATGTCAGCGTCATCAAGGTTCAACACCTTGGCGGCCTGCACGATCACCTGGCTTGAGAAATCAAGGCCATTGCGGCGGCAGGCTTTCTCAATGAGCGTTTTACCAAGGTGGCTGTATTCCACCCTTTCCTTGGATTTGACGTGGCGGCGGATGGCGGCGCGGGCGCGACCTGTTGCCACAAAACTTTCCCAGCGCGGCGACGGTGACTGGCCCTTTGACGTCAGGATCTGGACCTGATCACCGTTTTCAATCTGATGACGAAGCGGGACCATGCGGCCATTCACCTTCGCGCCCACACAGTGGTCACCCACTTCGGTATGCACCGCATAGGCAAAATCAACGGTCGAGGAACCGCGCGGCAGCGAGATCAATTCGCCCTTCGGGGTGAAGCAGAACACCTTGTCCTGGAACATCTCAAGCTTGGTATGCTCAAGGAATTCCTCAGGGTCGTTTGTGTGTTCAAGAATTTCCAGAAGTTCGCGTACCCAGCGGTATTGCGAGCCTTCCACATTGTCAGCCTGCTGCTTGTACTGCCAGTGCGCGGCCACACCAAGCTCAGCTTGCTCATGCATTTTGTGGGTCCGGAGCTGGACTTCAAGCCTATGGTTCTGCGGCCCCATCACCGTGGTGTGGATCGAGCGGTAGAAGTTGCGCTTGGGCGTCGAAATATAGTCCTTGAAGCGGCCCGGCACCATCGGGAAGCGCTGGTGCACGATGCCGAGCGCGCGGTAACAGGTGTCCACATCGTCTACCTTGATGCGGAAAGCCATCACGTCAGACAGTTGCTCGAACGAAATGTTCTGCCGCTCCATCTTGCGCCAAATGGAATACGGGCGCTTGATGCGGCCGCTGACATTGGCGCTGATGCCATGTTCTTCCATCAGTTTCGTGAGCGCGCCGACCATGTCTTTCTCAAGGTCCGGGCTTTCCTCAATGAGGTAATGCAGGCGCGCGTTGATGGATTCCATCGCTTCGGGGTCAATATGCTGGAACGAAAGATGTTCCAGCTCGTCCTTCATGGCGTGCATGCCGATACGCTCGGCGAGCGGCGCATAAATCTCCATGGTTTCCATGGCAATGCGGCGGCGCTTCTCCGGCTTTTTGATATAAAAAAGTGTGCGCATATTGTGCAAACGGTCGGCAAGCTTGACGAGAAGCACGCGAATATCGTTCGACATGGCCAGCAGGAACTTGCGGAAGTTCTCAGCCTGGCGCAGGCTTTCGGTCTGCATCTCAATCTTGGAAAGCTTGGTAACGCCGTCCACCAGTTCGGCCACCTTGGGGCCAAACAGCTCTTCAATCTCGGGGATTGTCGCGACCGTATCCTCAACCACGTCATGCAAAAGCGCGGTCGCAATGGTGTTGCAGTCAAGCTTCATGTCCGTGAGGATACCCGCCACTTCAAGCGGGTGGGAGAAATACGGGTCACCAGACGCCCGTATCTGCGTACCGTGCGCCTTCATGGCAAACACATAGGCCCGGTTCAGAAGGGCTTCATCTATGTTCTTGTCGTAGGCTCTGACTGTTTCAACTAGTTCAAACTGACGGATCACCGGCACGTTCCCATTTTACCCACCCGGCAGGACACAACACACTTGGGTGGCGCTTCTTGTTATCTTAAAGAAATAACTATTCCTGAGAATTTATCCAGCCCGTTATCACAAAATGAGGGGCCTTTTGCGCAAAGAAAAAGCCCGGTGTGTCCACCGGGCTTTTCAAATTCACAAACAGTGAAAAAGCGGGCTTATTCGCCTTTTTTCGCACCGTCTTCCATGCCAGCCATAAGGATGGACAGATCAACCTCTTCCGGCTCATCCGATTCAACAACCTTGCGCATGCCATGGATGATGGCTTCCATCAGATTGTCTGCCACCACTTTTTCGTCTGCAATCTCGCGCAGGGCAACGACAGGGTTTTTGTCATTGTCGCGGTCAACTTCAAGCGGAGCGCCGCTCGAAATCTGGCGAGCGCGCTGTGCAGCCGACAGAACCAGATCAAACCGGTTGGTGACTTTGTCTACACAATCCTCAACGGTAACGCGAGCCATGCTGTATTCTCCAAATTCTTGTTCAAAAGGGCGCGCCTGTGCGCCTGCCCTCGATACGAGCGCCCGCTTATACAGGGCAAGCATAAGCCTGTAAAGCGGTGAATCGCCCTATTTTGCGACATAGCCCGCGCCTTAGGCAAGTTTTTCGATGCCCTCGAACGCACCGTCCGCTTTTGCGTCAGCGGCCATGTCGCGCACTGTCTTGCCAAGCACCGGGTGCTGCCATGCAGGCGCGATATCGAGAAGCGGCGCCAGCACAAATCCGCGCAGATGCAGGCGCGGGTGCGGTACCACGGGCTCCGGCAGGATGGCCGCAGGGTCCGCGCTCCCAGCCACACTGCGCCACTGTGCAGCGTCCGGCAAGATAGCGTCACCATAAGCAAGCAGGTCGATGTCAAGCGGGCGGGCGGTCCAGCGGGCGGCTGGCATACGGCCGAACTCACGCTCGGTTTCCTGCGTGGCGGCTAGCACTTCATCAGCCGTCAGGCTGGTGCGGAAGTGGGCGGCGGCGTTCACGTAAGGCGGGCTGACAACACCTTCCTCCAAGGTCACCGCTGGCGTACGGTAGTGGGCAGATGCGCTCACAAGCTCAAACCCGCGTGCCTCAAGCGCCGCGACGGCGGCGGCGATCGTCGCGCGCGGCTCCCCCGCCGGGGACGGCAAGTTACCACCAAACGCAAGTAGTATTTGAGTTTTTGTGACAGCTATAACCATATAACAATTACTTGATCGCCCCCTTGTGGCACTGGACATATAACGCCATATTTACCATTAATTAACGGCGTGGCTGGATGCTTGTATTCTCTGCATTCCTGTTTTGTCACGCAGACTTATATTTTTATTTTATGATTGGACCAAGCGATGATTTTCTATCCCGAGGAACGCCTCGCGCTGTTCATAGACGGCGCAAATCTCTACGCGACTGCCCGTGCCCTAGACATGGAAATCGACTATAAAAGCCTGCGCGCCCATTTCTCGAAACAGGCCCGGCTCATTCGTGCATTTTATTATACCGCCATTCTTGAGGATCAGGAATATTCGCCGCTGCGCCCGCTTATTGACTGGCTGGACTATAACGGCTTCACCCTTGTGACCAAGCCTGTGAAGGAATTCACCGACGAACATGGCCGCCGCAAGATCAAAGGCAACATGGATATCGAGATTGCGGTTGATATGCTCAATATCGCCGAGGCGCTTGACCATGTAGTGCTGTTCTCCGGCGACGGGGACTTCCGCCGCCTCCTCGAGGCTGTGCAGCGTAAAGGCGTGCGCGCGACCGTCGTCAGCTCCAATTCCACGCAGCCTTCGATGATTGCCGATGAACTGCGCCGTCAGGCTGACCAATTTGTCGACCTTGAGGACCTGCGCGGCATCATTGGCCGCAAAGGTAGCGGCCACCGCCGCCCGGAAACGCCGGCATTTGACGCAGGGTTTGAGGAACAGCTTGAGAGTCAACACGCTTAAAAGCTCAAGCCAGAGCGAAAAAAGGCGGCCATCATTGCCGCCTTTTGTTATTTATGGCCCATGATCAAATCGTCCCGCACAGCAAAAGCGATGAAGCCGGAACCCGATGTAGGGTGCCGCAAGTGCCCGCGCCTTGTGAAATTCAGACGCCAGAACGAGAAGCTTTATCCCGACTATTTCAACGGTGCGGTCTCAAGCTTCGGCGACGCTGACGCCCGCATCCTTGTGCTTGGCCTCGCACCGGGCTTGCAGGGAGCGAACAAAACCGGACGGCCCTTCACCGGCGATTTTTCCGGCGTACTATTGTTCAAATGCCTTGCTACCATGGGCTGGACTGTGGGTGAAAACGGCAATCATGCCGATGACGGGCTGGCACTCAAGGATGTCATGATCACTAATGCGGTGCGCTGTGTGCCGCCTGAAAACAAGCCGACGGGGCCGGAGGTGAACAACTGCCGTCCATATCTCATGGCACGGATGCACGCCCTGCCCCGCCTCAAGGTCATATTCGCGCTAGGCAAAGTGGCGCACGATAGCGCTGTGCGCACGTTCGGCTTCAAGCTTGCGGACTATAAGTTTGCGCACGCCGCAGTACACCAACTCCCCAACGGTCTTACGCTCGTCGATACCTATCACTGCTCGCGCTATAATGTGAATACCGGCCGCCTGACCGAAGAGATGTTCATGGATGCACTGAAAACTGCAGCCCGCGCGCTTCAACCCTGACTGCAGACACGAGTACGGCGACAACCTGGGGGATTGTCGCCGCGCGTACTCGAAACTGAGAATATGATGCTTTACTCTATACTCTCGGGCCCAACCCGGGGGACTGCTCAGGTCCCGGGGAGCACCCCTTGACGGATAGCTGTTCCGCCGTAACTGCCCTAACGCTTGGGCGACGGCACCGCGAATATCCGGCAAATGATCGAGGGGAGGAACTTGCCTCGGACATTTGGTGCCCTTGTCCCGTGCGTCTGGCAACGCCCGGTACATCTCCATACCACCAGAAATTCCTTAAAATTCGCCTAAAGCTACCAGATATGCCAGAAACGGCTTATGATAGAATGACTTGGAAAAGCTACCGGGAATTGCAGCGCGCACAAAAACCGGATAGAATCGGGTTGGGGCTGACAGAAGGAAAACGGCATCATGACCGATACTGCCAGTATGGGGGAACAAATCCGCTTCCATGTCGGGGACACCATCTACGAGCAGGACAGCGCGTCAGACGGTGTGTACATGATTTTGGATGGCCAGGTCGAGATCTGGCGACATGAAGGCGACACCGGACACCATATTGCATCCTTAGGCGGCGGCGAACTTCTTGGTGAAGTCAGCGTTATTGAACGCAAGAACCATTCGGTAACCGCAAAAGCGTCCAAAGTTACCACTGCCCTTTTCATCTCAGCTGAAGCTTTCCGCAAAAGCTTCTCTGACCCGCTGGTGCGCCATGTGGTGCACACACTTGCCACACGCCTGCGCAGTTCCTATGCCATCAAGGAAGCGATTGAAGGCTCTACGGAACTGAAAGCCCACCACTTCAAAAGCAGCAAGCCCACGATTGAAGGACTATCCCGCGTGGTGGCAGACAAACTGCTGACATTTGTGGAACTGACTGAATTCCCCTTCACCATTGGCAACGTTGCCTCACGCGACGGGCACTGTGTCATCAGCCCGCTCAGCCTCAAGGTGCCGCTCAAAGGCGTATCCGAACTTGCAGACAATCATTTTGAGATTGTCCGGCGCGACGGCGCGTTGTGGGTGCGTGACCTTGGCGCGCCGCAAGGCACGCTCGTGAACGGTGAGAAGCTCGGTAAATATACCCTGAAAGCCACGGCGAAGCTGAAAGTTGGGCGTAATCAGGTCGTGGCTGGTGGGCCCGATAGCCCGGTGCGGTTCCTCATCAGTATTCCGCCAGCTGAGGATATCGACCTCGGCTAACCGAGGTCTTTCATCAGGCGTGCTTTCTGGCGGTCCCAGTCACGCTGTTTCACGTCCTCGCGCTTGTCGCGCACGTTTTTACCCTTGCCAAGGCCGATCATCACCTTCGCCCTGCCCTGATCATTGAAATAGATCTTGAGCGGCACAAGCGTGTACCCTTGGCGCTGGATCAAACCACCAAGCTTGCCAATCTCGCGGCGGTGCATCAGCAGTTTGCGCGGACGGCGCGGTTCGTGGTTGAAGCGGTTACCGTGGGAAAACTCCGGGATATAGGCGTTCACGAGCCAGAGTTCGCCGTCCTTTTCCTCGGCATAACTTTCACGGATATTGGCCTCACCCGAGCGCAGGGACTTCACCTCGGTACCCTGCAGCGAAATGCCGGCCTCATGTTCTTCCTCAATATGGAAAAGGTGCCGCGCCTTGCGGTTGTCGGCCGCCACGCGGTTGCCAAGCTTCTTGTTCTTGTCCGAATTTTTGTTCTTGCCAGCCATAAACGCTTTTATCCGAAGTTCACCGGCTCCAGCCCCAGGTCATTGATGGTGCTGGCGATAAAGGAACGTGCTGTGTCCGTGACCGGCAGCAGCGGCATGCGCACATCTTCACGGCAAACGCCAAGAAGTGAAAGCGCATATTTGGCCGGTGCCGGGCTTGGCTCCATGAACATGCAGCGGTGCAGGCCAAGCAGGCGGTCCTGCAGCGCGAGTGCGGCTTTATAGTCACCCGCCATGCAGGCTTCCTGGAACTGTGCACAAAGCGCAGGCGCCACGTTTGCAGTAACCGATATACAGCCGTGGCCGCCCATGGCCATGAAACCAAGGGCGGTTGCGTCCTCACCCGAAAGCTGGATGAAATCCGGCCCCATGGTGGCGCGCTGGCTTGCGGCGCGGTCAAGATCACCCGTCGCGTCCTTGAGGCCAACAATACGCGGCAGCTCGAACAGCTCCGCCATGGTTGACGTCGCCATATCGACAACCGAACGACCCGGGATGTTATAAATCACAATCGGCAGGTTGCTGGCGTCATGCAGCGCCTTGAAGTGGGCATAAAGGCCTGCCTGGCTCGGCTTGTTATAATAAGGGGTTACAACAAGTGCTGCGTCCGCGCCCACCTTCTCGGCGTGCTGGATGAGGCTGATGGCCTCGCGCGTGTTGTTTGAGCCCGCGCCCGCGATTACCGGCACACGGCCGTCCGCCACCTCAACACATAGTTCCACCACCTTGCGGTGCTCTTCATGGCTAAGGGTCGGGCTTTCGCCGGTCGTGCCAACCGGCACCAGACCATGCGAACCCTGTTTCACCTGCCAGTCGACAAACTTCTCAAAACGGTCGTAGTCAACGTCGCCAGTATCGGTGAACGGGGTCACAAGAGCGGGAATGGAGCCTTTCAGCATTGTCGGGGCCTCTTCAGGTGCAAAAATATCGCGCACCCTACAGCCCGCCCCTCAAAAGGGCAAGAGTATGTGCACGGCAGTTTATCTAACGTCACCGTATAGGTTTTGATTGTGGCAAAAAATGATATGTGCGCCGACCATACCCACCTGGGAGCAAGGACAATCGGCGCACACTTTCAGCATTCAAGGTTGGTCACCAGAGAGGTGAGCTTAGGACCAGCAGTTTTCCCCGGAAGTCGTCTGAAGCTTAGCGGCGTTTACCGCGTTCGCCCCAACCACCTTTCTTGCCAAAACGGTGATGTTTACCGGCTTCATCCATCTCAGCTTTGGTGACTTCACCGTCGCCGTTGGCGTCTGCACGTTTGAACATTTGCACCGCGCGGCTTGAGAATTCCTCAAGCGACACCTGCTCGTCACCGTCGCGGTCATGTTTGGCGACAAAACGGAGACGTGTGGGTTTGAAGCGGCCCTCGAAGTCGTCTTCGTCGAAGTCGCGACCGGCTTTCTCAGCGCGCTCGGCCATCTTCTCCATCCGCTTTTCCATGCGTTTTTCCATGCGCTCCGGCATCGGCATCTCTTTCGGGAGCTCCGCCAGCGTCAGGAAACCATCGCCGTTTGTGTCGAACTTGTCGAAGTGGGTTTTGACTGCAGCCATCATCTCGTCATGAGTGATGACGCCATTGCTGTTTTTGTCCAACTCCTTGAAGCGTTCACCTTTGCCGCCGCCCGCGAAGGACGCACCTGCGATCATGGTACCAAGAAGGGCTGCACTGATAATCTTGCCTGACATTTTCATTTTTAGGTTCCTTATATTCGTTTCAGAACGTTGTTTCTTAGTGTCTTCGCCGCGCCTCGCCGCTGCGTACACCCCTTCTACGGAAACGTGCAGTTATACCCTTCGCAGTCCGCTGATCACCGTTTTGTTACCGGCAAAGGGTGCGCCCGCTTGCCTAGCCCCCGTTTCTGCCCTACCTTCCCGCAATCAACACCAAAGGGGCCAACCGCAAGAATAAAAAGGGACTGAATTCATGCGTCTCACAGGGATCATACTGTCGCTTTGCCTGGGGCTGGGAGCTGCACATGCAGAAGCCGTCAAGCAGACCAAAGGCGACTTTGAGGATAAATTCCGCCAGCTCGAAGAGCACCTGCCAACACCGAACGTCTACCGCACAGGTTCAGGCGCACCGGGCCATGCCTACTGGCAGCAGGAAGTCGACTACAAGATCAAGGTAAAACTTGATGAGAAAAACCGCGCCATCAGTGGCAGCGAAAGCGTTGTCTACCAGAATAATTCGCCGGATACGCTGAATTACCTCTGGCTGCAGCTTGACCAGAACCGCTTCTCCAAGCACTCCGACGCCTATGCCACCATGGAAATGGGCCGCGAAGCTTCGAAGAAGATGTCTTTCTCGACGCTGCGTTTCCTTGCGCGCACGGAAGACAACGAGTGGGGTTTCAAACTGTCCAAGGTTAAGTCCGGCGGCAAGGACGTGCGCTACACCATCAACGATACGATGATGCGCATCGACCTTGATAAACCGCTCAAGCCGGGCGAGACCTTCAGCTTCGATATCGACTGGAGCTTCAACATCCCCGAGGGCAAGGCCATGGGCGCACGGGGCGGTTACGAGCCCTATAGCCGCGACGGCAACGATGTCTTCTTTATCGCGCAGTGGTTCCCGCGCCTTGCGGCCTACACTGACCTCGCCGGCTGGGAGCACAAGCAGTTCCTCGGCACTGGCGAATTTACGCTTGAATTTGGCGACTATGACGTTGAGATCACCGTACCGGCTGACCATATCGTTGGCTCCACCGGTACACTTCAGAACGCCAAGGACGTTTTGAGCGCGGACCAGCGCAAGCGTCTGGACGAAGCCAAGACCGCTGACCGCCCTGTTTTCATCGTCACCAGCGACGAAGCGCTTGAGAACGAGAAAGAAGGCACGGACAAAACCAAAACATGGCACTTCAAGGCTGATAACGTTCGCGATTTCGCCTTTGCTTCCTCGCGCAAGTTTGTCTGGGACGCACTTGGCGTGAAAATGCCGGAAAGCGGCCGCACGGTTATGGCCATGTCGCTTTACCCCAATGAGGCCATGCCGCTTTGGGACAAATATTCCACTCATTCGATTGCGCACACGCTCGACACCTACAGCCGCTATTCGTTCGAATATCCCTACCCTGTTGCATGGTCGGTGAACGGCCCGATCGGCGGCGGTATGGAATATCCGATGATTACGTCAAACGGCCCGAAGCCGGTGATCGAGAAGAAAGACGACGGCACAGAAGTTCGCACCTATACCAAACGGGCGAAATACGGCCTTATCTCTGTGATCATTCACGAGATTGGCCATATCTATTTCCCGATGGTGGTAAACTCTGATGAGCGTAACTGGGCATGGATGGACGAAGGCCTGAACAGTTTCCTCCAGAGCCAGGCAGAGCGTGAGTGGGAAGCCGACTATCCGTCGCGCTATGGTCGTGCCAAGGAGGCCATTCCTTACATGATCAGCCCGAACCAGACGCCGATCATGACACAGTCTGACAGCATCATTGGCTACGGCCCGAACGCCTACACCAAGCCCGCTGTCGCGCTCAACATCCTGCGCGAGACCGTCATGGGCCGTGAGCTTTTTGACTTCGCGTTCAAGGAATATTCCCGCCGCTGGAAATTCAAGCGCCCCTACCCGGCTGATTTCTTCCGCACCATGGAAGATGCTTCCGGCAAGGATCTTGACTGGTTCTTCCGCGGCTGGTTCTACACCACCGACCATGTGGATATTGCTATCACCGGCATGACCCACGCCCGTATCGGCACGCAGAATCCTGAGGTTGAGAACGAGTTCGACCGTCAGGAGAGCCTTGAGAACGAGCGTTACATCGCGGAAATGCGCAACAAGGCCGACGGTATGCCGCGCCGTGTTGACCGTTTCCCCGAGCTTCTCGACTTCTACAATGAAAACGATGATTTCATTGTCACCAAGAAGCAGAAAGACGCTTATGAAGGCATGCTGAAAGGCCTCGAGGACTGGCAGAAAGAACTGCTGAAATACGGCCACGAGCTGTATTTCATCGACTTCGAGAACATTGGCGGCCTTGTTATGCCGCTTGTGCTTGATGTCGAGTTCGAGGACGGCAGTCACGAGGAAGTCCGTGTGGCCGCTGAAATCTGGCGGGAGAGCCCCAGGAAAGCCACCAAGGTTCTTGTTCGCGACAAGAAGATCAAATCCGTGACGCTCGACCCCTATAACGAGATCGCCGACGCGGAGAAGGCAAACAATGTGTGGCCTCCGAAGCCCCATATGAGCCGTGTCGAGCTCTACAAGAACCGTGCCGAACAACGTAACCTGATGAAAGAATATCTCGATACTCAGGAAGCGGAAAAGGCAGACAAGCCGAAGGATTGATCTCACACAGATCGTAAACCTTGGGAAAGGGAGGCCATGCCTCCCTTTTTCTTATTTGGTCACGCAATTGCCCTAAAATATTTGTTAAGCCGGTGCGGTATAGATTGGTGCGACAGCTTGGCAGGGTACGGTATAATTCCTTGACAAAAAGGACACGGTAGGGTCCTTTCCGGCACAGGGATCGGAGGTAAAAAACAGGCTCGATGACTATTCGCGCGACGCTCAAGGTAGGATTGGGACTTGGGACTCTCGCCCTTCTTCTATTGACGAAGGTGGCAGACGGCCCGGTTGTCGGCTCTATTCTGTTTACCGGCGCTGTCTTGATGGCCGGTGGCCTTACGGCCCTTTTGATCCGCGAAAATATGTTGGCAGCCGCCGCGACACCCGGCCACAAAGCCAAAATCGACCCCGACGCCCTGCCTGACGCCGTGATTGTCTCCAGCGTCAATGGTGGCATCACCGTCCTGAACCGCAGCGCCTTCACGCTCTTCGATCTCGACGAGGAACCGACCCATATCAAGACCCTGTTTGAAGACTGGCACCGTATGCTGACGGACCGGTCTCAGGCAGACCAGGTGGTTGAGGCCGTTCTCGCCTCCCCCGATATCCAGTTCTCTGAAATGCTTTATCTCGCCGATGGCCGCACGGTTGAGCGCACAACGCGCCCCGTGCCCAAGAAGGGCGAACGCCTCTGGATCCTGCGCGACATCACCCATATGCAACTGGCTGACAGTGACAGCGCGATGCACCGTTCCATGGTGGAGGCGGATGCCGCGCGCACAGCGGAACTCGCTGAACAGCTATATCACGCAAAGGCCGAGCTTGAAGCCAAGCAGGCGGAGCTTACCCGCCTCGCCAACACAGATTCGCTGACCGGCCTCCTGAACCGCCGCCGCTTCACTGCGCTTGGCGAAAAAGCAGTGACGGACGCGACCATGGGGTCCGAGATCTGGGTTGTGATGATGGATATCGACCATTTCAAACGCATCAACGACACCTATGGCCATGCCGCCGGCGATGTGGCCATCCGCGATTTTGCGAACATTGTCAGTGAAGCCGTGGGTGAGCGCGGTTTTGTTGGCCGTATGGGCGGCGAAGAATTTGCGGTTATCCTTCCTGGCTTCAATCAGGATGAAACCATTACACTCGCGGAAAAAATTCGCCGCGCCACAGCGCATCACCAGACCGTTAGTGACAACGAAAAGTTCCGCTTCACTGCCAGTGTCGGTGTCGCACAGTGGATGCCGCGTGAGGTGACCATCGAACCCGCGCTCGACCGCGCTGACCAGGCGCTCTATAGCGCCAAGGCTTACGGCCGCAACCGCGTGGTCGGCTTTGAATATGCGTCTGTTTAGAGGAATACTCATAGTGCACCAGCTCCTCCGCCTTCGCCATGCCCTTGTGGCTGCCGCCCTTATGCTGCTGCCCTTTGCTGCCGCGACTGCCCACAATGTCTATGCGACCTTCACCTCCATTGAATGGAACGCGAACGACAATTCGGTGGAACTGGTGATGCAGATGCACGCGCACGAGCTTGAGGCGCACTTGTCGCTTGATCTGAATGAACGCCTGACCTTCCTCAACGAAGACGATTTCCCCAAGCTTGAAGCGGCTGTAGGCCCCTTGGTGACAAGCAAAACCGCACTTGAATTGGACAGCGACTATGCCGAAATCAATTATCTCGGTATGGAGATGCAGGGCCAGACCGTATTCATCTACATGGAAACCAATTGGCCCAAGGCACCCAAATCCATCAAGTTCATGAACGCATTGTTCCTTGATGAACTGCCGGGACAGAATAATTCCGTGATGGCGCAGGTGAACGGTGTGCGCAAGGCCGGTGAAATCCTTTCCGGCACCGGACCGGTATTGATGGAATTCTAACCGCGATCACCACTTGCTTGCCACAATCTGCGCCATTATTGTTTGCTGGCACAACAAAGAGAATGACCATGTCAAAAGCAAAAACAACACTGACAGCAACCGTTGCACTTCTCGCGGCCCTGAGCACAGCACCAGTGCACGCTTGGGCCGATGATCCCGTGCTTGTGGCACAGGACAGCGCTCGCATGGCTGGCGGCGCCCGCTACTGCAAAGCCGATGAAGAACTGGTGGACGAATATATTGGCCGCAGCGAAGGCAAATTGCGCGCGCTCGCAAAAGATGAATACGAAAAAGTTGTGCTGCAGATCGAATTCAAGAATCTGATGACCGCAGCCAGCGCCAAGGAGCCCGAAGGCGGTTGCAAGGCTTTCCTGCCATTGTTTGAACAGGCCGTCAAAAGCGAACGCTAGGCGCCGTTTTCCCTGAAAATTCCAATCTTTGCGACAGGCTGTGTGCCTCCCGCGACCGGGGGGTATGCACGGCATTGACACATCATGCCTGATCGGTCGAAACTCAGTCCTTCCTGCGCGGATCGTCACAGGCTGTGCAGGCTGGGGGCTGGCCAAAAGGCTACAATAACAACGACAGGAGACACTGGGTGAACGAGCTCAATAAACGCATTCAGGCACTACTTGCGGGGGTCGCGCTCAGCGCCATGACCATCGCCGTTCCAGTTTATGCACAGGATGAGAAGCCTGCAAAACCGGCTCAGGCCACGCAGGACGAAGAAGCGGCGCCCGATGAGGCGAAAGCGGAAGAAGACAAAGCGTCGGACGAGGACAAATCCGACAAGAAGAAAAAGAAAAAAGAGAAAACCATCGCCGACCTCGTTGAAGGCAAAACCGCGATGGACGGCCTTTTCAAACTGTATCAGGACCCTGAAAAAGGCGACCTGATGATGGAAGTGCGCGCCGACCAGTTGGGCAAGGAATTCATCTATTTCTCCCACACTGCCGACGGTGTTGTTGAAGGTGGCCATTTCCGTGGCCAATACCGCCAGCAGAAGGTGTTCAAGATCGAGAAACACTTCGATCAGATCGAGTTTGTCGAGGTAAACCCTTATTTCTACTTCGACCCTGATAATGCCATTTCCCGCGCGGCAGACGCCAACATCAGCAATTCCAGCATTTCGGTGCACAAGATCGCAGCCAAGTCCGAGGACGGCAACAGCTACCTGATCAAGGCCGATGATCTGTTCACGGATGAGACCTTTGACCAGGTCAAGCCAAGTGGAGACCCGCGCCAGAAGCCTTGGGAATCCTTCAACCTTGGCAAGCTGTCATCTTCCAAAACCAAGATCGACGAAATCCACAACTACCCTGAAAACACTGCTGTGGTGGTGGACTATGTCTATTCGAACCCAAGCCCTCAAAACTACGGCAACTGGTTTGACATCACAGACGCCCGCAACGTTACCGTAAAGGTGCAGCACACTTTTGTTGCGATGCCGGAAAATGATTTCAAACCGCGGTTCGATGATGCCCGTGTCGGCTATTTCCTTGATTATGTGAACGACATGACGAGCCGCGACGCGGCCCCGTGGCGTGACATGATCAACCGCTGGCATCTGGTCAAGAAAGACCCGAGCGCGAAGGTATCCGAGCCGGTAGAGCCCATCGTCTGGTGGATTGAAAACACCACGCCGACCGAGCTTCGCCCGACCATCAAAAAGGCCGTTGAAGCCTGGAACATCGCCTTTGAGGAAGCCGGTTTCAAGAATGCTGTTGTGGTCAAGGAACAGCCTGATGATGCGGATTGGGACGCGGGCGACATTCGCTATAACGTGCTGCGCTGGACCTCAAGCCCGCAGCCGCCCTTCGGCGGCTATGGCCCAAGCTTCACCAACCCGCGCACGGGCCAAATCCTTGGTGCCGACATCATGCTGGAATATACGTTTCTCACCAACCGCATGAACGCGTCCAAAGTGTTCGAGAGCGCGGCCCTCGGCCTTGAAGCGCAGAAAGCTGCAGACAAGGAAACAGCATCCTTCATGGAACGCCTGCGCGCGCATGAGCGCAACTGTAACATGGCGGGCCATCTGCAGCTCAACAACCTTGTGGGTAAAACGCTGAGCTCTGTGCTGTCTGTCGGCCCGCAAGCCAGCGAGAAACTGGTGGAAGAATCGATCTACTACCTGATGCTGCACGAAGTGGGGCATACACTTGGCCTCAACCACAACATGAAGGCCACGCAGGCACGCGCCTACAAGGAAGCCTATGACATCTCCAAGCAAGGCAATGGCCTTGCGGGGTCTGTCATGGACTACCCCAGCATCAACTTTGCCCCTCCCGGCGAAAAGCAGGCGCACTATTACACCGTGCGTCCCGGCGACTATGACATCTGGGCCATCCAGTTCGGTTACGATCCCGAGCTTGACGACCCTGTGAAACGGGAAGCGCACCTTGCGCGCTCGACCGAGAAGGCACTGGCGTTTGGTAACGACGCGGATGACATGCGCACCGCCGGCAAGGGTATCGACCCCAGCGTGAACATCTACGACATGACCGACGATGCCGTTCAGTTCGCGGAAGACCGCCTGAAGCTTGAGCAGGAAGCCCTTGGCAAACTTCGCCAGAAGTTCGCCGCGAATGGCGACAGCTATCAGGAACTGCGCAACGCCTACCTGATCCTGACCGCCGATATGGCATGGCAAGGCCGTGTAGCATCCCGCTACATTGGCGGTATCTATGTTGACCGCGCGGTACAAGGACAGGGCGGCGCCAAGGCGCCCTACCGCCCTGTACCGGAAGACAAACAGCGCCAGGCCATGAAGCTGCTGCGCGACTATATATTCGCGCCCGATGCTTTTGCGGCTGATGCGTCGCTGCTGCAGTCGCTTGCGATCCAGCGTCGTGGTTTCTTCCACTTCGCAGGCACTGAGGACCCGAAGGTGCATGGCCGCGCCGCTGCCATTCAGGCGGATATCCTCAATCACCTGCTGCACCCTGTTACCATGATGCGTATCACCGACAGCGCGCTTTACGGCAACAGCTATACCCTGACAGAGATGATGGGCGACCTGACAGCAGCCATCTTCCAGGATGACAGCCGGGGCACGGTCAACAGCTTCCGGCAGGAACTGCAGGTGATGTATGTGAACGCACTGATCAAGATCCTGAATGGAACGGACCATGACTATATCGCGCAGTCAAACGCCTATGCGAACCTGAAGGAACTTCGGGGAGACATGGCGCGCTGGCGTGGTGACGCGGCAACCCGCGCACACCGTGACCATATCGCCTACCTGATCGACAAGGCCTTGGAAGTAAACAAGGGCTAAAGATTTAAAATATAATAAGAAACGGCGGCCTCGGCCGCCGTTTTTGTGTGTGCAACAGGTGTGCGCTTTGTGTGCAGCGTTAGCGCACGTAGCTGGCACCATTGATATCAAACGTTGCGCCTGTGGAATGATCGCACAGACCCGAGAGCAGGAAGGCCGACATGTTGGCAATATTCTCAGGCGGTGCGGCCTCCCCTGTCGGGATTTCATCCAGCATCCATTCGTTACCCGGCTCGTAGGCGACGGCAGCCATATCGGTCTTCACCCAACCGGGCGCGATTAGGAAAGCGTAGATGCCTTGCCGTGCATAGGCCCGCGCAATAGAGCGCATGAGCGAGACAACAGCCCCCTTGCTAGCGGCATAATGCATATAGTCAGGCCCATCACCGCGGAAGGCTGCCCGGCTGGCGATGGTGACAATGCGACCCTGCCCGCCTCGGCTCTCGAAATGCAGGATCGCGCGACGACACAGGTCCGCCACGGCCTGAACGTTCACAGCCATGATATGGGCCCAATCCGCCGCCCATTTGCTGTCCGCGCTATCAAGCGGCGTGTCGGGCATTACCCCGGCATTGTTGACGAGGCCTGTGATATCGCCCTTGAACGCCAGTGCCTGATGCCAGAGCGCATCCGCGGCACCCGCCTCCCCAAGGTCGGACTGAACGGCCAGTAGCCTGCCTGCCCCATATTCACTTGCCAAGGCATCAAGCTCGCCCGGCGCCCGCGCATAGGAGCCAATAACATTGGCACCAGCCATGAGTAGCGCACGCGCAGTCGCCGCCCCAATGCCGCGCGAGGCACCGGTCACAAGAATAGTCTGGTTTTCTAGATTCATTGTAAGACTGGACATACTGACACTCCCTGATTTGGCGTCAGTATAACGAGTGGATCAGACTTGGCTACAGGCTCGCGACATGAGAGGCCCTAGTGGGTATTCAACCATTCACGTGCCTGGCGCTGTGCTTCGGCGATTTGCAATGTGTCCATGTCTTTGGCCAGTTCGCAGCGGTCAACAGCCGCGCGGCGAAGACCCCGGATAGCGGCGAGGTTGAACCATTTGTGCGCCTGCACAAAATCCTGGTCCACGCCGTGGCCGGTTGAATACAGAAGCCCAAGGTCATAGAAAGCGTCAGCAGCGCCCGCTTCAGCCTTGGCCAATCGCTCGGTCACATAGTCATATAAATCTCTGTCCTTTTGACCCATTTTGAGTGCTCCGTCCATTTTTCGGGCGCGCAAACAAGCGCATTCCCTGTCACGGTAGAGACCGTAACCCGAGGCAGGCAGGATGTTGTTATATGGCGGACTTTATAGTCGCGTCGCCTCTCATGGGCGCGCTTTATGAATTGAGCATATCAAAAAAATCGGCGAACCGGAACAACAAGCGCACCCATGGGGTGCATTTATAAGGAGCATAGGTCAGATAGTGGCGTAGAGCGCGGTTTGATGTTCGATCGCGCGGCCTGCGGGGAAGACAACCTGGGCCGTTGTGCCTACGCCAACCGTGCTCGTGAGCGTGAACGCACCGCCATGGGCATCCATGAAGGCTTTCACCAGCGGCAAGCCAAGCCCTGTGCCGTCATGCTTGCGGGCAAGGCCCGTATCCGCCTGTACAAAAGGCTGCATCACACGTTTCATTACATCCGGCGTCATGCCCGGACCACTGTCCGCGATCTGGAATTCGATACATCCGTCCCGGTTCAGCCGGTCATAGACTCTCACGACAGAACCGTTGGGCGAGAATTTGATCGCATTCGAGATCAGGTTGATCAGCACCTGTTTGACCACCTGAATATCGGCATGCAGGTCGAAATGATGCCCGCCGGACTTATGCTCGATCACAATACCCCGCGCTTTGGCCATGCCTTCCATCATACGCACCACCTGCCCTGTGATCTCCCGCGGGGACTCGTAATCCTCCCTCAGAACAAAAGCGCTGGCTTCGAGCTTGGAGAGATCGAGGATCGAGTTGATCATGCTCAGCAGATGTTTGCCGCTATCACGAATGTCGGAGATATAGCCACGATGGTCGCGGATATCCCGGCCACGCACATCTTCGGACATGATAAACTCCGCAAAGCCGATGATGGCATTCAGCGGTGTACGCAGCTCATGGCTCATGTTCGCGAGGAACTGGGTACGGGCACGTGTCGCGGCTTCAGCCTCCATGCGCGCGACCTCAAGGTCCTTCATCCGCCGCTCGGCACGTTCCATATTTACTTTGAGGAGCGTATAAGCTGTGCCGATGCCAACATAAACACCATCCTCCACCACAATAAAGCCTGCCTGCAGGCTGTCCTTGTTCTCACCCACCAGCGCGCGGTTGAGCTGGTCGAGCGCGACATTGTTTTCAATAATCAGCGGGTTGGCGTCCATGATTTGGGCGACAGGCCGATTTTCATAAAGGGGGCGGCCATAGCGGTCCGCAAGGCGAATGAGGAAATCGATGCGCTTGAGAAGGCCAACAGGCTTGTCCCCGGTCACAACAGGGATGGCAACGAGATCAGGATCTGTATGGAAACGCTCATAAACCTCACCACATGTGGCATGTGGCGGCACCGGGATTATGGGCATGGATATGATATAAGGCTTACTCATACAGGCTCTTCCTAGACTAGCAGTCAAGATGCCGGGAATTCGTTACGGCCTCATGACAAAGCCTGAGCACGCTCAAGAAAAAGAAAACACTATCTGCCGGGCGGGCCTTGCCCCTGTTCATCGCCTATTCAGCCGCATGTGTCATAGTGCACGCAAAGTACCAAACCGCCTTCAAACTGCCGCTTTCCCGTCCAAAACTGGGGAATGAGGCCAGCGAGGAGCTGAAAAGCATGATGAAAACAAAATCCAGACTGGTAGCCCTAGCGCTGCCACTTGCCCTGATGACAACGGCATGCAGCCAGAATATGTCACCCCATTCCTATGAAGGCCGTGCCGTCGGTGAGGCCCGCCGTGTTGAGCGCGGTGTGGTTGAAAGTTACCGCTGGGTCGAAATCCGTGGCGAAAATAGCGGTGTGGGCACCGCGGTCGGCGTGGGCGTTGGCGCGGCTGCTGGTTCCACTGTCGGCAACAGCGGCGCAGAGAACATCATCGGCGCCATCGGTGGTGCGCTGCTCGGTGGCCTTATTGGTAACAGCGTCGACAAGTCTTCCAGCAAATCGAGTGGCTTTGAATATCTTATCCGCACCGAAAGCGGGGCGTTGATCTCGATCGTACAGGAAGACCGTCATCCGTTTGCAGACGGTACGCCGGTTGTTGTGGTTTTTGCCCGCGACCGCAGCCGCGTGATCCTGGATCACAGCGCCTATGAAGACAATCGCGGCGTGGAAACCAGCAGCCGCGACACGCGCTACCGGGACGTACCGCCGATGGAGCCTTTTGACGAAGATGACGTGATTGAACCCAAGGGAAACTGATTCACTCGCCCTCTTTGCTTAGCGTTCCTAACATTGACAAAACGGCTGGTTTTCCAGCCGTTTTTCTTATGGCCGGTACCGCGCGAGTAGCCCACCACCCTGCACAGCCAAACAAAAAGGCGACCGAAAGGTCGCCTTGATGTGACTTCTAAACCTGCACGCTTTAATTGGCGTATTCGACGATCCAGCGGCGGCAGACATAGTTGCCAGCCCGTACATCGTATTCGATACATTTGCGAACCTCGGCACCTGACGGTGCTGAGTATGTTTCGTTCTCGTAACGATAGGCGTCGGCATCTACATCGTTGTAGTAATAGTTGTCGTCCGCGCTGTAGCGGTAGCTGGACACCGTCCTGCTGTTGCTGCGGGCGATTGAGTTACCCACCGTCGCGCCCAGAAGCGAACCGACAACAATGCCTGCCGTACGGTTACGGCCACCATCGATTTCCGAGCCAAGGATACCGCCGATTACGCCACCAAGGATGGTGCCAGCCACCTCGTTCCCCGAATTCGAGGACGAATAGGTCGTGTGGTAGGTAGGCTCGTTATAATAATAGTTGGTGGTGTAGCCATGGCTCAGGCCCGGGCAATAGCCGCCATAGTGATAGTGGCTGTGGTGCCCGTTCCAGGCCCAATGCGCACGCGCATGCCAGTAGCCGGAATAGAACGGCCAGTCACCGTAGCTATAGTGACCATAATAGTTGTGGCGACCCCAGTAGCCATAGGGATAGGTACCAAAACCGATATAGACATTTGTCCGGCTGCGACCGCGATAGCCATGGTCACGACGGTCACGGTGATCATAGCGGTGATCGTTGCGGCCACGGTCATGGTCGCGACCGCGATGACCATCCCGCCCGCCACGATGATCGTTACCGCCACGACGATGGTCGTCGTAGCTCACGTTGCGGTCATTACGGTTGCCATAGCTTGTCGGCACACTATTGGTGCGGCGCTTATAGTCCGTATTGAAGGCGTTGCTGCCCATCACATCGCGCCGGTCAACCGGACGCGTGCTGTTGCGCGCAACACGTGACGTATCAGTGGTGCGACGAACGTTGCGCACATCGCGTGACTGGTCACGCCGTACGTCACGGTTCACACGAGACGTGGTGTCCCGGTCACGCACCGGCATTGGCCGTGTATGGTTGAATTCTTTATTACGGTTCGTGCGCGTGCGGTCCTGCGCGCGCTCCACGTTGCGTGGCCGCTCTGCCCGCGACACATTACGCGGCGTGTTACTGCGCTGCGACACGTCACGGCGGTCATTATTACGGTATTTGCCGGACTGTGCGGCAACATCGCGGCGGTCAGCACGCTGCGGGCGCGCTTCGTTACGCGGCGCACGCTGCTGTTTAGCCTGCGGTCGCGAGGGCGCTTCCTGGCGCGCACGTTCGCGGCGATCTTCTTTCTTGTCTCGGTCTGCAAATGATGCCGTGCTCGGCACGATCAGCATCGCTGTCGTCAGTAGGAGTAGAGATTTTCTCAGCATTTCAACCTCCGTTATCATTGCAGAAATCTTAGCGGGCTGAAACTGAACGGTGCATGAACCTGATTTGCGAAATTTTGGAAATATTTTCCAAGGTCCAGCACATTCCCCCATCTCACCTTAACCGGCCATACTGTGGCGAGCTCTTGTGGCTCTTCCCGGCGCAGGTGCATCTGCATCCATCATCAGTTTTAAGATGATAACCTGAAAAGGCAAAATTGTGGCAAATTATTCCAGATTCGCGCCCGAGGCACACAAGACCCGAAAATACACGCAATAACAGCGGATTAGCGTAACTCGGCAGCTTATTTCTTGCGGGAGCCAAGCCAGTGTGCGTTGAACGGCAGCGGGTGCGCGGGGTTGTAGACCATGTCATCACCGCGCCGCCATGCTTCATCGCGGCGGCGGGCTTCCTCTTCGTCGATGTCTTTGCCAACACCACCAAGCGCAAGCCCGGCACCCAGAAGGCCAAACACCACCGCTTCCGCTGGGCCGCCGATTTCGTCACCAATAAGGGACCCTGCGAGACCACCGAGGCCCACGTCAACAAGGCTTATGCCGTCACCTGACGTGCGGTAGCTTCTTTCAGCACGCATGCTGAGGGGCACGAGCCCCTCTGGTGCTGCCGCCGGTAGCGACGTGAAGAGCGAGCACCGTTCAGCGTCACAAAGGCGCTGTGCATCCTCAAAACCCGGCGCAGCGTCCTCTGCAAGCACAGGACTTGCAGCTAACAGGCAGGCTGAGACGATCGCAATGTTCATGGTGTTCACGGTTTTCGCTCCTTATCCACCTGACCATTATAGCACAGTCGCGGCAGAAATACGGCAAGGAAGCTGAAAAAGAAAAGGCCCGCCAAAGCGGGCCTCATAATCTGTATTTTGTACCGGATGCCTAGCCGTCCAGCTTCGGCTTCAGGAGCTGGTTGACGAGGCCCGGGTTGGCCTTGCCGCCCGTTGCCTTCATCACTTGGCCAACGAAGAAGCCGATCAGTTTGTCCTTGCCGGCGCGGTATTGTTCGAGCTGGCCCGGGTTTGCCGCGATCACTTCATCGATGATCTTTTCGATCTCGCCAGTGTCGGACACCTGCTTGAGGCCTTTTTCCTCAACGATCACGTCTGCGTCCTTGCCGGTCTCGAACATGATCTCGAACACGTCCTTGGCGATGCGGCCGGAGATGGTGCCGTCCTCAATGAGTGCCAGCAGATCAGCGCCTTGTGCCGCCGATACCGGGCTTTCGGTCACGGACTTGCCTGCCTTGTTGAGCGCACCAAAGAGGTCACCTGTGACCCAGTTCGATGCCTTGGCGGCCACGTCCTTGACGTCCTTGCCAACTTTCTTCGCGAGGGCTGCGATCAGGTCCTCGAAATAGTCGCACGACTCTTTCTCGGCCACCAGCACGCTGGCGTTATAGTCCGGCAGGCCAAGTTCCTCAACGAAGCGGGCTTTCTTGTGGTCAGGCAGTTCCGGCAGGCTTGCGCGGGCAGCTTCAATGAAGGCGTCGTCAAACTCAACCGGCAGCAGGTCGGGGTCCGGGAAGTAGCGGTAATCGTGCGCTTCTTCCTTGGAACGCATCGAGCGTGTTTCGCCCTTGTTCGGGTCAAACAGGCGCGTTTCCTGGTCTACCTTGCCGCCAGCCTCGATGATATCGACCTGACGCTGCGCTTCATATTCAATCGCCTGACGCACGAAACGGATCGAGTTCACGTTCTTGATCTCGCAGCGCGTGCCAAAAGGCTCGCCCGGGCGACGCACGGACACGTTCACGTCGGCGCGCATGCTGCCCTGCTCCATGTTGCCGTCGCAACTGCCGATATAGCGCAGGATGGTGCGAAGCTTGGTGAGGTAAGCACCGGCTTCCTCGGGGCTGCGCATATCCGGCTTGGAGACGATTTCCATCAGCGCCACACCAGAGCGGTTCAGGTCCACATAGGTATATTGCGGATGCTGGTCGTGCATCGATTTGCCCGCATCCTGCTCAAGGTGGATACGCTCGATACCGACTTCCTTGGTCGAGCCGTCTGCGAGGTCGAGCGTTACCGTGCCCTCACCCACAATCGGATGCTTGAACTGGCTGATCTGGTAGCCTTGCGGCAGGTCAGCGTAGAAATAGTTCTTGCGGTCAAACACCGAGAATTTGTTGATCTGCGCACCAAGCGCGAGGCCCGTACGCACCGCCTGGCGGATACACTCAGCGTTGATTGTCGGCAGCATGCCGGGCATGGCCGCGTCTACGAGGCTGACTTGCGCGTTCGGCTCCGCACCGAATTCAGTCGCCGCGCCCGAGAAGAGCTTCGCGTTCGAGATCACCTGCGCGTGGACTTCAAGCCCGAGCACGATTTCAAAATCACCGGTTGCGCCTTGTACGATATATTTACCCATGACGCTTACCTCCACCACTCTTCAGGTTTCGCCGTGAAGCCTGCGGCTTCCTCGATCACACCCGATACTTTCAATACTGTTTCTTCGTCCCACGCCTTGCCGAGGATCTGGAGGCCAAGCGGCAGACCGTTTGCGTCGAGGCCCGCAGGCACGCTCGAGCCCGGAATACCGGCAAGCGACGCCGGCACGGTAAACACGTCATTGAGGTACATGGCGATCGGGTCGTCCGACTTTTCACCGAAGGCGAAAGCCGCGCTTGGTGCTGTCGGTGTCAGGATCGCGTCCACTTTCTCGAATGCACGCTTGAAGTCGTCGGAGATAAGTTTCCGCACCTTCTGCGCCTTGAGGTAATAGGCGTCATAGTAGCCAGCCGACAGCACATAGGTGCCGATCATGATGCGGCGCTTCACTTCGTCACCGAAACCGGCGGCGCGGGTCGCTTCATACATGTCGACAAGGCCACCGCCTTCAACCGTCTCACGCAGGCCATAACGAACGCCGTCATAGCGCGCGAGGTTCGAGGAAGCCTCAGCCGGTGCCACGATATAATAGGTCGGCAGTGCGTATTTGGTGTGCGGCAGGTTGATGTCGACAACCTCAGCACCCGCAGCTTTCATCCACTCGATACCCTGATGCCACAGCGCTTCGATCTCAGCCGGCATGCCAGCGAGGTGATATTCCTGCGGGATACCGATTTTCATGCCGCGGATATCGCCCGTCAGCGCCGCTTCAAAGTTCGGCACCGGCAGGTCAACGGAGGTGCTGTCCTTCGCGTCAAAGCCCGAGATGCTTTCAAGCATGATCGCGCCGTCACGCACGTCGCGGGTGATGGTGCCAGCCTGGTCAAGGCTTGAGGCAAAGGCCACCATGCCGTAGCGCGAACAACGCCCGTAGGTCGGCTTGATACCAAAAGTGCCGGTGAAGGCAGCAGGCTGGCGGATCGAACCACCCGTGTCAGATGCCGTTGCACCCATCGCGCAGTAACCGGCGACAGACGCCACCGAACCGCCCGAGGAACCGCCCGGCACGAAGTCATTGTTGGAGCCCTTTGCGCGCCACGGGTTTTTCACCGGGCCGTAGTAGCTCGTCTCGTTAGAGGAGCCCATGGCAAACTCGTCCATATTGAGCTTGCCGAGCATGACAGCGCCGTCATCCCAAAGCTTCTGGGAAACCGTGCTTTCATATTCCGGCTTGAAACCGTCAAGAATGTGCGAGCACGCCTGCGTGTGCACACCTTTGGTCGCGAACAGGTCCTTGATGCCAACCGGAATACCGGTCATGCCTTTTTGCCCGCCCGCCTTGATCATAGCGTCGGCCTTGTCTGCCATTTCAAGCGCCATCTCCGGCGTTTTGGCGACATAGGCATTGAGCGCGTCGGCAGCTTCCACCGCGCTGATGTACGCTTCCGTCAGTTCGCGGGCAGAAATATCGCCCTTTTTCAGCAGATCGCGCGCTTCCGCGATCTTGAGTTTCGTCAGGTCAGTCATTGGCCAGTCCTACTCGATCACTTTGGGGACGGCGAAGAAGCCGTATTCACCGCGCGGCGCATTCTTGAGCACACTTTGCTGCTTGTCGCCGTCGGTTACCTCATCGGCGCGCCAGCGGAGCTTGGCATCCACCACGCTCGACATCGGCTCGATATTGTCGGTGTTTACTTCGTCAAGCTGCTCCACCCAGCCAAGGATGTTGTTGAGCTCACCGGCAAGCGGCTCCAGCTTTTCGTCCTCAATTTTAATGCGTGCAAGCCGGGCAATCTTAGCCACGGTCGCCTTGTCAATGTTCGACATGAAAATTCCCTATGAACTGTCAGGAAAAACCGTTGAATTCTGCGCGGAACTTAGCGCCTGAACACGCGTACGGCAAGCGGGAATGCACGGTGTGCGAAAGTTTACTCGGGCACCAGCGCCATCAAAGCCGATCAAGCCGCCCGTAGGCGAAAAAATGGCTGATCATGCTGCCGTCAGCGGAAAGCGGCAGATAAAGGATATTCAGGCGAACATGAGGCGGCGGGCCCGTGCGTTCCTCGCTACGGCCAATGACGCCCTGCCCGCGTTTTACCGATGCATCAAGTGACGCGATAACGCGGTTGGCGACTTCTTCCTTATGCACATCGCGTACACGTTTGCCGGTGACATCGTTATAGGCAGCTGCAGCTTGCGAACCGTGGAGCGTGACCCTGGCGTCACAAACACCGCCGCCCTCACCCCAGATTGGTTCAAGAAGAGCCACCCAAGGTAAATAGTCCTTGAGGTCGGATGGAGAGACATCAGACCGACTATTGAACTGCCTGCCGCCGCGTTTGCCCTCAAAATAGCTGAGAATATGGACGAAGTCCGCACCCAGCTTGGGCGCTACATCGGTGCCATGCAATTCATAGTCACCAAGACCGTAGCCTTCCTTCTCACCAATCCCGTCAATGTCTGTATCGAAAGAAGAAATGAGGACCTCCCTATTGGCGATCGGTGGTCCTGGCACCGCCTGTTCGCCAATAGGGAAAATACCGCCCTGCGCCTACACCGTCCACATGTTTCAAAAACTTCACGTCACAGCCATGTGTGTACTCCGATTTCTCCTTGATTTAATGTCCTGTACACCGCCAAATCGGCCTCATGAATGACACACCAGACCAGAAGCCCATCACCATCCGCGCTGCGCGCCCTTCGGACGCCGCCGCCCTCAATGCCTATGTGCGCGCCATCTATACTGAGGGCACCGGCATGATCACGCGCCCCGGTGAGTTCCGCGCCTCGACCCTCAGGCAGCGATTCTGGCTCGCGCGGAAAGGTGTGAACCCTGACGAGACCTGCTTGCTCGCGTTTGAGGATGACACCATCGTGGGTATGCTGGAATGCTGGACAGATAAACGCCAGCGTGTGCGCCATAGCACCACCATCGCCATGTCGGTACACGCAGGTTTCAGAAAGCGCGGCATTGGCAAAAAACTACTTTTGCATTTCGCTGATTGGGTGCAAAAGCATGCAAGGCTTGAACGCATTGAACTGCACGTGCATGCGGACAATTTGGCGGCACTGGCGCTGTACCGGTCCATCGGGTTTGTCCTTGAGGGAACACGGCGCGGTGTGATCCGGTATGAAGACGGTACCGTCACCGACGACCATATCATGGCGTTCTGGCCAAAGAACGATAAAATGACCCCACCGCGTGGGCACTGAAGGGGAGAGAGATCATGGCTAAACACAAGACCGCACCGGCAGCCAAATTCCTGCTAGCAATCGCAGGCGTTATCGTGCTGATCCTGATTGCCGGGGTGCTGTTCACCTCGAACGAAAGCACCATGATGAAATGGGCGTTTGTACCAAGCCATGAAATCGCCACCGAAGAAGCAACCGAAGCGCCAGATTATTCCAGCGAAACGGCATGGGCCGCACGCCCGGGCATGAGCACAAATGCGCTTCTGCTGCCAGAAGGTATCATGCAAACCATGCAGGTGCCGGAAGCCGACGTATTCTATATCCACCCCACGACATATCTTTCAAAAGAACGCTGGAACGCCCCGCTTGACGGTGACGAAGCAGCCCTTGGCCGCCGCGCCAACTTTGCCCTCAAATATCAGGCCAGCGCCTTCGGCCTCGCGGGGCAGGTTTATGCACCAAAATACCGCCAGGCCGCCTTCGGCGCCTTCTTTGACGACAGCGGCCAAGGCGTTCAGGCGCTCGTCAAAGCCCACGCTGACGTGCTGGCGGCGTTTGACCACTATATGGCAAACGACAACGATGGTCGGCCTTTCATCCTTGCGGGCCACAGCCAAGGCGCGCTGCATGCCCTTCTGCTGCTCGCCGAACGCATTGCCATCAACGAAGACCTCAAGGAACGCATGATCGCGGCTTACATCATCGGCTGGCCAGTCAGCCTTGAAGGCGACCTTGCCCCTCTTGGCGGCATTGACGCGTGCGAAAGCCCCAAAGACACGGGCTGTGTGGTTTCGTTCCAAAGCTTCTCGAAGGACGGTGACCCATCCGGCATTCTCGAGATGTTCGCCAAAACGCCGGGCCTGAACGGCAAACCGCGCGCGGGCACCACTATGCTCTGCACCAATCCGCTCAACTGGCATGTGGGCGCGAAGGCACCGAAGGACGCCAATCTGGGTGCTGTTGAACTGGTATCGGGTGCTGAAGGCATCGCCGCACCTACCCCAGGCCTTACCGGCGCACGCTGTGGCCAGCGCGGCATCCTTTACCTGACCGAGCCACCGCAAGGCAGCTGGCGCGAGTTCATGATGACGGGCGAGAACTACCACGCCTATGACTATAACCTCTTTTACATGAACATCCGTGCGAACGCCGCAAACCGTGCCAAAACGTGGCTGGAGACGCACCGGTGAGTGTCGTAACCAGCGTTCGGGAACTGAAAGACCTGCTGCCGCGCCGCGCGCGGCTTCTGGGGCTTGATATTGGCTCAAAAACCATCGGCCTCGCCCTTTCAGATACCACGCTGACCATCGCGACACCGATGGAGACCATCAAGCGTACCAAGTTCAAGGACGATGCCGCGAAACTGCTGGATATTGTGCAAAAACAGGGCGTTGGTGGCTTTGTTCTTGGCTGGCCCGTCAATATGGACGGCAGCGAAGGACCGCGCTGCCAAAGCACCAAAGCCTTTTCGGACAACCTTGCAAAACTAAGCGACCTTCCCCAAATATTTTGGGATGAGCGCCTTTCTACTGCCGCAGTTGAGCGTACGCTCATCGAGGCGGACAGGAGCCGTGCGCGGCGGAAGGAACTCGTCGACAAAATGGCGGCCGCCTATATTTTGCAAGGAGCCCTCCATGCGCTTTGACCCCAACCTCGACGCTGAATCAGCCCCCAATATAGACCACCTGCTGCGCGCCAATTTCCCGACAGAATTTGAAGCAAACCTTGTCTCCGGCCTGCGTAATTCGCGCAAGATGTGTGCGGAGCATGGGCTGTGGGACCATGGTTCGCTGGTGGGATATATCGGTTATACTCGCGTGCGCATAGAAGGTGTGGACAGCAAACGCCAGATTTGGGGCCTTGGCCCGATGGCAATTGATTCCGCGCACCAGCGCCAGGGCGTGGGCAGCAAATTCCTCACTGAGAGCCTCGATTATATCGAAGTTGATGCGGTTGTGCTTGTCGGCCACGCAGAGTTTTATGCCAAACACGGTTTTCGCCCTGCATCGGAATTCGGCCTCACATACGGTGACGACAGCACGCGTGAGAGCGCCTTTTTTGCGCTCGAATGCTGGAAAGGTGCGCTTGACGGGCACGCAGGTCACGTGCTCTATGAGGACGCCTTTTACCGGGAGTAGACTTTATGCCGAAAGGCACCAGCAAAACACCATTACCGGGACGCCCCACCAAAAGTTCGCGCACAGGCCGGCCTATCATGGCGGCACTCGACCTTCTCGGTCGCCGCTGGACACTCCGTATTATCTGGGAACTTCGGGACGGCGCTGTCGGCTTCCGCGACCTTCAGGCACGCTGCGAAAACATGTCACCGAGTGTGCTCTCCACCCGCCTTGGCGAACTGGCTACAGCAAAAGTTGTCGCGGCAGACGATGACCGCCGGTGGGCCCTCACCGATCACGGCGAAAAGCTGATCAAATCGCTGGGTCCTCTCAACAAATGGGCCGAAGACTGGCGCGTCCTTATCGAACAATCTGAATAAATTTCGGCACTCCGCCCTTGAATGCGGCTACCTGAATGCTACTTTTTTAGTAGCAATTAAACAGGAGTCCTTCATGACCATGTCCCTCGTGCCGCCGCTCACCCCGCCATATGAACCTGATACAGAAGCGATGCTTAAGCGCTGGATGCCACCCGGTGCCCCGTTCGAGCCCCTCGCGCTTTTCCGCAGCCTTGCCAGGAACGATGGCCTGATGACGGCCATGCGCGGGCTTGGCTCATATTTCCTTGGCCCCAAATCCATCCTGTCGGTCAGGTTTCGTGAAATGCTCATCCTGCGCACCTGCGCGAAAGCCGCATGCGAATACGAATGGGGTGTGCATGTCACCGCATTCGCCCGCGAAGCCTCACTCTCCACAGTCGACATTCAGGAACTGACATTCGGCGCATCCGAATCGCCGCACTGGCCAGCGCCTGAGCAAGCTATACTCTCTGCCTGTGATCAGTTGATGGAGACTGCAACCATCGCACCTGCCGTGCGCGAAAAACTGAAGGCGCATTTTGATGAAGCCACCATCCTTGCCATCATCTGCCTTGTTGGCTGGTACCGGCTGATTGCGGGCCTTGCCAATACTGTGTGCGAACAAGGCGAGCCATGGGCAGACACTTTCGCAGCCTACCGATAAAAAACAGGCGCCAAAAGCGTACACAAGCATCTTGCAGCAGGGGGCATTTGCCCCTATAAGGCCAGCTTGATGAGCACGCATTCGACCGGACCGGCACCCTACCCGCGCGCGGAAGTTTCTCCGCCCTCGGGCGAGCTTTTTCCTCACAAACACCTTCTTGGCATCTGGGGCTTGGACCCCACGGCAATCAAGCATCTGCTTGATACAGCTGACGGTTATGCCGAGCAGAACCGGCAGGCAAAAAAGTCTACCGACAAATGTGAGGGATTGACCCAAATCAACCTCTTCTTCGAGAACTCGACGCGAACGCTGATGAGCTTCGAGATCGCGGGCAAGCGCCTCGGCATGGAAGTAACCTCCATGTCCACGGGTACGAGTTCGATCAAGAAGGGTGAAACACTTCTGGATACTGCCGCGACGCTCAATGCCATGCGCCCTGATGTACTGGTAATGCGCCATGCGGACAGCGGTGCGGTGAAGCTTCTCTCTGAGAAAATGGACTGCGCGGTGATCAACGCCGGTGACGGCCGGTCGGAACACCCGACGCAAGCGCTTCTCGATGCCCTCACCATCCGTCGCCGCAAGGGCCGCATCCACGGCCAGACCATCGTGATCTCAGGCGACGTGGCGCATAGCCGTGTTGCGCGCTCAAACATCTACCTCCTCAACGCTATGGGCGCGCGGGTACGCCTTGTTGCACCCTCCACCCTCCTGCCGAAGGATGTGGACCGGCTCGGTGTCGAAATCTGCCACCGCATGGAGGAAGGCCTCGAAGGCGCTGACGTGGTCATGATGCTGCGCCTGCAGCAGGAGCGCATGCAAGGCGCCTTCCTGCCTTCCCTCCGGGAATATTACCAATTCTGGGGCCTGACCCATGAAAAACTCAAATACGCCAAGGAAGACGTACTGGTGATGCACCCCGGCCCGATGAACCGCGGCGTTGAAATCTCCTCCGATGTGGCGGACGACCTTGACCGGTCGGCGATTGAAGAACAGGTGGAAATGGGCGTCGCCGTGCGCATGGCCTGCCTTGACATCCTGACCCGCGGCTTGCGCGAGGAGGACGGACAATGAGCATGACAGCTTACATCAATGCCCGCCTGATCGACCCCGCATCGGGACTCGACACCAAAGGCACGCTCGTCACCGAAGGCGAAAAAATCAAAGCTTTTGGCGCGGATGAAACGGCCCCCGAGGGCGCCAAGGTTGTGGACTGCAAAGGCCGCATCCTGTGCCCCGGTTTTATTGATATGCGCGCCCACCGGGTGGACGCCGAAGCCGCGCTCAAGGGTGGCATCACCACCGTCATCCTGCAGCCGGACCAGACCACGGTGATCGACACCGACGCGGTTGTGGAGCGTATCCGCCGCCGCTCGGAAGACAGTGAAACCGTGAACGTATTCCCCATGGGCACCGCCACACGCGGCATGCAGGGAAGCCAGATCGCCGAGATCGGCCAGATGATGCAATCGGGCGCCGTGGGCTTTACCGACTGCCGCACGCCTGTGTCCGATAGCCAGGTTATGCGCCGCCTGCTCGAATACTCGGGCCACTTTGATGCACTTATCGTTCAGTTCGCCGAGGACAAGAGCCTCGCAAGTGGCGCTGTCGCGCACGAGGGCGAAATCGCGACGCGGCTTGGCCTTTCCGGTGTGCCAGCTGCCGCTGAGGTTATTCAGATTGAGCGTGACTGCCGCCTCGCTGAATTGACGGACGCCCGTATCCACTTCGCGCTGATCTCATCCCGTGAAGGGGTGGACGCCATCCGCTCCGCCAAGAAACGTGGTGTGCGCGCCACCTGCTCGGTCGCGCCGCATTATCTGCACCTCAACGATAACGCGCTTGAAGGCTACCGCACGTTTGCCAAGGTGCGCCCGCCGCTGCGCTCGGAAGAGGACCGTTTGGCGCTGATCGCCGGCCTTGCGGACGGCACCATCGACACGCTCGTATCGGACCATGACCCCAAAAGCGCGGACGTGAAGCGCCTGCCCTTTGGTCAGGCCGCTGAAGGTGTTGTCGGATTTGAGACCATGCTGCCGCTAGCGCTCGCACAAGTGCATGCGGGCAAGCTTGAGCTCATGACGCTCCTGCGCGCGCTCACCAGCACACCAGCTGACCTCCTGCGCCTGCCCATGGGCCGCCTCAAGGAAGGTGTGCAAGCTGACCTTGTGATCTTCGACCCGGAGAAACCATGGCGTATCTCGCAAGATGATCTGGTCTCGAGCGCGAAGAACATGCCATTTGACACGCTCCCGGTTCAGGGGCAGGTTTGGCAGACGGTGGTGGCAGGGAAGCCACTTTATACCGCTGCCTGAAGGTAACGCGATGCGCAGGGTAATGCGCAGGGGAGATCGCAGATGAGCTTTACAATCGAGACCGGCATTGTCCTTATCCTGAGCTATCTTCTGGGCGCGGTGCCATTTGGCCTTGTGTTCACCCGTATGGCTGGCCTTGGGGATATCCGTGATATCGGCTCGGGCAATATTGGCGCGACGAACGTGTTGCGCACCGGGCGCAAGGACCTTGCGCTCGCGACCCTCGTGCTGGATGCAGGCAAGGCAGCAATCGCTGTGCTCATCACCCGCCACTTCATCTCGCCAGAGCTTGCGCCGCTTGCAGGTGCTGCGGCCTTCATTGGCCACTGCTTTCCGGTCTACCTTGGCTTCAAGGGCGGCAAGGGTGTTGCCACATTCATGGGCACACTGTTCGCCATATCATGGATGCTCGGCCTTGCCACGGCTGGCATCTGGCTACTGTCCGCCGCGATCTTCCGCATCTCATCGCTATCCGCGCTGGTCGCGTCGCTGCTCGCACCGCTTGTCAGCTATTATCTGATCGGGCCGGACACATGGCTGCCAATCGCCTTCATGACCCTGGTCATCTATATCCGTCACAAGACGAATATTGAGCGTATTCTTCGCGGTGAAGAGCCGAAAATCGGCAAAAAAGACAAATAGTCTTTTTCCAATTCCATTGACAGGCGCGCACTTTCGCGCCAGTCTCACCCCATGAACAAAACGGAAACATTTGGGGAGTTTTCGCATTCTGAGCGGCTGGCGCGTCTGCGCCTCATCCGTACAGACGGCATTGGCCCCATCCTGTTTCGCAATCTGATCGAACGCTACGGCAGCGGTACAGCCGCGCTGGACGCCCTACCCTCCCTCCTCGCCAAACGCAAACGCGGCGGTAGTGTCGCGACAAAAGACGCGTGTGAGCGGGAGCTTGAAGCCGCGCACAGATTGGGTGCACGCACAATCTTTCATGGCGAGGCGCTCTACCCTTACCGGCTTGCTGCGACGGGGGATGCGCCGCCACTACTGCATACCCTTGGTTCGCACGACCTCATCTCACCGCCCGCTTCGCTTGGGATCGTGGGTGCGCGCAACGCCAGCATCAATGGCCAGAAACTGACGCGAATGATTGCAGGCGCGATGGCTGATGCGGCGGTGACCGTTATCTCTGGCCTCGCGCGCGGTATTGATACGGCGGCCCACGCAGCATCACTGGAAGGCGGCACCGTCGCCTGTGTGGCTGGCGGGCTTGATGTGATTTACCCGCGCGAGAACACGGAACTTTTCCATAAAATTGCCGAACGCGGCCTTGTGGTTAGCGAAATGCCGCCCGGGACCCAGCCACAGGCACGGCATTTCCCGCGCCGCAACCGCATCATCTCTGGCCTGTCAGATGGTGTGCTGGTCGTGGAAGCGGCGGAGCGCTCCGGCTCGCTCATCACAGCGCGTTTTGCGCTGGAGCAAGGCCGCGATGTGTTTGCTATACCCGGCTCGCCGCTTGATGCCCGTGCGCGAGGCTGCAACAAGCTGATCAAGGACGGCGCCTCGCTCGTACAGGATGCAGAAGACATCTTTGCGGAACTGACTCCCATCAAACCGGATACCCCTGTCATTCGTATACGCACGACAACGCCAACCGCTGAGACATTGCCTGCTACCGACAATGGCGCACCTGAAGCCGGTGGCAACATCCTCGACTTCCTCAGCCACACCGCTGTACATGTGGATGAGGTGATCAGGATAAGCGGCATGCGCGCTGATGAGGTGCTGGTCGCGCTCATGGAGCATGAGATCGCGGGCGAAATAACCCGTCACGCAGGCGGAAAAGTCAGCCTCGCATGAGGTTTCCGCCGCACTTTAATTACAGGGCCATATACAAGAAGGCATTGCAATCTGCGCGGCTTCGAACTAGGTGATGGGCAGAAGGTCCACCTGACACGCACGTAACCAGCAAGGATAGGGACAGACGGACGTATGAACGTCGTTATCGTAGAATCACCCGCTAAAGCGAAAACCATCAACAAGTATCTTGGTAAGGATTACAAGGTGTTGGCCAGTTTTGGTCACGTCCGCGACTTGCCTGCCAAGGACGGCTCCGTAAAGCCCGATGAGGACTTTGCGATGGATTGGGTCGTTGACCGTGATTCGAACAAACGCCTCACCGACATCGCAAAAGCGGTGAAAGACGCCGACCGCCTCTATCTCGCGACTGACCCCGACCGTGAAGGGGAAGCAATCAGTTGGCACGTGCTTGAGGTGCTGGCGAAAAAACGCGCCCTCAAGGGCGTGGAAGTCAAACGTGTGGTCTTTAACGAGATCACCAAATCCGCGATCCTGAAGGCGATGGCCGAACCGCGCGAGCTTGATACAGAGATGGTCAACGCCTATCTCGCCCGCCGCGCGCTTGATTACCTTGTGGGCTTTACCCTGTCGCCGGTTCTGTGGCGCAAGCTGCCGGGCGCACGTTCGGCTGGCCGTGTGCAGTCCGTCGCCCTCCGCCTTGTCTGTGAGCGTGAGAGCGAGATCGAGAAATTCCGCGCGCAGGAATACTGGTCCATCGAGGCTGCGCTGAGCGCAAGCGGTGACCGTTCGCTCATCGGCCGCCTCTTCGCCATGAACGGCGAGAAGATCAAGAAGTACGGCATCAGTAACGAGGCAGAGGCCAAGACGGCAGCCGCGCTGGTGGAACGCACGCCGCTGACGGTCACGTCGGTTGAGCGCAAGCCTGCCCGCCGCCACCCGCAGCCGCCGTTCACCACATCGACCCTGCAGCAGGAAGCCGCACGCAAGTATGGCTTCCCGGCCAACCGCACCATGCGTGTGGCGCAAAGCCTTTATGAAGGTAAGTCCATCGGCGGTGAGGTTACGGGTCTTATCACCTATATGCGTACGGATGGCGTGACCATCGCACAGGAAGCGCTGAACGCGACCCGCGCGGTGATTGAAGACCGTTTTGGCAAGAAATTCCTGCCGGATAGCCCACGTGTTTATAAAACCAAGGCGAAAAACGCCCAGGAGGCGCACGAAGCCATCCGTCCGACCGACCCGATGCGCAAACCCGCTGATGTTGCCCATGCGCTCGACAGTGACGAACAGAAGCTCTATGAGCTGATCTGGCGCCGGACGATCGCGAGCCAGATGGAAAGCGCCCAGCTTGAGCGCACGACGGTAACCATCCTTAACAAGGACCAGTCGGCCGAGCTGCGCGCAACCGGTACAGTCATCCAGTTTGAAGGCTTCCTGTCAGTCTATCAGGAAGGCAAGGACGATGACGGTGACGAGGAAGACACCCGCCTGCCGCAGATGAAGGAAGGCGAAGTCCTGACGCTTGATAGCGTCACGCCGAAGCAGCACTTCACCGACCCGCCGCCACGCTTCACTGAAGCCTCGCTGGTGAAACGCCTTGAAGAGCTCGGCATTGGCCGCCCATCCACATATGCATCCATCCTCACGGTACTGCGTGAGCGGAACTATGTGCATATGGAGCGCAACCGCTTCATCCCCGAGGATAAAGGCCGCCTTGTAACCGCCTTCCTCGAGAAATTCTTCCAGCGCTATGTGGAATATGATTTCACCGCGAACCTTGAAGAACAGCTCGACCATATCTCAGCTGGTGAAGAAGAGTGGAAAGAAGTCCTCAAGGAATTCTGGGCCTCCTTCAAGCCGCGCACCGAAGAAATC
The DNA here is from genome assembly GCF_000375545.1 of Kordiimonas gwangyangensis DSM 19435 = JCM 12864. Taxonomy (GTDB): domain Bacteria; phylum Pseudomonadota; class Alphaproteobacteria; order Sphingomonadales; family Kordiimonadaceae; genus Kordiimonas; species Kordiimonas gwangyangensis. Next base: position 673,003 of record NZ_AQXF01000002.1, read on the forward strand.
CTTGGGGTTCGTAACGCCGAAGTCATTGATGCGCTTGATGAATATCTCGAGCCCATGCTGTTCGCAGAAACCGAAGACGGCAAGGACCCGCGCAAGTGCCCGAGCTGCGAAAACGGCCGCCTTGGCCTCAAGACCAGCCGTTATGGCGCTTTTGTCGGTTGTTCCAACTATCCGGAATGTGGCTATACCCGCCCGTTCGGCAGCAATGGCGAAGACGGTGAAGGCGCTGACGAGCCAGCCAATCTGGGTGATGATCCCGAGACCGGCGAGCCAATCAGCGTACGCACAGGTCGTTTTGGTCCCTACATTCAGGTGGGTGAAGCCCAGAAGGGCGAAAAACCGAAGCGCGCCAGCATCCCGAAGGATATGGATGCAGCGAGCCTGAGCCTTGAGAAGGCGCTTGCGCTGCTCTCGCTCCCGCGTGAAGTGGGCACACACCCTGAGACCGGCAAGCCGATCACTGCTGCCATCGGCCGCTACGGCCCCTATGTGGCGCATGACGGCACGTTCGGTAAACTCGCCTCCACTGAGGAAGTGTTCAATGTGGGCCTCAACCGCGCTGTAGCCCTGCTCGCGGATGCTGCAGCAAAGAAAGGCGGCAGCGCCAAGACCGTGCTGAAGGAACTGGGCGAACACCCGGATGACGGCGACGCGGTCCGCGTGCTCGATGGTCGCTATGGCCCTTATGTGAACCACAAGCGCACCAACGCGACGCTCCCCAAAGGCACCGAGCCAGAGAGCGTGACGCTGGAACAGGCGCTCGGATGGCTCGCGGAAAAAGCGGGCAAGAAAAAAGCCCCGGCGAGAAAGAAAAAGAAAGCGTCCTGACCGGGCGCTTTTTTTGAAGCATAATCCCTTACGCGCTACACTCGCGTAAAAGAAAGGACCCGCCCTTGGCGAAATACGAACCCGGCCAGCTTCCCAGTCGTGAAGAAGTGATGAACTTCATCCGCACCTTTCCGGGTGGCAAAGTCACAAAACGGGATATCGCCCGCGCCTTTGGCGTGAAGGGGCCAGATAAGGTTTTCCTCAAGAAACTGATCCGCGAGTTGACGGACGACGGCATGCTGACAAAAGATGTCGGGCAATCCCTGCGCCCGGCTGACCGCTTGCCCGGCGTGCAAGTTGTTGAATTCGCGGGCCTCACGAACGAAGGTGATGCCGTCGTTAAACCGGTGAACTTTGAGGGTGAAGGCAAACCGCCGCGTATTTTCCTCAGTGCCAAGAAGGGCAAAAAGCCCGGCCCGGCCATGGGACCTGGTGACCGAGCACTTGTACGCCTTACCTGCGTGAAAGACGAGCCACCTGTCTACCGTGCGTCTGTGCTCAAGATATTGAAGCCGGCACCTGCGTCGATCATGGGGGTGTTTCATGGCGGCCCCAATGGTGGTCGCATCCACCCGACCGACAAGAAAAACCGGGATGAATACTGGGTTGACCAAGGCGATGTGAACGGCGCGGTTGAGGGTGAGCTTGTGCTTGCCGAACCCGTTCCCTCCCGCAAGCACATGGGTGCAAAACGTGTGCGGGTGAAAGAGCGGCTGGGCGACGTGTCAGACGCGCGGTCGATCAGCATGATCGCGATCCACAGCCTTGATATTCCTTATGAATTTCCGGAAGACGCGATCCGCGAGGCGGAGAAAGCCAAGCCCGTCACCCTCGGCAACCGCACAGACCTGCGCGACATTCCGCTGATTACCATCGACCCCTCTGACGCGCGCGACCATGATGACGCCATCTGGGCTGAAGCGGACGATAACCCGGATAACCCGGGCGGCTGGCACGCCATCGTCGCCATCGCCGACGTGGCGCACTATGTGAAGACCGACAATGCGCTCGACCGCGAAGCACTGAAGCGCGGCAACAGCTGCTATTTCCCGGACCGCGTGGTGCCTATGTTGCCGGAAGCGCTGTCGGCGGGGCTCTGCAGCCTGATGCCAGGCGAAGAACGCGCCTGCATGGCGGTGCATATCTGGTTCAATAAGGACGGTCAGAAAATCCGCCACAAGTTTGTTCGTGGCCTGATGAAAAGCGCTGCCAACGTCTCGTATGAGCGCGCGCAGGCAGCGCTGGACGGCATGCCGGACGAACTAACCGAACCACTGCTTGAGCCAGTCCTCAAGCCACTCTACGGCACGTTCAAAGCCATCATGAAGGCGCGCGCGAAACGCGCACCGCTTGAACTTGACCTGCCGGAACGCAAAATCCAGCTGGATGACCACGGCCATGTGGCGGCGATCACCCTTCGCGACCGGTTTGATGCTCACAAGATCGTCGAGGAATTGATGATCACCGCGAACGTGTGTGCGGCCGAGGAGCTTGAGAAACACCGTGTGACCGCCATGTACCGGGTGCACGAGGAACCGCCGATGGACAAGATGGAGTCCTTGCGCGAATTCCTTGGCACGCTTGACCTCAACCTGTCGCGCGGCAATGTGATGATGCCGCGGCTGTTCAATGGCATCCTTGAGCAGGTCAAGGGCAGCCCGCACGAGCATATGGTCAACGAGGTTGTGTTGCGTTCGCAAACGCAGGCCTATTATTCGCCAGATAATATGGGCCACTTCGGCCTGGCCCTGCCCCGCTATGCCCACTTCACCTCGCCGATCCGCCGCTATGCCGACTTGATCGTACACCGCGGGCTTATCCGTGCACTTGGCCTCGGCAAGGATGGGCTGACAGATGAGCAGATGGACAAGCTGTCGAGCATTGGTGAGCAGATTTCGAGTACCGAACGCCGTGCCATGGCGGCGGAGCGTGAATCGACCGACCGTTATCTGGCCAACTATCTGGCTGACCATGTGGGCGACGAGTTCATGGGCCGCATCACCGGCGTGACCCGCTTTGGCCTGTTCGTGAGCCTTGAGCCGTCAGGCGGTGATGGCCTGATCCCGATCTCGGAAATCGGCATGGATTTCTATAGCCATGATGAAGCGCACCACCGCTTGGTGGGTGAAAGTTCTGGCGAGGAATTCAAGCTTGGTGACCGCATCAAGGTGCGGCTGACGGAAGCCAACCGCTTCACAGGTGGGCTGAAACTCAATCTGGTGCGCGAGGATGAAGATATCCCGGGCCTCACGTCCCGCAAGCAGCATAAGAAGCTCGGTGCGCGTCACGCACGTTCAGGCGGTCGCCCGGCGCGGGGCCGGGGCAAGCCGTCAGCATCTTCCAAAAAAGCGAAGTCTAGAGGCCGATAAAGGGCTGGAACATGCGCCCGACAAAGCTGTGCAACTTGATGGGCGCATCGGTCACCGCAAGGCAGATACAATCCTCACCCTCATCAATGATCGGCTGGTGGTGCGTATCCTCAGGCCCCGCCACTTCCATCATGCCGGGCGTGTAGTGCGCATCGCCAACCTTGTAGCCGCCGGTCAGCACAAGCGTGAACTCAAGACCCCGGTGGTCGTGGAACGGCATTTCCGTACCGCCCTTCGCGCGCAGTAGCCACAGGCGCTCACCATTCTCATAGGTTTTGAGCATCAGCTTTTTCATGCCCGGCCCCATAAAGCCCCACTTGAGCTCGTCAAAGCCCTTGCCAAGAAGTGCCGCGAGCGGCGCCGGCATACGGGGGTCCGTGAACGCAGGAGCAGTAGGCTTAACCGAGCTCGGCTCGTCTTCAAGCGCTTCAATGGCTTTGAAAGCATCATCAAGCGCGCCAACAGAAAGCCGGGCGGGCACGACACCCTCAAGGAGCACACCACCCACGGCTTCAGCATCCGCGATACGCTCTTTCATCTCGTCATGATATTCCGCGTGGCAAGCCACCACGAGCGCCTGCGCCTCCGTGAGTGCGCCTGCTGCATAGGAAACCAGCCATTCATCGGGCAGAAGACCTGTATGTGCCGTCATGCCATATCCCTCAACTCTTTACGCAGGGCCTCAAAGGCGATCCTGATCCTTGATTTAACGGTTCCGAGCGGCAACTCCAGCTCTGCCGCGATTTCGGAATGTGATTTCTCGTGATAGAAAGAAAGCTCTATCACCTGCTTTTGCGCGGGTTTCAACTCCGCCATGGCAGCCGACACCCGTTCGGCATATTGCCGCTGCAGGGTTGGAGTATCGGTCTGTTCCGGTGCAACCATATGGGCTACATGATCGTCCGCATCCACCTCGGTATATTTCTGTTTGCGCGTGTGATCGATAAAGCGGTTCCGGGCCACACGGAAAAGCCATGTGGACAGCCGCGCTTTCTCGGGGTCAAACTGCACCGCCTTGCGCCACAGCGTGACCATCACCTCCTGCGCGATATCCTCGGCTTTCTCGTCATCGAGGCCCAAAGTCATCAGATACGACTTCAGGCGCGGTGCATAATGCGAGAAGAGCTCAGCAAATGCGGAGCGGTCGCGGTGCTCCGCGATACGCAGCACCAGCATTTCATGCGAGGCAGCTGTGTCTTTCCGTGCGCTGAAAATATTCCTTACCTCACCAGATTGCGGTTTGACCGCTTCCAGCGAAGCACCTGCCCTCTCTTCTGTCAAGCGCCGCACGGCCATCTTGCCGCACGGCGCATCCTTGGGGGCTGCAATATTTTCGGGCGTTTTTGCCATCATGCCTCTTTTACGCTGGCATTTGACATCCGGACCACTCGATAATTAAAAAAAAGCGGCCCCGAATGGGACCGCCTTCTGAATGGTTTTCTCGCCTGAGATCAGCTATCAGCCATCATGCGCCAATAGTCAGTCAGTTCCATCATGGTACGGATGGCAAGCTCTTCACCGACGCGCTGTTCGCTATAACCCTCGACCTCATAATATTCCTTGAAGCCATTGCGTGTCGCTTCATATTGCTTCACTTCACGGGTCGGCGGCATGGCGTCGCTATACATGCTGGTGATGGTTTCGCCGGTCTCGATCTGAACGACATTCACCTGGAACGCGAGGCCGCTTTCGCTCTCCGCACTCGGCGCGAGCAGCACCTCGATCATATAGTCTGCCTTGCCAAGCATGGCGTTGATCTCGATGGCGTGGGTGTTCACCTGCTCGTTGGACTGCGCGCCGGCACCTTCGACACGGTTGATCATGTCACGGTCAATCAGGCGGGCGCCGCCCTTGATCATCAGGTTCTTGAAGCCGCCCTGCACTTTCCAGTTCAGGATTTCCTCAAGGTTTTTACGCGCCTGATCTTTATTGAGGCGCACAGTACCGCTGTAATCATAGGCCTGCGCGGAAACACTACCCGGATTGCCGCGGACCGTGTCACGCACTTCGCGCTCACCATGCAGCTGACCATTATAGTGGGTGTGCATGTTGGTCGTGGTCGTACGCTCACGCGTCACTTCAGGCGTGCGTACTTCAAGGCCGCGGGCTTGATAGTCAATATAGTAGGTGACAACTTCGTCCGAGAGATCGCGGTTCCAGAAGACGACAAAGCGCGGGCGTTTGACCCGCTTGTTTTCTTCGCGGAAAGCGTTGATCGCCGGGGTTGGGTCAGGAAGTGGCTCGACTTCCCGCGGGGTCAGGACCGCTGGCACACCTTGCCGCATCTCCTGCGCCGCCTGAACATTTTCCGGCCCGGCAATCAGAACTGCCGACAGGACTGCAAGGCTTGCACCACCGATCATGCGTTTCATGACTATTCCCCTTCATCCACTTCAATGAGGTAGTAGCCGATATCCATGGAGGTGGACATCTCGCTATAGACAGCCGTTGATTTGGGCTGCAGGAACACACGCTGCCAAGCGGTTTCCGGCTCTGCCGGGAACTGGTCCGGGTCAAGGAAAGAGGTGCGCACAAGCACTTCCTGCGGATAGTCAGTACAGTTGATGAGCCGCGCCATCACCTCAAGCGTGCCGGTATCCGTGCGACGGGCGAAAACCGCCTGCGGCAGGATCTTCTTGGCGATGTTCTTATCAATGATCTGGATAGAATTGAGCGCGATTGGCGTCATCGTACCCGGCACGCCGGAAACGATGGCCGGGCCCGATGGGCCCAGCCTTTTGAAACCACGAAAATCGCACTTAACAACCTTCTGAGCACTTGCACTGCCAGTCATCATCACGCTGGACGCGAGAACTGCCGACACTGCAACCACAAACGGTTTCAAGAGTTTTTTCATCACTCGGCTCCCATGACCTCACCCGGCGTTTCAGCGTTAAGCCAGGTGCGGAAGGCAACATCCATGCGCTGGACGGCTTCCGGTTGTTTACGCATTTGGTTCCAGTCAAGGCGCGCACCTGGGCTGGATTCACCCACCGCAGTTGCGGACCGCGAACGTGTCCAAACCACGGTACAGGCATCACCGCCAGCAACCATGGCCGCGCTTTGCATTTCTGGGATTTGTGCACCAGTGCCGGAGAATTCAGCACCGTAGACATAACCATTACCCGGCGCTTTGTCGGTCGCGACCGAGACAAAGTGCGGGAGGTTATCCCACTGGCGGGTGTCTGCTTCCGGTTTCGCAGCCTCAGACGCGGCACCGAACAGGCCACCGATGAGCGCGATACCAGCACCCACAAGCGCCGTATCGCTGTTGCCGCCATAAAGACCAGCAAGTGCTGTTACCGTACCGGCTGTGTTCATCGCGTTGCCAACAGCTGCCGTCGTTTCCTTGAACTGGGCCTTGCCCTCAAGGATACCGTCAACCGGGCGACCGCCGCGGGTGGAGGCCTGGAAGTAGATGTCCTCTACCACATAGGCTGCTGGTGAAGCATGAACCACGCCGCTGTCTGCATTCACAACAATCGGCTGGGCTGAGGTCTCGCCAAACTGCTGGTCCGGACGGAACTTGAGGATTTCCTTGTATTGGCCATCACCGAACTTGACCGGGGCAGCACCAAGCTCGGTCACAAACAGCATGTTGTGATCTGGCGCGGGCGCGGTCAGCCCTTCACGAAATTCTGCGGCTTTGGCGTAAGATTCGTCGCCGCTGCGGCCCTGACATTGAAGCGCCCAACCATCAAGATAGTTGAGAAGCGCGAAGTCAGCCTGAAAATCCTCGGCTTCAGAAACGGTGTCCTGATATTCGCCGGAACGGAACATGGCGCGGGCGTTTTCATAGTCATCACGCGCAAGATACAGGAGGCCACGATAGTAGTAGGCCATGGCGCGCTCATAGGGCTCGCCCTTGTATTCTTTTACACTTTCCGCCTGGAATTTGGACTTGGCCGCTTTTGCCTGATCATTGTCGGCAAAGATCGCTTCGATCTTGTCGATCGAACGGTCGAACGCCCATTCAGCATGGTCAAGGTAACCGAGTTCCATGGCGGCAAGGCCAAGGCGGTTGAAGTTCAGCACCGCATTACGCTCACCTTCAATGAAAAGGCTGCGGTAATAAGGCTGCAAAGGCTCCGGACGGCTTTCAACATACAGTCGGGTATCCGCAGGATACGGGCCCATGCCGTAGGTTTTCCGAAGGTTTTTCTCAAGCTTCGCCACTTCCTTGTCGTAGTCCTTGCTGGCCTTCTTGTTGGCCTTCTGGATCGACTTCAGTTCAGATTTAACGGTTTTTAGTTCAGCTTTGAGTGCTTTTTTATCTTCCTTGCTCAGGTCCTTTTGCTTGAGGGCGCCTTGCAGCTCCTCATAGCGCGCGGACAGGCTTTGCTCCTGCTGAATAGCTTCAGCAGAGATTGGCGGGTTAGCGCGCAGCTCCAGAAGGCGCTCGCTATCCTCGGCATAAGCGGTTTGGAAGAACAGAACACTCGCAACGGCAATGGCCGAAATTCGGCCAGCAGAGATCGTCATCGCTCGACTCCTTTGGCGACTAGTTAGAACAGAACATAAGAAAAAAGGCGGCAACCCCTTGCCGCCCTGTACAAATTTTAGCGATAGACTACGTCGTCCGCGGCAGCTTTGGAAAGCTCGTACATGCCGCTCCAGACGATCACGCCACGCTCAAGATCCACCATTTCAAAGGTGATCTGCGTATAGCGCTGAACCATACCGGTCCGTGCATCGCGGCTGTCAGCCGATGCGATCGTGCCACCAAGACGGTAGTCACCACCTGCTTGCGCTGCGGTCATGCCGCGGGTGCCGGTATCAACCACACCATCACGCTTCAGGTTGCGTTCATGCTGAACCATGTTCGAATAGTTGCGGCCCACAAATACCATGCGGCCCTGCGACGCACGGTTCAGGTTTACCCGAAGCCGGTTCGTGATCAGGTCCTTGTTGATACGCTGGGTGCTGTCATTCATGAAGAACTCGCTATCCACGATAACTTGCGGCGGGTTGGCCGCGTTGGCAAGCATCGGGTTAGCAAGCATGTCCCGCATCATGCGGTCCGTCATGGATTGAATATCGTTGGACTCGATACCCACACCAGCAACGGCACCCTGACGACCAGGGTCTTGGTTGATTGTAGAGACGCCCGGCGAATTGTCAGTACCGCAAGCGGCAAGCAACAGGGCAATTGTGGATGCGCACGCACACTGCGTTACGCGTTTCCAAGAAGCGCGATTAAAGGTCATAAACCTCCCCCATCAAAGCGTTAGCTGTAAAAAACGCTAGCGACGATTTAAATATAATTCAAGTCATCAAAAATTTAGGTACCTATTACTTGAAGCTTTTCAGCATAAAGTTGAAAGAAGGCAACACTTGTGGGCGTTGAAAACGACATCTGTGTCGTGCAACAAAGTAATACTGATTTTTGACGTTAGGCCGCTACCGAGTCTTATGGTCGCATACCCAACGAATCATACAGGATCGAATTAATGGAAGATGGCACAGCAAACTTCATGTCGGCCGTTGGCCTGTGCGAAATCAGCTGGACCAATCACGGCGTTTGCCGATTTAGGCTGCCTGACATCGCACAGTCGGCGCAATCTGGCGCAGGAGACGGGTACCATCAGTTGCCGGCTGATATTCCTGCAGATATCCTTCTGGTCATAGATGCCGCGCGGACACTTCTGGATGGTGCCGATATCGATCTTTCCAACACCCGGCTGGACTTACGCAAGGTCTCGGCCTTCAACAAACGGGTCTATGCCGAAGCGCTCAAAATTCCGCACGGCAAGACCATTACCTACGGTATGCTTGCGTCAGCGATTGGCGACAAGGGTGCCGCGCAAGCCGTTGGTCGTGCGCTTGGCGACAACCCTATTCCGCTGATCATCCCCTGCCACCGCATTGTTGCAGCAAACGGCGCCATGCACGGCTTCTCTGCCCCCGGCGGTGTAGCTAGCAAGCGCAGGCTTCTGGAGATTGAAGGTGCGATAGAGCCTGAGCCGCCTACCCTGTTCGATTTCGCGGACATGTAAATCCTCCCCGGCTTCCATGACGCAGCATTTTCTGCTACCCGGGAAGGGTGATGACGGGGGACACAGCCATGGTAGCGAACAAGAATACCATTACCATCAAAGCGCACCTGCAAGTGTGGGTCTTCCTTGATGAAGACTGCAACATCATGCTTGAGCGCAACGTGAAGGTAGGTGACCCGCGTGGTATCGCATCAAGTAAAGACTTCTGGTACCTGCCCGGCTATGTAAGGACCGATCCACTGTCAAAAGAACATGCGGCGCTTGACGCGCTCTGGAAAGAACAGCGTGACCGCCTTTACGCACATGACTGCACATCATTCCTCGAGAGTTTGGATGTGCAGGCAAAAGGCTTTGAGCACCGCGAAACCTACCTTGCCCACGTACGGCTATGGCTTCAGGCTTATTATGTCTACCATCACGATGACGTGCCGCTCGCGCCCACGCCGGGGTCCGAGCGCAAATTTCTCTCGCTGGAGGACGCCATGGTGCACTACCCGGTCGGTTTTCAGGACCGGGCGGTGATCGCAATCTTCATGGAACACATGCGCTGGTAGGCCCTATTCGCCCCAGATGTTCTCGTAATAACGCAGGAAGTTGAGGCCGAGCACCTTCTCGATGCGTGCCGTGCTATGGCCACGGGCCAGCATCATATCCGCAAGCTTCTGGAACTGGCCCGGCCCCTGAAGGTCAGGAATGAAGGGTACCACGCCCGGTTTTTCGCCCTTGGCGGAAATGCCCGCAGCCTGGCGGCGTTTGATCTCGTTATCAATTACAGCGCGGTAGCCTTCTAGGTCATCCACCGCTGTGGTGCCGCCATCGGTACCGATGCCTACATGGTCCTCACCACATACCTTGATGGCATGTTCGATATGGAGGACCACATCCATTGCATTGGGGAAACTGTCTTCCTTGAGGAAGGGCATGAAATAGATGCCCACAACGCCACCCCTCTCAGCCACAAGGCGCAGTTCCTCATCCGTCTTGTTGCGCGGCAGGTTCGCCAGCGCGCGGCAGCCGGTATGGGAGATGCAGATGGGCGCCTTTGAAGCGCGCACGGCATCAAGGCAGGTTTGTTCGCCACTGTGGCTCAGATCCACCGCCACACGTGCGTCGTTCAGGCGTTCGACCACCTCGCGGCCAAAGTCGGTCAGGCCCTTGTTCTCCGCTTCCATGCTGCCATCGCCAATCTGGTTGCGTACATTATAGGTCAGCTGGATGATTTTCACGCCAAGCCCCGCGAAGGTGTCGGCGCGCGCGGCATCGTCGCCCATCATCGCGGCGTTCTGAAAGCCCATGATGATGCCCACCTTGCCTTCCGCTTTGGCCCGGCGGATATCCGCCGCCGACCAGACCTTGAGAAGCTTGTTATCATAGCGGCGAATGCGGCGGTTCCAGTTGGCAATTTCCTGCACACTGTAGGCAAAGGGGTCCATGTCGCCCGATACATAACCAAGTGTCATGTTGATTGCCGTGGTGCCCGAGGCGATCATGTCCTCAAGCGCGCGTTCGTCAAGGCTGATGCCAGCTTTCGCCATCACCGGGTTGCCGGTTTCTTTCTTCTTCTGGAAATTGGCAAGCCGTACATTGGGGTTTGAAATACCGCCAAGGTTATTGATCAGGATTGCGTCCTTGAGGCCATTCCAAGTTTCACCGTCCGCGAACGCAGAAACGCTGTCCATGGACGCCATCGGCATTACGGCAAGCCCGGCACCGGCAAGACGGAGGAAATCACGGCGCGCGAGCGCCAGTTTAAGGTCTGTTGTCATGGCTTATTCCCCCACTTCGTCTTTACTGATGCCGTGATAATTCTCACGCGGGTATTCGGCACCGCCCTTCACAGTCAGGATGACGGAGCGCATGTTGGCAATATCCTCAAGCGGGTTCTGCGCAAGGAACACAAGGTCCGCCCGTTTGCCCGGCTCAACCGTGCCGCGGTCGTCCTCCAGCCCCAAAACCTTTGCTCCCACATAGGTGGCGGAGCGGATGACCTGCAGCGGCGGCATATTGGCTTTGTCAGCCAGCACGTCAAACTCATCAAAAAGGGCTGGATATGCTGCATCGAAGGAGAGCATGCCGTCTGTGCCGGTGGAAATATCCACGCCCGCATCAAATGCCGCTTCGGTCAGCTTGCCTGCGAAACCGGCGGGGCAGATACTGCTATCGCGTTTGTCTGCCGGTTTTTCGGCCTCACGAGCCTCCCGGTTTGCATAAAGCCAAACGGTCGCGTCCAGAATGGTGCCACGCGCAAGCATATCCTTATAGATGCCTTCCACCACCGGTGAGCGTGGGTCTAGGGCATCAAAATCAAGCGCCACCTTATGGTGGTAAACGTCAGGCCGCTCGCCTGCGATCTCGAACGCGAGGCGGCAAACATGGGAAATCACATCCACGCCTGCATCCACGACTTCGCTCGGGTACGCCGGAAAGACCATGGAATGCGCCCATATCTTGATACCCTGTGTGTGCGCCTCATCCGTGATGCGGCGCACTTCGTCAGCCGGCAGGTTCGCGTAAATCTTGATGCCCGTAGCCCATGTACCGATGGAGCGCGCGACCGCGAGTTTCATGTCCACTTCCGGTGTGATGGCTTGCATCCATGGCACGGCGCCGGGCACTTCCCCCTCGGCTGCCGCGCCAGGCCTGGGGTCCTGGAAGAAACTTGGGCCCGCCATAAGGGCAGAATAATAAAGGTCCGGCGCGGGGATTTTCTGCAGTCGGCTTTCCCGCGCAAGCTCCGCCAGTGCACGCATATCGCCCGCCATATCCCGCACGCTGGTGATACCGCTATAAATATAGCGCCGCATATAAGCTTTTGCCTTTGTGGCATTGGGGACCGTGGCCAAGTGCACGTGGCTGTCAATCAAGCCCGGCAGCAGATAGTGGCCGCTTGCATCGACAATTTTGGTGCCTTCAGGCGCCTGCTTGCGGAGATCCGCTGATGACGCGACTGCCGTGATGCGGCCATTCTCGATGAGCACCCCCATATCCGGCTGCGGCTCAGCGCCGGTGCCGTCAATAAGCGTGACGCCCACGTAAGCGCGTGCAGGCGCGCCCATTTCCTCTGCCACCGCGCTTGCGGCAACGCCCAACATCAGCGCCGCACACAGCGCCGCCTTTACCCCGCGAACCATAGTCACTCGCTCCCCTGAACTTGATCGGAACCTGATCTGAGGCGACAGCCTGCCACAGCTTTGGGGCGTACCGCAACCGATCACACGTGGATCAAATCGCCGCAATCCCCGTATTTTTGCTGGCAGCGGCGGTAAAAATCGGCATGATGCCGCTAGGGAAGCCCGCCAGTATCCAACCAATCATGGGGAGTGGGGATACAGAAAGCGCGGGCGTGACGGCGCCGCCGTCCAATGACAACAATTCTGTACCTAGTGTGGGGGGACCTTCGTGGATAACAACACGCCCGATTCTTCAAAAATTCCGCTTTGGATAGCTTTGACGCCGCTGATCGCGCTGATCGTGATGCTGTCCTGTTCCGTTTATCTCTTCTCAGATAATTCATCTTACGGCCCCAACCAGATTGCGCTGATGATGGCGTCCGGTGTTGGTATCGCCATCGCCATGTGGCGCGGCCAAACCTACCTTGAGCTTGAAGACGCGCTGGTGCACGGCATCATGCTGTCGATGCGCGCCTGCCTCATCCTTCTCATGGTTGGGTCCATGATTGGTAGCTGGATGCTCGCTGGAACCGCGCCCGCCATCATTCACTTCGGCCTTGGGGTATTGGACCCAGCGTTCCTCCTGCCCGCGTCGCTCATCATCTGTGCGTTTGTCGCGGCCTCTATCGGTAGTTCCTGGACAACGGCAGCAACAGTCGGTCTCGCGCTCATCGGTATCTCGAGCATCCTTGGCGTGCCGGTTGAGATGACCGCAGGTGCCGTGATCTCCGGCGCTTACTTTGGTGACAAGATGTCCCCACTGTCGGACACTACCAACCTTGCGCCTGCCATGGTGAATGTGGACCTCTTTGTGCACATCCGCCACATGCTTTGGACCACAACACCGTCGCTTCTGATCTCGCTCGTGCTCTTTACTTGGCTCGGCTCCGGTCTCAGCACCGGTGACGGCGTGGTGGAAAGTATCGAGAGCACGCGCCTGCTACTGGAACAGAGCTATAACCTCGGGTTCCCGGCCTTCATTCCGCTCATTGTGCTGCTCGCGCTGGCACTCAGGAAAGTGCCTGCACTGCCGACCATCACCATTGGTGCTTTGGTTGGCTGCCTCGTGGCAGCTTTCTATCAGGCGGATGCAACCATCGCATTTGGCGGCGGCGAAGAGACCGGCGGCAATGTGCTGGCAACGCTCAAGGCGCTGTGGACCGCCATGGCCGACGGTTACACCGCCAACACCGGCGACGGCACGCTTGACGAGCTTCTGTCCCGCGGCGGCATGTCTAGCATGCTGAACACCGTATGGCTGATTATCTCAGCCATGTGTTTCGGTGGCATCATGGAAAAAACGGGCTTCCTTGGCCGTATTGTAACCGCCGCACTCACAGGTGTGCGCGGTACAGGGTCGCTCATCCTCACCACAGTACTGACGAGCATCGGCATGAACATTGTGGCGGGTGACCAGTATATCGCCATCGTGCTGCCGGGCCGCATGTATATGATGGAATACAAGCGCCGTGGCCTTGCACCGCAAAACCTCAGCCGCACGCTTGAGGATGCGGGCACCATGACCTCAGCGCTTATTCCGTGGAACACCTGTGGTGCCTTCATGGCTACCACGCTTGGTGTTGCCACCTTCGCCTACGCTCCTTACGCCTTCTTCAATATTCTCAACCCGATCGTTGCGATCATCTACGGCTTCTTCAACATCAAGATTGTGAAAGCCGAGAATGAAGAAAGGCTGGCATCTGCGGACGCGTAAGCCTGGCAGGTAAATCCTTACCCAACAAAAAACCCGGCCATAACTGGCCGGGTTTTTCTTTCACTGCCCTCCGCGGGAAGAGGAGGCGGGAGGAACAGTGGGTGAGGTAACTTTTTACGCTACATCGGACACTTGGCGTCTTTGCCAACACCGAGCTTCAGCGCAATGTTCGCGACCGTCACATCGGCCTTGCCAACTGCGGTCAGGCGGAACGGCTCAGACACCTTGTCAAAGCTGTCACCTTCTTCTGCGAGGCACGACAGCGGCACGGTAACCGTTTGCCAGCCCTTGCCTTCAATCTGGCGGAAAGTGGCGGTGAGGTCATATTCACGCGTGCAGCCTTCACCGCAAGCAAGGCTGACCATGGCGCCATTTGCACCCGCCGCAGCAACATTGAGATCAAACACAAAGGCGGCGTCCGCCTTGTATTCCTTCGACCAGTCAAGCGCTGGCCCCGCACTGATGGCAACATTCGCTGCCGTATCATGCAGCGCTTCCATGCGGAGCGCATCGCCCTGAATGTCCTTGTCGACTTGGGCAATGCGTGCGCTTTCCGTCGGCAGTGCAGCATAGGCGCCGCTCAGCTGCGCAAAGGATGTTGCATCGCTGAGGATGATCATCCAAGGCGCGATGGTGCGGCCCGCATAAAGCTTGATGTCCGCCACGTCTGTGGAGGCAACACCTTCAATATTCACCGGCAGGTCGGACGGCACGGTCACATCGCTCGTGTAATCAAGGCCATAGCCATAAGCGAACAGCGGATCATAATTTTCATGGTGCGGGTTCAGCACATCCTGCAGCGGCGACTTCGGCCAGGAGAAAGAGAGCCGCCCTTTGAAGTCATGCGCTGCCTTGCCGTCCTCGCCTGCGACCAGCACGTCCGCAATCCCCGCGCCTTCCGTGCCCGGCAGCCACGCGGCGACGAATGCATCAGATGCGTTCAGTTCCGGGTTTACCCACATGGGGCGACCAGACAGGAACACGGTCACCACAGGCACGCCGTCGGCCTTGAGTTTCTCAATCAGCTTGAGGCTGGACTTGGTGCCCGGCTCAAACTCAAGCGTTTCAATGTCACCCTGCCCTTCGGCGTAGGGATTTTCACCCACCACAACGACCGCCACGTCAGGCTTGGTCTCGTAGCTGCCATCCACAGACAGTACAGCATCGCCGCCCGCAGCTTCCACCGCGTCCTCAAGGCCTTTGAAGATGGACGTGGCACCCGGGAAGTCGCTGTTCACGTTACCCGTGCCCTGCCAGCTAATGGTCCAGCCACCGGACTGTTTGCCAATATTGTCAGCGGCATCCCCTGCCACCAGCACGGTTTTACCCGGCTGGATTGGCAGCACCTGACCGTTATTCTTGAGAAGCACGAGACTCTCGCGCACAGCCTGCCGTGCTACCGCACGGTTTTCCGCCCGGCCAATGATATCGTCTTGCCCCGCGACACCGCGCGCAGACGGCATGCCCTTCTCGAACAGACCAGCGCGCAGTTTGACGCGCAGGATACGGGCCACCGCATCATCAAGGCGCGCCATCGGGATCTCGCCCGCGTTCACCTGCTCGAGTGTGTTCGCATAGAGCTTTTTCCAGTCTTCAATGGTCATGAAGAGGTCGAGGCCAGCGTTCACAGAAGCAGCGCAGGAAGCGTTGTTGCAGCCCGGCACTTGGCCGTGGCCGTTCCAGTCCCCCACGATCAGACCATCAAAGCCCATACGGCCCTTCAGCACGTCGGTCAGCAGGTACTTGTTACCGTGCATCTTGGTGCCGTTCCAGGACGAGAAACTGGCCATCGCCGTTTGCACACCCGCTTCGATCGCGGCGGTATACCCGGCTGAGTGAATGTCCCTCAGTTCCTTCTCGGAAATCTTGGCATCACCCTGGTCGTCACCATCCTCGGTGCCGCCGTCAGCGAGGAAGTGTTTGGCGGTCGCCACCACATGGTTCACGTCCAGAAACTCATCTGTGCCCGGCACACCCTGAAGGCCCAGCACCATGGCGCGCGCATAAGCGGCTACGATCTCAGGCTTCTCGGAATAGCTTTCATAGGTACGGCCCCAGCGGTCATTCTGGGCCACAGCAATTGTCGGCGCAAAGGTCCAGTCGATGCCGGTCGCGCGCATTTCAAGCGCGGTAACAGCGCCCACTTTTTTCATCAGCTCCGGGTTGTTCATCGCACCAAGGCCAATGTTGTGCGGGAAGATCGTCGCCCCAATCACGTTGTTGTGGCCGTGCACAGCGTCACTGCCCCAAATGATCGGCACCGCGACACCGCCGTCCTTGTCGTCCATCGAGGCTTTATAAAAGCTGTCCGCAAGCGCAAGCCACTCGCCCGGTGTGGCGTGCTTGTTGCGGTTCGGCAGCGAACCACCACCATTGAGAACAGAGCCCACATGATATTTGATGATGTCGTCAGGCGTCACATACTGGATTTCCACCTGCATGATCTGGCCAACCTTCTCCTCCACCGACATGCGGGAGATGATTTCCTTGATCTGCGCTTCCTGAGCCGCGTCCTTCTTCACCGGGCTTTCCGCAGCGGGCCAGAAGTCAGCTTCGGTCGCGCAGGCGGTGGTGTATGGCAGTACGGATGCGCACAGCATCAGGCTGGCGATAGCAGAAAGCTTGCTCCGCTTTTTCAACGTGACATGGATGGACATAATTTTCTCCAGATGTGTCCTCGGGAGAATGGCAGTGTGTAACCTCCCCCAAGGTCCGACCCTTTTTCGCCGCCAGTTCCTTCCCCTCGCGGCATGAATTTCGTGCGCCTGCCAAATAAGACAGCGCTGTCATTTAAAATTGACAGAATCCGGCGAAATGTCCAGAAAAAATATGACAGCGCTGTCTTAATTTAAATGAACTGGGATCAAGCCAGCTTCGCGACGGAATCCCGTTTAACAAGGGAAAAACTGTGTACAGACGGCGTCAGAACTGCGTCTTCCTCCCCCTCTTCCGTCTTCATGACAAGGTCGAAGGCAGTACGTGCCATTTCTTCAACCGGCTGTTTCACGGTCGTGAGCGCCGGTGAGACGATAGAGGCAATCGCATCATCATCAAAGCCCGCGATCGACAGCTCCTCCGGCACCTTCATTCCCCGCTCCCGCGCGACAGCCAGAATGCCCGATGCCATCTCATCGTTGGAGGCAAAAACCGCTGTTGGCTTATCTTCAAGCGCCAGCAATGCCTCAGCCGCCGCCCTGCCACTCGCGTAAGAGAACATGCCTGCCACCACCATCTCGTGTTTTACGCGCAAGCCATGGGTTTGCATGGCGCGAATATAGCCGCGTTCCCGGTCCACGGAACAGGCGTGGTTCGGGTCACCTTTTACAAAGGCAATCTTCTCATGCCCCATGCTGATAAGATATTCCGTCATCTCGAAGGCGGCCTGGAATTCGTCAATGGTGACCTTGACCATATCATCGGCTGTAACGCCCGCCGCGATGCGCGCTGTTGGTACACCGCTCGCGCGCAAGGCATTCAGCACCACCATGTCGTCGCAGATGGGCGCGGACAGGATAACCGCATCAAACTTGATGCTGTTCAGCACCTGACGGAGCTTGGCCTCGTCCCCCTGCTCCTTGAATACTTCGACCACCAAGTGGCAGCCAATGGCTTCACAGCGGTTGAGGATGCTGCGCAAAACCTTGCTGATATAATCCCCGCTCGGGTCATCAACAAACAGGCCGACGATATAGGATTTGCTACCCGCCAAGCCGCGCGCCTGCAAGGACGGGCGAAAGTTCAGCTCGGCGGCGACTTCGAGGATTTTTTTCTTCTTGTCCTCGCTGACATATTTTTCATTATTGAAAACCCGCGAGACGGTCTTCATCGACACGCCAGCAAGGCGCGCCACATCGCTCATCGTCGCGTTTTTTGGTTTTCCGTTTGCCATTCTTGTGCCAGCCCAGCCTATTTGCCGCTATATTGATGCGTGAATGCGGATCATAAGTCCACTATAACAAGTACGTTGCGAATGTCACGCGAACATGATAGCGCTGTCATTATTGCAAATACTTGAAAAGAAAAGAGTTCAAGCGCCGCGATGGGAAGTAGCAGCCGCCAAAACTCGAAACTGCCGACCTTCCTTGGCTATGGCTCGGGGGATTTCGCGCTTAACCTGTTCTGGCAAGGAACAGGCTTTTTCCTGTTCTATTTCTTCACCAATGTGCTGGGCCTTTCCGGCAGTGTGGTTGGCACCATCTTCCTGATGGCAAGCCTTTGGGACGCGGTCTCTGACCCCATGATGGGTTATATCGCGGACCGCACAAAATCGCGCCTTGGGCCATACAGGCCCTACCTTCTTTACGGCGCGGTGCCGCTCTCGCTTTCCTTCATGCTCATGTTCTCCCCCCTCGATATGGGGACCGAAAGCGGCCAGATCATTTATGCTAGCCTGGCGCTGCTGTTGTTCCGCACGACGTATACCATTGTTTCGATCCCTTATTCCGCGCTTGGCGCACGGGTGACGCGCAATTTTGACGGCCGCACGCGCCTTGCTGGCATCCGCATGTATTTTGGTTTCATGGGCGGCGTTTTCATCAGCTTCACGGCCAAAAAGCTGCAGGAAAACTATGATGACCCCACCGCGTTTTTCTACATGGGCATCGTAGCCGGCGTGGTTGCCATTGTTGTGCTGGTGGCGTGTGCCCTGCTGTCGCGGGAAAGTGCCAATCCCATCAACCGGCACAGCGCGCCAAAGGAGGGCAGCGCCAGCATTGCGGCCATTTTCCAGAACCGGCCTTTCCTCCTCATCGTGGGCGGCATCAGCCTTGTAACCATTGCCACCAACACAGTCGCGCAAACCCTGCTTTACTATTTCGAGACCCACCTCGGCGACCGCATCTCGGGCAACAATGCCATCATTATCATGAGCGGTGCGCCGCTCCTCACCATCCCACTTTGGTCTGCGCTCACGCTCAAAGTGGGAAAAAAAGCCGCGTGGATCATGGGAAGCCTGATTGGCGCCGCCGGCCTCGCGGTGCTTTATTTCGCAGCACTTCATGACGAGATGGTAGCCTACGCAGGTGTCACCATCACGGTCGTTGGCCTCAGCGCCTATGCCGTTATTTTCTGGAGCATCCTCCCGGACACCATTGAATATGGTTACTATCGCAGCGGTATCAAAAGTGAATCGCTCCTTATCGGGGTCGCCTCATCGTTCCAGAAGCTCTCAATCGGCTTGTCTGCCTATATCGCAGGCCATTTGCTTGACCTCACCGGCTACCTGCCCAATACCGCCCCCACTGAGGCCGTGGCTGACGGTATCCGCGATATTTTCACCATTATTCCCGCCATCGCGCTGCTGGCATCCGCCGCGCTGATGATCTTTTACCCCATTACCGCGCGCTCCCACGCAGCGCTCGTTGAGGAGCTGCAGGCGCGCGAAGGCGATACAAACAACTAACTCGGAGGGACATTTATGACATTTGGGAAAACAGCGGCAATTACCGCACAGATATTGCTCATGTCTTGCGCAGTTTCCGCACAGGAGCGAGAGCTTGTGTGGTCGGACGATTTTGACGGCAAAGGCCTGAATACCGAGGTTTGGAACATCATTGAGGGCAACGGCTGCCCGCAGAACTGCTATTTCGGCAACAATGAGAAACAGACCTACACAAAGAACACGGAAAACCTGCGCCTTGAAGACGGCAAGCTGGTGATCGAGGCCCATAAGGGCGAAGGTTTTACGTCCGCCAAAATCACCTCTGAAGGTGTACCGGGCTGGACCTATGGCCGTATCGAAATGCGCGCCAAGCTGCCAACAGGCGTCGGTACATGGCCCGCTTTCTGGATGATGCCGGACGAAAGCAAATACGGCCCGTGGCCCAAGTCGGGTGAAATCGATATCATGGAACACGTGGGCTATAACCAGAACCACGTGCACGGCACCGTACACACAGAAGCCTATAACCACCGTATCGAGACACAAAAGGGCGCTGACACACTGGTGGAAACTTCCGCCAGCGAGTTTCACACCTACACCATCGACTGGGATGCGGATGAAATCAAATGGTCCATCGACGGGGAGCAGTATTTCGCCTTCACGCGTCAGGATGGTGACACCTACGCCGAATGGCCATTCGACCATCCATTCCATGTCATCCTCAACCTCGCCGTTGGTGGCGACTGGGGCGGCAAGGAAGGTATTGACGACAGCACTTTCCCTGCCCGCTACGAGATAGACTGGGTGAAAGTCTGGAAATAAGCCTTTGAACTAAAATGACAAAGCCCCGGTCACTGCCGGGGCTTTTTTATATGCAGCGCGGGTAAGATATAGTCCCGCATCATGGCTTGAGCCTGCTCCATATAAAGCGGCCATTCGCCGTAGTTGCCTTGTGTCATCACCACGACCATATCCTCATTTGGGAAGATATTGATCTGCTGCCCGCCATCGCCGTCAGCGGAGATATAGGGCACGCCACCCACCTCCCGCAGCCAGAAATAATAGCCATACCCAGCGCCTTCCGGGCTGGCCTGATGCCGGGTCATCTTCGTGACCCATTCGGTGGGGATGATGCGTTCGCCCTGCCACATGCCGCCGTCTAACACCGTAACGCCGATCTTCATCATATCGCGGGGTGTAAGATGCAGCCGTGCACCGCCCTCGGGCGGACCGGTCGGCTGCTTGTCCCAGCGGTAGTTGTGGATGCCGAGCGGCCCGAAGAGGCGCTCATCCGCCCACACCTGCAGCGGCTTACCAAGGCGATATTCAAGGATACGCAGCACAAGGTTCGGCAGCGCGCTGTTGTAGCGCCACTCCGACCCCGCACCCATATTCTCTTTTGAGAACAAGGTTTTGGCGAAATCATCTGACTGCCACAGCTTCACCAGATCATCACTTGTCCATTCATCCCAGCGAAAGCCAGCGGTCATCGTGAGCAGGTCATGAAGCGTGAGGGAGCGGGCCTTGCCCAGGAGCGAAGGTTCAAGGTCCGGCGGCAATAGGTCTTTTATCAGCGTATGTTCGCTCAAGCCCAGTTCATCAAGCGCGATACCCGCAAGGATGCCCGTCACGGCTTTAGTCACAGACGCTACATAATGCAGGCGATCCGCATTCCATGCCACTTCCGGGCCTGGAATACGCTTGATGCCACCTTCAAAATCAATGTGGTCACTGCTGCCCGTGAAATATTCTTCCAGCAGCAGGTCACCGCTTTTGTAGACAAGCACGCTGTGCACGTCCTTGAACTTGGCGGCGCGAATGTCAGCAGCTAAGCGCTCCAGCCCAGTCTCGGCCGCCATCACAGTGTCATCTGCAGCGGCACAAGGCATAACGGGCGCCGCCAACATCAGGAGAGCGCTGAGGACGGCTACGTGCCTCACATCGGTGCCTTGCAGTAGCGCTCGATATATTGCTGGTGTGTGGGCAGGCTGGCCGTTGTGCGTGCCACATTCGTTTGCACGTGATTGAGGAAGTTGGCGATTTCTTCCTCGCTCATCACATCCGCCACCGGGTGGTGCTGCTCCGGCATAATGCCCTGCCCCAGCATAACCTGAATCCAGGAGTTTTCGGCGAACAGTTCGTCCGACATTTTGAACACGCGTCCGGTCTCGCGGAACAGGTCGATACGGTGCTGAAGTGTGTCCGGTATCTCCATCGACTTGCACTGCCGCCAGAAGGCGGAATCTGTGCGGTCGGTCACATGATAGTGCAGGATGATAAAGTCGCGGATACCTTCAACCTCAAACTCGGTCTGCTGGTTAAATTCATCAATGTCCGACTGCTTCACGCCTTGCGACGGGAACATGCGCATCAGGCGCAGGATACCGCGCTGGATAAGGTGGATACTGGTGGATTCAAGCGGTTCGATAAAACCGCTTGAAAGCCCAAGGGCCACCACATTCTTATTCCAGTGCTTGCGCCGCATCCCGGTCCGGAACTTGAGCACGCGCGGCTCAATAAGCGGCTTGCCCTCGATATTGTTCATCAGGGTCGAGATGGCTTCATCATCGCTCAGATAGCGGCTGCAGAACACAAGACCATTGCCCACACGGTGCTGCAGCGGAATGCGCCACTGCCAGCCACTGTCGTGAGCGATGGAACGTGTATAGGGAATGGGTTCAGACACCGCTTCCGTTTGCACCGCGATGGCGCTGTCGCACGGCAGCCAGTGGGTCCAGTCATCATAGCCTGTGTGCAAGGTCTGTTCGATGAGGAGACCCCGGAAGCCTGAGCAATCGACAAAAAAGTCGCCCTCGACCATCTGGCCGGAGGCCAGTTTGACGCCCGTGACAAAGCCGCTTTCTCCGTCCTGCATCACCTCAACGATCTTGCCTTCAATGCGTTCAGCGCCGTGTTCTTCCGCCATGCCGCGCAGGAATTTGGCGTAGAGGCTACTGTCCAGGTGATAGGCGTAATTGAGGCCCTGTTCCGGCAGGTGCGCGAAACGGTTTTCAAGCGCGGCCTTCAGCTCAAGGCAATATTCACCGAAGTCCGCCGCAATGCCCATTTCCATGCCACGATGCCAGAAGTGCTGGAAACCCGCGGTCCAATGGTCTTTGCCGGTAATGCCGAAGGAGTGGATATAGCTGTGGCCCTTCTCGCGCCAGTTGGCGAATTCGATACCCAGCTTGAAGGTGCCCTTAACGGCGGCCATGAACTGCTGTTCGTTAATCCCCAGAAGGCGGTTATAGGTCAGGAGTGTGGGGATCGTGGCTTCGCCCACGCCCACTGTACCAATCTCTTCTGACTCAATCAGTTTGATGTCGATGGTTTTGCCAAGCACCTTGGCCATGGCCGCCGCGGCCATCCACCCGGCGGTACCACCACCTGCAATCACAACCTTCTGGATTTTACCCTTGTTCATGGTCTTCCCTATCCCTTCCCCGGGGAGTTTTTATCTGTTCAGCCTGTTGAGGAGGAACGCGCGAATACGGCGCGCGATCGTGTCATCCATAGGCGCAAGCACACCGCGGCTTGCCGCCGGAATATGCTCAAAGTTTTCATCTTTATTTTCAAACACATAGTGGTTGAAAATATCCTGCCACACCTTCTTTTCGTGTGCCGGCAAATCCCTGATTGTCAGGATTGCATGCTGGAGCGCGTTGAAGGGTGGCCCCATGTATGCCGGCACATCACGCCACCAGTAGTTCACGAGCACATTGAACGCGCTCAAGGCTTCCACATGATGCCACCACATGCCGGGGATATAGATGGCATCACCCGGCTCCATCTCCGCCACTTGTGCGGCCTTGAGCGCCTGACGGAACTTCGGAAACTTCTCAAAGTCCGGTGCATGGAAATCCACAAGGCTCACGGCCTGCCCAGCTGGCGTCATGTCCAAGGGGCCGACATATAGGTTTTCAAGCTCTTCCGGCGGGAACAATGTGAAGCGGCGCTTGCCCACCGCCACGCAGGCAATATTGTCCGGCATGTCATAGTGGGCAGCGATGCGGGTACGGTTCCCTATCCAGATGCTGGCGAGCGGATCACGCAAGCCAAAATCAAGTGCGTTCTCACCGCGCAGGCCCGGCAGGCAGGTATCAATTGTGGTGGAAGCGACATAAATAAGCGGCGGCCGCTCGCCGCTTTCATGCGCGGCAAGTTCATTGAAAATTTCGTCCAGCTTCACGCGTTTCATGCTGAAATTCGGGCCGCTCAGGTCTTCGTTATAGAACACGCGACCATCGGCCTCAGGCGCACCAAGGGACGCGCCAACGGTCGCTCCCTGATAGTGGGAGAGCAGATAGCGGCGCGCAGCCTCAGAACCCTCAAACCCTGCCTTCACCAGCGGCCAGTCTCCAACCAGCCGTTTTAAAACAACAGGTTCACGCGACGTAAAAATCTCATCAGGCACACGCCCGGACGTGCGTACATCCAGTACCCTGACCTGCTTTTCGATATTCAGTGCGCTTGCCATACCAACAGCCCCGGTGGTCTAAAGCCGCGCATTCAGGCGGTCAACCAACCCACGGATATGGGAATGGGACGCAAGCACCATATAAATCGCCTGCAGGTAGCCTTCCTTGTGAAGGGCGGCCAGTGCATCAGCGCCAAGGGCGGCCAGCTTCTCCTCGCTGATGGTGTAGAAACCGGTGAGGCGGTTTTTGGAGCCGTCACGCAGTTCAATGTCCAGATTGAAGGATTCGAGGAGCTCATGTTCCACCAGCGCCGCACTGAAAGGCCCGTTTTCACGGTCGCCGTGCTGCAGGGCGTCGAGTAATGCCGCGATACGATTAAGGAACGGCGTGTTGCCTCCATGCTCAAGGAACAGCGGCTCACCTTCGCTCTTGCTCACGCGGGGGCTGTCCATATCAACATGCACCACACTTTGTGGTTCACCACCGCCCATGCCACCTTCAAAACCGATGAGGAAGGGTTGGCGCTCCATCGCCACAGGAATGTAGGGCGCATGCCAGCCAGCGTCGCTGAGGAACAGGTTTTCATCCCGGCGCAGGCCAAGCATAGCCAAGGGATAATAGCGGTCGCTATTCGGGTCTTTCTGGAAGAAAATCGGGTAATGGGCCTGAATGTTCCGGAATTCGAACGGGAACGTGTAGCTGTACATCACATTGTCGCCAAGCGCGGCAGACCGTCTGGTGATGATACGCAGGTCCTTGTGGTCGATATTGTTCAAAAGAACATGGTTACTCATGGAACTCCCCTCCCCTTACTCAACATGGCGAGGGTGCCGCTTACGCATTGCCGCCCCTCACATCCAGACGCCAGCTTAGATGGAAAAAGCCGTCGTTTCCAACGGCTTTTCCCTGATTTTTGGAACTTAGACGCAAGGCCTAGAAGTTGTAGCGGACACCAAGGTTATACCGTGCACCACCTTGCGTTACATACTGCACGTTGTTCACGTGACGGCCATGCAGGCGCTGGGTGGAGTTGGTGATGTTGATGCCTTCCGCAAACACTGTCAGGCCTTCCATCAGCTCGTAGCTCACGTTCACATCCCACTGGCCATAAGCCTCGGTGTAGGATGGGTTGTTTACACCACCAGCTGTGGTCGTTGCGTTCAGGAACTTGTCACGCCAGTTATAGGCGACACGAACCTGCAGGCCATTTTTATCGTAGAAGCCGATAAAGTTGGCGCTGTCGCTGAGACCCAGAAGCGCAAACTGCGTCACACTTGCAGGCAGCTCGTTATTGAAATCAACGTCGCCGTTCACCATGGTGTAGTTGATGATGGCACCGAAACCGCTATCCCCAAAGGTATGCTGGAGTGCGAATTCCCAACCATTCAACTTGGCCGACTTCTGGTTGACGGGGACCGTGATGTCGAACGACACCGTCGGGTCCTCGCCTTCCACGCCATAGATAAAGCCGGTGTAGTTGCCGTTAGAATCAACGCCTGTGATCTCAACCGTGTTCGGATCTGCGTTCTCGAAGATCCAGTTACGGATTGCGGTCAGGTCAGCATCCGAACCGAGCGCTGCAACAGCGGCCTGGTAGCGTGCGCCACCAAACGGGTGCGGCAGATCAAACGGCGTTGCCTGAATTTCAGAGACACCGATGAAGTTGTCTACGTCCTTGTGGAACCAGCCGGCGGAGAAATAGCTCGCGTCGTCATAGTACCATTCGGCCGAGAGGTCGATGTTCTTGGATTCAAATGGCAGCAGTCCTGGATCACCCTGGCTACCGGTACCGCCATCAACACGGAAGATCGTGTTCACAGTCTGGCCGCCCTGGATATCGGCATAGCCCGGGCGTGTGATGGTTTCACTGTAGCTTGCGCGGAAGATCACATTGTCCATAACCTCGATGTCAAAATCGAGAGCCGGGAGCCAGTGCTCATACTCGCCCGTCAGTTCGGTAAAGTCCTGATCGCTCGAGAAGATAACGCCGAACTCGTTCGCGCCACCCCAGTTGGTACCAATCGCAATTGGAACAAGGGCTTGCGACGCCACGTCGGTTTTCTCGTAACGCATACCAACGGTCAGGTTACCCGGACGACCACCGATTTCAAACTCGGAGTTCGCCTGCAGGTAAGCACTGATGCTTTCTTCCTGCGTACGGCGGTCGGTAGAATAGTTGTCCGTCGCACATTGACCGGTGCCACCGCAAGCGCCGTAAAGGTCATCGATGATGCCAGCCATACGCTCGAAGTCCCAGAGGAACATCTCGTTCAGGAGGCTTGGATCGTCGCTGCCATCGAGTTGATCAAACTTGTCGGCAATCGTGGTGCGGATGAAGATGTCGTCCGGAATATCGGAAGCCGGACCAGCACCACCCCAAGTATCACGCTGTACGTTCGAGTAAGCTGACCGAACATTGTTCTCGGTGTAGGCCACGCCGAAATCAACGCTGCTGATGAGCTTGGTATCAAACTCATACGAACCACGGAGCTGAGCCTGTTTGATTTCCGTACGCATGTAGCTGTTACGGAAGCTCGAACCGGTCGAGGTACGGAGTGCAGGATCGATACCCGTTACACCCGGCGCAAAATCAACGGACAGAACAGGGAATTCGTTCTCATAGTTGATCGACTGGCGTGCCACGATAAAGCTTGCTGTACCGATAACGGCGTTGGTGCCGTATGGGCTGTCATTGCCGGACTTGGCGCTTGAAATATGACCATCAAGCTCAAGGGTCAGGCGATCATTCGGTTCCCACTTCAGGTTGGCACCGATGGAGTTATTCTCATTCTTTACAGCAAACATGCCGCCGCCCATTGCGAGGTCGGTCGGTGTGCCGAAAGTTTCCGAATAATTGATCGGGCCAGCAACCGGACCGTCTGTCCATTCGCTCGACGTATTTGCAAAGTCGAACCAGACAGCAAGGTCGTTACGCTTGGTGCGGATCGTATGTTCGGAATAGGTATAATCGACCGTCGCGGTCAGGGTATCGACCGGGCGGAACTGAAGGGTCAACTGGCCGTTGATACGCTCACGGTCGATGTCATTGAGGCTATAGTTCAGGTTCTGCTGAACAGCATAGACATCGTCCGGGCCCGGACGGTTGATAACGTTGATGTCGGACTCTGAGCCACCTTCCGGAATCTGTGGCAGGGTGCCCCAGTTGTTCTCGGAACCAAGGTACGCACCGCGCCACCCGTCAGGCACACTCGCCTGATTGAAAGACGCTTTGCGCTTCTGGTAGCTACCGGAAAGCGCGACACCGAACTTGTCGTCAGCGAAGGTGTTGCTGTAGATACCGGAGAATTCCGGAGTTACAGGGTCACCAAAGTTGCGCGAAGTATCGTAAACCGCTTTGGCGCCAACACTTGCGTGCATGCCCGGATCGTTAAGCGGACGCGTCGTCTGAATGTTGATCGTCGCACCAATACCACCGGTCGGCACTTCAGCGCGGCCAGATTTATAAACCTGAACGCCGGCAACACCTTCGGAAGCGAGGTTCGCGAAGTCGAACGAACGGGACGCAGAAGCACCAGTTGCCTCAATCGAGGAAACCGGCATCTGACGGCCGTTCAGGGTCACAAGGTTGAAGTCAGGGCCAAAACCACGAACCGTTACCTTGCTGCCCTCACCGTTCTGGCGGTCAATCGACACACCCGTAACACGCTGGAGGGATTCTGCGAGGTTGGTATCTGGGAATTTACCCATGTCCTCGGCAGAGATGGCGTCTACGACACCTTTGCTGTTGCGCTTGATGTCCATAGCGCGTTGGAGACTGCCGCGAATACCGGTTACGACAATCTCTTCGAATTCTTCTACATTTGCGTCGGAACTACTGTCCTGTGCGGATACAGCAGACGCAGAAACTACAGCCAGGATGAGCGACATCGTGCTCGCCACTGGGCCATAGCTCAGGCTTCTAGGCTTCATGTACCTTCCCCTACTCTAATGTGCATTTCCCCGACGGCTGCCACGACTCTTCCCGCTCGTAATGACAGCGCTGTCTCTTTGTTGATAGCAATATGACGTAAATATGTCCATATTTTTCTGACAGCGCTGTCACATTAAAGCAAAAAAACCAAGATACCCTAGGGTTTCAGCCACAAGCGCGAGACACACTTCTGCACAAATTTGCGCCAGCCAGCGCACAAAAAAGAAGCTGCCCCAGGTTTTGGCGCAGCTTCATAAACTTTAGGTACAGATGATTCTTCAGAGGGATGCCACCATCTGCCGGTCGCTCGTTGGCGCCTCCCACGGCAAGTGGTTTTCCTCCAGCACCACCATATTCTTGGTGGTAATCACATCAGGCACTGCCGAATAGCCCAGAAGCTCGGCTGTACTGGCCTCAGGGTAGCGCGCAAGCACAAGCGCCTCTTCCGATGAGAAATTGGTCAAACCACGCGCAATCTCCCGACCCTCCTCATCATAGACGTGAAGAATGTCGCCCTTCTGGAAGTTCCCCTGAATGGAGACAATGTCCGTGTGTTTGATTGGCGCAATTTCATCCGTCAGCGCAACAGCCGCATCCTGCTTGAGCACAAGACTACCCGCCACCTGCAGGCGGTTGGTAAGCCAAACCTTCCAGGCTGACTGCGGCGTTCCTTTAGCCACACATTTGGTATGGCGGCGCTCACCCTCCATAACGGAAAGGAGCGGGCTGTCGATAATACCTTCAGCAATAATAGTGCTACACCCGGCATGTTGCGCCATATTGGCAGCCTGCAGCTTGGTCAGCATACCACCGCTACCCAGTACACTCGTACCTTCCGTGGCGGAGAGATATTCACTGACATCTTCAAGCCGTTCGATAAAGCGCGCCTCAGGGTCTGACGGCGGTCGGTCATAAAGGCCGTCAATACTGGTAAGCAGCACCAGATGATCCGCCTGGATCATTTGTGCCACCTTGGCCGCCAGGCGGTCATTATCACCCACACGCAACTCCTGCGTCGTCAGGGTGTCATTCTCATTGACGATCGGCATGATGCCATTCTCAAACAAGCGCTCGATGGTGTTCTTGGCGTTGATAAAGCGGCGACGCTCTTCCATGTCACCAACAGTCACCAGAATCTGGGCGATGTCGAAGCCAAACTCGTGCGCCACCTGCTTGTATGCGTTAAGGAGCAATAGCTGACCACACGCCGCAGCGGCCTGTTTATCCAGAAGTCCGGCGTCTTCCGGTGTTTTACCAACAGCGTTAAGGCCAAGCGCCACCGCTCCTGAGGACATCAGCACAACGTCATAGCCCTGCTTCTTGAGTTTGGCGATATCACTGAGGAGGCCATGCATGAAAGCATACCTCAAAGTGAGCTGCTCGCTATCTGCCAGCAGGCTTGATCCAATTTTTACAACAATACGCTTTTGGTTACTCACCAGTCGCCTCCTTTGTGGTTCGCTGGTTGCCCGCTCGGGCCGTCAGTCGCGCAATAATATTACTTTGACTACGATTTATTTCAACCCCCTCATATTTTCAGAAAGCGTCAAAAACATGACAAAGAGTGCCGATAATTCATTTATATGTAGCGGCTTACGCCCATCTCAGCGCGCTCTGAGATTATTTTGCGCGCGACATATTAAAATCATATTTCATTTGTATTCTAAATTTAATTGCCTATATGAGGCACGAACACGACGAAAAATGCTTTCGCCGCGACAGTGAATTTGTCTGCAGCGAAACATCAGGTTTTGACGACAAGGAAAAAAGGAGTTTTCCATATGGATGTTCTGTTAATCGGCTGCGGGAAAATGGGCGGCGCAATGCTTCGTCGCTGGCTCGAGCGCACAGAGCATAAGTTTACCATTGTCGACCCAGTCGCTGATGATACGCCAGCGGGCGCAGAACTGCTGCGCAGTGAGGGTGATCTAGGCGACCGCAGTTTCGATATGGTGATTGTCGCCATCAAACCTCAAATGGTGGATACGGTACTGCCAGACTATGCCAAGCGCTTGAAGAAGGATGGCTGCGCTGTCTCCATCGCGGCTGGCTGCAGCATGGCGCGGATCAGCAAGCTGCTTGGTGATGCGCCCACAGTGCGCGTGATGCCCAACCTGCCCGCCCTCATCGGCCTTGGCGCGACCGGGCTTTTCGCCAGCGACAGCGTGAGCGACGACCACCGCGCGCTGGTCACGAAGCTGATCAACTATGTCGGCGAAAGTTTCTGGGTATCGTCCGAGGACGAACTTGACCGTCTGACGGCTGTGTCCGGCAGTGGTCCGGGCTATGTATTCCAGTTCATGCAAAGCTACATCGAAGCGGCCGAAGAGCTCGGCTTCAATGAGGACACCGCCCGCGCGCTCGTGACCCAAACAATCATTGGCGCGGCCAAGATGGCGAGCCAGTCGGATAGCACGGTCGTAGACCTGCGCAATTCGGTCACCAGCAAAAAGGGCACGACCGAAGCCGGACTGAATGCCCTCAACAAGGGTGGTGCGCTGGATACTCTTCTGAAGCAAACCACGGGCGCTGCCTACTCGCGCGCCCTTGAGCTTCAATAAGTACGCGCTCACCAAACACTTGAACGAGACCAACCGAGAGAACCAAAGGAGTTCTTCCATGACCGTCATGAATGACGAGATCAAAGACTATGTTTATAAACTCGCGGCAGACGCGGAAAAAGCCGCACGCACTTTGGCAACTGCCAGCACGCGCGAGAAAAACGATGCACTGAGGGCTGCGGCAACCGCGCTGCGCCAGAAGTCAGCCGATATTCTTGCCGCCAACGCGAAAGATATCGAGAAAGCCAAGAAAGACGGCAAGCCTGCCGCCTTTATCGACCGTCTGCTGCTGGACGAAGCGCGCGTCGCCGCCATCGCGGACGCTGTGGACAGTATCGCTGAGCTCCCCGACCCTGTTGGCCGTGAGCTGGCGAAATTCGACCGCCCCAGTGGCCTCAAGATTGAGCGTGTGGCGGTGCCCATCGGTGTTATCGGCATGATTTACGAGAGCCGCCCGAACGTGGGCGCGGACGCCGGTGCGCTGTGCCTCAAGTCTGGTAACGCGGTGATCCTGCGTGGCGGGTCTGAAAGCTATCATTCGAGCCACGCCATCGTTGGCTGCATGAAAGCTGGCCTCAAGGCCGCGGGCCTACCAGAGGAAATCATCCAGATCATTGAAACCACCGACCGGGCTGCTGTGAAACACCTGCTCAAATGCGCAGAGCATGTTGACCTGATTATCCCGCGCGGCGGCAAGGGCCTTGTGAAGCTGGTGATCGATGAAGCAGCCGTACCAACGCTCCAGCACCTGGACGGCAACTGCCACACCTATGTGCACCAAGCCGCCGACCTCACGAAAGCAGTCGCACTGATCAAGAACGCAAAACTGCGCCGTACCGGCATTTGCGGTGCAACGGAAAGCCTTGTGGTCGACAAATCGGTCGCGGGCGACCTGCTGCCACAGCTTCTGGACGCCATGCCGGACTGTGAATTCCGTGGTGACGCCACTGCGCGGTCCGCCGACAGCCGCGTGAAAGAAGCGTCTGAGGATGACTGGGGCACTGAGTATCTGGACGCCATTCTTTCCGTCAAGACGGTGGACGGGCTTGAGGAAGCGGTTGATTTTGTTTCCCGGCATTCCTCCGCGCACACAGATGCGATCGTGACAGAGGACCCCGCAGCAGCCACCACTTTCCTCAATGCTATCGATTCCGCTGTGGTGATGCACAACGCATCCACGCAGTTCTCGGATGGTGGAGAGTTTGGCATGGGGGCCGAAATAGGCATCGCAACCGGCAAGATCCACGCGCGCGGCCCCGTGGGCCTCGAGCAACTGACCACCTTCAAATATATGGTCAAGGGGGACGGCCAAACGAGACCGTAACCTCCTCACAAAATGACCGAAAGCCCGCTTGGCCTCTCGCCTGGCGGGCTTTTTCTATGCCTCTCGCTCCGGTCACCGCGCGCCAAATGCAACTTATCGCATTCACGCACACACGCCGAGCACAGGCGGTTTATATGCTCTCAACAATAAAACAGAGAGGACAGTCATGATTTCAACACTGAAGGCAGCCGCGCTTGCCTTATGCCTTGGTGCTACGAGCGGTGCGTTGGCCGATGATGCACCCCATATTTTCAAAGACTTGAGTGAAGCTGACATTCACACAGGCACATCCCAGTATCTGGTCTTTCTCAAGGACAAACCCACCGGCAACATCCACGGTATCTCGCTTTGGGAGCGTACGACAAATATCATTGAGGAAGACGACAAGAAGCTCGTGGAAGTTAAACAGACATGGTCGTCTGATGACCCGCGCTTCAAGCGTGAGCTATATTCCCTTGTGCACCTCAAGGACTTCACCCCCATCATGCACCGCACCGTCATTGGCGATGAGAAAACAGTCCGCGCCTTCAAATACACCGACGGCAAGATCATGGGTGACCCGGACGTCGCCGGGAATGCGGTAGCGGACTTCAGCATGCCTGATGAAGCCACAAGCTATAACTGGGAACTGGACATGGAAACCCTTGCCCTATTGCCACTTGGCGAAGGCAAGGAATTTGCGATGCCCTTCTATCACCCGGGCTCCAAAACACCGCCTAAGGCGTACACATACAAAGTCGTCGGTTCAGACACACTCACGACACAGGAAGGCAACTCGATTGAGGCCTGGATGCTGCGTATCGATCACGACGGCAAAGGCCAGTCGACCTTCTGGATGGATAAACGCACCGGCGCGCTCCTCAAGCTCGAGGAGGCGTGGGGCGACATACTACGTTATAAGGTGCGTCTCGATATACCGGTCGGAACAATTCACTAGACATTGTCCCGTCAGTGTCATGCGGTGGGCCAAGCTGGCCCACCGCTTTTTTTATGCTTATTCTGCGGCCACAGGCGTGAACAGCAGGTCATGATAGTCGAAGCTGAAGTCCGCGATCGGGGAGACCGCCTTCATCGTGATGCGGCTGACCTTGCCGTTTGCATCCAGCGCGAAGGTTACAAACGCGGGCTCCATGCCCGGGTCATTGAACTTGGTCTTGAAGGTTTCGAACTGGTAATGCTCAAGCGTTGCTTCAAGCCCCAGCGAATGCGGGAATTTGACAACAATCTTGCCACCTTCGTCCCGGATATTGATCGTGCCATACCAGGGGTCGTTATAGTCGCCGGCGTATCCCGCAGCATCAAGGGAAGGCCCAACATCCTTCAGTTCAGCCTCAGGCCCTTGCACAACTTTCACCGCCGCTTCCTGACGGGCTTTCTTCATGGCATGCAGCTTCTCAGGCCACGTGTCAGCAGGGGCATCAAGATAATGATCCAGAAGCTCATACAAAAGGCCGCGAACAAGCTCGCCTTCTTCACTGTTCACCGCGATAAAGAGGCCCACATTCTGGTCCGGCAACAGTGCAACGGCAGTGAGGGATCCAAACACAGCACCGCCATGCCACACCAGCTTGGCACCGCGATAGTCCTGCACAGTCCAGCCGAGGGCGTAGGTGCGGAAAATCGGTAGCGTGGGCGCAAACTCACCTGCCCGTGGCCCCGTCGGTATAACCACAACAGGCGACCACATCTCGGCGGACTGCGCTTCACTGAACAGGCGCTTGTCGCCACCCGGCATTTGCCCATGCGCGAGCTGGGTCAGGAGCCATTGGCTCATATCGTTGGCGCTGATGGCTAGACCACCCGCTGGCGCAGCGTTCGGCGCGATGGCCGCGGTTTCATCAAGCGGCACCTGGTCTCCCATGCCGCGGATCGGGCCATTCAGGCGCGCGTGCGGCCGTGCGCGGTTTTTACTTTTGGTGAAGGCGGCGTCACTGACCGTGGATTTGCCCATGCCCAGCGCGTCGAAGATATTCTGCTGCACAAACGCTTCCCACGTCTCGCCAGTGATTTCCTCAATCAACTGACCGGCGACCATATAAAGCACGTTATCGTAAGCATAGCCACTTCGGAAGCTCGTCGCTGGCTTGATATGACGCAGCCGCCTGACCGTTTCCGCGCGCGACAGGTCACTGCGCGGCAGGAACAGAAGGTCACCGGCACCAAGACCAAGGCCACTACGGTGTACCAGAAGGTCACGCACCGTCATCTCACGGGTGACCCAGGCGTCATACATGCGGAAGTCGGGCATGTGGTCGATCACCCGGTCATCCCATTTGAGCTGACCGCGATCGACAAGAATGGCAAGCGCGGCGGACGTGAAGGCCTTACCGGTGGAGCCGGTGGCAAAAATGGTGTCCGCGTCCACGCCGCCCTTGGCTTCAAGGCTGCGCACGCCAAACCCCTTGGCCATGGTTACCTTGCCATCTTCAACAATGGCAACAGTCGCGCCGGGCGCGCCAAACTCATTAAGGAGGCCTTCAACACGGTTTTTGAAATTCTCTGGCGGCGCGGCAAATGCCGGTAGCGCCAGCGATAGATGGGCCGCAGCCACAATCGCGGCGGCAAAACGAATACTGGGCATGGTTTATCTCCCTGCTGTCTCCATGCGGAGTTGTCAGATTGCCGGACGGCCACAGGGGCAACACCAGCTGCAGGGCAAAACATTGGCAGCATGGCCGAAAGCCGTCAGAAACAATCGCCTCATGGGAAAACTCACCCATCAGTCACATGTTTCAAGCTCGTCCGGTCTGCTCAGTACGATATGGAATTTGTTGTTATGGCAGGGAAGCTAACACCTGAACCCGGCACACGCAAGTCAGGATAAACGGCTCAGCCATAGCCAAATTGCGCGGCCACATTGGCGGTCTGACGCTTGATGGCCGCACGCTCGTCGGCCGTGAATTCCGGCTCATAATATTCTGGCGCGCTGACAGTCTCGCGCGCTTCGTCAGGAATCGTGCCATGCGAGAGGCCCACATGATCAAGCACGGCAGCCATGGTGGCATCAGGCGCCTTGCACATATCCTCATAGCGCACGATGCCTGTCGCGGCCTTCAGCTCCGCGTCAGCCTCCAGCTGGTCAGCGATATGGCCATATACGGACGCCCAGTAAAGCGCGTATCCTTCAGCCTCCTGCCCCTTTTGCCAAAGGTGGTGGATTTCCTCCGCCTTGCCGTCACCCAGGTCGATCGCGCGCCGCGAGGGGCCAAACTCATAGTGCCCACTGCGGCGCAGGTGGTCGGTAATGCGCGGGTCCTTGTCCGCCGCATCCATGAACAGCCGGTGCTGTTTCATCAGCGACGCCACATGCCAGTCCGGATGCCGCACAGGCACAAGAAAGCGCGCGCCGGCAAACAGGTGCCTGAGGTAAGGCAGCCGCGTGGAATTATAGTTGCCCTTGGCCAGATAGCGCCGCCCGCCACGCAGGTGCAAAATCTTGCGGATATGATCCCGGTAGTAAGCCTCAAACGCGTCAGCCTGCAGCCCAGCATCCATCACCGCGCTGCGGCCGATCTGATGCACATGGGGGAAAAACTGCATCCACAGGATTTCTTCGAACGCTTCCGGACTTTCGGGGGTTACCTTGATGCGGTCCTTGTGAGCACGTTCGCGTGCGACATCGTCCTTACGACCGGCCCGGTCCACAAACCACGACCAGACGACCGGCGCCTGTACCAGCGGAAAGTCGCGGTACCGGTGGCTGACAGTCTCATCGTGCCGGGCCAGCATCTCAAGGAGGATGGTGCTGCCAGCACGCGCCACACCAGCGATATAGATGGGCCGGTCGATGCCAATCTGATCAAGCTCATCCCGCATGACCCGGCTTTCCATTTTGCCAAGCCACGTGGCCATGCCGGGGTAACGTTCAATGAAACCACCAAGCCGGTCGTTCCAGCCGTCAATTTCGATACTGTCACTCACTGAATACGCCTGACATGTTTGTAGATGAGGGAAAAGATGATCATTGCTGCGATGAAGCTGATCTCCCATCCCCGTGCCCAATCGGGGCCGAAGGGCAGCACTTCCACGCGCCCATAAGCGCCATCAACCCATATGAGCAGCAAGAGGAGTGGCACAGCAGCCAGCAGCGTGCCGGGCAGCACGATGCCCACCCTCATGAAGGCCGCACCCAACATGCCGCGCATCATCGGCCATGCTTCTTCAAAATCACCATCAAAGCTGTCGAGCGCCTGTTTACGTTCTGCAAAACGGGCCTTGAGTTCCGCAATCTTCTTTTGTGGCGACAGCAGGCGATAAAGCTCCATTGTAATGATGGAGGCCAGCAGCGCCCACAAGGCCAGCCGCGCGAGCGCAGGCAACACGGATGCCATTCCACCATCAACGGCAGCCAAAAAAGGCGCAGGGAAATCGAGGAATTCCACCCTTAAGCCCCCTGCTGCGGATGACTTTCAGGAGATGCTGCACTCACAGCGTCCTCTTTCGCCGCCCGCTGCGCTTTGCGTTTGCGCAGCCATTTACGCATCGGCCACGCGAGGATGAAACCAACCGCCGCAAAAATCGCTACGAGCAGCGCCCACAGCGCGCCCAACAGGCTCAGGCCTGCACCGGGCCCGACATAGGCCTGCGCTGAGGCGGTAATCCCAAGTGTGGCCACTGCGGCCAGAAGCATTGAAAACTTTTTCATTGTGAAGTCTCCATAGTGTTGACGGTGTTCTCCCCTCTGAGAACGGCGGGATCGAACGCCCCGGCGTCAAGCCGCATAGACCATGCGATAATCGGTAATTTCTGGCCCTTGTCGCCACCCCGCACCGGGTTGACAAATTCCCAGACCACGTCGCCCGATGGCGTGACCTCAACGATGCGGCCGCCGGACGATTCCGTAATCATGGTGTTGCCGTTCGCAAGGCGCTGCTGGTCAGACCGGATCGCGCTCAAAAGCGGGTCCTCTGCGGTACCAGCATATTGCCAGACAATCTCTGTGGTGGCTGGGTTGAACTCAATCACCCGCGACCGGCCTTCGGGTTTGCCGAAGTTGCCAAAATTATCGAACATCAGAATGTTGCCATTTGGCAGGATGTCCGGATCGTGCTGGCCGATCCACGGCCCGCGCGTGAGCCATTCAAGCGCACCGCTTTCAGGGTCCACCACACCAACCGAATGCGTTTCCCGGAACGAGAGCAGCACCTGCCCTTCCTTGCCGAACGGGAAGTTCACTGCTTTCGCCGCGTCAATGTATTCCACCGTGTTGGTATGCAGCGGATCGGCGCGCGAGAAGGCAGAAACCGTATACACAAGCTGGCGGTAGTATGAATCGGCGAAAGACTGCAGCAGATCGACTTTATTGAGCACCTTGCCGTCCGGCGACAGGGTGACGAGATAGTCATCAATCCTTGGCGTCTCCAAATTCGCGTAGACCGGCATCACCTCCTGGGCGATGGCATGCGTCAGCACATAGATGCGCCCGTCAGGGGCGATATCAAACTGGTGGTGCGCACGACCGGCATACTTCCAGATGACATTGGACGCGCTGTCAATTTTCACGAGACCATAGCCATAAGGCGTGTCGCCCGTGCCTTCATAAAGCGCGATCAGGTCGCCGTTTGGCAGCACCCGCGCGTTCCGAAAGTGCACAAATTCATCCGGCTGCGGATGTTCAGGCCCACCGTCCCCCGCTTCATGGAACTTGCTGAACGGCAAGCGCCACTCGTGCACGAGCGCGCCCTCTTCATCAATCAGGTAAGCCGCTGGCGCATCGCCGGAGGTATAAAGCGTATACCCCGCCTGCATCCGCGCGCGGTCAATGCGGGTAACGCCCTTGCCGTCAGTCTTGGCGGCGACCCAAAGGTCGGTATCATAAACATTCTGCTGGTGGGTGAGCTTATCATACCAGGCCATGCCGCCCTTATAGGCGCGTTCAATCGCCGGCCCCGGGAAGTAACCCGCCACAACAGATAAGGCACCAACGAGAAAGATGAGCGCGAAGGCACCCACGCATGAAATTAAAAGGAAAATCCTGTCGCCGCGGTCGGCTTTACTATCATCGGTCTGTGGTCCGGTGTCCGGCGTGTTACCCTGCATATAGCGTCCCTTTGTTGCAACCAGCCCGCTTTCGGGCACGGCCTTCCAATGCAACTATTCACTGATAAGCGAACACCAGAATTGCGGCTTATTGATGTCTGGAAACGGGGCCGGAATGGGATGGAAGCGCCGCAAAAGATGGCAAACCCGCGCCCCCAGACAACAAAGAACCCCTGCCACACGATGTGATAGGCTTTCGCTCTTCGGTGGTTTTGGTCTGAGGATTTACCGGCAGTTGCTACGCTTTGTGCCGTTGCCTCCAAGCCATTGCTTAGCAATGCCTTTCCGGCCGAACCGGCGTGCTCATAGGCCTGCGGCCAGCTTCGCAAACACCGTCTCCACCTACCAATAAAAAAGCCAGCACCCTTTAGGGTACTGGCCTTTTTAATGGTTGCGGGAGCAGGATTAGCCTCGTCGCTATGCACCTCGTCACTCCGCTTCGCTCCGTATGAACACAGTTTCATTCACCAGGCTCCTGCGACAAAGTCAAAAGCCCCTGCCACACGAGGTGACAGGGCCTTTTAATTGGTTGCGGGCTCAGGATTTAGCTTCGCTGACCTTGGCGCTTGATCGCAACGCGACGCGTTGCTGCGCCTGC